>NC_015844.1:4051974-5521712 GCF_000973105.1 Zobellia galactanivorans | reverse complement strand
TTTTTTTTTCGCATGTTCAAAGGCAATAAATCGAAATCTTTTAAAGATATAATTTTTACACGATAATATATGTATTTTAACAAAATTTCTTTCCGAGTACGTTATGCGGAGACGGATCAAATGGGAGTGGTGTATCACGGGAATTATGCGCAATACTTGGAGATGGGAAGGGTCGAGTGGTTACGTGATACTGGTATTTCCTACAAAAAAATGGAAGAAAACGGTATTATGCTGCCAGTTGTTTCCTTGTCGCTCAACTACAGAAAATCGGCCTTTTATGATGAGCTGATCAGCGTTGAAACGAGGCTCAAAAAAACGCCTTCCGTCAAGATAGAATTTGACTATAAAATTTACAATGAACAACAGGAAATTCTTGTTGAGGCAAGCACCGTTTTGGCATTCATGGACATGAAGACGAAACGCCCTATTCGGTGTCCGAAATACCTCTTGGAACTCATAGAAAAAAGAGAAAAAAAGTAAGTTGTTTTTCCTCGTTTTTGTAAAAATTTGGCATATCGAATTAACGGTTCGGCATGAGCTGCCCCTGCTAAACAATAAGCTTGTAGTCTTATGTTAGTTCAACTCCGTAAATTCCTACAAAAATCTCTTTTACTTGTGCGACATCTTGCTTTCTGACCGAAATCACCAGTTCGCATTGCATTTCCATTTTTTGGGAGACAATCTGCAGGTTTTTTTGTTTTATGACTCTCATGACCACATCCATTTGGGCGTATTCAAATTTGAGCTTGAACTGTTCCTGTACTATTTTTTGTATAATATCAGCGTTTTCCAAAGCCATTTTTGCCGCGGTCTTATAGGCACTTATCAATCCGCCTACGCCTAACTTGGTGCCTCCGAAAATACGGGCAACGGCTACCAGGGTATTGGTTACCTCAAAAGATTGTATTTGTCCGTATATGGGCATGCCGGCCGAATTATTGGGCTCCCCGTCGTCATTGGCGCGATAGCTCAATTGTTCAATACCTATTTGCCAGGCATAACAGACGTGGTTGGCCGTGTGGTGCTTTTTCTTTAGGGATTCGATTATGGGCTTTACCTCTGCTTCGGTTTCTATGGGATAGGCATAGCCGTAAAACTTGCTTTTCTTTTCTTTAAACAGGACTTCTTCTGAGGGCTTTCCGAGGGTCTTGTATGTATCGTTTGTGTTCTCCATTAGCCAAAAGCTACTAATATGATGCTGGTTATGGCCAGGGCAATACCGCTCCAGTTCTTGGGACTTATCTTTTCCTTGAACAAAATAATTCCCAAAATGGTGGTGAACATGACTATGGCCACATTGTTTATTGTAAATATCGATGCGCTGTTGAGTGTGTCGTTCTGTAGCGCTTTTAATAAAAAGAAAATTGAAAAATAATTGACCACCCCTAGGCTTATGCCGCCCAATAAGGTGTTCAGGTTGAATTGAGAACGAAGGTCCGCCATCTTATAAATGGTGACCAAAAGGCCTATACAGGCTGCCGAACCAAAAACGGTCGCCGAAAAAAGGGGGTAGTCTTCTTCTTTGATGTGTACTTCTTGAATGTATTTTAAACTGGTGTCGATAATGCCCGAACCCAAGAATACCAAAGCGGGTAGGAGTAGGGCTGTTTTTTTGAACTTTCTTACCGGTTCTTTTATAGAGGTAAAATAGACGGCGGCAAGGGCCAGTACTATTCCGGCAACTTTAAGTGGTCCCAGTTCTTCACCATAAACCAGAATGCCGAAAATAACCGGTAGAACAAAAGACATTTTAGTAGCTACGGAGGTAACGGAAACCCCTACTTTTTGAGAGGCGGCGGCCATTAGGTTAAAGACGGCTATAAATAGGATGCCTAAGATAAACGTGCCCAAAAACCAAGGTTTTTGTGGTATTTCAGATAGGTTGGTCTCACCTTGGTAGCGGGTAAGTCCTACTCCACAGGCTACAAAATAATTGGTGACAATGGCAAATAGTGTATTGACCTTGAAGCGGGTGTATAGCTTGAAGATAATAAAGATGAGGCTCGAGGCCAGTATGCTCAGGGCAAGTGAGGTCATCTTAAAGTTTCGGTTTCAATTGTACGATATCTTCTTTTCCTACTTGAATGTTCCAGCAGTTGATCCCTATTTTTTCGGCGGCTTCGGTGTTTTCCTTGGTGTCGTCTATAAAAAAGGTCTCCTCGGCCTTGAGTCCGTTTTCGTCTAAAACGAACTGGTAGATCTCGGTATTCGGTTTTCTCAACTTGATTTCGTGGGAAAGATAAAATTTTTCAAAGGCATTTTTAAACCGATAGTATCTGTCCGAACCCATTTTTTGCTCTACATGCGTAATGTGCAGGGCATTGGTATTGCTCAATAGGAAAAGACGGTACTCATCTTCTTTGGCCAGTTGTTCTATAAATTCTAGACGTTCTTCCGGAAAATCGAGCAACATCGAATTCCATATGTTCTTGATTTCCGAAGCACTTGCCTTGGGGTATTGGGACTGAAGCCGGGCAATGAATTCTTCCGTAGATATGCCTCCGATTTCATACATATTGTTTAGCTCGGCCATTTCAGGGGTCAGGTCAATAGTTCCCCCAAACCTTTCCATCTCCCGGAATATAATGCCCTTATCTAAATTGATGAATACATCGCCAAAGTCAAAAATAATGTTCTTAATCATTGCTGTATACTTTTAAGGTGTCGCTGCCGATCCGCCTTGTGTTGATAATTTCACCCGTAAACTTAGGTGCTGGGAGCCCTGTTTTAAAATGCGTGCTGCCGATAAAGATACGGGCCTCGTTCCATAAACCGGAATCAATAAAGCTTTGTAGGGTTTGGCTGCCGCCTTCTATCAGAACACTGGTGATATTTTCTTGGTAGAGGATATGGCATAACTGTTCGACGATGCTTCCGTTAAAATCAAGATGCAGATACCTTATGTTTTTTTTCGATTCAATAGTTTTGGTCGTATCGGTTAAAACCAAGGTGGGCGTGCTTCCGTCCATTAGGTGAAAAGTCCTGTCGATTTTTAGGTTACGGTCAAGTACGATACGTATTGGATTTTTGCCCGTGTACGAGCGGACGTCTAGTTTAGGATTGTCTTCCAGTGCGGTATTTGTTCCTACCAATATGCTTTGCTCTTCGCTTCGCCATTTATGGACCAATTGTCGCGAATAGGGGTTGGTAATCCAATAGGGTTCGGGCTTGGTGTTACGCGCTTCTTTTTTTGGGGCGATAAAACCATCCGCTGTCTGGGCCCATTTCAGTATAATATAAGGACGTTTTTTTTCTTGGAAGCTCAGAAAGCGACGGTGGTGTCTACGGCATTCTATCTCCAAACACCCGCTAATGACCTCGATGCCCGCCTTTTTTAGTTTTTCTATACCCTTTCCGGCCACTTTCGAATGGGGGTCTATTAGTCCGATAACGACTTTGGGTATGCCGTGTTTCACGATTAGGTCGGCGCAGGGCGGGGTTTTTCCGTGATGCGAACAGGGTTCAAGGGTCACGTAAATGGTAGCCCGCTTAAGAAGGGCTTTGTCCTTTACTGAGTTTATGGCGTTCACTTCGGCATGTGGTCCTCCGTAGGGACTGGTATAACCTTCGCCGATAATTTGATCCTTGTAAACAATTACCGCGCCCACCATAGGGTTCGGGGCGGTCGTTCCCAAGCCGTTCTTCGCTATTTCCAAACAGCGGAGCATATAGCTTTCATCCGTTGAAAAAGTATTTTTTGCTAGGGGTTTGTTGTTTGACATGGGCTTTGTTCGTGGAATTTTAGACACTTAACATACGCACATTTCTACGTATCTTCACGCTGTAAAAATAGAATTTTATTTATTGGTAATGGGGGCAGTGAACATCCGGAACATTAGAAAAGGGGACAACGGGCAGGTGGCCGCACTGATTCGCAAGGTTTTAGTGGATTTAGGGGCTCCTAAGGTGGGTACGGCTTATGCCGATGTTACCTTGGATAGTATGTTCGAGAATTACGATCGCCCAAGGGCCGCGTATTTTGTGGTAGAGGAAAATGACAAGATATTAGGCTGCGCCGGGGTGGCCCAATTGGATAATTGTGAGGATAATATCTGTGAACTTCAGAAAATGTACTTTTTGGAGGAGGCCCGAGGGCGCGGAATCGGTTCAAAAATGCTGCAGATATGTTTGGAAAAGGCCCGGGAATTTAATTTTGAGATGGTCTACCTTGAAACCATGCCCTATATGAAGGCGGCCCAAAAGCTTTATGAAAAAATGGGATTTGAATACATTGACGAACCCATGGGCGATACGGGGCATTATTCATGTCCTGTATATATGCTCGCTAAATTGTAATGTTGACGTAAGAAAGGAATGGTCTTAAAAGAAATAAAGCATATTTACCACAAAGAGTTAGACGGCCTATATCCCAAAGAGGAAGTAGATAGCTTCTTTTATCTGTTGATCGAACATTATCTTCAATTGCAACGCTTCGTTCTGGCCATACAGCCGAATTTGACCTTGACAAAAGAAGAGGAACAACCTCTTTTTGAGGCTTTGTCCGAACTCAGGCTGCAACGTCCCGTTCAATATATTATAGGAAAGACAAGTTTTATGGATCTCGATTTCGAGGTCGATGAAAAGGTGCTTATTCCTAGGCCTGAAACCGAAGAGTTGGTGCGTTGGGTCGTAGGAGAGGTAAGAGGGGGCTTGACTAGCGAAAAACGAAAATTACGGATTTTAGACATCGGAACGGGTAGTGGGTGTATTGCTATTTCCTTGGCCAAACTATTGCCTGAAGCCGAGGTTCATGCCTTGGACGTTTCGGGGGAAGCCTTGGAAATGGCTAAACGAAATGCTAGGTCGAACTCGGTAGAGCTCAGATTTATCCATGCCGATATCTTGAATTATGACGGACGGCCCGGGGGATATGATATTATAGTCTCTAATCCACCCTATGTGAGAGAGCTTGAAAAACAGGAGATGCAGAAAAACGTTTTGGAGCACGAACCGGACTTGGCGTTGTTTGTCTCCGATGAAAACCCACTGGTTTTTTATGATGCTATAAGCAAGTTTGCCCAGCACAACCTTGTGGAAAAGGGGAAGCTTTTTTTTGAAATCAACCAATATTTGGCAAAAGAAACGGCAGCACTTTTGCGGGAGCATAATTTTTTAGAAATTGAGGTCCGAAAAGATATATTCGGAAATGACCGTATGACAAAGGGAGTCTTGGGATAATGTCATTCCGAAAATCCTAGGAAAGCCCAAAATAAGATTACAGAAACACTGAGCTATACAATGCAGATAAAAGAACAAATAGAGGCCCTTCGGCAAGAATTGCGAGAGCATAACCACAATTATTATGTGCTTGATAATCCCACTATATCCGATTATGAGTTCGATATCAAATTAAAGGAATTACAGGCGCTTGAGGCCCAGTATCCCGAGTTTTACGATGCAAGTTCACCAACCTTGCGCGTAGGGGGTGCGGTTACCAAAAATTTTGAGACCGTAGTACATAACGAGCGGATGTACTCGCTCGACAACTCGTATTCAAAGGAAGACTTAGAGGACTGGGAAAAACGCATGCAGCGTATCTTGGGCGGTACCCAAGTGGAATTTGTGTGTGAACTGAAGTACGACGGGGCGTCTATCAGTATTACCTACGAAGAGGGTAAATTGGTAAGGGCGGTAACACGCGGCGATGGTTTTCAGGGTGATGATGTAACTACCAACGTAAAGACCATAAAGTCCGTACCACTTCAATTAAAAGGCGATTACCCTTCCAAGTTCGATATTCGCGGAGAAATTGTTTTGCCTTTTGAAGGTTTCGCACAAATGAATGCCGAACGTGTCGAGAATGGGGAGGACCCCTATATGAACCCTAGAAATACGGCTTCGGGAAGTTTGAAGCTGCAAGATAGTGCAGCGGTCGCCCAAAGGCCTTTAGATTGCTTGTTGTACAGTATTGTAGGGCAAGACACCGGAATAGCTTCGCAGTGGCAGATGCTCGAAAAAGCAAGGGAGTGGGGATTTAAAGTCCCTGAAGTGGCCAAACTTTGCCGTTCAACCGATGAAGTGATGGCCTTTGTGAATCAATGGGATTCCCAGCGCCACGACCTGCCCTATGAAACGGATGGGGTAGTGGTGAAGGTCAATAGTATCCAGCATCAAGAAGAGTTGGGCTTTACCTCAAAATCCCCTCGTTGGGCCATGGCCTATAAATTTAAGGCTGAGCAGGTTTCTACCCTCTTGAACGAAATCACCTATCAGGTCGGCCGCACGGGGTCCATTACGCCCGTGGCCAATCTAGAGCCCGTGCTTTTGGCGGGTACTACCGTAAAAAGGGCTTCGTTGCACAATGCCGACCAGATTGCCAAATTCGATATCCGTGAAGGGGATACGGTTTTTGTGGAAAAAGGAGGGGAGATTATCCCTAAAATCGTTGGTGTGGATTTTACCAAAAGACCAAAAGATTCAAAACCAACCGAATATATTACCCATTGTCCCGAGTGTCATGAGGAGCTGGTGAGAACCGAAGGCGACGCCAAACACTACTGTGTAAACTACTATGGTTGCCCTCCCCAAATTACAGGGCGAATTCAACATTTTATTTCCCGAAAGGCCATGGATATTGAAGGGCTGGGGAGTGAAACGGTAGAACTGCTATATAAGGAAGGCCTAATCGAAAATTATGCGGACCTGTATACTTTGACCAAAGAACAGGTCTTGCCTTTGGAACGCATGGCCGAGAAATCTGCCGAGAATTTGGTCAAAGGTGTGGCCGATTCGGTAAAGATTCCCTTTGAACGCGTTCTTTTTGCCTTGGGGATTCGTTTTGTAGGGGAGACCGTGGCCAAGAAATTGGCAAGGGCGTATAAAAATATAGACGCCTTAATGGAGGCCTCTGTAGAAAGTTTGGTTTCCGTAGACGAGATCGGTGAACGTATCGCAAATTCAGTGGTGGAGTTTTTCAGTAATGAGGCCAACCGTGAAATTATAGACCGATTGAAGGCCTATGGGTTGCAATTTTCCCTTTCCGAAGAACAGTTGGAAAACCAGACGGATAAATTAAAAGGACTCACCATTGTGGTTTCCGGGGTCTTCGAGACGGTCAGCCGAGACGAACTCAAGAAGATAATCGAAGCTAATGGGGGCAAGGTCGGGTCGAGCATATCGTCAAAGACCGCTTATTTGGTCGCGGGCGATAAAATGGGGCCTAGTAAACGAACGAAAGCGGAATCTTTGAACGTGCCCATCGTTACCGAAGGGGAGTTCTTGAGTATGGTGCAATAGCTTATGGTTTTTCTCGCTCTTCCGTATTCCTTAGGAAACAGTAGTGTGTTCCTTTGTGCCTAATGTTCGATAGCTGCAGAAATGAAGCGTTAGAAGTAAAACCGTACCGAATATGTATTCCGCAAAATAAGTGTTGCTTCCCAGTCCCAAGTACGGGTAGTAGATAAAACAAAACGCAAAGTTGGCGGCCGTAAGGCATGTGAATAGGAGGAGTGTTCGCCAATTTTTTAAAAAGCCGATATAACCGTTTTTTGTGAACAGGGGGCTGATGTCCTTGCCGAAAAGTTGCATGAACATGGGCCAAATGAAGAGGAGGGGTAAGGCAAATAGGCGTGATTCCCTTGCAAATGCCGTCAAAAAAACAATAGGCGTATTGAAGGCTAGGGTCAAAAGAAAGGCGGAAACAAATTTGTTCTCCCAGTGAAGCCTATCCTGTCTGTGTAGATAGAAATAGGTGAAATAAAGAAACGGCCCTAGGGTAATCAAAATAGATACGACCGATTCTACACTGTTTTGTACACTCTCTATATTTTCGAGAAAACACGAATACCGGCTCGCCATTTCAATGTGGGTGGCGTGGAGCAGACTTTGTTGGTGTATGAAAATAACAATATAACAACCGTAGAGAAAAACGGGAAGCAATAGGTATAGGCCTTTTTTTTTGAATCGTTCGATTAAGGTTTGGGGCGGGTTATTTTCCGTTCCCGGGAAGAACAACACCAATGCGGGCCATAGCAAAATACTGGTTTCTCGGGCGACAAGGGCTAAGGTGAACAGGCTTACGAATGCGAACCACCTACGGCCGACAAAAGCCATAATGGCCGTTAAAAGGAAGCAGTACTGCAAAGGTTCGTCGTAAGTGAATACAGGGGGGAAAAAGGCGAACAAGACCGAAAACGATGCAAAAAACACCAACATATTTATTATCCCCTGCTTTTTTGTGGCCTTAAGAATAAGGGAGAGCCTATAGGTCAAGGCGCCACTAAGGCCTAGTAATAAAAAATTGACCAAAATAAATGCGTGACCGGCCTTGAACTTGAATACGGACTGTGCGGTTTCAATTAGCAAAGTAGTCAAAGGTCGTCGGGCAAAAGGCGCGATTTCTTTGTGGTAATTGATCTGTGAACGTAAGAAAACGTGTGAGATGCGGGTGTTGTTCTCGTTGAGCATGCTGTCCACACTAGGTAGCATATGAATGCCAAAAATGACTACCGTACAGAGTAGTGCCAACACGTAGGGCATTGGTCTCCAGAGAACTAAGCTTCGTAATAGTTGAACCATTAAAGCGCTGGTTAATTTCAATCGAAAATAGGTATTTTTGTATAGGAATGAACAAATGATATCAAAAATTGATGGCGACACCTAAGAGTTACGAAGAATTTAAAAAAACATGGGGCGGTTCTAACCCGCCGTCCGATTTGTCGGAAGCATTGAAAGCTATGTGGTTTGCCGCGAACGACAACTGGGAGGCTTCCCATGATATTGCCCAGGAAATGTACAATGAAACGGGAAGTTGGATTCATGCCTACTTGCATAGGGTAGAAGGCGATAAATTCAATGCCGGGTATTGGTATCGCAAAGCGGGAAGGTCTTATCCCCAAAGTTCTTTGGAGCAGGAACATCAAGAAATAACCGAGTATTTGTTGGGGCGCTGGTTAAACTAGGTCCTTTTTAAAACAGACGCTGTTTTCCATACCTTCGTACTGACCGTAATTGGGTGTGGTTTTGTAATTGTTCTTGGTGTAAAGGGAGATGGCTTCCGGTTGGCGTTTGCCCGTTTCCAGAATACAGCTTTTGTACCCCAGTTCAGTAGCCCATTTTTCCAATTCCTTTAGAAGTAATGTGGCAACACCCTGACCCCGTGTTTTGGGCGAAACGTACATTCGTTTGACTTCCACCGAATCCGTATCGAATTCCTTAATGGCTCCACAACCCACGGCAGCATTGTCTGAATAGGCTATAACGACTTGGTTTAGGTGCTCTATGCCATTGTATTGATGGTAAAAGTCATGTTCGTCGCCATCCGTATGGCTCAAATAAGCATCCAATTGGGCGACTAGGCTTGTAAAGTGTTCGTTTTTGTGGGTGGTACGTTCTATTTTTAGCATGGTTAAACGGTAATGGATACACCCGAGGCCTTGTTGTTTTCCTTGCCCTCAAAATAAAAATCGATCCTGCCTAGGTTAATGCCAAAACAGCCGACTTGGTTGACCAGTACATTTCTTCCCGATTTGTTCTGTACGACGCTAGGCTTGTCCAAAAAGGTGTGGGTGTGGCCGCCAATGATTAAATCGGTATGTTCAAGTGCTTTTGCCAGGGCAAGGTCGTGCGGCTTTTGCTTGTTTTTGTATTCGTAGCCCAAATGTGATAGGCAGACGATAAGGTCACAGTTTTCTTCGTCCTTTAAGGTGTGTTCCGTGTCTTGGGCGATTTCAAAGGGGTTGAGATATTGGGTTTCTTTGTACAGAGATTTGTTGACCAGTCCCTTCAGTTCTATCCCTAGTCCGTACACCCCGATTTTTATTCCGTCGACCGTATAGATTTTGTAAGGTTTGACGTAACCGTCCATTATGGTGTTTTTAAAATCGTAATTCGCGTTCACCATTTCAAAATCGGCATTTGGCATTTGGGCCAATAAACCTTCGATGCTGTTATCGAAGTCGTGGTTTCCAATGGTGGCGGCATCGTATTTGAGCATACTCATAAGTTTGAACTCCAATTCCCCGCCATAAAAATTGAAATAGGGAGTACCCTGAAAAATATCGCCAGCATCGAAAAGTAAGGTGTTCGGATTTTCCTTTCTGATACTTTCGACCAAGGTAGCCCGTCTTGCCAATCCCCCTAGATTGGGGAATTCAGAATGATCGGAAGGAAAAGGGTCTATATGGCTGTGAACGTCGTTCGTGTGTAAAATGGTAATGTGTTTTTTTACATTGCCAAGGCAAGAGCTTAAAGAAAGACCGCCTAGGCCTGCGAGTGCACTTGAGGCCGTGGTGTTTTTAATGAATTTTCGTCTGTTCATAAGACTATTTTTTCAAAGGCAATATCCGATGGTACTGCGTATGTTTTTTTTTGTTCTGTTACTTGCTTAGTTTGATAAACCTGTCGTCGACCACCGGTTTAAGGGTGTCTACTTTTTTAAAGTAGTCGATCATGGCGTTGCGGATCAGGTAATCAGTGTTCGTAATATTTAAGGCTTCCTTAAAAAAGAACATGCTGTCTCCTCCGTTCACTAAATAATTAGAGGTGGCGACATAGTAGGTTTTGTTCTCGTCCAAAGGCTTTCCTTGTATGCTGATGGAATGTATTTCGTTCTGCGGGTCGAGGGTCAGTTGAAGTCCTGATATCGGATGGGCGCGACCTGAGTCCCTTAAGTACGAGGCCATTTTTAAGAGGGAAGCGCCCTTGAGTTCGGCTACCACAATGGCGTTTTCAAAAGGCATGACCTCATAAGCGGTTCGGGAAGAGACATTTCCTTTGGAAATCAGGGAACGAATGCCTCCATGGTTCAATAATACAAAATCGATATGGTGTCCCGTTCGCGATTTAAATATAGGGTCGGCTTCCCATAATACAATGTCGGCCATAAGGTTTCCTGCCGTGGTATTCAGTGCCCCGTCCGTTTTAGAGATGGGGTAAGGGGCGTAGGCAAGGGTGCTGTCAAGAACTTGGTCAACCCTTTCGCGATAGGGCTTTACAAAAGACTCGATAGATGCCTTGGAGGTCAGGGAACTGTCTATGACAAGCTGTTTTCCTTCAATACTTTTAAGTGTGGGTTGTTGTTCGCCACAAGAGTAGAAAATCGCGAATGTTGCAAATACAACAAAATGTTTTATTTTTAAAACCATATTTCGTTTTATCTTAGCGCCATATTATGCGTGGAGATTCTTTACATTTGTAGAACCCATTCCAGATTTTGCATACCAGAATGGTTACAAAATGTAAAAGTACATGTTTAAGGGAATAAAAGATAAGTTCAAATACAAATCGGGCGTTAAATTTTTAAAACAGGAGCTGGCCAAAGACCCGCCTATAATCGAAAGAAGTAGAGGTATTACTTCGGTAGGGTGTATCGTGGACCTAGACAGCTTTGATGATGCGAACCAGTTTTATGGTTTCGTTGAAGATTATAATTTACGGCCGAATGCGGTAAAGATTATTGGTTATAAAAGTTATTACGACAAGAATTCGCCATATTCAACCCCAGTGTTTTCCGATAAGGATCTTGGGTGGGGCGGGGCCATAGAAAACAGTTATGCCCTTGAATTTTTAAGTAGGGAGTACGATTTGCTCGTAAACTATTATACCAGTGATAATTTATTGCTACAGTTGATGAGCGTAAAAACAAGGGCCCGATTTCGTGTAGGTTTTAAAGATGTGGATCTCATGTACAATGATTTGATAATGGATTCGCCATTGAAAGATTTTAAGACGTTTAAATCGGAGCTTAAAAAATACCTTGGCGTATTAAACGAAATTGAATAATGAAGCAATTGATTGGTACAGGTGTGGCGTTGATCACTCCGTTCAAAACAGATTTTTCGGTAGACGTAGATGCGTTACATCGTATCGTGAACTATTGTGTGGACGGTGGCGTTGACTATTTGGTAGTATTGGGTACTACCGGTGAATCGGTTACACTGACCAAAGAAGAAAAGCAGTTGGTAATCGATACCGTAACCATTGCCAACGCAGGCAGATTGCCCTTGGTGGTCGGTGTCGGGGGAAATAATACGGTTGCCGTAATCGAAGATTTACAGAAACTCGACCTTACCAATTTCGATGCCGTACTTTCGGTATCGCCTTATTATAATAGGCCTACCCAAGAAGGTATATATCAACACTTCAAGGCAATCGCCCAAGTGTCTCCTAAGCCTATTATCCTTTATAATGTACCGGGTAGGACGGGTAGTAATATGCTGCCGGAAACCGTTGCGCGCTTGGCCGATGTAGAAAACATTGTTGCGATCAAGGAGGCATCTGGAAATATGGTGCAGGTGCAAGAAATGATTCAAGCCTGTCCTAAGGATTTTCATGTAATATCGGGAGATGACTTTACCGCATTGGCGACAGTCTTGGCTGGAGGATCGGGCGTTATCTCGGTTTTGGGCCAAGGACTTCCTAGGGAGTTTTCGAACATGATCCGCTCCGGATTGAACCGAAACGTTGATGAGGCCTACAGGCAACATTACGAACTTCAAGAAGGGATGGGATTGATTTTTAAGGAGGGAAATCCGGCCGGTATCAAAGCTATTTTTGAAGTGTTGGGGCTGTCTGGTGCCAGTGTTCGCTTACCTTTGATAGAGGCTTCCGATAGTCTTAAAAAGAACATCGCCAACTTTGTAAAACCTTTTAAAGTTTTTGCCTAGCGGTGTTAAATCTTCCCCAAAAGCATTGGTGCAAGGGTTTCAGAATGCTATTTTAGCTACTTTATTTTTTGTTTTTTATATCCATCGGGAATCCGTAATTTTGCAAAATGCTTTTTAAAATGAGGTTATTAGCCCCTATCTTATTACTTGCCTTGGTATTTCAATCCTGTAGCGAATACCAAAAGGTTCTTAAAAATGAAGAAGTAAAGCCCAAATATGATCTGGCTCAGAAGTTCTATGAGCAAGGTGATATGAAAAGGGCCAATCGTCTTTTTGAACAAATCGCACCTAAGTATGTGGGGAAGCCACAGGGGGAGCGGGTCATGTTCTTCTTGGCGGATACCTATTTTCAGAGAAAGGATTACAACATGGCGGGCTATCAGTTCGAACGGTTTGTTAAGTCCTATCCTAAAAGTGATAAGGTGGCCGAAGCTTCCTTTTTAGGGGCAAAGAGTTATTTTATGCTTTCACCAAGCTATTCCTTGGATCAAACGGATACCGATAAGGCCTTGGCCAAATTGCAGCTTTTTATTAACACCTATCCCGATTCGGAATATTTTGCGGAAGCCAATGCCATGGCCAAGGAGCTGACCACGAAAAAGGAGCATAAGGCCTATGAAATAGCCAAGCAGTTCAATAAACTAGGGCAGTTCGATTACTCGTTCCTGACCCCTGCGGTAGCGGCCTTCGATAATTTTATCTCCGATTTTCCGGGGTCTATTTATAGGGAGGATGCCTTGTTTTACCGATTTGAATCGGCTTCGCGGTTTGCCTTAAATAGCTTTAGAAGATTACAGGAAGAACGATTACGGGATGCCGTAGCGGACTACAATGCCTTGAAGAAGCATTTTCCTGATACAAAATACGGCGAAGAGGCCGATAAGATACTTGAAAAAGTAAATTCAGAATTAAAGGGTTTTTCCCAAGAGAAAGAAGCAAAATAAATTAGTTTGACTATGAATATGAACGATCTTAAAAATTCGAAAGCTCCCGTTTCTACGGTAACGATCAATAAAAATGAGTTTGATAAGCCGACGGGTAATATCTATGAGGCAATTTCGATCACAGCAAAGAGGGCGGTACAGATCAATTCCGAAATCAAAAAGGAACTTCTAGAGAAATTGGAAGAGTTCGCTACCTATAGCGATAGTTTGGAAGAGGTTTTTGAGAATAAAGAACAGATAGAAGTTTCTAAATTCTACGAAAAACTACCAAAACCACATGCCTTGGCCGTTGAAGAGTGGTTGAACGACAAAATATATCACAGAAATACGGAGAAAGACCAGTAGTATATGCTAGGCGGAAAGAACATCCTTTTAGGCATTACCGGAGGGATTGCCGCTTATAAAACTACCTTTCTTGTACGTTTACTGATTAAAGCTGGCGCCGATGTCAAAGTTATTTTGACGGAGAGCGCCAGCTCTTTTGTTTCCCCACTTACCCTGGCAACGCTTTCTAAAAATCCGGTACTTTCCTCTTTTGTTCACAAAGATGAAGGGGAGACCGATTGGAACAACCATGTGGAACTCGGGCTGTGGGCAGACTTGATGTTAGTGGCGCCCGCTACGGCAAATACATTGTCGAAAATGGCCTCGGGTACGTGCGATAATTTGCTGTTGGCCTCGTACTTGTCGGCTAAATGTCCGGTATTTTTTGCCCCGGCAATGGATTTGGATATGTACAGGCATCCGTCTACAAAAATCGCTTTTGAAAAATTACGGTCTTTCGGTAATATTATGATTCCCGCAACTTCGGGCGAATTGGCAAGCGGTCTTCATGGTGAAGGACGTATGGCCGAACCTGAAGATATTGTAGGCTTCATTAAGGCCTATCTGCAAAAAGGGCTTCCGCTTAGCGGAAAAAAGGTCCTGATTACTGCCGGACCCACCTATGAAGCCATTGACCCCGTCCGTTTTATCGGAAATCATGCTTCTGGGCAAATGGGTTATGAGTTGGCAAAGGTGGCTGCAAATTTAGGGGCACACGTTACTTTGGTCTCTGGGCCTTCCCATCTTGCCGTTTCGCACGACCTTGTCGATTTAAAAAAAGTAAGCTCTGCGGAAGAAATGTACAATGAGGTGCACTTGCATTACAAAGAAATGGATATTGCCATTTGCGCTGCTGCGGTAGCCGATTATAGGCCTAAAACGGTGGCTAATCAAAAAATAAAGAAAAAAGAAACTGAATTTTCGATTGAATTGGTGAAGACCAAAGACATCTTGCTCTCATTGGGTGACCAGAAGGAAAAACAGTTTTTGGTTGGTTTTGCTTTAGAGACAGAAAATGAACTGGATAATGCGATAGGCAAGCTTAAAAAGAAAAATTTAGACGCCATTGTTCTTAACTCATTGAACGATAAGGGTGCCGGTTTTGGAAAACCTACGAACAAAATCACTTTCATAGATAAGAATTCTGAAATTAAGCCGTTTGAACTAAAGACAAAGGCAGAGGTGGCCAAAGACATTTTTGACGAAATCTTGAAAAGATACCATGCGTAATTTCTTATTTATACTTGCTTGTTCATTTGTAATAATGTCGGTTTCGGCACAAGAGATGAACTGTGTGGTGACCATAAACGCGGATCAGGTCTCTCAAACCAACCAGCAGGTCTTTAAAACGCTTGAGCGCTCGTTGAACGACTTTGTGAACAAGAACAAGTGGACGAACCGAAAGTATAAGGAAAATGAGCGTGTAAGCGCCCAAATGTTCATTACGATCAATAAGTATGAGTCGAATCGCTTTGAAGGCAATATTCAGATTCAGTCGTCCCGGCCTGTTTTTAATACTTCTTATGAAACTCCTGTTTTTAATTATAAGGACAATCAATTAAATTTTGAATACATCGAATTTCAGCCTTTGGTGTTCAATGAAAATGTATTCGAATCTAATTTGGTAGGTGTGGTTTCCTATTACATCTACATTATTTTAGGCTTGGATGCCGATACCTTTTCTTTGGAAGGCGGTACAGAGTATTTTAGAAAGGCGCAGCAGATAACCACCCAGGCGCAAGGCAGTAGCTATGCAGGTTGGGATCAAAGCAGTGACCGTAGCCGTTTTGAGTTGGTAGATAACCTTTTGTCCAATACCTATCGCGAATATCGTATCGCCATGTATAATTATCACCGTAAAGGACTTGATATTCTAGGGGATAACAATAGTACGGGGAAACAGGTGATTGCCGGTACCATGAAGCTTTTTGAGACCATGATCAAACGCAGGCCGAACGCCTTTTTGATACAGACCTTCTTTGACGCCAAGTCAGATGAGATCCAAAACATCTTTTCAGATGGTCCTAAAGTCGATATCGTTCAGTTGAAAGAGACTTTGAACAGAATTGCCCCTCTATATTCCAGTACTTGGAACGATATTAAATACTAGTTCTTTCGGTACGAAATTATCATTTATCTTTACGGCACAAATCGAATAAAAAACTGTGCTAGTACACCTTTCTATAAAAAATTACGCTTTAATAGATGACCTGAACGTGGCCTTTACCAAAGGGTTCACTTGTATCACTGGTGAAACCGGTGCCGGTAAGTCTATTTTGTTGGGTGGTTTGTCCTTGGTATTGGGCAAGCGCGCCGATTTATCCTCTTTGAGGAATAAGGAAAAAAAATGTATTATCGAGGCCGAATTTCAAATCGATAAGTATAATTTGAAGTCCTTTTTTCAGGAGAATGATCTAGATTACGAGGAACGGACCATTATCCGAAGGGAAATCCAGCCTAGTGGGAAATCACGGGCCTTTATCAACGATTCTCCCGTTACTTTGGATGTTCTTACGCGATTGGGAAGCAATCTGATAGATGTGCATTCGCAACACCAGACCTTGCAGTTGACCGAAAACGATTTTCAGTTGAAAGTTATAGATGCCCTTGCGGGAAACAAAGACTTGCTCGCCGATTATGGAGGGAAGCTCCGTTTGTTCAAAGCGACCTCAAAGGAACTTTCTGAATTGATCGAATTTCAAAAAGAAGCGAATAAAGAGCATGATTACAATAGTTTTCTCTTGCAGGAACTTCAGGCTGCTCCTTTGAAGCTGGGACTCCAGGAAGAATTGGAAGAGCAGTATGAGCAATTGAACAACGTAGAGAACATTCTTGAGCTTATTGCTTCGGGCCATCAGCTGCTCAATGACGAACAAGTGGGTATCGTTAGTTTGCTTACCGAACTCAAACAGCTGATGAATCGCCTTTCGGGCTATGGTAGTCAATATGCCGACCTGAACCAACGGGTGCAATCGGTTTTTATAGAGGTCGATGATATAGCCTCCGAACTTCAGACCTATCAAGAAGATACCGAGGCCAATCCGCAATTGCTCGAAGAAACGAACTCCAAGCTGCAACAGCTATACGATTTACAGAAAAAACATGGGGTTCAAGAGGTTTCCGAATTATTGGAAATAAGGGAGGGGCTTTCAGAGAAGGTCAGTGTTACCGAAAATCTCGAGGCGGACATAGAAAAGAAGGAAAAAGAGCTTGCGGCCCATAAAACGGCATTGCAAAAGGCGGCCGACGTACTGACGGCTAAACGGAAAAAGGTGATTCCGGAACTTAAAAAACAACTCGAAGATTCGCTCAAAGCCTTAGGTATGGCCAGCGCTACTTTTAAAATAGAACTTTTTAAGTCGAATGACTTTAAGGCGAATGGAGCGGACGGACTTACCTTTTTGTTCTCTGCGAACAAGGGGGGCGATTATGGGGAGCTGAAAAAAGTGGCCTCTGGGGGAGAGCTATCCCGTATCATGCTTACCATTAAGTCCATTTTGGCGAAATACGAAAACTTGCCCACCATTATGTTCGATGAGATCGATACCGGGGTTTCTGGTGAAATCTCAGGAAAAATGGGGGATATAATGCAAGAAATGAGTCGAAGCATGCAGGTGTTCTCCATTACACATTTGCCACAAGTGGCCTCTAAGGGCGATCACCATTTTAAGGTGTACAAGCAAGAAGAGGGGGCGGTTACCAAAACCAATATGAAGGAATTGGAGCAAGAAGAAAGGGTAGTGGAACTGGCGGAAATGTTAGGGGGCAAAGAGCTTTCCGATTCGGCCATGGCCCATGCAAGGCAACTTTTGAACTAGAATCGGATTTGGCCTATGTCTCTTAGGCTGTCTATTTCGATTCTTAGGTCGATTTTGTGCCTTTAAATGTTTTTTTCTTTACACGGCAACTATTTGTTGCCAACTTTTTAAATATCTTTGGGCCTTTAATAAGAACAACCAACAGAATCTAGCACAATGTCGTATAATTTACTAAAAGGTAAGAAAGGAATCATTTTTGGAGCTTTGGATGAAAATTCAATAGCGTGGAAAACTGCAGAGCGAATCCATGAAGAGGGAGGGACTTTTGTTCTGACCAATGCACCGGTAGCTATGCGTTTGGGACAGATCAAGGATTTGGCCGCAAAGACAGGTTCTGAGATCATTCCTGCCGATGCAACGAGTGAAGAGGACCTTGATAACCTGGTCGCCAAGTCAATGGAGATTCTAGGTGGGAAAATCGATTTTGTATTGCACGCTATCGGGATGTCCATCAATGTTAGAAAGGGCCGTTCTTATACCGATGAAAAATATGACTTTACCACCAAGGGATGGGATGTTTCGGCACTTTCGTTCCATAAGGTATTGCAAAGCTTGTACAAGGCCGACGCCATGAGGGAGTGGGGAAGCATCGTAGCCTTGACCTATATGGCGGCACAACGCGTTTTTCCGGATTATAACGATATGGCCGACAACAAGGCTTACTTAGAATCGGTGGCACGTAGTTTTGGTTATTTCTTCGGAAAGGAAAAAAATGTTCGTGTAAATACCATATCGCAATCGCCAACTCCTACAACGGCCGGTCAGGGCGTCAAAGGTTTTGACGGTTTTATCAGTTACGCTGAAAAAATGTCTCCCTTGGGTAATGCCACTGCTTTGGAATGTGCCGATTATACCGTAACCCTCTTTTCAGACCTAACCAGAAAAGTTACAATGCAAAATTTGTTTCACGATGGCGGTTTCTCGAATACGGGCGTAAGCCAAGAGGTTATCGAGCGTTTTACAGAGTAGAAACAACGATCCCGTCCCATAATATGATTGAATTCTGACGAGAATATTTGTTTTCGGCATATGTTTGGGCATTTTACATTATCGGTCAGGTAATGAAAAGGCCTTAGGAATCCCGTATAAAAGCTCATGGATTTATCTTTCTCGTTTATAGTTCCTGTTTATAATAGACCCGATGAAATAGCGGAGTTATTGGAAAGCCTGACGCATCAGACCTATTCCGATGATTTTGAGGTGCTGATCGTGGAAGATGGGTCGACCCTTTCTTCGGAAGAGGTGATAGGAAAGTATAGGGATAAGTTGTCCATTTCCTATTATAAGAAGCCCAATTCGGGGCCGGGGGATTCAAGAAACTACGGAATGGCCCGCGCCAAGGGCAATTATTTTCTTATCGTAGATTCTGATTGTATGATTCCGCCGCAGTACTTGGAAGCGGTGCATACGGCCCTGAAGAAGGACTTTGTACATTGTTTCGGAGGGCCCGATGCGGCCCATGAATCGTTCGGACTTTTGCAGAAGGCCATTAATTACGCTATGACCTCTGTACTTACTACCGGGGGAATCCGCGGAAACAAAAAGGCGCTGAACAAGTTTCAGCCGCGTAGTTTTAATATGGGAATTTCTAAAACCGCCTTTGAAACTGTGGGCGGATTCGGAAAGATTCACCCCGGTGAAGATCCTGATTTTACCTTTCGGGTATGGAACAAGGGCTTTGATACCCGATTGATTCCTGAAGCTTTTGTGTATCATAAGCGGCGTATCGACTGGAACAAGTTTTTCGTTCAAGTAAAAAAATTCGGAAGTGTTCGCCCTATTTTAAACCAATGGCATCCGAAGACCTCGAAAATGACCTATTGGTTTCCTACGTTTTTCTGCTTGGGTTTTTTGGCCTCACTCCTTTTATTTGCAATAGGGATTCATTTGCCCATCTATTTATATGTGGTCTATTTTTTGCTCATCTTTATAGATTCGCTCTTGAAAAACAGAAACTTAGCGGTAGCTTTGCTTTCCTTGGTCGCCGTGAGTATTCAATTTATGGGGTATGGTTATGGTTTTTTAAAATCAAGCATCTTCCTTAACTTTAGCAAAAAGGAACCAGAGATATTATTTCCACATTTATTCTTTAAGTAATTGTTAGACCTGATAACAGATAAGATAAAAAAGGCCCTCAAGAAGAGGAAGGTAAAGATGTTTTTAATGTTTTTATTCTTCTCTACTTTGATATGGCTTATCAATAACCTTTCCCGGAGCTATGTGAGTACGGCCAAGTTTAATTTGGAGTACGTGAACCTGCCGGAAGGCTATCTTTTTAAGGGTGCGACGGATAATGAATTAAAGGTGAGGCTCAAAGCGGGTGGTTTTCAGTTCTTGGGTTTTAATTTCAGGAGGAGTACCATAGCTATTGACCTTTCCGAGGCCCAGCGTAAAGATTCGATGTTCTATGTGCCCCAAGATGTATATAAAAAACAGGTAGAGAAGCAATTAAGTGGTTCTATGTCTTTGGTGGATATAGAGACCGATACCCTTTTTGTGGGAATGTTGGCCGTAATTTCAAAGAAGGTTCCCGTACATCCGAACGTGGAAATGAATTTGGCCCGTAATTACCTCTTGGACGGAAAAATAGAAACAAAACCAGATTCCATAACCCTTGTTGGGCCTTCCGATGAGATAGATAGTATAAGGGTCGTCCGTACCAAGAAATTGACCCTGCCCGATGTAAATTCAGATTTTTCCGAATCGGTGGAAATCTATAAATCCGAAAAACTCAAGAATACCGAGTACTCTGATGAGAAAGTAGAGCTTACGGCCCAAATTGCACGTTTCTCTGAAAAGGTCTTCGAGGTGCCGATTAAAATGGTGCATTTTCCCGATAATGTAGAGGTAAAGACGTTTCCCGATAAGGTCTCGGTTTTGTGCAAGGCCAAATTGGAGCGCTTGAAGAAACTTGAGGCTGGTGATTTTGAGGTGATTGCCGACTATCGCCAACTCGAAGAAGGCGAAGGCCATGGGCTAAAACTACAATTGCGAAAAAAGCCCAGTGGATTGCACAGTGTAAAACTACAAAAGGACACGGTTGAATATATATTGAACAAGAAATGAGAATTGTAGGTTTGACAGGCGGTATCGGCAGTGGTAAGACTACGGTCGCCAAAATGTTTGAAGAATTGGGGGTGCCGGTCTATAATTCAGATACCCGGGCCAAAGAGCTAATGCAAAGCTCCCAAGACTTGGTGTTGGCCATAAAGGAACTTCTGGGTGAAGAAGCTTATCGGGAGGATGGGGTGTTGGACAGGGGCTTTGTATCACGCCAAGTTTTTGACAACAAAGCCTTGTTGAACGAGCTGAACGCAATTGTCCATCCCGCGGTTCGAAAAGATTTCATACATTGGGCCGATGAACAAACTGCAGATTACGTCATTCAAGAAGCGGCCATCATATTTGAAATCGGAACCCAAGATTTCTATGATTGCATTATTCTAGTGGTCGCCCCCAAGGAAACAAGAATAGAAAGGGTTGTGCAACGAGATGCGGGCACTACCGTAAAAAGTGTAGAGGCCCGAATGAAAAACCAATGGGAAGACGATAGAAAAATAGAAGCTTCCGACTACGTCATCGAAAACACAAACCTCGAGCAAACCAAGGTTCAAGTATTGGATATTCATCGCGATTTGCTCAATAAAATCTAGGCCTCACGCAGTTTTAACATTTTTGTTAAGGTTTGGTTAAACGTACTATCTGTGAGTTGTTAAATCTTTAATTTTACTTTTAAATGAATAAGAGGCTATTTATTCTTTTGGTGGCGCTGATGAGTCTCTCCCTGATTGGAATTATTTCCGTTCAGTTCTTGTGGATAAAACAGTCTGTCGAAGATAAGGAGGAACAATTCTCCAATACCGTTTCAGAAGTGCTGAACACGGTATCCGATAAAATTGCGGAAAGGGAAACCAAAGATTATTTTGAGCGTTATCTCAACATCAAGGATAGTGTTGGCGAGCCCAAAAGTTCTCATTTGAGAAATATATTTTTTATTGATAGGGATATAAACTCCAACGAGATTCGGTTTTATTCCCATGGTATTTTAGAGGAGAATTACAATATAGCATCTACGTTCTTTGATAATGGTAATGCAAGTGATACGGCCACGATTAAGGGGTTTACCAGTAAACGTACCCAAACGATCTTTAAAGAGGATTTTGGGCTTGATGGTAAGGGGTATAAGCTGAATGCAAAACAGAAACTAGAAAAAATCGGAGGGCTTTCATCAATAGAAAAAGCCCAGTTTGAAGACGTTTTTAGCGAATATGCCAAAAAGGTACCGATTCATAAAAGGGTTTCCAAACAGGAAATTCAACTGTTGCTTGATCGAGAACTTAAAAATAGAAACCTTGATCTCGATTATGAGTATGGGGTGTATAGTAGAGGGCTTCCTACAAAGGTAAAGTCGCGAAAGTTCAAGTTCGCAAAGGATATGCTCTATGAAACACCTATTTTTAAGGATAGTGAGGGAGCTAGTAATTTCTCCTTGTTGATAGCTTTTCCGAAGAAAAAGAAATTCTTGATACAGTCCATAATAAAAATGGCGCTCTTATCGTTACTTTTTACTTTGGTAATCGTAATCGCATATTCGGGGGCTATTTACCAATTGATACGTCAAAAGCAGATATCCGAAATAAAATCGGATTTTATCAATAATATGACGCATGAGTTTAAAACACCCATTGCAACGATAAACTTGGCCGTAGAGGCTATTCGAAACCCTAAGATAATCGGGAATCCGGAAAAGGTGGATCGCTATCTGACCATGATCCGTGAAGAGAATAAACGAATGCATGCCCAAGTGGAAAATGTATTGCGTATCTCAAAATTGGAAAAGAACCAATTGGATATCAGTAAGGATAGGGTAGACGTTCACGACATAATACAAGATGCTATCGCCCATGTCGAGCTTATAGTGGCCGACCGTGGGGGGTATATCGAAACCCATCTAGACGCCACCCGTACAGAGGTTTTGGCCAGTGAAATGCATTTTACCAATGTTATTGTCAATATTCTTGACAATGCGATTAAATATTCGACAGAGGCACCTCGAATAGATATATATACCGAGGTGGCCAAGAATTTTATTGTGATAAAAGTAAAAGATCAAGGTGCCGGAATGAGCAAGGCAGTGGTCAAAAAGGTGTTTGAAAAATTTTACCGCGAACACACGGGAGATTTACATAATGTCAAGGGGCACGGCCTCGGTTTGGCATATGTTAAAAAGATCGTTGACGATCATCAAGGGGAAGTCTATGCGGAAAGTGAAAAAGGAAAGGGAAGTACATTTTATATAAAATTGCCTTTAATCTAACTCAACAAGTTATGGAAACAGTAAATAAGAAAATACTCTTAGTGGAGGATGATCCCAATTTCGGAATTGTGCTGAAGGACTATTTATCAATGAACGATTTTGATGTCACTTTGGCCAAAAATGGCATGGAGGGGTTTGAGAAGTTTAAAAAGGATAATTATGACATTTGTATTTTGGATGTGATGATGCCTTATAAGGATGGTTTTACCTTGGCCAAGGAGATTCGTGAAAAGAACGAAAATGTTCCTATCGTTTTTCTTACCGCTAAGACCATGAAGGAAGATGTTCTTAAAGGATATAAAGCCGGGGCCGATGATTATCTGAACAAGCCGTTCGATTCGGAAGTTCTTTTGATGAAAATTAGGGCCATACTTCAAAGAAAGGCTTCTAATACCTTGGCTGACAGTAAGAAGTTCGAATTTACCATTGGTAATTTCCATTTGAACTCAAAACTGCGTTTTTTGAAATACAAGGATGAGGAAGCGATTAAACTTTCTCCGAAAGAAAATGAATTGCTTCGTCTTTTGGCCTTGCATGAAAATGATCTTATGCCCCGTGAATTGGCACTCACCAAAATATGGAGAGATGACAATTACTTTACTTCAAGAAGTATGGACGTGTATATCGCCAAGCTTAGAAAATACCTTAAACGAGACGATACCGTTGAAATTTTGAACATTCACGGTGAAGGCTTCCGATTGGTAGTCAAAGAAGGTGAATAAAATAGAAATACAATAATAGATACGAAAAGCCCTGCTATGACTATAGCGGGGCTTTTTTATTCTTCAGCTGGGCAATGACCTGGTCAGTGATTTCATCGGGTGTGAGCATTATAGACACTGTAATCGCGTCATCGGGAACCTCTAAGGTGTCGAATTGCGACTGTAGGAGTGCAGGAGGCATAAAATGGTTTTGGCGCTGCCTGAGCCGTGCCATGATTTCGTCAAAAGAGCCTTTCAGGTAAACGAAATGAAGTTTCTTTTCCAGGCCCTTCTGTAGAATGGAACGGTATTTTGTTTTGAGGGCCGAACAGGCAATGATGGCACCTTTCTCACTGTTCTCAAGGGCCAATAGATTGAGCCGTTCTAACCAGCCTTGACGGTCATCGTCGTCTAAGGGAATACCTTCGGCCATTTTCTTTACGTTTTCCTTGGGGTGAAAATCGTCCCCATCAAAGAAATTGATATGGAGTTTCTCTGCCAATAGTAGGCCTATGGTGCTTTTGCCCGAGCCTGAAACGCCCATAACGAATATGATCGGATTTCTATCGTTCATCTAGTTTGTTTTTTAAGGTCGCTATAGCATCTTTGAACGCAGAGTCATGTGCCACCCATAGGGTTTCTTCGTTTCGCTTGAACCAAGTAAGTTGGCGTTTGGCAAACCTGCGTGTATTTTTTTTAATTTCATCGAGGGCAAAGTTTAGGTCCTCGGCCGTAGCCTTCCCTTCGCCTTCCTTTTCAAAATAGGTAAAAAGTTCGCGATAGCCTACGGTCTGCAAGGCGTTAAGGTGCCGATGCTCCATAAGTTCCCTGGCTTCGTCGATAAGGCCATCGGCAACCATAAGGTCGACACGCTTGTTGATGCGTTCGTAAATCAGTTTTCGGTCGGCCTCGATTCCGATGGTTAGGGTTTCGAACGGGCGTTTTTTCTTGCTCTGGGAAAGGAAGGAAGAGTAGGGCGTTTCCGTTCCGATACAAATTTCCAAAGCCCGAATGAGCCGATGCGGATTGTTAAGGTCTACCTTTTCGTAATAATTTTGATCTCTTTTTTGTAGTTCGGCCTGTAGGGATTCGATACCTTTTTCACTCAATTCTTGATTCAGCTGCTCGCGTATTTTCGGGTCGACTTTTGGAAAGTCGTCGAGCCCTTCGGTTACGGCCTTGGTGTATAGCCCGCTTCCACCGACCATCACGACAATATCATGGGTTTTAAACAGTTTGTCGAGCAACTGCAGTGCATCGCGTTCAAAATCACCTACCGAATAGGAATCGAAAATACTGATATGTTGAATAAAGTGATGTTGGGCTCCGGCCAGTTCTTCGGTAGTAGGGACGGCCGTACCGATTTTCATTTCCTTAAAAAATTGTCTGGAATCGGCGGATATTATCTCGGTCTTAAAATATTGGGCGAGGGCAATGGCAAGTTTGGTCTTGCCAATTGCGGTTGGGCCGACAACGGATAAAAGTATCTTTTTCATTAGAGCTCGCTTCCACAATTATAACAATGACTGGCATCGTCCCTATGCCCTTCTTTGGCGCAGTTTCTGCAGGCTTGGGTATTGACGTGCACAAAATTGTTCTCTCCACTAGGTTGCTGACTTTTCGACCTTTTTCCAAATTCAACGGTTACAATTCCCGTAGGAACGGCAATCACGCCGTAACCGACGAGCATGATCAGGGTAGCTATAAACTGGCCCTGGGGCGTTATAGGGGCAATGTCGCCATAACCTACGGTGGTCAAGGTAACGATAGTCCAATAAATACTGGTAGGGATACTGGTAAAACCGGCCTCGTCACCTTCTATAAGGTACATGACCGTGCCTAGAATGACCGATAAAATGAGTACGGCAAAAAGGAAAACCGTGATTTTGGCCCTGCTGGCCTTTAAGGCATTTTTAAGTTGGGAGGCTTCACCAAGGAAGCGTACCAGTTTCAAGATTCTAAAAACCCTTAAAAGGCGCAAAGACCTGATGGCCAGAAGTACCTGCGAACCGGCAAAAATATAGGAAAGGTATAAGGGTATGGTCGATAATAGGTCGATAATACCGTAAAAGCTAAAAATATACTGCTTGGGTTGTTTTATACTGACGATACGGGCAATGTACTCGATGGTGAAGAGTACGGTAACGATCCATTCGAGTATAAAGAGTATTTTATGGTATTCGGCATCTATCCATTTAACACTTTCGAGCATGACCAAAAGCACGCTGATGATGATGAGTATAAACAATAAAATGTCGAACCCTTTTCCCAAAGGGGTGTCGGCTTCATAAATAATTTCATGAACCTTGTTTTTCCAGCCTTTATCGGGTTTTTGTTCTTTCAACTTTATTTATCGCTTAGTTCTATGATTTTCAATCCGCGTTTTTTGCGAATGTAGTTTTCAATGATATGTGCCGTGTTCTCATTCCCTTGCATAGGGACTATGATTGATTCTAAGATATGAATATTATTGATTTGGTGATTAAGGTCATAGTAGCCAAAACCTTTAAAATCACCATTTTTAATCAATACCGCACTGTATTCGCCAATCTCCCTGCCTTTATCTATGATCACCACATTTTTGTGGTCTAGCGAGTATTTCTGTACGGCATCGTTTACCCTTTGGTTGTATGTTTCTACCGCTTCTTTTTTGATGCAGGCTCCCAAACATTCGCCGGTATCGTAGTTCGAGCAATTCTTTTGGGCCTCGGAAATACCGTTTAGCTTATCGCATAGTTGATAATCTCGCGTAAGCTTATATATAAAATTGGCGGCACCCGCATGACTGTTGAATGTTGTGAACGCACCGTTTCTTTCGGTGGTTTTTTTAATTTTTAAGGTGAGGTAACCGGCCTCGTCCTTTTCGACATAGACACCATGGCTGAAAATTATAGGTTTGAGGCGTTGGTTGTATTTGGGACGGTTGCGTTTAAGTTCTTCGTTTTCTTTGAGCATGGCGACCAATTCATTTCCCGTTTTTTCGAACGACACTTTTTTTGTCGCCTTTTGCAGCTGTCGCGAACGACCGCCACTTTTGGTAAAGTGTTGATTGACCCTTTTTTTCATGTTCGAGCTTTTCCCCAAGTACAAAATTTCCCCGTCTTTATCGTGCATATAATACACTCCCGTTTCCGAAGGCAGGGCATCGACGATGTCTAATTGTCTATCGGAAAGTTCGCCCTCCGTTTCTTTGCGGATGACACTCTTTAAAATGGTTTTGTCAAGATCTTTCGAGAGTAGCACCTTAAAGAGTTTCAGGGTGGCAAGGGCATCGCCATTGGCCCTGTGGCGATCGCTAACGGCTATTCCAAGTGATCTTACCAGTTTGCCCAGGCTATGCGATTCGGCTTCGGGGATGAGCCTTTTTGACAGTTCTACCGTACAGAGTGTTTTACGCTCAAAGTTGTAGCCTAGTCTTCTAAATTCCGTTCGTAGTATTCTGTAGTCGAACTGGGCGTTATGTGCCACCAAAACGGTGTCTTCCGTTATTTCAACAATACGTTTGGCCACCTCATGGAACTTAGGGGCGGTCTGCAACATTTTGTTGTTTATGCCCGTGAGTTTTACCACAAAGGGCTGAATGTCCTTTTCGGGGTTTACCAAGCTGATAAACTTATCTACCACCTTATGTCCGTCAAATTTGTGAATGGCAATTTCGGTGATGCCTTCTTCATTGTATTTTCCTCCAGTGGTCTCAATATCTAAAATGGTATACATCTATGCGTTTTTGTACGGTGGCTTTGGCCTTATGTGGGTTGAAAATTGAAAAATCAGTAATTTCTCTTACCAAAGATACTACTTCCGATGCGTACCATGGTACTCCCTTCTTCAATGGCAATTTTGTAATCGCCGCTCATGCCCATGGATAAGATTTTAATCTGTTCGTTTTCGGTCTGTATAGCGTCGAATATCGACTTCAAATGTTTGAATTCCCTTCTTATTTGGGTTTCGTCATCGGTGAAGGTGGCCATACCCATTAAGCCTACAACGTTTACGTGCTTCAATTGTTGGTATTCGTCCGACTTTAATAAGGTATTTAGTTCTTCTTCGTTAAGTCCGAATTTGGTATCCTCTTCGGCAATATGGATCTGTAAAAGGCAATCGATACTTCGATTTAACTGTTCGGCCCTTTTGTTGATTTCGACCAGTAGCCTAAAGCTGTCGACCCCGTGTACCAAATCAACGAATTCGGCCATGTATTTGACCTTGTTGCGTTGCAAGTGTCCGATCATGTGCCATTTAATGTCCTTGGGCAGGCGCTCCCACTTGCCGACCATTTCCTGCACCTTGTTTTCGCCAAAAATGCGCTGTCCGGCCTCATAGGCTTCCAAGAGGTCCTCATCGGGTTTTGTCTTGGAAACGGCAACGAGGGTTACGTGGTCGGGTAGTGTACTCTTAATTGTTAAAAGTTGATCTTTTATCATCTGTTCGTTGATACTTTGCTGATTTTTATAAGATGCCCGGTACAGGTGTCTTTATCGTAAAAACTGATCGGAAACCTTTTCGGCCTTCCGCGATTCACTATAATCATAGAAGCCTTCGCCTGATTTCACACCCAGTTTTTTGGCCATCACCATATTCACCAAAAGGGGGCAGGGGGCGTACTTTGGGTTTTTAAAACCATCGTACATCACGTTTAAAATCGATAGACATACGTCGAGACCTATGAAGTCGGCCAATTGGAGCGGCCCCATAGGATGGGCCATACCGAGTTTCATGACCGTGTCTATTTCCGCAACGCCTGCAACACCGTTGTAGAGCGTTTCTATAGCCTCGTTAATCATGGGCATTAAAATTCTATTGGCCACAAAACCGGGGTAGTCGTTGACTTCGGTCGGGGTCTTGCCCAGTTGGGTCGACAAGGTCATGATCTGTTCCGTGGTTTTATCTGAGGTGTTGTAGCCTCTAATTATTTCGACCAATTGCATAATGGGCACCGGGTTCATAAAGTGCATACCGATTACCTTGTCGGGCCTGCCGGTAGCAGCCGCGATTTGGGTTATCGATATAGAGGAAGTGTTCGTTGCCAAAATGGTGTCATCGGAACAAAGGGTGTCTAGCTCCTTAAAGATGCTGAGTTTTATGTCTAAATGTTCCGAAGCGGCCTCTATTACTACGTCTACTTTGGTTACCCCTTCTTTGATGGAGGTAAAAGTGGCGATGTTTTGTAGGGTAGACGCCTTGTCGTCTTGGGTTATTTTTTCCTTGGCCAACATGCGGTCCAAGTTCTTGGTAATGGTCTGTAGTCCTTTGTCAAGGGCGTCTTGGGAAATATCTATAAGGTTTACTTTGTGGCCTTTTTGGGCGAATACATGGGCAATCCCATTTCCCATGGTGCCGGCACCTATAACAGCTATCTTTTGCATGCGTATGGGTTTAAAGTAATTAAAAGGAAGCGATAATTTGCAGGGCTACTTTTAGTGCTTGTGTGCCTTGTCTGAGACTTACAACAGGGGTGCTGTCATTGACGATGGCATCGGCGAAACTTTCCAGTTCGTCCAATATCGCATTGTTCGTCCCTACTTCCGGGTTTTCAAAATAAATTTGTTTCTTTTCGCCTTCGGCATTTTGGAGCACCATATCAAAGTCGCCTACTTTTTCGGGAGCGTCTTTCATTTTAACGACCTCTACCTTTTTCTCTAGAAAATCTACCGAGATATAGGCATCTTTTTGAAAGAATCGGGATTTGCGCATATTCTTCAACGAAATTCTACTTGCCGTTAGATTGGCTACACATCCGTTTTCAAATTCTATTCGCGCATTGGCGATATCGGGAGACTTGCTGATTACCGAAACCCCACTGGCGTTGATCTGTTTTACTTCCGAATTGACCACACTGAGTATGGCGTCAATATCGTGGATCATAAGATCGAGAACTACGGGTACGTCGGTGCCCCTTGGGTTGAACTCCGCCAAACGGTGGCTTTCAATGAACATAGGGGTGTTGATTTGATGTTTTACGGCCGAAAAAGCGGGGTTAAAACGCTCTACATGGCCTACTTGGCCTTTTATTTGGTGCTTTTTCTCCAGTTCGAGCAGCTCGGCCGCTTCTTCGTAGGTGTTGGTAATGGGTTTTTCGATAAAGATGTGTTTCCCTTTTTCAATAGCCTTTTTTGCACAATCAAAGTGGGATAAGGTAGGGGTTACGATATCCACAACATCTACGGCTTCTATAAGCTTGTTAATGTTGTCAAAGTAGGTGTAACCGAACTCGTCGGCCACCTTTTTTCCGTTTATGGCATCTGCGTCGTAAAAACCGACCAATTCATATTTCGTCGATTCGTTTAACAGACGTAAATGTATTTTTCCTAAATGACCTGCGCCTAATACGCCAACTCTAAGCATAAATTTCAATTTGTTCAAAAATAAGGATAGTTTCGGAGTTTTTTCGATTTGACCCGTGAAGATTGAGCTTTAATGTTTTAAAAAAAACAAGGACTGACATTTAGTCGGTAGACTTGTGAATTGAAGTTTTACAAGTTAACTTTACCTTCCAAAACCAGACCATTGAAAGATACTTTAAAACATAGGGGAATGCGCAACAAGCTGGCCGAAACATTGGTAGCTAAGGGCATTTCGAACAATAATGTGTTGAATGCCATACGTACCATTCCTAGGCATTTGTTTATGGACAGCAGTTTTGAAGGACATGCCTACCAAGACAAGGCTTTTCCCATTGCTGCCGATCAAACTATTTCGCAACCGTATACCGTGGCTTTTCAGTCGCAGTTACTTGAGGTAAAACCAGAACAGAAGATTCTTGAAATAGGAACCGGAAGCGGATATCAAACTGCAGTATTGTTGCTTTTAAAGGCAAGGGTGTACACTATCGAGCGTCAATTGGAGCTATTTAAGAAAACCAAGATTTTCTTTGGAAAAATGGGCTATCGCCCTAAAAAGATGATTTTCGGTGATGGTTATAAAGGCTTGCCCGATCAGGCGCCTTACGATGGGATTATCGTAACCGCCGGTGCCCCTGAAGTACCTAAAGCCCTTATGAGCCAGTTAAAAATCGGAGGTAGGTTGGTGATTCCCGTAGGAAGCGACGAACAGATTATGACCCTTTTTGTACGAAAGTCAGAAAAGGAATTTGAAAAGACGGAATACGGATCCTTCCGCTTTGTACCGTTGTTGGAAGACAAGAACTAGGGCAATAGGCCTTTAGTTGTTGAAGCTTTTCTTAATTCTTGAAAGGTTCCGTTGATTGTCTCGGTCTTTCAAGGTTTCACGCTTATCGTAAAGTTTTTTACCCTTGGCCAATGCAATTTTTAATTTGGCCAAACCCCTGTCGTTAATAAAGAGGTTGGTGGGCACAATGGTAAAACCCGAAGTGGTTACTTCCTTGCGTAGTTTTCTCAGCTCGCGCTTGCCCATCAATAATTTGCGTTCGGCTTTCGGCTTATGGTTAAAGTGCGAAGCATGGGAATATTCGTCAATTTGCATGTTGATGACAAAAAGTTCACCTCGCTCGTTAAACTCACAAAAACTCTGGGCGATCGAAGCCTTTCCTTCCCTGATGGATTTTATTTCCGTTCCGGCCAAAACAATTCCGGTTACATAGGTGTCTATGAACTCGTATTCAAACTTGGCCTTTTTGTTCTTTATGTTGATGTTCTTTTGAACCATGGCACAAAAATAGTGAAGTTCCCTAAAATAATGCCTAATTCATGGCCATAGAAACGAGATATATACGGATTTAAGCTTACAGCCGCCCCGATCATTGTCCGTTCTAAAAGTCCCTACCGCTCTTTTGGGCAGTTGCAATTGATGTGGAGCCGTTGGGAAGTTGCCTGTCCGTTAATGAGTTGCACGATAAAAAGACTGCCGTTGTCACTGTCGTCCATTTCGTAATAAAGGTCTTCCCCGATCATTTTGTTTACAAATTCCGGCGTTGTATTGCTGTGGCCGACCACTAAAACTTTTTTGCCGAGGTTATCGGTCTTGAATTGTTCTATGTCAACATTCTGTGGTTCGTAGTAGGTGACATCGAGTTCTTTTTTTACCGCAGTGGGCGCAGCCGTCATTGAGGTTCGCTCGTAGTCCGTGGTGTATATAACGTCTAAATCCACGTCGTCGAGAATTTCGGCCCAGTGCATGGCCCTGCCGAGGCCCCGCTGGTTGAGTTCGGGATCTACATTTTCTGGGTCGGAACGGTCTTTTTCGGCATGCCGTATAAAATAAAATGTAGACACCACGTCTTTGGTGTTGTTTTCTTGCGTAACTTTTTGCTCGTCTTTACAACTGGTAAAGATTAAAGGTATACATAGAATTATGTATAATGATTTGATCCATTGCATAGTTGGTAATCTATTTTGGTTGAAAACTCTTGCATTATTGTTAACTAAATTAATGCAAAAAAAGTATGTATGAATGCTTGATTTTGTTTTTTTGTAACTATGCTCAGACTTATACTCTCAATTCTTCTGTTTTCGTTCTTTTTGGTTCTTCAGGGGCAAGATGCACGGCTACCTGCCGACCTAAGGCAGCATAATCTTACCACGTATAATGCAAGTCTGTTCAACCCGGCTTTTTCCCTCGACAGGAACAATGCCAATTCCTTGGCTTATTGGGTACGTTGGCAGTGGCAGGCCATTGATGGAAATCCCACGACGCAGTTTTTGAACTATACGAGAAAATTGAACAATAGGTCCACCGTAGGTGCGGCATTCTTTCAGCAAAATACAGGAATTTATTTTGATACGGGTGGGGTAATCAATTATGCGCAGAGCTTTGACCTGAACGAATCGGTAAAATTGGGAGTGGGCGTCAATATTTTTGGCTTTCAACAATCCTTGGCCGACGATCGATTTACGATCGACCCTGATTTTCCCTTACCACAATCTTCTTCGTCCGCCGATGATTTTATCCTGCAGGTGGCGCCGGGCATCAGCCTTAGTGTAGAGCGATTGACTTTGGGGTTTGCTTCGGAAAACCTGATCGATTATAATTTTACGGAAAGGGAAGCGAATACGGAAAAGGAGGACAAGGTCTTTATGGGGCTTGTTTCTTACGACTTTCCTTTGACCTTGGGGACGGTTATGAATGCCTTTTTAAGACCGTCGATGTATTTGCGAACCATTCCGGGAGAACCTAATCAAATAGGGTTTAATACACTTTTGAATACGAATAAATATTGGGGCCAATTGGGCTACAATAATTTTTATGGATACGGAGTAGGGCTAGGCGCCACTTTTTTTAAGCATTTGTCATTAGGGGCCTTGGTCGAATTTGGGGCCGATTCATCTATAAGTTCGGAATCTTCCTTTGAACTTATGGCCGCATACTTTTTTGGTAAGCCCGAAGAACGGCATACAATGGTGGGCTATGTAACTCCGGAAGAAAACGAATTGGAACAAATAGAATCTGCCGAGAAAGAGGCTCAAAACGATGCCGTGGCGGAAGAGATCGAAGAGGCCGAAGAACTGGCGGAAGTACAGAAGGCAGTGGAGAAAGAGGCGAAGCAAGAAGAAAAGAGACGGCGCAAGCTTGAGAAAATGGCGCAGGATTCCGTAGCAAGGGCCGAAAAAGAAGCCGCATTGGCGCTTAAGAAAGAGCAGAAACGCCTTAAGAAGGAAGTAGAGGAGCAGATGGAGAAAGAGGAGGCCTTGGCGAAGGCAGTGGAAAAAGAGGCCAAGACACAAGGTGGTAAGCAAGATGCAAAGGCCCAAGAGGCGGAGCAAGTTAGAAAACAGGACTCTATTAATCGGGTAAAGCGGGAAGCAGCAATTGCGGCCGCCCGGAAATTAGAAGAAGAAAAACGAAAAGCCGAAGCGGCAAAGGCGGCGAAGGCCGAAGAAGAGGCTAAACTTGCTCAGCGGAAAGAAGTAGTAACGCCACAAAAAGGTGAGAAATACGAAGAAGTGCAAACAGAAGAGGGGTTGGCGCCAGGCTATTATTTGATAGCAAATGTATTCGGGACCAAAAAGTACTTCGAGGCCTTTATGGCAGATATGAAAAGCAAAGGATTACAGCCTAAGTCTTTCGTGCGTAGCAAAAACAAATATAATTACGTATACCTCGGTCGTTACGACACTATGGGGCAAGCCAGACAGGCTAGGGATGGCAAGTTTGATGGTAAGTATGCTGGCAATACATGGATTTTCAGGGTAGTAGGGGAGTAAGTAGCCAAAGATCACATCCTGTATCGATGAAACGATGTGTTTGTAATATGGGCTAAAGTAGAATGATGGGCCTTAGAAAGCGAAGTGGACTTAGCTAGTTTTTAAGCTCTTTTTTGATCAAGACCTCTAGATAGGCGATGGTATTGATCAGGTATTTTTTGTCACCCGTCATAGTGGCCATAGCAACGGCACCTTGTATCATAGTGAAAAGTTGCTTGGCGAATTGAAGCGGGGGTACCGGAAGTTTGATTTCGTTATTCTTGACCCCGTTCTCGAAAACCAAGGCAATTTTACCTTCCAACTCCTTAATGGCCTCTTTGTTCGCTGCGGCCAGTAGCCTATTGTTGTATTGGGCGTCTACACCAGTATTCAGTATTGGGCATCCTCCCATGCTCAAGGTAAACGAATCGTAATTTCTGTAGAAATCCGTTAGTTTGAATATTTTGTCCAAAGCCTTGCTTTCGGAAGCCAATACTTCGTCTATTTTAGAGAGTAGCAAGTTGCTGTTGTATTGGAAAGCGGAAAGGGCTAAAGCTTCTTTGTTTTCAAAATTACCATATATGGCGCCCTTGGTTAATCCGGTAGCTTCCGTGAGGTCGCTCATGCTTGTGCCAATATAACCATGTTTGTTAAATACGGAGGCAACGGTCTTAATGATAAAGGCGGTGGTTCTTTCTGCTTTGGTCGACATGGTAGTTCTGTTTTATACGAAGATAAAAAAATTATATACTGTATGGTATATACCTTAAAAAAAAAGCATCCCTTTTACAGGATGCTTTCTTTAGTGTAATATGTATTGAAAAATCGGTAAAATTATTTCACCAATTCGTCTTGATTTCTAAAAACCAGTGCATCGTTAAATGAATCGATAAGCACGATACTGTCAGCTTTTATGGTGCCGCTCAATAGTTCTTTGGAAAGGTTGTTCAGCACTTCCCGCTGTATTACCCTTTTGATCGGACGGGCCCCGTACTGTGGGTCGTAGCCCTTATTGGCCAAGTAATTGATAGCCTCTTCCGTAGCATCGATGGTAATGTGTTGCTTCGCAATGGTTTTCTTCAAACTGTTCAACTGTAGCCTAACAATTTTGGAAATATCCTCGCGGCTAAGCGGTGAAAACATGATGATGTCATCGATACGGTTAAGGAACTCTGGGCGTATGGTTTTACGTAAGAGTCCTAGTACCTCCACACGCGCGGCTTCCGCTGCACTGAAGGGGTCTTTATTGTTCTCGTATTTTTCCTGAATAATACTGCTGCCCATATTACTGGTCATAATGATGATCGTATTCTTGAAATCGGCAACACGACCTTTGTTGTCCGTAAGCCTTCCTTCATCCAACACTTGTAATAAAATATTGAAGGTGTCGGGATGGGCCTTTTCTATTTCGTCGAGTAATACCACGGAATACGGTCTTCTACGAACGGCTTCCGTAAGCTGGCCCCCTTCATCGTATCCAACATATCCTGGAGGTGCTCCCACCAATCTACTTACCGAGTGACGTTCTTGATATTCGCTCATATCGATACGGGTCATGGCACTTTCATCATCAAAAAGGTAGGAAGCCAGGGTTTTGGCCAACTCGGTCTTACCGACCCCTGTTGTACCAAGGAACAAGAACGAACCGATAGGCTTGTTGGCGTCTTGTAATCCGGCGCGACTTCTTCTTATGGCGTCGGATACGGCCACAATGGCTTCTTCTTGGCCAACTACTCTTTTGTGCAGTACATCTTCCAGTTTCAAGAGTTTTTCGCGTTCACTCTGTAGCATTTTGGTAACGGGTATACCGGTCCATTTGGCCACGACTTCGGCGATGTCTTCGTTTGTCACCTCTTCTTTGATCATGGTGTCGCCCAGTTGTTGCTCATCGAGCGCTTTTTGGAGTTCTTCCAGTTTTTCTTGGGCTTCTTTGATTTTTCCGTACCTGAGTTCGGCTACTTTGCCGTAATCCCCGTTTCGCTCGGCGCGCTCGGCCTCATTTTTGAATTCCTCTATGTCTTGTTTCGTTTTTTGGATTTCATCAACGACCGATTTTTCACTTTCCCACTTGGCAAAGAGTTCGTTTCGGTCTTCCTTGAGATTCGCCAAATCAACGTTCAACAATTTGAGTTTTGCCTTGTCGTTTTCCCTTTTGATGGCTTCGATCTCAATCTCCAATTGCATGATCTTACGGTCAAGGACATCTAGTTCTTCCGGTTTGGAGTTGATTTCCATCCGTAATTTAGAGGCGGCCTCGTCCATGAGGTCGATCGCTTTATCGGGAAGGAAGCGATTGGTAATATAGCGTTGCGAAAGCTCGACCGCGGCAATGACCGCTTCATCTTTGATACGGACCTTATGGTGGGCCTCGTATTTTTCCTTAATACCACGAAGAATGGAAATGGCACTCTCGGTATCGGGCTCGTTTACCACTACTTTTTGAAAACGTCTTTCAAGGGCCTTGTCTTTCTCGAAATATTTTTGGTATTCGTCAAGGGTTGTGGCTCCTATGGCTCGGAGTTCCCCACGGGCCAATGCCGGTTTTAAAATGTTGGCGGCATCCATGGCCCCCTGTCCGCCACCGGCTCCTACCAAGGTGTGTATCTCGTCAATGAACAATACGATATCGCCATCTGAGGAAGTTACTTCTTTGATGACCGATTTTAAACGTTCCTCAAACTCACCTTTGTATTTGGCCCCTGCAATAAGGGCTCCCATATCTAGGGAATAGATGATTTTGTCCTTTAAATTTTCAGGAACATCGCCTTGAACGATCCTATGGGCCAAGCCTTCTGCGATGGCAGTTTTACCGGTACCCGGTTCGCCTACCAAAATAGGGTTGTTCTTCGTTCTTCTCGATAAGATTTGGAGTATACGCCGAATCTCTTCGTCACGTCCTATTACCGGGTCTAATTTACCGCTATCGGCCAATTCGTTAAGGTTTCGGGCATATTTATCAAGTGAATTGTAGGTGTCTTCGGCACTTTGTGAGGTTACCTTTCCACCTTTACGCAACTCCTCGATCGCCGCTTTTAAGTCTTTTTCGGTGGCTCCTTGGTCTTTTAATATACGCGAAATTTTACTGCTCGATTTTAAGATGGCCAATAACAGGTGTTCAATGGAGACGAATTCGTCATCCATCTTCTTGGCAATGATACTGGCTTCGTTCAGGGTTTTACCTGCTTCGCGAGACAACATAAGGTCGCCTCCCGAAACTTTTGGAAAACTCTCTAGCTCCTTTGCTAAAATCTGTTGCAGCAAGGCTATGTTAATGTTCAGTTTCTTTAAAATGAAGGGGAGTACATTTTCATCGACTTCCCAAATGGCCTTGAACAAGTGTTCGTTTTCAATTTGTTGGTGGCCCAAACCCTGTGCAATCTGCTGGGCTTGCTGAATGGCCTCCTGTGATTTAGTGGTGTAATTATTAAAGTTCATCTTATATTGTTTTCTGTAGTTATTGTGTATTTTTGAGGTTGATAGGTCAACAATCCTACCAATACCGAGTAGCAGACAAAATGTCTTGTTTTACTCAAAAACACAGGACATTTAGACAGTTGTAAGTTTTTGGTCAATGGTCGGACTTACCATATAAAAATACGAAATGGGTCTCTTTAATTCGATATTTGGAAGTAAAAATGAAGGTGAAAAGAAGGAAGAAAGGAAAATTCCTTGGATTCCCCTCAGTTCGGTGGATCAATTGAGTGAAATCGAGCGGAAATCCTTGACAAGGCCACAGGTGATATTCAAGCATTCTACCACGTGCGGAATTAGTCGCATGGTCTTAAATATGTTTACCAAAAGCTACACATTGGAAGATGGTCAGATGGATTTTTACTTTTTAGACCTGCATCGTTACCGTCAAGTTTCCGATGAAACGGGTTATAAGTTTCAGGTGATGCATCAATCCCCGCAACTCTTGGTAATAAAGAACGGAGCTGTCGTAGCCCATGATTCGCATGGGTCGATCAATGACATCGATTTAGAAAAATACCTTTAAGCCAAGTTCATATCGTGAATTGCCTTAAAGGTATTTTTTAGATAAAGGCTACTATTTTTAGCCTTTCTTTTTGGTTTCGAACGGAGGTAAAAGTTTGGTTCTGACCTCTCCAAAACCGATACGGACCTCGTTGTTAGAGCAATGCCCCCTCATTATAACGGTGTCGTTATCTTGAATGAACTTACGTTCTGAACCGTCGTTAAGCTTTATCGGTTTGGTGCCTTGCCATGATAGTTCGAGCATGGACCCGTATGAATCAGGGGTCGGCCCAGATATGGTTCCGCTGCCCATCATGTCGCCACTGTTCACTTTACATCCATTTATGGTATGGTGGGCCAATTGTTGGGCCATTGTCCAATACATGTACTTAAAGTTCGAGTTGGAAATAGTGGTTTCGCTACCATCTTCCGTGGCGATGCCTACTTCTAAGTTGATGTCATAGCTATATCTTTCTTTTTGCTGTAAATAGGGGAGTGGCTCGGGGTTTTGTTTTGGACTTTCTACGCGAAAGGGTTGAAGCGCGTCTAAGGTAACGATCCACGGCGATATTGATGATGCGAAATTTTTCGATAGAAATGGGCCTAGGGGTACGTATTCCCATTTTTGGATATCACGCGCACTCCAATCGTTAAAGAGAACCATCCCGAAAATATATTCCTCGGCCTCATCTACGGAAACGGGTTCGCCCAATGCGTTGGTGTCCGTGGTAATAAAGGCCATTTCCAGTTCGAAATCTACGAGACGTGAAGGTCCGAAGACAGGGGTTTCTTCCCCTTTGGGGAGGGTTTGGCCCTGTGGCCTTCGAATTGGGGTTCCGCTCGGTACGATGGTCGAGCTTCTTCCGTGGTAACCTACAGGTATATGTAGCCAATTCGGCATTAGGGCATTGTCGGGATCACGGAACATGGTGCCCACATTGGTGGCGTGCTCCTTGCTTGAATAGAAATCGGTATAATCCCCTACTTGTACAGGTAATTGCATCTCAATCTCGTCCATGGAGAACAAGACTATTTTTTTATGGGCTTCATTGTTCTTTAGGGTTTCATTGTTGATATCGAATATTTCGCTGATGCGGTTTCTTACTAAACGCCATGTTTTCTGGCCATCGGATATAAAATCGTTAAGGGTGTCCTGTAGAAAAATATCGTCGGTCAAGGGGATGTTCTCAAAATATCCGAGTTGGTGTAAAGCCCCTAAATCTATGGCGTGGTCACCTATTCGGGTACCTATGGTAATGATATCGTCTCGCGTTAGAAAGACTCCGAACGGTATGTTCTGAATTGGGAAATCGGAATGTTCGGGCACCGGAAGCCAGGTTTGTCTTGATGGGTCGTTAGCATGTATAGGCATAGCAATTTTGTTAATTTATATTTAATAAATTCTTGATCAAATATATTATTTTATGAGTTTTAACAAGAGTCAATTCGTACTTTTGCATCTCATTTAACAGAAAATTTGCTTATGCAACGCGACAATCGGATTTTTGAACTTATAGCAGAGGAAAAAGAACGCCAAATAAATGGTATTGAGTTGATAGCCTCTGAGAATTTTACCAGCCCTCAAGTTATGGAGGCCGCTGGATCTGTGCTTACCAATAAATACGCCGAGGGCTACCCCGGAAAGCGCTATTATGGTGGGTGTGAAGTAGTTGATCAAATAGAGCAACTTGCTATCGACAGGGCCAAAGAATTATTTGGGGCCGCGTATGCAAATGTTCAGCCCCATTCGGGTTCACAGGCCAACGCATCGGTTTACCATGCTTGCTTGAAGCCAGGTGACACGATCTTAGGCTTTGATCTATCCCACGGTGGGCACTTGACCCATGGTTCTCCGGTGAATTTTTCAGGAAGATTGTACAATCCTGTATTTTACGGGGTCGATAAGGAAACCGGCACCCTTGATTACGATGTTATTCAGGAAATAGCAACAAGGGAAAAACCAAAAATGATAATTGCAGGGGCTTCCGCCTATTCCCGTGATATGGATTTTAAAAGATTTAGGGAAATAGCCGACAGTGTAGGTGCTTTATTATTGGCCGATATTTCCCATCCTGCGGGTCTTATTGCCAAGGGGATATTGAGTGACCCTATTCCGCACTGTCATATTGTTACGACAACGACCCACAAAACCTTGAGAGGGCCAAGAGGGGGGCTTATTTTAATGGGAGAGGATTTTGATAACCCTTTCGGTATTACATTGAAGAACGGTAGTCTTAGAAAAATGTCAGCTCTTTTGGATTTGGCGGTTTTTCCAGGAAATCAAGGTGGTCCCTTGGAACACATTATCGCTGCTAAAGCTATTGCTTTTGGCGAGGCGCTTTCAGATGAGTTTTTACAGTATATGATTCAAGTAAAGAAAAACGCTGCTGCCATGGCCGCCGCTTTCGTTGCTAAAGGTTACAATATTATTTCGGGAGGTACCGATAACCACATGATGCTTATCGACCTTAGAAATAAGGATATTACAGGTAAAGATGCTGAAAAGGTATTGGTGAAGGCCGATATTACCGCCAATAAGAACATGGTTCCTTTCGATGATAAATCACCGTTTGTAACATCGGGTATCCGATTTGGTACGGCAGCGATTACAACAAGAGGGTTGAAAGAAGCCGATATGGCTACCATCGTTGATTTGGTAGATGAAGTATTGACGAATGCCGAAGATGATGCTAAAATAGCCGCCGTTAAGAAAAAGGTGAACGCCTTGATGAACGGTAGGGAGCTCTTCAACGCTTAGTTTTTGAAATAAATCAATATAATCCCATCCCCCATCTACCTAATTAAATTAAGTAGTTATGGGGGAATTGATTATTCTGGGGAATGGGTGATTATATATATTATTACTTCGTTTAGACGTGTTTCCGAACTTAGTGGTTCAGCATGAACAGGTCGCCGTTTTCTATAGTAGTGCTTTTTAAGTCATAGATGACCGCATCGTCTTCAGATTCAAAATAAAGTCCCCAATACTTGAAATAGTCTTTCTTTGTATTGTTGTCGGTTTCAATATTCGTAATTAGAATATCGTTCTCTTCATGGTGTTTTTCTTCGAAAACGGGAACGTAGATTTCGTATGGTATTTCGGTTAGCCCTTTGCTGAAGTGAACGTAATGTTTGCAAATGGCCGCTATAACATCGTTTAATTGTTCGGGGATGCTATTGTCGTAAATTTTGTTTATCACTATGGCCGTGTCATTCAAGAAAAAAGTAAATTCTTCAATGTCTACCTGTGTGCCGCTTTTGGTGATAAGGTCATTTATCAATTTGATAAACGAGGTCTTACTTGGTTTGAAACTCCCCCATGTGCCCTTATTGAAATGAAATAACATTTCGGCTAGGGAGATATTGCAATTGAGTTCTATGGCCAAATTGGTCCTAAGACTTCTGTCGGTACAGTTAAGAATTGTAGCCTCGGCAAAGAAGAGTTTCTCCAAGCTATTTGCAAAAGATTCCATCCCCTCAATTCGTGAATTGGGAGTGTAACCGTTGGAATGGTCGTTCCTAAAACTATCTAAATATAGTGGCATATGCGCGGGGTTCTTCTAACTTCTAAAACAAAGATAGTTTTCAGCGAAGATTGGCATATAAAGAAAAACCCCATAAAAACTGGGGGATTTTTCAAAATCATTATGGTTAGATATTGCAATCGGATTATTCCTACGGAACGGAGTCAATGTTTTTGGGAAATGTCATTAAATGAACCCGCGTTTTCGTGCTTCTTCAATAAGGGCGAAGTCATTACCGTTTTCAACGTTGAAGATGATTTTCAACTGTCTTTTTCTGTTTTCAACGGTGGTACTTGACGCGGCAACCAGTGAAGAGATGTCCTTGGTCTTCGTGCCGATCGACAATTGGTACAATATTTTTTTGTCACGCTCGTCAATTTGATCCTCGTTGGCCATTTTTCGACGTATGGCTTGCAGGGCGGCAGCGGTGTAATAAGGCGGTTTTTCTATAACCGTTTTGACCATGTCTTGTAAGGTTTTTTCGTCCACTTCCGATTTTACCATATAGCCGTCGGGGTTGACCGTCTTTAGAACATTGTTGATGTGATAACTATCGCTAAAAGAGGAAAGGAATACCACTTTAGAGGTCGGGGATATCTTTTTGGCAAGGAGGCCTAAATCGATACCGCCCCGTTCTTCCTTGGCGCTCTCAGGGAACATTTGAATATCCAATAAGATAATGTCGTAGGGCATGCGCGAGGCGGAACTTTCTATTTCGGCTTTGCCCTCTTCGTAACTGGGGGCAATGTTCACAACAACATTATAGGCGTCAAATTCACAGCCTTCAATGGTGTATTTGTAACCTAAGGCAATCATTTCATGGTCATCTACGGCAAGTACTCTAATTAAATCACTCATGGTATTTTCTGGGTCAATTCTAATCTAAAGCGATGGGGTTGTTGTTTTTTCCTGTGGTTTGCTTTTAGGGCTGTTCGGTAAAGGTACTTCTAGAAGTACCGTAGTACCTTTGCCCGGGGCGCTTTTGATGTGATATCTTCCTTTAATCTTTTCTATTCTCGATGCAATATTTCGTAGGCCGATTCCCTTTTTTCTCGAGTTGGCTTTAAAACCTTTTCCGTCATCCTCGATACTCACTTTGAATCCGTCATCCGTTCTACTAAGTTCTACAATTACATTTTTACATTGGGCATGTTTAACAGAATTTTGTAAACTTTCTTGAATCATTCGGTAAACGTTGATTTTTATATTGCCCGCAAGACTGTCCCAGTCAAAGGATTCGTTGTAGATAAACTTGTATTCGAATTCCCCTGTCTTTTGAACGGTTTTCAACAAGTCTTGTAGTGAATGAATGAAATTGGGGATGTTCAGGTAGGCCGCGTGATTAAGTTCGTGGGATATGGCGCGAATCTCTTTCTCTACGTCTTGGAGGGCGTCAATGGCTCTTTTTCGCTCCTTGGCGGCATGTTCGTCGTTCTTCTTGTTGAGTCCGGTGAGTACCATTCGAGCTCCTAGCATTTTACCTAAAACGCCATCGTGGAGTTCTTCGGAAATACGTTTTTGTTCAATTTTCTTACCCTCTTCCAGTTTTTGTTTTTGGGCAAGCATTAAATTGAAAATTTCTTGGTTAGCGGCTTGTTGTTCTTGTTGGAACCTTAATTTTTGGTTTTTTACCCTTTGGACTAAAATGATATATGACATAAGTCCTAGTAAAAGAATGGAAACGGCAACCCCTGTCCATAGCTGTTTTTGACGGGCAAGCAATTGATTTTCGGCAATAAATTCGTCGGTTTCAAAGCGTATACGGGCAAATTTATTTCGGGCAAGGCGCTCTACCTGTTGTAGGCTATCGTTCAATGAAATGTACTTTTGGTTGTAGTAGCTTGCTTTTTGAGGTTCTAATTTGGCCAGTAATTGCAGGCTTTTTAAGAATCGATCATTGCTGTGGGCAATCTGGGAGTAGCCAAGGGCCTTTTTGGCTTGTGATACCGCCTTGACCGTATCTTTAAGTTTGAGATAGTATTCTGCGAAATAGTAATGACTGCGTGAGATATCTTGAATGGCCCCCATACTGTCTTGAAGGTGAATGACCGTTTCGAAATCTTTTAAGACCTTGCTGTCTGGGTCGGTCTTAAATTTGCAATAGGCCAAATTATTGAGGGCTATGGCATATAGGGTAGGCCTATCGTTAAGGAGGGTTGGACTTTTTAAAACTTCTTGAAAAAACGGAATGGCTTTTTTGTAATTCCCCTGTTCAAGATAGACTACGCCGATATTGTTTTTGACGCTAAGATCGTAGTTGTTGCTCCCTTCTATTAGCTTTTGGTAGGCAAAGGCCGTATTGTAGTAGTCTATGGCCCTGTCGTAATCTTTAAGTTCTTTGGTAACGGAACCCAAGTTGTTGTAGCAGTTGTAAAGCCTTTTGTATTTTTTCATCGGCTTTAAGATCTCAATGGCTTTTATCGTGTTGATCTCACTACCGGTGTAATCTTTGATATCGGCTTGGGTAACCGCCATGTTGTAGAGCATTCGTGCCGATTCGTAATCCATGTGAAGCGCATCGTAAAGTTTTTGGGCTTCCAGAAAATGGTGGTATGCATTGTCGGCTTTGGATTTTTTTCTATAGAAATGGGCCAGGTCCCAATTTGCTTCGGCAAGCTTGAGGCTGTCGTTCAGTGCTTTGGCCAATTCAAGGGTCTGTCGGTTGGTTTTGATAAAGTTGGTTGAATCGAGAAGATTTAAATAGCGAAGTGATATTCTTGAATAGAGGTTGACCTTTAGGGAATCGTTCTTTATCCTTGAAGCTCTTTTTTCAGCTTTGGCGAGAAATTTTTTTTGTTCTGTTTGGGAAAATTCTGAATTTGTAGCGCTATCGATCAGTGCTCCAATTGAATCGGCCTGTACGAAAATTTCCATATTGTTGGTGGAACTGTCACTCTCGTTACAACCAAGGAACCAGAAGGCCAATAGGCTGACAGCTATGGACTTAATGTATTTAGGCGGACTATGTTTGATAGACAGCATGCGAATGGTAAATTCAGGTTAAAAAAAAAGCCTTAAAACTTAATTTAAGGCTAATATAATCTATTCTGATTTTATACTAAGAACCACGTCCGTCAGTCTCAACGTCGTCACCATCTGTAGATGCATCTATATGCAAGTCATAAAGGGCGTCGCTTTCATCAACTTTTGTTTCTGATTCACATGAAGTGAATAATCCAACGCTCATTACTAATAAGGCGAAAATACTTGCTACTTTTTTCATAATAAATCTAGTTTTAGGGGGTTATCTTTTTTCTATACAGCTAAACTAGTGTGGTTTATGGTTGAAATGATTGGGTTTTGAATTGTTGTAGTCAATGAAGGGGTTCTGCGAGTAAACAAAGCTGTTTTAAGAGGATTTGATCAATTAAGTGCAGAAATGGTGTTTTTTGACAACAATTTCTTCAAGATATCTATGTTTTCACGGTAAGATTTTGAGAACGGCAGCTGTTTTTTGTTATGTTTTAATGTACAATAAGATTTACCGTAGCTGATACGTGAAATAAAATTGGTATTAACTATAAAACTCTGATGGATACGGACAAAGTTCTTAGGAAGCTGATTTTCAAAGGTCTTTAACGTTTTGTAAGCGTTGTTTATTGTTCCATCCTTCATGACGAACTCCGTGGAGTTGTTGTCGGCCTGTAAGTAAAGAATGTCGTCTGTATTGATATATTGAAAATCGCGATAAGACTTAAGACAGAGTGTTTGGGGCTCCATCTTGGCCGGCATCAGCTTCTTAAGGCGTAATAAGGATTTTCTAATGTCAAATTCGTTATAGGGAAGTATCCAGTAATCGAAGAAGCCGTTTTTAATGGCGTCGTAAGCGTGTTCCTTGCTTTTTGAGATACCTATAATAAGGGGAAGTTGATTCATGTACTGATGAAGTTCCATAACCATATGAAACGATTCAGAAGCAGTATCATTCAAATTGATGAAAACTATGTCGGGAGAGTATTTTAAAATTACGTTTGTACCCTCTACACTATTTTGCGCCAAGGCCGCACAGGTGAAATCACCATAGTCCTCCAAATAATGCTGTAGTTGCAAATTTGAAGTGGCATCGGAATCTATTATGGCGTAAGTATAATCCAAGACACGTAATTTTAGTGCAAATTACTCATGGTAGGCGACATGGGGCTAAAGATATTCCCCATAATAACTGGGGTTTTTATTCCTAAATACTTGGTATTGAATATATTTGAAGGAAAAAACCTTCATATTGTAGGTTGTTTTTGGTTAATTATTTTAGGGGTGTTTTTTAATTGTTGATAACCAGTGCATTGTTTCTTTTGTTGTGGCCGAAATATGGACTTTCTTATATGGGGACCTGCTTTCCTTCTGCCTTAATAATAGGCTTGCCAACCGCTATCAATAATAGATAGTTCGGCTTATTGCCCCGTGTATTCGTAAGCGCCAATATCGGGAGTGGCCGTGCGGTCGACCCCTAAAATATCGGTAGGTGTTGAGAGGGCCGCTGTTTTGTCGCCTTTATCCAATGCAGGAGCGTTAGGGCCTAGTTGAAAATCGTTGATTCCCGCATTTTCAAAAAGTACAGCTTGGATCCATGTCGTATTTTGGTATGTATCTGCATTGTTTAAGTCGTAAAGCTCCTTGTTTTGGGTAGGAATCTTGTCTTCATCACCATTAATAAGGCAGTTGTTGAAGTAATAATTATAGGTATATGAGTCATTTTTATCGAGAGAGAGCTCAAAATTCCCGCTGCCCGCTATGATGCAATTTTCAAAATCCGCCTTTAAAAGATCGTTTCCCGTGGTATTCCCTTTCGCATCAAGTTGGTAATTGCTGACGGTCAAGGTGGCGCTGTTTCTGAATCCCTTCGTCCAATAATTTGCAATGGTGGTATGTGTAAATGTATAGCTTCCCCCTGAACTGCAATAGAGGGAACTGTTTCCGGCACTACCCAAAACCAGGTTTTTGCCATTTATAGTGGCGGACTTTCCCCAGAGATTCACCTGTAGGCTGTTATAGATTTGGGTGTTCTGTATATCTAGGGTGGGGGGTGAGGGGAGCGATGGTTCTCCTTCCACAAAAATACCTACGCTCGCATTTTTAAGGGTAAGGTGGTTTATGGTATTGTTGCTACTGCCCCTGGCGATTCGTATGCCCGACCATTGTCCACTTACATTTGAATATTCAGGTTCTAGGCGGTCACCTTCAAAAATTACTTCATTTTCCAGGTTTTCTAGATCGGAACTAAGGGAGCCATTTATAGCCAATGAAGCTTTCGCGGGTATAAGTAAGCCTGAATTCTGATGGAAGTGTACTCTTGCACCGGCATCGATACTAAGTTGTTGGCCTTTCGGAACGGCGGCAAAGCCGTAGATGACATAAGGCTTTTCGTTGGTAAAGTTTAATTGGTCGTTTTGAAGTTCAAAACCAGGGGCACGTATTTCCGTCCCTTCCGCATCATAACCGATGGGAACGGTTTCGCTACTTCCGTCGGAAAGGCTACGGGGAAATAGGAAAACGGCATCTTGAACGAGGGTGATCAAGGGAATTTTTTGGGTCTGGTCGTCTTTTCCGAATTGAAGTATATCGGTATACAGCAGTTGATCGGTATTGTTTTCCTCGATTTTGGCGGTGGTTTCGATAAACACATAGAGGCTGTCTTTGGCCAGAAGGGGGATATTGGTAAAGGTCTTTCCGGCCACACCATCGACATTGAGCCTGTAGAAACTGGCTTCGCCTTGTTCCAGTCCGATAAACGGAATGGAGATATCTTCCTTACCGCGGTTGTATACCTTTAAGCTATAAGTACTGCTTCCCAAATTGGCAAAAACGGTGTCGAGAAAAACGGTATCCTTTGAAAACTCAAGATTACCCGTGCTGCTGGCGTACTCAAAATCTTTCCGGCACGAGGCGAAAGAAACAAAGAGGATCAGCAATGCTATGATAATCGAATGTCTTCCCATGGTTATAAGGTAATACATTTGGAGCGGTACAAAAAGAAGCCGTCAGAATCCGAAATCGATGATTTTAGTTTGATTCAGGCGAAAAGACTTCTTTTATTTCCTTTGATATCCGTGTCGGTTTTAGGGTGTCTGCATTTAAAAGGCACCATTCGGTACTTGACTTTAATAACAGCTCCCCGGTTTTCTTATTGTGCATTTCTACGATTCGAACGGAAACGGCCCCCCTACTTTTTTGGATGTAGGTTTCCATTTCAATGACATCGCCCAATACTGCGGCATTCTTATAGGTGATATGGTGCGTCATGACCACCCAGATGATTCCCCTTCGCATTTCCTCGGGCGCTACGGTCATCCAGTGCTCTTTGGAGATATCTTGCATCCACTGTACGTAGCGTACGTTGTTGACGTGATTGAGCTCGTCAAGGTCGTCTTTTTGTACGGTTATGGTTTTTCGATAACGCTGCATTTATTTCTTTTGGATTTTCACCTCGAACATCTTGTCCCATTCTTTTCCGGTAACAAAAAACGTTTCTCTTTCCGGGTGATAGGCGATACCGTTAAGCACATTGTCGGTGTCGCTCCAAGTGGAATGGTGGCTTACCTTGCTGCTTAGTCCCCCAAAATTGATAACTCCCTCGATGGCCCCACTGGTGGCGTCGATGATCATTACACTGGGTTTTTGGTATACATTGGCGTAAATTTTACCATCTACATACTCCAGTTCATTGGCACTGTCGTTTATAGATTTGTTGGTAACGGTTTCAATATGTCCTTCTTCGGCAAGGGTCTGTGGGTTCAAGAACCAAATTTTTTCGGTTCCATCGCTTTTATATAGTTTTTTACCGTCGTTCGTTAATCCCCAACCTTCCTTGCTTTGTCCGAATTGAAAGTTGTCGAGTTTGTCAAAAGTTTTTAGGTCATAAATAAAGCCCACACCGCTGCGCCAAGTGAGCATGTAGATTTTATCGTTTAGGATGGTAATGCCCTCGCCGAAGTAAGTTTGGTCTAGGTCTACTTGTTGCAAGACTTCGCCTGTCTTAAAGTCTACCTTGCGTAATGAAGACCTTCCTTTTTTACCGGTACTTTCATAAAGGGTGTCGTTGTGAAATTCAAGTCCTTGGGTGTATGCCTTGTTGTCGTGGGGGTATTCGGCAATAATTTCATAGGTGTATATTTCGGGCGACTTGGCGGCCAAAAGTTTAAAATTTTTTGTAATCTCAACAGAGGTCTCCTCATAGGAGATAACCGCTTTTAAGGTCTTGTCGCCCAAATGGGGCATGGTCAGGGCGATCTTGCCGTCGTTTAAGGGCAATTCTTTGCCGTCTATGGAATAGCTTACCTTATCTATTGTTTTGTTTTTTTTGTTATTAATGGCAACGGTTACCCGTTGGTTTTGTTGAAAGTTTTTGCTGTTTCCGTCAAGCTGTATTTCAAAAAGTGAAGCAGGGGATTTTTCGCCTCCGCAGGCCATAAAAAGCATTAAAAACAGGCAAAGGGGAAAAAACTTTAGACTCGTCATGGTGTATTTAATTAGATTGTGTTCCTGTATATGTATGAAATTCAGGGAACAAAAATAGCGAACTCAGAACAAAATGTAGAAATAAAAATTAGAATGTAAAACGATTGCGAAAGAAACAAAAGGTTGTATATTTGCAGTCGGCAAGTCCTACACGACCAGCTCCTGTAGAATCCCCCAGGGTGGGAACGCAGCAAGGGTATACGGTCGTAGCGGTGCGATGTAGGTAGCTTGCCGTTTTTTTATGCCCTAAACTCAAGGTAGAATTAGCGCATTTGGCAGTTATGCCCTCAGGTTCTTTCCAAAGATTTAGTTTCCTTCACACTATTATTATTTGTTATTTTGCACCGATTATGGAGCAAAAAGTAGTATTGATAACAGGAGGTTCTTCCGGTATAGGAAAGTCTATAGGGGTATACCTCAAATCAAAAGGGTTCAAAGTTTACGGAACCACAAGAAATTTAGCCAAGCATAGAGATTTTGAAGTTTTTGACCTGCTCGAACTTGATGTTTCCGATCAAGGAAGTATCGTAGCAGCGGTAGACTATGTCATCTCAAAGGAAAATAGGCTTGACGTATTGGTGAACAATGCCGGGGTAGGAATTACGGGGCCTCTGGAGGAAACCCCTACTGAGGAAGTTCAAAAAGCTTTTGATACCAATGTTTACGGTCCTCTTCGTATGGTGCAGGCCGTATTGCCCCAAATGCGCAAGCAAAAAGGGGGAACGATCATTAATATTACGTCTATAGCCGGTTATATGGGCCTACCTTATAGAGGTGTGTATTCCGCGACCAAGGCGGCACTTTCAATGCTTACGGAAGCCCTACGGATGGAAACCAAGGCCTTTGATATTAAGATTACAACCTTGGCCCCTGGCGATTTTGCCACGAATATTGCGGCAGGCCGTTACCATTCCCCACTTTTAGAAGACTCCCCTTATAAGAAACCATACGGTAATACCCTGAAAATGATGAATGATGATGTGTCTAATGGGGGCGATCCGATAGCTGTGGCCAAGCAGGTCTTTGAAATTGTAGAAAACCCCAAACCTCGGGTACATTATAAAGTAGGGTCGCCACTTCAGAAATTTTCGGTGGTCTTAAAGAGCTTGTTGCCAGATAAAGTGTACGAGAAACTCTTGCTAAACCATTATAAGTTGTAATTTCGTGGCTCGGAAGAAAAGCTTCCGAAAAGTAAAATTTGGATCTAATTTTTTTAACCTAATAAACTCCAGCAGATGAAATTTTTTATAGACACGGCCAATTTGGATCAGATACGGGAAGCACAAGAACTCGGTGTTCTTGACGGTGTAACTACCAATCCGTCGTTAATGGCCAAAGAAGGCATTACAGGAAGAAACAATATATTAAAACACTATGTAGACATCTGCAATATCGTTGATGGGGATGTATCTGCCGAGGTTATAGCCACAACTTTTGACGAGATGGTCAAGGAAGGTGAAGAGTTGGCCGAACTACACGATCAGATCGTTGTAAAAATACCCATGATAAAAGACGGGGTTAAGGCATTAAAATATTTTTCCGATAAAGGTATCAAGACGAACTGTACTTTGGTATTTTCTGCGGGACAGGCTTTGTTGGCCGCTAAAGCGGGAGCAACTTACGTTTCTCCATTTATCGGAAGATTGGACGACATTTCTACCGATGGGCTTAACCTTATAGCGGAAATACGACATATATACGATAACTACGCTTTTGAAACGCAAATTTTGGCGGCTTCTATCCGTCATACCATGCATGTAATCGATTGTGCAAAGGTCGGAGCGGATGTTATGACAAGTGGTTTGTCTTCGATCACAGGTCTTTTAAAGCACCCATTGACCGATAGCGGTCTAGAGAAATTCTTGGCAGACTACAACAAAGGAAACTAAGGTCAAGCTCTCGTTTAAAACGAATGAAATAAAAAGAGGAATACCGAACAGGTATTCCTCTTTTTTTATGGGGTGAATGTTGTTTAGAATGAAGTGTAAACGTTCGCGAAGGCATCAACAATGACCTTGTCGTCGGTAATGATACATTTGTTGAGCGGATATACGATCAGCGATTTCGTTAGCTCTTCAAAATCTGACGAGCGGTACTGTTTGGATTGGTCAAGCCCCGAGGTCTCTAAGATGCCTTTCCAATTGCTCTCGTCGGTTTTTATGTTTATACCTACAAATGAGTATTTCGGTTTTTTTGCCGATAGTTGGGCTATTCTTCTTTTGATGCTTTCAAAATGCATTCTGTCGGTCGCCGACCAAAAATAGAAAACGGTTTTCTTGTTTTGGGCCGCAATCTCTTGTAGGGTTACAACTCTTCCGTCGGTACTCGTTACTTCTACGTTCGGTATTTGTTTTTTAGGCTGAATATTCTTGATGCCTTGGTAAAGCGCATCAATTTCATCCATATGCCTGTTGTTCTCGCTCAATTCCCTAAAATTGGAAATGAACTCGTCATTTTTTTCTTCCGAATCATGAACCTTCAAAAGGTAGTCAAAGGCCACGTACCTGAACAGATTGTCCTTGAGTTCTTTCTCCTTTACGAGACTATCGATAATATGGAGCTTGTGCTTGTTAAAGTGCAGCTGATTGCGAACTACATTGTTTTTTATGCTACAGGCGTGTGAGCAGGACATAAAAGATAAGTTGCCCACATGGTTGATCATAAAGTTGTAGTAGGGCCTTAGGTAGGTCAAATCTTTATCGTTGAAGGTAAGTTCCTTTCTGTAGGCGTAGAAGTTGGGAGGGAGGTCTTTAAAAATATTTTCCCCGGTCAATTTCTTGTGCTTGAACGGATACTCCTCTTTATAAGTGTTGTAATTGTAGCTGACACTGGCGTTGGCGATCTTTAGCTCTTTTTCCGAGAACTTGTTCTCGCTTTTTAACTCTGCCAATACATCTAATTTAAGTTGTTTTAGCGAGTCTATTTTCCTTTCGAAATCGGTTGGGGTCAAGCGGTACATTGAACGTACGGCCGGAGCTTCTTCCTCATGGGCAAGGAACACTTCGAGAAGAAAATTGTTCAGGGCCTCGCCGCTTCCGGAAAACACCAAGGATTCGTCAAAATCGGTAGTGTTCAATCGAACCAAAAGGCTATCTCCCTTTTCGAGATATACGTATTGTAGTTCGGGGTCATGATTGAAGTGATAGAGGCCTTCGCTAATAGAGTCTAGGGTAAATGCAAATCTATTGTCCTCGTCCAACTCCGCAGAGTCTATGACGACATCCCCTTTGAGCAAAACAATATAATTGCTCGTCGGATTAACGATTTCACCTGCAAAAAATATACTGGAGGAATTTTTCTCGGCACCACAACTAACTAAAACGAGAAGAAATAGATAGAGTAAATTTCTATTCATATAAGAGAGAACTTGGTGAGTAACACCCAAAATTAAGCAACACTTTGGCAGTTTGCTGTTAATAGCGAGTTAAAAATAAGCGTCTTGCGTTAATGTGAACGATGAAACCAATGCTTTTTAAGTTTATTGGTCTAGGCGATTAAAATTCTGTATTTTTGCACGAATTTTAAAAAGAAATCTATGCTGTCGGTATCAAATTTATCTGTGCAATTCGGAAAAAGAGTCTTGTTCGATGAAGTGAACGTAACCTTTACCCAAGGCAACTGTTATGGGGTGATCGGGGCAAATGGAGCGGGAAAATCTACCTTCCTTAAAATCTTGTCAGGACAGATAGACCCTACCTCGGGTCATGTGCATTTAGAGCCCGGCAAGCGTATGTCGATCTTGGAGCAAAACCACAATGCCTATGATGAGTTTACGGTTTTGGAGTCGGTGGTAATGGGAAACAAGCCACTATTTCGCATTAAGCAGGAAATCGATGCCCTGTACGCAGATTATACCGATGAAAATGCCGACAAGATAGGGGAGTTGCAGGTTCAATTTGAAGAAATGAACGGATGGAACGCCGATAGCGATGCAGCGGCACTTCTGTCGAACTTGGGAATCCCTGAAGAATTACATTATACCTCTATGGCCGATATCGACTCCAAGCTTAAGGTAAGGGTTCTTTTGGCCCAGGCCCTATTCGGAAGCCCCGATGTGTTGATTATGGATGAGCCTACCAACGACCTTGATTATGAAACCATAAACTGGCTCGAGAATTTCTTGGCCGATTATGAGAATACGGTAATCGTTGTTTCTCACGATAGACACTTTTTGGACTCGGTCTGTACCAATATCGCCGATATCGACTTCGGGAAGTTGAACCTGTATTCGGGTAACTATACGTTCTGGTACGAAAGTAGCCAATTGGCAGCGCGCCAAAGGGCACAACAAAATAAGAAGGCGGAAGAAAAAGCCAAGGAACTTCAAGAGTTTATTGCGCGTTTTAGTGCCAACGTTGCAAAAAGTAAGCAGGCCACTTCAAGAAAGAAAATGTTATCTAAACTTAAGGTAGAAGATATCAAGCCTTCAAGTAGAAGATACCCGGCCATTATTTTTGAAAGGGAACGGGAGGCCGGAGACCAAATATTGAACGTAGAGGGGCTTTCCGCTATGTCGGAAGACGGTGATCTGCTTTTTGAGAATGTCAACCTAAATTTGGCAAAGGGGGATAAGGTGGCCATAATTTCTAGGGATTCTAGGGCGACTACCGCATTCTACGAAATTATCAATGGCAACAAGAAGGCGGAAAAAGGTGAGTTCCAATGGGGGGTCACCACTACACAGTCTTATTTACCTGCCGATAACTCAAGTTTCTTTAACGAAAATATAAGCCTAGTAGATTGGTTACGTCAATGGGCCAAGACCGAAGAAGAACGCGAAGAGGTATATATTCGCGGGTTCTTGGGAAAAATGCTTTTCAGTGGCGAAGAAGCCTTAAAGCAATGTACCGTGCTCTCCGGAGGTGAAAAGGTGCGTTGTATGCTTAGCCGAATGATGATGTTAAGGGCCAACGTCCTTATGTTGGATGAGCCTACCAATCACTTGGACTTAGAGAGTATTACCGCATTTAACAATTCATTAAAAAACTTCAAAGGTACCGTTCTGTTTACTACCCATGACCATCATTTTGCACAGACGGTTGCCGATAGAATTATCGAGTTGACTCCAAAAGGCAACATTGACAGATATTTGTCGTTTGATGAATATATGTCCGACAAGGCATTGCGGGAGCAACGTAACAAAATGTACGTTGAAACCGTATAATTTTTGTTAAACCTAATAGTCTAGAACGTAGTAGTGAGCGTTTTTAGGTTCAAGACCCAAACTTGGATCCTAAAGATGCTCGCTACGCTTGGTTGTCACCTTGTCAACTAGAATCGGTCTAGGGTATTTAAAAATTGCAACAGATGAAAACCTACAATTTAATCTATGCCTGTATGGCAATGCTCATCGTTATCGGTTGTTCTAAAACCGATAGTGATTCCCTCGGGGAGAAAGAAAAGGAGGAGGAAAAAAACATCCAATCCGATTACACTTTACTAGTCAATAACAACGGAATGCTAGAGGCTACCTTGCTCAATCTTGAAGACAATGGGTTGGCCTTGAGCGGTAAAGAAAGTAAATTCAGTTCGGTAAGCCAGCCTACTTTAAGTTATGAAAACGACCAGGTGCTTACCATGTATCATAAAAAGAGTGATTGTAGTGGTGAAATCACGGTTTATGATTTTAAGGACGATACCAGTGAAGCGTATGAAGTTTTTACCGACTTAGGCGCTTGTAGCCTTACGGCCAAGGCTGTTTCCCGCAAGGGGAATACCATTTATATAGCTTATGAGTTGCATGTTTCACCTTCTGCTGAAGATGACGAATTTTATGTTCGGGCTCTTGATGTTTCGGTGGCAACGCCTACATATGTCGATATAACTTTGGATAAAAGGCCTTTGCAATTGGCTTTTGCCCATAACCGTTTGTTTGTGCTGACACTAGATGAGGAGGTAACGGATGAGTATGCTATTTCGGTAGTGGATTCAAGTAGCAATACGGAAATATACGATACTTTGGTAGGTTTTGATGTGCGGAGAATGTTCACGGGCCCAGATGATAATATTATTATTGGCTACGATGATCTTCATAGTACCATAAACAGTACCACCTTTGAAATAAAATATACAAATTATGGTTCGGGAAAAGAACCGAATTTTACAGGATCTTCTTACTTGCACTTCGATAGTAGCGGTAAGATGTATTACGAAATGACACCTACCGATTATAGTGAATTTCCCGTGATTCCTGCGGTTTATGATTTTGAGGAAAACCTTACGGTCATGTATGCCTTCGAAAATTTTATAACAGAGACCCAGCTGAAGTTTGAGTATGAAATCGAAAAGACGACCATGGTTAGCTATGACGAAGAGAACAATGTGCTACTTATCGGATACAAAAAGAAGACTGGTGACGACAAGGGGGGCTTGTTGCGTTTGAACCCTGCTCCAAAACCTCAGGTGCTCAATAATATTGATGTTGACGGCATACCTACTACAATCTTTATCAAATAGACGCTTTTGTCAATCCATAAAAAAGAGGCATTTCATTTAATCGAAATGCCCTTTTTTTTGCCATATACTATAGTTTATGGTCAGGCGTTAAAGTATTTACTGTTCCAAATGGCATGGTTAAAGTTTTTTCCAAGGGCAAATCCATAAAAAATTACAATGGCGGCTGAACACTTGAAAATAAAAAAGAAAATAATAAAAAATTGGGCGGTCGAACTATTCTTGGAAAACAATCCGTCCGGCACCAATAAAGCCACCAAATAACTCAAGGTGACCACGAGCAAGGTCAAGTTTATTATATTTTTAAACGGCCACATGGCTATTTTTCGAAGTGGATGTAAATCTTTTCCCCAATGATGTAAAAGATAGTAATAGTCGTTACCGATAGGGGCAAACAGCAAAGGGTCGTCTTTGTCGTCAAGTTTGAAGAGCTTAGACGGGGCTATAATTTTAAAGCCCTTGAGTTCTATATCGTGTGCTTCTTCCAGTTTTTTGATTTTAGCAATGGCTTCAGCGGGAATCTCCCCTTTAAAAAAATCGGAATTCAAAAAACGAAGCCTATAATCGATACATATCTTTTTGATGTCGGATAGATGATAAATTTTATCCGTGTCGAGCAAGTCGATATTAAAGGCATTGTTCGTTTTACTTGTACTTTCAATGCTAAGATTGTTGCTGATCCTTTCTCGGGAAGCAGAGTCTTTTTCAAGGATGTGGTTGAGCGCGTAAGCGTAATCGGTCGTGCCGTTTTGCCGCTTTTCCTTGATCAGCACGCTTTCAATATTGACTCTCTTGTTCAGCATATTTTATGGCAACTCCCTCAAATTTAGAGAATTCGAAGTCTAAAACACGATTTCAATACTTAAGTATTTGTTAATTTTTTGTTAAAAATATATTTAAAAGGGGGTAAAATAGACATGATAATTGTCATAAAGTTGTAACTTGTCGAACAATTTGAACCGTTAATCGACCATTTTAACAACTCCCCAAGTTTTTTTATGAAATATCCTACGATTCTAGTTTGTCTGTTTTTTACTCTTTGTTTTTCGCTTTCGGCACAAGAAATCACAACCGCTAACAGTCCTTTAGTGGGGGCTTCTGGTGAATCGATTGTCAATTCTACGGCAAACTCAAAAAATCATCAAACCCTTTTGGCGGTTATGAGGGCTACCGATTTAGAGGAGTTGTTGGATCAATCGGGACCTTTTACGGTTTTTGCTCCTTCCGATCGTGCGTTTGAAAATCTATCGGGCAAATCGGTCAAAGACCTTTTGGATCCTAAAAATAAAAAAGAACTTAAGGATTTATTGACTTACCATATTGTAGCCGGTTACATTTCGGCTTCTAAGATATTGAAGGCTATGTGTAGGGGTAAGGGCAAGGCTACCTTTACTACGGTGCAAGGCGATACGATTACGGCAACGATGAAAGGTATAGATATTATCTTGACCGATAGCTTCGGAAACAAGGCGACTATAGTTGTGGCCGACTCCAATCAGAAAAACGGGGTGATACACGAAATCGATAGTGTGATATTACCCGGAAAAATATAAGACTTCCTTCTACTAAAAAAATATTTCTTAAATCTTTCCGGATAAATCGTTTTTGCTAGCGTAGTTCCGCTCCCAGTTCGGTTTGATACGTTTTCTGCAATTTGCCCATAATGCGATCGATTTGCTTGTCGGTCAATGTACGCTGACTGTCTTGCAAAGTAAAGCTTACCGCATATGACTTTTTGCCTTTTGGAAGTTTGTCGCCTACATATACATCAAAAAGGTTGATGTCTTTCAATAACTTCTTCTCGGTCTTTCTACCTAAATCGTATACTTGTTTAAAAGAAACAGCGTCGTCTAGCAATAGGGCCAAGTCGCGTTTTACCTCTGGGTATTTAGGGATTTCGCGATAGGTGATGCTGTTTTTTTGGGCCAAGGCAATTACGTTGTCCCAATTGAAATCGGCATAGAGAACTTCTTGTTTGAGGTTCATCTTCTTAAGGATTGATTTTTTAATCAATCCAAAAGAAACTACTTCCTTGGTGTTGACAGCCAGGCTGAGTCCTTCCGAGAATGCACTGTTCGATGTTGGCTCAGAGATGGCATCGGTAATTCCCAAGCGGGCCAAGATATTCAAGACTATCGATTTTAAATAAAAGAAATCGATGGCTTTTACTTCCCTTGACCAATTGCTCTCGCTGCGGTTGCCGGTCAGGTAAAGACAAAGGTGTTTGTCTTCTATATACTTTGTGTCTTGTTGTTCGTACGATTTCCCGAACTCAAAAAGTTTTAAGTTGTGCTTTTTCCTGTTGTTGTTGTAGAGTACGGTCTCAAGACCGGTATATAACATAGAACGACGCATTATCGAAAGGTCGTTGCTCAACGGATTCAGCATTTGAACACTTTTCTCATCTGTTTCGGACTCATCAATGAGTTGGGCGTTGGCTGGAGCGGTCAAACTGTTCGTCATGATTTCATAGAAACCCTTTGAGGCCAATAAATCACCTATAACGGTTTGTAACCTATGATCGTCGAACTTTGAAACCGGTGCGGTGGAAGCGTTTAGCTTGGTGCCAAAATCTATATTATTATAACCGTAAACACGTAAAATTTCTTCAATAACATCTACTTCCCTTTGTACATCTACGCGGTATGAAGGTATTGAAAGTCCGAGTCCGGCTTCGGTGACGCTTTTTACCTTAATGTCCAGTGAGGTCAATATCGATTTGATCGTATCTTGTGGGATTTCCTGTCCGACCAAGGAATAGGTTTTTCTGAAGGTCAAGAAAACTTGATGTTCGTCAAAACGTTTAGGGTAAAAATCGATAATGTCGGAAGTAATATCGCCTCCTGCGATTTCCTTTATCAATAAAGCAGCACGTTTTAGGGCGTACTCTACATTCTCAATATCGATACCTCTTTCAAATCTAAAAGACGCATCGGTGTTCAAGCCGTGTCTTTTAGCGGTCTTGCGAATGGAAACAGGGTTGAAATAGGCGCTTTCAAGAAATATCGAGTTTGTTTTTTCGGTAACACCTGTGTTTATTCCTCCAAAAACTCCTGCTATACACATAGGTTTTTCAGAATCGCAGATCATTAGGTCGTCTTCGTGCAAGGTACGCTCTTCCCCGTCTAGGGTCATAAATTTAGTCCCTGCCGGTAAAGTTTTTACGATGACTTTTTTACCGTGGATGCGATCGGCATCGAAGGCATGTAAAGGCTGACCGAGTTCGTGCAAGACATAATTGGTGGCATCGACCACATTGTTGGTGGGGTTGATACCGATGGCCCGTAACCTGTTCTGTAGCCATTTTGGCGATGGCTTTATCGTTAGGTTGCTTAAGGTAATACCGGCATAACGAGGTACTAGTTTACTATCTACCACATCAACTTGCAGTTTTAGCGAACGGTTGTCTACATTAAACTGGCTAATGGAAGGGGTAATCAATTCTTTATTGATCTCTTTTTGTATGAGTCCCGCTTTCAGGTCCCTTGCTACGCCATAATGGCTCATGGCATCGGCACGGTTAGGGGTAAGGCCTATTTCAAAGACTTCGTCTTGTTCGACATCAAAGATTTCGGAACAAGGAGTGCCCGGTTTTAGTTTGCTGTCGAGTACAAGAATGCCTTCGTGGTCAGAGCCTAGTCCGAGCTCGTCTTCGGCACATATCATACCGTGGCTTTCTTCGCCCCTTATTTTTCCTTTTCCTATTTTCCAGACCTTTCCCTCAGGAGTGTACAATTTCGTGCCGACCGTGGCAACGGGTACTTTCTGGCCTTTGTCTACATTGGGCGCTCCACAAACGATTTGCACCGGAGATTCGGCACCTATGTCTACCGTGGTTACTTTTAATTTATCGGCATTCGGATGTTTGGTGCAGCTAAGTACATGGCCTACTACAATACCCTTAAGTCCGCCTTTGATGGATTCAAAAGGAGTAATTCCTTCAACTTCAAGGCCTAGGTCGGTTAGAAGCTCAGCTGTTTTTTGGGAATCCCAATCAAGTTTTAAAAATTGTTTTAACCAGTTATATGAAATCTGCATCGGCTAGTTTTAGAGCGGGTAAAGATAAAACAATGCATTAAGACATTCAATATGCATGGCAACTGAATTAATTATTTTTTTGTTGTAAGTTTTGGGCGTATATAACGATTCTAACAGAAAAGACGAAAGAATGAAGAAGTTGCTATGTATGGTTTCGCTTTTGAGTGCCCTTATTTCCTGTAAGGACGAAACACAACCTGAATTGTCGGAAGGGGTATGGAGAGGGAAACTCAGTGTAATGGAGGGTGAAAAACTGCCTTTTAATTTTTTGGTTGAAAGGGAAGACGATGCGTATAAGATGCAAATTTATAATGCCAGTGAAGTCATCGTTGTTGATGAAATCGAGCTAAAGGGCGATTCGATACGGATACATCCGCCTGTTTTTGAGGGATACATTTCGGGAACGTTTACACCGGAGCGGATTGATGGTGATTTTAGAATTGAAAGTTTAGATAGGGTAGTGCCTTTTGAGGCCAGTTTTGGGGAAACGGAACGTTTTTCTACCAAAAAAAACGCAGACGTAAATGTTTCCGGTATTTGGGAAACGGAATTCACTCCTGTGGATCTTGAGGCGTATATGGGAAAAGGCATATTTGCCCAAGACGGGAATAAGGTAACGGGGACATTTAGGACAACAACGGGCGACTATCGTTATTTGGAAGGCGTAGTAACGGGCGATTCCTTAAAGTTGTCGGCATTTGATGGGGCCCATGCCTTTCTGTTCACGGCCCAGGTGACCGATAGTAGCTTAAACGGGGTGTTCTATTCGGGAAATCATTCCAAGGAAACTTTTGTGGGGAAGCGTAATGAGGGCTTTGAGCTGCCGCCTGCCGATTCGCTTACATTTTTAAAGAAAGGGTATGATAAATTTTCATTTTCATTTCCCGATATCGACGGTACAATGGTGTCTTCCGAAGATGAACGATTTAAGAACAAGGTGGTAATCGTACAAATTTTAGGCTCTTGGTGTCCGAACTGTTTGGACGAGACCAAATTTTACGTCAATTACTTAAGGGACCATAATCTCAAAAACCTTGAAGTAGTAGGCTTGGCCTTTGAATACGCCAAGACAAAAGAAGGAGCCATAAAAAGTATTGAAAGGCTCAAGCAGCGTATAGGGGTAAATTATCCTATTCTATTGGCACAGTACGGAAGCTCCGATAAAGATATGGCGCAGAAAAAACTACCGATGCTTAATCGGTTATTGTCATATCCAACTACGATATTCATCGATAAGGAAGGAAAAGTACGCCATATACATACCGGGTTTAACGGACCTGCTACCGGTGAAAAATACATAGAGTTTCACAAAGAGTTCGATACACTTTTGCATGAACTGCTAAGTGAATAAGGGCGTTTAGATAATCGTTGACTTTCCTAGGCCGATGTTCTCATCGTTAATGCTTGGATTGTCGTCAGACTCAACAATGTTTTCCGAAATAAAATCGCCTACGTAGTCCGTACCATATTTGCTGCTTCCCAAAACGTCCGTTGTCACTACTTTCTTGACAAAAGATTTATGTACGGCGGCTACGATGGCATTTGCTTCTTCGTCAAGTCCAAAGTGCTGTAATAACATGGCGGAACTGAGAATTGAGGCAACCGGATTGGCGATGTTCTTTCCTTTGGCCTGTGGGTAGGATCCGTGAAAAGGCTCGAACATGGCATTTTCCAAGCCCACCGAAGCGGAAGGAAGAAGGCCTACCGAGCCTAGGATGACACTACCTTGGTCGGAAAGGATATCACCGAACATATTATCGGTCAGTATAACATCAAATTGGCGCGGGTTAAGCATCATTTGCACCGCGGCATTGTCGATAAACAGACATTCAAAGGATATGTCAGGATAGCTCTGGGCTATATTGGTAACGGTTTTACGCCAAAGTCGCGATGACTCGAGCACGTTGGCCTTGTCGACAAGGGTTACTTTTTTACGTCTTTTTTTTGCCGCTTTAAAGGCTAAATGGGCAATTCGGCTTATCTCGCTTTCCGAATAGGTGCAGAGGTCCGATGCCGTGGTTCCATCTTCACTCAGTGTTTTTTTTCCAAAATAAATACCTCCTGTAAGTTCCCGAAAAATAACGAGGTCGGTATGATCTACGATATTTCGCTTAAGCGGGGAATTCTCTAAAAATGCAGGAAACATTTTAATGGGTCTGATACTGGCAAAAAGGCCTAGTTCTTTGCGTAACCTTAATAGTCCTTGTTCGGGTCTAACCTTGGCTTCTGGGTTATTATCATACTCCAAGGCACCGATGGCGCCGAATAAAATAGCATCGGACTCTTGGCAAAGGGCCAATGTTTCGTCGGGTAACGGTCGTCCAGACCCTGTCATGGCGATAGCGCCAAAGGGAGCTTCAACGAATTCAAACCTATGATTAAAGGTTTCTTCGATTGCTTTTAGGCATTTTACCGATTGGGCCAATACTTCGGGGCCAATGCCATCGCCGCCAAGAAGGGCAATTTTTAGCTGCATCTAGAGATATTTTAAGTATACCAAGTTCATTGCCATTGATTTGATTCGATAGCAGAGGGCTAAGATTAAAAATTTTAATGACATTACGGTCAAAAAAACGATTAAAATGAAAACGGTATAAAATCTCGAATAGTCTCTAAGAAATACTGTTTAAGGTAATTTTGCTGGACTCTATAATTTTCGGAATATCTTGGTCGGAAATTTCCTTGTTTTTGTCGGCAAATTTCAAGAATTCTTGGTAGACCTCGTCAAGTTGAAGCTTCGTAAGCTCGAATCCTACCAATTTGGCCCTATAGGCCAAGGCGGCCCTACCGCTTCTGGCGGTAAGCACAATGGATGATTCGTTTACCCCAACATCTGCCGGATCAATAATCTCATAGGTTTCCCTGTTCTTGATTACGCCGTCTTGGTGTATTCCAGAACTATGGGCAAATGCGTTGGCACCAACAATGGCCTTGTTGGGCTGTACCATCATTCCCATTTTTTGGGAGACCATCTGGCTCGTGTCGAAAAGTAACTTACTGTTGATATTGGTATCAAGACCTAGGCTAGGGTGTTGTCGTAAGATCATGACAACCTCTTCTAATGACGTATTCCCGGCTCTTTCTCCAATACCGTTTATGGTACATTCGATTTGACGTGCGCCGTTGATGACACCGGCAATTGAATTTGCCGTGGCCAGACCGAGGTCGTTATGGCAATGGCATGAAAGTACGGCCTTGTGGATTCCGGTTACGTTTTCCTTTAGGTATTTTATTTTGGCACCGTATTCTTCGGGCAAACAATATCCCGTTGTATCAGGTATGTTTAGAACGGTGGCTCCAGCTTTTACTACGGCTTCGCACACCCTGGCCAAAAATTCGTTGTCGGTACGTCCCGCGTCTTCCGCATAGAACTCTACGTCTTCAACAAAGGTCTTGGCATAGCTTACCGCATCTATGGCCCGTTCGATGATCGCCTCTCGGTTCGAGTTGAACTTGAACTTGATGTGTGAGTCGGACGTACCGATACCCGTATGTATACGTGCTCTTTTTGCCGGTTTCAAGGCTTCTGCCGCTACTTCTATATCTTTTCTTACCGCACGGGTCAATCCACATACCGTGGCATTTTTTACCAGTTCGGCTATTTGGGTAACAGATTTAAAATCTCCAGGACTCGATATAGGAAAACCGGCCTCAATAATATCTACTCCCAAATCGTCCAATCGTTCTGCGATGACCAACTTTTGTTCGGCGTCTAGTTTGCAGCCGGGCACTTGTTCCCCATCACGAAGTGTTGTGTCAAAAATCTGTACCTTCTCTTTACTCATTATATTTGTGTAGTTTAGCTAACTTAGAAACTTTTTGCAACTTTGTTCAATGTACAAATATCATATTTTGTACCGTTATTTCAATATTTTTTGATAACCTTAGCCTTAATCTTTTGGGTAGGTCGTAAAACGAAAAGTGCTATTCAGTGCAATACGAATATATGACCAATAGTACAGACTGCCTAGTACCCATAAGAAATAGTACAACGTTAAGTCGGTTTTTAGTGTATGTAAGAAGCTAACATAGAGCAAATTAAATAATATTTTTTACGATGACAAATGCGCACAGAGATGCCTTGTTCGTTCTGGTAAAGTCGCTTTCGAAATCAGAAAAGCGACAGTTTAAATTGTATGTGGGTCGCTTGGGAGTGAATACCGATGCCAAATTTTTGGCACTGTTCAATCTCATGGATAAAATGAAGAAGTACGATGAGAAGACCATTTTGGAGAGTGGTATCGTTAAAAAAGCCCAATTATCAAACTTAAAGGCGCATCTATATAAGCAGATTTTGGTTAGTCTAAGGCTTAACCCGGTGAACCAGAACATACGTGTTCAAATTCGGGAGCAATTGGACTTCGCTACGATTTTGTATCAAAAAGGACTTTATAAGCAGAGTTTAAAAATTCTTGATAAGGCCAAATCTACGGCCATAGAGAACGAAGAGAAGAATATTGCCTACGAAATAGTGGAGCTTGAAAAAATAATCGAGACCCAATACATTACCCGCAGTATTCCCGACCGCGCCGATGAGCTGGCCGTGCAGGCCAAGGAATTATCGGCACAAAATGTAATGACCAGCAAGTTGTCGAACCTTTCGCTACAATTGTACGGCATTATGCTAAAGGTGGGATATGTGCGTAGTGATGAAGATTATGTGAAGGTGAACAAGTACTTTGAGACCCATTTGCCGAAATATAAATTGAAAGAACTTGGCTTTAGGGAAAAACTCTGGCTCTACAAGGCACATCTATGGCACAGTTTCTTGATTCAAGATTTTCTTTCGTCTTATAAGTATGCAAGTAAATGGGTAGACCTGTTCTATGAACATGAAGAACAGATAAAGTTGAACCCCGTTTTTTTCCTGAAAGGAAACCACTATTTGTTGGAATCTATTTTTTATGTGAAATACAGTTCACATTTTAAGGAAGTTCTTGAGCGTTTGGAAGCGGTTGTAGAGAGCAAAAGCTTCCCGAAAAACGACAATATAGCGTCTTTGTCCTTTCTTTATATCAATGCGAACAAATTGAACCTTCATTTCTTGGAGGGTACCTTTAGCAAGGGCCTGTATCTAGTGAAAATAATAGAATACGGCATAAACAAACACAAAGACCGTATAGATGCCCACCACATTATGGTGTTGTACTACAAAATTGCGTGTCTGTACTTTGGAATAGGCGACAATAAGACCTGTATTCAATACCTCAAGAAAATTATCAATAACAAAAACCTGAAAATGCGTGAAGACCTCATGTGTTTTGCCAGGGTTTTAAGTCTGGTAGCGCATTATGAAGCGGGCATGGACTATCACCTTGAGGTGCAGTTAAAGAGTACCTATAAGTTTTTGTTAAAGATGAACGACCTTCACGCCGTTCAAAAGGAAATGATCAAATTTTTGAGAAACTTGGGTAATATTTTCCCTAGCGACCTGCGAAACGAATTTCAAAAATTACATACCGAGCTTAAGAAATACGAAGATCACCCATATGAAAAAAGGGCATTTCTGTATTTAGACATCATCTCTTGGTTAGAGAGCCATCTAGAGAACAGGCCCGTGGCAGATATTATTCGAGAAAAGGCCATGGCCGTAAAAAGGTAGTATTTGGCAGCGAGCTCGTCTTTTAGCATAAAGAATTTTTTAGAGATCAACTTGGCGATGCTGCTTCTGAGTACCTCGGGGCCTTTTGGTAAATTTATAGCCTTACCGGTTCCCGTGACCATTGGTATTCGTGCATTTATAACGCTTGCTTTATTATTTCTGTACTGTCGGTTCAAGGGAATTTCATTCGGTCTTAGCAGTAAGGACAGAAGCCCCATAATTATAAGTGGTATTCTTATGGGAGGCCATTGGTTGGCTTACTTTGTGGCCTTGCAAATGTCCAACGTTGCCATAGGGATGTTGTCTTTGTTTACTTATCCTGTCATTACGGCTTTTTTAGAGCCTTTGTTCTTAAAGACCCGATTTCAAAAAATGCATTTGGTGCTGGGGTTTTTGGTCCTTTGTGGAATTTATTTTTTGGTGCCCGATTTCAGTTTTGATAACAGTTATACCATAGCTATCGGTTTTGGGATGTTTTCCGCACTTTGCTATGCCGTTCGCAATCTTATTCTAAAGACAAAAGTAGATAGGTACCAGGGTTCTGTGCTGATGGTATACCAGATGGTCATTATCTGTCTTATGCTGATTCCCGCATTTTTTTACTACGATTTGGAAGCGGTGCCCGATCAATGGAAAGGATTGCTGGGCCTAGCGGTGATTACGACCGTTTTTGGACATACGATGTTCATCAATTGTTTTAAATATTTCTCCATTACCACAATAAGTATTTTAAGTAGCGTTCAACCGGTCTATGGTATTCTGATCGGTGCCTTGGTGCTTTCTGAGATTCCGGCATGGTCTACGGTTGCCGGCGGATGCTTGATATTGGCTTCGGTAATTGTTGAAAGTGTTCGTTCTTACCGTTAAAAATGGTCGTTTGTCTGGTTATATTTCGTAACCGTTGTATAGAATACAATTGAATGGCCTACATGATTGAAAAATTGTCAATTTTTTTGGGTATCGATTGCAAAATTCAACCTTTTTGGTAATTTTGAAGGTCAGTCTTTTCGAAAATTGCCAAGAAGCAACACATTCAAAACTGCCATTTGAAATATAGTTAAGGGCTCTGGCTACGGAGCGGTTTCACAAAGTTTGTTTCTCTACTGCATTACTTGTCATGCCCTCTACCTAAAACCGTTATCGAATAACCTTAATATAACCAACAATGAAGAAGAAACGAATACCTGTTTTTATTGTAATAGGAAGTTTACTCCTATTAAGCTTTCAAGTTCTCAACAACCAACTCCATTTATTACAGTCGCCAGGTGCGGTAATCGAAGATTATGTAGAGCCTGATTACGAGTTGGGCTCGGGGCATATCGATTCTTTACTTCCCTTGCCAGTGGTGAAAGATGGGGAAAGAACCCCCTTTGACCTATGGCGTTACGGAGGGAAGGACAAAACTTCCTTTATGCAACCCGACTTGCCTATGGAATGGGAAGAATGGCTTGAATTTCATAAAAAGCAAAAGCCGGAATTGATGGCCGATATTAGGGATTATATGAATTCGCGCTATAATTTTACGAACGAATCATACGAAGGGAAATTCATGTCTGGGGGAAGAAAACCCATTATGAAAGGTCCCGTGTCAAGATTGCCAAAAGGCATCGGATCATTCGAAGAACTAGCCCAACTATCGCCGGACGAAATTAAGGAAAGGGACTTGTTCCCCTTTAAACCTTTGGCACACCCATTGGCTTCAACGGCCCACATGGTTTTTCCAGACGCTTGGAACAAGGTACACCCCGAACACGTGCGTATCGATTTAGATCACGATTATCCTGATGCTTATTTGCCCGAATTTCCTGCGCCCATGTTTTTGACCACCCATAAGGAACTGGGAGATGTAACCAATGGACGCGAGGTTACCTTTGCCAATTATTACGAAATATTTAACGGACTCTTGACCCCGGAACAAATGGAGGGCTTAAAGGAGCTGTTAAGGCCTACTCCTACAGGTTGGTTCAATCATACGACCCACAGGGTTACCGTCGAGCCGAGTGCCGGTGTAGCCTGTTTTTCGTGCCATGTAAACGGTCATACCAATGGAGCTTTTGAATTGGCGCCCGACAGCAGACCACAATTGTCACGTCTTCGAGTAGGTACGCCTTCCATGCGTGGAAATTACAATATGATGCAATTTGCCTCAAAACGATCCATACGAAGCATGGACCATTTTGCGGAAGTAGAGGAATATTTTGATGGCGATCCCGGAATGATGCAACATATTGGTCCGCGTGCGCACCAAAAAGTGGTAGCGAATCGGATGGGAGATTTCAACGCCTTGTTGGATTTTCCGCCTGCGCCAAAATTAGATGCCATGAACCGGTTGATTCCTGAAAAGGCGACCAAACAAGAACTTTTGGGCGAAAAATTGTTTCATGGAAAGGCTAAATGTGTAAGCTGCCATAGTGGTCCGGCCTTTGTGGATGATTATTTACACGATTTAAAGGTAGAACGTTTTTACAAGGGAAGACCTGAAGGTCCGATCAAAACATTTGCCTTAAGGGGTATAAAGGATTCGCCCCCATATTTGCACGACGACCGTCTTCCGACCTTGGACGATACGGTAGAGTTTTTTAATCTGGTTCTAGAACTAGAATTGAGTAAGGAAGAGAAGAAGGCACTTACCGCATATATGATGTGTCTCTAAGCTTATACAATTGCCACTAGGTACGTATGGGGTTCTCCGTTTCCTTTGCCTGTGAGGGGAAGCCATGCGTACTTAGAGGCATTGTCTCTTTTTTCTTTTAAAGATCGGTAGCGGAGTCTTTATTTCTTTTCTTCCTGTTGGTTGATTCCCTGAGGCAAATTACCTTCTTGATATTGGTTGATGAGTCCGTTCCCCAGTTTTTGGAACTCTTCGTTTTGGGCCATTTGACGTACTTTTACAGGGTCGAAATCCCCATTGAAATAGAGAAAGGATGCGTTTTGGTTATTGTTGTTATAAATCAATATTTCCTTTACGGCATTTCTTTTCTCGCGTATGCTCACCACGTTTCGTTTGAGTTCATCGTTTTTGCGATAGACTTCGATAAAAGAATTGTCGGTAATACCGTTCATCTGTTTGTTCAAGAATTCTGTTTTGGCCGCGGTCGTACTGGGAAATGACATATAGCGCAAATCTTTCGTAGTACCTATAAGCGATTTCATTTCGGGAGAAATGCCACCAATAAGCGAAAGCATAAACCGGGGTACCCGCACGGCGGTAACATGGTCGTCTTCTTTATGGGCGTTGTAAAAACTGTCGATTGAATTGTAGGTGCTGCAAGATGCGAGCAGTACAAGACTGCAAATAAATAATGTTCTTTTGATCATGGTCTTGTGTTTATACAGTTAAATATACTGTTTCTAACAACAAGCGTTCCAAATCGGGTCTTCAGGTGGTTTGGCCACGATTTCTACAGGTTCTTTTCTCACCGGATGGATAAAGGAGAGTCGTCGTGCGTGCAGGTGTATGCTTGCGTCGGGATTGCTCCGGTCAAAGCCGTACTTTAGGTCTCCTTTTATGGGGCAGCCAATGGCGGCCAACTGCGCCCTGATTTGATGGTGGCGGCCTGTGTGTAAGTCGATTTCAAGAAGGTAGTAGCGGTCTAGCTTTTTTATCACCCTATAGTCTAAAATGGCTTTTTTGCTATCCGGAACTTCTTTGATATGGGCGTACGACTTATTCTGTTTATTGTTGCGTTTGAGATAATGGGTAAGGGTGTCCTCGTTTTTTTTAGGTTTATTTTTGACGATGGCCCAATAGGTCTTTTTCGCCGCTTTTTCGGCAAAAAGTTTATTGAGGCGGGGCAGGGCCTTTGAAGTTTTTGCAAAAACCACTATACCGGATGTCGGGCGGTCGAGCCTGTGGGCTACGCCTAGATAGACGTTGCCGGGTTTGTCGTATTTTTCCTTGATGTACAGTTTAACGACCTCGCTTAAGGGCATGTCTCCCGTTTTATCGCCCTGAACAATATCGCCCGGTCTTTTGTTGATGGCAACGATATGGTTGTCTTCAAACAATACCAAGAGGTTGTTTGGGTCGGAAAGGAGTTTACGGGCCACTAGAGCTATAAATTAGATTAGGACAAACCGGTATGGAGACGGATGTCGGATAGTTATTAATACTGCTCTTCGTCGTTCGGGAAATCCCTATTTTTTACGTCCTGTACGTATTGAGAAATGGCACTGCCCATTTCTTCATAAAGGTTCATGTATCGACGTAAGAACCTAGGGTTGAATTCATGGGTCATTCCTAATAGGTCATGAATGACCAAAACTTGTCCATCAGCGTGCTTTCCCCCACCGATACCGATAGTGGGGATTGAAATACTCTCCGAAACTTTTTTGGTCAAGGCGGCCGGAATCTTTTCGAGCACGATGGAAAAACACCCAAGTTTTTCAAGAAGTTTGGCATCTTCCATCAATTTTTCGGCCTCTTCCTCTTCCTTGGCACGAACGGTATAGGTTCCGAATTTATAGATAGATTGTGGGGTGAGTCCTAAGTGTCCCATTACCGGGATACCGGCTTTCAATATTTTTTTTACCGATTCCTTGATTTCGATACCTCCTTCGAGTTTTACGGCATGTGCCCCGCTTTCCTTCATAATACGGATGGCCGAACGAAGGGCTTCCTTCGGGTCACTTTGATAGCTTCCGAAAGGAATGTCTACCACGACCAATGCCCTTTCCACGGCACGTATAACCGAGGTGGCATGATAGATCATTTGGTCAAGGGTTATGGGTAGGGTGGTTTCATGGCCGGCCATTACATTACTGGCGGAATCCCCTACCAGAATAACATCAACATTGGCAGAATCTACAATCTTGGCCATAGAATAATCATATGCGGTAAGCATTGATATTTTTTCGTTGTGTTTTTTCATGTCTACAAGAGACTTGACCGTTACTCTTTTGTATTCTTTTTTTGCCGTTGACATATGTATTTTGTTTTGGTGGGATAAATGTAAGGAAAATGTTGGGTTTCCGAGATATGTAGGCTCCTTTGCTTATCGGTCGTTCAATCCATAACGGGGGTAAAGTACTCGCGCTAAAGCGAATATTTATTAAATTTGGTAAAATTGATACCAATGAAAAAACTACTCATACTGCTTTTTTGCCTCCTTACCTTTGGGGGATATGCCCAGGAAAATGAAGAAATGGCCGTTAAAAATACGATTGACGCTTTTTTTGAAGGGTTTCACCGTCAAGATTCGGTTCAAATAAAAAAAACGATAGCCGGTAATGTGGTCATGCAAACCATTGCCAAGGATGAAATGGGGAATCCCTTAGTAAAGACACAAGCTTCTTCCGATTTCTTGAAATCTATTGTGGCAATTCCGGAAACTACAAAATTTGAAGAGGTCATCAACACGTATTCCATTCAGATAGATGGCCCGATGGCCCATGCCTGGACACCTTATACCTTTAATTTAGACGGGGTGTTTCACCATTGCGGGGTAAACTCCTTTCAGTTGGTGAAAGATGCCGAGAAGGGGTGGCAAATCGTTTATGTTATTGATACCCGACGAAAAGAGGGATGTGAATAGCTAGAATTAAAAAAAAGACGGATTGCAAAACCCGTCTTTTTTCGTTTTTGAATTGGTTATGATTAAACCTTCCAGCCGTCACGGTAGGTTCTACCAACAAATTGGTTGGCTTCTTCCAAATTGGTGATCCGCATGTTCTCGCCGTCCCATAACAACTTCTTTCGGGCGAAGAAATCCATATTACCCTTACTGTCCTCTTTCCTCAACAAATAACTGCGAATGGCCAAATTGCCCATAAGAACGGTTTCCGTCATTGGGCCCGCATAATCGAACGAAGAGGTCAGGGCCTTGTGTTCATCGCTGTTGAAGCCTGCTTTACACGCATCGACCCATTTTCGTTGGTGACCGTATTCAGGTTCTTCGTTTGGCTCGGTTTCAGGACCGAATTCGGTCGTGCCGTCGTTCAGGTATAGTTTCGGGGTGAGGGGACTACTATCGTTGATGTTGGTGGAAATAATTCCTTTTTCACCAATGATGAGTACACCATTATAGCTTCCGGGGCCTCCAATGTCGTTGTTGGCCGGGATAATATCGGGATGCGAAGGTCTAATGCCCCCATCGCTCCATGTCATTTCAATCGGTTTCTTTGTTTTTTCGGTGGCGCCAAAGTGAAGGGTTATAAATGAGGAGGCGGGGCAGCCTTCAGGGTGGTAATCCGCGTCCCACATTTGTGAATAGACCGAACCTACACTGCATTCGGCATCTGTGGGATATTTTAAGCCTAGGGTACGAAAAGGAATATCGATCAGGTGACACCCTACATCGCCAAGGGCTCCCGTACCGTAATCCCACCAGCCCCTCCAGCTAAATGGGTGTAAGTTGGGGGTATAGGGCCTTTCGGGTGCGGGTCCGAGCCAAAGGTTCCAATCTAAGCTGTCAGGCTTTAGATTGGGGTTTGGGGCCTGCATGGCGCTTCCTTGTGGCCATACGGGGCGGTTGGTCCATACCTGAACTTTGGAAACGGCGCCAATGGCGTCGTCATCGATCCATTTTTGAACCATCCCCAAAAGTGGGTTGGAGCCGCCCTGGTTTCCCATTTGGCTCACAATTTTATGGTCTCGGGCCATCTGTGTGAGTACACGTGCCTCACGAATATTGTGTGTCATGGGTTTCTGTACATAGACGTGTATGCCCCTTTCCATAGCATAGGCAGCGGCAGGGCCATGAACGTGGTCGGGAGTGGAAATGGTAACGGCATCGATGCCTTTTTCCTTATCTAGCATTTCACGGTAATCGGCATACAATTTTGCCTTGGGAAAATTCTCTACGGATTTTTTGGCAGAGCCCGCGAAATCTACATCACATAGGGCCGTTACTTTTTCCCGGCCATTTACCGAAGCGTTAAAGATATCACTAGAGCCTTTGCCACCCGCACCAATGGCAGCTAGGTTTAAGCGGTCACTGGGGGCTAGGTAGCCCGGGCCGCCCAGAACGTGTCTGGGTACAATAAAGATAGAAGAAGCTATGGCTCCCTTTTTTAGAAAAGACCTTCTTGAGTTGGTTGGTGGGTTGTTTTTTTTGTGAGCCATTGGTTTTTACTTTTTAGTTGAATTTGTGAATGGTCTCTAAAGTTAATTAAATTTTAATGACAGCAATTAAAAGTTGGTATCGATATAGTATTATGATTCGCTAAATAAATCATGAACTAAATGTTAGGTATTTTCTATATTTATCGCTTTAAAAAATTAATAATATGAAAATGGGATTGAAATTATTTGGGGCAACGCTAGGCTTGTTGTTATCGGCGATTACAATAGGTAATGCCCAAGAGGCAAAATCGTTAGAGGGCAAATGGGATATGGTTATAGAAAAAGACGGTAAGCAATTGCCTTCTTGGTTAGAGATAAGGCATTCGGGTACGAATACCTTGGTCGGTAGTTTTGTCTATGCCTTCGGTAGTGCAAGGCCTATTGCCGAGGTTAAGGTCAAAAATGATATTTTCAATTTTACCATACCGAAACAGTGGGAGCCGGAAGGAACCGATATGGTGTTCACAGGAAGGCTGCAAGGAGAAGAACTTAAGGGAACGATGATTTATACTGATGGAAAACCTTATAGTTGGTCTGCGGTCAGGGCCCCAAAATTGGAGTATGTTGAGAAAGCGAAATGGGGAAAATCAAAAGACCTTTTCAATGGAAAGGATTTAAGCGGTTGGACGGCCATGGGAGAAAACCAATGGGTAGTTGAAAATGGGGTGCTGAGAAGTCCGAAATCGGGAGCGAACTTGGTGTCCAATGAAAAGTTCAAGGACTTTAAACTGCATGTGGAGTTTAAGGTTCCGCCCGGAAGCAATAGTGGGGTGTATTTAAGAGGTCGTTACGAAGTTCAGATTACCGATGATAAAGGTTCTGATCCGTCAAATGTATTGTTTGGGGGAATTTATGGCTTTTTAACACCGAACGAAATGGCGGCCAACGATGCGAGCGAATGGCAAACCTACGATATAACCTTGATCGGGCGTCGTGTAACCATAGTCGCCAATGGAAAAACCATAATCAACGATCAAAATATACCAGGTATTACCGGTGGGGCCTTAGATAGTAATGAAGGCGAGCCCGGTCCGTTTTTGATTCAAGGGGATCATGGCCCAATTATGTTTCGAAAATTTGAAGTTACTCCAAGGGTAGAGAAGTAAGCTTGGTCATGTATTTTTACAAACGCCCACTGTTGTGTACAGCGGGCGTTTTTTTGTGGGATTACCAATTAATATCGGACGGGCGGTACAAAGGTTGGCGCTCGGTTTGGGCAAAGGAGTTTACGTCGAATACACTGGCTTGGTGAATGGCTTCGTCGAAGGTAAAGTTGCATTTGGCCTCTATTTCCGAAGGAGCGACTTCGTAGGTTTTAAATGCTTCTAGATCGAGAAAGGATAAGCGGGTCAAATCTTGGGTCAGTATAAACGATTTGGTCTTTAGTTGGCCGTTTTCTTCATAAAGAATGGTCTTGTAAAACTCGGTTGGAATTTTGTAGCCCCTATATTCTCGGTCGTCTTCATGAAAGATACAACCGCCGATAATACTGACACGTGATCGGTCCATTTCCGTTTGGTCGTATAAAGCGTTTTCCAGTTCGCCCCAAACGCCTCCTTTTCCACTTTGGTTAAAGTCATCCATCTGGGGAGCAATATTGGTAAAGACAAACGAATCGGAATTGGCTTTTTTGGCTTCCTCATGGTTACCCCATACCAAATCGACCCTTCTGGCAATATGGCCTCGATCTAAAGGGTTGTTCTTGTACAGGCGGTTGCCGGCCTGCGATTCTGAAGGAATTCTCGAATCTTCAAAAAATCCCGCTCCCTTTCGGGCGATACGTTTGAGGTTGCTTCCGTCGATATTCCATGCGACCCAAATGGCGAATTGGGTGCGACTACTTAGCGATAGGGAGAAGTGGGTGTAGTCGATGATTTCGCTACCGTTCAGTTGAAAGGCATCGCTCAACCGATTCAATCGCGGAACTTGTATGTTTGTACTTAAAAAATTGGTATCAAATGCCATAGGAAAATAGGGTTACAAAAGTTAAGCGTCTCAAAAATGTAAAATTTCTAGAACAAAGTCCTTGTCAATAGGTTTAAGTTAGGGTTATTTTTTATTGGTTTGCACCAACGGCTTTGTTGGTAATCTCTTCGGTAATGGCATCCCATAGCTGAATTCTTTTCGTTAAGGCTTCCCTTGCGATGCTATGGGTTTCTTGCCATTTTTGATGGTCGTCCCCACAAAGTTCGGCCACCATTTTAAGTGACAACGGCCCGTGTTCGTCGCCATCCAGTTCAATGTGTCTTTCAAGATAGTAGACAAATTTGTTGTACCGATTGTTGTCGGCATCGGCGCTTTTTAAGACTTTCATGAACATATCGGGGATAACATCTTCACGACCAAAGGTAAATGCGGCGGCTACCAAATGTGGCTTTCCGCTGGCTATGGTGTCGAACGAAAAACGTACAAAGTCGGCAACCTTTTGGGGGATAGCTATGGCCGTCAAGGCCGAATCTACGGTAGCTCCTTTTTCTAAAAGCGCGATAAAGCTATCAATACGGGTGGTGTCGGCCTCGAGTTGCCGCATGGCTTCGAGATACATTTCGAAATGGCTTTTAGCTTCGTTCAGTTCGTTGATATCACTTTCTTCCCCATGTACGATTTCATTGATAAACCGTGCCAGAACCGGGTTTTTACTGGGTGTCCAGGGAATGCTGACCTTGGTCAGTGAAATCTGGAGGGATTTTAAGAGCGACATAAAATCCCAAACCGCAAAAACGTGATTTTCCGTAAAAACCCTAATATCTTCAATTTGGTTTAAGTTCTTGTAAAGCGGGTGGTTTTGAAGTTGATTTCTTAAGTCCGCTATTTCGTTTTCTATCTTTATAATCTCTTTCATAGTTTTTTTGGGTCACTAACAATAGGCTTATAATCCGGTTCTTTAGTATAAGCAGTTTTAGGTGTATTATACTATACGAACTGTAGTATTATATAACATTTTTTTCAAAGATGGTCGTTCTGTAGTTAAATATTTACGGAAGGACCGTTGGGCTATGCTAGTGAGAGACGTATTTTAAGCCGATTATGGATCCAATAAGCGTAACAATGAAGAATATCCTCCAGAAATTGGCGGGGTCTTTGAAAAAAAAGATTCCGAGTAGCACGGTTCCGACCGCCCCGATGCCTGTCCATACGGCGTAGGCCGTGCCAAGAGGTAAGGTCTGGACGGCCTTTATTAAAAGGAGAAAGCTAATAGCGGAACAAATAAGAAAACCACCGTACCAGAGGTACATATCGGTTCCTGTAGTTTCTTTTGCCTTAGATAGGCAAAAGGCAAAGGCTACTTCAAACAATCCTGCAATAATTAAAATCAACCAGTTCATTTCTTTTGTTTTTATCGCTGCAAATATGGGCAAGGTAATCGGTATTATTTTTTACAAATGATAAAAACGACATCATTTTATTTCGGCACGTATTCTACTAAGGCTTACCTGGGTTATGCCGAGGTAGGAGGCAATATGGCCCAATTGCACCCTTTGGATGAGATGGGGCGTGTTCTTTAATAGTTCGCGGTACCGTTGTTTGGCAGTTTTGAACTGGCTTGAAATCAAACGCTCTTCGGTGGTCTTTAGGTTTTGTTCGGCAAACTTTCTGCCCCAGTTGGCGATGTGTATATCATGAAGGTATAATTGCTGTAGTTTTGTGGTTTGCAGGCGGTACAATTCACAGTCTTCCAAGAGTTCTATACTTTCGATTCCTCTTTTGTTTTCGACGTAGCTCTTCATTGAAATAATGGTCTCGCCGGCAGTTCCGAACCAAAAGGTAATATCGTTACCTTCATGATTGACATAGGCGCGGACGATTCCTTTTTTTATAAAGTAGACCGATGTTTCAAGCGTATCGGCATGAATAAGGATGTGTCCCTTCGGGTAGGTTACGGGTACAGTGTTTTCAATGATCTTTGTTCTCGAGGCTTCAGGAAGTTTACTTATGCTATCAATGATACTTTCGATCTCCATCTGCAATTATTTGTTGAACTCTATCATTCGTAGGTAGTTGTTGTAAAATGGATTGTTTTTTCTTGCTTCTAACAATCGCTCATGTTGATCCCAATGGCCAGGCCACCTTCGGAGGTCTCTTTATATTTTGAGCTCATGTCTTTTGCCGTGGCCCACATGGTCTCTACCACTTTGTCGAGGGGGACTTTGGCGTCTTTCGGGTCGGAGCCCAAGGCCAGTTCTGCGGCATTGATTGCTTTTATGGCGCCCATGCTATTGCGCTCAATACATGGTATTTGCACGAGTCCGCCTATGGGGTCACAGGTGAGCCCCAAATGATGTTCCATGGCAATTTCTGCGGCCATCAACACCTGTTCGGGCGTACCGCCCAATAGTTCGGTAAGTGCGCCTGCCGCCATGGCGCTCGACACTCCAATTTCGGCTTGGCATCCGCCCATGGCCGCTGAGATGGTAGCTCCTTTTTTAAAGATACTCCCGATTTCCCCGGCAACGAAAAGAAATTTTTTAATGTGTTCAAAATCGGCTTCATGGTTTTCGATAACCATATAATACATAAGCACGGCAGGTATAACCCCGGCACTACCATTGGTGGGGGCCGTCACTACACGGCCAAGGGAGGCGTTAACTTCGTTTACGGCAAGGGCAAAACAACTGACCCATTGTAAAATCTGGCGGAATTTCACTTCGGTATTCCGTATGGTGGTCAGCCAAGTTTGCGGAGAATTGTAGTCTTTGGTGTCGCCGAGAAGGTTTTTGTTGAGATCAAAGGCCCGACGGGTTACATTGAGCCCTCCCGGCAACTTCCCTTGGGTATGGCATCCTATATACATACACTCCAGCATGGTGTCCCAAATATGTTTTAGCGCTTTGTCTATTTCAGCGTCGTTGCGTATAGAGCGTTCGTTCTCCAGTACAATGGCAGAAATATTTTTGTGCTCCCTTCTGCAATAGTCGAGGAGCTCGGTTCCTTTTTGGATGGGAAATGGAAAAGTGCTGAAAGTGGCTATATTGCGTTTGGCGTTCTTTCGCTCTTTTACGACTACAAAACCACCGCCAATGGAGTAATAGGTGTTTTTTTTGGACTTGTTCGATGTCAATAGCGCTTCAAATTGCAACCCGTTCGCGTGAAACGGCAAAAACTTTTTATGGAATAGGATGTCGGTTTCAGGGTTGAAACGGATCGGTTTGCTGTTTCCAAAGTTCAGTATATGTGTTTGCTGTATATTGGCTACGATCGAATGAATATCCTCTATGGGAATTTTTACCGGATCGGTACCCGAAAGGCCTAACATTACGGCAAAGTCGGTGGCATGCCCCTTTCCTGTCAAAGAGAGCGAGCCGTACATATGTACCTTAATGCCGATAACCTCATCGAAAAGTTTTGAAGCCTTGAGCTCTGCGATCCATCGTTCGGCCGCGCGCCACGGACCGAGGGTGTGCGAGCTAGAAGGTCCAACACCGATCTTAAGCATGTCGAAAATACTGATAGACTCCATAAGGCGTATTCATATTTTATGGTATAAAGATAGAGAAAGCCCGCTATAGGCGAAGTCAAAAAACCGGCCTATTTCGTTTTGGTGCCGAATAAGTTTTTTTGGGATAGGCTTTGTGGAAAATGACGGCCTTTGGTTTGCTTTTACAAAGAGAATATGTCTCAATTTGTCTTGTTTTGGGCGATTATGGTCCTTATGTGGCGGATTTTGCGAATGTCATAATAGCGAAAATGACATCATGTCATGTTGCGGTGGCTTGGCATATTGTTTGTCAATCTGTAATCGATTATAAAAATTAGCACTAATATTTAAAACATATAGCATGAGTAAAATTATAGGTATTGACTTGGGTACTACCAACTCCTGTGTTTCCGTAATGGAAGGTAGCGAACCGGTAGTGATTCCCAATGCTGAAGGAAAGAGAACAACCCCTTCTGTTATTGCGTTTGTAGATGGTGGGGAAATCAAGGTAGGGGATCCGGCAAAGCGACAGGCGGTAACCAACCCGAACAAAACGATATATTCCATTAAGCGTTTTATGGGCAACAAATTTTCCGAATCTAGCAAAGAAGCGGAAAGAGTTCCTTATAAAGTGGTAAAAGGGGATAACGATACACCACGTGTCGATATTGATGGCCGTATGTATACGCCACAAGAACTATCTGCCATGATTCTTCAGAAAATGAAGAAAACAGCGGAAGACTACCTAGGACAAGACGTTAGCCGTGCGGTAATTACAGTACCTGCATATTTTAACGATGCACAGCGTCAAGCTACTAAAGAAGCTGGCGAGATTGCAGGTCTTACCGTAGAAAGAATTATAAACGAGCCTACCGCAGCCTCTTTGGCGTATGGTATGGACAAGAAGGATACCGACCAAAAAATCGTTGTTTTTGACTTTGGTGGTGGTACACATGATGTTTCTATACTAGAATTGGGAGATGGTGTTTTTGAAGTACTATCTACCGATGGTGATACCCACTTGGGTGGTGATGATGTCGATCAAAAAATTATCGATTGGTTGGCAGATGAATTCAATAAGGAAGAAAGCATCGATTTGCGTAAAGATGCCATGGCATTGCAAAGATTGCGTGAAGCTGCTGAAAAAGCTAAAATAGAATTGTCGTCTTCGGCTCAGACTGAGATCAACTTGCCATATGTAACGGCTACCGCTACAGGTCCGAAACACTTGGTGCGTACTTTGACCAGGGCCAAGTTCGAACAATTGATAGAAGATTTGGTAAAACGTACCATTGCTCCTTGTGAGAGTGCGTTGAAATCGGCCGGACTTTCTAAAAGTGATATCGATGAGATTATCTTGGTAGGTGGTTCTACAAGAATACCTGCCGTACAGGAAGCTGTTGAGAAATTCTTTGGCAAAAAACCTTCAAAAGGTGTGAACCCCGATGAGGTTGTAGCTATCGGTGCCGCCATCCAAGGTGGGGTACTTACCGGAGACGTTAAAGATGTATTGTTGTTAGACGTTACACCTTTGTCTTTGGGTATCGAAACCATGGGAAGTGTAATGACCAAGTTGATCGAGGCGAATACTACGATTCCGACCAAGAAATCGCAAGTGTTCTCCACCGCAGCGGACAACCAGCCTTCGGTAGAAATTCACGTATTGCAAGGGGAACGCCCAATGGCAGCCGATAACAAGACCATAGGACGTTTTCACTTAGACGGTATTCCACCCGCACCAAGAGGTACACCTCAAATTGAAGTGACTTTCGACATTGATGCGAACGGAATCATTAAAGTTTCTGCAACGGATAAAGCCACGAACAAAACGCAAGATATCAGAATTGAAGCGTCTTCAGGTTTGACCGAAGAAGAAATCAAAAAGATGAAAGCCGAAGCCGAAGCGAATGCCGAAGCCGATAAAAAGGCAAAAGAAATAGCCGATAAGCTCAATGAGGCCGACGGTATGATCTTTCAGACAGAAAAGCAGTTAAAAGAATTTGGTGATAAGTTGTCAGATGACAAGAAAAAACCAATTGAAGATGCTTTGACCGAGTTGAAAGCCGCTTACGAATCTAAAGATTTGGCCGTAATTGCCCCTGCTTTGGATAAGATCAACGAAGCCTGGAAAGTAGCTTCCGAAGAAATGTACAAGGCTCAGGCCGAAGGACAACAAAACGGAGCCGCTCCTGAAGGTGATGCCGCTTCTGCAGAAGGAGCCAAAGAAGGCGACAACGTAGAAGATGTAGACTTCGAAGAAGTAAAATAAGTAAGACGCTAAGCGTCAATAATTTTAAGCCCGTTCGGTATACTGCCGAACGGGCTTTTTGCTTGATAATCGTGATTAAATGCTCCGAGACTTGCCTCGAAACCAAGGTGTATTTCTTTTAATGCCTAGAGGGGTCGTCCCGAGGTAGTTTACTTTTTGTCGATTTGGTATGGGTTTTGTTTTTAGTTGGCATAATATCAAGTAGTTTTGCATTATGATTCAGAAAATCGCGACCTTGTTTTTTACCTTGGTAATTTATACGAATGGATTTGCCCAAGATATCGAGACTTTTAAAGTATCCGATTTTAATCTTAAGGGAAATGTAAAATCGTGCGAAGTAATTACCGACTATGGCAAGGAGGAATATTATTTTGATAGGGAGGGCCGTTTGACCAAATCCATTACGCGGTATAACGATAGCGATTATGAAACGACCTACTACAAGTATGTTCTCGATTTTCTAAAGGAGAGAAGGGTTGAAAACTATATGGACGGTAAGTTTGACAGGGCCACCTCCATAGCTAGCTTCTATGAAGTGGATACCTTGGAAAATCGAAGACTTACGGAGAAAATCGTGTCTTACGATAAGGAATTGCTGGAAAAGAACGTCTATGTATACAATGCGGGAAATCAGCTTGTAAAGATCATCCGTACCAATACCCTTGGTATAGATAAGACCGATTTTGAATATCTGCAAGAAAACGAAACGACTATAGTCAATCAAAGCGTAAACGGAAGACCCTCAAAAGCCAAGACCATATCTAAAATATTGGAACAGGGGGAGGAGCTAAAAAAAGTGGAAGAGCAAAACTATATAGAAGGCCTCCCTACTTCAAAAACAACCGACATCTATAATAGCAATGGTCGTTTGACAATGCATAAGGAAGCATTGTACGACGCTTCTACCGAAACCTGGATCGTACAAGACGAAAAGCATTATCAATACGGTGAAGATGGCGTTTTATCAACGGTAAAGACCAAAAAGCGCTTTGGGGACTCGACCGAAAATTATATCTATCAGTTTGATGGTACGACGGCCAATAATTGGGTCAAAGAAATCGTAACGCCTCAAAATGTCTATACGACAAGACGCATCACTTATTATCAGGAATCGGCCGAACGGCCGAAGCTACCCGAGTAGGGTAAATGGAGGTTCGATAAATCGATAAAGAGGGGAGCTAGCAAGACGAATCCGCCACTATTTTCCATTCCCCATTTATTTTTTTGAAAATGATCATAAAAGTGCCATTGGCATCACCAGCTTCCCGGGTCAGGAAATATTCCCCCATGACATAGTATCCCCCCTCGTTTATTTCGGTAATCTGCGCGATTCTAAACCGAAGTTCCCCGGTATGGGCTTTTGTAGGATAGCCTTTTTTATAGTTGTCCAAGGTGGTTTGCCATCCTTTTGTGACTTTTCCTCTACTAAAATAGGTAAGGTCTTCCGATTTCCAATAGCCCTGCATAAAGCCTTCAAGGTCATGGGCCGACCAAGCTTCTTCCTGTTGCTTCATGATATCCTTAATGGTGTCGATATCTTTGTTTTGGGAGTAAATGCCATTAAAAGTAAGGGTAAGGGCAAAGGCTAAAAATAGCTTGAGTTTTTTCATGGTCGTAGCGGTAATTGTTTTTCGTTGGAAAGATAGCACAAAAAAAGCCCCGACAAAATATCGGAGCCCTTTGCTTAAAAATATAAACACTATGGGTTAATCCCTAGAAAGAATGCTTAAGATATACCAGAACAATAACATTAGGCTGGCGAACAGGGCCAGTGATGCCGCTACGTGCTGGTTTGAACGATAGTTATGAACGAGGTTTGAGGTCTGGTACAGGATCGAGCCAGAGGCCAATACTACCATGGCCGCGCTAAACCAAAGGCCAAGGTTAAAACCGAACAAGGTTCCGGCTATGATAAGACCTAGGGCAATGGCGAAGCCGACCGCCAAAATCGATCTGAGAAACGAAAAATCCCTTTTGGTCAGGAACACAATGGCGGAAAGGCCCGTAAACAATGAAAGCGTCATAATCGCAGCCTGGTTGAGAATGGCCATGGAGCCGTCTTCCGCAACCATAATGGCGATAAAGATCAATGGTATGAATATAAAGGCCTCGGCGATTACATACAATACCAAGCCTAGGTAGTGTGTGTTGGTGTTCTCGCTTTTTAAGGCCAAACGTTCCGCATAGTTGGTTATGAACATAAACGCCGCTAATATGATCAACCAACTATAGCCACCGGTTAGTGAAAGGGCAAAATTCAATATAGGTGGTATTTGAAAGAATACGGTTTCGACCAGAACGAAAAGAAGTACTGCGCCTGCAAGGTGCATATAGGTTTTTCGGTAAAAAGAAGCCCTTTCTACATCGGTAAGCGTACTAAGCATTTGGGTGCTGGTTGTAGGGTGATTCTTCATAATTATTAAGGTTTTTTCAAGGTGGCAAATAAATAAATAAAAAGTTAAGGGAGCTTCTTTTTTTGATGAACGGTCATTTTTTTCGATTTTTTTAAAATATCTAAAATTTTTAGATAGAGGTATGTAGAGTTATATCTCAAAACCGATAAATATTGTTAAACCCGAAGTAGTTGGTACATTTGACCTGAATTTACAGCCGGTTACTTTGTAGGAAACCTTAATTTTGTGGCTGTCAAAAAAATAACAACTATTTTCGTAAAATAAGAATCAAATAACCTAATTAGTTAAAATGAAAAAAGTAGTCACTTTCGGGGAAATCATGTTGCGTTTGGCCCCTCCAGGATTTTTAAGATTTTCACAAGCAAACAGCTTCGATGTTGTTTACGGAGGAGGAGAGAGTAATGTTGCCGTTTCTTTGGCCAATTATGGGGTTCCCGTAGATTTTGTTACACGTTTGCCAAAAAACGATATCGGTGAATGTGCTCTTATGGAAATGCGCAAACGCGGTGTTGGTACCGATAAGATAATTTATGGAGGTGACCGATTGGGGATATATTTTCTTGAGACCGGAGCTGTAAGCCGAGGAAGTAAAGTTGTTTATGACCGTGCCCATTCGGCCATCGCCGAGATTGAAAAGGGAATGATCGATTGGAATTCCGTTTTTGAAGGTGTAGAGTGGTTTCATTGGACCGGTATTACGCCTGCCATATCACAAGGCGCTGCCGATGTGTGCTTAGAAGCTGTTAAAGCGGCAAGCGATAGGGGCATTACTATATCGACCGATTTAAATTACAGGGCCAAGCTTTGGAATTATGGTGGTGATAGAGAGGCCATCATGACCGAATTAACATCGTACTGTGATATCATCTTAGGGAACGAAGAAGATGCGGAAAAGCATTTTGGTATTCACCCAGAAGGATTGGATGTTCATAAAGATGGTGCCGATGTTAAGGCAGAGGCTTTCTTGTCGGTTTGTAAGCAAATGATGAAAAAATTTCCAAAAGCCAAAAAGGTTATTACTACCTTAAGGGGCTCTATTTCTGCATCGCACAATACTTGGGCAGGTGTATTATGGGATGGTTCCAAAATGTACGAAACCCGTCAATATCAAATTACCGATATTGTTGATAGAGTAGGTGGGGGAGATTCTTTTATGGGCGGATTGATCTACGGATTGTTGAAATACCCGGAAGATGACCAAAATGCATTGGATTTTGCCGTTGCCGCTTCTTGTTTAAAGCATACGATCAAAGGTGATGCCAACTTGGTAACCGTTGATGAGGTGGAAAAATTGATGGGCGGAGATGCTTCCGGCCGAGTTGCAAGATAAGAACATTAACTACAAACAATAAATATGGCTCAGTATTCAAGAATAGAGGTCGCATCCGTAATGAAAGAAAACGGAATGGTGCCTTTGTTTTATCACCCCGATGTAGAGTTGGGTAAAAAAGTTTTAAAAGCATGTTATGACGGAGGTTCACGTTTGATGGAATTCACCGCTCGTGGCGATTTTGCTTATGAAGCCTTTTTAGAACTAAATAAATATGCGATAAAGGAACTACCCGGCATGGTTATGGGCGTTGGATCGATTACCGATGCGGCGGCGGCCAGTCTGTTTATGCAGATGGGGGCGAACTTTATTGTTACCCCTTCACTTCGTGAAGATATAGCTATAGCCTGCAACCGAAGAAAGGTGCTTTGGTCTCCGGGTTGTGGATCCTTGGCCGAGATAAACCGTGCGGAGGAAATGGGTTGTGAGATAATCAAACTTTTCCCAGGTTCGACTTATGGTCCAGGATACGTGAAGGCGATAAAAGGCCCACAGCCATGGACTAGCGTTATGCCAACAGGAGGTGTTAGTACCGACGAGGCCAATTTAAAAGGTTGGTTCGATGCCGGTGTAATTTGTGTGGGTATGGGATCGCAATTGATCAGTAAAGATATTCTGGCCAACAAAGATTTTGCTGGCCTAGAAAATCGTGTAAGGGAAACTTTGGCTTTGATCAAAAAGCTTAGAAGTTAGATATTATTCGAAGAACGCCTTTCGAATACCAAATTCCAATCCCCGTAATTCGGCCAATCCGCGCAAGCGACCTATGGCCGAATAACCGGGATTGGTTTTTTTATGGAGGTCATCAAGCATTTGGTGTCCGTGATCGGGCCTCATGGGAATAAGAAAATCTTCTCGTCCCGCTTCCTTTCTTCTCTTTTCCTCGGAAAGAATAAGCTTTACCAAGTCGTACATAGGTACGTTACCTTCTAAATGGTTGGCTTCATAGAAATTACCTTTGCCGTCGCGTTGTGTACTTCTCAAATGAAGGAAATGGACACGGTCGGCGAACCTTTTGAACATTTGAGGAAGGTTGTTGTCGGCCCTCGCTCCAAGTGAACCCGTACAGAAAGTAATGCCGTTGTTTATAGAACCCACCTTATCGAAGATATAGGCGTAATCTTCTTCCGTTCGCATGATACGCGGCAAGCCTAAAATAGAAAATGGAGGGTCATCGGGATGGATGCACATTAATATTCCGTTTTCTTCAGCGGTCGACATTATGGCGTTCAAGAAATAAACGAGATTGCTGCGCATATCATCTTCACCCATCCCCTTATAGGTGTCTAAGGTTGCCTGAAATGGACTGAGGTCAAAACCTGTTTTGGGTATATGATAGTTTTCGGAAGATCCGGGTAAGCCCGCAATAATGGTTTTTACCAGTTTATAGATGTCATCCTCCGACATTGCGTTGTAATAGGCTTTGGCGGCTTCGATTTGGGTTTCGGAAAAGCTGTTTTCCGCCCCAGGTCTTTTTAGGATAAAAAGGTCGAAAGCGGCAAGGGCCGTAGCATCGAACAACAAGGCCTTGGAGCCATCTTCTACTTCGTAGTCAAGACTTGTTCTGGTCCAGTCAAGTACAGGCATGAAATTGTAGCATACGACCTTTATATTGCACTGGGCGAGGTTCTTTAGGCTTTGTTTGTAATTTTCGATCAGTTGTTCAAAGCCATCTTGTTGGGTCTTGATGCTTTCATGAATAGGTAGCGATTCAACTACCGACCATACCAGACCGTTTTTTTCGATAAGGTTCTTGCGTTCTTGGATTTCTTCCACCGACCATATTTCGCCGTTCGCAATGTGATGAAGCGCGGTTACGATTCCCGTAGCTCCGGCTTGTTTTATGTCTTGAAGGCTAACAGGGTCGTTAGGCCCGTACCATCTCCATGTTTGTTCCATATATGTGAAGTTGATTTATTGTAATTGAACTGTAACGAACTATATAATTAAAATCAAAAGGCTGGGCCTAAACCCCGCTAAAAGCACTAAAACCACCGTCAACGGGAAGAACTATGCCTGTAATGAACCGTGCGGCATCGCTACATAAAAAGTGTATGGCGCCATTCAGTTCGTCTATTTCACCGAAGCGACCCATGGGCGTATTGTTGATTATGGTTTTTCCACGTTGGGTAAAAGATCCGTCTTCATTGGTGAGGAGTGCCCTGTTCTGTTTGCCTATAAAAAATCCGGGGGCAATGGCATTGACACGGAGGCCGTTGCCAAATTTGGTAGCCATTTCAACGGCCATCCACTTGGTAAAGTTTTCCATAGCCGCCTTAGAGGCCGAGTAACCGGCAACGCGGGTAATGACCCTATCTGCCGCCATGGAAGAATAATTTATGATAACCCCCTGCTTTTGTTCAGACATGACCTTTCCGAATATTAAAGAAGGGATAAGGGTGCCGTTTAAGTTCAGTTCGGTCACTTTTTTAAAATCCTCAACGGAAATATCAAAGATGGTCTGGTCCGGGGCAACGGTAGCTCCGGGAAGATTGCCTCCGGCAATGTTCAAAAGAATATCTATTTTTCCGAAATCCGATAGAATTTCATTTTTGACCTTGTTTAGACTGTCCTCGCTAAGGATATCTGCCTCGTAAGCTTTAGCGTGTCCGCCCACGTTTTTAATTTCATCTAATAAAGATTGGACTGAAGATTTTTTTCTCGTCAACAGTGCCAAAGTTGCACCAGACCCTGCTAGGCTAGTGGCTATACTGCCTGCCAAGGCTCCACTCGCTCCGGTAATAACCGCTACTTTATTCTCAATACCGAACATTTTACTCATTTTTTATGATTGAAGGCCCAAGATAAAACAATCTAAAGGAAAATACTGCGAATAACATTCATTTGTCGTGAAAGACTCCTTTCGTTGTTTAATTAAGATGGGAATTTGTACGAATTAAAGACTCCTTAGGGGGCTATAATTCCCTTGCCTTTCTTTTTGGGGAAGGTGTGCATTGTGGTAATGGAAAGTTAAAAGGGGAACAAAGGAAGGAGGACTACTTTGTGTAAAGATTACACTTATTTAGGTCTTCAGAACCATTTGTGATAGTTATCTGAACATTTGTTGCGTGCTAACGGCTTAATAAACACCACTTTTGGTAAAACTTAAACATTTGTTAAATAACTCAATTAAACCACTTAATTTATGAAAGTAACACGATGGATATTTAAAAATTGGCACCCTAGAAAGTTCCTTGCGGGGCTATTCTGGTTAGTGGCTTTTGCCTATGGCCATGCCCAGGAAATTACGGTTAGCGGAACAGTTGCCGATGAGGCAGGGTTGCCCTTGGCGGGTGCCAATGTGTTGGTCAAAGGAACCACCACTGGTACACAGTCGGACTTTGATGGTAATTATACCATTGTGGCAGAAGGTAATTCGGTACTTATATTTAGTTATATAGGTTTTACGACAAAAGAAGTAGCTGTTAATAATCAAACCGAGGTCGACGTTACCCTTGGTGAAGACGCCAGTAAATTAGACGAAGTGGTGGTTATCGGTTATGGTACTCAAAGAAAAAGCGACTTGACCGGGGCCGTGAGTTCTGTTAGTTCGGAGGAGATCAGTGAGATTGCCGTTGTAACGGTGGGTCAAGCCTTACAAGGCCGGGCGCCTGGGGTTACAGTTACCGCTTCAACAGGGCAACCTGGGGCTAATTCCACAATTAGGATTAGAGGTGTAGGTACCATTAACAATTCAGATCCTTATGTAATTATAGATGGGGTTCCTGGTAATTTGAACAACCTTAATTCTGCCGATATCAAAAGTATTGAGGTTTTAAAGGATGCTTCTGCGACCGCCATTTATGGTTCTAACGGAGCCAATGGTGTAATTTTGGTTACTACAAAGACTGGTAGACCAGGCAAGGTAACCATCAATTTTGATAGTTATATAGGAACTCAAGAAAGAGCACGTGACTTAAATATGCTTGATTCACAACAATGGGCGGGCTTGGTTAACGAAGGTTATGTTAATGATGGATTGGCACCCAAGTTTTCTGATGAGGAAATTGCTAGTATGAATACCTATGACTGGGGGAATTTGATATTTCGTACGGGCTTTATCCAGAATAATCAGCTTTCCGTTTCAGGTGGAAACGAGTTCGCATCGTATTTTGTTTCATACGGTTATACCGATCAGGCCGGTATCTTAAAATCATCGGCTTTCAACAGGCATAATATTCGAATTAATAACGAGTATAAATTAAATGACAACATAACTTTAGGTCATAGGTTGTCATATTCTGTGAGAAATCAAAATACAAGATCTGAAAATGGGGTCTGGCTCTGGGGTCAAACTGCGATTCAAGGGTATGGTTGGGAGCCTAATATCCCATTTTACACTGCGGATGGTTTGTATTCTTCGCCTACTTCCGTAAGTGCTATACATCCAGATGCAGAGGTTCGTTACAGAACGGATGAAAACACCAATCGGGAGTTTAGCTTGAATGCATATTTGAATATAAACTTTCTTAAAAACTTTAGTTTCAGAACCACTTATGCACCTCAATTTACCACATCGGAAAGATATGATTTTGATCCGGTAATCGACCCTGATAATGTGGGGTATGGTGTTACAGGGGGTATTTTACGTACACAAAATCAATTGGAATCAAGATCTGACCAGACAAGAAGCTATACATGGTCAAATGTACTTACCTATAATAAGGAGTTTGGTAAGCATAACGTAACGGCAATGGTTGGTCATGAGCAACAAGAATTTACTGGAATCAATACACGGGCGTTTGCTACGAACTTAAGTGATTTGTTTGGCGAAAACGTTGTGATTGAGGATGGTAATTCTACTACTGGGGCAGGAAATCGATGGGAGTCCAATTTATTTTCTTTGTTCTCTAGGTTGATATATAACTATGATAACCGTTACTTGTTAACGGCAACCGTACGTCGTGACGGTTCCTCAAAATTCGGTCCTGATAATAGATACGGTACTTTTCCCGCCGCCGCCTTATCTTGGAATGTTCATAACGAGAAGTTTATGGAAAATAGCTTTTTTGATCAATTCAAGATTCGGGCAGGTATTGGAGAGATAGGAAACCGTTCGTTTGGAGACTTTGCGTTTTTCTCTGAATTGTCCGTTGGTCCAAGTGCCAATGTTGATGTCGTATTTGGAGATCAAAGGGCTTCTGGGGCGGCATCAAAAGGTGTTCCCAACCCTCTTTTGCAATGGGAATCGACTACTACCACTAATGTTGGGGTCGATTTAGGTTTTCTCAATAATCAATTGACATTTTCAGTGGATTACTTTGATAGAAAGACGAAGGACATGATTTTGTTGATTCCGCCACAAACACAGTCTTCGGGTCTTACGGAATCTACTTTGTTCAATAAAGGAACGATGAGCAACACCGGTTGGGAATTTGCTCTTAGTTATGGCAAACAATACGAAGATTTTGGTTTCAGCTTAGGGGCCAATATGGATATGATCGATAATGAATTAACATCCTTGGATACCAACAATGCGTTTTTAGCCGTGGGTGGAGCTTTTGGACAAAATGGTTTTCTTAGGTCGGAGCCAGGACATGAAGTAAGTTATTTCTACGGATTCGAAACCGACGGTGTTTTTCAGAACGATAGCGAAGTAGCCTCTGCAGCCGAACAGAATGCTGTACCTGGAGATTTAAGGTTTGTCGATCAGTTAACTATAGACACCAATGATGATGGGGTGCCAGATCAGGCAGACGGCGTAATCAACGCGGATGATAGAACCAAAATAGGGAGTCCGCATCCTGATTTTAATTATAGCTTTAATCTTGACTTTAATTACAAGAATTGGGATTTAGGAATCTTTTTGCAAGGAACCCAAGGAAATGAGATTTTTAGTTCACTACCATACTTTTTTGAAAGTGAACTAGGGTCAGGATTGCAGGAAAGCGCCTTAGGTAGGTGGCATGGGGAAGGTACTTCAAATACTTTGCCTAGGTTGACCTTGGCGGGTAACGCCAGAAACATTCAAATTTCAGATAGATACGTTTATGATGGATCTTATTTAAGGGTTAAGAATTTACAGTTGGGGTATAACTTTTCGTCAGATTTGATAGACAAGATCGGCTTGGAAAAATTAAGAATTTATATCTCGGGTCAAAACTTGCATACTTTCACAAAATATGATATTGGTTTTGACCCGGAAATAGGGAAAGCACCTAATGAATTCGGGGAAAACAATTCTTTGATTATAGGCCTTGATAGAGGTGGATATCCACAACCAAGAACATTTCTTTTCGGAATCAATTTAACTTTATAAGACTATGAAAAAAATAATATATACAATCACTGCTGTATTGGTTTTTTGCCTTTCAGCATGTAAATCGGATGAATTTCTCGAGCCTACGCCCTATGGGTTAGCGGGCGACGAAACATTCTTCAGGAACGAATCGGATGCACTATTGGCAATTAATGCTACGTATAGGGGTTTAAGGCAATGGTACAATAACTTTCAGGGTGATTATGGCTGGGGAAATATTGGTACGGACGATGCTTGGAAAGGTGGCGCCAGCCCTGCGGATCAAGATCCATTGACTGCCTTGGAGAATTATGAAATTCTCACTACGGTAGGTGAAATAGCTAATAGGTGGCCACAAGATTACCAAGGTATTAGAAACGCCAATAAGGTAATTGCCAATGTGCCTAATATTGAAATGGATGAAGCTCTTAAAACAAGAATTATAGGTGAAGCCTACTTTTTGAGAGGAGCTTATTATTTTGATTTAGTAAGATATTTTGGCGGTGTTCCAATTTACAGGGAAAATTTTGAACTGGCCGAAGAATACCTTACTGTAGGAAGAAGCACAGAGCAAGAAACCTGGGATTTCATAGAAGAGAACATGTTGGAGGCGGTATCGCGATTACCGAAAAAATCGGAATATGCGGATGAAGACATGGGGAGGGCAACAAAGGGAGCTGCCTTAGGTTTTTTGGTTCGGTTGAAGGCGGTTCAAAAAGATATGGCCGGTGTTAAAAAATATGCGGAGGAGTTGTTCGCATTGAACGAGTATGAATTGGCACCAACATATCGTGAAGTTTTTCAACCCCAGGGAGAGAATGGTCCTGGGTCTATTTTTGAGGTTCAGTTCAAAGAGGCCAATGAAGGTGGTGGTGCCGTTCAATTAGGTAACGCTACAGGTCACGCTTTTGGTCCGAGATCAAACGGAGCTTATGGTGGATGGGGCTTTACTATGGCCAAACAAGAACTATTGGATGAATTCGAAGATGGTGATCCAAGATTCGAACATAGTTTTTACAATGTTCCAGGGCAACCTTATGCTCCGTTAGATGGAGTAAACTCTTATTTCGGTAAAAAAGTGGCTTATGCTCCGTATTCAGATTATCCCATTCCGGCCCAAGCTGGTGATGGAGGTGTAAACTGGCGTGTTCTTAGGTTGGCCGATATTTACTTGATGTATGCGGAAGCTGTGGCAGAATCAGCTCCTGAAACAGCTGTTGAATATGTCAATAAAGTAAGGAAAAGGGCTAGGGAAGGTAATGAATCTGTTTTGCCCGATGTGCCACTAGGAACAACTGGTCCAGCATTGATTGATGCTATCCGTCATGAACGGCGTGTAGAACTTAACCTCGAAGGTCTTCGTAAACAAGATCTCTTGAGATGGGGAAGAACCGATTTGTTGACCCCCTTAGGGTTTGAAGTCGGAAAACACGAAAAGGTACCTATACCCCAAGTAGAAATAGATAACTATGGTGGTGTTTTAGAGCAGAATCCTGGTTACTAGTAGGAGGCTTAATTGAATTTTGTAAAGTGAAATAGATAAACGGTCTACCTAAGGAAAAAGGGTAGGCCGTTTAACTATTTTTAAAGGTTAAATACAAAGGGTATATAGGTTATATTTCTTTTTTATACATAGTTTTAGTTTATGAAGCATAAAGTGTCTGTTGATGTATCGATGAGTATAGTTATCCTATTTGTGGCCCTGTTCTTCGGTTGTAAAAAAGAGAAAAGAGGTGATACGGTTACCCTTTCCAACAAAATAGAAAAGAAAGAAACACTTTTTGAACTGGTTCACCCTGATAGTTCAGGGATCAAGTTTAAGAACCACGTTGAAGAGAACCTGAAGAACTATGTGGTTCATTTTAATTATGTCTATAACGGAGGTGGTGTGGCTATTGGGGATATAAATAATGATGGACTGTCCGATATCTATTTTTCATCTAATGAAGAATCCAATAAATTATATCTCAACAAGGGCAATTTCAAATTTGAGGACATAACCGAATCTGCTGGCGTAGGTGGTGGTGAGGGCTGGCATACAGGAATCAATATGATCGATATAAACCATGATGGTTTTTTAGATATTTACATCTGTCGCGGAGGGTTTGAGGATACCGATACGGAAAGAAAAAATTTACTGTATATCAATGATGGTAATATGAAATTCTCTGAGCAAGCCGAAAAGTATGGTTTGGCCGATAAGGGATTTTCGGTTCAAGCGGTATTCTTTGATATGGATAACGATAACGACCTTGATATGTATCTTACCAACCGACCAGAATTGTTTTTTCAGACGGTTGAAGAGTTGAATAAAGGGGAACGGGAAAACAACGACCTGTATCGGGATAAACTTTTTTTAAATGAAAACAATACATTTCGAGAGATAGGCCTAAAGGCAGGAATTGTAAATAACTATGGCTATGGATTGGGAGTTAGCACTCTTGATGCCAATAATGACGGACTAACAGATATTTACGTAACCAACGATTACGAACAATCCGATTATTTGTACATCAATCAGGGAAATAATAAATTCAAGGAAAGCATCAAGAAATTCACTAATCACACTTCCTTTTATTCAATGGGAATTGATGTGGTAGACTTCAATAATGATGGCTTTGAAGATATTTTGGCGCTTGATATGGTCTCTGAGAATTATGTTCGGAGTAAGACGACCATGGCGTCGATGAATTTAGAAAAATATAGGGAGATTATTGATAGGGGGTATCACAGCCAATATATGCATAACATGTTGCATTTGAACGAAGGTAATGGTTTCTATAGTGAAATTGGCCAATTGGCAGGTATTGCAAAGACCGATTGGAGCTGGTCTTGCCTTGGAAGCGATTTCGATAATGATGGCTATCGTGATATTTTTATTAGCAACGGTTACCGAAGGGATGTTACCGATAAAGATGCCACCAAAAGGTTTTTTAACTACATCAACAGTAATGCGGTCAGGCAAAACTCAGATGAGCAGAACCTAAAGAATATCTTAGATCTTTATCCTACTACAAAACTTTCAAATTATATTTTCAGTAATAACGCCGATCTAACTTTTGACAAGAAAATGGTCGATTGGGGCCTAGAGCAAAAAAGTTTTTCGAATGGGGCGGCTACTGCAGATTTGGACAACGATGGTGATTTAGATTTGGTCATAAATAACCTTGAGGATATTGCATTCGTTTATGAAAACAAACTAGATGAGCAAACAAATAAGAACTATCTAAAAATCAAATTGAACGGACCGAAAAAAAATCCACAGGGTATAGGGGCAAAGGTTGAGTTGATGTACGGAGATCAAGTACAATATCATGACTTCAAGGTAACTAGGGGCTATCTGTCATCTGTGGAGCCCGTAGTGCATTTTGGACTGGGGGAAGTTGCAATAATCGACCAAATTAGGGTGGTTTGGCCCGATAAAAAAGTAAATACGCTGACGAATGTCGAGAGTAATAAGGAAATAGAGGTTCGTTACAGGGAGGCAGCGACAGAAGAGCCTTCTAAGAAAATAGAACAGACCCTTTTTGTGGAAACTACTGCGGATATTCGGTCTAATTTTCGTCATAAGGAAAACACTTTTGACGATTATGAAAACCAGATTTTGTTACCACATCAAATGTCTAGACTCGGACCATTTGTCTCTGTTGCGGATATCGATGGCGATGGATTGGAGGACTTTTACGTAGGGGGAGCTATGGGGCAATCCGGAGCAGTATATATTCAAGATAATAAAGGAAAATTCAAGGCTTTGCCAAATCAAACTTTTGTATCCGATAGACAATATGAAGATATGGGAGCCACTTTTTTTGATGTGGATAACGATGGTGATGTAGACTTGTATGTGGTAAGCGGGGGAAGTGAGAATGAAATCAACTCCAAGAATTACCAAGACCGCCTATATGTAAACAATGGAAAAGGAAAATTTGTCCGCTCGGAGAATCTTCCTGAAATAACGGAGAGTGGGTCTTGCGTTGTTACGTATGACTTTGATTCCGATGGTGATTTAGATCTTTTTGTTGGAGGTAGACAAACACCGGGTAAATATCCATTATCGGCTAATAGCCACTGGTTGAGAAACGATGGCGGAGTGCTTGTCGATATCACCGAATCGAATGCTCCCGAACTTTTAGGGGTTGGTATGGTTACTAGTGCGGTCTGGGCTAATATAGATAATGATAGCACTAAAGAATTGATCGTAGTGGGTGAGTGGATGCCTATTACCATATTTAAAATCGTTGAGGATAAATTAAAGAACATTACCGAGCAATTCAATTTAGGGAAAACTAGTGGTTGGTGGAACAAGGTCATTGCTAAGGACTATGATAAAGATGGTGATCAAGATTTGATTTTTGGCAATTTAGGTGAGAACTACAAATTCACGGCATCAGATGAAAAACCCTTCTATGTATTTGCCAATGATTTTGATAGTAATGGTACCAACGATATTTTTTTAGCGAAAAAGTTAAAGAATAACCTCGTTCCTATTAGAGGGAAAGAATGTTCAAGTCAGCAAATTCCTAGTTTGAGTAAAAAATTCAAGACCTACGAAGGGTTTGCAAAAGCTGATTTACCTACGATATTAGGCGATAAAATAATGGACGCCACTCGCTATGAGGCGCATATTTTTTCTTCTATTATCTTAGAGAATACGGGTCAAGGCTTTAAGATGCACAAACTACCGGTAGAAGCACAGTTTTCTACAGTGAACGGTATTGTATGCGATGATTTTGATGATGATGGTATTCAAGATATTCTTTTGGGCGGCAATAAATTTGAAGTAGAGATTGAAACTACCCGGGCCGATGCATCACCTGGTTTTGTATTTATGGGGAGTTCGCCAAAGAGCTTTCAAGCGGTTAAACCTGCGCAAAGCGGTTTTTTTATTCCCTATAACGTAAAGGATATACAGCAAGTGAAAATCGCCAACGGTAAAAAAGGAATACTGGTGACCACTAACGATAACATCTTAAGGCTCTTTAAAACAACATTGTAATCTTTAAGAGGCATTATTTATGAGACAAGATTTGAGTTTAGTTCGGGGCAAGGGTGTTTTTATAATAATGACGCTGTTTTTAATGTGGAACTGCACTACGGAAAAAAAGCAAGCCAAGGAAGAAAAGCAGCAAGAAAGGGTTCAGGTCGATAAATCATTGAAATTTGAAGTGAAGCTAAAGGAGCAAACACAGGTTACTTTCGCCAACGAATTAAAAGAATCTAAAAATCTGAATTATTTTAATTTTCCTTATATGTATGCCGGTGCTGGGGTGGCCGTGGGCGATATCAACAACGATGGGTTGCCAGATGTTTTCTTTGTTGGAAATGGGGTAGAAAACAAACTGTATCTCAATACGGGAAATTTTAAATTTTCCGATATTTCAAATGCAGCACATATCGGGGGGAAAGAGAAGCCTAGATGGTCTAGCGGGGTAACAATGGCAGACGTTAATGCCGATGGTTTTTTGGATATTTATGTATGTGTAAGTGGGCCATCTCCTGATAAGAGAAATTTATTGTTTATAAACAATGGGGACACAACCTTTACCGAAAGCGCAAAAGAATTTGGGCTTGATGATGCCGGTTTTTCCAATCAAGCTACTTTCTTCGATTATGACAAAGATGGGGACCTAGATATGTTTTTGGCGTCGTACCCCCCCGCTGAATTTCAAAGCTCTAATGCTTTTTATGTTGAGAAGCAGACATCCGCCACCATGGAAGAAAGTGATCAATTATATGAGAATGTAGGTGGGGGTAAATTCAAAAATGTCACTAAAGAGTCGGGGATTTATAATTTTGGTTTGAGCTTAAATGCTAGTGTTTCAGATTTTAATAATGATGGTTGGTTCGATATTTACGTTTCTAACGATTTCAATTCACCTGATTTTTTGTACATCAACCAAAAAGACGGAACATTTAAAGACCAGGTTAAGAAATTTACCAATCACACCTCCAATTTTGGTATGGGATCAGATGCGGCCGATTTTAATAATGATGGTTGGATAGACCTTTTACAGGCCGATATGATGTCTTCATCAAATTTTGGTAAAAAGCGGAACATGTCGTCCATGCGACCCGAGTATTTCCACGAAGCCGTAGAATTGGGGCTTCATTATCAATATATGAGAAACAGCCTTCAAATGAATAATGGCAACGATTCGTTTAGTGATATCGCTGAATTGGCTGGTGTTTCTAATACCGACTGGAGCTGGTCTGCCCTCTTTGCGGATTTGAACAATGATGGTTGGAAAGATATCTTCATAACCAATGGTATGAGGAGAAGCGTCAACAATAAAGACTATGAACTAAAAATAGCCGCAGCTATCGAATCAGGTCAGATAGCCCCTAGTGAACGTTACCTTCTAACTAAAAATATGCCGGTAGAACCGGTTAGCAACAAGGTTTTTGTCAATAATGGTGATTTGACTTTTTCCGAAGACATAGACCCACAAGGTTTGTCTTATTACGGCTTTACGCATGGGGCGGCCTATGCCGATTTAGATTTAGATGGCGATCTAGACATGGTCATCAACAACCTGGATCGAATGTCTATGATTGTGGAAAACAAAATCGAAGACAACAATTATCTGCGTATCAGATTAAAAGGGGAGCAGGGCAATACATTTGGTATTGGCGCTAAGGTTAGATTATCGGCCAGTGGTAAAAACCAATACCAAGAGATGATGCCCAGTAGAGGTTATCTTTCTTCCGTTGAGCATATAGTTCATTTTGGCCTTGGAAAAATGGATAAAATCGACACCTTGCAAATTAAATGGGCCAGTGGAAAAGAACAGATTCTTACGGATTTAAAGGTAAACCAACTTATAGAAGCTTCAGAAGCACAGGCTACACAGTCGCAAATTCGATTTTTGCCTAAGAAAAAAATATTGTTTAGGGAAACACATGGTTTAGGTCTGGATTTTGAACATAAGGAAAACCAATTCAACGATTTTGACAAACAGGTGCTTTTACCTCATCAGTTATCTAAATTTGGCCCTTCCTTGGCCATAGGTGATGTAAATGGAGATGGATTGGACGATCTTTACGTTGGCGGCGCAATGGACCAAAAAGGAGAATTATTTTTTCAAGTAAAAAACGGACGATTTGAACGAAGGGTGTCCAAAGCTTTTGAAGACGATAGGCTGCACGAAGACACTGGGGCCGTATTTTTTGATGCCGATGATGACGGAGACTTAGATCTTTATGTGGTTAGCGGAGGAAACGAACAAGCTGAAAATTCCCTTTTTTATCAGGATCGATTATATATAAACGACGGAAATGGCTCTTTTGATAAAAATGAGGATGCGCTTCCTAAAATCGGTATAAGTGGAATGTCAATAGAACCGTACGACTATGATGGTGATGGCGATCTTGATTTATTTGTAGGAGGTCGGCTAACTCCTTGGGACTATCCTAAATCGGCCGGCAGTCTTATTTTAAACAATGAAAAGGGCACATTTACAGATGTAACCGCTACCGTGGCGCCTCAATTAAAGAATGTAGGTCTTGTCACCGATATGGTGTGGACAGATTATAATGGCGATGGGGAAATTGACTTTATCTTGGTAGGGGAATGGATGCCTATAACCGTGTTTGAACGCGTCGGAGAACGCTTTGAAAAGAAAAATATAGAGTCTTTAAAAAATACCGAAGGTTGGTGGTACAGTATAATAGCCTCTGATTTGGATGGTGATGGCGATGATGATTATATGGCAGGAAATTTAGGGCTCAATTACAAATATAAGGCAACGGAAAAATCGCCCTTTGAAGTATATTATGCCGATTTTGACAATAACGGGTCTAATGATTTGGCACTGGGCTACTATGAAAACAATACATTGTATCCTGTTCGAGGGAAACAATGTTCCACAGAACAAGTTCCTGCCTTAAAAGCAAAGTTTAAATCGTATGATGCTTTTGCAAAGGCAAACTTTTTTGAAGTGTATAATATTGAGAATACCGAAGATGTGCTTCACAAAAAAGCAAAAACCTTTGCCTCATCATTTTTTATAAACGAGGGCAACGGTTCTTTTGAGATTCAACCAATGCCGAATATGGCCCAGCTGTCATCGGTAAATTCAATTGTAATCAAGGATTTTAATGAAGATGGCGTTAAAGATGTGGTCGTTGCAGGTAATTTATTTTCCGCAGAGGTAGAGACTCCGAGAAACGATGCCGGATCGGGTCTTTTTATGGAAGGTGTTTTGCACTCGGGAAAATATTCGCTAAAACCATTGACGATGACCGGTTTGAAACTTAATGGGGATTTGAAAAATCTCAAAAGAATGGATATAGGAGGGCAAGAATTTCTCGTAGGGGCCAATAATGACGGTCCTCTTCAATTGTTCGAATTTTTGAAGTAGGCGGTTTTACTTATAAAGACTTAAAATATTGTACTTTGACATTCCTAATTTTTAGAACTACGCTTAAATTGCTAGATTGAAATAATAATCCAAAAACCGGGAAAGTAAATCTAACGCTAACTAATAGGTAAACAGGTGGGATATTATATTTCAAATAGAATTAGAAGACCGCGTCAATATTTTATGAAAACAAAACCTTTGGATAAGTTATTTTACCTTTTAATGTTTTTTTCGGTTTTGTTGGGTAACGCCCAAAACCACATAAGCTTTAAGCATATAACTACTAGTGACGGTCTTTCCCAAAGTGATATTAATGCGGTTTATCAAGATAAGCAGGGCTTTATGTGGTTCGCTACGCATGATGGACTCAATAAATACGACGGTTATAAATTCACGGTCTATAATCCCAGTCCTATTAAACCGAACTGTATCAGTAGCAACTTGATTTCGGCAATAAGCGGAGATGACGAAGGGAACCTCTGGGTGGGAACGACCGGAAGCGGACTTAATTTCTATAATGCTTCTACAGGCGATTTCACGACCTTTACCCATAACGAAGAAGATGTATCAAGTATCATTGGCAATTATGTTACTGCATTGTATAGGGATAGCAAAAATCGTTTGTGGGTCGGGGAGAAAGACGGCCTTAATATGGTAGACCTTTCCCTTCCTATAGATCATCTTAAATTCCAACACTATAATTCTGAACAAGATCCCTTTATTATTGGTTGGGACGGTAGTTCGATCTATTCAATTTATGAAGATAAGAACGGGCAACTTTTGGTCGGTGGGGCTACAGGTCTGTTCAAGCTGAAAAAAGACCCCAACGGAAATGAATACTTCGGAAATATCAATAAATCATTAGGGCTTCCCGATTGTATTGTGAGGGATATCAAAGAGGATAATCTGGGCCGGCTGATCATAGCGACGGACGTAGGCTTGTTTTGCCAAGTCAAAGGAAATGGACTGAAGTTGGCAAAAATACATGATAATAATGTCAATAATATTTTGGTCGATAATAACAATCACCTCTGGGTAGGTTCAAATGAAGGGCTTTTTTATTTCGAAAATGCCTCACCTGAAAAATTGCCCCGATACATTAAGCGATTTACCTATGATTCCAGGGATTCGGGGAGTATCAGCAAGAACATCATTAAATCCTTGTACCTTGATAAAACGGGCATCATTTGGATAGGAACCAATGGTGGGGGCATAAACATTTTTGATCCCGGAAGAAAACAATTTTTGCATGTAAGGAATACTCCCGATCCCCAAAGCCTGAGTTATGACAAGATCCGGGCCATGTATGAAGACAGTAATGGCACGGTATGGGTCGGTACAGAAGGCGGCGGCTTGAATATGTTGACAAAACAGGATGATGATGGGAATTACGACAAGTTTAGGCGCTTTAGCTCTATTTCACGAACCTTTGCTATCACCGAAACTGTTCTCGACAATAAGAAAACCTTGTTCATAGGGGCGGAAAGTACTCCCGGACTCTATTTGCTGAACATTGATGACCCAAGCCAAATAAAAGAATCTGATCTACGTCCCCAAGGATTGATGCACGGGGTGTTCAGCTTATTGAACGATTCCGATGAAAATATATGGATAGGCACCTATACTTCCGGAGTGCAACGATGGATTAAAAAGGAAGATGGGAAAGGCTATGACAAGACTACCTTCAAAAGCTACCCAAAACAGGCCCATGTCTTGCCAAGTAACATTGTCAGGTACATTTTAGAGGATAAGTTCGGCAATATTTGGTTTGCCACGGGCGATGGCTTAAGTGTCGTTAAGGCTATTGAACGGTATAAAAAACATCCTAAGTTCGAGACCTATAAAAACAATTCTGAAGACCCTAAGTCCCTTAGCCATAACTATATTCTCTCGTTGTACGAAAGCACTGAGGGTGAATTGTGGATTGGAACCTTTGGCGGAGGCCTAAATAAATTTGTTCCCGGGGAAAATGGTGAGACGGATAGTTTTATTTCCTATTCCGTTCAAGATGGACTTCCGAACGACGTAATCAAGGGAATTCTGGAAGACAGTGAAGCTAACCTATGGCTTTCAACCAATATGGGCTTGTCTAAGTTCAATCCGAAAAAAGAAACCTTTAAAAACTATAATGAAAACGACGGCCTTCAAGATAATGAATTTCAAGAATTGGCTTGCGTAAAACGGTCCGATGGTGAGATGCTATTTGGGGGTATCAATGGCTTTAATGCCTTCTATCCCGAAGATATCGGGGATAACGAACACTTGGCCGAAACCGTTATTACCGATATGCTGGTCTCGAACGAATCCGTAAAAGTGGGGGCCGAACTTGACGGTAAGGTCATACTCGATAAAAGCATCAATAAAATCAAGAATATAGAACTGGGCTACCGACAGAACAATTTTTCCTTTGAATTTGCCGCATTGCACTATGCGGCACCTTCAAAAAACAAATTTGCCTATATGTTAGAGGGCTTTGATCCCAACTGGGTGCAGACTACTTCGAACAAGCGTTTCGCTACATATACCAACCTAGAACCGGGTGACTACGTCTTTAAGGTCAAGGCTTCCAATAATGACGGTCTTTGGGATGAAACACCTTCGCAAATACAGATTACCATTACCCCGCCCATTTGGCAAACCTCAGCGGCCTATTTGTTTTATGGTGCATTGGTATTGGGCATGCTATGGTTGTTTTGGAGGTACACTTTTATCAGAACGAGTGAAAAGCACCAATTGGAACTCGATCATTTGGAAAAGGAGAAATCGGAAGAAATGCAGCGGGTAAAACTCGAGTTTTTTACCAATATTTCCCATGAGTTCCGAACTCCTCTCACCTTGATCAAGGGCCCACTGGAGTATTTGCGAAAGGATGGGGACAAGATAAGCCGGACCAAGGTGCATGAGCAGTACAATATTATGTACAAAAACACCAACTATTTATTAAAACTGGTCAATCAGCTGTTGGACTTTAGAAAGATAGACCAAGGCAAAATGCATTTGGTAGTCCGTAATAGCAATATTGTAGAGTTTATTCAAGAGGTAGGCCAGCCATTTCAGTTTCTCGCCCATAAGCAAAATATTGAGTTTACGATCCAGGCTGACCAAGAATCGCTTCAGACTTGGTTCGACCACGATGCCTTAGAGAAAATAATGAACAACTTGCTTTCCAATGCGTTTAAATACACCCCTGATGGTGGTCGGATTACAGTGGAAATAGCTACGGAAGGCGAAGCTAAGAATGACCAAGGTGAAAATGTAATTATAAAAGTACGCGATTCGGGTTATGGTATTGCCGAAAATAGGGTGAACACCATATTCGAACGCTTCAATACCCAAGATAAAAAAGACAGAAGAAACCTTCAGGGGGCAGGTATAGGCTTATCCTTCACCAAGAACCTGATCGAACTGCACCAGGGTTCAATTGTCGTTAAGAGCAAACCCAACAAGGGCACGGATTTTATTGTGAGGCTTCCCGTTGACAAAGCGGTCTATATGAATATTCCGGAGGTAAGTATCAAAGAGGTTTCTGAAAGCGACTTTTTGGTGCGCTCTTCCGAGACCGAATCTTTCGCCATCGGTATCAACGATGAAATTCTAGATGCCGATGTATCAAAGTCAAGGCCTAAGCAGCCTATTCTATTGGTGGTAGACGATAACGCCGACATACGAACCTTGGTAAAACAGGGGCTCGAGAGCGACTATGTTATCTATGAGGCGGAAAACGGCAAACAGGCGCTTAAAGTAGCCAAGAATATTATGCCCAATATTATCTTGACCGATATTTTAATGCCCATAATGGACGGTACGGAGTTTTGTAAATCGCTAAAAAGCGATAAGGAAACGAGTCATATTCCCGTGGTAATGTTAACGGCAAAGGCATCGCAAGAAAGCGAAATAGAAAACTTGAAGATAGGAGTGGAAGGCTATATCAGAAAACCTTTTGATATGGAGCTCCTTCAGCTTACCCTGGGGAATATCCTTAAGCATCGTGAGCAACTTCGGAAGCAATTCACCCGTAATATAACCTTACAACCGGCCGAAATTGCGGTTACTTCGGTCGATGAATCTTTTTTGCAAACGGCTATTGAAATTGTAGAGAAACATATGATGAACACAGATTTCAACGTAGAGATGCTGGTAAAGGAAATGGGCTACAGCCGTAGTAACCTCTACATGAAATTCAAAGAGATAACGGGCTTGTCTTCAAGTGAATTCATTCGCAACATACGCCTGAAACGCGCGGTTCAACTATTTGAACAAAGCGATCTTTCGGTAAAGGAGATTATGTATAAAACCGGCTTCAATACCGCCTCGTATTTTTCAAAATGCTTTAAAAAACAATTCGGTGTCATACCTAGCGAGTATGTAGCCCAACTCAAAAACAAAAAAAATACCACATCTTAAAAATTTTAGTATGACCTATAGAACGTTTACACAGCTCTTGAGTTCCGTTTGTTTAATCTTGATGCTGTCCTGCGGGCAGAAAAAGAAATCCGATTCTGCTTCTGAAGCTACGAGATCCAAAGAAAAACCGAACGTCATTATTGTTTTTGCCGATGACCAAGGTTATGGCGATTTGGCCTCCCACGGAAATCCGTATATCAAAACCCCAAACCTCGATGCTTTTGCCAAAGAGTCCCTTGAATTGACCAATTTTCACGTGGGTACTACCTGTGCACCAAGTAGGGCGGGACTTATGACGGGTAGAAATGGCAATAGAAACAACGCTTGGCACACCATAGCGGGGTGTTCCATTTTACTGGAAGACGAGAAAACCATGGCAGAGGTCTTTAAGGAAGGCGGGTATAATACCGCCATGTTCGGTAAGTGGCATTTGGGCGATAATTACCCTTTCCGTCCCCATGATAGAGGGTTTGAGCACGCCTTGTACAATGGCGGTGGCGGGGTACAGCAAACCCCGGATTATTGGAACAACACCTATTTTGACGATACCTATTTTAGAAACGGCGAGCCCGTGAAATTAGAAGGGTATTGTACGGATGTCTGGTTTAACGAAGCCATCAAACATATACAGCGGACTGAAGATGAACCTTTCTTTCTCTATCTTCCGTTGAATGCTGCGCATTCTCCCTTTAACGTACCCGAGTCCTACGCAAAAATGTATGAAAACGAACCCTTGGCCGATTACCAAAAACGTTTTTATGGAATGATTTCCAATATAGATGAGAACTTTGGTAAATTAGTAAGGTTTTTGAAGGATAGGAAACTATTCGATAATACTATTGTTATTTACACCACCGACAATGGTACGGCGGCCGGAATCAAAACCGATAAAGACGGAAATGTTACTGGGTACAATGCAGGCTTGAAGGGTACCAAGGGCAGTCATTATGACGGAGGGCATAAAGTGCCGTTTTTTATCAGTTGGCCTGACGGCGATATCAAAAAGGGCTCGGTGAACAACGAGTTGGTGGCGAATGTAGATTTATTGCCTACTTTGGCACATATGAGCGGTATTCCCTTTGAAGTCGATAAACCTTTGGATGGTGCCAACGTGGCCCCTGTTTTATTGGAAGGAAAAAAGGAAGATGACCGAATGTTGGTCATAGACACCCAACGGGGCCAGTGGCCCATAAAGGGAAAAAATAGTTGCGTGATGACCACGGAATGGCGTTTGATAGATGGAACCGAGCTTTATAATATTATTGAGGATCCAGGGCAAAAAAACGACATAGCCGAGGAGCACCCCGAGGTGGTAAAGAAAATGAAGGCATATTACGATCAATGGTGGTCGAGCATAGAACCGGAAATGCGATATGCGGAGATCCCTTTAGGTGACCCGAAGGCCAATCCGGTAACGATTACGGTCCACGATATGCATACCGATGATAATATACCTTGGAACCAAGTTCAAATTCGCCAAGGGGAGTTCGCTCCCGATGGTTATTATAGTATAAAGGTGGTCGAAGACGGACTTTACCAGTTTAAACTCTACCGATACGCACCGGAATCGGACTTGGCATTGAACGCTGCGGCAGATCGGATATCGGAATCCTATTCGATGGATGAGTTGCCTGCAGGGAGAAGTTTGAACTTTGAAAGTGCCGCCGTACAGCTTGGTGATTTTGAGGTTAAGGCAGATGTAAATATGGAAGCCCCTTTTGTTTTGTTGGAAGGAAAACTAGAGAAGGGCAGCTATAGACTACAAAGCAATTTCTTTACGGAAGAAGGGGCTAAAATGCCAGCTTATTATATTGAGATCAATAAAAAAAGTACTTTATGAAACCAGACCGAACCAACAGTAAATCAAATTTAAAGCCTCAGGTACAATTATCTCGAAGAGCTTTTATTTCAAAGACGGCCTTGGTGGCCAGTGCCATCAGCATAGTGCCAAGGCACGTATTGGGAAGGGGCTTTGTTCCTCCGAGCGATAAGGTTAATTTAGGATATATAGGCTTAGGGAAGCAGAGTATAACCCTGTCCAATGCCTTTATGGTACATACCGACCAAGCCCAGATCGTTGCCGGTGCTGATGTGTGGACAACCAAGAACAATTGGTTCAAGGCCCATGTAAGTAAGTTATATGCCGAAAAACGAAATCAAGGCAATTACAAGGGCATAACGACCACGGGCAATTACCTTGAAATTTTAGGGAGGGACGATATCGATGCCGTTATTGTCGCGACCCCTGACCACTGGCATGCGATTCAAGCTATAGGGGCCATGAAATCCGGTAAGCATGTGTATTGCGAAAAACCACTGACCTTGAAGATCCAAGAGGGTATCGATATGGTGGAAACCGTAAAGAAGACCGGAAAGGTTTTGCAGACCGGAAGCATGCAACGCTCATGGGCCACTTTTCAAAAAGCGACCGAAATAGTGCAAAAGGGTCACTTGGGCGATATTAAAAAAGTACTCGTAAACGTAGGAGATCCTGCGGTTCCTTTTAATATGCCATCAGAGCCTGTACCCGCTGAAGTAGATTGGAACCAATGGTGTGGACCGGCACCTTTATTGCCTTACAACCAAAGGTTATCCCCTCCTGAAAGTAAAGCCTTTTTTCCCGATTGGCGCCTGTTTAATGAGACCGGCGGTGGAATTTTGACCGATTGGGGCGCCCATATGTTCGATATAGCGCAATGGGGATTGGGAATGGACCGCAGTGGTCCGGTAAAATTTGTACCCCCAGCCGATAAAAATGCGGTAAGAGGAATGCGAATGTTCTATGAAAATGGAATAGAAATGGTACATGAAGACTTCGGTAGGGGATGGGGCGTACGCTTTATAGGAAGCAAAGGCAGTCTCGATATAAGTAGAAGCTACCTCGAAACCGATCCACCAAGTATTCTAAAATCGCAAATGAGCGAAAAGGAGGATATGAAATCAAGGGGAAACCACTATCAAAATTGGATAGATGCCATAAAAAACGAAACCCCACTGATTGCCGATGTAGAAATTGGCCACCGCTCCGCAACCGTGGGCAATATCTGCAATATAGCCTATCAATTAGGTCGAACCCTTGAATGGGATCCTGCTAAGGAAAAATTCATAGGGGATAAGGAGGCGAATAAAATGAAAAGTCGAAAGAATAGAAAGTACTAAGGACTAACTTCCGGGGCGTCTTTTTCGAAAGGCCCCGGGGGTAATCCCGTTCTTGGCCTTGAACATTCGGGACAGATATGAAACGGTACCCATTCCCGTCTTTTCCGCTATCTCGGCCAAGGTGTTATTGGTGGTCAATAACAAGGTTTCCGACCGTTCTATACGAATGGTCTGGATATACTTGCTGGGCCTAATCCCGAACTTTTGTTGAAAGACCCTAGAAAAATGGTCGGAACTCAAATTGCTGTGTTTGGCTATTTGGGCAACGGTAAGGGGTTCGTGCAAATGCTCTTTAATGTAGTTCAGTACCTCATGAAAATCGTTTTTGATATTCAACTTAGAGCTTTTGCTATTCTGTATGAAGGGAGAGAGCAAGAGTTGTAAAAGCGATTGGGTTTGAATAAACGATTTTGCCGACAACAAGTCGTTAAGTTTTTCCGTGTCGGAAACAAATTTGCGGTTGTCATATATCTTAGGATCGTCTTCTATCAAATACCGTTTAGGGTGTAGGGTCAAGAGCGTCTTATAATAACCCAAATCTTGGTCGCTGGCTTCAATTTCGTACCTGAAATCCTTTATGTCGTATATCGACAGGCGATCGCCGACCTCTTCTAGAAAATGAATGTAGTACATCTCCAAATGGTCGTAACATCTATAGCGACTATACGTAAAGCTGGGAATCAAGTAGAGGTGGCCCGGCTTCAAGTCGAACTCCTCATAACTATGGAACATTTTTCCTGAACCTTTGGTAATGTAATACAGTCGGGAAAACGGACTGATGACATTGTCGTAATCCCATGAGGTGTCGAGTTTGGCGTATCCCCCATGTAAAAAAGTAAGTTTTAAAGACTGCAAGATTTTATTCATAGGCTAAATGCATTTTATCGGATATTAAATACAATTTATAGTGTGATAAAGATAGTAATAATGCTTTTAATCACTGGTTTTAAGGCGTTTTAGGGAAGAATAAAAGATTTTCTCTATTTTTTTGGTCGCTGTCGAAAAGTCGGAAATGTACAATTCATAGCCTGATTTATACAAGAATTCAGCAGAGCAAATGATATAAATTTGGCAAAAACATAAATTTTGTCCTAAATAATGTTCAGATTAACAAATTATATCGTTTTTTCTTTAGCAATAATGCTATTTTCTTGTGGAGGACCTGATCTTCCTGAAGATGTAGAAGTTGCCCTTGAAAAGCTTCCGAAAAATATTGATTTCAACCAAGATGTGAAACCGATCCTTTCGGATAAATGCTTTTTGTGCCATGGTCCCGATAAGGGAAAGATCAAGGGAGGCTTGCAGTTGCACGATCCCGAGTTGGCCTATGCGGAATCTACGAATACACCGGGTCTTTTTTCCATTGTACCGGGTAAACCGGGGAAAAGTGAGGTGGTAAGGCGTATTTTGACCGACGATCCCGATTTGATTATGCCAGAGCTGTCATCGCACTTGTCCTTGACCGCATATGAGAAGGCCATGTTGATAAGGTGGATAGATGAAGGTGCCGAGTACAAAGATCATTGGGCCTTTCTTAAGCCCGAGGTAAATGAAATCCCCAAAGTGACCAAAACCGATTTTGTCCGTAATCCTATTGATAATTTCGTTCTGGCTACTTTAGAGGAAAAAAATATTTCTCCATCAAAACGGGCCGATAAAGAGGTTTTGTTGAGAAGGGCTTCCCTAGACCTGACAGGGTTGCCACCTACCATAGAAGAAATAGAGGCTTTTGTAAAAGATAACTCCCCTGATGCCTTTGAAAAACAGATAGACCGCTTGTTGGCCTCCCCGCATTACGGTGAGAAAATGACCTTGGACTGGATGGACGTTGCCCGTTACGCCGATACCCATGGGTACAGTAACGATAGATATAGGGATACTTCCCCTTGGAGAGATTGGGTCATTAAGGCTTTCAATTCAAATATGCCCTATGATGAATTTTTGACCTGGCAAATTGCCGGGGACCTTTTTCCGAATGCAACAAAAGAACAAAGGTTGGCGACTACCTTCAATAGATTGCATCCCCAAAACCTGGAGGGAGGTATCATTGATGAAGAATTTAGGTCGGAATATGTGGCAGATAGAACGGCAACGGTCAGTCAGGGTGTGTTAGGACTGTCTTATGCCTGTGCCAAATGCCATGACCACAAATACGATCCTATTTCCCAAAAGGACTATTTTGAAATGTACAGTTTTTTCAACAATGTTGATGAAACAGGACTTATACCTTGGGATTTGGCGACTCCGGTTCCGGCTATGTTATTGCCTACCAAAGAACAGGAAGATGTGCTGGCCTATTTGGAGAAAATTGTAGAAGAATCGGAAGAGAAGGTCGATAGTACCGTCAAGACCGAGAGCGATAAGTTCAAAGATTGGTTGGCGAGCAATGCCTTTCAGAAGATTCCGGTACAGGACCGACCCAAGGGATTGATCGCGGCATTTGATTTTGATGATCAGCGGCTGGTCAACAAAATAGGGGGGAATGGAAAAAATAAAATTCGAATGCGCCAGCAATTCGTCGATAACGAAAAGCCCGTGTATAAAGAAGGTGCTTCGGGCAAAGGGCTGTTTATGGATGGCGATACTTGGTTGGACCTTGATAAGATCGGAATATATAAGCGTAATGAGCCTTTTAGTGTCTCCATTAAGGTTTTTGTGCCGCAAGACCTCGAAGAAGGTGTAATCTTCCATAAGATGCAAGGTCCCGAACTGCACAGTTTTAGAGGCTACCATCTAAAGATCAAAGAGAATAGGCTAGAAGCATTGTTCGCCCATGTCTGGCCCGATAATTCAATGGTCGTAGAATCGTTGAAAGAAATTCCAAAAGAGCAATGGGTACAGCTTACCCTAACCTACGATGGATCGAGTAAGGCCAATGGAATCGGTATTTATATGGATGGCGAAAAACTGGAGACCAAGACCACTTTTGACAACCTGTATAAAGACATCGTTTTCAATAATATGAAAAACTATATCTATAAGGAAACCGTAGAACCCGGACTTAGGATCGGTGCGATATGGCGTGGAAAAGGTATAGGTAATGCCGTTGTCGATGATATCATGGTCTTTGATAGGGAGATAAGCGATATTGAAGTCATGCAGATCAGTTCTAGCGATAAGCTTAAAAACTTGGTGGCAAAGTCGAACGACCAGCTCGGCGATAAGGAAAAAGAGCAGCTCAAAACGTATTATTTGTTCAATCATTCCTCGAGTTACAATCAAGTGTTGGCAGAATTGAAGAAAGACCGAGGGGCCTTGGTAGATAGTATTGAGCCGATAAAACAGATAATGGTCATGAAAGAGCGCAAGACGCCTAGACAGACCTATATCTTGGATCGGGGCAACTACGATTCGCCTACAGATTCGGTATTTCCGAATATGCCGGAAAAAATATTCCCAATGAACGATAGCCTGCCCAAAAATAGATTGGGCTTGGCCAAATGGATTACCGATAAAAACAATCCCTTGACGGCAAGGGTTGCCGTTAACAGGTACTGGCAAAACCTGTTCGGAAGGGGCTTGGTAAAGACTTCTGAAGATTTTGGTAACCAAGGGGAATTGCCCAGTCACCCTAAACTATTGGATTGGTTGGCCATTCAATTTATGGAGTCTGATTGGGATGTTAAAGCGCTTCATAAGACGATAATGCTGTCCGCTACCTATCAACAGAGTTCGGCTATTAGCGAAGAACTTGCAAAGGTAGATATGGAAAACCAATGGTTGGCCAGGGGGCCATCAGTACGCCTGTCGGGTGAAATGTTAAGGGACAATGCGCTTTTCGCTTCCGGATTGTTGAACAAGACCATTGGCGGAAAAAGTGTTAAACCCTACCAGCCCGAGGGCCTCTGGAAAGTTAGTGGCGGTACGTATGTGCAAGATGGGGAAGAAGGACTGTACAGACGTAGTATGTATACCATATGGAAACGAACGGTGCCTAACCCGACCATCTCCACCTTTGATGCCCCGACCCGTGATTTGTGTACCAGTAGAAGGCAGAAAACGAATACGCCATTACAGGCCCTCGTAATACTGAACGACCCTACCTATATAGAGGCATCGCGTGTTCTCGGGAAGCAAATGGCCGAAGCCGATGATGTGAATGCAGGAATAGCCTTGGCCTTCAAAAAATTGACAGGTAGAAGTGTTACGGATAAGGAGCTGGGCTTGCTCGCTTCCTTACAGAGTTCGGAATACCGGAAATTCAGTGAAAATCCCAAAAAGACCAAAGGTTGGTTGCAAACCGGGGCGTTCAAGATATCGGAAGATGATGATCAAGCTTTGGTAGCCGCCAACGCCGTGGTAGCCAGTACCATTATGAATTCCGATGCCACTATAACCAAAAGATAATTTAACAACACCTAATATAGAAGAGTATGTGTAGTAATCATCAACATAGCAAATTGACCTCTGCCAATGAAGATTTAAAGACCATTGAAAGGCAGTTAGATCGACGGCACTTCTTGAAAAAGACATCCCTCGGAATCGGGGCAATGGCTTTGGGCAGTTTGTTGGGGACTGAAAAAATGTTCGGAAACCTAGGTAAGGATAGCTCGCCGGAAGAAGTCCTTAAGGCATACAACAAGAACCGATTAGGCCTTCCGCACCATACCCCCAAGGCAAAGAGGATAATTTATTTGTTTCAAAGTGGAGGGCCTTCCCAAATGGACCTTTTCGATTATAAACCCAAGTTGGTGGATATGTTCGGTAAAGAACTCCCAAAATCGGTTATTGGAGGTCAGAGGCTTACCGGAATGAGCGGTAGTCAGAGTACCCTGCCCATAGCACCATCATCGTTTACGTTCAAGCAATACGGAGAGTCAAGGGCGTGGGTCAGTGATGCCATGCCGTACTTGTCGGAAGTGGTCGATGATTTGTGTTTTATAAAAAGTATGCAGACCGATCAGATCAATCATACACCTGCCATTACCTTTATGCAAACCGGAAATCAATTACCGGGTAGACCGGCCATTGGTTCTTGGTTAAGTTATGGTTTGGGCTCCGATAACGAAAACCTGCCGACCTTTATCGCCTTGGTTTCCAAGAATGGAAAAGGACAACCATTGAAGGCCAGTCTGTGGGGCAATGGATTTTTGCCAACGGAACATCAAGGGGTTCAGTTTAGGTCGGGTAAAGATCCGGTTCTCTATTTGAGCGATCCTGAAAATTACGATGGTAACGATAGAAGAGATATGCTCGATTACCTAAAACATTTAAACGAATTGCAGGGCGATGCTTATGGGGATCCCGAAATTCAATCGAGAATGACACAGTATGAAATGGCCTTCAAAATGCAGACGTCCATTCCCGAGGTGACCGACCTGTCGAAAGAACCCGAGTACATTTTTGATATGTACGGTGAAGACAGTAGGGATCCAGGTACCTATGCGGCCAACTGTTTGATGGCGCGAAAACTATTGGAAAAAGGAGTAAGGTTCGTGCAATTGTACCACCAAGGTTGGGATCAGCACAATTACTGCCCAGGTGGGGTAAAAAGCCAGTCTAAAAAAACGGACCAGGCCACGGCTGCCTTAATCAAAGATTTGAAACAACGGGGTATGTTTGAAGACACCCTAGTGGTATGGGGAGGTGAATTTGGTCGAACCGTTTACTCGCAAGGCCAGCTCACAAGTACCAACTACGGACGTGACCATCACCCGAAGGCATTTACGATGTGGATGGCCGGAGCAGGGGTGAAACCAGGTTTTACTTATGGGGCTACCGATGATTTTAGTTACAACGTAACCGCAGATCCAGTACATGTTCACGATTTTCATGCTACATTGATGCACTTGTTCGGTATAGACCACGAAAGACTGACCTTCAAGCATCAGGGTAGACGCTATCGCTTGACCGATGTACACGGTCATGTCGTCAAAGATTTATTGACATAGATTTTATTACATTTATTATAGTTTCAATATATAAACAACCTTATTTAACCACGCATTTTACATGAGCAACAGAAGGAATTTCTTAAAAAAAACCGCTTTGGGCGCTACGGCCTTATCGACCACATCATCTTTCGGATTCAATATTTTAAAGAAAACGGTATTGGAAGATCAAATTATAGGTCATGGTGATTTTAAGTATAAAGTGGTAAAAGACTGGGCACAAATGTCCGTTGCCCATAATCCTATCTTGAACTGTCATGAAATGCAGATGGATAGTAAGGGGAGGTTGATCATGTTGGGAGACCATACTGATAATAATATTTTGGTCTTTGACAAATCGGGAAAACTTCTTGATTATTGGGGTACCCGTTATCCCGGTGGACACGGTCTTACCCTTCATGACGAAGGAGGAGAGGACATGTTGTATATTGTAGATTGCGGATGGTTTGTAGACCGTTCTGGAAAATGGAGCAAACAGGCCGGTACGGTGAGTAAGACCACGGTAGATGGAAGGCTCTTGTTTACCTTGCCCGACCCACATACTATAGGAGCCTATACCCAAGAGCAAGAATACCTGCCCACGGAAACAGCGGTCGGACCCAATGGGGATATCTATGTGGCCGACGGTTATGGCTCCGATTTTATTCTTCAATTCAACCATAAGGGTGAATTTATCAGAAAGTGGGGAGGCCATGATAATAAGGATAAAAATTATAACCTTCACAACGCACATGGCGTGGCCGTCGATTACCGAAATAAGAAAAATCCCGTATTGGTGGTTACTTCCCGATCGGATAAAAGTTTTAAATTTTTCACCTTGGATGGCAAGTTTATAAAAACGGTAGAATTGCCAGGGGCCTACGTTTGTCGACCAGTGCTTGACGATGATAATATTTATGCGGGGGTTTGCTGGTCGGAAAATAAGACGGGTAAGCGCTTTAGTAATTCTGGTTTTGTGACCATTATGGACGGTGAAAACAAAGTGGTTTCCAACCCGGGAGGTGATGCACCCCAGTATAAAAATGGCAAACTACAGCAAATGTACCAATCTGAAAAAGCTGTGTTCAACCATGGCCACGATGTCTTTGTCGACGAAGACAAAAACTTATATGTATGCCAATGGAACGCCAACAGGACCCCACCTATAAAACTGGAAAGGGTCTAAACAAACATTTTAATTTGGTTTTCTCGGTAGGCCATAAAACATTTGTGGTTGATAATTGATCATTTATTTCATTTTTCACCGCTAAATATGTGTAATTTTCGGATTGAAGTCTATGGCTTTGATCAAACTCATATTAACATAACCAAAAAATTAAATGCGCTGCAAAAAAAACAATGTGCTGTACGCCCTGTTACTGTTGATAGCGTTTTCTTCCTGTAAAGAGGAGAAGGCGGTAATCACCGAAAAAAAACCGAATATTATCTACATTATGGCCGATGACCATACTACCCAAGGTTTTGGTATTTACGGTAGCCGACTGGCCAGTTTAAATCCTACGCCCACCTTGGATAAGATTGCCAAGGAAGGGATGATCTTTGACAATTGCTTTGTTAGCAACTCGATATGTACCCCTAGTCGTGCCGCCATTATGACCGGTCAGAATTCCCAAATGAACGGGGTTCTCGATCTAGATGGCCGTCTTGAGCCTGCCCGTCAATTTTTGCCTATTGAAATGAAGAAATTGGGCTACCAAACGGCAATCGTAGGGAAGTGGCATTTAAAGGAAGAGCCTGCAGCTTTTGACTATTATCAAGTGTTGCCAGGGCAAGGAAAGTATTTTGATCCTGAATTTAGGGTTCGAGGTGATAAGCCGTGGCCCAACAACACGGTTAAAACAAAAGGACACTCTTCCGACATGGTCACCGATATTACCTTAGATTGGTTGAAGACCAAGAGGGATCCGAACAAACCTTTCTTTTTGGTGCATCAGTTTAAGGCTCCCCACGACGATTTTGAGAACGCCCCTCGCTATGAATCGTATTTGGCAGACACTTTTATTCCTGAACCGGAAAGTCTTTATGAAAGGGGTAACAATGGTTCCATTGCTACTCGTGGTAAAAACGATTCCTTAACTCGAATAATAGGTTCGTCAGTATCCCATAGGAACTTGATCCGTAATCAGGCGATGAACATTTATGTAGATAGTTCTATTCACCGTGCTTACCGTGATGCCGATAAAATTCGTCCTGAAGAGTACGTAAAGTGGGAGATGGACGATGAAGAGCGAAAATATACCAGTAAGGTTTACCAAGATTACGTGAAGAAGTATTTACGCTGTGTAAAAGGTGTTGATGATAACGTAAAGCGTTTAATGGACTATTTGGAGGCCGAAGGACTTATGGACAATACTATTATCGTGTATACGGGCGATCAAGGTTTTATGCTCGGGGAACATGATTTTATTGATAAAAGATGGATGTACGAAGAGTCTATGCGTATGCCTTTCTTTGTGAGATACCCTGAGAAGATTAAAGCGGGAAGCCGAACGGATGCCATTATCAACAATACCGATTTTGCACCGACCCTAATTGAATTGGCAGGGGGAAGTACACCTGACTATATGCAGGGAAAAAGCTTTAAAACTATATTGGAAACGGGGAAAGAGCCCGAAGATTGGCAAAAATCGACCTATTACCGGTATTGGATGCATATGGCCCACCGCCATCAGAACCCGGCCCACTTTGGGGTGCGCACCAAAGAGTACAAGTTGATATTCTTCTATGGAAAATACTACGTTGATACGAGTGACCCAAATGCTGAATGGGATAGGGAGAACTGGGGCAACGATTTTGATACGGATACCCCTGCGGCATGGGAATTTTACGACTTGAAGAAAGATCCCAAGGAGATGAACAATGCCTACAAAGACCCTGCTTATGCAGAGGTTATTGCAGACTTAAAGAAAGAACTGTTGAGGCTTCGTGAAGATTTGAACGAAACGGACGAGAAATATCCACATATTCAAAAAGTTATCGATGCCCACTGGAACGATTAATTAAGACTACTAGGGTTTAGATAAAAAAAGTCTGAGCGTAGCGGAAAATCCTATTTAGGTTTTCTACTACGCTCAGCTTATTTTTATAAGGTTTCGACTTAGAGTTTGAAGATACGCTCTAGTTCGATCCACTTTTCTCCATTTTTGGCCCATGGTAGGCTTTGTTGGTACTTCCACATCAATTGTTCCCATTCTTGTACGTCTGGGTTGTTGGCGTCCATTTCGGCTTTCCTTTGGGCATCGAAGGTTTCGTCGACCTCCATGATCATGAACATACGGTTACCGGTCAAGAAAATCTGCATATCGACAATACCGGCATCTTTAATGCTTTTTGTTATGGCCGGTCGGGCATTGCCCTCGGCATGGTATTCTTTGTATTCGGCAATGAGTTGAGGGTCGTCTTTAAGATCGCAAGAGTAGCAATAACGTTTTGTTTTCATTTTAGGCAATTTTTGATTGGGTTACTTTAAAGGCATACATTCCGTAGAAGGCAACAAAAAGTAGGCATATCATTGGCAATAGGAAGGAGAAATGAATTTCGGTGATGTTTCCGGCTATTTTATCGCCAAAAACTTCTTGGCCGTTTACGGTATCCCCAAAATCCATTATACTGGCTTGAAGCTTTGGTAAAAAAGCCCCTCCTACAATCGCCATAATAAGTCCTGATGAGGCCAATTTGGCTTCTTCTCCCATATCTTTAAGTGCGAGACCGTAAATGGTAGGGAACATAATCGACATGAATACCGATACCAAAACCAAAAAGACCAAGCTTAGGATGCCTGTGGTCATAATAATTCCTCCGCACATCAAGGCAGCCGCAACCCCAAAATAGGCCAACATCTTGGCAGGGTTTATTTTTTTCATCAAGGCCGTTCCGATAAAACGCGTGGTTACAAAGGAAACCATGGCGGTAATATTCCACCAAGTGGCATCTACACCTAAATTTTGAGATTCGTTCAGGTATTCTACCAATTGGAAAATAGCCGTCCAACACATAATTTGGGCGCCTACATAGAACATTTGCGCTATTACCCCCAATAAAAAGGTCTTACTTTTAAAAATACGGTTTACCGATTCTTTAACGGATAGATGGTCGCCCATGACCATGGCAGGAATTTTGGTTTTCCAAATAACAAAAAAGACCAAGGCCACAAAGACCCCTACGGCTATATAGGGCCCACTAATGATATTTAGGTCAAAAGCTTTGATTTCCGCGGCTTTTTCCGCCCCTAAGGCAACGATTTCCGAACTATCGGCATAATCGGCTGAGAGAATGCGGTCGAGCACCACGAATTTGGCAATGAGCATTCCTGTCAACGAACCGATAGGGTTGAACGATTGGGCCAAATTTAATCTTTGGGTGGCCGTTTCCTTATCGCCCATGGAGAGTATCAAGGGGTTGGATGTGGTTTCCAAAAATCCTAATCCACAAGTAATTACGAATAGAGAGATCAGAAAGTAAGTATATGATCCGTTTTCCGCTGCCGGATAGAATAGAATGGCACCTAGGGCATAAAGGGCCAAACCGAGGAGGAGGCCTGATTTATAACTGAACCTTCGAATGAACAATGCGGCGGGAATAGCCATAACACCGTAGCCAAAATAAAATGCAAATTGTACATTGTAGGCCTCTTCGTTAGATAAGATCATTACCTTTTTAAAGGCGGCTACCATTGGATTCGTCAAATCATTGGCAAAACCCCAAAGCGCAAAAATTGAGGTTGCCGCAATAAAGGGTACTAGCAAGTTCTTGGGAACTACAGGTATCTTGGTGTTTTTTGTCATGGTTCTATTTTTAAGTTGGGTTGTTTAATCTTCGGTAAGTAAGGAACGGTCTAAATGCACATAGCCGCCATCGACAAAAATAAATTGGCCTGTGGTATGTGATGACCTGCTGGAAATGGTAAACAAGCAAGTATCGGCTATTTCATCGGTACTCGTCATTCGGTTTTCCAATGGGATTTTCTTGACGATAGACTGCAATTTTTCTTCACCATTGGGTAAGGTTTTTATCCAAGTATCGTATGAAGGGGTCCAGCTTTCGGCAATAATGATGGCATTTGAGCGAATTCCGTGTTTGACCAGGTCAACGGCCCATTCACGGGTGAGTCCGAGTACCCCGCCTTTGGAAGCTGCGTAACCAGAGGTTCTTCCTTGACCGGTAAGGGCCACCTTGGAACCTATGTTCAGAATGTTCCCTTTCGACTTTATCAATAGGGGCAAGGCATGTTTGACAATAAGAAAATAACTTACCATATTGAGTTTAAGCGAATCCATAAACTCTTCATAGCTGGCATCAAGGCCAACACCGTCGTTTACTCCCACATTATTGATGACCGCATCGATACGGCCATATTTTTTGGCGATAGTATTTACGGCATTTTCAATTTGTTGTGGATCGGTAACATCGGTCTGGCAGAAAATGGCATCGATACCTTTGGCCTGAATTTTTTCTATATAACCAAAGCCTCTGGCATTACGGTCGATTACCGCAGGGATGGCGCCTTCTTCGGCCAAACGTTGTAATATGGTCTCACCTATACTGCCTTCCTTTCCGGCAGCTCCACTGATTACCACTACCTTTCCTTTTAAATTTAAATCCATTTGTTCTTTATTTTTATTACTGCCGTGAATACATTTTTTCGGGTCTTTAATAGTAGGTGTCCCGTTTGTATTGTTTGGACAATGGGGTTTATAAGTTATAGAATGCCTCTGCGTTGGCACCCATGATCATTTGTTGGTCTTCTTCGCCAAGGGTTGAAATAAAATCGGTTACGACACCCTTTACTTGGCCGTAATTACCGGCGACCAGGCATACGGGCCAGTCAGACCCGAACATAACACGTTCGCTACCGAAGGCTTCAAGTACCAAATGCATATAGGGGTGCAGTTGCTCGGGAGTCCATGAGTTATAATCGGCTTCCGTAATCATGCCCGATAGCTTACAGCATACGTTTTCTTGTTTTCCTATTTCCTTCATCAATGAGGCCCAACCATCATAAAATCCGTCTTTGATGTAAGGCTTCGCGATATGGTCAATAACAAATCTCTGGTTCGGAAACTTTCTGACGAACTCCAATACAGCCCCTAATTGATGGGGGAAGACCAGAATATCGTAAGTGTAACCGTATTTTTCCAACAATGAAATTCCCCTTAGGAAATTAGGTCGGAGTAAAAAATTATGATCGGCTTCACCTTGTACCACATGCCTCCATCCTTTCAAGAATTGCTCGCTACTGTACTTTTCCAAGACGGAATCGATATGCCCTGACCGAAGGTCTGCCCATCCGACAACCCCTTTGATAAAATCGTTCTGTTTGGCCAGTTCCAGTAAAAAATCGGTTTCTTCAAGGGTTTGGTCGGCCTGTACGGCAACACAACCATCAATTCCATTTTCCTGATATACCTTTTTTAGGTCTTCAGGAAGAAAATCTTTGCGAATGGACGACATTTCGTCATCGATCCAGGAGTGTTTGACCGCTTCGTAATTCCAAAAATGTTGGTGACTATCTATTGTCATTTTTCACTTTTTTAAACAAGGTTTAGGTTATAGCTTTCTCAAGCAAGAAACAATTCCCTCGGCTTCTATATTTTGTATGTTCCCGGCAATACGGTTTGCCAAACCTTTTATTTGGGTCAGGTCTTCCCCCCAAATGGTTTCGTTTTTAAGTACGGTCTCAACAAAATCAATTAGGTTGGAAGTGCCGTCATCCACTTTTTTCCATTCCGAATCGAAGAAAGCAAGAACCGCCTTATCGTCGTTAAGCTTGATAGTTTCTCCCTTGAATTCCCCCTTGTAAAAACGGAGCAAAGCCGAAAGTCCGAATACGATACGCTTTGGCAATTGGCCTTGGGTATTGTAATAGTCCTTTAAGGTGGGTAAGAGGCGGGCAACGAACTTTGACGTACTGTTTAAGGAAATACTGATGAGCTGGTGTTTCAACAGTGGGTTTCTAAAACGATCGAGTACGTCGGCAACAAACTTGTTTTTTACCGCATTGGGAAAGTTAAGTGTTTGGGCAGCTTCCTCTAAAAGAAGGCTTTCCACAAAATGGCTTACATCTTTGTCTTCCATGGCCTCTTTTACAAAACGGATGCCGGCCAAATAGCCCACTGGCACCATCGAGGTATGGGCACCGTTCAAGATGCGTACTTTCATCTCGCGATAGGGGGCGAGGTCTTCTACAAATTCTACATTGAGGTCGGTTTCGGCAAAGGGAAGTTCTTTTTGTACGGCTTCATCGGCCTGAATGACCCAACTGTGGTAATATTCCCCGGCTACCAAAAGTTCATCGTTATAGCCTAGTTCTTTTTCAATTTCATCGGCGCGGTCGGTAGGGTAGCCCGAAACGATGCGGTCTACCAAAGTACTGCAGAAATGGTTGGCCGTAAGGACCCAATTTTTGAAATCATCATCTAGGTTCCAATGGTCGGCATATTGTAGAACGGTCTTTTTTAGTGCGGTTCCGTTGTCTTCGATCAATTCGCAAGGTAGTAGAATACAGCCTTTATCGATCTCGCCCTTAAAATGTTTAAACCGATGGTAAAGCCAAACGGTCAACTTGGCGGGAAATTCCCTCGGTGGGTTGACATCGAACTTATCGTCGGCATTGAACTTGATTCCGGCTTCCGTGGTGTTTGAAACCACAAAGCGCAAATCTTCGTTTTCCGCTAGTTTTAAATAGCCGGCCCATTCGTTATAGGAATGGATTACACTTTGAACCTCGGTAACCAGGGTTTTTTCGGCCACCAGTTTTCCGTTCTTTATGCCGTCTAGAACGACCGTAAAAAGGCCATCCTGATCCTTTAATTCTGAATAATCGCCTCCAGCGGTAGGTTTTATGATGGCTATGTCACCGTTGAAATCGGTTTCTTGGTTGAGTACGTGTACCATCCAATCAACGAAGGCCCGCAAAAAATTGCCACCCCCAAATTGCATGACCTTGATAGGACGTTGAATTCTGTTAGGTGTGGTCGTATGGTTTAAAATGTGCATTAATTAGCTTTTTGTTAAATTGGTTTTAGTTGCGATGATCACAGTGAGATACCTCTTTTCCAAGGAATAAAGTCCTCTTGGCCCAATCGTACGGCGGCGGGAACAATTTCCCCACTCGCTACCTTGATGATATAGTCGAGCAGTTCTTCGCCTTTGGTTTCTATGGTATCCTCGCCCGTAATGACCGTTCCGGTATTAAAATCGATAATGTCTTTCATTCGTTCGCTTAGGGCGTTGTTGCTCGACAATTTGATGACGGGGGCGATCGGGTTTCCTGTTGGGGTGCCTAGGCCTGTAGTAAAGCAAATAACATTACAGCCCGATCCCGCAAGGCCCGTGGTGCTTTCCACATCGTTCCCCGGTGTACATAACAGGTTGAGTCCTTTTTTCTTTACGGGCTCGGTATAGTCAAGTACATCGGTTACGGGGCTGGTGCCTCCTTTTTTTGCGGCACCGGCAGATTTCATGGCATCGGTAATGAGGCCGTCCTTAATATTTCCTGGCGAGGGATTGTTTTCGAATCCAGAACCAACCGATACGGCCTTTTCTGAATAGGCCCGCATTAATTTTGCGAACTTTTCGGCATTTTCCTCGGTTTGGCAGCGGTTGATCAATTCTTGTTCGACCCCGTTCAGTTCAGGAAATTCTGAAAGTACCGTAGTCGCGCCTAAGCCGACCAATAGGTCGGAGGCGTAGCCCAAAGAGGGGTTTGCCGAGATACCTGAAAAACCATCGGATCCGCCACATTCCAGGCCTAAGACCAGTTGGCTTACGGGAGCTGGTTTTCTTTCGGTTTTATTGGCTTCGATCAGGCCTAAAAAGGTCTTTTTTACGGCCTCTTCTATAAACTGTCGCTCGCCTGCACTTTTTTGCTGTTCTAGCACATACAGCGGTTTTTTGAAATTGGGATCGCGTTTGGCGATGGCCTCTTCAAGCAACTTGAATTGGGCATTCTGGCAACCAAGGCTTAAAATGGTCGCGCCCGCCGTGTTAGGGTGGGTGATGTAACCGGCCAAAAGGTTGCAAAGTGTTTCGGAATCTTGGCGTATGCCGCCGCATCCACCGTCATGGTTTAAAAACTTGATGCCGTCAACATTCGGGAAGGTTCGGTTTTGCTTAATTTCCTCCGGAGTCTTGATGATATCCGAAGCCAAGAGTTCATTTTCGGAAGCCCCGTTTTTATATTGGTCGACAAGAATTTCGGTATCGACCACAAAATCGGTAGCCGTATGGTAGCCGAGTGATTTCAAAAGGGCGGATTTCATGACATCGACATTTCGGTTTTCACAAAAAACCAAGGGGATGACCAGCCAATGATTGGCCGTACCCACACTACCGTCGGCTCTGTGATATCCGTTGAAGGTAGCATCTTTCCATTTGCTGACATCCGGGGCCTTCCAGCTCAGTTTCTCTTGGCCTACTTCGTATTCCGAAGAGGCATGGACCACATTTTCGGTGGTTATGGTTTCGCCTTTTGCAATAGGTTTGGTGGCTTTGCCGACCAAGGAACCGTACATGAAAATGCTATCGCCGGGCTTGAGGCTGCAAATGGTGAATTTATGTTTGGCCTTGACCTTGTCGGTCAATTGAAAACGGTCGTTGTTATGTTCTATATCAGAACCTTTGGGAAGGTCCGTAAGTGCAGCCAGAACGTTATCTTCTGGGTGTATTTGCAAAAATTGCTTTGACATTGTTCTTTGCTTTTGTCCGTGCTTAAATGCGATTCGTTTATTCGAAATCAACGGTAGCCTTGATCACTCCGTTCGCCGGGTCTAGCCAGCCATCGAAATTGGCGATCATTTCGGTGTAAGGAACATTGTGCGTAATAAAGGAATCGATGGGAAACTCACCTTTTTCCAAAACGGAGATGACATGTTCGAAGTCTTCCAAAGTGGCATTTCTACTGCACATAATGGTCGTTTCCTTTGCGTGTATCTTAGGGTGGGTGAATACCAATTCACCTTTAGAGAGTCCCACCAATATGTACCTTCCTCCGTGTGACATGTAATCGGGGCCGGCTTCAAGGGCTCCTTTATGGCCCGTGGCATCAAAAACAGCTGTGGCTAGATCGCCCTTGGTGATTTCCGAAACTTGGTCTACGGCATCTTTTCCTCCTAAAACTACATAATCGACACCGATATCGTTTTTAGCGTAATCTAAGCGTTGTTGGTTCATATCTATGGCTATTACTTTGGCCCCTGCAATTTGCGCGAGCTTCATGATGCCGATTCCGATAGGTCCACAACCCACTACAACTATGGTTTCGCCAGGTTTTATACCGGCACGTCGAATGGCGTGTGCCCCGATCGCCAAAGGTTCGACAACGGCCATTTGGTCGTCGGTCAACTGTTGTGCGGGGATAAGTAGATTGGTAGGTACGGTAATTTTCTCTTGCATCCCTCCATCGGTGTGAACTCCCAAAACTTGGATATTCGTGCAACAGTTGGTCTTTCCGTTTCTGCAGGCGATACAGGTGCCGCAACTTACATAGGGCATGACGACCACATTGTCGCCCGCTTTGATACCTTGAGGATTCTCATCTATTTCAACTACTTGCGTAGCCAATTCGTGACCTAGAATTCTCGGGTAGGTAAAAAATGCCTGGTTGCCCGCATAAGCATGTAGGTCTGTACCACAAATACCTACCTTTTTCACTTTCAATATGGCTTCGCCGGATTTTCTTGTCGGTTCTTCTTTTTCTTTAAGAATGAACTCGCCCGGTTTTTCACATACAATGTACTTCATGTGTTTAATCTGTTTTTGGTCACATTTATATTAAAACAATCTCTTTCCTTTTAGTAGTATCCCGAAATAAGGGAAATACCCTATTCACTATGGTGTATTACTGAAAAAGAGCGCACCGTGACTGGTGCGCTCCTAAAATTAAAAAAACTAACTCAACTAACTTCTTTATTACAGTGCTATAACGATATTTCCAGTACGTGTGCAAATTCTCCCGTCTTCGGCCCTAGGTCCGAAATGCTGAGGCCAGCGTCATTTACTTCAAATTCTATTTTGCTGTCGCTACCTAAGAGTCTTACGTTTTTGATATTCAAATCCTTACCGTGTTCACTGGATTTTCCCAATGATTCTATGTTGACCTTATTGCCTTCCGGCCATTCCATCATGATCGCATACAGTTTGTCGCCCTTCTTTGTAAAGCGAATATCCTGACCTGTGAATCCTTTGTTTTGTCCTTCGCTGTGATGGCCTTTTTTGACTTCTGTGGGGCCTTCACCGAAAGTGCTCCAGTATTCCGTATCGTAAATCGCTTCACCGTTTACGTTTAACCAATCTCCGATTTGGAACAATATTTCTTTTTGGTCTTCCGGGATGGTACCATCTGCTTTCGGACCTACATTAAGTAAAAGGTTTCCGTTCTTGGATACGATATCGACTAGGTCGTCGACGAGGCTATTGGCCGTGCGTGATTCCCAGTTGGTTACGTAACACCAAGAATTCTTTCCGATAGAAGTGTCGGTCTGCCAAGGGAGCTTTCGAATACCGGGAAGCTTTCCACGTTCCAAATCGTAGATTACGGTACCTTCAGGAAAGGCTTCATGATCAAAGTTCTTATCGTTTATTACCACTTCTTTGCCCCATTCCAGTCCTTTGTTATAATAGTATGCCGCAATTTTAGGACGGTATTCCTTATAGTCGGGTATATCAAGGTAGAAATCGAACCAAAGGATGTCCGGTTGATAGTTGTCGATAAGGTCGACCGTTCTGTCCCACCACATTTTCTTGAATTCTTCCGATACGGGCTCGGTCAGGTCTTTTCCTTTAGGGGAATAGAGGTCGGCGTATTCCGGGTCGGTAGTGTCAAACTTGTCTTTTTTATTATAGAATGACCAGTTGAAGGCATAGTGGGATGAAGCCCCCATAATCATACCCTGGGCACGGCCTTCCTTAAAAAGCTCGCCCAAAACATCACGTTTAGGCCCCATATCAACGGCATTCCATCGGGTCGTATTCGATTTGTACATGGCAAAACCATCATGATGATCGGCCACGGGAATCACATATTTGGCTCCGGATTTCTTGAAAATATCGATCCATTCCTTGGCATCGAACTTTTCGGCCTTGAACATGGGTATAAAATCTTTGTAACCAAATTCCTTTTGGTCCCCGTATGTTTTTTTATGGTGTAAATATGTTGCATTAGGCCCTTTTTGCCCCAATTTCAATTGGGCGCTAAAGGTGGCGGTATCCATATACATCTGGCGTGGGTACCATTCCGATCCATAGGCAGGTACCGAATAGGCCCCCCAGTGAATGAAAATACCAAATTTGCTGTCGTTGAACCATTCGGGGTCTTTATAATGTTTTTTGATAGATTCCCAATTCGGTTCAAATTTGACCGCAGTTTCTTGGGGAATGTCCCCTTCTTTTTTCTTTTCGGCTTTCGACCCACATGAGGTGAGTAGGATGCCCGTCATTAAAAGTGTAAAAATTCTATACATTAGAATACTTTAAAAGGTTGGTTTACGCGATAAATAATTGATGCGATAAATGAGTGGCTAAGTTGCAACATAATGGGAAAAATGATAGTGCGAATTGGTCAAATAAGTATAACAAATGGTTATTTAGTTGATTTGTAGTCTTTTTGTCAGATCGAAAAAACACGTGTTTTTACTAGACTTTCGCATACTTTCGTTGATAGGCAAGGGGAGAGCAGCCCATAAACTTCTTAAACTGCCTGTGAAAGAAAGGTAATGATTCATAACCACAGGCAAAAGCAATATGGGAAACCGAGTCATGGGTATCAAGAAGCATCCGTGCGGAAATATTGATGCGGTATTCGTTTAAAAAGGTAAAGAAAGGCCGTCCCATCATTTTGGTGAAAAACCTAGAAAACGATTGTTCCGACATATTGACCAGGTCGGCCAATTCTTTTAAATAGATTTTTCGGTTATAGTGCATCCCTACAAAATCGTGGATATCTGCCATTCGGTTACCGTATTCCGAAGGTAGGTCGTCTATAAAGCTTGCGCTCGATAAGGTAGTGTAATCGCAATCGGCCAATTTTACCAATAATGTAAGCAATTGAATATATAGGTCGTGCCCTCCTAATTTGGGGCATTTTTTTAATTGGGATATAAGCGGGGCGGTTGCCTCTTTATCGAATAAAATTCCCTTGGAGGCGGTTCTCAATAATTGAAAGAGCGATTCCAATTCAGGGACTTTAGGGAAAACGCCAAGGTTCCATTGGACCACTATCGATTTTGATAGCCCTGTTTGTTCGGTATTGTTTTTCCAGCAATGGGGAAGGTTTGAACGAAGTAGCACCAATTCACCGGGTTCATAGGGGCCTACGTAATCACCCACGAATTTTGTCCCTACACTTTCCTCTATATAGGTCAACTCATGTTGTGGATGAAAATGCCAAGGAGTCTCAAAATTCTTTTTAGAATGATAAAAACTCGTTATGGTCCGTTGTTCATCTAAATGTATGGGCTCTAATATGGGTTGCATCCGAAGAACTTTTACAAGGGCAAGATGCCGTATGAAGTGATTTATTTTATCCTAAAATATGTAAAAATTGAATATAAATAGCAAAATAAGGTACTTATTTGCTAAAAAAGGCAACTGATTATGAGTTTTGAATATTGATTTTTGTACCAATCCAGAAAGTCCATTATAAAACTAATACTGTTGGAATGAAAAAAAGTGAGCTTCCAGACCCGTTTGAAAAAGCAAGGGAATCAAAAGGTTACGGGGAAATGAACGATCAAGATGATCCCGTGACCATGCTTTTACGACATAAAGACGTTCGTAAAAGTGCGCATAATTATAAAACCTTTCAATCTGGTGCGGTTCCGGGGCGAATCGTAATTCCTTCAGAAGTGGACATACGCGACACCCGCCAAATACCTTTTGAAGTAGATCCTCCGGTTCATGGAGTATACAGGGCTATTGTAGAGCCTTGGTTCAAAAGACCCTTACAAGCGGAATACCAAGAGAAGTTAACGGCCCAGATTTCAGAAATCGTAGAAGAGACTTTATTAAAAGGGAGTGTAGAGGTCGTAACCGATTTTGCCCTTCGCTTGCAGTCAAGGGCCTTGACCTTACTCTTAAATACACCGTTTTCCGAATCGGAAACCTGGATTTCTTGGGGAACCCATGTGTTTCGAAGTGAAGGAGAGGCGCTAGACGGCGATAAAGCCAATATTCTTTACCATTATATAGATGAACAGATCGATCGGGCCAGTGAAAATCCTGGAGATGATATGTATTCCGTACTTTTAAATTCTGAGTTCGAAGGTCGGAAATTGACCAAGGAAGAAGTAAAGGGGGTAATGGTGTTGACTTTTGCAGGAGGACGGGATACCGTTATCAATGCGGTCACCAATTCTATTGCTTACTTGGCCGAACATCCCGAAGCGTTGGAGCGATTGCGTAAAGAACCTGAGATTACCGGTAGGGCGGTGGAGGAAATGATCCGTTATTTTTCGCCCCTTACGCAAATGGGACGCGTGGTAACCGAAGATACCCATGTATGTGAGCATGCGGTAAAGGCCGATAGTAGAATTTCACTGTGCTGGGCTTCGGCCAACAGGGATGCCGCAGTTTTTGAGAATCCGAACGAAATCGTTCTGGATCGGAAGGTCAATCCACATGTAGGCTTCGGTTTTAGCCACCATAATTGTTTAGGGGCGACCCACGCCAGGCAGATATTGAAAATCTTGCTTCAGACCTTGGCACAAAAAGTAGCTTCGTTCGAAATATTGGACTACAAGGAAAATATAGAGGATTTAGACCACTTTCAGCGTAAAGTAGGTTTTCATAACATTCAAATAAAATTCAACCCTTTAACAAAATAAATTTATGGCAAAAATCACTTTTATCACCAGTGACGACGAAACGATAACTTTAGAAGGAACTTCGGGTTCGGTAATGGCCTTGGCCGTTGAGAACGGCGTACCCGGAATAGATGGCGATTGTGGCGGGGTCTGTTCGTGTGCTACCTGTCATGTACACGTGACGCCAGAAGACATGGTGAAAACAGGGAGTGCCAGTGAGATAGAGACCGATATGCTTGAGCTAGACGACAATGCTGACGAGTACAGCAGGTTGTGTTGTCAAATTGAGATCAGTGACGCCATAGATGGTGTGGTTTTAAAAGTTGCCAAATAAAGAGGTAATGTCAGATATACCGAATAATGAACCGAGCTGTGTAGTGATCGGTGCTAGTCATGCCGGAGTGAATTTTGCCTTTGCCTTACGGCGGGAAGGTTGGAACGGATCGATATGCTTGATAGATGCCGATTCCGTTTTGCCTTACCATCGTCCACCATTGTCTAAAGCCTATTTGACTAGCGATGACGGTATCGAGAAAAACCTTCTAAAGTCAAAGGAAAGCTATGTAAAGGAGCGTATTGAGCTTAAGTTAGGGGTTTGGGTCGATGCCATAGATCGAGAAAGTAAAACAATTATTCTGGCCGACGGTACAACGGTAGCCTATGACAAACTTGTTTTAGCTACGGGGGCACGGCCGATTATGCCACCTATACCAGGTTTGGATACGGCAAAGAATCTTTTTCCGCTTCGATCCGCCGCGGACGTGGCCAATATCAAAAAGACGGTGGCCGAAAACGAATCGCTTCAAGTTGTTGTTATCGGTGGAGGGTATATTGGACTTGAAACGGCTGCGTCACTAAAAAAACTCGGTGCATCCGTTACCGTTTTGGAGCGCGAATCACGCATACTGGCTAGGGTTACGGCTCCAGAAATGTCCGCTTTTTTTCAAAAATTACATCGTGATAACCACGTTTCGGTCCTTACCGAAAAGAACGTAACTTCCATAGAACCGACATCGAACGGGAATACCGTGGTTTGCTCCGATGGAAGTAGTTACCCAGCGGATATGGTTATAGTGGGGGTAGGTATACACGTAAATAAAGAATTGGCCGAAAAGGCAGGTTTGACTATTGAAAATGGTATTCGGGTCAATGAAATGGCACAGACGAGCGATGCGTCTATCTATGCTATAGGTGATTGTACATTTCATTATAATCCACATTACGACCGCTATATTAGGCTGGAATCGGTACAAAATGCCGTTGATCAAGCGAAAATTGCGGCGGCTGCCATTGCGGGTAAAAAATGTTGTTACGATACCCTACCTTGGTTTTGGTCTGATCAATACGATGTGAAGTTACAAATGGTAGGTCTGTCCGATGGTTATGATGAAGTAGTTGTGCGCGAGGAGGCCGATAAGCCCAATTGTTTTTCGGTCTGGTATTTTAAGGGAGACACCCTTTTGTCCGTTGATGCGGTAAACAATGCCAAAGCCTATGTCTACGGAACAAAGTTCATTAAAGGAGGAGAGAAAATTGATAAATCTAAATTGGGCGACCCGACGGCCGAGTTCAAACCGGCCAACCTCGTGGCTCAATAACAAAATATAAAAGTAGCTTAGAACTACGTAAAAAGAATAAGAAATGTCTATTCAATCAAAGAGTGCAGTAGCTAAAGGAGATGGTAGTTTTACCATTACCCATGTAACCGTTGCAGAGCCAAAGGCAGACGAGCTACTCGTAAAAATAAAGGCAGCGGGTCTTTGTCATACGGATTATGATTCCCTTAGCTGGGGAAAACCTATTGTTATGGGACATGAAGGGGCCGGAGTTGTAGAAAAGGTCGGTTCCGATATCAAAGATCTAAAAAAAGGAGACCAAGTACTCTTGAATTGGGCAACGCCCTGTATGCACTGTTTTCAGTGTCAGGAAGGCAATCAGCATATATGCGAGAACAATTCACCTGTAGTGGCCGGAGGAAACGGTCATACTCCGGGACATGCGCATTTGGAAGGAAGCCAATGGGAAGGAAAGCCTATAGAGCGATCCTTCAACCTAGGCACCTTAAGCGAGTACGCTCTGGTCAAAGAATCTGCCGTGGTAAAAATCGAGGAGGAAAACCTGAATTTTTCTGCAGCGAGTATTATCAGTTGTGGTGTAATGACAGGTTATGGTTCTGTGGTCAACTCGGCAAAATTGGCAGCGGGTAGCTCAGCTGTAATATTGGGTTGTGGTGGAGTCGGACTCAACGTAATCAATGCTTGTGAGATCTCGGGTGCGGGTAGGATAATTGCCGTGGATATCAATCCCAATAAACTTGAATTGGCGAAACAATTTGGGGCTACAGATGTTATTTTGGCCGATAAAACGGATGTAGGTTTAGCAAATGTTGCCGAACAGGTAAAGGAAGTGCTTGGCGGTAGAGGAGCTGATTATGCCTTTGAATGCACCGCTATTCCTGCTTTGGGAGCGGCGCCCTTGGCTATGGTGCGTAATGCCGGAACGGCCGTTCAGGTAAGTGGTATTGAAGAAGATATCACTATAGATATGCGCCTTTTTGAGTGGGATAAAATCTACATTAATCCCCTTTATGGAAAGTGTAGACCTCAAATTGATTTTCCAAAACTCATGCAATTGTACAAAAAGGGCGACCTTAAATTGGATGAAATGATTACCAAAGAATACAAACTAGACGATTTGCAACAGGCATTAGACGATATGTTGGCCGGTAAAAATGCAAAAGGAGTTGTAGTTTTTGATTAGAATAAAACATGTTTAGAACCACCGAAATTTCAGATGCCGCCTACGAAAGTGCCAATCTTCGTTTTATTACCGTAAAAACGGAAAAACTAAGGGGGAGAGGGGATATTTGTGTATTTGTACCTCCAATGGCCGACTTGGAAGATTTGCCGCTGGTTATTTTGTTACATGGGGTCTATGGCAGTGCTTGGGTCTGGTCTCAAAAAGCCGGGGTGCACATTTCCGCACTTCAAATGATGGAAAAGGGCGAGATTCCCCCCATGGTAATCGCCATGCCTTCAGACGGACTTTGGGGAGATGGTTCGGGGTATCTTCCGCATCATCAAAAAGATTTTGAAAGTTGGATCGTTGACGATGTGCCCAATGCCGTTATCGAGAATATTCCATCGGTAAGTAAAAAATCGGAATTGTTTATTTCGGGACTCTCCATGGGCGGCTTCGGGGCTTTGCGGTTGGGAGTGAAATATCACGACAGGTTCAAGGCTATTTCGGCACATTCGTCCATTACCGATATTGCGCAAATGGAACTCTTTGTAGAAGAACCCCTCGATAGCTATGTGCAGGAAGACCATTCCGAAAATACAGTCTGGGGGCTCATAGAAAAAAACAAGGCCCAGTTGCCCAACCTACGGTTCGATTGTGGCACCGAAGATGATCTTATCCCTTATAATAGGACGCTTCACAAAAACCTAGAGGAAAACCGTATTCCACATCTATACGAAGAGTTCAAAGGGGCGCACGAGTGGACTTACTGGAGTGAGCACGTCAAGGACAGTCTTCGGTTTTTTTCAAGATTCTGTTAGTTTTTTAACGAATCCATTTCCATTTATTGACTTTCGCGCCGATGGAATCGGTCTATCTTATTATTTACTACCTTTCGGATACATCAAATTGAAAATTCCAAAAGGTATGAAGCACATGCTCTATTCCGTTATAACCTTAAGTATATTGGTTTTTAGCGGTTGTAAGAACGAAGAAAAAAAAGTTGAAAAACAGCAAGGAACGCAGGTCGCTAAACCCAATGTACTCTTTATTTTGGCCGATGATTACGGTTATCATGACCTGAGTATTACGGGGAGTAAATTTTACGAAACGCCAAATATTGATAGAATCGCCAAAGAGGGTATGTCCTTTACCAACGGATATGCGGCAAGTAGGGTGTGCAGTCCTTCCAGGGCGAGTATTATGCTGGGAACCTTTACGGCCCGACACGGAATAACCGATTGGATAGGGGCGAAGGCAGGAACGGAATGGCGCAAGACCGGACGCTTTAATAAATTGCTGCCGGCAGATTATGAGCATAAGTTGCCGGCCGAGGCCATCACTTTGCCAGAGGCCATGAAAGCGGCTGGATACAAGACGTTTTTTGCGGGAAAATGGCATTTGGGAGAAAAAGGCTCCTGGCCTGAAGATCACGGTTTTGATATCAACATAGGAGGATGGGATGCCGGGAGTCCGAATGGGGGATATTTCTCACCATACAATAATCCAAATCTCGAAAACCGAAAAGATGGCGAAAACCTGAGCATGCGTTTGGCCGAGGAGACCGTCACCTTTTTAAAGGAGAACGATCCGAACAAAACCGGAAAACCCGTCTTTGCCTATCTTTCCTTTTACGCCGTTCACGGACCGATACAGACAACAAAGGAGAAGTGGGCGAAATATAGAAAAAAAGCGGTAAGGAACGGGGTGGCGGACTCGGGCTATAAAATGGCGAAATTCCTTCCGATACGTCAGGTGCAAGACAATCCTGTCTATGCCGGTTTGGTAGAGACAATGGATGATGCCGTAGGCAGGGTGTTGAATACCTTAGATTCACTTGGTTTGGACAAAAACACCTTGGTCGTGTTTACTTCCGATAACGGAGGGGTGTCTGCGGGAGATTCGTTTTCAACTTCCAACCTACCATTGAGAGGTGGAAAGGGCTATCAGTTTGAGGGAGGTATACGTGAGCCTTATTTTATAAAAGCACCTTGGTTGGTAAAGGGAGGGGCATATACTTCAGAGCCCGTAACCGGTGCCGATTTATATCCGACCATTCTCGATGTGGTGGGGGCCGACCTGAAACCGGAACAACATTTGGACGGAAAAAGTCTCTTACCTATTTTAAAGGGAGGCCATTTGGAGGAAAGAGCATTGTTTTGGCACTATCCGCATTACGGAAACCAAGGAGGGGAGCCCTCCTCGGTTATACGAAAGGGCGATTGGAAATTGATCCATTATTATGAAGATGGTCGGGAAGAACTATACAATCTCAAGAACGACCTTCAAGAATTATCGAATGTGGCTTCGGAGAATCCAGAGTTAACAAAGCAGTTGAGCGAGCAATTGTTTGCTTACTTAGATGATGTAGGCGCCCGATACCCCGAGAAGGATCCTGACTACGATCCTAAAAAAGAAGCGGCCTATCTCAAAAAAATTGAAGAAGTAAAAATGCCCGCCCTTGAAAAACAAAGACGCGACTTTTTATCCGCTGATTTTGACCCTAAGGATAATTGGTGGGGTAGTAACCTTACTAAGGATTAAATAAAGAGACTTTGTAGTTTAATTGTAGGTAAATAGGCGAGCTAGGGAAAGGAGGTGGATTTCATCTCCTTTTTTGTTTAAAATGAAACGAAATCGAGTATTGGAATTACCGCAATATATTGACGTGAACATAATTCGGTTGACAAAGAGAAAAGTGTCTTGGATCAGTTGATCTCTTTAGTTAGGTCAATGGTCAAGCTTGTTGCCTTTTTGTAGATAACGGATGGTCGGGAACAAACAAAATTGAAAGGTTTGACCGAGTATGAAGAATATCTTTGTCACAGCAAGGGTTAGCTTGTTTGCTTAGACCGTGTGCAATTTTTTGAGAAAAATAGGCTCAAGATTGTTAAATTGCGGACTTAGTGTTTAAGAATGAAGAAACCGAAGGCAGAATTAAAGTCCACTTACAATGTTCCAAACTTAGAGAGGGGGCTTTCTATTATAGAGTTGTTGGCTACACGAACCAAAGGTATGACCTTGGCTGAAATAACCGAGACTCTCTCCATTACTAAATCCAGTGCTTTTCGGATCGTCAGTACCCTTATTTTCAAGAATTATCTTCAGAAGAACGAAACTACCAAAAAAATAACCCTTTCTAGAAAAATGCTGACCCTAGGTATTTCTTCTATGAACGAACAGAGTATTGTAGAGCATTCTATTGATGTTATGCGTGCGTTGCGCGATGAGCTTAAGGAGTCGGTTATGCTAGGGGTGCTTCTTGACTCTACGGGAACCATTTTGGAACAGGTTCCCTCTTCTTACCCTGTTAAACTCTTTGTTGAGCCCGGTACCCAATTCCATTTACATACTTCTGTGGGGGGTAAATGTATATTGGCCCATATCCCTCCGGAAGAAGTTGAGATGGCCTTGAAAGGGAAGCCCTTGACCAAGTTTACGGAAAATACAATTACTTCAAAAAAACAGTTTAAAAATGTGTTGAAGGAAGTTAAGGAAAAGGGATATGCCGTAGATAATAGTGAGGATATAGAAGGGATTAATTGTGTGGGGGCCCCCATATTCAATGAATATGGTTATCCGGTAGCGGCGCTATGGATTACGGCGCCATATGGTCGTCTTCCGGTTTCGGAGTTCGATAATAAGGGAAAGATCGTATTTAAATATGCGATGAAAATTTCTACAAAACTTGGTTATTTGACCCAGTCTCTATAAAACTGTCTTTCGATTTGTAAAATGGTCACACTAAACTTGTTGTACAAGTGTGTCCTCTTTTGTCATGCCTTAATGTTAAAAAAAGGCCTACTTCTGTGGTTTAGACCCCTTGTGTACCGAATGGTCAAGTTTTTTAAAAACTCCGAAATCGGTTTTTTGAGCAAGGGAAGTAAAAGATATCTTAAAAAAATAGTTACGAAATATATCGATATATCAAATATTTATATATTTTTGATTCAAATATGAAACTAGTTTCATATTTGAATTATTTGTTTTTGGAATTGTCATCTGAAGTTCTGGAAATGGGATGTCCATACGGAAAGGCGATTTTGCTAATGAACTTGAACTTAAAGGAAGGCGCGAAGGAACACTGGATTTAATTAGACCTAAAATAATACTCTGTCATTATAGACATAGTATTAGCTACGATAACTCAATTGACTTTGAGTGAAAACTAACACTCAATTAACTTAAACCAAACAAAAATGAAGCTTTTAAAATTTTTGAAAATGGGAGTTTTTCTTGCCATTTTTTTCTTGTTTTCAAGCCATATTCAGGCGCAAACCATGGTGACGGGAACCGTTTCCGATGAGCAAGGGCCTATTCCGGGGGTCAACATTTTGATCAAAGGGACCTCTAACGGTGTAACCACCGATTTTGACGGAAATTTTAGTATTGAAGCATCCCCAGAGGATGTACTTGTTATTTCCTATCTTGGTTATGGTACCCAAAACATTAAAGTGGGTAATCAGACCACATTGAATATCACTTTACTTACCGATCAACAACAATTAGATGAAGTTGTGGTTATCGGTTATGGTACAAGAAGTAAGGATGCCCTTACCAGTGCAGTAGCTACGGTTGATAAAAATTATCTTGAACAACAACCCGTTTCAAATGTAAGTAAGGCCCTTCAGGGTAGTGCTTCGGGGGTGACGACAATTAGTGCCTCTACACCAGGAGGTGATGCCGAGGTACGAATACGGGGTATGGGAACCATAAATAATAACGGTCCACTATGGGTTGTTGATGGTGTTCAAGGTGCGCAATCGCCTCCTCCAGGACAAATTGAATCCATTCAAATCTTAAAAGATGCATCCTCTACGGCTATTTATGGTGCAAGAGGTGCCAATGGTGTTATTTTGGTTACCACGAAAACCGGTAAGAAGAATCAAGCAGTGAAGCTGGATATCAGTGTGAAAACGGGCATGAGTTTTTCGGATGCCAAGTATGATATCATGATGGATCCTCAATTGATAGGAGAGATGTTGTGGTTGGAGTTAGAGAACGATGGTCTGCCACAAACTAATGCCCATTTCGGAAGTGGGGCAACACCGGTTCTTAATGAGTACTTGTATCCAAACGGAGGGGTTTCAGGTGCGGCCAATGTTAATCCTGCTTTGTATGACCAAGTAAATTATCCCATTACCAAATCAAATCCGCAGGGAACGGATTGGTTAGATGAAATATATCAACACGGTTTGATTCAGAATTACGATTTGTCATTGATGGGGGGCTCTGAAAAAACCTCCTATTCCTTTCAGGCAGGTTTTCTTGAAGAGAATGGTATACTTAAGAATACGTCATTTAATAGAATTTCTTTCCGGTCTAACGTTGATTCAAATCCTTTTGAATGGTTGAATATTGGTCAGCGTTTAGGGGTTACTTATGGAGAAACCAAAGGCTGGGGCGGTAACAATTCACATAATAACTTATTTAATCAAATCTATTTAGCTAGTCCATTGGTTCCTGTTAGGGATATTGCTGGAAACTGGGCTGGTGGTGTTGTTGGTGGAGCTAATATTAATGATGGTCCTAATCCTGTAGGTTTTTTAGATAGGCTTAAAGATAATAGTAATAAAAAATACAACATTACCGGAAATGTTTATGCGGCGATTGAACCTATTAAAAATGTAACGATCAAGACTTTGTTGGGTTATGATGTGGATTTGTTTAATAATTTCTCACCTTCTTTTGCTGCTTGGGAACAAAATACCGGTGCTAAATCTACCACTCTTACTGAAAGTAGTGCCAATGAAACACGTTGGAACTGGACAAATACATTTAACTATAAAAACACATTTGGAGAAGACCATAGCGTAGATTTTCTTTTTGGTATGGAATCTTCAAGAATAGCATATAGAACTATTTCTGCATCTAGACAGGAGTACCTTTCTAATGATATTAATTTCTTAGTGTTGGATGCAGGTGCTAGTAACCAGTTGAACAATGGTAGCGGATTTGCGTCTACATTATTTTCCTATTTCTCTAGAATTAATTACGACTATGCAAAAAAGTATATTTTAGACTTGACTGTACGGCGTGATGGTTCATCTCGTTTTGGTGCTGAAAATAGATATGGAATCTTTCCAGCTGCATCTTTAGGTTGGGTGGCGTCAAAAGAGAATTTTTTGAGTGGTACTGAAGACTGGCTCAGTTATTTAAAATTTAGAGCAAGTTGGGGGCAATCGGGTAATGATCAAATCGGGAATTACAATAGTTTCACTACATATGAGTCGGACCCTGGATCATCTTATTATGCTATTGGTGGATCGGATAATACGATTACTCAAGGATATCAGTCTTTGGCAATTGGTAATCCAAATGCTAAATGGGAAACTACCACGTCTACTAATATTGCTTTTGATGCCACTTTATTTAGAAAATTGGATTTGTCTGTGGATTTTTGGAAAAAGGATACTGAGGATATGTTGTTTACCGTGGCAATTCCGCAAGTTGTGGGTGATGTTATTGAACCTTCGGTAAATATAGGGGGGATGTCAAATAAGGGGGTAGACATATCGCTTTCGTACCGTACTTCAGCATTGGATGATTGGTTTACCCTTAATATGTCGACCACGTTTACGGCTTATAAAAATGAGGTCACTAAACTTTCTGATAATGGGAATGAGTTTATACAGGGATTTCCAACACGTCAGCAAATCTATACTAGAACGGAAGTGGGAAGATCTTTTCCTGAGTATTATGGTTACGTAGTTGATGGTATTTTTCAAACGCAAAGTGAAGCGGATGCACATGCTACTAATGGTACTTATAATGAACCGGGTAATTTGAAAATTAGAGATGTGGATGGCGATGGAGAGATTACTCCAGAAGATCGTACCTATATCGGTAACCCCCATCCGGATTTTACGGCAGGTTTCCGTTTAGGTATGGGATTTGGAAATATTGATGTTTCGGCAACACTTTATGCAAGTGTGGGGAATGATTTGGCGAATTACACAAGTAGATTTACTAAATACGGACTTTTTGAAGGTCCAAATAGTCCGGAAAGATTATATAACTCATGGGGAAGTCCTTACCTAGAGGATAATAATGATGCTACTTTACCTAAAGCATCTACTTCAACTGCATTTGAGCAAAATGCTTCAACGCTTTATATAGAGGATGGCTCTTTTTTACGTATTCAAAACCTACAGGTGGGGTATACCCTTCCTGATGAAATAATAGAAAAGCTGCACCTTAAACATATGAAATTGTATGTAATTGGCTCAAATTTATTCACGTTTACCAACTATTCAGGGCTAGATCCTGAAATTAGTGCTAAGAGAGAAAATGGCGTTCCACAAGAAATTGACCGAGGGGTTGATGTGGGTACTTGGCCAATATCTAAACAGATCATGTTGGGATTGAATATCTCATTATAATTTTAAAAAAAATAGAAAAGATGAAAAATAAATTTTTCGCAAATAGTTTTGCCATCTCAATTTTGGTTTTGATAACCTCTTGTAGTGATGATTTTCTTAATGAGGAGCCTGTGGGTACCGTAAACGAATTAACCCTCGCCAATGAGGAAGGGGTAAATGGATTGCTTATAGGTGCATATTCATTAATTGATGGATACTCTAGTAACGGTAGTCCTAAGGGTGGCCAAGGAGAGGCTTCTGGAACCAATTGGATTTGGGGAGACGTTCCTTCTGATGATATGCATAGAGGGGATACCAATGGAGGTTGGTCGCAAATTAATGATATAGAACGATATGAAGTAAGGTCAGATAATGAATGGTTAAATGGTGCCTGGGGTGTTAATTTTGATGGGGTAGCGCGCTCTAATGATGTTCTTCGTGTTTTAGCAACGGCCGGAGAAGTAATATCGACAGAAAAGGCTGACCAAATTGAAGCCGAAGCTAAATTCTTACGAGCATGGTTTCATTTTCAACTAAGAATTAAATTTGAAAAAGTACCCTATATAACCGAGGATGTTGATCCAGCTTTGGTTAAAAACGATCGGGAGATTTGGGATGATATAGAGGATGATCTTCAATTTGGGATTGACCATCTAGATCCGGCACCATCAGAAGTTGGTAGGGCATCACAATGGGCAGCAAAGGCATTAAAAGCACGAGTTCATTTGTTTCAGAGTGAATTTGCGGAAGCAAAACCACTTCTAGATAACATTATTGAAGAGGGACCTTTTCAGTTAGAGCCTCATTTTTACAATAATTTTGATGAAGAACATCAAAATAATGGGGAGAGTATTTTTGAAATTCAATATTCTGTAAATGATGGGGCAGGTGTACATAATTCCGGCGTTGATCACCAGACTTTGTATCCAAATGTTGAAGGGCTGGGTTACTCTTATAGTGCACCTAGTTTTGACCTTTTCAATGCGTATAAAGTAGAAGATAATGGTCTTCCATTGTTAGATAGTTTTCAGGATGACCTTCTTTTAGAGGATTACCAAATTTCAGATACGGAAGAATTTACACCGACTAGTCATTTATTAGATCCTAGGGTTGATTGGACTATTGGAAGAAGAGGTATCCCATTTTTAGATTGGGGGCCAATGAGTGGAAGCGATTGGATGTCTGATCAATTGAACATGGGGCCTTTCATGAATAAGAAAAACATGTTCTATAAGCGTAATAGAGGTGTAATTTCAACTGAGTCCGGTTATTGGGCACCAGGGGTAAATGGTAACAATTTCAGGTTGCTAAGGCTTGGTCACGTATTATTATGGAGAGCAGAAGTCGCAGTAGAGGAAAACGATTTACCTACAGCTCTTGCATTGGTAAATCGGATAAGACAGAGGGCAGCTGACGATATTGTAATGGGTAAAGTATCAAATACTACTTTTGAAGAAGGCAATCCTATCATAGTAGATTACTCACAACCTGCCGCAAACTATAAATTAGGGCTCTACGATTCTTTTCCTAGTGTAGAATATGCTCGGATGGCCGTAAGACACGAAATGAGATTAGAATTTGCACTCGAGGGAATGCGTTTCTATGATCTAGTAAGATGGGGAATTGCTGATAGTACTTTAAACAATTATTTGTCTAGTGAGTTGAAGGACAATAAGCTACCATGGTTGTCTGGCAGTTCTTTTACTTCTGGTAAAAACAATTATTGGCCAATACCACAAGTACAATTAGACCTTCAGCCTGGAGTTTTGACACAAAATTCATCACTGTAATAAGTTTGAATATTAGATAGTAAATTTTTTGATGAATACGACTGAAAAAAGGAAATGTTGAGACAAAGTATTTCGGAAGTTTCTTCAATAAATTCAGATAAACGGGAGGTTCTTAAAAGAACCTCCCGTCTTATTGAGAAGAATATCTCAGACGATACCTATGGGGTAGGTAATCCATCGTTCGATATGAATTCGAGTCGCTCTACTTTTTTAGGAGATTAAAAAACAGTCCGCAGTGTGCCTCTAAGGATTTTATAAAAAAATAAGGTTTAAGAAGGCGAAGGAATTACGCTCTAGTGGAGAACTTCAAATAGCCAAATGTTTATTTAGTGAAAATCCATTTTTATAAAGTCCTAAAATTTTACATGGACGAGTTTCTTAAATCCATTTGGATAAGAATCAAATCGTATGTGCGCTTGCCTATTCTTTAGATGAAATATGCTAATAAAACGGATTTTCTTCATCTTAAAATGCAAGGGACTGCCCTAAATATACTTTACTCAAAGTAGATATTCACTTTCTTATATTCTTGCACTGGAGCTACATAATTGTCAGTTGTCTATTATTTGATTTATGTTTGTTGTTGGTGTTAAATTGTTGATTATGAGTTATATGTAGTTTTTATTTTAACATTGAAAGTTAATGTTGTTCAGTTTTTGTCTAGGAACGATTGTGCAAAAAACTAACACATATTACATACATTCACTTTAGGTTTTTTGGGCGATTTAGCAAAAAAGGGACGGTAATATTTCTAAGGTGATAATTTGAGGCCTATTGTTTTGTTATAAAAAATTAACTCAGAACTACACAATTAAAATGTAATCAATTATGAAAAACCGATTTTTAAACCTTTTAAAGGGAAGCGTTCTTATGGGGCTTTTCTTAACATTGTTGGGCTTTTAAGAATTGGTACTTTAATTTTAGTTTTTTATAAACCTGATGTAAATGGCACCATGGACTACAGAGGTGGAACAAATACTTGGTGTTGGCCGATAATAACAAGCAATCTGAAGTTGAAACGACCCGCTCAGATGCTGGCATCGGAACTTTTCTGAAAGGAAATGGTAAAGGCACTTTCGTTTTGGTGCCTAATTTGCAATCGGGTTTCTTTGCGGATAAAGATGTTCGTAATATAGCCGCGTTGAATACAAAAGGCAGTAAATTTATTCTAGTTGCAAATAATGACGGTTATCACAACTTGTTTAAATTAAATCAGGATATAGAATAAACTATGGTTTTGCAGGTCAAACATTTGGTTTCTTTTATAATGGTTATCCTTTGTTGGGTTCCACTAAGTAGATTAGATGCGCAGCAACTATCCGATACTTTGGAAGGCCTGCAGGGAGAAGCGTTTTTTGAGGAAGCAAGAAAATTGAGGCGTGACAACCCTGAAGAAGCATTGGTCCTGTTACAAGAAAAACATGAAGAATTATTAAAAAAAGGCGACACGGTCAATGCGGTAAAGGCTCTTTTAGAGATGCCTTATATAAATGGGCAGCATGTTGATTATACAAAATCATACGATACGCTTTGGTATGCCCTTTTTTTGGCGGATAGTGTCGATGATGATGCTTTAAAGGCCTCTGTCTATAATGGGCTAGGTAGACTTTATAGTTTCTTTAAACGAAAAGACGAGGCCCTAGAGTATTTGCAGACCTCCCTTGAAATCAATCGCAAGTTAATTGACAGGGGCAAACTGCAAAAAGCTGATCTGGTTGAAAATTATTACTTGATAAGCGCTACCCATAGGATATTAAACCAGCACCACTTGGCCAGGGTGTATCTTGATAGTTGTTTTGTAAATTATGCTCCCATAGACGGGCAACTTCCTATGGCTTATTTACATTTTGAACAGGCCTTTCAATTGTATTTGGATAATAAAAACGAAGAGGCCCTGCTGTTGTTGGGGGAAGTAGAGTCGTGGTTTTTAAAGAACGGGCCGTCTTTTCTGGTTTTGGTGTATTCCGATATGGGTGACGTCTATGCGAATATGTCCAATTATAAACAAAGCGAAGTTTACTATAAAAAAGCCTTGGCAATTTCGGAAGAATACAATAGCCATGTTGATTTCTCTTCCTTGGTGTATGAGAAACTGGCCGATTTGTATGAAAGTCTCGGGGCGTATGAAAATGCCTATAAAAACCAAAAGAAGGCAAAAGCCATTGACGCCCAGTTCTTTGATAGTAGAACGGCAATCAACCAGAGTCTTTTGGAAATAAAGGATGAATTTAGGGTAGAAAAGGAAAAACAGGAACGCCTTGTGCGGAAACAGCGTTTGGAAAAATTGGAACAGGCCGATAAGATATCGATGCTGCAGCGTATTATTTTATTGGGCTCCTTGGTTTTTATGGCTATACTTGGTCTTATTTATTTCAGGTCGATTCGAACTAGGCATTTGACAGAAAAGCAAATGTTGCGGAGAAATAAGCAGCTCGAAATCAAGAAGGGGAAGGAACTTCTTGACTTGAAGAATAAAGAGTTGGCCGTATCGGCGCTTCAAATGGTCGAAAAGGATGAGTTTTTGAAGGAAATAGCGGAAAGGTTAAAAGAAGCGGAAGGAATCTCCGATAAACCAGAGGTCAAACAGGTTTTAAAATCCATTTCCCATAATCGAAGCGACAATTGGGAGGAATTCCGCCTTCGCTTTACCGCGGTAAACGAAGACTTTTATAATAAGATCACTACAATGTACCCTAAGCTAAGTCAAGCGGATCAAAAGTTGTGCGCTTTGATCAAACTAAACTTTTCAAGTAAGGAAATAGCTAGACTTTTGGGGATTTCGGTCGAGTCGGTGCACACAACAAGATATAGATTGCGCAAAAAAATGAAATTGGAAAGATCGGTCAATCTGGAAGAGTACATTTCGTCCCTTTAGAAGATTGGTCGAAGGGGAGTCTCTCTATGGGAGCCTATGCAAATTTTTGCGAAAATACGCCCAAGATTGTTAAATTGCGCATATAATATTTTAAAATGAAGAAACCGAAGGCAGAATTAAAGTCCACTTACAATGTTCCAAACTTAGAGAGAGGGCTTTCGATTATTGAGTTATTGGCTACTCGAACCAAAGGTATGACCCTTGCGGAAATAACAGAAACCCTTTCCATTACAAAATCCAGTGCTTTTCGGATTGTCAGTACCCTTATATTCAAGAATTATCTTCAGAAGAACGAAACCACCAAAAAAATAACCCTTTCTAGAAAAATGCTGACCCTTGGTATTTCTTCTATGAACGAACAGAGTATTGTAGAGCATTCTATAGACGTCATGCGCGCATTGCGCGATGAGCTCAAGGAATCGGTCATGCTAGGGGTGCTTCTAGGCTCTACGGGAACTATTTTGGAACAGGTGCCCTCTTCCTACCCGGTCAAACTATTTGTTGAACCTGGTACCCAATTTGATCTGCATAGTTCGGTAGGGGGTAAATGTATATTGGCCCATATTCCCTCGGAAGAAGCTGATATGGCCTTGAACGGAAAACCTCTGACCAAGTTTACCGAAAATACCATTACATCAAAGAAACAGTTTAAGAGGGTGTTGAAAGAAGTTCGGGAAAAAGGATATGCGGTAGATAATAGCGAGGATATTGAAGGGATTAATTGTGTGGGTGCTCCCATATTCAATGAGTACGGTTATCCCGTAGCGGCACTTTGGATTACGGCTCCTTACGGTAGACTTCCTGCATCGCAATTTGAAAGTAAGGGTAAAATCGTTATGAAATACGCCCTTGTAATTTCTACCAAGCTGGGATATTTGACCCATTGATTTTTTGTGGAGTAAAAATAGGAGTAATTAAATATCACTTTTGAGGTGATGGAAGATAAGAAAGACCTGTCTGGCAGGTCTTTTTTTTATGTCTATGGATATTTTGTCCGGAACATTGTGCTAATCGACTGATAGCTAGAAATAAGGGTTTTGATTTTTTTAAGGGAAATTGTGGGGCATATCCTAAAAAAAGATGGTCTAAATATGTCTATATGTCAATTTTTTATATATTTTTGATTCAAATATGAAACTAGTTTCTTATTTGAATCAAAAAAAATACCATATGGATGCTACAATTGTTATAAGGGAAGATGCTCTTGGTGACGTTGAAAACCAGAATGGAGTATTGCAAAACGGTGAGCTACATATTAATGTAGATTTTGTTGATGATTACGGAGATGATGTGCAGGTGTATAATGGGGTCTTTGAAAAAGGATTGAATATGCCCGCTATTTTACTTGATGCATTTTATGCCTTGATGGCAAAAGTGAAAGTACTAGAGTTTGGTATGGATCAAAATATTTCAGAACACTTCAAGATATTGAAGGGTAAAGCGGGTAAAATGATTTTTGCGGGCGATGTAGATGAAAAAAACACTTTGGGTCAACCTGGATTAACGGTGAATCTTTCCGCGTTAGAAGCAGGGGATAGGGAGTTTGTTGAAAAGGTTTTGGATTTTGTAGAGGAAAATATCTCCGACAATACATATTGGGTAGATGACCTTTCATTCGACATGAATACCAGTCGTTCGACCTTTTTTAGAAAATTAAAAAAAATAACGGGTCATGCGCCAAAGGATTTTATGAGGAACTTAAGGCTGATGAAGGCGGGAGAGTTGCTTTCCCGTGGAGAGCTCCGGATTGCCGAGGTCAGCTATCAGGTCGGTTTTGGCGACCCCAATTATTTTAGTAAGTGTTTTAGGAAGTTCTATGGAACTTCCCCGTCCGATTATATCGCGATGAATCGAGCCAATTAGTTTAGTAGTGTAAACATGTATATTTAAATTTTAGATCAAGTATCAATAACTATGAACAAATACTCCCAATTTTTAATTTTTGCTGCGGTGCTGGTATCGGCCTGCAATTCTCCCAAAACTACAAAAGAAATGAAATCTACAGATGATTGCCCAGAGAAGGTGACGTTTACTCCCGAACAAATTGACCATCTCGGCATTACGGATACCAACCATTTGAGCGCTGCGTCAAAAAGAGCCTTGAAATGGCCTACGGACTTGGGTAATGAATGGTTTATTCAATTTGGTCCGTTACAACCTTTAAAGGGGGATTTGGCTTATGAGGAAGGTGTCGTTCGTCGTGATCCAAGTGCCATAATCAAAGAGAATGGAAAGTACTACGTGTGGTATTCTAAAAGTACCGGGCCAACGCAAGGTTTTGGTGGGGATATTGAAAAAGATAAGGTTTTTCCGTGGGATCGATGTGATATTTGGTATGCTACCTCCGAAGATGGTTGGACGTGGAAAGAAGAAGGTCCCGCAGTAACAAGAGGTGAAAAAGGGGCTTATGATGATCGCTCCGTTTTTACCGTTGAGATCATGAAATGGGAAGATAAGTACTACCTCTGCTATCAAACGGTAAAATCACCCTATAATGTCCGTGTTAAAAATCAAGTAGGTCTGGCTTGGGCGGATTCTCCCGACGGGCCATGGACCAAAAGTGAAGAGCCTATTTTGAGTCCTGCCGATAACGGAGTGTGGAAGGGTGAAGAGCAAGATCGTTTCGCCGTGATTAAAAAAGGTGATTTTGATAGCCATAAAGTACATGATCCATGTATTATACCTTATAAGGGGAAATTCTATCTCTATTACAAAGGGGAACAGATGGGTGAAGCGATTACTTTCGGCGGAAGACAGATACGTCATGGTGTGGCCATAGCCGACAATCCCAAAGGGCCTTACGTGAAATCTCCATATAACCCTATTAGCAATAGTGGTCATGAAATCTGTGTTTGGCCTTATAACGGAGGTATTGCTTCGTTGATCACTACAGATGGTCCTGAAAAGAATACGATCCAGTGGGCTCCAGACGGAATTAACTTTGAAATTAAATCGGTAATACCAGGGGTCAATGCCCATGCTATCGGACTGAACCGAACAGCGGATGTTGAAAAGGAACCGACCGAAATTTTACGATGGGGATTGACGCATATATACAATAATGGCGATTACCAGAGTATCATGCGTTTTTCTTCGGAAAGAAAAACACGTCACGTAGCTAAAGGAGTAAAAAAACAATAGGAAAATAAGTTTGATGAAAGCAACTGTTTACAAAGGAAACAAAACCTTTTCCGTAATCGAGAAGGAAATTGAAGCACCGGAAAAAGGTGAGGTTAGAATTAAAGTGGCCTATTCAGGAGTGTGTGGCACCGATGTGCATATCTATCATGGTATGATGGACAAGCGGGTGGCCATGCCTCAGACCATTGGTCATGAAATGTCGGGAATCATCGACGCCGTTGGCGAAGGGGTTGAAGGCTACGCGGTTGGCGATAAAGTTGTGGTCCGTCCCTTGGACGATCGTTTGGTAAAGGCTTCCGATAAAGGCTTTAACCATATTTGCGAAGATTTAAAATTCATCGGTATCGATAGTCCGGGTTCTATGCAGCAGTATTGGAACGTACCTGCCTTCGTCCTTCATAAACTAAAGGCGGAGACCGATTTAAAATTGGCCGCTTTGATCGAGCCCCTATCGGTTGCTACCCACGACGTTCGTAGAAGTGGTTTGGTAGCCGGTGAAACGGCCGTGGTTTTGGGCGGCGGCCCTATAGGTCTTTTGGTGGCCATGGTAGCTAAGGAAGTAGGGGCAAACGTCATCGTTTCAGAAGTGAACGAAAAACGTATCGCTAAGGCCCAGTCAATGGGATTACATGCCGTAAACCCTACGAAGGTAGACCTAGTAGAGTATGTGAAGGAGCAAACCGATAACCGTCGTGCCGATGTGGTTTTTGAAGTTGCAGGGGTACAGCCTGCTTTGGATATTATGTGTGAGGTTGCCGGTATTCGCGGGCGAATCTTGATGGTGGCCATTCATGGGGAAAAGAAACCGGTAGACCTTTTCAAGTTTTTCTGGAAAGAATTGAGCCTGATCGGGGCTAGGGTATACGAAAAGGAGGACTATGAAAAATCAATCGATTTGATTACAAAAAACGAACTGCCCTTCGAGGATATGATTACCGATGTTCAGCCATTGAGCAATATTCAACAAGTATTTGAAAATATAGATAATAATCCTGATGGTATGAAAGTACTTATGGATTGTCAACAATAATTAAAGGGAAACAACGCATAGAAAATGAGCATATTGAATCAATTTAGCCTGAAAGGAAAAACAGCTTTGGTAACGGGGTGTAAAAGAGGTATAGGAAAGGCTATGGCCGTAGCATTGGCAGAAGCGGGAGCCGATATCATAGGGGTTAGCGCCTCTTTGGAGAAGCATGGTAGTATGGTAGGGCAGGAAGTCGAGGCCACGGGAAGAAAATTTAAGGCATACACTTGTGATTTTAGTAATAGGGAAGCTTTATATGAATTTATAAAGGAAGTGAAAAACGATTTTCCTAAAATCGATATCCTAGTAAATAATGCAGGTACCATTCTTCGGGCCCCTGCAGTTGAACATTCCGATGAGTATTGGGATAAGGTAATCGAAATCAATCAAACGGCGCAATTTGTCCTTACCCGCGAAATCGGTAAGGAGATGGTGGCCCGAGGGGAAGGTAAAATTATTTTTACGGCTTCGTTGTTGACATTCCAAGGTGGTATTACAGTGCCTGGTTATGCGGCCAGTAAAGGGGCGATCGGTCAGATGACCATGGCCTTTGCCAATGAATGGGCGGCTAAGGGAGTGAACGTAAATGCCATAGCGCCAGGTTATATCAGTACCGATAATACCGAGGCTTTAAGGAACGATCCTGAAAGATCGGCGTCTATTTTGTCGCGAATACCAGCTGGTAGATGGGGTAAACCTGAAGATTTTGCGGGACCTATAGTCTTTTTAAGTTCAGATGCAGCGGCTTATATGCACGGTGTTACCATGTTGGTAGACGGTGGCTGGATGGGAAGATAATGGTACCGGGAATTGTAAAAAATAATCCACAAAAAATATAGAAAAATGAAATGGTCAAGACGTGTGTTCTTGTTCTTTGCGTCTTTCACTATGCTCTTTAGTGGCTGGGCCCAAGACAAACCGAACATTGTTTTTATATTGTCCGACGATGCCGGTTATGCCGATTTCGGATTTCATGGGAGTAAAGAATTCAAGACGCCCGAACTAGACAAATTTGCAAAAAATGCCGTACGCTTCTCGCAGGCCTATGTGTCTGCGGCCGTGTGTGGTCCGTCAAGGGCGGGACTCCTAACCGGAAAGTATCAGCAGAAATTTGGGTTTGAAGAGAACAACGTTCCTGGTTTGATGAGTAAAAACGGTCTTACGGGTGACGATATGGGCTTGCCCCTTGATCAAAAAACTATTGCCGACTACCTAAAGGAACAGGGGTATAGAACAGCTTTGTTCGGGAAGTGGCATCAAGGGAATGCCGATCGGTTTCATCCGACCAAACGCGGTTTTGACGAGTTTTATGGTTTTCGCGGAGGTGCAAGAAGTTATATGCCCTTCGGAGCCGATAACGAACTTACGAGAAACGAAGATAGGTTAGAACGTGGTTTTGGAGGTTTTCAAGAACACGAAGGCTATCTAACGGAGGAATTGGCCGATGAGGCCATTGCATTTATCGAGAGGAACCAGAAGAATCCGTTTTTTGTTTACTTGGCTTTTAATGCGGTACATACCCCAATGGAAGCAAAGGAAGAAGACCTTAAAAAGGTCAAAGGCCTAAGCGGAAAAAGAAAGACGCTAGCGGCAATGACCATTGCCATGGATAGGGCTTGCGGTAAGGTTTTGGACCGGATCAAGGCATTGGGCCTCGATAAGAATACACTAATTGTTTTTACTAACGATAACGGTGGGCCATCGGATGCAAACGAATCTTCGAACCTTCCTTTAAGCGGCACCAAGGCCAACCATTTAGAAGGGGGGATTCGCGTTCCTTTTCTAATGTCATGGCCCGGTAAATTAAAGCCGAATACGGTTTATGAAAACCCAATTAGTACATTGGACCTATTGCCGACTTTTGTTACGGCGGCCGGTGGTGACGTCAATGCTATCGACGGATTGGACGGGGTAGACCTCCTGCCTTACCTACAAGGAAAAAAGCAAGGGAGGCCACATGAAACACTGTATTGGAAAAAAGAAGCTAGGGGAGCCATTAGGCATAACGATTGGAAGCTGGTACGCTTTCCCGATCGCCCTGCGGAACTCTATAATATTAAGGAAGATATATCCGAAACTAATGATTTAGCTTCTAAATATCCTCAAAAAGTCCGTGAACTTTATCAAATGCTCTTTAATTGGGAATTAACCTTGGAGCGACCTCTTTGGCAATTGGAAAGAAGGTTTGAAGGTCTTGCGGCCAAACGAATGGATTCATATAGAAAACACTAATAATTAACGAAAAATGTCAGGAATTAAAGAATACCAACTATTTATCGACGGAAAATGGGTTACCTCAACCTCAGGTGAGACCATAGATATTATAAACCCATCTACCGAAGAGGTCGTTGCAAGGGTTCAGAACGGTACGGTCGAAGAGGCCCATCTAGCGCTACAGGCGGCCGAAAAGGCCCAAAAGGAATGGAAGAAATTACCGGCCCGTTCGCGTGCCGAGCTCCTGTATAAGTTGGCCGATGAGATTAAGGCGAATTCCGATTTCTTGGCCGAGCTCTTGGTCAAGGAACAGGGGAAACTGCTAAAAGTAGCTAAGGGGGAAGTGGCTGTTACCGCTTCTTTTATTGAATATGCTTGTGAAGGGGCTAGAAGAATCGAGGGGGATATTGTGCCTTCCGACAACCCTAACGAGCAAATTTGGATCCAGAAAATACCTCGCGGCGTAGTGGTTGCCATTACCGCTTGGAATTTCCCATTGGCCTTGGCCGGTCGTAAATTAGGTCCAGCCTTGGTTGCCGGAAATACTATCGTTATAAAACCGACTTCCGAAACGCCTTTGGCTACTTTGGAATTGGGTAATCTTGCGAAAAAAGTGGGTATTCCAGATGGGGTCATCAATATATTGACCGGTCCGGGTAGGGCCATGGGTAATGCCCTTGTTGAAAGTCCTATTACTAAAATGGTGACAATGACCGGTTCTACGCCCGTGGGTCAGTCTATTGCCAGGGCCGCGGCACAAAACCTTACGCACGTTCAGTTGGAACTTGGAGGGAAAGCTCCTTTTATTGTTTTTGAAGACGCCGATATCGATGCCGCTGTAGACGCTGCCCTACACTCGCGTTTTGATAACTGTGGACAGGTGTGTACCTGTAATGAAAGAATGTACGTTCATGAGGGCATTTACGATGCCTTTATGGAAAAATTTATCGCCAAGACAAAGGCTATTAAGGTAGGTGACCCTATGTTGGAGGATACCGATATGGGACCTAAAGTAAATGCTTCCGAATTAAAGCATATGGAGCATTTGGTTGCCGTGAGCCTAGAAGAAGGTGCGACTTTGGCTACAGGGGGTAAAAAACTTGAAGGTGGTGCTTTTGAAAAAGGATTTTGGTTTGAGCCTACGGTTTTGACCAATGTAACCCAAAATATGACCATTGTTCATGAAGAATCTTTTGGGCCAATTCTTCCCGTCTTGAAATTCAAGACTTTTGAAGAAGTGGTCGGTTATGCCAATGACTGTGAATACGGACTTGCGGCCATGGTCTTTACCAATGATATGAATACCATCATGAAGTGTAATGATGAGTTGGAATACGGTGAAATCTACGTAAACCGTGGTCATGGTGAACAACACCAAGGCTTCCATAACGGATATAAGCTAAGTGGCTCGGGAGGTGAAGATGGGAAGTACGGCTTTGAGCAGTACATGGAGAAAAAGACGTTTTATATTAGACACAAGGCATAAATGGGTACAAGTATAAAATCGGTTGACTGTAAATTGTTCAGGGTTCCCTTGCCGGAAGTTATGAACGATGCCAAACACGGAGACCATACGCATTTTGAACTGATTACTTCTACGATCACTTTAGAAGATGGTAGTACGGGCACTGGATATACCTATACGGGTGGAAAAGGAGGAAATGCCATTAAGGCCATGGTCGATTACGATATAGCACCGGCCTTGATAGGTAAGGACGGTTCCGATATTGATGGGATTTACGATTTTCTTGAATGGCACATGCACTATGTAGGTAGAGGGGGTATCGTTTCCTTTGCCGTTTCTACGATAGATATTGCACTGTGGGATATCCGTTGTAAGAAGGCCGAAAAACCACTTTGGCAAATGGCCGGTGGTGCGGGTAATACCTGTAAAGCTTATTGTGGGGGAATTGACTTACAGTTTCCTATTCCAAAACTTTTGAAGAATATGGAGGGCTATTTGTCGGCGGGTTTCAACGCGGTCAAGATTAAGATCGGAAGGGAAAATCTCGATGAGGACATAGAGCGCATTAAAGCGGTACGTGAGTTCATCGGGCCCGATGTGACCTTCATGGTCGATGCCAACTACTCAATGACCGTTGATAAGGCCATTGAGGCTATTAACCGCTTTAGGGAATACGATATCACTTGGTTCGAAGAACCGATTATTCCTGATAACTATATAGGTTTCTCACAAATTGCCGATGCTACAGGCTTTCCTTTGGCTATGGGCGAGAACCTGCATACCATCCATGAATTTGAATATGCCATGGATCAGGCAAAATTATCCTTTGTACAGCCAGATGCTTCAAATTGTGGTGGAATCACAGGTTGGTTGGCCGCCGCACGGTTGGCCGATAAGCATAATATTCCAGCCTGTTCGCATGGAATGCAGGAACTACATGTGAGTTTGGTATCCGCCCAACCGAATTCAGGTTGGCTAGAGGTACATAGTTTTCCTATTGACCAATACACCAAAAGACCGTTGGTGGTAGAGAACCATCTTGCCGTAGCACCAGATACGCCAGGGGTAGGAGTGGAGTTCGATTGGGAAAAACTGGCAGCTTTTCAATCGAAATAAATAATTCTGACTAGAACATTCAAAAACGCTTACGATAATGAAAACGACACAGACAGATTTCGGTGTATTGAGCGGTGAAAACATTTACCGCTATACTTTAGAGAACGATAATGGGCTTAGTGTAAAGATTTCCAACTATGGGGCTACCATTACCTCTATTCTTTTACCGCAAAAGACAGGGAAAACGGATGAAATCGTTTGTGGTTTTGATACGTTCGAGAGCTATTTCTCCGAGGCCTATCAAGCCAATGCCCCATATTTTGGGGGAACGGTTGGCCGCTATTGCTCGCAAATAAAAGATGCCCGATTTTCTTTGAATGGAAAGGAATACCAATTGGCAAGAATAGTTGGCGATAATAACCTGCACGGAGGAAAAATCGGTTTCGATAAAAAAATATGGAAGGTAAAGGCGTTTTCGCCTGAAGTTGCCAGTGTTCAAATGGAGCTTGAGAGTAAACATTTGGAAGAGGGCTTTCCAGGAAATGTTACGGTTCAGGTGACCTTCACATTGACCAATGACAACGAACTTAAAATACGGTATGGGGCTATCACCGACCAAGACACGCCTTTTACGATTACGAATCACACCTATTTTAATCTTTCGGGCTTTGCTGAAAATGTTGAGGGTCACACCGTAATGGTAGATGCCGATACCAAACAGCTTTGGGATGAAACCGGAGCTGCCACTGGGGAAAACGTCTCTGTTGCGGGCAAGGTCGACGACCTGCGCTCTCCAAAGACCATAAAGGAAGTACACGAGGCTATGGGCGATGGCTTTGAACATTTTTACCTCTTTGAGGATAAGGGGTTTGAACTGGGTAAAGTGGCAGAAATTAGTGAACCTAAAAGTGGTCGCACCATGGAAGTTTTCACCACGGAACCCGGAATGTTACTCTACACCGGAAAATATACTTCAGATGAGCTCAAAAGAGAATCGGGATTGCAATACGGTAAATATCGCGGCTTTTGCTGTGAAACTCACCGCTACCCAAATGGCCCCAATATTTCAGACGCCCCGAAGACAATCTTAAAAGTGGGGGAGGATTACGATAGTACGACGATTTTTAAATTCAACTGGTAAACCAAACACGGCCTGGTATGCCCGAACCGGTGTACTTGGCCCCAATTAAATATTATAGTTATGACCGAAGGTGTATTATGGGCGATTTTCGCCGGATTGATGTTGGGCCTTTATGCCCTTCCCGAAAAATTTACAAAAGGTTTCAAGTATGAGAATACATGGAGTCTCTTCTTTCTTTTGACCATGTTCGTTGTGCCGATTATTGCTTCTTTGACCCTTATCCAGGGTTTTGGGGAAATTTTCGGAAATATGCCGACCGATATATGGGTGAAAATGGGCCTTACCAGTTTCCTTTGGGGAATTGGGGTTATGATGTGGAGTAAGGCCATTAACCATATTGGTCTCTCCCTTGGTTTTTCCATCTTTATCGGAACCATAATTTTGGTAGGCTCCCTATTGCCGTTTATTGAAGACGGACTTCCTCCCTCAAATGTATTGACCTTTATTTTGCTCGGTATTCTAGTAGTGTTGTTAGGGGTTATCTTAAACGGTAAAGCCGGACTTACCCGAGAAAAGGACGAAGCTAAAATAGCCTCCGAAGGTGCGCCGGCCAAAGGTTCAATGGTGACCGGCATTATGATCGCCGTTGTTGGTGGATTATTGGCCACGGGCTTTAGCTATGCCAATGCCGCAGGTCGACCTTACTTGCATGAGGCCAGTGTGGCCCAGGGCAATGCCGATTGGATAACGGCCGTAGCCGTAATGTTCCCGATCTTTATTAGTGGGGGTATCGTTATGACCGCCTATTTCCTATGGCAATTGAACGCTAAAAATGCATGGGGGGAATTCAAGACTCCGGCTTTCGGAAAAAACCTGTTTCTGATATTGATCATGGCGGTTTTTCATTATGCCGCATCCGCCCTTTTTGCCTATGCAGCCTTTAAGTTGGGGGCATCGGGGAATACGGTCGGATATGCCATTTTTAATACGGCTTCCGTAGCTACCGCCATCGTTAGCGGTATCGTAACAAAAGAATGGGTAAGTGCCTCCCCCAAGGCCAGGAATCTTTTATACGGAGGTCTTGGTTGTATGGTGGTAGGTATCATAATTGTAGCATATGCCAATGGTTTAGGATAATGATGGTTCCGTTTTTGACAAGTAAAAATATTGTTCTTTAGTAGTTGAGTCCGGTTGTTTGTTCCTATTCAATCGGGCTTTTTTTATTTCAGGCTTTAAAATAAAGATTAGACCTATGATAAAACACTTTTTATACGTAGTAATTACAGCCGTGTTGCTCTCTTCATGTGGCCGCGAGCCGTCAAATGACTCGCAGTTTAATGTTATGACCGATTTTAATTTCGATTGGGAGTTTCGTTTGGTCGATTCAACGGGGCAAAACGATGATTGGAAAAATATTAGGCTTCCTCATGATTGGAGTGTAGAGGCTTCTTTTGATTCTATAAACGGGGAAGGGGCTACGGGATACCTTCCAGGAGGTGTGGGAATATATCGTAAAAAATTCCCGCTTCAATTGAAATCGGATGAAAAGGCCTATATCTTGTTCGACGGCGTCTATAACAATTCCGAGGTTTCCCTAAACGGAAAGGAAGTAGGGGAACATCCCTATGGATACTCTCCGTTTTACTACGATATCTCGCCCTATTTGAATTCGGAAAAAGATACCAACCTGATAGAGGTGAAAGTAGATAGAACCCGTTATGCCGATAGTCGTTGGTACACCGGTTCGGGTATTTACCGAGACGTAAAACTCTTGGTGAAGAACAAATTGCATATACCTATTTGGGGCGTATTCGTAACCACCCCGAAAATAGAGGAAAAACAAGCGGAGGTGTCGGTGTCGGTTCAAATTCAGAATGATTTTCCTGAGGATAAAAAAGCGGAACTCCGAATGGAGATTTATACTAGGGACGGGCAAAAAGTCAACAGTCATATACAACCTATTGAGGTTCGAGGGAATAATCAAAGCCTTCAATTACAGTCTGTATCCCTTGAAAACCCAATTTTGTGGGATGTCGATAAGCCTTATCTCTACAAAGTGGTAAGTTCAATTCTTTATGAAGGAAAGCTCATAGACCAACAAGAAACTGCTTTTGGTGTACGGTCCATCCGTTTTGACCCTGATCAAGGTTTTTTCCTTAACGGTAAAAATCGAAAAATAAAAGGGGTTTGCTTGCACCACGATGGTGGATTGGTAGGGGCGGCCGTACCCGACGGTGTCTGGAGAAGGCGTCTACAGAAGTTAAAGGAAGCGGGGTGTAACGCCATCAGAATTTCTCACAATCCCGGCTCACAAGCGTTTTTGGACCTGTGTGACGAAATGGGCTTTTTGGTGCAGGACGAGTTCTTTGATGAATGGGACAATCCGAAGGACAAAAGAAAAAATATGAACGAGCAGAGTGTAGACTATATCACAAGAGGCTATACCGAGCATTTTCAAGAGTGGGCCGAAAAGGACTTAAAGAATACGGTTTTGGCCCATAGAAACCATCCGAGTATCATTCAATGGAGTATCGGGAACGAAATAGAATGGACGTATCCGCGAAATGCCGAAGCTACCGGTTTTTTCAATAATATGGAATGGCAGGGCAATTACTTCTTTTCAGAGCCACCGTATTCGGTAGAACAGATAAAAGAGAAACTCAACACCTTGCCCAAGGAAAAATATGATATTGGGGTAACCGCTAAAAAATTGGCGAAATGGACCCGGGAATTAGATACTACGCGATATGTTACGGCCAATTGTATTCTGCCCTCCGCAAGTCATCTCTCAGGCTATGCCGATGCACTCGACGTAGTAGGCTACAGTTATAGAAGGGTGATTTATGATTATGGCCACAAGAATTACCCGGATAAAGTCATCATGGGAACCGAAAATCTACCGCAATGGCACGAATGGAAAGCGGTGATGGAGCGCCCATTTATTTCCGGCCTCTTCCTTTGGACGGGAATCGATTATATGGGCGAATCGAATGGAGGTTGGCCCAAAAAAGGTACTCAAAGCGGTTTATTGGATCAGGCCGGTTTTGAAAAGACTTCGTACCACATGATGAAAACTTTGTGGAACGACGAACCGCATTTGCACCTGACCACACAGTCTTTAGACAAATCGATCTATAAATTGAACGAGGCGGGCGAGCCCGTGGAAAAGAAAGAGAACGGGTGGGAGAAGGCACTGTGGTTCTGGCATGAAAGTAATGAATATTGGAACTACGAGACCAACGAACCGACCGTTGTAGAGGTCTATTCCAATTGCGATGAAGTGGAACTCTTTTTAAACGATGCTTCGCTAGGCAGAAAACAACTTAAGGATTTTGACGATCGCATTTATAAGTGGTCTGTGCCCTTTGTTGCCGGTGAGCTTAGGGCGGAAGGTTTTATAAATGGAAAGAAAGTAGGGGCAGAGGCTTCATTAAAGACGGCTCAAGTGCCTTATGCCGTTCAACTTTCCGTAGATAAGAACCAACTATCTGCCAATGCCTACGATGTGGCCCATATAGTGGCCCAAATTGTAGATGAAAAAGGGAACCCTGTAAGACATGGTAACGCTGAAATTTCTTTCTCCATTACCGGCGATGTAAGATTGTTGGGGGTAGACAATGGTTCGGCCAGGAATGTTCAAGATTACCAATCGACCAAGATCGTAACCGATAAGGGGCGCTGTCTTCTTATCGTACAATCGAATTTCAACGTAGGCGACGTAAGGATAGCAGCAGAATCAGAAGGGTTGAAAACGGGTGAGTTGATGTTGAAGCTCAAGGCAGTGGACTAGTAAATGGTAATTTCAAGGAAAGCCCTGTTTCTTAAGGAATTGGGCTTTTTTTGTTTTGGGTGTTAGGTAGTAACCAACTAAGGAATCTCCATAGAGACCGGTCATGGGATATAGATGCGTTGTCCTATATTTTTATAACGAATTCGCTAGGGGATAGTATGTTTTAAAACGAACTTATCAGACACTAAATTATATTAATTGTTATCTTGACGCTTTTAAATTTGAGTGTTGGATTTTTACACCGTTTGTTTCTGAACAGATAAAGGGAAGCACTTGAAAATCAACCTAAAAAACACAACCGATTCAATGACCGATTTACACCTGAATGAAAAATCTTCACGGAAGCGTTACAATATACTGGCCATGGTTTTTATTACCGTGGTGATCAATTATTTGGATAGAAGTAATATCTCGGTAGCGGCTTTTGCCATGAAGGAAGATATTGGCCTGAGCAATGTGCAAATGGGCTATGTTTTTTCGGCCTTTGGATGGACCTACGCTTGCCTTCAGATTCCGGGAGGGATTATCGCCGACAAATTTCCGACACGCATATTGTACTCGTTGATAATGGCATTGTGGTCCGTAGCGACCTTGATACAGGGTATGGTAAGTTCTTTTGCGGCCTTGATAGGCCTTCGGGCCAGTATTGGGGTGTTTGAGGCGCCTTCCTACCCAACGAACAACTTAGTGGTGACCAAATGGTTTCCTGAAAACGAAAGGGCCTCTGCAATAGCGGTGTATACCTCGGGCCAATTTCTAGGTTTGGCCTTCTTGACCCCGGTACTTGTAGCCATACAGAGTTATTTTGGTTGGCGCGGACTTTTTATTATTTCCGGGATCATCGGTCTGGTATGGGCGGCTATCTGGTATTTTTTCTACCGAGACCCGAAAGACTATAAGTCCATCAGTAAAAAAGAACTTGAGTACATCGAAAAAGGGGGAGGTCTGATCGGTAAGAACGATGTGAAAAAGGAAGAGAGGAAAAAATTTGACTGGAACGATTTCAAACAGGCTTTTATCTATAGAAAACTCTGGGGACTTTACATCGGTCAATTCTGTTTGGGAGCTACCACCATTTTCTTTTTGACTTGGTTTCCGACGTATTTGGTAGAGTTTAGGGGATTGGATTTCCTAAAATCGGGATTTTTGGCTTCCATTCCTTTTTTAGCGGCATTCTTCGGGGTGCTTCTATCGGGCTTTACTTCTGATTATTTGATTAAAAAAGGCTATTCCGTAGAAATTTCACGAAAGACCCCTATCATCATTGGAATGCTTTTATCTACATGTATTATTGGGGCGAATTATACAGATAGTACTTTCTTCGTAATACTATTTTTAGCTGTCGCATTTTTCGGTAATGGATTGGCAAGTATCGCTTGGATATTTATTTCGCTTATGGCACCTAAAAAACTAATAGGACTTACCGGCGGGGCGTTTAACTTTATCGGTGGTCTTGCAGGTATAGTTGTACCCATTGTTATTGGCTATTTGGTTGAAGATGGCGATTTTAGCCCAGCTCTTTTCTTTATTGGGGGAATAGCATTGCTCGGATTTATATCTTACACCTTTATAGTAGGTAAAGTGGAACGTATCGTGCCAAAAAAATAATAAAATAAAAACATAGTAAATAGGCATTTTTATGAAAATATCAGCAATAAAAACATACCCTATCAATGTAGGTTTTGGAAGTCAGTTGGTCGTTAAGGTTGAAACGGATTCCGGAATATACGGATGGGGAGCTTCCGGTCTTTCCGGTAGGGAATTGGCCGTTATAGGGGCCATAGAACATTTTAAAGGTTTTTTGATTGGGAAAGACGCCCGAAATATTGGTGCTCTTTGGCAAGAAATGTACCGAGGACAGTATTTTGAAGGCGGAAGAGTACTTACGGCGGCTATTTCCGCAATCGACATTGCGCTTTATGATATTAAGGGAAAAGCCCTTGGTGTACCGGTATATGAACTTCTAGGAGGTAAACATCGTGACTATGTAGATTGTTTTGCTTCGGTTCGTTTTAGAACAAGGGAGGAGCTCTTTGAGTATTCTAAAACTTGTATTAAAGAGGGGTGGACCATGCTTCGTTTGGCACCTGCCGAGTTTGAAGCCGAGGGAGATAAAGAGCTTTTTGAACCTCGCCAGTCCATTGCTATCATAGCCGAATGGCTTACGGACCTGCGTAAAGAAGTGGGTACGGCTATTACCATAGGCATCGATTACCATACAAGACTTACTCCGGCACAGACGTATTCGTTCATGAAACGTATGCCGCCGGGAACATTGGATTATATAGAGGAACCTATCCGTGATGAAAACCCCGAAGCCTATGAGAACCTTCGTAAAATGGTTGATATCCCTTTTACCATAGGTGAGGAGTTTTCCAGTAAGTGGCAGTTTCTACCTTTTTTGGAAAGGAACTTAACACAATATGCACGTATAGACATTTGTAATGTAGGCGGGATTACAGAAGCGATGAAAGTGGCCAGTTTGGCGGAAGCACATTATATTGATTTGATGCCACATAACCCATTAGGGCCCATTTGTACGGCGGCTACCATCCATATGGCGGCAGCTTGTCCTAATTTCGGTTGGTTGGAAGAAATGAATACCCCTGCACAGTATATGGGTACGGATGCTCCTGAATTCTATCCGATACGACCTATATTGAACGGGCCGACCTATCCCGTATTGGATACCCCGGGACTTGGAGTGGAATTTAATGAGGAATTGGCACAGGAACATACTTTCAAACCAATTGAAATACCAAGATTACGACGTAAAGATGGCTCGTTTACCAACTGGTAATAAAACATACTATTCAACGAATTCCATTAAGACAAAACGGTGGGGTTGATATACATTTTTGGAAATGTCATAAATTGGAAAGACCGTTGAAGTAGATCGCCTCTTGCCATTGGCATCATTGCGGTCTTGACGAATAGCGAGGAAGGCCCACTTATTTCCAGCTTCGATCGCAACCACTTTACCAAGCTCACCAAAGTTTGAATAGGGGATGGCCATTTCCATGGTCCATCCCTTATCGATATCGGATTTACGTTCTTGGTCTTGACTGCTCACTTAAAAAAGGTCGATTGCGGTAAACCTTTTGTGTAGGGTGAAGCAAAATCAAATGATTTAAAGCTTAGTTTAAATTTGATTTACCTTTAAAATGAAGGGTTTATGAGTTTATTTCTTGGGTTTTGCTCTTTGTTCTCGCAGTTTTGACCGCTATTTTCTTCAGCATCCACTCCGGATAATCGGAAGCATCTTCGGCTTCGTAGATTCTAATATGTTGATCTTCTTGTGGTTTTTTAAGTTCATCAGGGTCACAACCTAGAATTTGGGCAGCCGTATCTACGCCTGAATGCGAAACTCCCGCTACACCATGGGAAAGAATGCTTGCGCCGCATAAGTATAGATTTTCTATTTCACTTTTTGCCTTGTAGGCAAAGGGACCAATATGTTTTAGGCTTTTCTCGGTCCCGTAAATATTACCATCGGTGGTGTTGACGTAATACTTATTGGTCAAAGGGGTTCCCAAATCTTTCTGAACGATGTGTTTGCTGATGCCGGGTATGGCCTTTTCTAAGCCGTTAATCATCTTTTGCATCAATAATTCTTTAAAATCCAAGTAAGCTTGAGAGCGTTCTTGACCTTCGTTTTTGAACTTTTCAAAGGCTTTGTAGTCAACCAGGGTAATAGCCTCGATACTATGGTGCTTCCCGTCAAAACTTGAAGGATCTTTTAAAGTGGTACAGCTAACGAACATTCCCTCAAAAGCATCGCCTTGGGAAATATCGGAAGCTAGCATACTGTCGTAAAAATCGTCGGTGTCTTTATTGGGCATCATCCAAATATTACCGGAGTCGAGGCCTGCTGCGCGAAGGTCCATATCGACTATCAAAAACAACATTAGAGATGTACTTGAATATTTGGTGTTCGCCAGTTTTTTTTGAAATTTACGACTTAGGTTTTCCCTTCCTACCAAATCGTTATAGGTAATACCCACATCGGCATTGGAAACAATATTTCCCGCGTACAAATTTTCGCCATTCGACAAGGTTACTCCTACGGCCTTTTTTTGTGTATCCCCTTCAAGAAGTATTTTGCTTACCGCGGTCGAGGTGCGGAGCTCACCACCATTTTTTTTGAGGGTATTGGTCATGGCTTTAATAAGTGCGCCACCTCCGCCCATGGGGTAGTAACCGCCATCGAAATAATGGTACATAAGGGCACTGTGCATCACAAAAGGTACTTTTTTTGGCTGTACCCCGTGGTCTCCACATTGAATGTTGAGAATGTTTTTTAGAAGCGGATTTTTTATGTGCCACCCAATTACCTTTCTTACGCTGAACATTCCGTATTTGCCAAAGTGTTTGGTTTTGAAGGGAATAGTGAGTTTTTGCCAGAATCCTTTGAAATAGGGAAGGGAGTAAAGCTCTTCACTTACTTTTCTGGTAAGGTGAAGGTAGTTGTAAATCTGTTTTTTTTCTTTTGGGAATCGTGCTGATAATCGCTCAATAAGCAAATCGAGATTAGCGGGAAAATCAAATCGTTCTTGACCAATGCGTACATGTTCGTAGGCGTCGGGATTCATTCTAAAGAACACCAGTTCGTTGGCAATGCCCAAGCCCCTGTACAGATCGTTGGTAGCTTCACCTTCGGCCATGAGCCCAACGTAATGCACGCCCGGAGTAAACCGATGTCCGTTCAAGTAAAAACTATGGCACCAACCTCCGGGAACGTCGTGTTGTTCGAGAACGACCACCTTTTTTCCGGCCCTAGCCAAGCAAATGGCCGTCGCAAGTCCGCCCGCTCCGGAACCGATTACTATGGAATCGTAGGTCTGGGCGGCATCTTTGGTTCGCGTTGCACTGGAATCCTGGTTTGTGTTTTGCATTGGCAAGTTTAAAGGGTGAAATTCAAAATAGAATGACATATCCTAAGATATGTATAAAAAACGAAAGCATTTTCACGCTTTAAACGGGCCTCCGGTGTAGAAAAATAAGCTTTTCTATTTTTTTAAGGCCTGTGCTATGGCTTTTTCTACCATAGGCTCCATTACTTTGTAACCTTCCACGGTAGGGTGTACACCGTCATTGGCATACTTTTTTGGTAGGCCGTTGCGTTCATCTGCCAATGCGGAAAAATAGTCAAGATAGATATGTCCTTTTTCATCGGCATATGCCTTGATCATTTTGTTTAGGTCTACTATTTTTTGGGCAGGTTCCATTCCCGGTTTCCACGGATAATCGAAGGCGGGTAGGGTGGAAGACAGTATCACTTTGATATCATTGGCCACCGCTATTTCGGCCATTGATTTTATGTTGTCCATGATCATATCAAGGGTAGAGGGCCCTGTATTTCCTGCAATATCATTGGTGCCGGCCAACAAGACCACTACTTTGGGCCGAAGGTCGATTACATCCTGTCTAAAACGAAGGAGCATTTGTGGCGTGGTCTGGCCACTGATACCTCTGTTGATATAGGGTTTGTTCGCAAAAAACTCAGGTCGGGAGTTCAGCCATCCTATGGTAATGGAGTTTCCCATAAAAACGACCCGGTTTTCATTTGGGGCCGGTTTGGCCAATTTGGCGTTTTCTGATTGAAAATTGGCTAAATTCGGCCAATCTTGTCCTTTTATCCCATTGATTATTCCTAGTCCCATTAAAAAAGCAAGTAAAAGTGATTTTTGTTTCATTGTCTTCGGTAGGTTATTTTTTCTGATTGTTGAACTGCTTTTTGTCCTCCAAGCTCAAGGGCACCTCTTCGGTAAATTTTCTTTCTGAGGGTTTTTGCATAAAAAGGTATACGACCAAGAAAATCGCGACGACCAAAAACAAGGCATTGCCACTTGGATTATAGGCAAATATGGCAAGAATGGCAGGCCCTTCTAACAGGGCGTATTTTGTAATGGATGCGGACTGGTATTTTCCGAGTTTTAAGGATAGGCTATCGTTTTCATCAATGGTCTGTAATTGCTTTTTAAACAAGAACTGGCTCAAGAAATACCCCAAGGCCCCAACTACGGGAACCACGTAAATGTACATATCGTTCGGGTCTGCATTGGCTATAAAACTACCGTTGTTAAGATAGGTTATCACGCCAAAGACAGCAATGCCGCCAACCAATGCAAGGTGAATAATAGATAGGGTTTTAAGAGATGCAGAAGGATTCGGGTCCATTAAATGTAAGTTAAACTGCTTATAAAGGTAGCTAATCAACAGGAAAGATAAAAAATTAATTAGGCGGTCACTACCCTACGATGAACCAATAGATGTAATAAAGAATGCTAAAGGCGGCTACTATGGATAGGGAATAGATAATGATTTCAATACTTTTATTGTTTTGGTGCTGTTCTTTAATTTTTTGCTTCAGTATCGCCCGCTCTTTACTATTTAGCTTTTTAAAATCAACCTCATTTTTATAGAGTTTTCTTAAACCTTTGAATTTTCGTTTTTTAAGAAGAGTCCTGTTTTGTTTTAAACTGCTTATGACTTGCGCCATGAAACCTTCACTAGCCATAATTTAGTTTTAGGTATAGGTATCCGTTCAGACGTATAAGTTACAAAGTATATAAGTAGATATTTCTTTGCTACTGAACTTAGGTGATGGAATAGGGGGAACCTAATTTATATGTATTTTAGGAGAGGAAATTATAAAAGGGACACAAAATGAAAAAAATATCAAGAAGAAGTTTTAATACAAAGTTGTCGCAAGGCATTGCCGGAACCGCGATTATAGGAAGTGTTGGATTGGGTTATGGGTTTTCACCTAGAAAAGAAAAAAAGAAACTGGGCATTGCCTTGGTGGGGTTGGGAAGCTATAGTGGCGGACAGCTGGCTCCCGGCTTACAAGATGCGGAACATTGTTATTTGGCGGGTATTGTTACGGGAACCCCGGCAAAGGAAAAGGAATGGATGGCGAAGTACAACATTCCTAAAAAGAACGTGTACAACTATGAAAACTTCGACTCCATCGCCAAAAACCCCGATATTGATATCGTTTACGTGGTACTTCCCAACAGTATGCACGCGGAGTTCTGTATCCGTGCGGCAAAGGCGGGCAAACACGTTATTTGCGAGAAACCCATGGCGGTAAGCGTAGCGGAATGTGATGCCATCATTAATGCGTGTAACGAGGCGGGGGTTAAACTATCTGTGGGCTATCGCATGCAGTCGGATCCCTATACCAATGAAATTAAGCGCTTGGTAAAGGAAAAACCTTATGGTAGCGTACGTTATGTGTCTTCCGATGCAGGTTATATCTCACGGGGCAATCCCGATCAATGGCGATTGAACCATGCGCTTTCGGGTGGTGGTGCCTTAATGAATATGGGGGTTTACTCCATACAGAGTAATATTTACGGTACCGGACAAAACCCGGTATCCGTTTCCGCACAGGAATTCAGTTCAAAACCGGAGTATTTTAAGGATACCGATGAGACCATTACGGCCCAGATGGAATTCCCAGAAGGGGTAGTGGGCAATTTGTTCACTTCACATAATGCCAATGCCAACCGACTTTTCGTTTCGTTCGAAAAAGGCTGGGCAGAATTAAACCCTTGCCATAGTTACGGACCTTTGAGCGGACGCACATCGAATGGTAAGGAAATAAAATTCCCACACCAGAGCCAGCAAAAATTGCAGATGGACGATTTTGCAAAGCACATAATGCTAGGGACGACCAACTATGCGCCAGGTGAAATGGGCAAGCGCGATATGATAATTGTAGAGGCCATTTATAGATCCATTAAGGAAGGCGGGAAAAGGATTCCTCTCGATTTAGGGGATATGGGTATCGTACGCGAATAGGTTTTCTTCTACACATAGAATTTGAAAGGGACGTTTTTGAAAACGTCCCTTTTTTTGTTTGAAGGCTTACCTCTAATCTGATTTTCCCTCCAAAACCACGCTGTTATTTAGAATCAAAATAGATGGTAACGTTAAGCTAACGATTTAACGTAATGATGAACTTTAATTTAAGGTAACACCATGGTCAGTTAACAATATTTGGGTTTTGCTAAGATATTTTTGTTCCAAATTATTGTAACAAATAACCAAAAGAACAAAATGAAAACAGTATCTAAAATGTTATTACTGGCAGGTTTGGTGGCAACTACTTCCTGTGAAAAACTTGAAAACTATCTTGGCCATGGCAATCAGGGGGAAGAAGAGGGGACCATCTTCGAGAACAAATCCGAGCTTGAGCCTTTAGTGGCCATTAACTCGAACTTCAACTTTGTCAAGGCATATTCTTTAATTAGTTCAACCGATATTTTGGAAGACGGTTTTCAATTGGTGGGTGCCCAAGATGGTGCTGGTTTTTTGAAAGATGGTGATGGATATATGTACGTTGTGAACGCAGAAGACGATTACGCTGTTAGCCGTATTCACTTGGATAAAAACCTCAACCCAATAGGAGGTGAATGGTTGTTGAGCTCCGGTGTTGCAGATTTTGCCCGTCAATGTTCCGGTACCATGTGGGAAGCCGATATTCACGGTGGGCCAAGGGATATATTCCTTTCTGCTTCTGAGAGCTTTCATTACGATGTTAAGGGAATAGACCCTCATGTTGCCGTACCTACACCGACCGCAGATTTTGGTCTGGATGCATTGGGCGAATTCTCATGGGAGAATGCGGTTCCTTTACCACGGGATACGTACAAAGGAAAAACGGTTATCATCGGTGGCGATGATGATTCATCGGGTTCGGAAGGACAGGTTACACTTTACTATTCTGAAAATGGCGATGCCGATTTCAATAATGGTAAAATTTATGTTTTGAAATTTAAGGAAGTGGCTTCTGGTTCTACCGATGCCAATGGAAACCCAATTGCTCCAATGGCAGTTGAAGAAGGTGTGATCTACAATGAAGGTCAGTTGGCTTTTGGGGAAACCTATGAAGTGGAATTTGTTGAAATCGAAAATGGTGCCGATTTGACCAAAAACGAAATGGAAGATGCTTGTGTTGCCGTTGGCGCCTCCGCTTTCATGCGTGTTGAAGATGTAGATTACCAAAAAGGCTCTATAGACAATGCAAGAAACGTATTCTTTGCCGTAACGGGTAGGGGTCCGGGCAGGGGCACGTATAACGACTGGGGTACCGCCTACAAATTAGAGTTGGATGAAGATTCTCCTTTGACGGGTAAATTGACCCAAATTATAAGTGGTAACACCGATACGAACAATATGGACGGAAACATTTCGAGACTTCAGAGTCCGGATAACATTACCGTTACCGAGAACTTTGTTTACCTTCAAGAAGACCCCAACTCTTTTGATAGGGGGCATGCCGCTGCAATCTACCAAACCGATTTAAATGGTAACAATGCCAAAGTCGTATTGGAATTGGTGGTTAGAAATGACCTTGATCCCTCTGGAAGCACTGGTTTCAGTGGAGAGTTCGGTGCCTTGGTCGACATATCCGATAAAGTTGGTGTCGATGATACTTTCCTATTGAACCTACAGCCCCACTACTGGCAGAATGACGACTTCAAGAGTAAAGACGGCCACGATATGGAATCTGATAGGCCTGATGCCATTGCCGCAGGTGCCAGGGAAGATAATCAGGGTGGACAAATCGTTATCTTAAAAGGTTTGCCTAGATAAGACCTTGCTATATGATGTTGAAAGACCTCCATGGATTGCATGGGGGTCTTTCCCTATTTATAATTTTCTTTCAATTTACCGAGTTATGTATAAATCGATTTTCTTTCTTACACTACTATTGGGTTCTTTCTCCTGTAAAAATCAAAATGAGCAATTGGCTACGGTTCTTAAGACCGAGAATGTCGACTGGGGCTATGCCCAAAAATACTACCATAAAAATATGACCGAGGCCGTTGAGTTGATCGATGCCTTGAGTAAAGTGGATGCGGAGAGCGATGAGGCCAAACGAATCTTTACGGACCTCCGTATAGCCTTTAAAAAAGCGGAACCCTATGCTTCTTACCTGAACCCTGAAGTCGGACATCGTGCCAATGGCCCGGCCCTGCCTGTATTTGCGGAAGACACGGAACGTGTGCTAAACCCTATAGGGCTCCAAAAAATAGAGGAATCTATTTATGAAGGAGGGGAAGACCCGGCAATTTTTGTACGGGAGACCCAGCTGACCAAGGGCCTATTGGTAAACCTGATGCAAAACGTGGGCGAACGCAAATTGAATGCCGAACGTTTTTTTATCGCTACCCATCAACAACTCTTACGGATCATAAGTATGGGTATTTCTGGCTTTGATACTCCTGTGAGTCAATTGGGACTTTCCGAAACCGTAGTGTCGCTAGAGAGTTTAAAAGAAGTGTATGACCATAGTCTAGGTGAACTTATAAAAGAAAAAAATGCGGAATTGGATACGGAGTTCCTCCTTAACATAGCGCGGGCGGTCGCTTTTATTGAAAAGAATGCCGATTTCAATGCCTTTGATCGCTATACCTTTATTCGAGAGTATATGAGCCCCATTACCCGAAACTGGGTGGCCATACGAAAGGAGAGCGGACTATGGGAAGGGGTGAACAACAAACCTTTTAATTTTGATGCCCCCACCTTTTTTGAAAAAGACGCTTTTAACCTAGAATACTTCACTCCCCCGATCAATAGGAACCCGTCCGAAAAACAGATCGCCTTGGGCAAGAAATTGTTTTTAGATCCCAATCTTTCGCAGTCGGGCACGATGGCCTGTGTTACCTGTCATATGCCAGATAAGGCCTATACCGACGGAAAAATGGTCAGTATCGGGAATAATGGGAGTCCGTTGCAACGCAATGCCCCCACCTTGATCAATTCGGCCTTTCAAAAAAGTTTTTTTTGGGACGGACGTGCCGAGAATATTTTAGATCAGATTTCATCGGTATTTAATAATGAACAAGAATTCAATACGGGCGTACACGAGTTTTCCACCGATATTCTAAAAGATAGCACCTACCATGTTTTGTTCGAAGATGCCTTTGGTAGAATTTCCAATAGAAATACAGATATTATAAAGGCGATTTCATCGTATATCTCTACTTTGAACGGTTTTGATTCTAAGTTCGATAAAAACATGAGAGGTGAAGAAGATTCCTTCTCCGCCGAAGAAAAATTGGGTATGAACCTGTTTATGGGGAAAGCCCTTTGCGCTACCTGCCACTTTATTCCCTTGACCAACGGTACGGTACCTCCCTTTTATGCAGAAACTGAAAAAGAGGTTATTGGGGTTCCGGAAACCAAAGCGAACAAAACTTTAGACGATGATTTGGGTTTCTATTGGCGCTACAATAAAGAAGAACATTTGGGCATGTTCAAAACCCCAACGGTACGGAATGCCGAATTTACCGCACCTTATATGCACAATGGGGTTTACAATACCTTAGAGGAGGTTATGGATTTCTATAACAAAGGCGGTGGCGGCGGAATGGGATTCGACTTACCGCACCAAACTTTGCCATTTGATGAGCTGAACCTGACCGAAAAAGAGCAGCAAGCACTCATTGCATTTTTGAAAACCTTGTCCGATACGAATGTTGAGGAAGGGGAAATGCCTCAATTGGCCAATGCTACCTCCTAAGTGTTTGGGGCTGCACTTACAAATTTAAACTTTAACTAACCTAGAATTAAAGAAAAGCACGAATTACAACTTATATAAAGAAGTACTTTGTGGCTAGATACTAAACCGCATGAAAATGAAGACTACAAAAGGATTTCTTAAAAATTTGGCGATGCTGCTTATGGGAGTATCAATGGCCATAGGATGTTCAAAAGGAAATGATATTGCCGATGATGTTGAGAAGGAAATTAGTAAAGAGGAAGACAAGACCGAGGAAACTGCAGGGGAGACTCCTGGGGAAGAGGCGACTGATGATGAAACCTTAGTGAATGCTGCCGAGTTTATTCAATCGGAAGATAGTTTGACCATTGCTGTCGAAGCCTTGGAAACTATTGACGATGCCCTTGTGGAAAAACTTTCGGATGAAAACGGAAAGCTTACATTTTTTGTGCCGAGCAATGAAGCCTTTACCGAATTCTTAGCTTCCTTAAAGGAATATACCGATGTACTTGATTTTGATGAAGAGCTCGAAAAAGAGATCCTTGCGCAAGTATTGAAGTACCATGCAATTATAGGAGGGGCCAATTTTTCTACCGAACTCTCCAACGGTTCCATTTTGGAGACCATGCAATCCGAAGAAATTAAAATTACGGTAGATGGCGACGTGTATATTATTGATACTACGGAGATGCAAGCCAAAATAACCACGGCCGATATCGAGGTGGCCAACGGGGTTCTCCACATCATCGACAAGGTTTTGATACCGGAGTCCGTGCTGGAGGCCTTGTTCCCGAAATCATCCTTGATCGATTTGGTAAATGAAAGCGATGACTTGTCAATGTTCGCAGAGGCCATTGCGGAAGCCGGATTGGAAGGTAGGTTCAATGATGGCGATTACACGGTTTTCGCCCCAACAAATACTGCAATCGAGACCCTGTTCAAAACGCTTGGGGATGACTATAATTCTTTTCAGGACTTTTCAAGTATTCTAGAAAAACAGGCTTTAAAAGAAATTATTCTAGGTCATGTGCTAGAACAAGTGATAGCCCGTAATGATTTAAAGGTAGGGGTGTTACCTACGCTGATTTCCGGTGATTCAATAGAGGTGGTAGAAGGGGCAGGTGGCTTGGCGATACAAGATGCTTCTGATGAGCAAGCCAATTTTGTTGAGTTCGATATTGAAGCTTCCAACGGGATCATACATACCATAGATAAAATTCTTATTCCCCAAAAAGCGTTATTGTTGCTCAACTAGGTCGTTTTTCTCTACAGTGAAATAAAAATACCTTGTAACTCGAAAACATCGGGTTATGGAAAATGGGGAGCTTTGGTTTTGGTTAAAAAGAAAAAGCTAAAGCGACTGCTTTTGTGCCAGTTGTCAGACTTTAGGCTTCTGTTTTAAGCGAATCGTCTTAACTTAGCATATTCGATAAGCAAGAAAACCAAACGGCATTGAACAATATCCCCAGTATAGCATTTGAAGGGCAAGAGCACATAAGGGACTTTGATGTTTTGAGCATGGCTGAACTGTCCGCTAAAATAGACAAAGGTCTAGACCATAATCCGTGGCAGCCGCACCGTATCACTTTTTTTGCCCTGCTCTTGGTGACCGAGGGGAGTGGGTACCATAAAATCGACCTTAAAACCTATCCGGTAAAAAGAGGGAGTGTCTTAAAAATAGCCAAGGGACAAGTACATGCTTTTCAAGAGGATATCAACTACCAAGGCGCCTTGGTTATCTTTACCGAGGATTTTATCCTAAAATATTTCTCAAAGTTCTCTGTTGAATATATTTCCCATCTCTACAACTACCACCTTTCCGAACCCTTGGTGGAAAATACCCGATTGGAACCCTTTCTTAAACAATTAGGGGAGGAATTCAAACGTGGGCCTAGTGTGGCCCAACAGAACATTCTCGCCAAAATTCTTGAACTGTACTTGTTAAGACTGGAGCGCGATGATGCCTCCAATTCCTTGGTAAGGCAAAATCAGCCTCATTACCCCTTGTTTCTTGAATTCAGGAATTTGGTGGAAAAGCAGTATGTGAAGACGCGAAATGTAAAGGATTATGCAGAAATGCTGCACGTTTCTACCGCACATTTGAATCAGGTCGTAAAAGAGTTTACCTTGAATACGGCCAAGCATTTTATTGACGGATTTGTGATTCTCGAAACAAAAAGAGCCATTGCGAGTACCAATTCCAGCCTAAAGGAAATCGCCTATGCCATGGGCTTTGATGAGGTAACGAACTTTACCAAATTCTTTAAAAAGCACAGCGGCATTACTCCAAAACGGTTCAAGGCCGAATTTTAGCGCCCCTGTTCGCATATTTACCATTCTTTTAGAACATTTACCTACCTGGGGGTGCCGTACTGTACCAACTTTGTACCCAACTTAAAATCTTGGAGAAATGAAAACAAAATGGGCTAGCTGTATTTGGCTTGTCTTGTTTGGTGTCGGACTTGGTTTTGGTCAGGGTAAGGCCATGGAAGTAAACAACTATCGGTTCGGACAGCCGGAACATTATTTGGATGGCTACTCCATGAACTTTCAGTATCAAAATGGGGTGGCCATACACATGATATTTTATGATGGGAGGGCCAAGTACGAATGGGTGGGCGGACCTTCAAGAGGAAACGAAGATACATGTTGTCGGGATTGTCAGGGTCTATTCGACTTTGATAAAATGCTCATGCACATTTCAATTATTATCGGCTACCGGAACAAACCTGAAAGAAGGCTAAAAACAATTTCACAAAGTGGTATTATCGATCATTTGAAGATAGCCGAATAAGTAGGTTACCATCATTATATTGTCATATTTACCATTTTTAATAGTGGATTTACCTTTAACGGAGCTTCTTGTTTTTTGAATTTTGTAAAAGAAAAAGATACAATTATGAGTCAAGTAGCAATATGCCCTACATGCGGCAGCAAATCAAAGATAAAGGAAAAAGAAGGTGTTGTTACCTATCAGGCGGTACAAGACGAAGAGGCCTTCAAAAAGATTGGCCAGATGAAAAAGGCCATGGAGAAATTCAAGGCAAAAGCCAATAATCTAGAGAAAGAACTAGAGGCGCTAAAAGCAAAATTGTAATTTAGGACAAATACGACAATCATGACAATAGCAGTAACCTCCGCAAGTGGACAATTAGGGGCTTCAATCGTGCGCCAATTGATAAATGAGATCGGAAAAGAAAATGTAATAGGAATTGCCCGAACTCCCGAAAAGGCCACACATCTTGGTGTAGAGGTCAGAAAAGGTGATTATAATAGCCGTCAAGATTTTGATGCCGCATTAAAGGGCATCGATACGGTTCTTTTGGTTTCTGGGATGGATGACCCCAAGAAACGAATCCAACAGCATAGAAACGTTATTGAGGCGGCAAAACAAAACGGGGTTCAAAAAATAGTCTATACCAGCATTGTTGGCGATGAAGCGAACACGGCTTTTAGTCCGGTCGTAAAAAGTAACCGCCAGACCGAAGAGGATATCAAAGAGTCTGGACTCGAATGGGCCATCGGTAGAAACGGCATTTATATAGAGCCTGATTTAGAGTATATTGACCATTATGCGAAAGATGGTGAGATTCGAAACTGTGCCGGTGAAGGAAAGTGTGGCTATACCAGTAGGGGGGAATTGGCTTATGCCTATGCCCAAATGCTTTTGGATAATAAGCACAACGGACATGTCTATAACTTAGTGGGCGAGGCCATTACCCAAGCAAAGTTGGCCGACCTCATTAACGAGGTATATGGCTTAAACCTAAAATTTAACTCCGTGTCCGTAGCGGAATATGCAGCGGAAAGAAAGGAAGCCTTAGGTGATTTTATGGGGACCATAATAGCAGGTATATATGAAGGGATCCGCAATGGGGTCAATGATGTTCCATCTCACTATGAAATGGCTGCAGGCAGACCCCATAGACCACATATTGATATTATAAGGGATTTTAAAAAGGCATAGGCTGGCCCTAGCTTATTTAACGATGCCGAAATCGTATACAACGGTTTCGGAATAGGTTTCACCTGGTTTTAAGAGTGTGGATGGAAAATTAGGATGGTTTACGGCATCCGGTAAATCTTGGGTTTCTAGACAAAGGGCCATATGGGGGATATAGTCAATGCCGTATTTTCCGGTAATGTTGTCCAGTCCATTACTGGCGTAGACGGTTATTCCCGGTTGGGTGGTGAACACTTCTAGTTTTCTGCCCGAGTTCGGTTCTATAACTTCTGCGGCCTTTTTCATTTCGCCATCCTCCTTATTCAAAACATAACAGTGGTGATAGCCGTTTAAGGGGATATCGTGAATTTTATCGCCTAACCGGGTCATCGAAGAAAGGTCCCATGCCGTTTCTTTTAACCGAGGTAATTTTCCGGTTGGGGTAATATCCTCATCAAATTCCGTATAGGTATCGGCATCAACGAGTACCCTGTGGTCATAAATCAACTCTTTGGCTCCGTTCAGGTTAAAATAGCTGTGGTTGGTCATGCTTACATGGGTATCCTTATCGGTCTCCGCCTCAAAAGTCACATAAATGGCATTGTCGTCATTGAGAAGATACGTGGCGTAAACATCAAGTTTTCCCGGAAAACCAAAAGAACCATCGGGCGATAGGTAATGAAATCGCAGACCTTCACCATTTTCATTAGAAACGATCTCGGCATCCCAAACGGCGTCCCTGAATTCGTTCCCACCATGTATGGCGGTACCTTCTTCGTTAGCCGTAAGTTTATAAACGGAATCGTTCATAACGAATTGGGCATCTTTAATTCGGTTTGCATACCTTCCCACGGTGGTACCGAAACTAGGATGGCCCTTTACATAGTCTTCCAAATTATCAAAGCCTAGGACCACATCGTCCAATTTTCCGTTTTTATCGGGAACGAAGAGTGAGGTAATAATGCAGCCCAAATTCATGATCTGCATTTTCATTCCATTTTTATTGGTAACGGTGTAGAGCGAAACTTCTTTCCCCTTTACGGTTCCCCATTGCTCTTTTTGAATGGATTGAGCATACATAGGATAGCTGACCAAGGTGAAAAATACCGCAAAGCAAAGTATCTTCTTCAAAAGATAAATTTTAAAAATCGCATCAAATTACAAAAAAGAAAAAGGGGTATAAAGTAAAAACAGGTCAAACTATAAAAGCTTGGCCTGTTTTTTATAAGTGAATTATGATTAATCTAATCTGTTTTCAATTACAAACCGAGGATTTGACGGATCATCTGATTGGTGAAGCCCCATTCGTTATCGTACCATGCCAGTACTTTCAGTAAATCACCGTCTACAACCTTGGTTAGGGATAGATCGGCTATGGATCCGTAAGGACTTTTGATAATATCGCTGGAAACCAAAGGGGCATAGGTGGTCTGCAATACTTTTTTATAACGGTCCGTTTGCGCTTCTTCCTCCAAAATTTTGTTTACCTCTTCAGCACTTACCGGTTTCTCCGTTACGATGGTAATGTCGGAAATAGAACCCACGGCAACGGGTACGCGAACCGCCATACCATCAAACTTACCGGCGTATTCGGGCAATGCCTTGGTCGTGGCAACGGCTGCCCCTGTTGTTGTGGGAATAAGGTTGTTGATACCTGAACGTCCCATTCTAAAATTACCTTTGTTCGGTGAGTCGACCATGGCGTTAGAACTGGTATCGGCGTGAATCGTGGTCATAATGGCCTTTTTGATTCCGATACGCCTCCCTATGATTTCAATTATGGGGCTAATGTTGTTCGTGGTGCAACTGGCGCACGAAAAGATGCTGGTTTTGCCGTCGTCGGAATTGACCCCGTGAACTACGGTAGGTATTTCAGGGCTCTTTGAAGGGCCCGACAAGACTACGGTTTTCGCTCCTGCTTTAATATGCCTGTCCGCATCCTTATACTTCGTAAAAATACCCGTGCTTTCGATTACCACATCAATATCCAATTCCTTCCATGGTAGGTCTTCCGGATTTCTTTCGTTCAGGAAGCGAATGGCTTTTCCGTCTACGATTAACTTTCCTTCTTGAAAATCGACTGATTTCTCGAACTTTCCATGTACACTGTCGTATTCCAATAAATAGGCGATGTTTTCAATGGATGCAATATCGTTGACCGCAACTACTTCCAGTTCAGGGGTATCTAGTATGACCTTTAATGCGGTTCGGCCTATTCGCCCCATTCCGTTAATTGCTATTCTTTTCATAGTGTAATTTTTAAATTGATTGTTTTTAGGTTATGTCAAAAGGCGACTTTTTACAGCCATCGCTTCCTGCTTCATTGGTCGTAGGCAAAAGAGGGAACCGACATTCGGTACGTTAAAATGCTGTTAAGGCACAAGGGAACGATAAACCGGTTTCAATACGCTTGCCATGATAATGAAAGTGTCCCCATCAAAGTAACCTTATCCGATATTTGAGGTGCTATATAGGTTGGAAGATGGTTTTTGCGATCGAATCCGAACGATTTTTTTCTTTTATCGATTCGGAATTTGTTCCAAAGAACATCCGTGTGTCTTCAAACTAGAAAAGTGTCGTATGATGGAAACTAAAATTAAGATGGGATAACTGCTTTATGGAAAAATCGAATGGGGAAAATAACAGGACGTACTAGTAGGAATTAATAGGTGGCGAATTGGTTACTTCATCCGATTTTTTGGTTCTTAAACTGAGAAAAGTGCAGTTTATCGATAATTTTAACATAAAAAAACCGCTTTTGGGGCAAAACCTATGAATTTTTACTAAGTGTAGATATAAGAGTTTTAGTGAACTTTGTCGAAGATATTAACCCCTAATCGAATTTATTATGAAAAATGCGCTATTTTACAATGTGCTTTTCGCCGGCTTCTTTTCGTGCTGCTGCAGTTCAGTAACTGCTCAGTATTCGACTAGAGACAATGCTGCCGAAACTCTCCAAGCTACCAACAAAAGGATGGAAAATTACCAATACCTTAGGAGTCAAGGTTACCAAGATAAAGAAATTTTTGAAGACTTGGGTAACGCTAACTTCTTGAATAAAAATTATGATACCGCCTTGTTTTGGTATGATAAATTAAAAGAGGTCAGTAAGTCTGGCAGCTTGAGTAAAAACTATCAAAAGCGTTACGACTACGCTTTGGCCAAATATCATAATATCGGTTCAGCTACCAGTTCCGATAACAATGACTGGGTCGCTCAAATTGCTTCGGATTATAAAGTAAAATCTAAAACATCTAAAAATATACTAGATCAGCCTTTGACCGAAAGGTATAGGGAGCTAGATTTTCAACGAAAGGATGGCAAATTCATAGTAGATGACCAAACCATAGTTGAAAACGAACTTAGGACCTTTTTAGGAGACGGGAACGTAGACCACAATGGCTATAAGATGCCAGTGGCCGTTTCGCCCGATGGTAAGACCGCCTATTTTAGTAAAAAAGTAATGGTTAAGCCTTTGTACGGCCTGTTTTCTAAAGAAGAGGAAGTACACAAAATATTCAAGGCAGAAAAAGTACGCGGCAAATGGAAGAACATTCAGGAAGTGGCCGTAGCCCCAAAACACGCGTCGGCAATGCACCCTTCCATATCTTCCGATGGTAAACGTTTGTTTTTCGCCTCTAACATGCCAGGTACCTTTGGTGAGTACGATATATATGTATCGGCCATTCGTAAAGACGGAAGCATGGGCGTCGCCAAAAACCTTGGTCAAAAAGTAAATACAAAGAAAGATGACCTTTATCCGAATGTGGTCGGAACAAATACCTTGTTCTTTGCCTCTGAAGGAAGAAAAGGTCAGGGCGGACTCGATGTCTACATGACCCAAGTAGGTCAGAAGCATGTTGGCCTAGCGGTTAACTTGGGTAGCCCGATAAACAGTAGCGAAGATGATTTTGCTATATCGTTTACCTCTGAAAACGGAAAAGGATATGTGATGTCTAACCGAGGCAATCGTAATGCCGAGGTACAAAAAGTGGCCTTCACTTATGCCAATAAAAGACCGACTGAAGACAACAGCGACTATCGTACGCTCGAAGCCTTCAATACGGATTCAGAACTGCGCTTTACTTCAAATTTATTTGAAGAAGATTAATTAAAGGATGGGGTTTAAGATACACCGGCGATTACCGTCGCCGGTTTATAACCCAAATCCTAGGTAGTCTAAACATTCTTAGAATTTACGGGCATCTACCACTTGAGTCCCGATTTTCGACCCAACAAGAATAGATAGTGTTACCCTTAGTTTACAATAATCCCAAATTTTCACTACCATGAGCTACAAAAAAAATAATATCCGCAAAATTTACCTGCTCCTTCTATTATGTGCCATCTTCGGTACAGAGTCTAACTACGGACAAGAAGCCGCGGTGACCGAGATCAACTCTAAGAGCACTTATCACAACCAGTTGTTCTTCAATAGATTTTTGATCAATCCTACCTTTTCTTTGGTAAGGGAAAACAAATCATATATCAATATTTTGCATAGAAACCAGTACGCTACGTTTGAAGACAACAACCAGAACTACTTCTTGGGCTTCAGTAATAGAATAAACGACCGTACTGCATTAGGAATCAGTGTTTATAGTCAATGGTCAGGTGTCGTTCAAGAATTTGGTTTCAATGCGAACTATGCAACGGCAGTAAAATTAGGTGAAGAGAGTAAATTGACTTTTGGCACCAATATTACCTATTATACCGAAGGTTTAGACCAAAACCGCGTGGTAGTGGCCGATACCGACAATAAAATTTCAGATGCCAAAAAAGAGAGCAAGGTAGCCGTTCAACCTGGCGTGACCCTATCTTTAGGAGGATTCGACTTTGGCCTTTATGCTACCGAACTTTTTAAATATAACCAGACCACCAATGAATTTTTAACGAACCTAAGTACCAAGAGCGTAAAGGCTTCGGTACAGTATACCCATCAATTTATGGCCAATAGGGGACTTTTTGCCCACGCCCGTTTGATGCCAATGGTACAAGTCGGAAAGAACAAGGAAGGCGGATTGGGCTACGTAGGTTCTATATTGTTAGACTTACCGGATTACGGTTGGTTCCAAACGAACTTTGACGATGATTACGGACTTTCATTGGGCCTAGGCTTTAACCTGAGCAAGCGTATGTCATTGGGATACTTATTGGAAAAAGACTTGATGACCGATGATGCCGACTTAGGCTGGAATCACGAAGTATCTTTGGCCTATACCTTTGATAACCATGGCTCCAGTATGGATGCATTTGCCGATAGCTCTGAAGATGCCAAAGTTGACCGTATCGTAAGAAACTACGAAGAACAGATTTTAAGATTGACTGCCGAGAACCAAAAAAGCCTTGCCAATAACAGTACTAGAGGGGAAAGGGAAGTGCAAAAAAGTTTCTCTCCCGAAATGGAAGGCGATATCAACAGTATGGCCTACGAGAACCGCTTGATCTTAGACGAACTGATCATCAGACAAGACTCTATAGATGCCGCTCGTGATGCCGCATTTGAAAAGCAATTGAAGTCTTTGGTAGATGTGCTTAAGAAGGAAATAAAAGAGAGCTTGAACAACGATGTTGAAGAAAAGCCAAGAACACCGGTAAATACGGCAAATACGGCTTTGGCCAGCAATGTTAAAAAGACGAGATACAATCCTAACGACGGAACGAAAATAGAAGAGCCTAAAAGGTTCAATAGTTTAGATAGCTATGTGGCCATGAAAGAGAACATGTCTACGGCTTCAGCCGACGCAAAGGAAAGCCTACAGGAAAAGACGATAGAACAAGTTGCGGAAACCGAGGCACAACCCATTGTGGCCAAGGAGGAAAGTACGGAACAAATTAAAGATTACGTAAAGCTTCCGATCAAGATTCTTAACCAGTCCGATATCGTTGGTGTAAAAGCAGGGTACTATGTAATAGCCAATGTATATAAGAACGAAAAGTACTTGAACGCCTTTATGGAAACCTTAAAACAACAAGGTTTAGATGCCCGACAGTTTTACAACAAAGAGAACGGATTGCACTATGTGTACTTGGCCGATTATAATTTCAAGGAAGAAGCCCAAATGGCATACGTATCTAACTTGAACGGAAAGTACCAAGATGAAAAGTGGATCATGCAAGTAGATGATCATTCAGCTATAGTGAACAATATATACGAAGACTAATAACAATATTAACTTATGGTTAGTGGGACCTGATTTTTTGGTAGAAAATTAGGCTAAAACAGCGGGGGAGGCCCCGCTGTTTTATTTGTTTTATAGGGGTATGGTTAAAGGCATTTTATGATATATTCACTTCTTATTCTTCGATAACTGGTATTAAAAAACGGATGTAATGCACCTGAATAGGGTGCTTGGTTGCATTTTGGCGAAAATGTGAGGGTAGGCAATATTCACGATGGAAATAATGCTTAAGTTTGAGTATAACCATACCAAATGAACCTATTTATTAACCCCAAATCCACAAGCCATGTACCATTATTACCTACGACATTATCACAAGAAGAGCACACTTGAACCCTTCAACAAAGTGCATTGTCCCTACGTTTGATAGAGACAAATTTTCAAAGCGATCATTTTAGGTTTTAAAGCTTTACCTACAGCGTTAAAACTTATCGATTCACCCAGCGTATAGCGCATTTATCCGTTTCGTTCCGTAACCGAGACCCGGCAGAGTACTGCCTTAACCATAGGTCTTTGTTCAAAACAAAAAAAACGGATATCACAATCTCTTGATTTATGAATCAACGGGAAAGAGCCTTCCTACGCCGAATTTGAAAATAAAAATCGTTTTACCGAACGATAAATTAGTAAGAGTAAACCCAAATTTAACCAGGTATTTTATTGATTTTCAATAAGATGCTAAAAATCCCACTACCATGGAAACTAACATTTTAAAAATTATCGTTATCGATAATGATTTATCATCGCACGAATCTTACCAGAAGTATTTTGAGTCTTATACCGAGTATTCCCTAAAAGGAATCTACGTTTCGGTCAAGGATGCCTTGGCGGAATATGACACCATTTCGCCAGACATTGTTTTTTCAGAAGTAGCTCTTGACGAAATTGACGGTATAGAGGGTATTAAACTCTTTAGAAAGAAAGACCCAAAGGTGAAGATTATCATGCTCAGTGCCCAGAACAACTTTGACTTGGTCAAAAAAGCGTTCAAAAATACCGCAAATGGCTACCTATCCAAACCGGTGAGTGAACGTACGCTTTACAACGCCCTTGATTCGATCAAGTCAGATGGTGCAACGATGAGCAATGATATCATCAGACAGATTATTTCAAAGTTTCAGCGAAAATCGATCGAGATTTTCTCGGAAAGAGAAAACCAAGTGATCGATTACCTATCCCAAGGCGCAACTTATAAGACCATAGCCGAAAAACTTTTCGTTACGGCCAGTGCCATTAATTTTCACGTGCAGAACATCTATTTAAAATTAGATGTCAATTCAAAATCGGAAGCACTTAGAAAACTGCAAGAGTTGGAATATGCCAACTCATTGGCCTAAGCGCTTAAAGATTGTTTGCTTTCCTGGAGGTTCTGTAGGTGGACCTCCATCCTCCGAAGAAAGAGGCCGTCTAAAAACATTTAGGCGGTCTTTTTATTTAGGGATGATTTGTGGGCGCATGGTTTAATGTTGCGTTTTTTCGATTTATTTCCCTTGGACAGAATTGGGTAAGAGGCCCCCTATGCCCTTAAAGTTGCCTTTTTAAGGTCGTGGGCCATATTTTTGGGCACCAGATCATCATAACTGAGGGGGGAAGAAGGCTCAACTGGTCCTGGTCATGGGGCTTCCATACTACTTTTCGGCTAATAACTAAAGTTACGATCCTTTGAACTTATTACAAAAAAAGAGGCCGCTTTTTTAGACAGCCTCTTTTTGTTTTATAGCCTGGTAAGTTTAGAACCCAAAGTCTCCAAAACAAAGTCCTTTTGTTCTATCATATTTTCCAGATAGACGCATCGTACGCCCTTGACCTTAGGGGGTAAGCTTGACTCGAACGCCATAATTGGGGTTGGGGTGAAAATTTTTCTGGAACAGGGGCTTTCACCACAATATTTGCATTTGACAAATTTATTCGAACCCGAACCGAAAGTCTTGCGTATCGACCTTACCACCTAGAGGCGACCCACTCTTTCTGTGCTTCTTCTGAAAAAAAGGTCCATGCTATTATCCGGCTCGATTTATTGCCCGTTCCCATGGGGATAGTTTTGATGGAATGGGCTTCGACCTTTTCCAATAATTTATATATTCTTCTAAGATTGGATTCTTTTGAGACCAACGTTGAAAATAAATAACAGTTTTTGTTGAATTTTCGGCTTTCCCATATCATATTTTCAATAAATCTGGCTTCACCCCCATCATGTATAAGCTCATTGCCGATTCCTGAAAAATTGAGTTTAGGGGTCTTCACTTTTTTCCCCGAGAGGTTCTTTTTTTTCTTCGAGATCCTTTTTGGGCTTCTTCCATGGAAGAATGGAAAGGGGGATTGCATATGACGAGGTCGATTTTCTCGTCTGGTGACAGTATGCCACGAAAAATATCACGTGCACTTTTTTGTAACCTACATTCGATCTTGCCTTTTAAGCTAGGGTTGGAATTGACAATGTGTTTTGCGGAAACAATTGACTTCGGGTCAATATCTGAACCGATAAAATTCCACCCGTATTCCGTTACTCCGATTATGGGGTAAATGCAACTGGCGCCTACGCCTATCTCAAGGCAGGTTATTTTATTTCCCGATGGGACATTGCCTGCATTCGTATCGCCCAGCACGTCTGCAATATGATGAATGTAATCTGCTCTTCCGGGTATGGGCGGACATAAATTTTCATCGGGAAACTCCCAGTTTTCAATCCCGTAATAGTGGTTCAACAGTGCTTTGTTCAAAAGCTTGACCGCACGCGGATTTGAAAAATCTATTGATTCTACACCAAACTTGTTGGGTTTGATAAATCCTTTTAATTCAGGTTGAACCGTTTTTAACGCCTCTAAATCATATCTCTCCCGGTTTTTGTTTCGGACATGAAGTCTTGCTTTTTCCTTTGGTTTTTTTTCTGAAGACATGATTTTTTTGGGTTTAATGTAAATCGAATAAATAATATCGTACTTGCAAATAACGGTTATAATGAGAACTAATTACACCCTTGTTCTATAAAATAGTGCGCTATTTCGAGGGGGTGTTTTTGTAGGCCCATTCGAGTAAAAAGCAAAGTAAAATGATACCCACTGCCGTTATGACCCCCGTTTTATTTTGGGAAAATTGTTGGATGATTAAGGTCAAGAAAGCGGCAAAGCAAAGAATACTGGCCGCTATATGGATCCACTTTTTAGAGTTTAATTCAATATGCTTTTTGTAACCAATATAGTTGACGATACCAAAAATCAATAAAAACCCGACACTTCCCGCAGTTGATATACTTTGTAAGTTGAAAAAGTTCACCAATGTTACCGACAATACTGCGGTTATTACCAAACCTACGGGCTTACCCCACAATTGATGACAAAAAAAAGAGGGAAGCTCTTTATCTACGGCAATGTCATAATTTACCCTGCCACTTCCCAAAATAGTGGCACTTATGGCCGAAAAGGTAGAGATTAAGGCGGTTACGGTTATGATGGTAAATCCAATTTGCCCCAAAGTGGGTTCTGCCGCTTTGGCCAAAACATAATCTTCGGCATTGGTAATCTGCTCAAAAGGTAAGGCTCCTACGGTAATAATTGCAATTAGAATATAGAGTATGACTACGAAGCCTACCGCTCCAAAGTAGGCCTTTTCAGTGTTCTTTTCTTTGTTTTCAAGATCGGCAATGGAATTGGCTATTAATTCAAAACCTTCATATGCCACGAATATGACCATGCCTCCGGAAAGTAGTAAAATGGGACTTTCCCAGTTTTCAGGCAATAGTTGCCCTAAGTTTTCCGGGTGTAGCGTAAACCCGTAAAAGCCAACGCCAATAAATGCAATTAGAATAATCAGCTTGACGATGACCGCAATGGCTTCAATGTCACCAACAAGTTTTACGCTTAGATAATTGATTAACAACGCCACTATGATTATCGCAGATTGAAAAATTCTGACATCAATTTCCTTATCGCCGCTCATTGGCGCCAATTGGGCACCATAGGAGCCAAAAGCTGAAGAATACAATGCCAGCATAACAATGTAGCTGACCCATAGTAGATTGTTTATTCCGCCGGCAAAAATACCATTTCCGTATTGCTGGTGAACAAACCTGACCGTACCCCCATTTTCGGGATATTTTTTTGAGAGTTTGGCGTATGAATAGGCTGTTGATAATGCAATTATACCAGCAAAAAGAAAAGCAACGGGCGTACCTCCTTTGGCAAGGGAAACGGCCAATCCAAGAACGGCAAAAATTCCACCCCCGACCATACCGCCAATCCCTATAGAAATGGCATCTTTTAAACTAATTTTCTTATCTATTTCAGTTTTTTCCAAATCGGGGCTGTCACTAACTTTATGGTAAAGTCGATTAAATACCTAAAATAATCTTTTTTTTCAACCTTAATGGTAATAGTAGGGATGAAAGGTCTTTTTAGTATCGTTGACCATGGCCTGAATTTTCTAAAAAGTTCGTTCGATAAAAAACGAAAACCATATAATCCGTTCCGTATACGTTAATAATGGGCCGGGTTTTATAATTATCCTATTTTTGCAGAAGCTTATACCAAAAAGTATCGGGGCTAACTTGAAAGATTCATTAGGTTTAAGCCGATACGTAGTACAAGCCTGATTTTTAGAACATGGCTGATCATCATTTTTCACATCGGTGAAAACATAAATAAAGTGAGTTTGGATTCTATTAAAAATTTAGAATGGCGTTACGCCGTAAAGAAGTTCGATTCGGAAAAAATACTTCCGCAAGAAAAAATTGAACGGTTAAAACAGGCCTTCAACCTCACGGCAACTTCCTACGGTTTGCAGCCCATTACTTTGGTGGTCATTCGCAATAAAGAACTACAAAAGGAATTGGTCGAGCACTCCTTCGGCCAACAACAAGTGGTACAAGCCTCCCACGTATTGGTTATTTGTATTCAAAGTGATATCGATGAGGCCTATATAAGTCGCTATTTTGAACAGGTCAAAAAAATCAGGGGTACAAGCCCGGATATTTTAGATCCTTTTAAAAAGGCACTAGTGGCCGACTTCTCAAAAAAGGAAGTGCACGAAATAGAGCAGTGGTCTAAAAATCAAGCCTACTTGGCCTTGGGCAATTTGTTGACCATTTGCGCCATGGAGAAAATAGACTCGTGCCCTATGGAAGGCTTCCTTCCCTCTGCCTACGATACGGTTTTAAATTTGAAGGAAAAAGGACTCACCTCGGTTTTGGTACTTCCGGTTGGCTATAGGGCCGATGACGATATGTTTTCCGAATTTAAAAAAGTCAGAAAAAATATTGAGGAAAGCATCATTGAAATAAACTGATATTTAACCTAACACCTAACACCTAACACCTAGAATAACATATGCCAGGATTTGAATTATTCGGAGATAAGGAACGCCAACAGCTAAACGACGTATTGGATTCAGGGGTCCTGATGCGATACGGTTTTGACGGTATGCGCAATGGCCACTGGAAGGCCCTTGAACTTGAAAAGGTACTTGCCCATAAAATGCAGGTAAAACACGCCCAATTGGTAAGCAGCGGTACGGCAGCTTTAACGGTTGCCTTGGCCAGTGCCGGTGTAGGTGCGGGCGATGAGGTTATTATGCCCACATTTACCTTTGTGGCCAGTTTTGAGTCCATTTTAGCGATTGGCGCCGTGCCTATTTTGGTCGATGTCGACGATACCCTGGCCTTGGATCCACAAGCCGTGGAAAATGCCATAACGGAGCGTACCAAGGTGGTCATGCCGGTGCACATGTGCGGTTCTATGGCCGACCTAAAGGCTTTAAAGGCTATTTGCGAAAAACATCAGCTGTTGTTGTTGGAAGATGCCTGTCAGGCCATAGGAGGTACGTTTGAAAACAAACCCTTGGGCAGTTATGGCGACTTGGGCTGTTTTTCCTTCGATTATGTTAAGACCATTACCTGTGGGGAAGGTGGTGCGGTAATAACCAATAACGACGATTATAAAACCAATGCCGATCATTATTCGGATCACGGACATGATCACCTAGGGAAGGACAGGGGAGCGGAAACCCATCCCTTCTTAGGATATAATTTTAGAATATCGGAACTGCACGCCGCGGTAGGTTTGGCCCAAATTGAAAGGTTAGACGAGTTTTTGGCCATTCAGAAAAAAAATTACACCATTCTAAGGGAGGCTTTACAAGACTTGCCGAACGTAAGCTTTAGAAGGGTTCCTGAAGGAGGGGAAGAGAGTTATGCGTTTTTGAACTTCTTTATGCCCGATGCCGAAAAAGCTAAAAAAGCACATACCGAATTGGGTAAGGCCGGGGTCGATGCCTGTTTTTACTGGTACGACAATAATTGGCATTATTACCGTAAATGGGAGCACCTGATAGAAAAACGTTCCTTGGGCAGGCTGCCCAAAGATGTCTATGAACGATTGCCCGACTACTCCAAGTCTGACTTTTCGGCTAGCGATAAATGGGTGGGCCGTACGGTTTCTTGTCTTATAAAATTAGGATGGTCGGAAAGCGATTGTAAGGAGAGAGCGGCCAAAATGGTCAGTGTGGTTTCTGGTATTTAGCAATTTTATTTCGATGATTTTGGTCGGTTATAGCTATATTTAGTTTTTTATAGAACTATACTGAATCAAAACAAAATGTAATCTCATTATGAATTCAAAATTATCACTAGTATGTGCCTTGGCCTGTTTGTTCTCCATACAGCTTTCGGCACAAAAACACTCCAGTACCCCTCCCGAAGTTTCTCCTATGCCCATGAAGCCTCAGATGACCGAAATCTGGGAACCGGAAGTTCCGGTGGTAACCCCAGGTGAAAAGCTAGGGGATGCCCCTTCCGATGCCATCATTTTGTTCGATGGAAGCAATCTTGACCAGTGGGTAAGCCAAAAAGATAATACCAAGCCTGCCCCTTGGAAAATAGTGGACAATGACCACTTTGAAGTCGTACCGGGTTCCGGAGGGATTAGTACAAAAATGAAATTTGGCGATTGCCAGTTGCATATAGAGTTCAGTGCTCCCGATAAGGTAGAGGGAGAAAGCCAAGGACGTGGAAATAGCGGTGTATTTTTACAGAACAGGTACGAACTCCAAATTTTGGATTCATATAACAACAGAACCTACCGTAACGGTCAGGCAGGAAGCATTTATAAAGACCATGCACCCTTGGTCAACGCCATGCGCAGTCCCTTGGAGTGGAATACGTATGATATAATCTACAGGGCTCCACGTTTTAAAGAAGATGGTAGGTTAGATTCTAAAGCTACGATTACCGTACTTCATAATGGGGTTCTTGTTCAAAACCACAGTGTTATAAATGGAAATACCTATTATATCGGTCTACATAATTATCCTTCCGCACATGGCGATGATGTTATTTCATTGCAAGACCATGGCAATAAGACACAGTTTAGAAATATCTGGTTGAGGAAATTGTAAACCGCGTATTTGTTATTGATGCCCACTGAAGAAGGGGCCTCGTTTTAAAACTTTAAGACCTCTGGGATTCGTAAGAACCCAGAGGTTTTTTGTTGCATTCAATTTGATTTTAAGGGGGGGATGGGCGTCGTTAAGCTATTAATTTGACAAAAAGAGGCTGAAATTGATTTGGCAGTTTTTAGAATAAAAAAAAGGAATATTAGTGTTTTTGCCCTCTTTTTTTACGATATCTTAAATTAATTATTAGTATTTAACATACTTGGCAACCCTTGTAAAATAAGGGGATGGGAAATCTATCCATGTTTTTGGAGAATATGTCCATAAGGATCGGGGGCAAGAGTCTTAGGTTTGGTATAATGTTCAACTAACTAAATTAAAATGAAAAAACTCAGACTTTTAATGGCATTCCTCCTTTTAGGGGTGACAACAGTTTCATGGGCGCAAACACAGATTTCCGGTGTTGTGGTCGATGAGGCTAATATACCTTTGCCAGGTGCCAGTGTTTTAGTAAAAGGTACGAACAATGGTGTTGTATCTGATTTTGACGGAAATTTTGTCATATCGGTAGGCGATTCCGATAAGGCTTTAGTGGTTTCATATATAGGATATGAAGACAAGGAAGTTGCTTTGACCGGTACCTCGACCTATACCGTTCAACTGAGTGAATCCTCTATGGGACTTGATGAAGTTGTGGTAATTGGGTACGGTTCGGTAAAGAAAACCGATTTGACCGGTGCCGTTGCATCTATCGGAACGGAGCAATTGACGGAACAACGAAAAACCGATTTGGGACAGGCTGTACGGGGTACGGTAGCAGGTGTAGATGTAAGAAGGCTGAACTCAAAACCAGGGTCGCCCTTGTCTATCCGGATTAGGGGTAATACGGTAATTACCAACAGCAACCAAGCGAATAAAGATGGTCAGAGCGACAATGTAACGGAAGATTTATCAAGGCCCCTATATGTAGTCGATGGTATTTTTCTCGATAACATTAACTTGCTTAACCCGGCCGATATCCAGCAAATGGATATCTTAAAGGATGCTTCAGCAACCGCCATTTATGGTTCAAGAGGTGCCAACGGGGTGGTAATCATTACCACAAAAAACGGAATAGAAGGGAAGACCCAGTTTTCCTACGATGCCTCATTCGGTATCAGTACGGCGACCAATCTTCCGGATACCATGTCGGGAAGCGAGTATGTTGATTTTATCGATGATAGCTTGCGGGCTGAACAATGGAAAACAGATTGGTTGAATAACCCTTCATCAAACCTTTCGGCCGCGGATTTCAATAATTATACCCTTAACCGGTCTACCGAGTTTTTTAATAATGGGGAAACCGACAACATAGCCAACGGAAGATATTTTGATTGGGTAGATTACATTACTAGGGCGGCAATGCAGACCAGCCATACCGTTTCTATGTCGGGTGGAGAGAATGGATTGGTCTATAGTGGATCTATTGGCTATTTAAAAGATGAGGGCGTAGTGGGCAATGATCAAGCCTATGAGCGCTATACCGCATCGGTGTCTTTGTCAAAAAAAATAAACCGATTGACCATAGGTCTACGCGCCTATCTTTCGTATTCGGAGCAAGAATCAGGTAGTCGGGAACTTTTTAGAAGTGCCTATAGGTTGCCCGTTACCGTAGATCCTTATGATGATAATGGGGAATTGATATTGGTTCCCGACGATGAAGACCCAAGGTTTATGAACCCCTATTATGAGGTGAACGGGGCTTGGAAGGTCAACCAAAGGATATTGAACGTGATATCGAACTTCTACTTGCAATATGCGGCTAGCGATCAGGTAACCTTGAAAACAACTTTTTCTCCCAACTTATCTACTACAAGAAACGGGGAGCATAGGGGCTTGCTTACCAAAGCGGCAAGGAACGACCCTTCAAGAACAAGGGCTTATTACGGTACGGATTGGAACAATTCTTATACTTGGGACAATACGGCGGACTTCAACTTCGATATAACCGATAAGCAAAAACTGAGTACTACTTTGATCGCTTCGGTCTATTATGATCAACTCGAAGGTAATAATATAGAGACGAGAAATGTTCCTGATTTTCACGGCTTCTATAATACAGGTGCGGGTACCGATATTCGTGAGAATAGCTCGTACTACCAAAAAGAGACCACGGCTTCATTTGCCGGTCGTTTAAACTATAATATTAACGACAAGTACTTGTTTACCTTTACCGGAAGATATGACGGGGCCTCTAAATTGGCCGAGGGCAACAAATGGAACTTCTTTCCATCTGCAGCATTCGCATGGCGGGCAAGTGAAGAGAAATTTCTACAGGGCGCCGATTGGCTGTCTAACCTAAAACTAAGGTTGAGTTATGGTAAATCGGGTAACTACAATACCGTAGGGCCTTATCAATCTTTTGCCTTCCTTGAAGGGGCCAATTACCTCTATGGTGATAATTTGACCAACGGGAATATTGTTAGCGGCTTCTCCAATAACAAGTTGACTTGGGAAGAGTCAGAAGAGATCAATTTCGGACTCGATTTTGGAATGCTCAACAACAGGGTCAATTTTTCATTGGAATTGTACGATAAAAAGACCGAAGGGGCTATATTCTCTAGAGACCTGTTAATGTTGACCGGTTTCGATAGTGCGGTGGGGAACTTTGGTTCAATGAAAAACAGTGGGGTAGAGTTTACCTTGAACACCAAAAACATTCAAACCGAAAACTTCAGTTGGAACACCAGTTTGAACTTTGCCAAAAACAAAAATGAAATATTAAAACTGGAAGGGGATTTAGAATTACAGGTTTTCGGTACACACAGTGCCTTGATCGTAGGAGAACCTTCTGACGCCATTTATTCATATGAAAAATTGGGTATTTGGCAAATAGATGAAGCCACGGAAGCCGCGGTTTATGGGGCGGTGCCCGGTGAGTACAAATTCAAGGACCAAAATAACGACGGAGCCATCGATGCCGTAAACGATAAGGTGGTCATTGGTACAACGGCACCCGATTGGACAGGGGGTATGACCAATACCTTTAAATATAAAAACCTTGATATGTCGGTTATGATGTATACGAGACAGGGAGTTTTTGGCCATTCCGAATTTCATCAACATCACGATATAAATGCCAGTGAGACTGCATTTAATAAAATAAGTACTTCGTATTGGACCCCCGACAACCCCGATGCGGAAAACCCCTTGCCTGGTGTTACGCCAAATGTAGGTGAGTACTGGTTTGAAGATATGTCTTTCGTTAAGATAGGGAATATCGGGGTAGGATATAATTTTCCTAGCGAGCTATTGGATAGGTTGAAAATGTCTAGTGCAAGATTGTCGGTCGATGTTCAAAACCCTTTCACTTTTACCGATTATGAAGGGCCAGATCCTGAAACAGGGTTGCAAAACTCATACAATATGAGCTTTCAGACACGTACTACCTTGATAGGTTTAAAAGTTGCATTCTAAAGATAAAATTTTAAGAAAATGAATAGATATATAAAGAACATCGGAAGGTTGCTATTGGGTTTGGCCCTAAGCTTTGCCACATATTCCTGTAACGACTACTTAGAGGAAGAGAACTACACCAACCTAACAGGTGAGGACTTTATTTCGGAAGATAACGCGGATAGATTGGTGGTTGGTATTTACGACGCCCTAAGACCGGTATACAAGGGGTATGATGTAGCCATGTTGGGAACGGATATTTTTACCACCCAAGGAAACATCAGTACCGATTTAAGTTCGTTGAACGTTTATTTTAACCTTAACAGCAGTAACGGTAGCTTCTCTTCCGAATGGGGTAGAAATTACAGTGTAATCAGTAAGGCCAATATAGTCGTCAACCGGTTTACCAATGAAATCTCTTGGGTCGACTCTAACCTATCTGCCCGTGATAATGGTATTGCCCAGGCAAAAGGTTTGAGGGCCTTGGCCTATTTCAATCTAGTGCAACAGTTTGGCGGGGTTGTAATTTCCTTGGAAGAAATTACGGAAATTAGTTCCGATTACACCCGTTCGACCGAAGAAGAGACCTATACCCAGATCATTACCGATCTAGAGGAGGCGATTCCCGATTTAGAGGCCTATCCTGAAACCGGTCGGTTTTCGAAAAGGGCGGCCCAGCATTTATTGGCAAAGGTATACCTGACAAGGGCTTATACCTCCTTTGCCGGTTCTGATGATTTTGAAAAAGCCGCCGCCTTGTCAGAAAGTGCGATTGATGGCTATGATATCAAGTCACAAACGTACGCCCAGGTATTCGACTACGACAACCAGGTAAATGATGAAGTGTTGTTTGCCATACAATACGGTGCAGGTGGTGATTACGAAGACCGTAACAACAACAAGCACTCCATATTAATGTACAGCGTGGACCAATTGCCTGGAATGAATAGGCAAAACCCATATGGTTTCAGGGATGGTAATGCAATGCCTACCGAGTTCTTCTATTCCTTGTTCGATGATAACGATACTAGGGAAGAAGCAACCATTCATAGGACGTTGTTCGCCAATGTCGTAGATTCTGTGGGTACCGATATAATTGCCGTGGGTGATACGGTTGCTTATTTTCCTAAGAATGCATTGACCGCCGATCAGTTGGCCGATAAATTAGACCGATATTATGTCTATCAGCCCGATCAGTATTACTACAACGATGCTCCCGTAGACGTGCCTGGGGTCAACTACCTTTATACGGCGAATACGAACACCACGAACTTCCCCATTTTCAAAAAATTCGACGATGTCGGCTTTGATGAGGCGGAAGGCGGTTATAGGGACACTTTTGTGTTCAGGGTGGCCGAATCGCATTTGATTGCAGCTGAAGCTTACCTAGGTGCGGGTAATCCGGCTATGGCCATTTCCCATATGAACATCGTTAGGGAGCGTGCTACGGGCGTGGCGAACCACTATGCCGCCGTAACCATAGACGATATCTTGGATGAAAGGGCCTTGGAACTTGCAGGGGAAACCAATAGATGGAACGATTTAAAAAGAACGGGCAAACTAGAGGAGCGTATGAAGCTTTACAATCCCCATGTGATCGATCATGGTTCTTTTGATCCATCGGTGCATTTATTGAGACCTATTCCTGCTAGCGAAATTATTCTGTCCGATAACAATATTGAACAAAACCCTGGTTATTAATTGAAGTTTTGAGTTGGTTAAATATGGACGGGAGTGGTATTCCTGTCCATATTTTTTGAAATGCCCCCAATGCTAAGACCAGTATATAATCCATAAAATGATAAGAACGTTACGATTTAGCCGAATCCTCATAGTACTTGCGGTTCTGGGTGTGCTCTTGTTTTATTCCTTCTCCAAAGAAAAGACAACTTCCTGTTTTTTAGTGATAGGTAAAGGGGCAAGTGAAACGGAACGCAATGCGGTTGACGATTTTAAACAAGATTTAGAGAAAACCGTATCGGCAAAAGTCCATATCGTTTCCGATGTCAACGACCTTACCGATAAGGGAGCCGTAATCGTATTGGGAACTCCGGCTTCAAATGATCTGATTGCCGTGCTGAACGAGGAGGGTAAAATTAAGATTACAAAAGAAACACCTGGTCCTAGGGGAGGTATATGGGCGAAAACAACGTTACAGGGAGAAGAGGAGGTCATCGTTATTGCAGGTTCCGATGTACAGGGCTTTCAATATGCGGTTTACGACTATTCAAACGAAATGCTGGGTATCGATCCCTTGCAATATTGGACCGGTAAGGAAGTTACACCTAAATCGATAAAAGACCTCTTTAATTTTACGGATAGAAAAATAGCACCTCCTAAAGTACCCTTGCTTTGCTACTTTGAAAACGATGTGGATGAGTTGGCCAATTATAGGGGCGATTTACTGTCGTACGATTGGGAGAGCTATACCGAAATGATCAATTCATTGGTACGGCTAAGGTACAATGCCATCCAAATTTTTGATATGCTGGGACGACCCGAATTTTTTATTCGTCCGGAATATAAAGAACTGACCGATTACAAGCTAGATATCGCCTATGTAGAAAAGATGATAGACTACGCACAGAAAAAAGGGATGAAGGTGGCTATAGATTTTGCCCTTGGCTATCAAATACACCCTATGTCGGCCGATAAAGCTACTTGTTGGGCCGATTATAAGGAAGACTGGTTGACCGCATGGCGTTATTATTTAGAGGAGACCCCATTGCGTAAAACCGATATTTTTATTTTACGCCCCAGACACCAAGTGTGGGATTGGGAGTACGAAAGTAGTTGCGGGGAAGATAAGGTAGAGGTGTTCAATGAGGTATATAAAGCGTTTGGTGATTTGGTGGATGCCTATAAACCAAATGCCGATAAGGTCTTGGTTTGTTATTCCGATGGAATGGAAATGTGGAACGATGGCTTCCGACCTCCTAAAGATTGGATTGTGGCATGGTCCGACCATGGGTTTGGCGATTTTGAATATTATCCCGATACCACCGATGGTTACGATTTCGGTACCTATATGCATGCCGGGTTTTGGCTGAACCATACCGTGCATAACCCTTATCCTGAAAAAGTAGAATCGGTAATGAAAGAGATGTTCTCAGGATATGATGCCGATACGTTTTGTCTGGTAAACGGACAGAATTTTAGACCCTTTCTTTTAAACATCGAAGCTTATGCCGAGGTTTGTAATTCCCCCAACAGTTTTGAGGCGGATGCTTTTTACAAAAAATGGACGGAAGGCTATTTTGATGGGGAAAGTGCCGAACATGCAGTAGCATCGATGAAATATTTACACAGGGCACAACAGGAAAGGATAGGCTATGTACAGCACCTTTGGGAAATAAGGGAAGCCATATCCTATTTATCCGATAGCCCTATTCAACGTCCCGGAAAATTACCTGTAGCGCATGACTATAAAAGGGTCGAGAACGATTTGGAGCGTGTCAGGTTCATACGGCAAGAAATAAATAGGGCCGTTCAAGAAGCCGAAAAAGGATTGGGGAAAGTGAAGAGGAACAAGAATTTTTACCACGACTATATCTATCTTCCTGCTCGCCTTTATCAAGATTTGGTCGATTTTGAACAAACCCTGCACGACATGTCCGTCTTTAAGAAACAGTTCGAAGACACGGGTGACGATAAGTTTTTGAACGATGCCCAAGCCTTGTTGCCACAAGCAAAAGAACAACTGGAGATCATTTATCGTAACCGAAAAACCGGTGACAAAGAAGTAAAATGGAAGAATTGGTACAACCCTGAAATAAGAAGGCCCAACAATGGCTTCCCAACTTTTCAAATGTTAGATCAAATCACCTTAAACCTTAATACAAAAAGCTAAAGAAACTCTTTATATGAATTTATTTTCAAAAGTTTCCCTATACGGAATTTGCATCTCATTAGCGGTTGCACTCTCGTCTTGTGGGGCTGAAAACCAAGGCCCTCAAACAGTTGAGATGGTAGAACCTGTAGATATGGTCTACCCTCAGCTCGATACTGAAAATTCAAGATGGTTCTTCTTTTCGTCGGCGAGTAGGCCGTTCGGAATGGTCAACTTGAGTCCCGATACCGAAGTGGATGGTGCCTGGGGAAGTGGGTATAGGTACAAGGTAGACACCGTTCAGGGGTTTAGCCATATCCATGCATGGCAACTTTCAGGTTTGTCGGTTATGCCGGTAACCATAGATGATACCAATAGAAAAGAGATATTCACCGATTTTCGGTCTAAGTTTGACCATGACAAGGAAAAGGTCTCCCCTGGGTATCATTATCTAGAATTGGAAAAGTACAATATCAATGTTGAGCTCAGCAGTACAACACGTGTGGGATTACATAAATATGCCTTTCCTAAAAAAGGAAAAAGACCGGCCGTACTTTTTAATTTAAACGGAATGTTGGGGCCTAATAAAAATACTGACGGACGACTTGAAATTGTGGGGAACGGTTCCTTGATAGGGGAATTGCTTATCACTGAAACAAGTAGAAGGCCCAAACCCGTAAAACTCTTTTTTGCCATAGACTTCAATTCTGGGATCGATTCGATAGAACGTGACGAAACCACGGGGAATTATTTGGTCTTTTTAAAGGATGGTGTTGATGAAGTTCTTATGAAAGCCGGTATTTCGTATACCTCTGTTGCCAATGCCAAGGCGAATATCGATGCCGAATTGCCGCATTGGGACTTTTATAAGGTCGTTCAAGATTCTAGAAAAGAATGGAACGGTCTACTGGCACGAATAGAAGTCGAGGGCAGTACAGAGACCGCCAGAAAAAGGTTTTACACGGATTTGTGGCATGGACTTCAAGGCCGAAGGATCATCAGCGATGTCAATGGGGCCTACCCCGATAATACGGGGGAGGAGTTTAGAGTAGGGCAATTGCCTCTCGACGACCGTGGAAAGCCTCAATTCAATCATTACAATTCCGATTCCTTTTGGGGTGCGCAATGGACCATCAACACGCTTTGGGGCTTGGTATATCCCGAAATCATGGAAGAATTTGTGCATTCGCTCCTACAATACTATAAAGATGGGGGAATGGTGCCAAGGGGGCCATCCGGAGGAAATTACACCTATGTAATGACCGGTGCTTCGTCTACACCGTTTGTTGTAAGTGCCATCCAAAAAGGTCTGATTACTGAAGATTTAGAAGGGATTTACCAAGCTTTAAAGAAAAACCATATGCTAGGTGGTATTATGGGCAAAGCAGGGTATGAACACCATACAACGATAGGTGGCGGACTCAAATATTACTTAGAGAACGGATATGTACCACACCCCATTCCAGAGGGAAGATTCGGTGGCCACCAAGATGGGGCGAGCATGACCATGGAGTATGCCTATCAAGATTGGACCTTGGCCCAATTGGCAAAAAAGCTAGGATACCTTGAGGACTATTCCTATTTCATGAAGCGTTCCGATAATTATAAAAATGTATTCGACGCTTCCGTAGGATGGATGCGACCTAAAGATGTTTCGGGCAAATGGCGTGAAAATTACGATCCGTACGAGCATGAAAACGGGTTTATTGAATCGAACGGGGCACAATCCACATGGTTCGTACCCCATGACCAAGAAGGACTTGCCGCGTTAATGGGAGGGAAGGAAGCAGCTGCCAAAAAATTGAATATGCAATTCGAACAGGCCGAGAAGTTAGGCTTTACCGCAGGGAGTTCACATTCGCAGGAACTGCATCCCGAATATCGCAATATCCCCATCAACTACGGGAACCAGCCTTCCATACAAACGGCCTTTGTATTCAATAAGCTAGATAGGCCCGACCTGACCCAATACTGGTCGAGAAAGGTGGCGCAAACCGTTTTTGGAGGATTGTCGCCGGCTACCGGCTATAACGGGGATGAAGATCAAGGCCTGATGGGCAGTTTGGCCGTGCTTATGAAAATTGGATTGTTTCAAATGAACGGGGGAACCGAGGAAAACCCAAAATATGAATTCGGGAGTCCTAGTTTCGATAAAGTGGTGATTAATCTTACCAACGGTAATAAGCTGACTATAAATGCGAAAGGGGCCAGTTCGGGAAAGGTCTATGTAAACGGAATTCAACTAAACGGGGAAGAATACAATGCATACAGTGTTTCCCACGACCTCCTCGAGAAAGGTGCCGTATTGGATTTTAACATGGTCGGACATAGGCCCGAGCTAGATTAATGACGTATGGGCTAGCAGTTCTTCTTTAATGTCATAAATTGTAGTCACAATTCAAAAAATTAATGGGCTATCGATTAACATGCATCTTCTGGATTATAGTCTCCATATGGGGACTGCATGGGCAATCGTTAAAATTTGAACATTATAACGATGCAAGTGGACTTTCCCATAATTCGGTCAGGCATATTGTTCAAGATAATAATGGTTTTTTATGGTTCGGTACCTTTTCTGGCCTGAACCGCTTTGATGGATATGAGTTTAAATCGTATACCAGCGCTTCGCCATCGGAAAACACCATTCCAAATGACGATATTACCGCCTTGGAATTTGATCAAGAGGCAAACCAACTTTGGATCGGAACGCGAAATGGGCTCGCTCGATTTGATTTGAATACCTATAGGTTCAAGGTCTTTTTGCCCGACCCTGCAAATGTAGGTTCGTTACAGGATAAGGAAATCAGGTCGGTGCATATCGATTCGTTCAAAAGGGTGTGGGTCGGTACCAAAGATCAAGGGCTTTTTATATACGATTCCCATAACGAGAGCTTTAGCAAGGTGCCCCTGGAAGGATTTACCTATATCAAGGAGATTTTTGAAGATTCAAAAGGACATATATGGGTAGGGAGTTATGGGGCCGTAGGCATCGCCAGGATTTCTTTGGACAACCTAGGCTCTATCGTTCAGGTGAAGCAGTATTCCTTATTACCGGAGAACTTAAAGGAGTCCAACCCTTATATAAATTTCATTTATGAAGATCATAAAGCCGATCTTTTTGTAGGCAGTAGAAATGGCCTGTTTAAGCTGAACGCCAGCGAAGACCGTTTTGAAGACCTTCCTATAGAGGATATGGGGGTGCGTGACAAACTTGGGCCTTACTTTATTTCAATAGCCAAGGCCCCTAACGGGAAATATTGGCTCGGAACCTTGGGAGGGATTGTTCAAGTCGACGAATTGGAAGATTTACGTAAGCAAAAGTACCAATGGTATTTTTCCGAGTTGTCAGATGATGATTCCCTAGTCGATAACTTGGTCTCCGCCTTGTATTTTGATGCTTCGGGGGTGCTTTGGGTGGGTACGGAAGAAGGCCTTGATAAATACGACCCTTACGAAAACCAGTTTACCTACAATACTTCGATCAGTCGTTATATCGATAATCAAGTTCCGCGTATACGTGATTTTTCGAAAACTTTTGACGGAAAAATAATAGTGGCTACACGTCATAACGGTCTCTTTGTTTCCGAAGGCAATCGTTATATTCCTCTGTATCAAACCGCGAAAGATATCGCAAGTATGTTTTCTATAGACGGCAAAGTCTTTTACTGTGGTCTATGGGACGGGAAAATTCTTATTTATGATTATGTAAGGAAAACCAATAAGGTGATCGATGTGGGGATTGATAAAGCCCCTATTTTGGCTTTTGAGCCCTTGGGAAATCGGCATATGGTCATTGGGTCCCATGGTGAAGGGGCCGTGGTCTTAGATGTAAAAACCAAACAGGTCGATACGTCTTTCGGCAATTTGCTGCCTGGCCTAGACATTAACGCTATTAAAGAGAGCGATGAAAAAATTTGGTTCGCTACCCAAATGGGCGCCTATTGTTATGATAAGTCGTCAATGAAGGTCAAGGTGTTTGAGGCCCGTTCGGAAGACCATATCGGAGTACCCCATAATAATGTGAGCGATATAGCCATAGATGTTTCCGGTAAAGTTTGGGCGGCTACTCGAAAAGGACTTTGTTACTACGATGTTTCGCTTGATGATTTTGTTCCCATTACCGATATCGATGGCCTAAAAGACCGTTGGGTCACCAATTTTGTGGCCCAAAAAGATGGTTTTTTGTGGCTTAATATGAACAATAATAATTTGGGGAAGCTCGACATTGCGTCAAAAGAATTGAAATTGTACCATACCGAAAGTGGAAACCGACTTGATATATTCAGTACACGAGGTTTCTATTATGCCGATGAGACCCATATGTACTTAGGAGGGAAGGATGGCGTAATCACCTTTTCCCCAAAAGGACTTTCGGTGAACGAATACGCGCCCAAGCCTATTATCTCAAGTATTCGGGTACAGAACAAGGCGGTAGAGATCGGTTCGGTGGTCAACGGCCAAGAAATATTGAAATCCGATATTAATTTAGGCCGAAAGCTGGTACTGGAGAATTCGAACAAAAATTTCTCGCTTACCTTTTCGAGTCCCTCTTACGTTAACGGAAGGCAAAACAGATACAGTTATATTCTTGAAGGCTTCGATGAAAACTGGAATACCGTAGATGTCAGGCAACGCACCGTTCAGTATACCAATCTTTTTTCAGGCGATTATGTGTTCAAGCTAAGGGCTATGAACAGTCATGGGGTATGGAGCGATGTGTCTTCGTACCAGATTGAAATTCTTCCCCCATTTTGGTTTACATATAAAGCGTTTTTTCTGATGCTTTTGGTACTGGCCCTGGCTTTCTACCTTATCCGTAAACAGATACGGGCACGAATAGTGCTCAAGCAACAATGGTTGATGGAGAAGGTAAAACGTGAACGCGATGAGAAACTCAACAACGAAAAGCTGCGTTTCTTTACGAATATATCGCATGAGTTACGAACTCCATTGACACTGATTCTCGGTCCTGCAAAGCAACTGATAGAAGATGGAAAGGACTCCGGTAATTATTTTCAGCAGAGCCGGTACAACCTGATTCATCAAAACGCAAATCGATTACTGAATTTAGTGAACCAAGTATTGGATTTTAGAAGGGCGCAGTCCGGTGAATTGCGTTTGAAGGTGACCAAGACCGATATTCTTCTTTATACCAAAAACACCTTTCGCTCCTTTGAGGAACTGGCGGACGACAAAAAAATAAACTTCAATCTTATCTGTGAACACCAAAACATCGAAGGTTATATCGATAGGGACAAGTTTGACAAAATGCTTTACAATCTTTTGTCCAATGCCTTAAAATTCACCCAGGGTTATGGGCATGTAGACCTTTTTATAGAAGTAAAGGAAGAAAAAGGCGGAGCACACCTTCTGGTTGAAGTCAGTGATGATGGTATCGGGATTCCCAAAGAAAGCCAAGAGAAGGTTTTTTCTAGATTCTATCAAGCCCCGAACAGTACCAGCCTTAATACGGGATCGGGCATAGGTCTTTCTTTGGTAAAGGCCTTGGTTGAATTGCATAAGGGAAAAATAACGATTGAAAGTGAGCTTAACAAAGGCAGTGTGTTTACCTTAAAGCTTCCTATAGATCGAAAGGCCTACGATGACGATGAGGTATTCGATTACGAAAAAAGCCAAGTCGTGGAAGAGTCGCCACAGCTCATCACCGCCAAAAAAATCATCCAAAGTACCCATTTAAAAGAGCGGATATTGATCATAGAGGACAATGCCGAACTGCGGAGCTATTTGGTCGATTACCTGTCCGATTACTACAAGGTCTTTGAGGCGGAAAATGGGAAGAAGGGGCTAGAGGTATGTTTAAAGGTAAAGCCCGCCATCTGTATTGCCGATATTATGATGCCGGTCAAGAACGGGCTCGAATTTTGTAAAGCCTTGAAGAACGATGCCGATATAAGCCATATTCCCGTCATTCTTCTAACGGCCCTATCGGATAACGATGACAAGATCAAAGGATATAGCTCGGGAGCGGATGGGTATTTGGTCAAGCCTTTTGATCCTTCGCTTTTAAAGACGAGGATTGAAAACATCATCAATTCTAGAAAAGAATTGAAAAATAGGTTTTCCGAAGAAATCGAAAGTCAGGTAAATACCTTGACCCATTCGCCCATAGATCAGTCTTTTATGGAAAAATTGACGGAACTGATACATGAGAACATGGGCAATAGCGACCTGAACACCTCCTTGCTCTGTCAGGCATTGGGTATGAGTTCGTCCAAATTGTATAGAAAGATCAAGGAACTTACCGATTTGGCGCCCAATGAGTTTATACGGACCATTCGACTGAAAAAATCGGCCCAATTGCTACGGACCAAAAAGTACAACGTATCGGAGGTCACCAGCCTTATAGGCTTTAGTGATCCCCTATATTTTAGTCGCTGCTTTAAAAAGCAGTTCGGATATCCGCCTAGTCAGCTGATAAAATAAAACGAAGGAGAAAGATGTTCTAATACCCGACGTATTCTACGATTTCAAGGCCGTACCCTACGATACCCACACGTTTGGTTTGGGGCGAGTTGGATAAGATTCTCATTTTGGCGATATCCAAATCGTGGAGAATTTGTGCGCCGATACCAAAGTCGCGGGCATCCATATCTATTTTTGGCGCTTTTCGAATTCCTTTTTTCTGTAGTTCCTTTAGTTCGGCCAATCGGGACAATAGGTTGAGCGATTCGGCATCTTGGTTTATAAATACAATGGCGCCCTTTCCTTCCTTATTGATGGCATTGAACATATCTTCGAGCTTGGCATCGGGATTGTTCGTAAGCGTGCCCAAGATATCGTTATTGACCAAGGTCGAGTTGATTCGGGTAAGTACCTTTTCATCTTTTTTCCAAGAGCCTTTGGTCAACGCAATATGTACGTGGTTGTTCGTCGTCTGTTGGTAGGCGCGTAATCGGAACTTTCCGAAACGGGTATCGATATCAAAATCTTCTTTTTTGGCGATAAGGCTGTCATGTTCCATTCGGTAGGCTACCAAATCTTCAATGGAAACGATCTTTAAGTCGAACTTTTTGGCAACCTCCAAGAGTTGGGGTAGGCGGGCCATGCTTCCGTCTTCGTTCATGATCTCAACAATGTAGCCCGCAGGTTTGAGTCCGGCCAGCCTTGCAAAGTCAATCGCAGCCTCTGTGTGGCCCGTTCTTCTTAGAACGCCCCCTTCCTTGGCTACAAGGGGAAAGATGTGTCCTGGGCGTGCCAAATCGTGCGGTTTGGTGTCTTCCTTGGTCAGGGCAAGAACCGTTTTGGCCCTGTCCGCTGCCGAAATACCTGTGGTAACTCCGCCACCGCGCAAATCTACTGACACTGTAAAGGCGGTTTCCATAGGGTCGGTATTGTTGCTGACCATCATATGTAGGCCCAATTCTTTGCACCTACCTTCGGTTAGTGGGGCGCAGATCAATCCTCTGCCGTGGGTCGCCATAAAATTCACGGTTTCGGGCGTAGCCAGTTCCGCAGCGGCCAAAAAGTCGCCTTCATTCTCCCTGTTTTCATCATCTACAACGATAATGACATTGCCTTTTCGAATTTCTTCAATCGCTTCCTCTATAGTATTCAATTGACTTTTCTTATCCATGTCGGTACTCATTCTTCTTCTTCGGATTGGTCTTTTTTTGAAAAAAGACGTTTGATACGGTCAAAGGCATTTCCGAGATTCATCATACCTCTGTCCGCCGTTGCACGTTGTGTTAGATAAACTCCCAATGGCAGCATGATCATTGATGGTAACCAAGCTCCTATAATGGGGTGAATGTTTCCTTTATAACTATAGTTTTCGGCAAATACACCTAAAAAGTAATAGACTAAGAACAGTAAGATGGCTACTACCATTGGTAGGCCAATACCCCCTTTTCGTATAATGGCACCCAATGGGGCACCTACAAAAAATAAGATAATACACGAAAGGGCCAAGGCGTACTTATCGTGTAAGGAAAAAACATGTCGCCTATGTATTTCATATCGTTTGTCGAGTTCCTGTTTTTTACCTTCGATAGAAGTCATGATATTCGATACCGAATTCTTCGCCGAATTCATCACTTGGATCTTTTGCCAATCTTTAAAGAAATCGATGATGTTTACGGGAGGCTGCTCTTTTTCTGCCGTTTCCGTAGTGGTTTCTAAACTGTCTACTTTTGCTTCCGTCGTTATGTCGGGGGTCGCTTTCTTTTGGATAGTGTCGATTGCAGCTTCCTTTGGTTTCGGCAGTTTTTCTTTTTGTCTAGCTATGGTATCTGCCGGGCTAAGGGGAATAAAGGCTCCCATTCGGTAGACAATGTTTTTCGAAAAGGCCTGAACGATCCTTCGGTTATCGGTCTCCAATGAATCCATATCCTTTAGCAATCGTGAAACGTTTTTCATCTTTTCACGATTCGATACACTTTCCTCTTCAAGGTCTTGCTCCATTTCTGGAATTTCGATATTCATTCGATAGACTTCGAAATTGGTCTTGGTAAAGGGGTATTTTCTTTTTTCGGTGCTTTTGGTTTTATCCATGTCCCGGTAATCGTGACCGTCACGTAGAACCAATTGAATAAGTTCGGAATCTTGGCTACTGATAAGTTCGCCCGTTTTGGCCTTGATGACCGTTACGTTTACATTGGAGGCCGATTTTTCGTGGATAATTACGTTCTTCAGAAAACGGTCTTGTTCACCGTATTTTTCATCTACCTTGATACTCATTCCCTCAAAATCGCTAAACACCCCTTTTTCAATAGCGGCAGCGGGCTTTACCTTGGCAATGTTGCGCCGCATATTGTAGATTTTCTGTTCGGAAGCCGGTATAACGCTATTGGCAAAATAGAAGGTGACCCCTCCTAATATGGCCATAAAGATAATGAGGCTGAGCATGGAGCGTTGAAGTGAAATACCCGAGGCTTTCATTGCGGCGAACTCGTAGTTCTCCGCCAAGGTTCCAAAAGTAAGTATAGAGGCCAAAAGAACGGTCAGGGGTAAAACCTTCTCCGTTAAGCTGGGCATCATATAAAAGAAAAACTTGCCTATAATGGCAATATCTAGACCTTTTCCCGCAAAATCATCAATGAACAACCATATCGTTTGAAATATGAAGATGAACATCAATATTACGAACGAACTCAAAAAATTATAAAGGAACCGCGATAAAATATATCGGTCTAGAATTCTCAATGTGGCAATATTAATTTCTTACTATGTAGTACCCGTCATTTTTGTACTTCGCCTCATCAAAAGTAAACAAGGTTTTTGACAAAGGCTGGTCCGTTTTGAAAGAATTAACGGTAAAGGTCGAGGTCGTTCCATTTTTACCGGTTTCTATCAGTTTGTAAATATGCTTTGTTTCGGCATCGATACCCAATAAAATAGTCTTTATTTCAGAATTGGTATCGATAGGGGTGAGCTTTACATACTGAATTTTCCTGCCATTGACATTTTGTAAAATGTCCATTCCGTAATTGTGGCCTTCCCTGTAAAAGGTCAACATTTTTGCCGGGGTCAGTGCATTTTCATCTTCTGATTTATCGTCAATGGTAACCTCTTCGTTCTCCGGTATAATGGTGTACACCTTAGAACCGTCGAACAATTGGGTGGTGCCAAAGATATTGGCGAGATATTTATCGCCTTGGAGGGTTACCTCTCCACGTGTTTCCTGGTTGATGCCCGCCTCTGAATTGTTCAGTACGTATTTAAAATCTACGTATATGTTGTCGTAACTCTTTACTTTGTTGTACACATCATCCAAGAGTGCCTTTGCTTTTTCGGAATTTTGGGCAAAGGTTGAATTTGATAGCAATACCAAGGCAAATAGTAAAAAAATCTTTTTCATTTTACGTTTTAAGTTAATAACTCGTGTTACGAGCGTTCGTTGCTTAATAATTGATCTAATGCGGTAAGGTCGGGCACCAAAACCTGTCGTGCCTTACTTCCTTCGAACGGACCTACAATGCCTGCTGCCTCTAACTGGTCTACGATACGGCCGGCGCGGTTATAACCCAATTTCAGTTTTCGTTGGATCAATGAGGCCGAACCCTGCTGTGCCGTTACGATGACCTCGGCAGCTTCACGGAACATCGCGTCGCGGTCGGCAATATCATAATCAATACTTGTGCCAGAATCTTCCCCAGAGTACTCGGGTAGTTCATGGGCGTTCGGGTAAGCTCTCTGAGCCCCTATGTATTCGGTAATCTTGGCTACTTCGGGCGTATCTACAAAAGCACATTGGATACGGGTAACATCGTTACCTTGGGTGTACAACATGTCACCACGACCGATCAATTGGTCGGCACCTTGGGCATCCAAGATCGTTCTTGAGTCGATTTTTGAGGTTACCCTAAAGGCTATACGGGCAGGGAAGTTTGCCTTGATGATACCGGTTATTACGTTGACCGAAGGCCTTTGGGTGGCAATAATAAGGTGTATACCGATGGCTCGGGCCAATTGCGCCAAACGGGCAATAGGCGTTTCTACTTCCTTTCCGGCGGTCATGATCAAATCGGCAAATTCGTCAATGACCAAAACGATATAAGGCAAGTACTTGTGTCCGTCGTTGGGATTCAACTTCCGCGCCTTGAACTTGGCGTTGTATTCCTTGAGGTTACGCACCATGGCAACTTTCAACAGTTCATACCTGTTGTCCATTTCGATACAAAGGGAATTCAAGGTGTTGATTACCTTGGCGTTGTCGGTGATGATCGCCTCTTCGGAATCGGGTAATTTAGCCAAAAAGTGGCGCTCTATTTTGTTATAGATGGAAAGTTCTACTTTTTTTGGATCCACCAATATGAATTTCACCTCGGCTGGATGTTTTTTGTACAGGAGGGAGGTCAGTACGGCGTTCAAACCTACCGATTTACCTTGTCCCGTAGCACCGGCCATCAGCAGGTGGGGCATTTTTGCCAAGTCAACAACAAAGGTTTCGTTGCTAATGGTCTTACCGAACGCTATTGGCAGTTCCATTTCGGCCTTTTGGAATTTGCTGGAAGCGATGACGGACCGCATGGAAACTATGGTCGCATTTTTGTTCGGCACTTCAATACCGATGGTTCCTTTTCCGGGAATTGGCGCGATGATACGTATTCCTAGGGCAGCCAATGAAAGGGCTATGTCGTCTTCTAGGTTTTTAATTTTTGAAATTCGAACCCCGGCCTCGGGAACAATTTCGTAAAGTGTAACGGTAGGACCAATGGTAGCCTTGATCTGGGAGATTCCTATTTTGTAGTTTTTAAGGGTATCTACAATCTTGTTTTTGTTTTCTTCCAGTTCTTCCTGGTTGATGGTAATTCCGCCCGTAACCCCATGTTGATCCAAGAGTTCCATGGTAGGGAACTTGTAATTGCCCAGTTCTAGGGTAGGGTCGAACTCACCGAAATCTTCAACCAATTTATCGGCAATATTGGTAGACTCTTCTTTTTCCTCCACAATTTTCTCGACTTCCATGGCGAGGTCTTCCTCGGTTTCTTCTTCCACGGGAACGGTCACCTCAAAATCGTCAATGGGCTCCACTTCGGTCTTTAGGGGGGGGATATCTTTTTTATGGGTATAGGTGTCGAGCACTATGGGCTCTTCTTTTTCCGCTTTGGTTACCGCTTCCTTTGCAGGGGCGGGAGCAGTGGCAGGCTCGGCTTCCCCAGTTGATTTTAATTCCGATTTTAAACTAGAGGTCTTTTTCTTAAAGGCACTGGCAACCCCTTCTGGCGTAAGTTTAAAGAAGCGGACCAAAATAAAGATCAGGCCGAAAATAAGGATGAGTACCACGCCTATCTTTCCTGTGTAGTCTTGTAGGAAATCGTTCATTTCATACCCTACCAGTCCCCCTAAAAGCGGTTTGGTCTCGGCAAAAAAGCCAAGGGCAATGGAAATCCATATCATAAAAATGAGTCCCCATATCCACTTTTTCAAAAGGCCCTTTTTGTCAAGGCTTAAAAAGAGGTAGAGGCCCGTTATGCATAGCATTACGGTAAGTATCAATGAAGCGACACCAAAACCTTTGTAAACAAAGAAGTGGCTTACACTGGCCCCGAATTTGTTCAGCAGGTTCTTGGCCTGTTCGTTTCGGTTGGCAAATTCAGAAAGTAAACTTTGGTCGTCTTGCCAAGTAAAATAATAAGATACGAACGAGAAGAACAGGGCCATACTGAACAGTATCAGAAGGCTTCCCAATATGATCTTGTTCTGTTTCGATAGCCCGAGGCTTACCTTTTTAGAACTTGTCTTCTTTTTTGTTGTCGTTGTTTTCTTTTTGGCCATTACTTTTTTTCCACTGGGTGCAAAAATACGTATTACGAAGTTTTCGACGTAAGGATTGCGAAAAGTCTTTTCGATTTTATAAAATGCCCACTTGTTTTAAACTTATGGGTTATTCCGTTTCTGTACTGTTTTCGGCATCTAAACGACCATCGAGGATGCGGTTCATGTAATCTTGAATAAACCCTTTGGTCATCTCTTCCATCTTTTTGGTCTTAAACGGGTTTTTCTTGGCAATGTTGTTTATAAGGCCCTTATCCTTTATATCGTAAAGACCTAAAGTGTTTTCGTCGTTACGAACTACAATAAGGCTGTCTCTCATAAAAAGAAAATTGGTACTGGTGTTCGATAGGGCATAGGGTTTCTGGATCGTATCGGAAATCAAGCTTCGGCCCCAACTTCTAAACGGTTTTTGATAGCCCGTAAGTGATACCAGGGTAGGGTATATGTCTATCTGTTGAGCCAAATCGCGGTTTACGCCTTTGTATTTTCCGTTCGGGTCAAAGATAAGAATGGGCACGCCATAACGATTTACTATTTTTTGATACTCTTCATAATAGATTTGGTTGCCATGGTCGGCGGTTATCACAAAAATGGTATTCTTGTACCATGGTTCGTTTTCTATTTTTTTGAAGAACTGCTTTAGTGCGTAATCGGTATACCCCACACATTTGTGTATGTCTAAAGTCCCTTCTGGAAACTTTCCTTTATATTTTTCGGGAATCTGATAAGGGGCGTGTGAGGAGACCGTAAAAATCGTTGAGAAAAAAGGCTCTTGTTTTTCTGAGAGTACATCGGCGGTATATTGAAGGAAGGGCTCGTCCCAAATGCCCCAGATACCATCAAAATCCTCATCGTTATTGTATTCGGTTTTCCCGTAGTAATGGTCGTATCCAAGCACGTTGCCAAAACCTAGGAAGCCCATGGAGCCATTGGGGGCACCGTGAAAGAAAGAGGTGTCGTAGCCCATTTCGTTAACGGCAGAGATGATCGATTTTATTTCCCTATTGGCATATGGGGAAGAGGTATAGGCTATTTTAAACGAAGGGATACCGGCAAGGATCGATGACATGGCGTGAATCGATTTTCTTCCGTTTGCAAAGGCATTGGGGAAAATCAGACTATGCTGTGCGAGCGAATCGATAAAAGGGGTGTAGCCTACATAGTTGTCTATGTTCATATCCTTATTGAACGAACCTAAATATTCACGGCCAAAACTTTCCAATATAAAAAGAACGATATTGGGTTTGTTGGGAACGCTATCCTTATACTGTTTTATAGGATGAAAGGTAGAGTCGATAACGGCTTGGGGCACGCCTTCCATTCGCTTAAAGTCGGAAGACTTGACCGTTCTGATAAAGGCAAATGGTGTGTTGAGAACAATGTTGGCATGTTCGGGAACCTTCACATGTCTGCTGGCATCAACCATGTTGATAGGTCTAGTGCTGTGTTTAAAGTCACCACGTATGCCCCCCACAACGAGGGCAGCGGTAACTAAAAGGGCAGCTACCGAGCTTAAGAAATAGGGCAACTTTTTGGAAGGGACGGCTTCTCGAACCTTAACACCTTTGTATAGTTTGACCCAAATAAAGGCGCATATAAAGAAAATAAGGAATACGTGCCAGTAATCCGTTATAAAGGATAGTAGTAGCTCTTCTTTATTTTTTTCGTTTTCAAGCGATTCAAAAGAGGCGAATGTACTTCGGGTAAAGGTATAGTTGTAGTATATGAAATCAACGAAATTGGTAGCAAAGGCTATCAGGTTGGTGGTCATATAGATCCACAGCAGTGTTTTTTGGTACGTTTTGGAAGTGTTCACCCATAAGGGGAGAAGGCTAAGGGCAATGAACAGGAGGTTTACGTACAATATTGCGGTGGTATCGAACGCAAGTCCCCAAAAGCACAAGGCCAACAAATCGCCAATGCCCCCTAGTTTAAATAGGTCTTGATTGTACAGATAAAATAAGAGTCGTGCTACAAAATAAAATATGTAGGCCAGAAATATGCGGTATAAGGTTACGGCATATTCGTTCAGTCGATATATGTTCTTAAAATCTAACAAATAAAATGTCTTTGTCTAGCGAATAATACCCTACACCATTTAATAGGGGAGCGCTAGAATATTTTCGGTATGTAAATAATACAGCCTATGACAATGGCCCCAATGGAGACCAGCATTACTGCTCCTGCAGAGATGTCTTTTATAAAACCTATTCTTTTGTCAAAATCGGGATGGATGAAGTCGCATATTTTTTCTATTGCGGTATTGGCTCCTTCAATTCCGACGACCAATGAGACCGCAAAGATTTGAAACATCCATTCCGTAGGGGATATGTTGAAGTAAAATCCGGCAATGGTAACGGCAATGGCCAAGCATACCTGGATTTTAATACTTGCTTCGGTACGAATCAAAAGAAGGGCCCCACGTAAAGCGAAGCCCACACTTTTTATTCGGTTTACAACAAACGACTCTTCCTTAGGCATCTGCTAAAGCTTCAAGGGCCGCTTTATAATTCGGTTCATCTACGGTTTCACCGACCTGTTCGGTATAGATAACCTTACCCGATTCGTCGATCACCACTACAGATCTTGAGTGTAGTGGGGCCAATGGGCCGTCTGAAAACGTAAGTCCGTACGCCTGGCCAAAGCTGCCATCGCGAAAATCGGAGAGCATTATAACGTTGTCAATGCCTTCGGCACCACAAAAACGGGCTTGGGCAAACGGTAAATCTTTTGATATACATAGAACTACGGTATTCTCAAGTTCTGCCGCTTCTTGGTTGAACTGCCGTACAGATTGTGCACAAGTACCTGTGTCGACACTTGGGAATATGTTTAAAACCACCTTTTTGCCCGCAAAGTCGGAAAGTGATGCGGAAGAAAGGTCGTTTTTCGCCAAGGTGAAAACAGGGGCCTTACTTCCGGTTGCGGGAAGGTTTCCCAATGTGTGTATTTCGTTTCCTTTTAAGGTTACTGTAGCCATGATATGTTCTGTTTATATTGGGCGTGAAATTAAAAAAATAATAGCTAAATATAGAGGTGTACGAAAGAAATCTCCTTATAAAGAAGAAGAGGGGCAAAACAAAAAAGTGAAACAACTATTTCGATTCTCTTGAAAATCAAAGGTTGTTTCACTTTTTCGGTAAAATGTAAAGCTGTTTTTTTACTGGGTCTATTTGTCGATAGCCCCCATAACACGCTGCATAAATTCATTGAGCGCCTCTTTTTTTGGTTTGCCTTCCTTTATGCTTTTGTGCACTTCAATGGCTCCGTACATGTTCGATATCAACTCGCCGATCACATCTAGCTCTTCGTCTTTTAAAGAAGGTACCTCGGTCAAGGCCTCTAGTGTTTCGATGGTCTCGATAACAAAATCTTCGTCGTTCTCTTCGATAAAGTTTGTCAAATGCTTAATTACTGGCAACTTCACTGATCAATTCTTTTAGAACATCGTATTTGTTCGTTTGTACTTGGTTTTTTAACTCCCCATTGATAAAAGTAGCGAATGTAGGCAAGTTGTCAACGTTGGCCAGTTTTCGGCTTTCGGGAAATTTTTCCGCATCAGCGATTACAAACGTCAAATCTTCGTGAGACGCCGCCTCTTTTTTGAATTTAGGCTTCATGATACGGCAATTACCGCACCAGCCGGCAGAATATTGCACTACTACGTTCTTTTTCTCCGCAATGATATCTTGCAGATTGTCTTGTTCTAATTCTAGCACCATAATCCTAGGTTTTAAAATTCGTAAATGATTAGACTTGTAATAAAACCGCTTGTACCTGTATAAAGCTGATACAAGCGGTTTTCTTTAGGTTTGTAAGGCCTAGATTAATTGGAGTGTGTAGAAAGGTATTCGGCAACACCTTTTCTGTCGGCGGTCATTGCATCTTTACCTTCTTCCCAGTTTGCTGGGCAAACTTCACCTTTTTCCTGTACGTGGGTATAGGCATCGATAAGACGTAAATATTCGTTTACGTTTCGGCCCAAGGGCATGTGGTTGATTCCTTCGTGGAACACGGTACCTTCTTCGTCGATAAGGTAAGTGGCACGATAGGTTACGTTATCGCCTTCAACGGTAATAACACCTGTTTCTTCATCGTACTGCTCGTTGGTAATGTCAAGAATACCCAAGGTAGAGGCAAGGTTACGGTTGCTGTCTGCCAATAGCGGATAGGTAACGCCTTCGATACCACCGTTATCCTTACTTGTGCTCAACCAAGCAAAGTGCACTTCTGCAGTATCGCAAGAAGCACCGATTACCAAAGTGTTTCTTTTTTCGAACTCACCTAAAGCCGCTTGAAAAGCGTGCAATTCGGTGGGGCAAACAAATGTAAAGTCTTTAGGGTACCAGAAAAGAACAACTTTCTTGTTGTTTTTTTGAGCTTCCTCTAAAACGTTCAATTTGAATGTGTCGCCTAATTCGTTCATTGCGTTAACACTCAAGTTTGGAAATTTTTTACCTACAAAAGCCATAGTCAAATATTTTTTAGTTTCAATTTACTACAAAATTACAGGAATATTGCGGTGAAAAAAGCGGTAGGGCATCTAAAAAATCAATACTGTGATAGCTATTATGTATGCAGGGAAGGTGTTGTGTGTTTTGGTGGGATTGTGATAATATTAAATCCTAAAAATTAACGAATTGACAATAATATGGCATATATTTTTTCTTTTTGTTAATATTGAATTTGTAGGGAGGTCAAAGTTTTTCCGGAAAGTGGGTTATTTTGTAACCAGCTGTTTGATTTTGATATGGAAAGCGGCGAAAATCAAGGTTACAATGGGGCTTAACCAATTGAATACGGCGAATAGGGCGTATTCTGCCGTACCTACCCCTAAAACACCACTGTGATAAGCACCACAAGTGTTCCAAGGGATCAATACGGAAGTTACCGTACCGGAATCTTCAAGGGTTCGGCTCAGGTTTTCGGGAGCCAAATTTTTGTCGGCATAGGCCTTGCTGAACATTTTTCCGGGAACCACGATAGCGAGATATTGATCGGACGCGGTAATATTCAGGGCTAAACAGCTTCCTACCGTACTGGCGAACAGTCCGAAGGTCGTTTTGGCCATATCCAAAAGTGATTTTGTAATACGGTCGAGGGCGCCTATGCCGTCCATTATCCCTCCAAAAACCATAGCGCATACAATCAGCCATATCGTGCCGAGCATACCTGCCATTCCTTTTGCGGAAAACAAGTCTTTCAGGGTTTCGTTATCGGTCGGAACCGAAGTTTCAACGGTAATGGCGTTCATAACGCCTTTGTAGCCCGACTTGATGGTTAATTCTTTGGCTCCGGTAATGCCGGCTACAACTTCGGGTTGAAAAATCAAGGCGAAAAGGGCACCCAAAAGTGTGCCGATCAAAAGGGCGGCAAGTGGCGGTGTTTTTTTTACGATCAATACGACTACTATGATCGGGACCAAGAAGAGCCATGGACTAATATTGAACGATGAGTCGATGGAGGTCAAGATCGAATCGATATCGGCAGACCCTGTGGTTTCGGCGGTAAGCCCTAAAATAATAAAGAAGATCAAGGTTACGCTTATGGTGGGTACCGTAGTATATAACATGTATTTGATGTGTTCAAAGAGTTCCCCTCCTGCCATGGCCGGGGCCAGGTTGGTAGTGTCGCTCAAAGGCGAGAGTTTGTCTCCGAAATAGGCGCCTGATAGTACCGCACCTGCGGTCATACCCAAGGAAATGCCGAGCGCGTCCCCAATGCCGATCAGGGCAATACCTACGGTGGCCGAAGTGGTCCAGCTGCTTCCGGTGGCGACCGATATTATGGCACATATTACTACGCAGGCCGCTAAAAATATAGTGGGGTTTAAAATCTGGAGTCCGTAATAGATCATGGCGGGAATGATACCGCTTATTAACCATGAGCCGGCCAAGGCCCCTACCATGAGTAGAATGAGAAGGGCTCCGCTAGTAGACTTGAGGTTTTCGGCGACCTCTGCCATCATTTGTTTGTAAGAGACCTTGTTGAATATCCCTACGACGGCGGCTACGGCGCCACCAAGCAAGAGTATAAACTGATTGGAACCGCTTAGGGCATCGTCTCCGTAAACGTAAACGTTGTAAGCTAGCATTGCAACAAGGGCAAGGACAGGGGTTAAGGCTTCCCAGATGTTCAATTCCTTATTTTTTACGATGTTTTCGTTTTCCCTGTGCTCCCCAGAATTTTGTTCTGTCATTAATTACGGTTTAGCTATGAGGTAATATTACGATTTTGGAGTCGTTTGTGCAACTTTTGTATTAATCGTCAAAGGATACCTCAAACCGGAAAATAGTGTTAATTTTGTATTTCAAACACAAAGAAAATTTTATGAGTTCATACGATGTGGCCATTATTGGCTCAGGACCAGGAGGGTATGTTGCTGCCATTCGTTGTGCGCAGTTGGGCATGAAAACCGCAATTATCGAAAAATATAGCACATTGGGCGGTACTTGCTTGAATGTTGGCTGTATACCGTCAAAAGCTTTGTTAGATTCTTCGCACCATTACGAAGATGCGATAAAGCATTTTGAAGAGCACGGTATCGATATACCGGGTGAGATAAAAGTTAACCTTGGGCAGATGATCGCAAGAAAGGCCGCTGTGGTAAAGCAGACTTGTGACGGTGTGAAGTTCTTGATGGACAAAAACAAAATCGATGTTTTTGAAGGATTCGGAAGCTTTAAGGACGCTTCACATATAAATATCAAAAAAAATGATGGTAGTACGGAAACTATCGAGGCCAAGAACACCATCATAGCCACAGGAAGCAAACCTTCTACACTTCCTTTTATCAAAATAGATAAAGAACGTATCATAACCTCTACGGAGGCTTTGGAGTTGAAGGAAATACCGAAACACTTAATCGTTATCGGTGGTGGGGTGATAGGCTTGGAACTTGGTCAAGTGTATAAGCGTTTGGGTGCCGAAGTTACCGTAGTGGAATATATGGATCGTATTATTCCGACCATGGATGCGGGACTTTCAAAAGAGCTTACCAAGGTTTTGAAAAAACAAAAAGTAAAACTCAATGTATCCCATAAAGTAAAATCGGTAGAAAGAAAAGGCGATGAGATTATCGTTAAAGCCGATGATAAAAAAGGACAGGAAGTAGAGTTGAAAGGCGATTATTGTCTGGTGTCGGTAGGGCGTAGGCCATATACCGATGGACTGAACGCAGAAGCTGCCGGGGTTAAAATCGATGAGCGCGGAAAAATTGAAGTAAACGACCACTTGCAAACCAGTACCCCTAATATTTACGCCATTGGCGATGTGATCAAAGGTGCGATGTTGGCACATAAGGCCGAAGAGGAAGGAACCTTTGTTGCCGAACAATTGTCGGGACAAAAACCACATATCGATTACAATCTAATACCTGGTGTGGTCTATACTTGGCCTGAAGTTGCTTCTGTAGGAAAAACGGAAGAGCAGTTGAAGGAAGCTGGTGTGGCGTATAAAACAGGACAATTTCCAATGCGTGCCTTGGGACGTTCCCGAGCCAGTATGGATTTGGACGGATTTGTAAAAATCCTGGCCGATAAGGAAACCGATGAAGTTTTAGGTGTACATATGATCGGGGCACGTGCTGCCGATTTGATTGCCGAAGCGGTTACGGCCATGGAGTTTAGGGCGTCTGCGGAAGATATCTCTAGAATGAGCCATGCGCATCCGACATTTGCGGAAGCCGTAAAAGAAGCGGCCCTTGCCGCTACCGATAACCGTGCCTTGCACGTTTAAATCTTGGTTTAATATTAAAAAAGCCCCGGGTGAAAGTTCATCCGGGGCTTTTTTATGTCTTTTTTTAAGAGAATATATCAGGGTTAGTTTTTTGCCAAACCGACCCGTCTAAGTAATCTAAAGAATAGGGTTTTAGCTGTCTGGAATCCACTGGTCGCCAATACTTCGCCCTTTACCAGGGCAAACCTTACCGATGTGGCTATTTTGAGCCGTATCACCTCTTTATTGTCTTCGTAGCGAAGTGCGGTAAAGGTGCATATGACCATAAAGCACAAGGCTCCTGAAATCGCTACGGCAGGTGTGAGCGAATGGTGGAAAAACCGGTAGAGTCCCACTCCTGTAAAACTTCCGTAAAGGATAATAAAGTGAACGATGTATACCGATAAGGTGCTTTGTCCGATTTTGAGTAGGGTGCTGTTTTTAAGTATTCCGCGTATAAGCATAAAAATGCTAAAAACAACCAGGACATTACCGAGTCGTATGAATAAGTAATTATTAAAATAGATATCGGCAAACAGTTGTAAACCCGTTGTTTGCGAAAGTAACAAAAATAACTTCGATGAATACGAAACAAGGGCCATGCCCACGGCGGCAAAAAGCGGTATGGTTACAAAATAGAGGTATTTAAAATCTTTGAACTTGGTAAAGATAATCGATAGAAACGAACCGAAAACGGCATAACCAAACCAAGGTATGATGGTAAAAACGGAGCCGTTGTTCTTGGTTAAATAGTTGGCGAAGGCATCGGGTAGAAAGGAGAAGCCCCACGTTTTGTAAGTCGGTTCAAAAAGGAATAGCGTAAGGGTGATTCCTAGCAATACCGTTGGAAAGACAAATTTCTTTCTGTTCTGGGTAAGTAGGTATATACCTATAATCCCTAATAAGGAAAGACCGATACAATGCAATACGTCTACCAAATAAAACGAATCGTAAATCTTGCCTTGTAGAAGGCCAAAAAGGTTCATTCGCAGTAAATAGCCTATAAATAGGAGTTCGAGACCTCTTTTGACCCCTTTCTTGACCCTAGGGTTTTGGAGTCCGGTTTTGTCTCCCTTGATGAGAAGGAAGGTGAATATAAAGCCTGAAACGGTAAAGAATACCGGAGCGGTTATGCCTCTGAAATATTTCCAGATATTAAAAGCGACATTTGAAGTGTCCCTAAACATAGGGTCTAGCAAACCATCAATAAAATGCCCTTGTAGCATCATTAGAATGGCCCATGCCCGCATAGCGTCTATAAAATAGAGTCTTTTTGTCTTTTTGTCCACGTTAAAACAATTTCACTAACACCTAAAACCTTCATTATAACTCAGAACTTCCGTTTTTAGTACAGTCGTTCTTTTTCGATATTTCTGGTCAAGCAAAAATCTTTGATCTATATACTTGTAAAACAAGGGGTTTGGATGTTTTCGCAGCAAAATTAGATAAAATACTCGCAATTCAGTCGTATTTGCCATAATTTCGCCAAAACACCTTTTATTTAAAAAATATGGCTCAAATATTAGCATTCGCGGGAAGCAATTCCTCTAAATCTATTAATTACGAATTGGTAAAGTATACGGCATCACTTATAAAAGACCATGAGGTGCAGTTGTTGAACATGGTGAACTTTCCTTTTCCGATGTTCAGTGAAGATTATGAAAGGGAGAACGGTTACTCGAATTCCTTAGTAGAGCTTAAGGAAGACTTGGTGAAGGCGGATGGGGTAATTATCTCGGTGAATGAGCACAATAGCGGTCCATCGGCGTACTTTAAGAACCTCACTGACTGGTTATCTCGGGTCGAACGCAAGTTTTTGGAAGATACCCCGGTTTTTTTGATGGCTACTTCCAATGGAAAAAGAGGGGGGATGGGCGCCTTGGAAATTACCCAAAATGTGTTGCCGCGTTTCGGGGCCGAAGTTGTCGCAAGCTTCTCTTTGCCATCGTTTGGGGAAACCTTTAATAAGGGAGAAGGTATTGTTTCCGCTGATTTGGCAAAAGCACATCGCGAGGCTTTAAACCAATTTTTGGGTAAACTATAAAACCATTCGTTTGCGAACCAATAGCTCGTTTGTCGTTTCCGATATCGAAAGTTTTAAGGAAGGGCTGTTGCTGTGGGCCCAACAATATGACGATGTCCTTTGGTTAGACGGCAACGGGCACAAAAACCGTTATGGGTCTTTTGATGCGCTATTGGCGGTAGATGCCCTTACTTTGCTTCAAACCGATAGTGAGGAGGCTTTTGAAAAGCTCAAGGAATACCAGGTTTTGACCAATGACTATATTTTTGGCTACCTCTCTTATGATCTTAAGAATGATGTTGAGCGTTTGTTTTCCAAAAATGCGGATCATTTGCATTTTCCCGAGCTGTATTTCTTCCAGCCTAAAAAAATCATAAAGATTATAGGGGATACTGTGAGTTTCGACTACCTCAGGATGGTCGATGATGAGATCCAATCGGATTTCAAAGCTATTTCCGGGGGTGATACTTTCAATGTTGGGGAAGGCTCCGCAACTAAGAACATACGCATTAAACTGCGTATTTTTAAGGATGAATACTTCCGTCAGGTACAGCAAATGTTGGCCCACATCCATAGGGGGGACATCTATGAGGCCAACTTTTGTCAAGAGTTTTATGCCGAAGACACAAAAATACATCCTTATAGAACCTATCAAAGGCTAAATGCTATATCTAAGGCGCCGTTTGCGGCCTTTTTAAAGATGTACGATAAGTTCTTATTGTCGGCCTCGCCGGAACGCTATCTACGTAAGGAGGGCGATAAAATCATTTCCCAGCCGATCAAGGGTACGGCCAAGCGTTCGCAACAAGATTCGGCCGATGCCAAATTGGTCAGTGCGCTTCAAAACGACCCTAAAGAACGGGCCGAAAACATTATGATCGTAGATTTGGTCCGCAATGACCTCTCGAAGCACGCTATTAAGGGAAGTGTCCAAGTTGAAGAGTTGTGTGAGGTATACACTTTTGAACAGGTGCATCAAATGATATCTACCGTGGTGGCCGAGGTGGCCCCTGGGGCGAATCCCGTAGATTTGGTAAAAGGGACCTTTCCCATGGGGAGTATGACCGGGGCGCCAAAAGTCTCGGCCATGAAAATAATCGAGGAGCTAGAGGCTTTTAAGAGGGGCTTGTACAGCGGGGCCGTAGGGTATTTTACCCCCGATGGCGATTTCGATTTTAATGTGGTGATCCGAAGTATATTGTACAATGCATCGGAGGAGTATGTTTCGTATTCGGTAGGAGGGGCGATAACTGCAAAAGCCGTGGCGGAAAAGGAGTACGAGGAATGCCTTTTAAAGGCGAAGGCCATGCGTGAGGTTTTGGAGAGTTGAAGTCAGCTTTCATAAAGCGTTTACATTAAAAAAGATTCTAATTGTTGCTTACCTTTGAACCGTGTTGGAAGAGTTTAAAAAACATATAGAAGATCAATTTACGGAGTTGGTCGATGACCGCTTTTTATTGGCGTGCTCGGGGGGTGTTGACAGTGTGGCTCTTTTGCACCTGTGCGCACGATTGGATCTTGATTTTGCCGTGGCCCATTGCAATTTTAACCTGAGGGGAGCTGAAAGTGATGCCGATGAAGGTTTGGTAAGGGATTTGGCTAAAAAGCACAAGGTAAAAATATACGTAAACCGCTTTGATACAAAATCTTACTCGACTCAAAATAAAGTATCTATTCAGGTAGCGGCCCGGGAGCTTCGGTATCGCTGGTTTTCTGAAATTATGGATAGGGAAGGTATAAAAACCTTGGTGACGGCCCATCACGCCGATGACAGTTTGGAAACTTTTTTGATCAATCTTTCCCGGGGAACGGGTATAGATGGTTTGACCGGAATACCCGTAAAATCCCATAATCTTTCACGGCCTTTATTGCATTTTACAAGGGAGTGGATCTTGTCTTATGCCCGAGCGGAAAATTTGGTCTGGCGAGAAGATGCCAGTAATGCCGATACCAAGTATTTAAGAAATAAGATCAGGCATGAAATCGTACCGGCCCTAAAGGAATTGAACCCTGCCTTTTTGGCGAATTTCCAGAAAACGCAGAATTACCTTTCCCAGACAGCCCTTGTTTTGGAACATCATATTTCCGATTTAAAATCACAATGTTTTGAGGAAACTGCTGGTGTAACACGTATTTCTGTAGCAAAGTTATTGCAGCTGAAACCTGTTTCGACCTATTTATACCTGCTTTTTAAGCCCTATGGTTTTACGGAGTGGAACGATGTCGAAAACCTTCTATCGGCTATGAGCGGAAAGCAAATACAGTCAAAAGATTATCGTTTGGTAAAGGATCGGGATTATCTTCTATTGGTGGCCAAGGAAGCGCCCGATGTTAACGAATACCATATCGATGAAGGGGATACTGTGGTAAGTGAACCTGTTTCCTTGAAAATTGAAAAGGTAGGCGAATATGTTAAGTCTGATCTAAATACACTTTACATAGATAAAAAAGCGTTAAAGTATCCGTTAACGATAAGGAAATGGAAAAAAGGCGACTACTTTTATCCCTTGGGAATGACGGGCAAAAAAAAGCTGTCGAAGTATTTTAAGGACGAAAAAGTAGATGTGGTTTCGAAAGAGGCGCAATGGCTTTTGTGTTCGGGCGATGCTATCGTTTGGGTTATCGGACGTAGGGCCGATGAACGTTTTAAAGTATCGGAACACACCAGTGATATTATAAAGATTACATTAAAGCAATGAAACATATAATTGTATTTATCTCCCTGTTTTTTAGTTTTTTGTCTTTGTTCGGCCAAGATGACGACAACCCTGTAAAGTGGTCGCAAGAGGTGCGCAAGATCAATGATACGGACTATGAGCTTGTTCTTAAGGGCGATATCTACGAGGGGTGGCATATTTATTCGCAATTTACTTCCGAAGGCGGTTCCTTACCGAGTGAGTTTACCTATAAAAAAGCCGGCGAGACCTATGAACTTTTAGGGGAAACGACCGAAAGTGAAACGGTGGTGGAATATAGTGATATTTTTGAAGTCGATGAGACTTTCTTTAAGGGAAGCGCCATTTTTACCCAGAAAATAAGATTACTCGACCCTAGTGTCAACCAAATCGATATTAATTTCTTTTACCAAATCTGTAAAGAGGTATGTATACCTGTGGATGAGGATTTTAGTTTTGTTTTGGATGGAGGGGTTGCCGTAACGGAGAACAAAACGATAGATGAACGCAGTAAACAGCTTTCATCTGCGTTAAAACTCGATTTGAAGAATAAGGAAGCCTTAAAGGATGTCAAGGAAGATATAGGAACGGGGTCAAGTCTTTGGATGGTTTTTGGACTTGGGTTTCTCGGAGGCTTGATCGCATTGTTGACGCCCTGCGTTTTTCCTATGATTCCCCTTACGGTCTCATTTTTCACCAAGCACTCAAAACAAAAGTCGAAGGGAGTCGTAAATGCCTTGTTGTACGGCTTCTTTATCGTACTGATATACTTTTTGCTCAGTCTGCCCTTTCATGTTTTCGATTCGGTAGATTCGCAAATTCTCAATACCATCGCAACGAATATTTGGTTGAACATAGCCTTCTTTTTGATTTTCGTGTTCTTTTCCTTCTCCTTTTTTGGGTATTATGAGTTGACCTTGCCGAGCTCTTGGGCGAACAAGATGGATGCCGCATCTTCCAAAATTGGAGGGGTTATCGGTATTTTCTTTATGGCCGTTACCTTGGCTATTGTGTCTTTTTCATGTACGGGGCCTATTTTAGGGGGACTCTTGGGGAGTACGGTTTTGGAGGAAGGTGATGTGGCTATGAACCTTTCCGCCGGTATGACGGGATTTGGAGTGGCCCTGGCCTTGCCGTTTGCACTCTTTGCCCTTTTTCCTGCATGGTTGAATTCCTTGCCAAAATCTGGTGGGTGGATGACGACCGTAAAAGTGGTGTTGGGATTCTTGGAATTGGCCTTGGCCCTTAAATTTCTTTCCAATGCAGATTTGGTCGGCAATTGGGGGATTCTAAAACGGGAAATTTTCTTGGCGATTTGGGTGGTGTTGTACGTTTTGCTCACGCTCTACCTCTTCGGTATTTTTAGATTTCCGCACGACGGACCAAAAGCAAAACTCTCCATGGGCCGAAAGGCGGTAGGCTTGCTGAGTATGGGGGTTTCCATCTATATTTTATTGGGGCTCCTAGGGGTTTCCAACCTCAAGTTGTTGAGCGGTTTTCCTCCTCCTGCATTTTATAGTGTTTCGGAAACTGAAAGCGATTGCCCTTTGGGGATAAATTGTTTTAAGGATTTTGAAGAGGGCGTAGCTTATGCCAAGAAGGTAGATAAGCCCATACTGTTGGATTTTACGGGTTGGGCCTGTGTCAATTGCCGAAAGATGGAAGAGAATGTATGGAGCGAACCTGATATCTACTCTATTTTAAACGAAGACTATGTATTGATCTCCTTGTATGTTGATGATCGAAAAGAACTTCCCGAGACTGAAAAGTTCGATTTTCAATATGATAGTGGACGAATCAAACACATCGAAACCGTAGGGCAGAAGTGGGGTACTTTTCAAAGTGTCAATTTTAATGCGGCCTCGCAGCCCTTTTACGTGTTGATGACCCCTGACCTGGAAATCCTGAGCCATCCGGTGCAGTATACCGATTCGGAAACGTACCGTAAATGGCTCCAGTTCGGATTGGCTCGCTATAAGGAAAAATAAGAGCTTCCGTTTATTGCATGATCAGTGGGAAAATCCTTTTTCATTAGCGCCTTCGTCAACAATATGCTTTGATGGTTTGGTCTGGCCAATCTAAAAAAAAGGATTTGGGTATACATGTGACGGATAGATTCCCCTCAAGGATATTTTGTCGGAATTTTTTTATTCGTGCCTAATTTTTAAATTGTCGGCCAAAATCTTAATTTTTTAACAAGAAATGTTAAATTTAAAACAGTTATTGTAGGTATTGGCTGTATTTTTATTGATGGTTTGAAGGTTGATTTGACCACTCCGGTTTTGATGGCACTGCTATTTAGGAGGGTTTTGGCGCTTGATGTAGTTCCTCTGATTTTTCTTAATAGAGAAGGAATGTTCGGGTTGTCGCTAAAAACTCAATAACCCTTCGGCGATCAATTTTAAGCGCCTTGCAAATAATTCTTATATTTCCTTAAAAAAAATTGATCTTGAATGAAAATACTAAAACGGTTAGGAAAGGGGCTTCTTTTGATATTCGGCCTGCTGGCTGTGGTTCTGGGTCTATTCGCATGGCAGCTGACTCCAGATTATGATGGCGAAAAAACACTAAAACATTTAACGGAAAACGTACAGGTCTACTACGATACTTTTGGCATACCCCATATTTATGGGGAAAACGAGATGGATGCGTTCAGGGCACTGGGCTATGTACATGCCCAAGACCGTTTGTGGCAAATGGAATTGTTGCGGCGAATTGCCAGTGGTAGGTTGGCCGAGGTTTTCGGGGAGGAATTGGTAAAGACCGACAAATTCTTTTTGGCCCTTGGGGTTGATGATGTTTCCGTTAAAACGGTATCGGAGCTAAATCAAAATGAAATACCGGTTCAATTGTCCCAGGCCTACTTAGATGGGGTCAACGAATTTATAGCCGAAGGGGCTACCCCAATTGAATTTTATTTGACCGGAATAGATAAAGAACCTTTCGAGCTCAAGGATATTTACAATACTATGGGGTATATGGCCTTTAGTTTTGCCATGGCACATAAAACGGACCCTTTGTTGACCCAGATCAAGGATAGGTTGGGGTATGAATATATTAGGGATTTGCCGATCAATTCCGATTCCACTTCACTGCGAATTCAAAGTACTCCCCTTGCTGCTGCCGATTCCGTTAAGCGGAATGTTGTAGATGGGGTGATGGCTTCATTGGAAAAGCTTTCCATTCCACTGTTTGAAGGGAGTAATAGCTGGGTACTTTCTCCTGAAAAAACCAAGAACGGCAAGGTTATTTTTGCAAATGATCCACATATTGGCTTTTCCCAACCCTCCGTTTGGTACGAAGCCCATGTGAGCACACCTGCTTATGAAAAATACGGCTACCATTTGGCAGGGGTTCCTTTTCCCTTGTTGGGACACGACAGAACCTTGGCTTATGGTATGACCATGTTCGAGAACGATGATATTGATTTCTATTATGAGGAGTCACATGCTACGGATTACCTAAAGTATAGAAAAGGGAGTAGTTGGGGAAATTATGAAACGGTGCATAAGACCATCAAGGTAAAAGATGCCGAAGATGTGCAATTTTCCTATAAAAAAACACATCGCGGACCTATTCTGAACGGTTTGGCGGATCAAATAGCAGGAGATAGGCCGGTGTCTATGTGGTGGGTATACACCGAAGCGAAAAATAAGGTGTTAAATGCCCTTTATGGGATGTCGCATGCGCGCGACCGTACCGAATTTGAAAACAGCCTAAAGGATATTCATGCCCCGGGCCTCAATATTATGTATGGTGATGTAGAGGGGAATGTAGCTTGGTGGGCCTCGGCAAAACTGTACCACATACCCGATAGTGTAAATACCAAATTTATTTACGAGCCAAACCAAGGTTTGCCAACGCAAAAACAATATCTTGATTTCAGCAATAATCCCCATGCGATCAATCCCGAGTCGCGTTATGTCTATTCGGCCAATAATCAACCCGATTCCATAGGAGGAAGGTTGTATCCTGGTTATTACCTTCCGGAAAACCGGGCCAGGCGAATCGTTCAGTTGCTAGATGCTAAGAATGATTGGGATATGCAGTCGGTCAGTAAAATGATCAACGATGTAACCTCGCCGGTAAACATCGAAATAGTACGAAACCTTCTGGATAAGATCGATACGGAAGGCTTGAATGCCGAACAACTCGAAATCGTGGGGAAGCTTAAGGACTGGAAGGGGGATTACCCCTTAGATAGTATAGAGGCTACGGTGTATCACCGCTGGTTGTATTTGGTCTTACGCAATATTTTTCAAGATGAGCTGGGGAAGGCATTGTTCGATGCTATGCAAAATACCCATTTTTTAAAGCGGACCATAGCCCCGATTATAGCCAATGAACAATCTATTTGGTGGGATAATATCTCCACTGAGGTCCGTGAAACCCCGTCTGACATCATTACTTCGGCGTTTAGGCAGGCTTGGTTGGCCTTAAGTGTTTCATTGGGGCAGGATAGCTCAAAATGGGAGTGGCATCGGGTACACACCTTAGAGCATGCCCATCCCATAGGGCAGCTCGAATCCCTTAGGCCTTATTTCAATGTCGGACCCTTTCCGGTCAACGGAAGTCGCGAGGTTATTAACAATATGTATTTTCCCTACACCGAAGATGGAGTTTACAAGGTGAGTTCGGGGCCATCCACTAGGCGGGTTATCGATTTCTCCGATGTGGAGAATTCCATTAGTATTCTGCCCACCGGCCAAAGTGGAAATCCGTTTAGCCCTCATTACAAGGATCAGGCGGAAATGTATATCAAAGGGGAATTCCGAAAGATGATGATGAACAAGGAGGAAATCGTGAAGACGTCTGAATCATTACTCATATTTGAACCGGCCGATATGGATTGAGGGGAAGGATGTGATTTAATCGATAAATAGTTACTCGAAACAACCATAACAATGCTAACGAAAGTTTACGGAAGTTCGGTTTTTGGGGTTGATGCAACCACTATTACCGTCGAAGTCAACATAGATAAGGGGGTAGGTTACCACTTGGTAGGCCTTCCCGACAATGCCGTTAAAGAAAGTAATTACCGTATTGCCGCTGCCTTACTGAACAATGGGTATAAGATACCGGGCAAAAAAATCACCATAAATATGGCTCCGGCCGATTTAAGAAAGGAAGGTTCGGCTTATGACCTTACCTTGGCCATTGGTATTTTAACGGCCTCGAACCAAATAAAGTCCAATGACCTTGATAAGTATATCATTATGGGCGAACTATCGCTAGATGGTAGTCTGCAACCCATAAAGGGAGCTTTGCCCATTGCTATCAAGGCTAGGGAGGAAGGTTTTGAGGGATTTATTCTTCCCATGGAAAATGCCAAAGAGGCAGCTATAGAACCAGGATTAAAGGTGTATGGGGTTACCAATATCAGTGAGGTCATTTCCTTTTTTGATAAAGGTACGCCCTTGGAACAAATCATAGTAGATACCAAAGAGGAGTTTTATAAGGCCTTGGATTTTCCCGAATATGATTTTGCCGATGTCAAAGGGCAGGAAAGTATCAAGCGTTGCATGGAGATTGCCGCGGCTGGAGGCCATAATATCATTTTAATAGGTCCCCCGGGGGCCGGAAAGACCATGTTGGCCAAACGCTTACCGTCCATACTCCCGCCAATGACCTTACATGAGGCTTTGGAAACAACAAAGATCCATAGTGTTGTAGGGAAAATCAAGAATATGGGCCTGATGAGCCAACGTCCTTTCAGGAACCCGCACCACACGACTAGTGCTGTTATTGTATAGAATGAGGGGGAAACCGTAAAAATAAAAATTATTTCTTAATTTGTAGGTATGTGCTATTCTACAACATTAAGAAAACAAAGGGAGGAAATCGAACGTAATACCAGACGGCAATTCGCTATACCGTTGGAATACACTCCCTACTATCGGGCAAATGGATTTGCCCACCCTAATTTATACATCGTAAAAATGGATGAACCGGACATGATTTATCCGGCAATGTGGGGTTTGATTCCTGATTTTGGAAAGAAGGATATACAAGCTTTTCAAAAGAAATACAATACGCTTAACGCGAAATCCGAAACGGTCCTAACTTCCAACACTTATAAAAACTCGGCCGAAAACTATCGTTGTTTGATACTTGCGGACGGCTTTCATGAACCGCATCGTTTTAACAATGCTTCTTACCCTTATTTCTGCCATTATGATGATGATTCTTTATTCTGTTTTGCTGGCCTTTATACCGAATTGGATGATGATTTTTTTAGCTGTTCAATACTAACTATGCCGGCAAACGAACAATTTTCAAAAATTCATAATCAAAAGAAAAGACAACCCTTAATATTAGATGAAAGTTTTGAAACCGATTGGTTACGTCCTGATCTTACATCAAATGGCATTACAGAATTAATGAAAGTGGGTTTCACTACCAAAGAAATTGAGGCGTACCCAGTAACTAGGGATATATATAAGCGTGGTTTTGATGCCGACAACTTGCAATCAATAACTAAAATTGATTACCCAGAATTGAATATTCAATAAATGATATTTATGGAAATAATCCGTATTTTTGGATTATGTCCAAGCAAGTATTTAGAAACTACGATAAAAAGGCTATTCGGCAATTATTGGTCGAAATTGGCAAAGAAAGGTATGAGGAAGCAATAAAAGACGAAGGTTTAGAGGAAATTAGACCTTTGGGTTTAGAGGGTTTTTATGTGGAATGGGATAATCGTAGCTTAAATTTATATTATCGTTATCCAGGAGGTACGGTAAGGCATGTAATGAATGTTTTGGGGTATTGGGCTATACCAAAATACGGGTGGGAGTTGACGAGGTTTTAATTCTTCCATCTGCTTTTGTAGGCCTTATCGTTGACCCAATTACCAACTATAAAGACTACAACAAACAGAATCGCCGCTCCAACTATTTCGTACCAAGTCCAATCGCTGAAATCCATACTTAAAAATAATAAAAAAGCCCAGAAGAATTAACCTCTGGGCCTGTGATTTTAATCCGCGAAATAATATTCACTTATTGTCATTTGCGCTGAACCTTGAAACCTACAACCTCCGCCATTCCTATAGCGGGTATCCAAAGAATTATAGAACTTTTGGAACTCCTTCATTTTTAAGTAAATTTCAAGTCGTTCACCTTCGATATAATTTCCGCAGTCGTTAGCAATTTGTTCGGCAGCCTCTTTTGTAAAGATAAAACTACCATTCTTTAGTTTTACCAAGTCCCCATTTTCATCAGTTTCAAAAATACCTTTATCAATTGTTGCATCAGCAACTTTGACAAATGCGTCGTATTCGTCTTGAATATTAAAAGCCAATGCGGACATGCTTCTATTTGGGAAACCTGTTTTTTCATCCAAAAAAATGTTAAGTTCTTCAATTGTGGAGAAATTCGCCTTTAACGATTTGTTTATCGAATCTAAAGCTGTCTTTCGTGCTTGCCACTTTACGGCCTTGGCTTGTAGTTCACTTTCTAGTTTGACTTTCTTTGATGTGTTAATCCCTACTCTTATTCTCTTGTTTTTCATTTTTCGTTTGTTTTTAAAGTGTTAGAAATAAATGCTTTATAAATTTTTACTATTAATTCTGTTCGCCTGTGGTCAAATAAAATGGATGGGTCTTTTGTCGAATTGTATTTTGTCCAACCGTTCATTTCCGCCAAACTGTTTAATCTTGGATGTGCGGCATAATTGAAACCGAATTTTTTCAATAGTTCCCAAGCAAGATTAAATTCGTTTTCCCCATAGTATAGATAGAAGTCTGGGGTGTGTCGGTAAAGTTCTTCGTATCTAAATGCGATATGTTGCCATCCGAAGTCAACCCGATCCTGTCCCCAATGAACTATTTTAGTGCCTTTTCCAATGAGTTTGTCTATGTAATAAGCGTAATCGTCGATTGCGCTTAATTCCCCTTTTTCAGAGCCGTTAGAACAAAAGCTTTTAAGGTTTCCTTCATGGTATATATATAGACCGTAAATTGCGCCGGAATCCTTATCAAATGGCTCTCTAGCATAATGTACTATCGCTGTATCTTTCATAGTTTTTTCAATATTAAGTCTGCAAGGTCATCACCTTCTTTTACCTCGCTTTTCGTTTCTAAATAATCACTAACCGTTATCGATGCTGTGCCTTTTATTTTTGCAGCTTTCATTTTCCAAATGGCAAAAGCTTTTCCCTTATCAGGGTAAAGTATAAGTTTTCGCCCTTTTAGAAATGCGCACCTTTGAGGGGTTAACATTGTGAGGCAACCAGTTGCCAACCATATATAATCAGGTATGAAATAAGAACAAATCAAAGCTGTTTTTTCGCTTTCAACCAAGGCGATTGGCTTTTCATTTCCGGCAATTAGATGTGATCCAAAAAAACATTGTTCCAAGTTTAAATTAGGGTATCTGAATTTTTCAAAAGCCCATCTTTGCGCCCCTTTAATCTTCTTTCTTTTTCCGGTTTTGGGGTCGTAAAGCATCTCTTTAATTTGTCTGCATCGACCCTTTTCATCTATCTGGGGGAATGCGACAAATTTGCTGTGTTCAATAGATGTTCCAAGCCGATATTTCATTTTGACATGATTTAAACCATCAGTTCCAATACAACCCCGTAAGAAAGTGAAAAAATGGTTGTTACCTTCTAATTCTCTATTGATAACTTCTTGGATGTCGATATAATCTATTGGCTTTGGGGGTGTCGGTTTTATTACCTCTTTAGAAGTCCTTGTAGTACGTTTCGGCCGATTGTTATATCCGCATGATTCTTGGCGATCACAAGTGCCAAAGGTATCGGGATATACCTCGCCAGTTAACCGATTCATAAATAATGTCAAGGTCTTTTTTCCTCCGCATTTTGGACAGTCCTTTTTACTGTTCGGCGTGTACGGAACATAGATTATTTCGTACTGCATATCTTTATTTTTTTGACTTTAGCATGTTCAACAATGTCGATTGGTTTTTCTAGCAAATCGGCAACCTCATTTAATCGTTTTGAAAAGATGTTTTTACCCATAGGCTTTGACACATGCCTTGAACTTGAATAATCTATATAGACATCACTAAAAGGTAAATATTCGCCTTCCGTACTGTATTCGGCCAACCAGTCATAAAGATCCGCAGCCCCGTAAGCTTCAAGTACTCTTTTCTTTTTGGCAGAATGAGATTCACCTATTCGCGGAAACCCTTTACTTAAATACTGGGCAACGCAAATGAATAAATACGAATAGAATTTGTTCCAATCTTCGTCGTTCCAGTCCTTAAAAAACAAGTGGCCGTATTTATGAACTGGGGTATGTTCGGCATTAAAGTAAGGCGCAAATTCAACCAATCTAAGACGGCGATTTCCATGTCCAGTACTCATATCGATACTGTAATTAGTAGATGCCAGAATCTTTGGTGAATTTTCAAACTCGATAATTTCTACAGGTTTGTTTTTTCGGTTGACCTCAATTGAATCCGTAACCATGTTATACAGAATGGAATGATCAAACCCTTTTTTTAAGTCCGATAGAACTAGAATTTTGGTCTGATTAGTTACACCGCTCCAAGCAAAGGGGTCTTGGGGGGAAAATTGGCGCATGTCCTTGAACGTTGTATTAACAACGTAGGATAAAGCATTTGAAACCAACCCCTTACCCGCGCCCCCGCCTTTGCTCGAATCATCAACCGATTCGCCGAAGACTGTAAAAAATGCGTTCGATTGGTCTTTGTAATCGTGTAACAAATAACCAAGGGCATTGTTTAGGTTGTCGACTAATTCTTGAGTTCCGCCCGCAGCATGAAAAATAAAATCGGCCCAATCCGAACCATCCGGCTCAAGTAATTCAAAATCCCTGTCAATTATTTGTGATTTCCATATCACTCGATCGCCTAAAACATCATAGGAAACGGTTTTTACATCGTTCTTGACCACTTCGACAATACAGTTATTAAAGGGAAAATAAGCTGTGTCTTTTGTCGCTCTAAGCCAATTAAATTTCTTCGTAGGCAAGAACTCCAAAACTCCTTTAGCTCTAAATAGTCGCGCTTCATTGGCCATTATCATATTAAGAACGACATCTTTTGTTATGTCCTCGTCTATTACGTCAGGCATTTCCAAGATAGCGTCGCGTACAATATGCTTCAATTGGCCGATTTCAATTGGCGTGATAATTCCGTTTTTCTCTTGAACTAAAGAATTTGTAGCGTATTCAAAACAAACACCTAACGATTTGAGCCATTCAATAAAATCTACTTCATTTGGTAGAACGACAAATTTAGAAGGGTCTTTAGAATTTCGTTTTACCTTCCAAAATCTATGAACTTCAAGATTTGCCGCTTCAATGTGTAAGTCTGAAATTATTTTGGATAAACTGCTGTTCATTAGGCAATTTTTTTAGTTGTTATTCCTAATTTTTTAGCGAGTTTCAAAACTTCATCGTACCTATATAGGGCTACGCGACCCCTATAGACGGGGCTTAATTGGTTTTCCTTTAGATATTTCATTACCGATTGATAAGAGCGGTTAAGTAGAAATGAAATTTCTTTAGGACTTAATAATTCGGGTTGCGGTGGATTAAGAATACTTTCTAATTTTTCTTTTAACCCTTGTGTTAGTTCTATTGCTTGATTCTGTTTTTGCAGCAATAAATTAAATTGCGAATGATTCATAAAAAAGTGATTTTATAAACCCTTCACGGAATATGATTATATTTGAAGTGATTTGAACGTCCAAAAACAAATCGCAGTAATATAACCCGTAGTTCCGCTATGGGTTTTATTATTAATTCTGCGCAATTTTATATCCGTTTGACAAATGGATATTGTGTAACTATCGAATGTTATCGAATAGATGTTTTTTTACTTTCCTTACTGTATTTACCGAAACATCACAAAGCTTTGATGTATTGCGTAAACTATGGCCTTGCTTTAATCTTTTTACGACCTGTGGGTATTTGGATAGGAAAACTTCTTTATCTTCTTTAGAGCCTCTTAAACGGCCTTTATATTTGCCTTTGGCCTTAGCTATTGCAATGCCTTCGCGCTGTCTTTCTAACATCGTTTCGCGTTCCATTTCGGCGACGTTGGCCAGTACGGAAGTAATCAGTTTAAATACTTGATTAGGCTTGCCGTCTATTCGCGATTCAATACCAAGGTTTTCGATTTTGACCGTAACGCCCTTTTGATCTAGTTTGTCGAGCGTCTGCAAGATGTCTAAGGTATTGCGCCCTAATCGGTCTATTGCGTGGACCGTTAAGTATGTAACGTCCGAAGAATTTAAAAGGACCTTTCCTTGTGGCCGCTCATTAAATGGTATCGAGCCGCTGCAAATATCAATAAACAATGTTTCGTCGGCGTGTTTCTTGGATAGTTGGCGTTCTAGTTTTTGATCAGGTGTCGAAATTCTTACGTATCGTGCTTTCATAAACTCTAATTTACTGTATCAAAAATAAGGTAGGTACAATTGACACACAAATAACCCCTATAAAAAGTAAGCTTTACTAATAAAAAAAATGGTCATGAATAAATCATGCCCTAAAACTGATACACCTTGGAATTAACCCAAACTTTGTAGCATGATTTGCGTTCGGGGGGTGGGCCTGTCTTTTTCAAGCGCATTGGCTAGGTAAACATTAGCCTTTAAGTAAAATTTATGATTTTCTTGCTTGTTAAAATTCTTAACATTTTGGCCCAAATTTCAATAAAAGGGTGTCACTTTTGCTAAAATCTAAAGGTTTGGAGTGAGTTGTTTTTTAAGTTAATTCCTTTGTAAACACAAGTAAAATAAGGGAGTTCCAAGGAATTAGACTAAATCTTGGGTTCACTGGTCTAAAAAGTCATTCCCTTGGAATTGCCCGTAAAATAAGGGTGTTCCAAGGGAATGGAGTCACTTTTTTGTTTTTTTCCGATTATTTATGGAAAATAATAGAAAAAATAAATAAAGTATAAATAAAAAGACCTGTAAATAGGAAAAGTTAATCCAGTTACTCCTTTTTTTCTTGGAACTCCCATAAATAGGGGGTTTCGGGGCGGAATGACCCTTTCGTCGAATTATTTCAAGAAAATACAAGTGGATTCCGTTATAAGTACATGGAAACATCAAACATCAGAAAAGAAGAACTAATAACAAATCTATTGATCGATTCCCTAGGGGGAAACGGGGAACGCTTTCTTGATTACGCCATAGATGTTGCTGTGGCATCTATATTCAATGTGGCCGAGTGTATAAATTGAGAGTAGGATAAACCTATTTTGGTCTTTTTTTTAAAGGAGCGGTTTCAGGATTTCTAACCCTCTACGCTCTTGCAGAGAATTCAAAACCAACCTTTATATGTGAAGGAACATTTGACGATTTCCTACACGCCCTGATTTCGCTTTCATTCATGTCACCTAGGTTGTGCCACCAAAACAGATCTGTTATTTCTTGCTGACCTCTTCCATAAAGGGGGCGTATTCTTGACCTAAAGACATAATATGACACCATGTACAGTTTAAATTGTACCAGACAATCATATACCATCTAGGCATTTTTCTTTTTTATCCTTTTTAGGTATTGAAACCTTTAGAACATCTTCTAAAGAGGTATTTATCTTTAGAGTTTCATCGTACTTGGAGCGTTCTTGAGAATCTTTACCTTTTTCTTTTGACATGCTTAGAATTATTTGAAAAGGTTATTTCCATATCTACCAATCACTGTTCCAACAGTACCACTAAAAAGCAACTTATCTAATGACTGTATTTGTTCTAAAGAAAGCCACTGGTAACAATCAGAAGCGATAAAATGATAAACTCTAACCAAAATTATTATAATTCCAATTCCCCAAAAGAGATATAACGAACAAATAAAAACTGTATGTCTATGTTGACTTTTTGAGCCTTTATTTAATTCTTCATAAATTTGATTTTCTTTCTTGGTTACTTCTAAATCATCTAATGGAACATTTTCCCCAATTGAATCTAAAAGTTCATCCTGATCAAAAGAGTCATCCATCAAGGCTAATTTTTATTTTCAATAGATTTTTTTGTGTAATACTCCTTTATTAAGGAATTAGGGATAATAGCTCCATTCATCAAACTACCTCCATTTTTGTTCCATGTTACATCCCAAGGAGTATTAGGCAAATGAGTTAAAGACGATAATTGGATTCCTGAATAAGACTTATAGGTATTCCATATCTTTTCAAGAAACTGAACATCATTATTATTAGAAGTTAACTCAACAAACTCTTTTTTATCTCGGATCGAAAAAAATCTAATTTTATCAATATCATTTTTTCCGAAATCTTTAAAGGCCCTGTATACGGATTCCACAACCGGACCGTATTTCCAAGCTTCTGTTTGTTCTGTTAAAAGTGGCCTATCTTTTAAGCCTAAATGCCATCCGTGCGCAATATAAACCAATTTTAAAACCTTCATTGGGGTAATTGGCACACCTTCGTCTATAGACTTATAGATAAAGTAATTGGCTATAGTAATTGGATTGTACATTGGATTAATTTTTTCAAAGATAGTGATTAGCATTTGATTATAAGATAAGGCATATATCCAAAAAATTGGACATATGCCTTATTATATTTCTGTTAAAGTTTTGTAGCTCAAACAACTATCAGAACCTTCCAAAAATTTATCGAAACGCTCATTAGGCGTAATTTGTTTATTATTGAACCTAGCTGCATATTCATCTAAATAACGTACGATATGCTTATCGCTAACTGTAAAACATCATTAAATCACTCATCCTCTTGAAAGTCTGGTAAATCGTTTAGAAGGCTGAATTGATTAGATTGGGACAATTGCCTTTTTGTAATTTTTTCTTCTTCCTTCTTAAGCTTATCCACGTAGTCTAACGTGTAAATAGGAATTCGATGATCTATAAATTTCTCAAAATCCTTTAAATTATGTGAAAAAATTGCATCACATCCACTAGATAAAGCAACAGCGCATATGTTATAATCATTTATCATCATGCATTTTGGTACACTTTTCTTGTTTGCGTATTGCTTTGCGTTTTTTTTCGACAGTTTAGCTCTTAAGTCTGCGTACTGTCTGGATGAAACAATATCGTATTGGGCTATTTCAAAATTACTGTTCAAATAATCAAAATACTCATCTCTTTTATCTTCGTCAGCAACACTTCCTAGTAATTCCGCAAGAACTATACTAGGTATTACTATAGTAATGTTCTTTTTTTCAAAATGTTTAAACAAATAATCTACTTTAGGTATAAATCCCTCTTGACCTTTTGTAGCTTGACGTTTAATGTACCAAACCAATATATTAGTATCTAGGCAGACTTTCTTCATTTAATTATTCTCGAATTGATGCTATATAATCATCCGGATTATCAATATTTTTCCAATAATCTCCAATAATCTCACTAAGGCCTTTTAGTTTTTTTGTGAGTGGTTCATCTGATATAATGACAAATGACTCAGCCTTTATTTCCTCTAATTCATTATTATATTTTTTCCATTTGCCAGTGCCTTTTATACCTATTCTGCTGTAAAGATTAGGAGATAATTCTTTAGCAACTTCTTTAGAAACAACTACTGAAAGATATATTCCATCATCTGTTTTTATTCTCACTTTAGGCTCAGACCCCCCTATTCTCATTATTTTCCCGTAAACAGTTGTTTTTCCCTTAAAATAAAGAGAATCGCTAATTTGAATGCCGCTATCTTCATTTATTTCGGCGGATTCAATATCATCAATCCCATTTAAAAGAGCCCTACATTTATGTTTATTTACGAATGATTGTAATACCGATAAACTATCTACAGCATCGTAAGGAAGTCTATTGAAAGTTTTATTTTTTATAGCTTTATTTATAGTATTAGCAGCCTCTTTAACCTCTAATGTATGAGGTTGTGCTTCGATAGTTAGGCTTTCATTTTTCACACTTACAACACTAATAAAGTCTACTGAATTTTTTTTTGGTTTACCATTATTTAAAACAGATAACAATGCATTTTCATACGACGCAACAAGTTTAGCGAACTCGTTAGCAGTCACTTTAGAAGGCTCTATTTCGTTGCCTGTAAATCTTATTTTAAGTCTTTCTGACAAATCTTTATCGGTTAATACACCTTTTGACAAATATATGCAAAAGTCAATCTGTTTGTTAATAACTTCAAAAATATATACGAAATTGCCTAGCCCACAGCCTTTATTTAGTTCCAAATTTTTATTGTTTTCGCCCACATTGTGTATAGATGCCGTCGCGGTCCTTGAATTTGACAACCCCGAAGAAATCAAACCTATATTGAAGGCGATATATTACACTTGCGATACGGAAGACGAAGTTTTATCCGGTTGGGCTAATGTTCTTGATGATTATTGTAAATTATCCCCTCGATAGATTTCCAGTCCTTGCCGTTTAGTTCCAATCCAAGTTTTTTAAGCTTGTGACCTCTATTGGTAAGGAATTTTTCGTTCGGAATAGGGAGGTTGAAAGATACCTCGATAATATGTTCGAAAACTTCGGGCCACCAAGTAATATAGATACGCTTTATATATTTGTGGATCATATCCCTCTTAATATTAAACGGTGTATTGTCTTTCATTTGGGAAATATCGTTTTGTATTTCATTTTGAGAGTTAAGGCCCTTTTTCAGAAATTCAAGTTCGCTCTTTATGTTGGAAATCCTGATATTGGCGTCTGAATGTTCTTGATCCATACCTTTTAAAATGTTCGAAAGGTCCGATTCCGAAACTTCATCAAGCAAGGTAAGGCGAATTGCTTTTTCCTTTTGGCGTTCCAATTCCTGTTTTCTCTTTTCGAGTGTTTCAAGTTCTTTGTTAAGCTTGAGAGAGCGTTGATTATCTAGGTCGTTTTTGGTGGATTCCCTGACCATTTCCAAGAGTTTGTCACCTTTTAAGAATCTACTGAAAATAACATCTTCCAAATAATCGATATTTATCCCCCTACTACCGCAATTTTGACTTTTAATCCTCTTGCTGCTACATATATAGGCGTTGTCCTTTAAACTGACCCTACGGTGTCCGTACAAATTTCGACCACATTTGGCACACTCTAAAAGGCCTTTGAGCAAATATTTATGGTCGACTTTCTTTCCGGAATTATGCTTGTTTTTAGGGAGGTTGTCGTTTACTTTCTGCCAATAATCCGCATCAAGGATAGCGGGACAATCGTAAAACTCTTTGCCCCACCTTCTTTTACCTTTATATATGGGGTTTCTTAGTATATCTTGAACGGTTTTATCCGACCATTTAATATCTGATTTTTTCTTTGTTGTCTTTTTTCCCGTGTATTTGTTAACGGTCGTCAACGTACCCGATAATTTGTTGTACCGCGTCGGAACTCCGGTTTCGTTCAGCCAGTTTTTTATCGTGCTTGACCCTATGCCCGAAAGGGATTTGGCGTAAATCTCTTTTACTATTTCCGCTTCCTTTTCGTTTATCGTCAAATACCCTTTTTCATCTTTGGAATACCCGAACGGCAATATGTTTCCGTGTACCTTTCCTTCTTTGGCATTACGCTTTAGTACGGATTTTATTTTTCGGGCAGTAATTCGGGCGTAATACTGGTTTATGATGCTCAAGAAATCGCCCATCATTTCGCCTTCTTCGCTCTCGGTGTCGACTAAACCGTTATCGGTGTATAGTTTGACGTTGTTTTCCTTTAACAGCCTTTTAAAAACGAAGCGGGTTTCCGGTGAACGCTCTAAACGTGATTGATCATAGGCGTAGACGGACGTAATTTTTCCGTCCTGAATATCGTCCAACATTTCGGAAAAGGCGGGGCGGTCCGCAATGGCCTTTGTTCCGCTGATTCCTTCATCAATATAAACTTTGTAGGGCAGTTTCAGCGATTCCGCAAGTTCGATCCCTAAAAGTTTTTGATCTTTGATCGAACGGTCTTTTCCTTCTAGTTTCTCTTGTGAGATTCGACAGTAAATTGCAAGCATGGGGTTGTACTGAAAATGAATTAATTTATTTCTAATTTAAACGTTCATTGTTCCTGTAGAAGAATAAATATTGTTAGCCCCTCGTAAATATTAACTACATCAAATATTAAAAGAAAAGAGGCTACTTAAGAATACTATTTTAGTTAAATAACCAATTAGATGCTGCATCCGTACAGCATTACAAATTTTATTGAATTATTAAATTAATCCAAAAATACACCCACAAGAAACACTACTACTCCATATTTCAGGGAAAAATTCACTCATAAAATCCATCGTTTATTTAAACTTTTTCATTTATTCCAATAAGTTTAAAAAATTCATCCTTAGAATCCCTTATATAGTCTTTTGATTTAGCAAATAACAAAGTGAATAATACAATATTTTATACTCCAAGTTTTCTTTTTGCCAAGTTCCTTTGTTGAATTTTCTCATTTTTGAAATAAGTTTATTAAATACATACCGATCTGATGAATCAATTTTGAATTCTCCTTCTATATATTTATGCTCAATAGCTTTAAGATGTTTATCAATCATTCCACGCTTATCGTTGCTGTAGATGTGATCAGAAAGCTTTCCAATATGATATGTTATGTTCATTTTTTTTATTTAGTTTTTCTATTGGATTCTATATAACCAAAACCTCCTATTACAATAGAGCCAACTACAGTATACAATAACGATAATTTTGACTTTGTGTAAATGTTTCGTTTAACGTATTCTATATGTCGAGTACGTTTTTTTACTGTCACATATTCCGGATATATATAGAAAAATCCAGTAAAACCTATTCCAATGGCTATCCACAAAACTAAAATATTCTTATAGTATTTAATAAATGTCTTCATGTGATGATTCAAATTCAATTGTAGGTTATCTAAAATTATTTAAAGATTAAAATCAAGTTGTGGTCGTAAAATAATAATTAAGTTTCAAACTGGATTGTACTACAATACTTAAATATTCTTTTAATCAGCTTTTAAAATTGTTATTGAAGAACCACCAACATGATACACATATTATTGAAAATCAGATTGATGAATCAAATACTTTCTTACCTATCTAAAATAGTGCATTTGTTCTGAAACTTACCCCCACATTCTACAATATGACGGCTGCCGCATTAGTGGGCGGGGGAAGTTACCCGCAGCCAGGTGAAATATCATTGTCGCATAATGGGGTTCTGTTCTTAGATGAACTTCCTGAGTTCGAACGTAGGGTGCTGGAGGTAATGCGGCAACCTATGGAGGACCGCGAGGTTACCATTTCACGGGCGCGTTTTACCGTTACCTACCCCAGTAGTTTTATGCTGGTGGCAAGTATGAACCCGAGTCCCGGAGGGTATTTCAATGATCCCGATGCTCCCGTGACATCTTCTCCTGCCGAAATGCAACGGTATCTGGGGAAAATATCGGGCCCCTTGTTGGACCGTATCGATATCCATATCGAAGTGACCCCGGTTCCATTTGAAAAATTATCGGAAGATAGAAAGGGGGAAAGCAGTGTGGAAATCAGAAAACGGGTGACGGCGGCCCGTGACATTCAAACCAAGCGGTTTGCGGAAATAGAAAATGTACACTACAACGCCCAGATGAATACCAAACAAATACGGGAATTCTGTACTTTGGATGTTTCTTCCAAGGCATTGTTGAAAAATGCAATGGAGCGGCTTAATCTCTCGGCCCGGGCCTATGACCGCATTTTAAAAGTGGCACGAACCATAGCTGATTTGGAAGGTGTGGAACAGGTAGGTGGCAACCATATTGGCGAAGCTATTCAGTATCGCAGTCTAGATAGGGAAGGTTGGCTGGGTTGACCGGTTCCGATCGTATGATTCCCTTGGCTGTTAAAAGCAAGAGGCCGTAATTTTGAAATTACGGCCTCTTGCTTTTTTGATCTGTTCAAAACTTGTGTAAAAGCACTATCTTTTCATTAGTGAGATGGGGCAAGCATGTTCTGAAAATAGATGGTTAATTATTAAAATGGCTGGTTTTTATAAAGAAAAATGGCCATAACAATAATAAAAATTACATTGAATGCTACATAAACGTAAGTGAGCTTGTCTTTTGTTTTCATAAAATTGCTGGTGTTGTTCCGTAACAAAAATATGAGTAAGTAATTGTAAAATATTAAAGAAAATCCCCACAATTTTTGGGTTATTTTATTTGTTATTTGGGATTTGGATCACATCGAGTTGTGCTAAAAGTGTGGTATTCTATAATCGAATGAACATGGGTATTCGTTGATTTAGGGTGTAACTTTTTGATAATCAATAATTTCAATAGAGACTAGCAAAGAATATCACATAAAGTGACCATAAGAAACAGAAAGCGCAAAAAATATAAACAAAGTAATCGTTAAGGGTAGTTTTTTCCTTCATAGCAATTGTTTAATAATAAAACGGAAGCTAGGGGCTGTATGTTTATACGGCTCGGGCAAGGGGGCTTATATTCGACGGATGACCTAAAAATCGATAAAAGGCGGGTGAGCTCTTTAAAAGGTAACGGTCGGCTTATCCTTTTAACGATATAAAGTGGCGTTTGTCTCTCGGTGTATAGGGGGTGAAGTGGGGGAGGGGTAAAAAAATGAAATATTGTGCAATGCACAAATGGCATTTTTAAAAGAAAACGTAAAAAAACGGCTTTAAGGGAACTGTAGGAAAAAAAGGTATAGCTGGCTTACAATTGATACTCCTCGTTGCCTTGGTCTTCCTTTTCGTTCTTGCCGGCGGCGAATACGTCCTTCAATATGTAGGCTACGATAATTGCGATTCCTACGGCCATAAGGGGTATGGCATATGTTTCGTTCAAAATATTCAACAGGCTTCCTACAATAATGGCCAAGGCACCTATGACCATGGCAAAATTCCATATTACCCGTGCCATACTGTTTTTGGCCCTGCGGTCTTCATCTAAGAAATAAGCGGTTCCTTCCATAATAAACCATGTAATGAAAGAAATGGCGATAAGAATCTGAAAGAGTAGGGTGAAGGGTAGGTCTAAAACCCTAAAAATACCGTTCAGGGTCCAGCTGACCACCATTACCAGTTTTACGTAATCTATAAATTCTTTGGTATGCTTTCTATAGAAGCGAATTCCGTACAGTACCAAAATGGCTATAAAGGCCACTAATATGGCCTTGGGTGCGTGTGGCCAATGGAAGATACGTGACAACATGCCCAAAAGTAAAACAGCAATTGAAATTCTTAAAGGAGTCTTTAAGATCTTTGTAGTGTGTGGCATGGCATTAAGGTTTTGGTTTATATCGCTTTGATATGTACGCGCAAGCCTTCCATTATCCCTAGAATATTAGTAACGGTTTCTTTAAGATAATATTTTATTAGGACATGGGGAATTCTTATGGTCGTAAAACCATTTTGAAAGGAATGCATGGCCTCTTCGAGGTCGTTGATGGCCTGTTCATGGGTCATCATATGGTATTCTGTGTCGATTTCGATATTGAGTTTGACCCTTGAAATGGCTATGTCGATAGATTTTTTACCGTCCCACCACTCAAGCATTGAGCTCACGCCCGCTTCTTTGAGTCCATAATACAGTTGTATGGCCTCTCGAGGGGTGTTGTTCGTCAGCATTAATTTTTTTATCCTTGGTCGGTGTTCGCTGCAAAGTTCGACACCTAATTCGTCCATCGAATTTTTGTGGTCGGTGTAGCCAAGCTTTCTGTTACATTCTAAGCACTTCATTTCAGTAGGTCAATTTGGCCCCGATTAAAATGTAGGGGGAGTTCGATTTGGGATAATAATAACCCGTAATTTTTTCGGATATTATATACTCTCGATATATGACACCCTAGTTTTAGACGAACTGCAATTTTTTAGATAAACGACATTAAAAAATGTTAAAACTGTTGTGAAATGAAGGGTTGAAAGGGAGCCGAATTTCTACTCTTGCCCTATTTAAAAAACCATTTTAAGGTTTTAACGGTCTAAAAGATTATGAGTAATTTAGAAATTTTAAAGACGAAGGATGAAGCCAAGTTATATAGACTTAAATAGTGATGTGGGTGAAGGTATAGGTCTTGAAAAGGATCTTTTGCCCTTGATCTCATCGTGCAATGTGGCCTGTGGAGGGCATGCGGGTAACGCGCAGAGTATTTCCGATATCGTAGATCTTGCGCATATATATAATGTAAAAGTGGGGGCGCATCCTTCCTATCCCGATACATCCAACTTTGGCAGGGTTTCTATACAAATACCCGAAGCCGAACTGATAGGCAGTATTAGGGAGCAGATATCCCTTTTGGAAGGAACGCTTCTTGAGAAAGGAAAATCTATGCACCATATTAAGGCCCATGGGGCCTTGTATAACGATATTGCCAAAGATGTCGATTTGGCCCGTCTGTTTTTGATGGCTGTGGAAAAATACAAGAAAACTACCTTTATATATGTGCCCTATGGCTCAGAAGTGGCAAAGGAGGCCCTGTGTTCAGGGTTTAAGATAAAGTATGAGGCATTTGCCGATCGTAACTATAACGACGATTTAAGTTTGGTTTCCCGTCGGTTTGGGAACGGGCTGATAACATCTAAAGAAGAGGTCTTGGCGCACGTAGCCGAAATGGTAGGTACACAGCAGGTGGTTACGGTTACGGGAAAGAAGGTAAAGATACTTGCCGATACTTTTTGTGTTCATGGGGATACCCAAGGTGCATTGCAAATAGTATTGTATCTTACTCAAGAATTGTCGCACCTAAATATATTGATAGAAAAGTGAAAAAGTATTCTATTTCCATACGGCCCTTTGGTAGGCATGCCATCCTTTTGGAATGGCCAAGTAGGGTGGATCGTGATATATTGGAAGATATTCTTCAATTTACCCAGTATTTGAGGGAGTGTTGCTTAAAGAGTGACCGTTGGGAAATTGTGCCGGCCTATAATTCCGTTGCGTTGATCTACCGGGAAGAGCCGATCGAGTTCGATGCTTTTAAGGAGAAGCTTCAAAATTGGTATAACGAGGATATTAAAGTGGTCAAGAGGCAGCGTGTGCTTTGGCGTTTGCCCGTATGCTATGATTTGGACTTCGGGATAGATTTAATTGAAATCGCCGAGAGGTCCGGAATGTCTATAGGTGAAATTGTAACCTTGCATACTTCCCATGTTTATACGGTATTCGGTATAGGATTTTTGCCGGGCTTCACTTATTTGGGGGGACTTCCCGAAACATTGGAGTTCGATAGGAGGCCGCAGCCCCGTCCGAAGGTGGTGGCGGGATCCGTGGGCTTGGCAGGGAAGCAGACGGGGATATATCCTCAAGAATCGCCTGGGGGGTGGAACATTATCGGAAACTGCCCGGTACCCATGTTCAACCCTAAGAAAGAAGAGCCCTGCTTTGTCAGTGTAGGTGATCAGGTGCAGTTCTATTCCGTAAGTAGGGCGGAATACGATTTGCATAAGATCGAAGGTGAAGTGGGTATTTACAAATTGGAAAAAATTTTGCTAGATGCTTAAAATACTTAAATCAGGACTATTTACTACGGTCCAGGATGTGGGTCGTTATGGTTTTTTGGACAAGGGGGTGCCCGTTGCGGGGTTTATGGATGGTTTTTCGGCAAAAAAAATAAATCAGCTTTTGGAGAACGATAGTGCTTCGGCCGTCTTGGAAATAACCATGACCGGCCCGACCTTGCTTTTTGAGGAAGCTACGTATATCGCTATAGGGGGAGCATTGTTGAGTGCTACCTTGAACAATGAACCTGTGGCCAATTACGAGGTAATCAAGGTTTCCGAGGGCGATATCCTCTCCTTTGGGAAACTTGAAAAGGGATTTCGTAGTTATCTGGCTGTAAAAGGCGGCTTTAAAACGCCTGTGGTGTTGGGTAGTCGTTCCTTGTTTTCTTCCGTAACCAAAAAGAGCCACCTTGTAGATGGGGAAGAGTTGCCTTATGAGACTTGCCTTGATTTTAAACCTAAAATCAGCAAATTGAAAGTTGATTCCTTTTTGGAGGAACAGGTGTTGACCGTGTCAAAAGGACCGGAGTACGACAGTCTTTCCGATAAGCAGTTGGAGATGTTGTTTTATAAGGCATTCTCCATAGCGAACGAAAACAATAGAATGGCCTATCAATTGGAAGAAAAGATTATAGGCATCAAGACTTCGATGATTACCTCGGCGACGCTTCCCGGAACGGTGCAACTCACCCCTTCCGGTAAATTGATTATTTTGATGAAAGACGGGCAGACCACTGGTGGCTATCCGAGAGTTTTACAGCTTTCCGATAGGGCGATTTCGATTTTGTCCCAGAAAAAGTATGGTGATGAGGTGCATTTTCAATTGAATTGATAAAAATAGATGTGTATTTCTGTGAATTATTCATTGTTGTAAAACCTCATTTTACGTAATATTGTTATGATGAAAATAAGTACACATACTATCGTGGTTGTGAGAGTCATTCCTAAAGAGGAATGATGCAGATTTTCATTGTTTGGAAAGGCCTGTATCATGTAAAACTGATACAGGCCTTTTTAATTTTAGTGATGAAGTGGGCTTTAAACCTGTGGTTATGCGGCCTGTAAGGTCGATGGAAGACGAATTGAATATGATAAAAAATAATAGTTAAACAGTTGTTTTTTAGTGTGTTGTGTAATTTTTTTAACTATTGGATTTAGATAGGGGAGCGCAATGGAAAATACTGAAATATAGAAAACGATACCTTTGAATATAAAGAACATTTAGTGTAAACTGAACAATCAATTTTAAATCTCTCAATGGAACTTAACAAGTATAGCAAAAACGTAACTCAAGACCCAACTCAACCGGCTGCTCAGGCAATGTTATATGCCATCGGTTTTAAAGACGAAGACTTCAATAAACCCTTGATCGGTATTGCCAGTACGGGCTATGAGGGCAACCCTTGTAATATGCACCTTAACGATTTGGCCAAGTTGGTCAAGGAAGGGGTCAATTCAAAAGAAACGGTCGGCCTTATCTTTAATACGATTGGGGTCAGTGATGGTATATCTATGGGTACACCAGGGATGCGTTTTTCCTTGCCGTCAAGAGATTTGATCGCCGATTCTATGGAAACGGTGGTTCAGGGTATGTCTTATGATGGATTGGTAACCGTTGTTGGTTGTGATAAAAATATGCCAGGGGCCTTGATGGCTATGTTGCGGTTGAACCGTCCTGCTATTTTGGTCTACGGTGGAACCATTGCTTCAGGATGCCATAATAATAAGAAACTGGACATTGTTTCAGCTTTTGAGGCATGGGGGGAGAAAGTTGCGGGAACCATGGAGGAGACCGAGTATAAATGTATTATTAAAAAATCCATTCCGGGCGCAGGTGCGTGTGGTGGTATGTATACGGCCAACACTATGGCCTCGGCAATTGAAGCCTTAGGGATGTCCTTGCCGTATAACTCTTCAAACCCGGCCATAAGCGACGATAAGAAACAAGAATGTATTGCTGCCGGTAAGCAAATGCGTGTATTGATCGAAAAGGATATCAAACCTTTGGACATCGTTACGCGAAAATCTTTGGAAAACGCTATTCGATTGGTCACTATTATGGGGGGCTCTACGAATGCGGTACTACACTTTTTGGCCATCGCAAGAGCGGCGGATATAGAATTTACTTTACAAGATTTTCAACATATAAGTGATACAACACCTTTTATCGCCGATTTGAAACCTAGCGGTAAATTTTTAATGGAAGATGTTCACCGTGTAGGTGGTATACCTGCTGTATTAAAGTATTTGTTGAAGAACGGTTTATTACATGGTGATTGTTTAACGGTTACAGGAAAAACATTGGCGGAGAACCTTGAAAATGTTCCGGATTTAGAAGAAGGGCAAGAGGTTATTATGCCGCTCGATAAGCCGATCAAGGCAACGGGCCATTTGCGTATGCTTTATGGAAACCTGGCCGAAAATGGTTCGGTCGCCAAGATTACGGGTAAAGAAGGCTTGTTGTTCAAGGGAACTGCCAAAGTGTTTGATAGTGAATATGCGGCCAACGACGGTATTCGTACCGGATTGGTAAAGAAAGGCGATGTAGTGGTCATTCGTTACGAAGGACCTAAGGGAGGACCGGGAATGCCGGAAATGTTGAAGCCTACCGCAGCTATTATGGGTGCGGGCCTAGGTAAGGATGTGGCCTTGATTACCGATGGTCGTTTCTCGGGAGGGACGCACGGTTTTGTGGTAGGGCATATTTCCCCCGAAGCGCAAGAAGGTGGAACCATAGCCTTGGTACAAGATGGTGATATCATTACCATCGATGCTGAAACCAACTCTATAAATGTTGAGGTTTCCGATGAAGAATTGGCTAAACGCAAGGAATCTTGGGTAGAGCCTGAATTGAAGTTTAAAAAAGGAGTGTTGTACAAGTATGCCCGTTCGGTCTCATCGGCGGCGCAGGGTTGTGTAACGGATGAATTTTAATAAAAAATAAGAACCTCTTGTTATGGGAGGTGTTTTGGCAGAGAGGTCTCTGCAGATTAGCTATTTAAGGATTTAAAGACCTATGGAAACAGTAAAAATAAAAACACAGGAAAACCCAAAGAAGGAAACTCTGAAGATCAGTGGGGCCGAAGCTATTATTCATTGTCTGCTGGCCGAAGGGGTCGATTTACTTTATGGGTATCCTGGCGGGGCCATCATGCCGGTCTATGATGAGCTGTACAAGTTTCAGGATAAGCTTACCCATATTTTAACGCGCCATGAACAGGGTGCGGCGCATGCGGCCCAAGGTTATGCCCGTGTTTCGGGTAAAGTGGGGGTGGCTATGGCTACTTCCGGACCGGGTGCGACCAACTTGGTGACAGGTTTGGCAGATGCTCAGATAGATTCTACGCCCATGGTGTGTATTACAGGGCAGGTCACCCGTCATTTGCTGGGGTCCGATGCTTTTCAAGAAACCGATATTATCGGAATTTCGACTCCTGTGACCAAATGGAACTATCAGATTACCGAGGCTTCCGAAATTCCTGAAATCATGGCAAAGGCTTTCTATATTGCCAGATCGGGAAGACCGGGTCCGGTATTGGTGGATATCACTAAGAACGCCCAGTTCGACGAATTTGAATTTAGTTATGAAAAATGCACTGCCGTAAGAAGTTATGATGCGGTGCCTAAACCAAAGGTCGAATCTATTGAGGCGGCGGCCGAACTGATCAATAATGCAAAGAAACCATTTATAGTTTGGGGTCAGGGTATTATTTTGGGAAGGGCCGAAGAGGAGCTTAAGGCCTTGGTCGAAAAATCGGGTATTCCCGCAGCTTGGACGATCATGGGGGCTTCGGCCTTAGATAGCGAGCACCCTTTGAATGTTGGTATGGTAGGAATGCACGGAAACTACGGACCTAATATGTTGACCAACGAGTGTGATGTGCTTATAGCAATAGGTATGCGCTTCGATGATCGTGTTACGGGAAGTCTGGATACCTATGCCAAACAAGCTAAAGTTATTCACTTTGAGATAGATAAGGCGGAGATAAACAAGAATGTCCATGCCGATGTAGCGGTTCTGGGCGATTCTAAAGAGACTTTGGGCTTGTTGCTTCCATTGATCAACGAGAACAAGCATGAAGCTTGGCATAACGAGTTCAAGGAAAAATATAAAATCGAATTTGATCAGGTGATCAAGAACGATATTCACCCTACCAAAGAAGGTTTGACTATGGGCGAGGTAATCGAGGAGATAAACATCGCATCCGAGCAAAATGCGGTTATCGTTACCGATGTAGGTCAGCATCAAATGATAGGCTGTCGGTATGCGAAATTCAAAAAGACTAAGAGTAATATTACTTCCGGGGGATTGGGTACAATGGGATTTGCCCTTCCTGCGGCCATAGGGGCCAAAATGGGTGCTATGGACCGTGAAGTGGTCGCCATTATCGGAGACGGGGGCTACCAAATGACCATTCAGGAACTTGGGGTAATTTTCCAGCATAACGTTCCTGTTAAGATCGTGGTATTGAACAATGACCATTTGGGTATGGTACGTCAGTGGCAAGAGCTTTTCTTTGATAAGAGATATGCTTCTACCGTAATGGTAAACCCTGATTTTGTCAAGATTGCCGAAGGTTACAGCATCGAGGCGAAAAGGGTGAGCAAAAGGGAAGATCTTAAAACGGCCATTCAAGAAATGATCGCTTCTGATAAGCCTTATTTCCTAGAGGTTAAGGTGGAGAAGGAAGACAACGTGTTTCCGATGATTCCTTCCGGGGCTTCTGTTTCCGAAATACGATTGAAATAATAGGGGCTTGTCCTCATAGACTAGAGATATGCTCGACTCCCAAATATCGGATCAACCAAAAATCTATCAAGAGATTCAGCGAAAATCGAAGGAAGTGGGCTTTACCATGCCTTCCGATCTATATGTCGGTAGCTTGTTGAAAACATTGATGTTGTCAAAGCCCAACGGAAGATTTTTGGAGATGGGCACGGGCATTGGCTTGAGCCTATCTTGGATGATCGATGGTATGGGGCCTGATAGCAGTTTGGTTTCGGTAGACAATGATAGTGACCTCATAGAGATCGTATCGGAGTATTTTGGGGCCGACGAACGGGTGGAATTGATTTGTCAAGATGGGTCGGATTGGATCCGTTCGTATGAAGGGGGGCATTTCGATTTGATTTTTGCCGATGCTTGGCCTGGAAAATACAGTGAAATAGATGAAACGCTTCGTCTTTTGGCTATAGGAGGTTTCTATGTTGTGGACGATATGGCGGTCCAACCCAATTGGCCTGAAGGCCATGAAGATAATGTAGGGCGTTTGATAGGCTATTTGGAAGGCCGGGATGATTTTGTTTTGACCAAGTTGGACTGGTCGACAGGCCTCATCGTTGCGGTAAAAACCAAATAGGCGCAGGTCTTTGAAAAAAAGTATGGATGAGTCAAGTAGTACAGAGTTGGAATGCTTGATTTTACGATAATAAGCATGCTTTCGTATACGATTATAGGAAAGCCTTGATAGGGCTTTTCACCAAAATCGCATGAAAGAATCCTTGATTTGGATTGTGGTTCGGGTGAGTTGATCTTTGAGGTAAAAAAGACGAACGATTTATAGGGAATAAGTGGTATACCGATTACAAACGTATTCGGATTATAGCGAATAAATAAAGAAGATAATAACCCTCGAGCGCAGTTGGGGGCGAATAAAATTGAATAATTTGGTTGTCGACTGCGCTCGATCAGATACTATTAAAATACGCAATGGAAAAACAATGGTTTACCATATCGGTATATTCCGAGAACAATGTAGGTTTGCTGAATAGAATTTCAGGGATTTTCTTAAAGAGACACATTAACATAGAGAGTTTAAACGTTTCTAAGTCAGAGATAGATGGCGTATCTAAATTTACCATTGTTGTGCATACCACCGAGCGATGGACGCACAATATCGTAGGTCAGATAGAAAAACAGATCGAAGTGATAAAGGCCTTTTATCATACCGACGACGAAACGATCTATCAAGAATCGGCCCTGTTTAAGATTGCATCGGCGCTCTTGTTCGATGAAAGACAGATCCAAAATATCATAAAAGAGAACAACTCGCAGATCGTTACCGTGGCGCGCGACTTTTTTGTGATCGCTAAATCGGGACGTAGAAACGAAATCGATGAAATGTACGATCAATTAAAGCCTTTCGGTATTATGCAATTTGTACGTTCGGGCCGTATTTCGGTATCTAAGGAGGAAATGCGGATTACCGCTTTGCTCAATGAATTTTATCAAGAAAAATAACAAAATTATATTCAATAATTAATTTAATAAAAAGTCTTGTTGATGTCTATGAAGTAAGATAGCTTTAGCGAGAATTTGAAAAACACGATTGAAAAATGGCAAATTACTTTAATACACTTTCTTTAAGAGATCAATTGGCCCAGTTGGGAAAATGTAGGTTTATGGAAGCTTCGGAATTCTCCGAAGGTGTATCGGCTTTAAAAGGAAAGAAAATAGTTATCGTTGGTTGTGGGGCCCAAGGTCTCAATCAAGGACTTAACATGCGTGATTCGGGTCTTGATATTTCGTACGCGCTAAGGGATGCCGCAATTAAAGAAAAAAGACAATCGTTTTTGAACGCTACGGAAAACGGTTTTACCGTTGGTACCTATGCGGAATTGATTCCTAGTGCCGATATGGTGATCAACCTTACTCCTGACAAACAACATACTGCCGTTGTTGGAGCGGTAATGCCATTGATGAAAAAGGGAGCGACTTTATCGTATTCACATGGTTTTAATATTGTGGAAGAAGGTACCCAAGTACGCGAAGACCTTACCGTTATTATGGTAGCGCCTAAGAGTCCGGGTTCTGAGGTGCGTGAAGAATATAAAAGAGGTTTTGGTGTACCTACCTTGATCGCGGTTCACCCAGAGAACGATCCTGAAGGAAAGGGCTTGGAGCAGGCCAAGGCATATGCCGCCGCCACAGGAGGCCATAGGGCAGGTGTTTTGGAATCTTCCTTTGTTGCCGAAGTAAAGTCCGATTTAATGGGTGAGCAAACTATCCTTTGTGGATTGTTGCAAACAGGTAGTATTCTTTGTTTCGACAAAATGATCGAAAAGGGAATCGATGCCGGCTATGCTTCCAAATTAATCCAATACGGATGGGAGACCATTACCGAAGGAATGAAATACGGTGGTATCACCAATATGATGGATCGTTTGTCGAATCCCGCCAAAATCAAGGCTTTTGAACTTTCTGAAGAATTGAAAGAGATTATGCGTCCGCTTTTCCAAAAACATATGGATGATATTATGACCGGTCATTTCTCAAAAACCATGATGGAAGACTGGGCCAATGACGATAAAAATCTTTTGACTTGGCGTGCGGAAACCGGTGAAACGGCTTTTGAAAAAACTCCTGCAGGTGACGATAAAATATCTGAGCAAGAATTTTATGACAATGGAGTGTTAATGATCGCTATGGTAAGGGCCGGTGTTGAATTGGCTTATGAAAGCATGACGGAATCGGGTATTATCGGTGAGTCGGCTTACTATGAGTCATTGCACGAAACCCCGCTAATTGCAAATACCATTGCAAGAAAGAAATTGTTCGAGATGAACCGCGTTATTTCCGATACCGCTGAGTACGGTTGTTACCTGTTCGATCATGCCTGTAAGCCTCTATTGGCCGATTTTATGAAGAAAATCGATACCGACGTTATCGGTAAGGCTTATGGCGAAGGTAAAGATAACGGGGTAGACAATGCTAAACTCATAGCAGTGAACAAAGTACTTCGTGAGCATCCGGTCGAAATCGTAGGCGCTAGACTTCGTGCTTCTATGACGGCCATGAAGCCGATTGTATAATTGATAAAACGACCCTGTCCGGTTTTTTTAGTCTTCCAAACTATAGGAAGTTAAAATTCTAGACAGGGTTTTTTAATATGACGTATTTTCCTAGTATACCGGATATCAAAAAGGCGGCTGTGACCATAGCCCAAGTGGCTACGGAAACCCCGCTAATGCAAAGCATACGGCTGTCAAAGGCTTACGGTGCCAATGTCCTTCTTAAGCGGGAAGACTTGCATCGGGTGCGTTCCTATAAAATTCGTGGGGCATTCAATAAGATCAATTCGCTTTCTGAAGGGGAAAGGGCAAAGGGAATTGTGTGCGCCAGTGCGGGAAACCATGCCCAAGGCGTAGCCTTTGCTTGTAATCACCTAAAAATTCAAGGGACGGTATATATGCCTTCGGTAACACCGAAGCAAAAAATAGAGCAGACCAAAATGTTCGGCGGTGAATGGGTCACCGTTGTTCTTGAGGGCGATACTTTTGACGACTCGTCCAAAAGTGCCAGGGCATTTTGTGAAAGCAACAATAAGACCTATATCCATCCTTTTGACGACCCTAAGGTCATTGAAGGGCAGGGTACGGTAGGCTTGGAGCTCTTGGAGCAGTTTAAAGAGCCTATAGATTACATTTTTGTGGCCGTGGGCGGAGGTGGACTCGCTTCGGGTTTAATAGGCGTCTTTAAAGAACTGTCGCCTAGTACCAAAATCATAGGTGTTGAGCCAGAAGGGGCGCCATCGATGAAGACTTCCATGGAAAACAATGTGAATACGGAGCTTTCCAAAATCGATAAGTTTATTGATGGGGCTGCGGTGCAAAAAGTGGGGGATTTGACCTTTTCCATCTGTAAGGAAGGTCTTTATGATATGGTAACCGTGCCGGAAGGTAAAGTTTGCCAGACCATTCTTGATCTGTACAATAGGGATGCCATTGTAGTCGAACCTGCCGGAGCATTGACCATAGCGGCTTTGGATGGATTTGCATCCGAAATAAAGGACAAGACCGTTGTTTGCATTCTTAGTGGAAGCAATAACGATATTACCCGAACAGCGGAGATTAAGGAAAGGGCGCTTTTATACGGCCGCCTCAAACATTATTTTATTGTCAGGTTTCCACAAAGACCCGGTGCCTTAAAGGAGTTCGTAGCAGAGATCTTAGGTCCTGATGATGATATCACCCATTTTGAATATTCAAAAAAATCGAGTCGTGAAAATGCGCCGGCCATTGTCGGTATCGAGCTTAAAAGTCCTGACGACCTAGAACCCCTGGTACAGCGTATGAAGGCAAACAATTTTTATGGGGACTACCTGAACGACAAACCCGATTTATTCCAATATCTCGTGTAAAGGTTTCACGATTTTCGGTTGTTTTATGAAATTCGTGTAAGGAAGGCCTATTTTAGGTAACTTCGATTTTTTTAATTATGTACTTTTGTAAGAATTGTACTCCTTAATTTTTTAAGTTAAAGAACTAACCTTTTTAAAATGACAACTATACCTGAAGAATATCAGATTAACAACACAATAGACCAAAGAAAATACTTGGTAAACGGAGAGCTGAAAACATGGGAAGGCAAGACCACTGAGGTCTTTTCCACTATATCTTCTACCGAAGCCTATAAGCCCACATTGTTGGGAAGTATTCCCGATATGGGCGAGCCTGAAGCCCTTGATGCCCTAGATTCCGCCATGAAGGCTTTTAATAGGGGGCAAGGCGTTTGGCCGACCATGCACGTAAAAGACCGTATTGAATGTATGGAGAATTTCGTACGGCAGATGAAGACCAAACGGGAGGAAATCGTAAAATTGCTGATGTGGGAAATCGGTAAATCATTACCCGATAGCCAGAAAGAATTTGACCGTACCGTAGATTATATAAACGATACCATTGAGGAGTATAAGGATTTGGACCGTAATTCGGCCAAGTTTCAAAAACATGATGGTGTGTATGCCCATATTAAAAGGGGACCTGTAGGCGTTGTACTTTGTTTGGGGCCTTACAACTATCCGCTCAATGAAACCTTTGCATTGCTTATTCCTGCCATTATCATGGGGAATACCACGATTTTTAAGCCGGCAAAGCACGGGGTCTTATTGATTACGCCTTTGTTGGAGGCCTTTCAGACGAGTTTCCCTAAAGGTGTAGTAAACATCCTTTTCGGAAGGGGTAGGGCCGTTGCCGCACCCATTATGCAGACCGGTAAGGTAGATGTATTGGCCTTGATAGGAAACAGTAAATCGGCAAATGCCTTGCAAGAGCAACACCCTAAAAGTAACCGTTTGCGTTTGGTTTTAGGTTTGGAGGCTAAGAATCCGGCCATTATTCTTCCCGATGCCGACCTAGATCTGACCATCGACGAGTGCATTGCCGGAACCCTATCTTTTAATGGTCAGCGATGTACGGCCTTAAAGGTGATCTATGTACATGAGGATATTAAAGACGAGTTTTTGAAACGGTATTCAAAAAAGGTCGATGCTTTGAAATTCGGTAATCCTTGGGAAGACGGGGTGAAATTGACGCCTCTTCCAGAACCGGGAAAACCGGCCTATATTCAAGAGTTGATCGATGATGCCCTTGAAAAAGGAGCAAAAATAAAGAACAAAAAGGGAGGTCAAAAATTTGATAATTATATCTGGCCTGCCGTGCTTTATCCGGTAAGCAAGGATATGAGGGTATACCAAGAGGAACAGTTCGGACCTGTGGTACCTGTACTTTCATTCTCCGATATTGAAGAGCCCTTAAACGATATGGCGGAAAGTAATTACGGACAACAGGTGAGTTTGTTCGGAAAGGATGTATACGCACTTTCCCCCTTAATTGATTCCTTAGTTAACTTGGTGTGTAGGGTGAACTTGAACAGTTCTTGCCAACGTGGTCCCGATGTGTATCCCTTTACGGGAAGAAAAGATTCGGCCCAGGCCACTTTAAGCGTTCATGATGCTTTGCGATCCTTCTCTATTCGAACATTTGTCGCCTTTAAGGATAACGATTTAAACAATGAAACTATTCAGCAGTTATTAGAAGCCAAGCTGTCTAACTTCGTGAGTACGGATTATATTTTGTAATCTATCCCGTTAAACTACAAAAGCACAAAGGTTTCAATCGTAGCTTTGTATATCTTTCAAGGTTTCCCTTGAAACGCTAACATATGTTTGAAGTATAAGATTTTACCCCTATTTACAGGGGTATTCTTTTTTTATGGGTAATTATGAACATAAATCTGATAATCGCGCATATTTTTAATTGATTTTCTCGCCATAACTTTGCTTAAAATTTTTGTTAATTTTTAATGTAAGCTCCAAATCTTACAAATAAATTTTGTTTAATTAAAAAGGTGTGTGCTATGAAAACAAACACAGCAAATAGAAAAGCGCTAATAGCTTTAGCGATAGGAGGTTTCGGTATTGGATTGACGGAGTTTGTGATTATGGGCATTCTTCCCGATGTGGCCAAAGGATTGAATATTAGTATTCCCGAAGCGGGCCATTCCATTGCCGCTTATGCCCTTGGTGTAGTGGTCGGAGCACCATTATTGGCCAAAATAGGCTCAAAATTGAATTCCAGGACCGTTTTGTTGTTGTTGATGGGATGGTTTACCCTCTTTAACACCTTATCCGGTTTTGCCGATAGTTACGGTACGTTGTTGGTGACCCGATTCTTATCTGGTTTGCCCCATGGTGCCTTTTTTGGTATCGGCGCCGTTGTAGCGGGTAAATTGGTCAAGGCGGGCAAGTCTGCTCAAGCAATTGCCGTAATGTTCTCAGGGTTGACCATTGCAAATGTTATTGGTGTGCCAACCGGAACTTATATAGGACACCATTATGATTGGAGTTTATCTTTCTTTATGGTGGGAATTGTTGGATTTATGGCGATTTTAAGTGTGTTTTTTTGGATGCCAAAAATAGAACCAGAGCTTCCCAAAGCGCGATCAAATGAGAATAAAGGTTTAAGAAATGGCGAATTATGGGCGCTTATTGCATTAACTACTATAGGTACAGGAGGCTTTTTCGCTTGGTATAGCTATATAGCCCCTTTGGTAACCGATATTGCGGGAATGGGAGAAAACATGGTCAGTTACGCCATGATTTTGGCCGGTCTTGGTATGGTGGTCGGCAATTTCTTAGGAGCAAAAATGGCTGAGTGGTTTGTACCTTTAAAAGCAGTAGCTATAAGTTTGAGTTTTATGGTGCTTTTATTACTTATCAATGCGGTAGTAGCAACAAACCCACAGATGTTATTGATTATGACTTTCTTGATGGGGTTAGCTTCTTTTACGGTTTCGACCCCCATACAAATGGCGATAATCAACACCTCAAAAGGAAATGAAATGCTGGGATCATCAATGAACCAAAGTGCTTTTAATATGGGGAATGCATCTGGAGCCTATTTGGCCGGACTGCCAATTGCCTATGGTTATGGGGTGGTCTATTCAGGAGTCGTAGGTGCGGTACTGGCCGGTACCGGGGTGGCTATGGCTATAGGTATTCTTGTATATAGAAGGCAAAGGGCCAATAAGTACCGAAAGTTGGCGTATAATAGCTAATTAAGGTAGCACGCAAAAAAATCACATTATAAAATGAGATAAAAAAACTCCCAAGGGTATTCTTGGGAGTTTTTTTGTGGCCAATGAGGCGAGACCTTTTCGCTTTTGTATAGTAACTCTGCTTGTTTTGTGTACTTTTTTTCAGCGGCTATATATTGATTTTTTTCTTTATTAATCCTTGTGTTTATAAGCAAAGGGTAGATGGTCGATTATACCGTATTCGCTACAAACTATACAATTCATACGTTATAAATGTCTGTTTTTTACTACTTTGGTAATAATCAATTCGTTAAATATGCATACTGCATACCCTCCACCCGAAGCATTGCTCCCTTTTGTTTCTTTCTTTTATGAAATAAAATGGGAGCGAAAAGATTATGGGGAAAAGATAGAGGAATTCATACTTCCTAGTGGAATGGGCTTTATGGTGTTTCAATATTCAGGGAGCATTTATGGTCGTTCTATAGGCGGTAAAAAGCCTTTTGTCCCAAAGTGCTATACTACAGGTCAACAAATTAACGCCTACACCCTTACTTCCGATGACGAAATTGTAGCGTTAATTGGTGTAGCCTTTAAGCCGGCAGGACTCCGTAAATTGTTTGGTTTTGATATGCATACTTTGGTAGATACTCCCTTGAGTACGGAAAGCCTTCTCAATGTGAATCTCACTAAGTTTTCACATCAGCTTGAACGGACTACAGACCCACAAGAAAGAATTTCAATGGTAGAGCAATTATTGTTGGACAGAGTAGACAGGGCCAATAAAACTAGCCCTATGGTTGATTTGGGCTTAGAAATGATGTACGAATCTTATGGGTGTATTCAGGTAAGGGAAGTATCGGACAAACTGAATGTGAGTATGCGTTATTTTCAAAAAAAATTTAAGGAGGTCGTCGGAATTCCCCCTTCGACCTTTAACCGTATCGTACGCTTTAATAATCTGTTTTCTGAAATTGATATGAATGCGCAAAACGATTATGCCAGCCTAGGTACATTGTATAATTATTATGATTTTTCACATTTTTATAAAGACTTTAAAAAGTACTGTGGCCATACACCTCGCGAGTTTCATATAGAACGATTTAAATTTATTCAAGAAGTATTTGTCAAGGATTCACTTTTTATAAAAAATGTACAAACGCTTTGATATATTTCATTTGATTATCAGTAAGTTAGTTTTATTTCTGGGTATTTAGAACGCATTTTTACATTCTTTCCTAAAACCTATTTCTTTTCTTCGTTGTCAAGTGTAAAAGACGAATGTATCATTGACGATTCCCCTGTATCACATCAATAAATGAGTTTGCAAAAGCTCTTTTGTTTTTGCGCTCTGTACGAAGGCCCTCTAGGGTTCGATGACATTCTAATTCAATTTTTGTAATATGGCTACACATGATTTTATTACTAAGGCGCCTTCCAAATTATTGGAACCTTACGTTTATTTCTATTTTCAACAAAAGATTAGTGGAGATAGGCAAAAGAATCCTCATTTGTATCGGCAGACCACCTTACCCACAGGATGCGTTTTTCTTGGGTTTAATTTTAATGGTTCATTGGTTTTTGACTACAGCGATCAAATTGGACTTATTGATTACCCCGTTTATATAGCCGGTCAACAAGACTGTATGTACGCAATGGAAATGCCTCAAGATAGCGATTTGTTTGGGGTGGTTTTAAAGCCGACGACGGCTTGTCGTTTAACGAGAATACCTATTAACGAATTACGGAATTTTGCAATTGAGGCCAATTACCACTTAGACAAAAGTTTAAAGGAGCTCCATGGTAAAATGATGGGGAGCGATATTAATAGTCGGGTTTTACTTTTTGAACAATGGCTTGGTTCCCAAGTTTTGAAACAGAGACAAGATCCGGTATTCACTGATTGGGCGGTTGAGGAAATCATCAATCGGAAAGGAATCATTCATACCAATACCTTGGCCCGAACGCTAAAAGTAAGTGAACGTCATTTACAACGTGCATTTAAGGAACGTATCGGTCTTCGGCCCCATCAATATGCCACCATTGTTAAGGTCAATCATATAGTAAACGATTTTAATCGTACCAAAGCTCCCTTGATCGATTTATTATGTCAATATGAGTATTATGACAAATCACATTTTCGCAAACAATTTCGAGCGATAACACATACAACACTTTCTTCCTACATGGGCTTTCAGAATGAGGCCGCCCAATCATTTTTAAAGCAGATTGCATTTTAGTCGGTTTTTTACCCCCATAACAGTCTTTCTTCCAAGTATTTTGGCTTCATAAAAGCTTGAGCGGAGTAAATGACCGCGCAGATAGTATATATGATTGTTTAATTTAAATATATAAGCTATGCCTATTGTATCGGATTTTATTACAGTTATTGGTAATGACCATGTATTAATCACAGATGTAGAACGAGATTTTCCTTTCGGAACAGGTGGGAGGGAAGGTAATCGTAATGCTATTATTTTTATTATGGTTAGAAATTTAAGGGAGACTCTTCCTGTTAAAATTAATGGAAAGCATATCGGTGACTTGACTGCTTATGATCCTTCTTGGGATTTTCAAGATGCTTGGTTTACACAGATCCTTACTTTTCCAGGGTCTTATTTGAAAGTGCAAGGGAATAATGAACTTGAACTGGAATCGTCTACTACGGATAATTACTTTGTTAAAAATGTGCAGTGCTTTTTTCATCAAAATGCTTAGGCCTTAGAATTTAAGGAAGACATAATTTCTTAAAACGGGGCGTAATCTCATAGAAATCATTCGGAATCAAGATGAAGGTGCTTTTGTTACATTTTTTCTTGATTCCGATTTAAAATTCTACGGTCTAAAACCTATAAGAACAAGGCAGATGGCAAATTCTACGCTTAGAAACCTTACAACGTAGCGCTGCCACTAACAAATCAAAAAGAAGAGTATGAATAAAACTTGAATGGGATGATTCAAGCCGTTTGCTAAGATTACAAATCACGAAATTAAATATGAACCTCTAAACACTATAAATTATGAAAACTACAATGAAATTTTACTTATCGATTTTTGCTCTAGGGCTATTTTTTGTTGCTTGCGATAAAAGCGATGATACTGAGGATAAAACAGATGGGGAAGATATAGAAGAAGTCACTATTGTTGAAATCTGGAAATCTACCGCTTCAATTATGGAAGAAGCCAGTGACTTTAATAATGACGGGACGAAGAATACGGATTTTAATAAAGAGGTAGAAGGTGTCCCTCAGGGAACTATTACTCTTAAGAGTGACGGCACAGGAACGGCATCTAGCTTTGGTGCTTTGTATATAATATATTCAGAAGAGGAGGATACCTACGAAACAATTTACGAGCCAGTAGAAGAATCAGAATCTGAAGTTGCAATAGTTTGGACTAAAGATGGAGATAAACGGATTTTGAAATATGATGCGGATACTGATCAGCCATACACGCAAACTGGGGTTGTTTCCGGTGAAACCCTTGAAATCTTGAATGTACTACCAATTTTTACGCATAATATCGAAGAAGATATATATCTGTTTTATGAAGAAATAAACATTGCTTGGCTTTATGGAAAAGAAGATGTTGAGTAGTTTAATATGTCAATATTGTCCTTTTAGCATTTTTTAATGTTGGCCGGATAAATAGAAAAGTGCTAAATCCTAAAGCCTCCTTTGGAAAGGATGTTCAGAGATTTAGCACTTTTAAATATTAATTGTCCCACGCTAGTTGTCGGGAAAAGGGTTCTACTTAAACGTTCTTCGCTAACCAATCGCCAACTTCGCTTGTCTTGTATGCTTTAGCATCTTCGGAAAGGTCTTCGGTTACAATACCTTCGGCTAAAGACTTATTCACTACACGACGGATATCGTCTGCTTCCTGTTGTAGACCAAAATCTTCAAAAAGCATAGCTGCTGAAAGTACAGTTGCCAATGGGTTGGCAATGTCTTTTCCTGCGGCCTGTGGGTATGAACCGTGAATAGGTTCGTACAGTTTTGTTTTTTCGCCTACGGAAGCAGAAGGCATTAATCCCATAGAGCCTGAAATTACAGAGGCTTCATCGGTCAAAATATCTCCGAAAAGGTTTTCTGTGATGATAACGTCGTATCCTTTTGGCCATTGCACCAATCGCATGGCAACGGCATCAACAAATTCGTAAGAAACCTCAACCTCAGGATAGTCTTTTTCCATGGCCTGTACGGTTTCTCTCCATAAACGTGATGACTCTAAAACGTTGGCCTTGTCAACACAACAAAGGCGTTTAGAACGGTTCATGGCCATCTCAAAACCTTTTTTGGCCAAACGTTGAATTTCGGCGCGCGTGTAGGTCATGGTGTCAAAAGCCGTATTGCCATCGTCTTTTCTACCGCGCTCTCCAAAATATACACCACCGGTCAATTCACGAAGAATTATCAAATCGGTACCTTCAATGCGCTCGCGCTTTAAGGGCGACTTATCGATTAAAGAAGGGAAGGTGAAAGTCGGGCGTACATTGGCAAAAAGACCCAATTTTTGTCTCATTTTCAATAAACCTTGCTCAGGGCGTACTTTTGCGGAAGGGTCATTGTCAAATCTAGGGTGGCCTATGGCTCCAAAAAGAACGGCATCTGCACTGGCACAAACTTCATGGGTTTCATCCGGATATGGTTCTCCAACGGCATCAATGGCCGCGGCACCTGTCAACGCAGGTTTCCAGCTGATCTCATGCTTATATTTGGTTGCGATAGCGTCGCAAACTTTTACGGCTTGGTCAATAACTTCGGGGCCGATTCCATCTCCGGCCAATAGTGCAATGTCTAGTTTCATTCTTTTTTAGCTTTACGCTACACGCCAATTACTTTGTGCTGTGTATCTATTTTGGTGTGTAAGGTTAATTAAATTTTATTTATCAAATTATTTAAACTTTTTCTGGTCCTGTCAACTTTGTCATTAAGGTCCTCAAAAAATTGTCGTTCTATATACCCCAAATCCTTCCCTGGAACCGTAAAGTGTTCCAGTTCGTGGGTCGATAGCGTAACTAAATGATATTGAGCATCTTTTCAGTCGCTTTGATCGCTGATACCGTTTGATCGGAATCCAGTCCCCGGGTAATCAATTCCTTACTTCCATTCTGCCAGGTGATTATGGTCTCACATAGGGCGTCTGAATTACTGCCCGGTGGAATCCTTACGGCATAGTCCGTTAGTTTCGGAAACTCCATTTTCTTTGAGGAGTAGAGTTTGCGAAGGGCGTTCATAAACGCATCGTATTGTCCGTCTCCTTGGGCATGGGCCTCTAAGAGTTCGCCATTGATTTCTAAGGAAACCGTAGTCGATGGGCGAAGCCCCTTTGAATGGGTGAGTACGTAGGATCGTATGAATACTTTCTGTTGATGGTCGTCTCCCTCGCCTAAAACATCGGAAATGATATAGGGCAGATCATCTTTGGTTACCCTTTCTTTTTTATCGCCCAATTCAATGATGCGTTGGGTGACTTTTTTCAGCTCTTCATCGTTAAGGGTGAGTCCGAGTTCCTGCAAATTCTTCTGTATGTTGGCTTTTCCCGAGGTTTTGCCTAAGGCATATTTTCTTTTGCGACCAAAACGTTCGGGCAATAGGTCGTTAAAATACAAGTTCTTTTTACTATCCCCATCCGCATGTATGCCAGCGGTTTGTGTAAATACATTATCCCCTACAATAGGTTTATTCGAAGGAATTCCGACCCCGGTAAAGGCCGAAACCAATTTACTGACTTTGTAGAGCGAAGACTCGTTGACCTGAATCTGGATGTTCGGTAAAAAATCGTTGATTACGGCAATGGCACTTGCCATTGGGGCGTTACCGGCCCGTTCTCCCATACCGTTCACGGTTAGGTGAAGGCCATGGCAACCGGCTTTTACGGCTTCCATTACATTTGCGACCCCGAGGTCGTAATCGTTATGCCCGTGAAAATCAAAATGGGTATCGGGGTAACGTGTTACGATTTCTGAAATATAGGCGTAGGTTTCCGAATAGGTGAGTACGCCCAAGGTATCGGGAAGCAAGACCCGTTTAATGGGTTGCTTTGTTAAAAAATCGAGGTATTGAAAAACGTACTCCTTTGAAGAGCGCATACCGTTGCTCCAATCTTCTAAATAAACATTGGTGGAAATGCCGTTTTTTGAAGCCTGTTCTATAGATCTTGCAATATCGGCAAAATGTTCTTCAGGCGTTTTTTTAAGTTGATAGGTAAGGTGGTTCAACGAACCTTTGGTCAAGAGATTCTGTACTTTGGCCCCGGCCGTTTTCATCCAATCTATCGATACACCGCCATCAACGAAGGTGAGCACCTCTACTTTGTCGATACAGTTCTCCTCGGAAGCCCATTGTGCGATTTGTTTGACGGCTTCGAGTTCCCCATCGGAAACCCGTGCCGAGGCAACTTCGATACGGTCAACTTTTAATTCTTCTAAAAGTAGTTTGGCCAAGGTCAGTTTCTCGGAAACGGAAAAGGATACACCAGAGGTTTGCTCGCCGTCTCGCAGCGTAGTATCCATAATTTCCAGTTTTCTTTTCATTTGCTCTAGGGTTTCTTTAGAACTGTATTAGGGTGATTTTGTAGCGATTGATGTAAAGGAAAAAACAACCTGCCGAAACGCTGATGGTCCGGCAGATTGCGTTAATCTTTTAGGAGGTCTGCAACAGAAGCCTATAATGGTCTGTCTGCGGCAAACTCCTTGATTTCGTCCTGAATGTTCAAAAGGTAGTCGATGTCGTCAAAACCGTTTAACATATTCGCTTTTTTATAGGCGTTGATGTCAAAGCTTTCCGATTCCCCTGTGCTTTCAATGGTAATGGTCTGCTCAGGAAGGCTCACCTCAAAAGAGGCCTTAGGGTCGGCTTCGATGGCCTTAAAGATTTTGTCTAAAAATTCGGCACTTACCTGTACGGGAAGAACACCGATGTTCAAACAGTTGTTTCTGAAAATATCGGCAAAGAAACTTGATACTACACAACGGAATCCGTAATCGTAAACGGCCCAAGCGGCGTGCTCACGGGAAGAACCTGATCCGAAGTTTTTGCCACCGACCAAAATACGGCCGCTATAGGTTGGGTTGTTCAGTACAAAGTCTTTCTTTTCGGTACCGTCGCTGTTATAGCGCCAATCCCTAAAAAGGTTGTCGCCGAAACCCTTGCGTTCGGTAGCTTTTAAGAATCTAGCAGGTATGATCTGGTCGGTATCCACATTCTCTATGGGAAGTGGTACGGCCGATGATTTTAATATATTGAATTTATCGTATGCCATAATTTCAAATTGTAATTCTGAATTAAAAGTAAATTAGGGTTAGGCGGTTTCAAGTTCCATTAAGTCCCTTGGGTCGGTAACCTTTCCTGTAACGGCAGCTGCAGCGGCAACTAAGGGACTGGCCAATAAAGTCCTTGAACCTGGGCCTTGTCTTCCTTCAAAGTTTCTATTTGATGTACTCACCGCATACTTTCCGGCAGGTACCTTGTCGTCGTTCATGGCCAAGCAAGCCGAACACCCAGGCTCGCGAAGTTCAAAACCGGCTTCGTTTAAAATGGCCAATAGGCCTTCGTCTTTAATGGCTTTTTCTACCCTATGTGAACCGGGAACCAACCAAGCGGTAACATTAGGGGCTTTTTGACGGCCTTTTACCAAGGAGGTGAACAATCTGAAATCTTCAATTCTTCCGTTCGTACAGCTTCCCAAGAAAACAAAATCGATAGGTTTGCCCATCATGCTGTCTCCTTCACTGAAGTTCATGTACTGTAAGGACTTTTTGTAAGTGGCAACACCACCTTCAACAGCTTCCGCTTGCGGAATACCGTGTGTAATTCCGATGCCCATACCAGGGTTGGTACCATAGGTGATCATCGGTTCTATGTCGGCAGCGTTGAAAGTGATCTCTTTATCAAATTCTGCGCCTTCTTCGGTAGGAAGGGATTTCCAATAGGCCATAGCCTTGTCCCATGCCTCACCGGTCGGTGTAAATTCTCTTCCTTTTACGTATTCGAATGTTTTTTCGTCAGGGGCGATCATTCCTCCACGGGCACCCATTTCAATACTAAGGTTACAGACCGTCATTCGGCCTTCCATGGTCATATCCCTGAAAACTTGTCCGGCATACTCCACAAAATAGCCTGTGGCACCTGATGTAGTCAATTGTGAAATGATATACAAGGCCACATCTTTAGGGGTAACCCCTTTGTTAAGGCTGCCCTCAACATTGATCCGCATACTCTTTGGCTTGGTCTGCATAATACACTGCGTAGCCAAAACCATTTCTACTTCCGAGGTGCCGATACCAAAGGCGATGGCTCCGAAAGCCCCGTGAGTGGAGGTGTGTGAATCACCACAAACGATGGTGGCGCCAGGTTGGGTGATGCCGTATTCCGGTCCCACAACGTGAACAATACCGTTTTTTTCATGCCCAAGGCCCCAATATGAAATACCAAACTCATTGGAGTTCTCCTCTAACATGCGCAACTGATTGGCGGAAAGTGGGTCTTCAACAGGTAGGTGTTGGTTGATGGTAGGGGTGTTATGGTCGGCCGTAGCAAACGTTTTTTCAGGATGCAGCACCTTGATGCCCCTATTTTTTATACCTAAAAAAGCAACGGGACTCGTTACTTCGTGCACCATGTGGCGGTCTATAAACAATACGTCGGGTCCGTTTTCAATGTGTTGTACCACATGCGAATCCCAAACTTTATCGAATAATGTTTTTTTTGTATTCATCTCATTTAAATTCTAAGCTCACAAATCTAACGAATGTGGGCGTTGTTAAGAAATTATTGTGGTTGAAAATTACGATGTTCAACCTTAAGATCTGGATTGTTGTCAAGTAATTTGTAAGGCTTATTTATCGAACAATATGGTCCATAATATTAAACAATGGGCTAGTGTAAGACTACTTTAATGCTGTTTGGGAGGATTGTTATTTTCATCAGAATAAGCGATTGCCTAATGAGTGCGCCTGAATTATTGTTCACACATAAAACCTCAAATGAAATAGTATTGTCATCAATAATTTAGAAATAAAAAAAGGAGACATATGTAAAAAAGCGGTTTTATAAAACATGTAACTCAGATTATTATTGATAATAAAAAGTATAAGTGTTTATAGCTCCATCTTGGTCCGTTTGGCTTTCCTTGCTTGGATAAATATCGTTGTTGTACATGAATGTAGAAGAGTATGAATAAACATCAAGGTCGTTGAGTTTAAAAGAATATGCGGTTACATTATTTTCGCCAGAAAATAAGTATTCAAAACCTTTCATATTGTCCTTTATACCATGGGTCACACTTTTTTTGTTATCGTATGAATAGGATAAGACTCTGGTCTGTGGGGTTTCGATAGTAGTTTCGGTTAGCTTTAGAATGTTGAAACTACCCGCTTCCAAATCATAAGTGCCTTTCGCTTGCAGTGAGTTTTGAGCGTTTAAGTCTCCCCCATATCGCTCAAAAGTTACCGTTGTCTCGTTGGGATAAGAAAAGACAATTCGCTCACCGACAGATTTTGTATAGTACAATTTTGTCTCTTCTGTAAGTTTGCCTTCGTTATTATATGTGAAAAAACGTTCGTCAATCGCTCCCGAAGGAAGGGCGGTGTATTTTATTTTTGTAATGAAGCCATCTTTATAGGTATATTCTTCATTGCCATTTAATGACCTTACTTCTAATAATTCATTGTCGTTCTCGTAGTAATAATTTTTCGAAAAGGAAATATTGTTAGAATATACAACATCGATCTGTTCGATTAAATGATCACCGTTAAGGGGTAGACTTAGTTTGTCATCTGCTTCATCCTTTTCGTCACAGGCCAACATCAAAACAAGTAGGGAGAATACAAAAAGCTTTTTCATTTATTATCTAGGTTAGATTAATGGTTAAATGTAATTTAATTTATAAATACGCATAAGAAAATAGGGTCATAATTCTCAATTTTTCGTTTCGATGTATTAGTAGGGTAGCTTCGGCAATCGTTGAAAGAAGTAAAAATAAGTGGTCGCTGATGAAATAGGGGGCCATACTTTATAAGTGGGAAGATTAATAGTAGATACTGGCGTTATATGAAACGGAATGCTAGCTTATGTAATTCCAGATATTTTTGTATTTCGCCAGCTGGGCATAAGTGTGTCTAATGGCCATGTTTTCCGGTTTTTCAAGGCCAGGATCGTCTTTTAATAGTTGTATGGCATGGTACCTGGCCGTTTTAAGAATATCATTGTCTTTTACGATATCGGCGATCTTTAAATTCAGTACGCCGCTTTGTTGGGTGCCCATGATGTCGCCAGGGCCACGTAACTTCAGGTCGACCTCGGCAATTTCAAAGCCGTCGTTGGTATGTGCCATGGTCTGTAATCGGGTTTTGGCTTCGGTAGATAATTTGTGCCCGGTCATAAGGATACAGAAACTCTGGTCGGCTCCCCGGCCCACACGACCCCGCAGCTGGTGGAGTTGTGATAGACCGAATCGTTCGGCGCTCTCTATGATCATCACAGAGGCATTGGGGACGTTTACGCCTACCTCTATAACCGTAGTGGCGACCATGATCTGGGTTTCTCCCTTTACGAAGCGTTCCATTTCATAGTCTTTGTCCGCCGGCTTCATTTGTCCGTGTACAATGGAAATCTGGTAATCGGGTAGGGGGAAGTCGCGCGCAATACTTTCGTATCCATCCATTAAATCTTTGTAGTCCAAGGCCTCTGACTCTTGAATGAGGGGGTATACGATATAGATTTGACGCCCTTTTTTTATTTCGTCCCGTATAAATTGAAAAACCTTTAAGCGGTTGCTGTCGTACCGATGTACGGTTTTTATGGGTTTTCTTCCCGGAGGCAGCTCGTCGATTATGGAAACATCCAAGTCGCCGTAAAGGCTCATGGCCAAGGTACGGGGAATGGGCGTTGCCGTCATGATCAGTATGTGGGGCGGAATCTGGTTCTTGTGCCAAAGCTTGGATCGCTGCGCCACACCGAACCTATGCTGTTCGTCTACAATGGCGAGTCCTAAATTTTTAAATTTCACCTTGTCCTCCAGTAGGGCGTGGGTACCTATTATAATGTTGAGCTCGCCGCTTTCCAGTTTTTCGTGAATCGGACGCCGGTGCGCCTGTTTTACCGAGCCCGTCAATAGGGCGCAGTTGATGCCCGTACCTTCCAGAAGCTCTACGATACCGGTATAGTGTTGGTTCGCTAAAATTTCAGTGGGGGCCATAAGGCAGGCCTGAAAACCGTTGTCAATGGCCAGGAGCATGGTCATTACGGCGACTATGGTCTTTCCTGAGCCTACATCGCCCTGTAGAAGACGGTTCATTTGGGCATTGCTTCCTAAATCGGCCCGAATTTCCTTGATGACCCGCTTTTGGGCGCCCGTAAGCTCAAAAGGCAAGTGGTTTTTGTAAAAATCGTTAAAAAGCACTCCTACTTGGTCAAAGTTAAAGCCCTTTATTTTTTGCTTGTGCAGCATGTTCTTGGCAATCAATTGAAGCTGAATGTAGAACAGCTCTTCGAACTTTAATCGGAATTGGGCCTTGGCCAATAGCTCTTGGTTCTTTGGAAAATGAATATTGAACAGGGCTTCGCTCTTGGGGATAAGCTTTAGCTCGAACATCAATTTTTCCGAAAGGGTCTCGGTAAACTTTCCCTTGGTTTCAATGAATATTTGTTGTACCAGTTTGCTTATTACCCGGTTGGTAATTCCTTTGTTGTTGAGTTTTTCGGTTGATGGATACACGGGTTGCATCAACACCTTAAGGCCTTGCTCATGGTCTTTTAAAAGTTCCATTTCAGGGTGGGGCATAGAAAACTTGCCATTGAACCAATTGCATTTTCCGAAAATCACATATGGGGTGTTCAGCTTTAAATTTTCCCTGATCCATTTTTGTCCCCTGAACCACACCAGCTCCATCTCGCCGGTCTCATCGACAAAACTGGCAACAAGGCGTTTGCCCTTTTTTTGCTCCACGGTTTTGATGTGCACCACCTTTCCGATAATCTGCACATCTGCATTGCTGCGCTGCAGTTGGCCTATCTTGTAATAACGGGTTTTGTCTATATAACGGTTGGGAAAAAGATTCAGTAAATCTTGAAACGTATGTATACCCAATTCAGACTGCAAGGTTTGGGCCCGATTGGGGCCTACACCTTTTAGGTATACAATAGGTGTCTGAAGTGAATTAGCGTTCATGGGACTAAAATAGGTGATAGGTGCAATTGCGACAAACTAAAACATTAAATTTGGTCTACTATTTGTTCTTAAAATTTCATGAGATACTTTTTATTACTTCTTTTTTTCGGTTTTGTTTCTTTTTCCTTTGGGCAGCATCAAGATAAGGTCGACTTTGTTCGTGCCGATGTATATATAGAACCCGTTCCTTTGAATAAAGAGATCATAGGGAGGGTGGTCTATCGATTTAAGGTGCTTCAAAATGTAGATTCGGTCTTTCTCGATGCCAAGGATATGAGGTTTGAAAAAGTAGAGATGAACGGTAAGCAAGTCGATTTCATTGCAACCGATAAGACGATTTCCATTCGTAAAAAACTAAAAAAGGATACATCCCACGAGCTTACGATAGCCTATGTGGCCAAACCAAGGCAAACCGTTTACTTTTTGGGCTGGGGCGATAAAATAGAAGGGAACGAACAGGTGTGGACGCAAGGTCAGGGCAAGTACACCAGTCATTGGCTGCCTAGTTTTGACGATATGAACGAAAAGGTCGAGTTCGACTTGGCTATTCAGGCGAATCAAACCTACGAGGTAATTGCAAATGGTAAGTTGCTGTCGGTCTCTAAGGGCGAGAACGGTAGGCCTGTGTGGCTTTTCGATATGGAAAACCCCATGAGTAGCTATCTCTTGGCTTTTGCCATCGGCCATTATAGCAAGCAAGAACTGAGCTCTTCAACGGGAGTTCCCATTCTAAATTATTTCTATCCGCAGGATAGTGCAAGGGTTGAACCTACTTATCGCCATACCCGACGGATTTTTGATTTTTTAGAGGATGAAATAGGGGTTTCCTACCCTTGGCAGGATTACAAGCAGATTCCGGTTCGGGACTTTCTTTACGCAGGGATGGAAAATACGGGGGCCACGATTTTTTCCGATGGATATGTCATAGATGCTACGGCCTTTGTAGATAAGAACTACGTCAATGTCAATGCCCACGAATTGGCGCACCAGTGGTTCGGTAATTTGGTTACTGAAAAAGACGGAAGCCATCATTGGTTGCAAGAGGGCTTTGCTACCTACTATGCCTATTTGGCCGAAAAGAAAATTTTTGGTGATGACCATTTCTATTGGAAATTATTCGATACGGCCAAGGAACTTCGTGAAATCAGCGAAGGCGGCAAGGGGCAAGCCTTGGTCGACCCTAAAGCCAGTAGCGCCACGTTTTACGAAAAGGGGGCTTGGGCCTTGGTGATGCTCAGGGAATTGGTAGGGGATAAGCCTTTTAAAAAAGGAGTTTCCGATTATTTGAACACCCATCGATTTAAAAATGTAACAATCGACGATTTCTTAAGGGAAATGGAACGGGCGTCAGCCGTAAACTTAGAGGGGTTTAGGGTAAAATGGTTAGAGTCCTCCGAATTTCCATGGGACGAAGCCAAGACCTACCTTATGGATAAAAACGAAGCCCTGTCCGCCTTTCTTGGGTCGGGACACGAACTGAAGGATTTGGAAAAGGAATTACAGGCGGAAAGGCCGGTACAGTACAAAGAAGCCCTGGTAGATGAACTGGCCCAAGAGATTTTAGACAAAGATCGGTTTGCCCCTTTGTTCGATCATCCTCAGTTAAAAGTCCGCCAAAAAGCTATTCAGCTGATCGACCAAATTTCAAGTATCCATAAGGAAAGTGCGGAAAAATTATTGGACGATACGAGTTATATAACCCAAGAGTTGGCCCTGTTCAAGCTTTGGTCGTCTTTTCCCGAGAGCCGTAAGGCCTATTTGGATGCGACGAAGGAAGTGATCGGCCTACCGAACAAGAACGTCCGCTTACTGTGGTTGTTCCTTGCCGTGGCTACTGAAGGATATGAGGCGGAAAACACCCGGAAATACTTTGCGGAATTGACCGCTTACACTTCGCCCGAGCAGGGTTGGGAAGTGCGTATCGGAGCTTTTCAGTATTTGCGGGAAATAGGTTTTACCGATGAGGGACTGGCCAATCTTATAAATGCTACAAACCATCACTCTTGGCAATTTAAAAAGTATGCACGGGGCCTAATCGGTCAACTTTTGGAAGATCAAGAGTATAAAACCCGTATTGAAAAATTGGTAGGGAAACTAAACCAAGAGGAAACACGTTATATTAGCACCAAACTAAACTAAATCATGAGGGCATTGGTCATATCGGGCGGAGGTAGTAAAGGCGCTTTTGCAGGAGGCGTAGCGCAATACCTTATGGAGGAACTCCATCACAAGTACGACCTGTTTTTGGGAACGTCTACGGGCAGTTTGCTTATTTCGCATCTGGCCCTTCAGAAAATCGAAAAGATCAAGGAGGTGTATACCTCGGTGAACCAGCACAGTATTTTTAGCAATTGCCCCTTTACCATACAAAAGAAGCACGGGGTACACACGATCGGTATCGATCACTGGAATGTGCTGAAGAATTTTTATAAGGGAAGGAAGACCTTCGGGGAAAGCCGAAATCTTTTAAAACTGATTAAAAGGACCTTGACGGTAGAGGAGTTTGAAATTTTAAAGCAGGGCCCAAAGGAAATTATTGCAACGGTCTCCAATCTTTCCCTAAATCAAGTGGAATACAAGAGTATAAACGACTACAGTTACGAAGAGTTCTGTGAGTGGATATGGATTTCGTGCAACTACACCCCGTTTATGAGTTTGGTGCGCAAGAACGGCTGTGAATATGCCGATGGCGGCCTTGGGAATATGGTGCCGATAGAGGAAGCCATAAAACGAGGGGCCAAAGAGGTCGATGTCATTGTTTTGCAGACCGAGGTGAGCCATCTGAACCGCTTGCCGTCACGTAATGCCTTTTCCTTGCTTACCACCATGTTCGAATATATGCTTGATCGTATCGAGCATCAAAATATAAGGATCGGTAAATACGTCGCCAAGCATAACGATGCCATTATCAATTTTTATTATACCCCGACCGTGCTCACTACAAATTCCCTTATTTTCGATAAGGAAAAAATGACGGTCTGGTGGGAGAGTGGCTATAATTTCGCAAAATACAAGAATACGGAACTCAACCAGATCGAGCCCGAAAAAGGCGAAGTGTTATAAAAAAAAGACCACTGAACAAAAAAATGCCCAGTGGTCAACTATTAGATTGAAAGGATACTAATTAATTTACTCCCAAAGGTATTTGATCTCTTTCTTTATAAAAGAGAGTGCGGTACCAGAAGGTGATTGTTTTTCCATCGTTTCCGTTAAGATGTCTTCCCGTAGTTTGTCGGCCGATTCGGTTTCGCTCATGGCCGCTTTTCTGATCATTTGTACCGTAGCGCTTTTTGCCGCCTTGATAACGTTCCAACACTCATCGCTCATGTATATCTGTTGTGATAGATTGTGTTCGAACTCGGTCTCTATGCTTTTGATCAGCAAACTCTCGTAGGCATTTTTATCGGATGATTTTGGAGCCACGCGAACCACGAGGCTCGGTATGGCGATGCGCTCAAGAAAAAGGGCCATACGTTCATAGGCTTGTAAGCGAACCGGAATAGTGTTCTTCTGCGAGTCTTTGTGCAAAAGAAATCGTCTACGTCCTTCTTCGTTCTTGGTGTGCATCTTAAAAAAGTAAAAGGCCACAACGCCAGTGACTACCGCCGGTAATAAAAAACCGAACATTTGTAAAATTCCTTCTCCAGACATGTTTTTGGTATTTGGTTAATTTGGGTATTAGAACGGAGGATTTTAGCAAAAAGTATATGACGTTTCGTATAACTTTTAGTTCTTCATGTGCTCTCTGACCATCAGGTAAAACTTGTCGAATTCAGGGTGGATGTTTACTTGAACCCCTTCTTTTAGGTTTCCGTCGCGTCCAAGGGCCTTAATGCGCTCTGCGGGGATATTGAACTTGCTTTGAAGCAATGTAGCCAATGCTACGGCTTGTTTGGCCGGGGTTTCGAGGTCTCCGGTCATGCTAAGGCCTTCAATGGTCACCGCTGTAGTGGGATTGGCATTCAAGATGTTCGCTATTTTTTCAACCCAAGCTTCCGCCTGTGGGGTCGGGGTCGTTCCTGTGTCACTTCCAAAGAGGCTGGCGAGGTCCGACGAAATGACCACGGCGCCTTCGGAAACACCGATTTTGGCATTCTCGCCCATAGTCTGTTTTACATTGGTAAGCACTACTATGGTAGTGGAATCGTTCGTGGCGATTGCATCCTTGATGGCCTTTAATTGTCTTTCCTTGGCTTCGAGGCTTTCCATGGCGCTGTTTACAATATTCGAGTTTTTGTTCGATACCTCGGCAAAACTATTTAGGTTTTTCATGAGGGTATTGTTCGCGTCTTGAAGCTCGGTTACCTGTGATTCGAAGGATTCGGCCTTGGCTACGGCCACTTTCTCGTTCTTTCTGGCGTCGAATATCTCGGCGTTCACAGAGTCTAACTGGGACTTTAATTGGTCGATTTCGGCTAAAAGATCACTTTTTCTCTGGGCTTGTAACGATATACAGGTACATGCGATAAGGCCAAGGGCAAGTAGGGATTTTTTCATGAATTACACTGATTAATTATTTTGTTAATATGATTTGGAAATACTAAATAACCGTAAACAAATGTATATTATTCTTTGGTGTTTTCACAATGCTTTCCACCTAAGTAAATACAATCGTATAGTTTTTGCATATTCTCGAACGGTACTTTTGTCTTGTTATATCCGTAGGCAGAGGCCAAACTACGGCTTAGGTCGTTGTCGTCGACGTTCAGTTGGATGTCGTCCATAGTGTATTGACAAGGGTGTTCGTATCCCGAAGCGTGGGTGATTTCCAGGAACTCTTTTCTAAAGGTCATAAAATACTGTGCCAAGCGGTCGGACTTTAACGGTATGTCAATGCCTTTTTGCAGCCACTTGTTTTGGGTGGCCACCCCTGCTGGGCAGCGGTTGGTATGGCAGACTTGCGCCTGAATACAGCCAATGCTCATCATGGCTTCACGGGCCACGTTGATACAGTCTACGCCCATGGCAAAGGCCATGGCGGCCTTGGCGGGAAAACCGAGTTTCCCGCTGCCGATAAATACGATGCGGTCGGTGAGCTTGCGCTTGAGGAATACCTTGTAAAGGCTTGAAAATCCGTATACCCAAGGCAAGGACACATGGTCGGCGAACGATGGGGGAGCGGCGCCCGTTCCGCCTTCCCCACCGTCAACGGTGATAAAATCGGGACCTTTGCCCGTTTTTTCCATTAAATCGGCCAGTTCTTCCCATTGGTCCAATTTCCCGATGGCTCCCTTGACGCCTACGGGCAATCCGGTTTCTTCCGCGATGTCCTCGATAAGCTGTAGAAGTTCCGTTACGTTGTTGAACGCCTTATGGGTGGCGGGCGAGAGTACGTCCTTGCCGACTTCCACACCGCGTATATCGGCGAGTTCCTGGGTTATCTTAGCTCCGGGCAATACACCGCCTTTTCCCGGTTTGGCCCCCTGTGATAATTTGATTTCTATGGCTTTTATACTGGGGTTTTCCTCTACGAGTTTTTTCATTTTTTCCATGGAAAAATTACCATCAGGCGTACGTACACCAAAATAGCCCGTTCCAAAATGGAAAATGACATCGCCGCCCTGCTTGTGGTAAGATGAAAGTCCGCCTTCGCCGGTATTGTGATAGGCGCCCGACTTGGCCACCCCTTTGTTCATCGCTTCAATGGCCGCGGCCGATAATGAACCAAAACTCATTGCCGATACGTTGATGATGGACTTGGGCCGAAAAGGCTTCCGTCTGTTGTTGTAGGCGCCCATGACCTTGGCGCAGGGAACAAAGGTTTTGTCGATGGCATTGATATGGCCTTCGGGAACCTTGTAGGCCATCATCTGGTTCTTTACGAAAATGTGCTGATGGGCGTAGATGTCCCGATCGGTACCAAAGCCTTCGTAGTTGTTCTCTTTTTTGGCGGAAGCGTATATCCATCCTCTTTCGATACGGTTGAAAGGAAGTTCTTCACGGTTATTGGCCACAAAATATTGACGCATTTCGGGCCCTATGCTTTCGAGCCAATAACGTAAATGTCCGACAATCGGAAAATTGTGTGAAATGGTGTGGGAACGTTGAAAAAATATGTCGCGAATACTCACTAAAACAAGAATGATCAAAAGCCATCCCCACCAAGGAATGGCCTGTAAAGTGTCGAGAATTTGGCTCATAAGTAGTAACGGTGTGTTTAAATTGATAATTTAAGTTGAGTATTTTAAGTTATTGCTTGTTAAGATAATCGATACTTATTTCCGTCAAGGCTTTAACACCTAGTAGCAAACCACTATCATCAATGATGAAATCGGGGGTGTGGTGTGGAAACGACGCTGTATTTCCAGGGGTCATTCCTCCTAAAAAGAAAAAGAACCCAGGGACTTCCTTTTGGAAATAAGAGAAATCTTCAGCTCCTGTAACGGCTTTTTGGGTCTGTACATTGTGTTCGCCCGCCACTCTGTTCAAGGTGGGGAGCATTTGTGTAACCAGGTCGGGGTCGTTGTAAGTGATTTCCGTTGCGTCTACAATTTCAATGGTGGCATCACCGCCATAGGCCTTTGCGATAGCGGGCACCATTTCTTCCATACGTTTGTTGATAAAGCTTTTCATGTCGTAATCAAGCGTACGTATGGTGCCGATCATTTCAGCATCTTCCGGAATGATGTTGAAGCGAACACCGCTTGTGATCTTTCCTACGGTGATAACGGCTGCCTCGTTGGTGAGTTCGGCTTCACGGCTGATAATGGTCTGTAGCCCGTCGATGATCTTGGCACTGATCAATATGGGGTCGACTCCCGACCAGGGGCGGGCGCCGTGGCTTTGTTTTCCTTTTACCTTGATGGTGAATTTTTGCGCGGCGGCCATGGTTCCTCCAGATTTATAGCGGATGACGCCAACGGGTGTTTGGGAGTTGATATGGAGTCCGAAAATGGCATCGACATCGGGATTTTTTAACACACCTTCCTTGACCATGAGTAGGGCGCCGCCTTCTTCCCCTGGAGGGGGACCTTCTTCTGCAGGTTGAAAAATAAATTTTACGGTCCCCTTTATTTTGTCGGTATGTTTGGAAAGGATTTCCGCAACGCCCATGAGGATGGCGGTATGGGTGTCGTGTCCGCAAGCGTGCATGACAGGGACTTGCTCTCCTTTAAAATCGGCGGTTACGGTGGATTTAAAAGGGAGGTTGTTCCGTTCAAGAACGGGAAGGGCGTCAATATCGGCCCGCAAGGCCACTACCTTGCCTGGTTTTTTCCCTCGTAGAATACCGACAACCCCGGTATGGGCCACCCCGGTCTGCACTTCTATGCCTAAAGCGGTCAGGTGTTCGGCTATTTTTTCGGCCGTTTTAAACTCGCGATTGGAGAGTTCGGGGTTTTGGTGGATTTCCCTCCGCCATTCGATGACCTTGCTTTCGATCGCTTTGTAGTCCTTCTCGAACTTTTGGGCCAAGGTCGGAAGGGTGAGTCCAAAATAGAGCAATAGGCCTATAAACAGTTTTTTCATTAGATAAAGGGTTTTGTCGATAATATTTTTTTACTGTGATTTATTTTGAAAGAAGCTTTTTGTTATAAAAAGTCCGAAAGAGGCTATATTTCTGATTTTCTGTTTAAAATACCCCTTCTAAAGCGCAAAATTTGACATAATTGGTGAATATATCAACAAAAAGAATAAATTCATTGTTAATTACTTTAACACTTTGGGGTTTTATCTTTTTAATTGTCGTATTATCTTTAGCGATACTTTAGTTCCAAACCCCTGATTTATGTCCGATAATTCCCAGTACACAGAAGACAATATCCGTTCACTCGATTGGAAAGAGCATATTCGACTGCGACCTGGTATGTATATCGGTAAGTTGGGCGATGGCTCATCTGCCGATGATGGTATATATATATTATTAAAAGAGACCATTGACAACTGTATCGATGAGTTTGTAATGGGGGCGGGTAAGACCGTAGAGATTTCCATTCAAGGGGAACGTGTGATCGTTCGCGATTACGGTCGTGGTATTCCTTTAGGCAAGGTGGTGGATGTGGTTTCAAAAATGAACACCGGTGGTAAGTACGATTCGCGGGCCTTTAAAAAGTCCGTTGGTCTGAACGGTGTAGGTACCAAGGCGGTAAATGCCCTTTCGAGTTATTTCCGTGTAGAAAGTACGAGGGACGGAAAATCAAAGTCCGCCGAATTTAAGACCGGGGAACTACAGAACGAGGAACTGCTAGAGGAAACCACCAGACGTAGGGGGACCAAGGTTACCTTTATTCCTGACGAGACCATATTCAAGAAATTCAAGTATAGAAACGAATACGTTGAGCGCATGCTCAAAAACTACGTCTACCTCAATCCGGGGTTGACCATAGTTTTTAATGGGGAAAAATTTCACTCCGAGAACGGTCTAAAGGATTTGTTGGAAGACAATAACAACGCCGAAGACATCCTTTATCCGGTCATCCACCTTAAGGGGGAAGATATCGAAGTGGCCATTACACACAGTAAGACCCAATATAGCGAGGAGTACCATTCTTTCGTAAACGGACAGCATACGACCCAGGGCGGTACGCACCAAGCGGCCTTCCGTGAGGCCTTGGTTAAGACCATTCGCGATTTTTACGGAAAGAATTACGATGCGTCCGATGTTCGAAAATCGATTATTTCGGCGATTTCCATCAAGGTGATGGAGCCTGTTTTTGAAAGTCAGACCAAAACCAAGCTAGGGTCAACGGAAATGGGAGGAAATTTCCCCACGGTACGTACCTATATCAATGATTTTATCGGGACACATCTCGATAACTACCTGCATAAGAACCCTGAAACGGCCGATAAGCTTCAACGTAAGATCATGATGGCCGAAAAGGAAAGAAAGGAACTTTCCGGTATTCGGAAGCTGGCGCGTGACCGGGCGAAAAAGGCTAGTTTGCACAATAAGAAGTTGAGGGATTGTCGCGTACACTTGGGCGACATGAAAAACGACCGCCGTTTAGAGAGCACCTTGTTCATTACCGAGGGGGATTCCGCTTCGGGGTCCATTACCAAATCAAGGGACGTGAATACGCAGGCCGTATTCAGTCTTCGTGGTAAGCCCTTGAACTCCTACGGCATGTCAAAGAAAATCGTTTATGAAAACGAGGAGTTCAATTTGTTGCAGGCGGCATTGAATATTGAGGAGTCGATGGAAGATTTGCGATATAACAATATTGTAATCGCTACGGATGCCGATGTGGATGGTATGCACATTCGCCTACTTTTGATCACTTTCTTCCTGCAATTCTTTCCCGAGTTGATAAAAGAAAATCATTTGTATATTTTGCAAACCCCATTGTTCCGTGTCAGGAACAAGAAGGAGACCATATATTGCTATAGTGAGGAAGAGCGAAAAAATGCAATTCAAAAATTGACCGGTAAAGCTGAAATAACACGCTTTAAAGGTTTGGGTGAAATATCTCCCGATGAGTTCAAGCATTTTATCGGGGGTGATATTCGCTTGGAGCCCGTTATGCTCGACAAGGCTATGTCCATAGAGCAATTATTGAGTTTTTACATGGGCAAGAATACGCCCGACCGACAAGAATTCATCATAGAAAACCTTAAAGTAGAGGTTGACCTTGTAGAAGAAAATCAATTATAAACCAAAGAAATACGATTTTTTCTGAATGGAGGAAAATGACGAACTGAACGAAGCTAACAATCAGAATTCGCCTGAAGGCCAATCGGAGCAATCCGCCGAAGAAGGCCAGGGGCAAGTCAATGATTCGGAGGTAACGGATGGAGAAGACCAGGGACAGGATGACGCGCTTACGCGGGTTACCGGAATGTACAAGGACTGGTTTTTGGATTATGCATCTTATGTGATATTAGAGCGCGCAGTGCCGGCCATAGAAGATGGCTTTAAGCCTGTGCAACGGCGTATCATGCATTCTTTAAAAGATCTTGATGACGGTCGTTACAATAAGGTGGCCAACGTGGTAGGGCATACGATGCAGTACCACCCGCACGGTGATGCCAGTATTGCCGATGCCATGGTGCAGATCGGGCAAAAAGACCTTTTGATAGATACCCAGGGTAACTGGGGAAATATTTTAACGGGTGACCGTGCAGCGGCCTCGCGATATATTGAGGCGCGATTGTCGAAATTTGCCTTAGAGGTAGTTTTTAGTCCGAAAATCACCGAATGGCAGCTGTCATACGATGGTAGAAAAAAAGAACCGGTAAACCTTCCGGTAAAGTTTCCCTTGCTTTTGGCGCAAGGGGCAGAAGGTATTGCAGTAGGACTTTCGACCAAGATATTGCCGCATAACTTTATCGAGTTGATAGATGCCTCTATCAAGCACTTAAAGGGGCAGCGCTTCAAGTTGTTTCCTGATTTTCCAACAGCGGGAATTATAGATGTATCCAATTACAACGACGGGCTCCGTGGAGGAAAGATCCGGGTACGGGCCAAGATTGCACAGCAGTCGAAATCTACCTTGATTATAAGTGAGATACCCTATGGGACCAATACTTCTTCTTTAATCGATTCTATTCTTAAGGCAAATGAAAAAGGGAAGATAAAGGTCAAGAAAATTGAAGACAATACCGCTGCCGAGGTAGAGATATTGGTGCATCTGCCACCAGGTATCTCGCCCGACAAGACGATTGACGCCTTGTACGCCTTTACGGCATGTGAATCTTCGATTTCGCCCTTGGGCTGTATTATCGAAGACAATAAGCCTCTGTTTATAGGGGTGACGGAAATGCTGCGTCGTTCTACGGATGCTACGGTGGAATTGCTTCGACAGGAACTTGAGATCCAACTTTCGGAATTAGAGGAGCAATGGCATTTTGCCTCTCTGGAAAGAATATTTATAGAAAACCGTATTTACCGCGATATTGAAGAAGAAGAAACGTGGGAAGGGGTTATTGCGGCAATCGATAAGGGGCTTGCTCCGTATACGAAGCATTTAAGGCGTGCGGTGACCGAGGAAGATATTGTTCGCTTGACCGAAATCCGTATTAAACGGATTTCAAAATTCGATTTAGATAAGGCACAACAACATCTTGATAATCTGGAAGAAAGGATTGCGGAAGTAAAACATCATTTAGAGCATCTGACGGATTATGCCATCGCTTATTTCCAAAGATTGAAGGATACTTATGGTGAAGGGCGTGAGCGTAAATCTGAAATACGTCTTTTTGATGATATTGAGGCGACCAAGGTGGTCATTCGAAATACAAAACTATATGTAAATCGTGAGGAGGGCTTTGTGGGAACCTCGTTAAAACGCGATGAGTACGTTACCGATTGTAGTGATATCGATGATATTATCGCTTTTACCCAAGATGGAAAGATGATGGTGTTTAAGGTCGATTCAAAGACTTTTGTGGGCAAGGGGATAATTTATGTGGCGGTATTTAAGAAAAAGGATAAGCGTACGGTGTACAATATGATCTATAGGGATGGCAAAGGCGGTCCGACCTATATTAAGCGCTTTAATGTGACCAGTATTACCCGAGACAAGCATTATGAGATGGGCCGGGGGAAACCGGGCACTTTGGTGCATTATTTTTCGGGCAACCCTAACGGGGAGGCCGAAGTGGTAACGGTGAACCTGCGCCATGTGGGAAGCATTAAGAAACTGAGATGGGATATTGATTTTGCCGATATCATGATCAAGGGACGGGCTTCGAAAGGCAATATCGTGACCAAATATGCCGTAAAACGCATCGATTTAAAAGAAAAGGGACTTTCTACCCTAAAACCACGAAAATTATGGTTCGATGAAACGGTGCAGCGTTTGAATATGGATGAACGTGGGGAGTTTTTGGGTGAATTCACTAGCGAGGACCGATTGTTGATCGTTAATCAGACCGGTCTTGTGAAAACCGTAATTCCGGAATTGACCCTCCATTTCGATGAAGATATCGTTGTTCTTGAGAAGTGGATTCCAAAAAAGCCTTTGTCTGTAGTGTACTGGGAAGGGGATAAGGAGCTGTATTATGTAAAACGCTTTCTGATAGAACACCCCGACAGGGAAGAGAATGTGTTGACCGACCATCCAAAATCGCATCTTGAGATATTCAGTACCGATTATAGGCCGATGGTCGAGGTGATTTACGCGAAAAAGCGTGGTCAGGAAAGAAAAGAGAATTGGTTGGTAAATCTAGAGGAGTTTATTTCCATTAAGGGAATAGGGGCCATGGGGAATCAGTTGACCAAGGAAAAGGTCTTGGAAATCAATGTTTTGGATCCTTTGCCATATGAAGAGCCCGAGCCTCAAAAAACCGAGGATATCGAGGTGGTTGACGAGGAAAGCTTAGGGGGTAATGCCGGAGCAAAGACAGATGGACCGACCGATCCAAAATCGGATAAAGGAGGCGATGACGATGTGCAGACCTCTTTGTTCGAGTAATTTTCGATGATAAAACCGTGTCGAGGAAGGTTTGTTGAAATGACGGAAATTTTTGGAAAAAAATAAAAAATCGAATAAATTGTTCAATATCGGCGCTTGAAAAAGCGTCGATAAAGGCTTGGGCATTTTATTTCTAAATAAAATGATTACTTCACGGAGCCCTATTTGTGTTGACTATACTATAATAGTCTTAAATGATGAGCAGAATGCAAATTAGGTCTTATTAATGTTATCTTTGGCCAAAATTGTTTAAAATATGGATTTGACGAACCCCCTAATTTATGGTGTGCCCTGCTTTATAGCATTTATTTTGCTAGAAATCACTTATAGCCACACACATGGAGATAAAGACCTTTATGTGTGGAAAGATTTTATGGCCAGTGGTGCAATGGGTATCGGTTCGGCAATATTGGGTCCGCTTATCAAGGTTACCGTTCTTATTACGGTGTTTACATATACCTATGAATTTTTTAACCCTGTAGTCGATGGGGTTCGTACCAATATAATGGGGTATGAGTCTTTCGGGTACTCTTGGTATGTTTTCTTACTGTGTCAATTAGCCGATGATTTTACCTATTACTGGTTTCACCGGGCCAATCATGAAGTGAGGATATTGTGGGCCGCACATATCGTACACCATTCTTCCGATCATTTTAATTTGGGTACGGCCATTCGTAACGGTTGGTTTACGCTTCTGTACAAGCCGTTTTTCTATATGTGGATGCCGGCAATCGGTTTTCCGGTCGAAGTGGTAATTTTTGCCTTGGCCATTGAGTCTTTTTGGCAATTTCAATTGCACTCAAAGTATGTGCCTAAAATGGGGTGGGTCGAAAAGATTTTCAACACCCACACCATGCACCAGGTGCACCATTCTCAAAATGTGGAATACTTGGACAAGAATCACGGGGGCTTTCTAAATATCTTTGATAAAATGTTCGGTACTTGGAAGGAGCTTGATGATGATGTAGAAGTAAAGTTTGGTGTTATCCATGCTCCTAAAAGTTATAATCCCTTGGTGATTCTAACCCATGAATTTAAGGATATATGGGCCGACGTTAAAAAGGCCAAGAAATTCTCGCACAAGCTAATGTATATTTTTGGACCTCCAGGATGGAGTCCTGATGGTAGCACGCTTACGGTCAAACAACAGCAGCGCCTCTTTAAGGAGCATCGTAAAAAGAGTCCTGAAGTGGTCTATAGCCGGCCGAATTGACAAAGGTTTTGTGATAAACGAAAAAACGACCCAAACGGGTCGTTTTTTCGTTTAAAATACTACACCTAAATTAGTTGTGTTTTGTTTATTGCAGTTTTAGTTTAGCTGTTAGTTAGTCTTGGGTGGGTCTTTTTTTTGCTGTGTTCGGTATTTTGATTTTGGGTGATGAAGATATGGGACATCTTCTTTGGATTTGGTTTTTTAAGCCTTTTAGGGGTGTTTTTGTGTTCAAGCAAAGGTTAGGGTTATTTCTTTTTAAATCCCCGTCCAGAAGTCGCGTATGAAGATGATAGGGCTTTGGGGCGGCTTATCCTGGAAGTTGAAATTGCTTGTTGGGGAAAAGGTGTGGGGCTTTACTCTATTTTTACGGCGGTACCCCTGGAGGGTTGGCCCTGGCCTACGATATTGAATTCAAAAATATATGAATCCTCCGTTGTAGATAGTATTTTCATGTGGATCGACTGTTCTTCCGATTTGTTTTTCGGGTTCAGTTTCTTGACGATGTATTCGCAATCGTTGATCCATCGAACGGATGATGAATCCGATTTTCCTTCGTAGTAATCGATTTCGAGGTCGCCGTAACGTTCGAACAGTGTTGTCTTTTCTTTGCCGTCAATGGTGGTGGTGAACGAGTATTTTCCGTCCTTGAAATCAGCGCAGTTTCTTTCGGGCTGGTAACACGATGCCGTTAGGAGCAACGTAGCCATAATGGGGAGTATTCTCTGTATCATTCCTGCAAAATAAAGAAATAAAAGCCTATTTATTGTCATAAGCCTTAAAACTTCCATCGGAATAAAAGATGACGATTTTCTCAATGGTTTTTTTCGACTCGGCAACTGCCTTTTGTACAATACTTTGTGGTGTGGAAGAAGGGGCTTGGGGTTTGGGCCGGGGCGGTTCTTCGGGTTTAGGTTCGGAAGGGAAAGACCCTTTTCCGTTTAGTAGCCAATAGAGGTTTACTTCGGGAAAAGCCTTTACGACCTTTAAAACAAAATCTAAACTTGGTTTGTTTCTGCCAGACAATAGGTGGGAAATGCTCGAGCGCTGTACATTGATTTTGTCCGCGAAACCCGAGGCGGACAAGCCGTAATAACTCAAAAGGTGCTCTAAGCGTTGAATAAAATCCGTTGTGTTTACCATTGTAACAGTTGTAAGCTTAAAAGTAGTGAATTTGACACAAATACGGCTGTCCTTCGTACTAAAATATGAAATTTTTTAGGTGTGTTACTTTATGTAGTAACGGTTAATTAACTGATAATAAACATTTTAATTAATTAAATCACCCGTTATGTAAAAATGGAGTGTTTTTCGTTTACAAATGTATAGGTAAGCGGGTAGGGCCTTTAAAATTAAGTTTACAATTGTATATTTTGTTGGTTACATTTGTAAAATAATTAGGACTTATTTTTGCGGTTAAAATATATAGGTCAAATGAGCATCACACCATCCCACTATAATACGATCAAGGAAAATTCGGTTTACGGACGCTATGTTGTCAACGAGCAGATTTTAGATTTCTTAAGTAGGAATGAAGATCGGCATCAAGTAAAAACTATTGGGAGTTCCGTGCAGGGGCGTCCGATTAAAAGTCTGCAAATGGGTGCGGGTCCCATAAAGGTTTTGATGTGGTCTCAGATGCACGGCAACGAATCGACCACAACGAAGGCGGTATTGGACTTGGTCAACTTTTTAAATGAAGGGACTTCCGTAGCTGAATCCATTTTAAAGCATTGTACATTGTTGATCATACCGATGTTGAATCCTGATGGGGCTTCGGTATATACACGTGTAAATGCAAACCAGGTCGATCTGAATAGGGATGCGCAGGAAAGGACGCAGCCTGAGAGTGTTGTTTTGCGAGGGGTTTTTGATGCCTTTCAGCCAGATTACTGTTTGAATCTTCATGATCAGCGTACCATATTTAATGTAGGGCTTACCGATAAGCCGGCAACGGTATCGTTTTTGGCTCCGGCCCACGACCCTGAACGCAGTATTTCAAAAACAAGGGGGGTGAGTATGCAGTTGGTCGTAGCGATGAACCAACTTTTGCAAAAAATGATTCCTGGTCAGGTGGGGCGATATGATGATGCCTTTAATGCGAATTGTATTGGCGATAGTTTTCAGATGTTGAACGTGCCGACCATTCTGTTCGAGTCGGGCCATTATCCGGGCGACTATGATCGGGAGCGTACAAGGGAGTATATTTTTTATGCTTTGTTGAAGGTGTTGGAGGTGATTTCGGAAAATAATATAGATGCCTATCCGCAGCAGGCCTACTTTGATATTCCTGAAAATGGAAAGTTGTTTTATGATATCCTTATTAAGAATGCCCAAGTTCTCGGCGAAAAATGGGGCGATGGGGAGGCTATAGGTATTTTATATGTAGAAACTTTAAAAGGAAATACCTTGGAATTTGTACCTTCGCTCGCTAAATCTGGGAAACTAGATGGGTACTTTGGTCATAAAACTTACGATTGCCTTAATGAGGCCGAAAGGGAAGAACTAAGGCAACAGTCTTTTTATCAGCTGATTAAAGCGTGAAATTTTTGAACATTATTTTTTAAAATCATTGAATCTTTACGTTTTTGTTAAAAAAATGCAAGTTTTAATGCGTATTATTCCTTAATTTTTTAATTTTGCCGAAAACACAACCACGATGGGAAAAGTAAAATTAGACGAAATTGATCACCAGATTCTAGACATGTTAATCGATAACACTAGAACTCCTTTTACTGATATAGCTAAAAAACTCTTGATTTCTGCAGGTACGGTACACGTACGTGTGAAGAAAATGGAAGAAGCAGGTATTATAAAAGGATCTTCGTTAACCTTGGATTATGTAAAGCTAGGGTATGCCTTTATCGCTTATGTAGGAATCTTTTTGGAAAAGACACATCAGACGAAATTCGTTTTGGAGCGATTGGAGCAAATTCCGAATGTAACTGTAGCGCATATCACTACGGGTAAATTCAATATCTTTTGCAAGATTAGGGCAAAAGATACCAATCATGCCAAGAACATTATTTTTAGGATCGACGATATCGATGGAATCAGTCGTACGGAAACCATGATTTCCCTTGAGGAAAGCATAAATGATAAAAAGAGGTTGATGCATACGATTTTTAACGAATTGTAGAACTGCCTGTTGAGATAATCATAAATTCCCGGGTGGTTGAACTGCTCGGGAATTTTTATTTATACCCACCCTATGAGAACTTCCGATATAGTACTGACGAAACCGGCACCCTTTTACAAGGCTTATATTGATGTGTTGGGTGATGTGGAGCTTTTGGATATGCTCGAGAGACAATTGGATAATTTCCCAAAATTCATCGAAAGCATTCCTGACGATAAAATGTCATATGCCTATGGCCAGGATAAGTGGACGATGGCCCAAGTACTTTTGCATATCATCGATTCGGAACGTGTGTTTCAATATCGTGCCCTTCGGTTTTCAAGAGGGGATCAAACGTCCTTGCCAGGATTTGATCAAGATTTGTACGTGCCCAATTCCGAAGCGGAAAAGCGTACAAAAGAAAGTATCATAGAAGAATATCGGACCGTGAGGGAGTCGACTATATCGCTCTATAGAAGTTTTGACCCGTCAATTCTAGGCCGTGAGGGGTTTGCCAGTAACTTGCCGTGGAGCGTTGCTTCACTGGGATTCGTTATCTGTGGACATCAAAAACACCACCGTAATATTTTACGGGAACGTTATTTGCTATAAGTTTTTTTTGAGGTGGGCTTTAGTCTAATTCTTCCGGGTCGTTTTCGGAGGAATTTTCCAATTCAAAATCTTGATGTTTTGACTCGTCTAGAATAGGAGATTCCTTGTCTTCGAGTTCCTTTTCCATGTTCTCCTCAAAATTGGCGATAAAATTAGAAAGGCTCTTGCTGATCTTTACGAGGTAAATAGTGTCGGAAGTCCTTATTTCTACGGCCTCAACAATTTCTCCTTTTAGGTTTTTGAAAATGATGATGTCATCGTCTCCATAGCCGTTGGGGTATGTTTCAATGAGCAACGCGGCTAACTGATGGTCTAGTTTTTGGTAATCTACTAATTTTCGTAACATGGTAGGTCGGTTTTTAGACCCGATGCTTTGGGTCGATTAATTGATTTGGGTTAGAAATCCCTACCTAAACTATATAATTTTTTTAGTGAATGCGTGAAAGAGTTGTCAAAATCGAATATTAGTATATGTAGCTAGTGATCAGCGTAGTAAGCGAAGGCTCCTTCGTACAGTTCATCGGGAATGGTAATGTCTATTTCCGGTGTTCCTATGGCCGATAGTAGAACAAAATTGATGTTGCCATGTGAATTTTTCTTGTCGAATTTCAAAAGCGAAAGAATCGTAGTGATATTCTCTTTGCTGAAAACGACCTTGTCGTAGTACGAAAGAAAAGTTGACTTGATGTCCTTAAGCTCTTCTTCGGGGAGGCCGAGTAATTCTTTTGATAGGTAGGCTTCCAAAATCATTCCGATACCGATGGCCTCGCCATGCAAAAGTGTTTTGTGTGTCTTGCTCTCAAGAAAATACGATTCAATGGCGTGCCCTAGGGTGTGACCGTAATTCAGTATTTTCCTAAGGTTTTGTTCGGTCGGATCTTGTAAGACAACCTCGTTTTTAATGACTACGGAGTCATATATCAAATCGTCTATATGGATAAAGTCTTGTACTTTTTTAAGGGCTTCCCAGTATGCTTTGTTTTGAATAAGGCCGTGCTTCAGCATTTCGGCAAAACCGCTACGCAGTTGTCTTTCTTCCAAGGTCTGTAAGAAGCTGGTGATGATCAAGACCATTTGCGGCTGGTTGATTACGCCTATTTGGTTTTTTAAGGGCCCAAGGTCGACCCCCGTTTTTCCGCCCACGGAAGCGTCTACCATAGAAAGCAGGGTGGTAGGTACGTTTATGAAATCTATTCCTCTTTTAAAGGTCGATGCTACAAATCCCCCTAAATCCGTAAGTACCCCGCCACCTAGGTTGATGACCAGGCTTTTTCGGTCACCGTCGAGTTCCGATAAAGCGTTCCAGACGCCGGTGCAGGTTTCGATATTCTTGTTTTCTTCCCCAGATTCGATCTCTATAATCTCAAAATCATAATCGCCGCGAACCTGTGCCAAAAAATTGGGCAGACAATGTGTATGCGTATTTTCGTCTACCAAAATGAATATTTTGGAATAGGTTTTTTCCGACAAGTGGGTGTTCAGGGCGTCGTAAGCCCTTTGGTTAAAATGTACGGCGTAAGATGATGATGTTATAGATTGCATTAAAGGTTGATTTTTTGCTTCCGCTATCGCGGTGATAATTTTAATGACCAATTCACAAAATAAAGCATATTTTTTCTCTAAAGAATACAAATTCTGTCTTTATATTTGGTCCCGCTAGAAATCATAATAAATGAAACGAATTTTTGAAGATACTGCAACGGCTTTTGCCTTGAAAACGGACTCCGAACTGGAACGTGCCTATTTTTTGTTCCGGATGATCGCCAATGAGCCTTTGGTCAGGATCGGTACCGCAATGACGAATTTTGCGATTAAGGCCCATCTTCCCGTTGAAGGGTTGATACGGGCAACGGTTTTTGATCATTTCTGTGGAGGGGTCAGTGAAAAGGATTGTATGCCGGTAGTGGATAAGATGTACACTAAAAATGTATGTAGCGTTTTAGATTATTCGGTAGAGGGAAAGGATACGGAAGATCCTTTTGATGATGCTATGGATATGATTTTAAAAGTGTTGGATTTTGTAAAGGAAAAAGATGCTATTCCATTTGCGGTTTTTAAGCCTACGGGATATGGTAGGTTTGCCCTTTTTCAAAAACTGTCGGAAGGGAAATCGCTATCCGATAAAGAGCAGGAAGAGTGGGAAAGGGTGGTGAACCGATTTGATAAGACCTGTAAAAAAGCCCATGATCTAGATGTTTCCCTGCTTATCGATGCCGAAGAAAGCTGGATGCAAGATGCCGCGGATCAGCTTGTGGAGGAAATGATGCGCAAGTACAATAAGGAAAAGGCCATAGTGTTCAATACCCTTCAGATGTATCGTTGGGATCGGTTGGACTACTTGAAGCAATTGGAAAAACGCGCCGAACAGGAAGGCTTCAAAATCGGGGTAAAAGTTGTACGGGGCGCCTATATGGAAAAGGAGAACGAAAGGGCGGAGGAGAAAGGCTATAGGTCACCTATTTGTTCCTCGAAAAAAGAAACCGATGAGAATTTTGATAATGCCGTCGCGTATATTGTAAACCATCTAGATTCGATTTCCATCTTTGCGGGAACACATAATGAGGAAAGCTCGTATAAGCTGATGGCATTGATGGCTGAAAAAGGGATAGCCCCTAATGATAATCGTGTTTGGTTTGGGCAGTTATATGGTATGAGCGATCATATATCCTTCAACTTGGCCCATGAAGATTACAATGTGGCCAAGTACCTGCCGTTCGGGCCTGTGCGCGATGTTATGCCTTATCTGATACGCCGTGCTGAAGAAAATACTTCGGTGGCCGGGCAGACGACTCGTGAGCTGTCCCTTCTAAAAAAGGAACGGCAACGAAGAAAAATATAGAAAATAAAAGACCCGGAAAGATGATTTTTTCGGGTTTTTTTATGGGTAGGAAATAGATTCTAAAAGTGCTTTTTCCCTGCAATTCCTAATTTTGAGAATGGCTTCCCTTTCTTTGATCGAGCCCTCTATAATGTAGGTTTTACATGGCGTAGTCTTGGTTTCGCTATTTGAAAAATCAACGTCGCCATTTCTTAAAACATCGAGGATGTCGAGGGTGTCGATTTTCTTTTCTAAAAACAATTGGCTGACTTTATCGGAATAGGACATAGGTTTCGAGCGAATGTCCTTTAGGGTTCTGCAATTCGGAAAATAGCAGAACTCGGTACCGGTTTCCTCCGATTTTTTCTTTAGGAAAAAGGTTAAAAAAACTATTCCTATGGAAAGTCCTACTAGGTAAAAGCCCAAACGTTTTAAAAAATCCATTCTATGTTATTGCTGAAATTAGTGCTCTTGTCGATTCCTTGGTCGGGTGTTTACTGTTGAAGTCCGATGATCCAAAGCGAAGGCAAAAATAGCAATAAACCTTCTATCTATGATCGGCAAGTGCCATAGATGCGTAAATAAAGCTTTAAAAAATAAGAAAGTTAATGTCACTGTACTGTAAATCAAACCATTCGCCTACCGATTTGTTTGTCAGTATACCGTGGTACATGTATAGCCCGTTTCGCAAGCCTTTGTCAAAGCGAAGCGAATTTTCGAGTCCTCCGTTTTCTCCTAGTTCCAATAAGTATGGGGTGAATATATTGCTGATCGATAACGTGGCCGTTTTTGGGTATCTCGAAGGAATATTGGGTACGCCGTAGTGGATTACGCCATATTTTTCAATGGTGGGTTTGTTGTGTGTGGTAAGTACACTGGTTTCAAAGCAACCGCCCATATCGATGCTGACATCAATAATAACGGCGCCCTTTTTCATATGTTCTACCATGCTGCTGGTGACCACCACGGGAGACCGGTCCTTTCCTCGGGTAGCGCCAATGGCGACATCACAACGTTTCAGTGATTTCAATAGGTTCTTAGGTTGAATGGTAGAGGTGTATACCGTTTGCCTAAGGTTCGATTGAATGCTGCGTAGTTTAGAGATGGAATTATCAAAAATCTTTACGTTGGCTCCAAGTCCTAAAGCTGAACGGGCGGCAAACTCACCGACGGTCCCGGCGCCGATAATGACGACCTCTACAGGGGGTACCCCGCTTATGTTTCCGAACATGAGTCCATTACCGTCGTTGGTAGCGGCCATGATCTCCGAAGCGATAAGAACCGAAGATATTCCGGCAATCTCACTTAATGAGCGTACGGCAGGGTATTTTCCATCATCGTCCCGTATGTATTCAAAGGCGATGGCGGTAATTCTTTTCTTGGCCATTTTTTCAAAATAGGCCTTACTCTGGGTTTTGATTTGCAGGGCGGAAATAATGGTCGCTTGCGGATTCATCATTTCGATTTCCAAGAGTGTAGGGGGCTCTACCTTTAGTAAGAGCGGACAAGAAAAAACTTTCTTGGTGTCTCGGGTTATTTCGCCTCCGGCATTGGTGTATTCTAAATCGGTATAATTGGCGCCTTCCCCGGCCCCGGATTCGATAAGGACCCGGTGTCCGTTCGATGTAATGGCATTAACTGCGTCAGGGGTTAGGCAGACGCGCTGTTCCTGATATTGGTTTTCTTTGGGAATGCCTATAAAAAGCTCTCCTTTTTGACGAAGAACTTCCAGAGTTTCCTCTTGTGGAAGCAGCTGTTGCTTACTGAAAGGAGAAGGTGGTTGATCCATAGTTTTTCTTCTAATCGTATCTTAATCGATCAGCAGTAAAAATACGATAATTTGTTGGATTTTTGGTAGTATTGGTCGATTCAACGGTCCAAAAATGTGGTGGTTTTAAAATTTAAATTGCAGCCAGTTAGATATTCTATGCTGTGCCTGTTTAAAGGAATTGCCTTTCTCTGTATTGAGTTGCGCGACCTTGTCGGTGTCTTCGGTATTCCCGTCTTCATCGACCTTATCCGCAGTTTCGGAAGAGATGAATTTATCGAGCTTGGCATTTTCTTCACGTGAGGCCTGTTTTTTCTTTAAGGCAGTAAGTTCAGCTTCCATAGCTTCTAAATCGATTCCGTGCACATATTTGTCTACGAGTTTGATCCTGATGAAGTAAACTAGGGGGATTACCACCATACATACAGGTAAAAGCCAAATAATATTTTTGGTGTCTACAATGTTGTCTTCGGAATACAGTACTTCGTATATCTGAAATGCGTACATGGTTGCCGGGATTAAAATAATATGGTACCACCAATGTTTGCAAGTTAGAAACCAAAGGATGAATAAATAAAAAGGGACAATTTTACTAAGTAAAAACCAAGCGAACGTATTTAGGTCTGCAAAACCATGATTGTTGATTTCCAGTCCTAGAATATTTATGGTAGCATTAGGTTCACTCGGTAGGTATTGGTGTAGTTTGAAAACAAAAGGAGAAAGTATGATAAGAAGGACCCCAATGGTGTCCATGAGGATTTTTTTACGCGCTTTTTTCCTAGTTTCTGGGTGTTCGTTTTGCATTGTATTTTTCAAGAATGGCCATTGCTTAGTTCTTGAAACGAAAAAAAGGGTAATTTATTGATTACCCTTTGAAATATATTTATTTTTTTTCAAGCCTGTTATTTTCTGGCTTGGGAAGGAATTTTTGTTTTGTCAACAAAGCTCTGTTTTTTGGCTTGGGAAGGAATTTTTGTTTTGTCTACAAAACCTTTATTCGCTTGTGATGGGATTTTTCTCTTATCCACTCCTTGTTCATATACTGAATCTTCATCGGCAGTTGATGAATCACAAGATACGGCTAACAAGGTTACACATGCCAAAAGGCCAAACGCTAGTTTTTTCATTTTTAGGGGGTTTAAATTGTACATTAATTAGTTATTTCTCTCAAATGTAGGAAAAAAAATCTCTGATCGTACGTCTTTAAATGTTAAAAAAGAGCATTTTGTCCGAAAGAATTGTACTTGGTCTAATTTAACAAGTTTTATACAATAAATTTCAATATAGAACGATGTTTTTTACTTTTTACCCTAAGCCTTACTCTTTTAGCTTAATTCGCCTTGTGTGTATATCTATTATTTCTATCTCTATTTCGGTACTGTCAATGGGAAGAAAGGACTCGATTTTTTCGGGCCATTCTATAAAGATATAGGCGTCTTGGTTTAGGTAGTCTTCCAATCCCATGTCCAAAGCCTCGGTCTCATCGTTCAAGCGGTAAAAGTCAAAATGATAGGCCAGTAGTTGGCCGTTTTCGTTTTGGTATTCGTTTACAATGCCGAAAGTGGGGCTATTGCCCGCGTCACTTACCCCAAGGTTTTTGGCGATAGCTTTGATCAGGGTGGTTTTTCCGGCTCCCATAGGGGCGCGGAAGAGAAGTGTTTTGTTAGGGGCCTTGGCGATTACCGCTGCCGCAACCTTGTCGATTTCACTTTCTGTATAGATAGTCTCCATGATATATAAAGGTTATTTGGGGGATAGGACTACAAAGGGGATTATCATTTCTTCCAATGAGATTCCGCCATGTTGATAGGTGTTTCGGTAGTAGCTAACGTAATGGTTGTAGTTGTTGGGGTAGGCAAAAAATAAATCGTTTTTTGCGAATATAAACGAACTACTCATGTTGATACGCGGCAAATGGATCTCGGTCGGGTCTTTGGCGGCCAAAACGTCCTTTTCTTCGTAGGTCAGGCTTCTTCCGGTCTTATATCTAAGGTTGAGGCTTGTTTCCTTGTCCCCGATGACCTTTGAAGGCTGTTTTACGTTGATCGTTCCGTGGTCGGTGGTGATGATCAGCTTCATGCCCATCTGTTGGGCCTGTTGTATTATCTCTAGTAATGGAGAGTTCTTGAACCAACTCTGGGTAAGCGATCGGTAGGCCTTGTCGTTGCTGGCCAATTCTTTTATGACCTCCATCTCTGTTTTTGAATGTGAGATCATATCCACAAAGTTGTACACGAGTACGGTGAGGTCGTTGTCTTTTTGCGATTTGAAATTTTGCGATAGGTTTTTACCTTGTTTAAGGGTGCTGATTTTGTGGTACTCCCATTTTATGTCAAGTCCTAGTCGCTTGATTTGCGCTCCTAAGAAATCGGCTTCATACAGATTTTTTCCGCCTTCTTCCGTATCGTTTTTCCACCAATCGGGATGCTTTTTTTCCATGGCCAATGGGGTTAGGCCAGAAAAAATGGCGTTACGCGCATATTGGGTAGCGGTAGGTAAAATGCTGAAATACGATTCTTCCTTGTTCTTTTTGTAGAATGAACTCACGGTGTCTTCAAAGGCGTACCACTGGTCATAGCGTAGGTTGTCGATTACAAGAAGTAGGGTAGGGCCTTCTTTTAATTCGGGTTGGACGAGTTCTTTGAACAAGCTGTGGGAGAGTACGGGGCCGTCGCCGTCGAACCAGCTTTCGTAATTTCGCTCGACGAATTTCCCGAAATGGGTGTTGGCTTCGGCTTTTTGTGATTCGAGAATTTCGAACATACTGCTGTCTTCGATGTCTTCGAGCCGAAGTTCCCAATAGATCAGTCGCTTGTATAGGTCTACCCATTCTTCCACGGAATTTACCATGGAAAGGTCCATGGCAATTTTTCGGAACTCCTGTTGATAGTTAGAGGTGGTTTTTTCGGAAACCAAACGCGAATGGTCTAAATTTTTCTTTAAGGATAAAAGAATCTGGTTCGGATTAACCGGTTTTATTAGGTAATCGGCAATTTTGGAACCGATGGCCTCTTCCATAATGAATTCTTCCTCGCTCTTGGTTATCATTACCACGGGGAGCGATAAATCTATTTTTTTAATCTCCGCCAAGGTTTCCAGTCCTGAGATGCCGGGCATATTTTCGTCCAAAAAAACAATGTCTACTTGAGATTGCTGTAGCTCTTCCAGGGCTTCTTGGCCGCTCTGGCAGGTAATAACATCGTAATTTTTTCCTTGGAGGAATATAATATGCGGTTTGAGTAGATCGATTTCATCATCTACCCATAATATGGTGATTTTATTCATTCAATTATAGTATTGCTTCGTTTCTTGATGGCGAAATTTATGATTTTAAACCTGCTTATGCCATCAAAATATTAATTTACCGAGTTTATTACTTTCTCTTTTGACTAACTTTACCACTGTGAACATTGCAAAGCAACAGCCATTTTGATAAATTCTAGAAAGCTTAAAATTTTTAATGATCCAATTTACGGATTTATTACAATTCCTAACGGACTAATATTCGACTTGATCGGGCATCCTTACTTTCAACGTTTGAGGAGGATTTCCCAAATGGGACTGTCGTATCTGGTTTATCCAGGGGCGCACCATACAAGGTTTCATCATGCCTTGGGTTCTATGCATCTTATGCAGAAGGCCTTACAGGTTTTGAAGTATAAAGGAGTCGATATTACCGAAGAAGAGGAGGAAGGCCTTTGTTGTGCCATCCTTTTGCACGACATCGGGCACGGACCGTTTTCCCATGCCATGGAACACAGCATAGTTGAGAGTACGGACCATGAATATATTTCATTGCAGTTTATGCACGCCTTGAACGAAATCTTTGATGGTCGGCTATCGATGGCCATTTCAATTTTTAGGGGGCAGTACGAAAAACACTTTTTGAACCAGTTGGTGTCGAGCCAACTGGATATGGACCGACTCGATTATTTGAAGCGTGACAGTTTTTATACCGGTGTAGCCGAAGGTAACATCAATTCGGAACGATTGATTACCATGCTTAACGTAGTCGGTGGTAACCTGGTGGTTGAGGAAAAAGGAATTTATTCCGTCGAGAAATTTCTGATGGCCCGTCGTTTTATGTATTGGCAGGTTTATCTGCACAAAACGGGTATTGTGGCCGAACAGTTATTGATCCGAATTCTCAAGCGGGCCAAAGAAATTATGGGAGAGGGGCAGATTATTGTATGTAGCGATGCCCTTCGCTTTTTTATGGAGCACCGTATCGAAAAGGAAAATTTTGATCTTAAAATATTGAATATTTTTTCAAAACTTGACGATGTTGATGTCTTGGGGGCCATAAAATCATGGCAAGATCACGATGATTTCATCCTTTCCAAGCTCTGTGAAATGTTGATAAATCGTCGGTTCCTTAAGGTGAAATTGAAGAATAGTCCTATAGCCGATACCGTTTTTCAAAAGCATACATCACGTGTAAAAGAAAAATATAAGCTTACGGAAAGTGAGGCGGCGTATTTTGTTTTTAAGGGGGTGATCGAAAACCGGGCCTACGATCGTCATCACCAGAACATCAATATTTTAAGAAAGAACAAGAAGCTTATTGATGTAGCAAAGGCTTCCGATCAGTTGAATCTGAAAGCGCTCTCAAAAACAGTTACCAAATATTATATCTGTTATCCCAAAGATTCTGTTTAACAATTTTTCTTACTTTTGTGCTCATGGTATTTACAGCAGGTCAAATTGCAGGTATTTTAGAAGGAGAACTACACGGAAACCCAGAGGTGACCGTTCATAAATTGGCCAAGATAGAAGAGGGCGAGGAAGGTGCATTGACCTTTTTGGCAAATCCCAAGTATACTTCATATATATATTCCACGAAGGCATCCGTTACTATAGTGAATAAAGATTTCGTTCCTGAGCACGAGCTCGAGACCATTCTTATCAAGGTGGATGATGCTTACGAGGCCTTTTCAAAAATTTTGGAGTTCTACAATCAGGTAAAGAATAACAAAACAGGAATAGAGGAACCGGTGTTTAAATCGGAGACGGCCAAATATGGTGCGGATTTCTACCTCGGTGCTTTTTCCTATCTGGGTAATAACGTTACCATTGGGGATAATGTAAAAATACATCCTAATGTATACATTGGCGACAATGTTAGCATTGCCAACAACGTTACTATATTTGCCGGGGCCAAAATTTACTCCGAAACGGTTATAGGAAACAATTGTGTCATTAATAGCGGTGTCGTTATAGGTGCGGATGGCTTTGGATTTAGCCCGAATAAAGACGGTGAATTTCAAAAAGTGCCCCAGACGGGTAATGTTATCCTTGAAGATAACGTTGATATAGGAGCTGGTACCACTATAGATAGGGCTACTTTAGGTTCCACGATTTTGAGAAAGGGCGTCAAACTAGACAACCAGATTCAAATAGCACATAACGTGGAAATCGGGGAGCATACCGTTATTGCCGCACAAACAGGCATTGCAGGGTCTACCAAGATAGGTAAGCACTGTATGATCGGTGGGCAGGTCGGTATCGTTGGCCATATTACGATAGGAGACAATGTTAAAATCCAGGCCCAATCGGGTATTGGTCGAAATATAAAGAGTAATGAGGTATTACAGGGATCCCCTGCCTTGAATTATGGTGACTACAATAAGTCGTATGTTTACTTCAAGAATTTACCGAAGATTTTAAATAGAATTGACGAACTGGAAAAAAACTACAGCGATCAATACAAGAATGAAACAGAGAACCATTAAGAAAGAGGTTATTTTAAAAGGCGTGGGTCTTCACACCGGCGCAGAAGTAACCATGAAATTTGTTCCCGCAGCAGAGAATCACGGGTACGCGTTCAAGAGGGTAGACTTAGAGGGTGAGCCTATTATTGAGGCCGATGCCAACTATGTGGTGAACACACAAAGAGGTACCAACTTGGAAAAGAGAGGGGTTAAAATACAGACTTCAGAGCATGTATTGGCCGCTTTGGTAGGTATGGAAATCGACAATGTCCTCATTGAACTCGATGCTCCCGAACCTCCCATTATGGATGGTTCGTCAAAATTCTTTGTAGAAGCCTTGGAAGAAGCAGGTGTTGAAGAACAGAACGCGGAAAGGGAAGAGTATATCGTAAAAGACGTAATCTCATACAAAGATGAGGCAACGGGTAGTGAAATTACCGTTATTCCGGCAGAGAATTACCAAGTGACTACCATGGTAGACTTTGGTACTAAAGTGTTGGGAACGCAGAATGCCACCTTAGAGCGATTGTCCGATTTTAAGGATGAAATCTCGGAGGCCCGTACCTTTAGCTTCCTTCATGAATTGGAGATGCTTTTGGAAAACGGACTTATAAAAGGCGGTGATCTGAACAATGCTATCGTGTATGTTGACAAGGAAATTTCCGAGGAAACCATGCGCAAGCTTGAAAATGCCTTCAATAAAAAGAAGCTTTCGGTTAAGCCCAATGGAATATTGGATAACCTTACCTTGCATCAGCCCAATGAGGCCGCAAGGCATAAACTACTTGACGTAATCGGTGATTTGGCCTTGGCCGGTACCCGAATTCGCGGAAAGGTAATAGCCAACAAGCCGGGACACCATGTGAATACCCAATTCGCTAAAAAAATAGCGAAAATCATAAAACTTGAAAAGCGAAATAGCGTACCGAAGTACGACTTGGACAAGCAGCCTCTAATGGATATCCATCAGATTATGGATATGTTGCCACATAGGCCTCCATTTTTGTTGATCGACCGTATTTTGGAACTTTCCGATAGCCACGTTGTGGGTATGAAAAACGTTACCATGAACGAGCCTTTCTTTGTAGGTCACTTTCCGGGAGCACCGGTAATGCCAGGGGTTCTTCAGGTAGAGGCTATGGCGCAGACGGGGGGTATCTTGGTGCTTAGTACGGTTCCGGATCCAGAGAACTATCTTACTCTGTTTATGAAAATAGACAATGTAAAGTTCAAACAAAAAGTATTGCCCGGTGATACGCTTATTTTTCACTGTAGCTTGATTTCGCCTATCCGTAGGGGTATATGTCATATGCAGGCTTATGCCTATGCCAATGGGAAATTGGTCTGTGAAGCTGAAATGATGGCTCAAATCGTAAAAAAGAAATAGTATGAACCAACCCCTTGCCTATATTCACCCGGGCGCAAAAATTGCTAAAAACGTTGTGGTAGAGCCTTTTACCACAATTCATAATAATGTAACGATAGGTGATGGCACTTGGATCGGTTCTAATGTAACCATAATGGAAGGCGCACGTATTGGGAAGAATTGTAATATTTTTCCAGGTGCCGTGATTTCCGCTCCGCCCCAAGATTTAAAATATAACGGAGAAGACACTATTGTAACCATTGGAGACAACACCACCATTCGTGAGTGTGCCACCATTCATAAAGGTACCTCCGATAGACATAAGACCGTAATAGGTAAGAACTGCCTGATTATGGCATATTGTCATATAGCTCACGATTGCATTGTAGGGGATAATTGTATCTTTTCAAACAATTCGACCCTTGCGGGTCATGTTACCATTGGAGACAACGTTATTCTGGCAGGCTTGGTAGCCGTGCATCAATTCGTGTCAGTGGGGCAACATGCCTTTGTTACGGGTGGGTCATTGGTAAGAAAAGATGTACCTCCCTTCGTGAAGGCGGCCCGTGAACCTTTGTCCTACGTAGGAATCAATTCTGTAGGCTTGCGTAGACGTGGTTTTCCTTCGGAAAAAATCCGTGAAATCCAGAATATCTATCGTATTCTTTATCAAAAACACTACAACAATTCACAGGCAACCCAAATTATAGAGGCTGAAATGGAAGCAACGCCCGAAAGGGACGAGATCCTTCAATTTATAAGGGATTCCCAGCGTGGAATCATGAAGGGGTATTTTAGCAATAATTAATCATTAGAACTTAGGGGGGGGAACCAAATCATTGCAGGATAAAGGTGGCCTCCGTTAAAGATCGTTAATAAAACAGTAAATTAGAAATGGCATCAACATCAGATATTAGAAAAGGACTTTGTATCCGTTATAATAACGATATATATAAAATCATTGAGTTTTTACACGTAAAACCCGGTAAAGGGCCGGCTTTTGTTCGTACAAAGTTGAAGAGCGTTTCTTCGGGAAAGGTATTGGACAATACTTTCTCTGCAGGCCATAAAATTGAGGATGTACGGGTAGAGACCCGTACCTACCAATTTTTGTACGCCGAAGGCGAAACCTATCACTTTATGAATACCGATGATTATAACCAGATAACCCTTCAAGAAAGTGCGCTTGATGCTCCTGGATTGTTAAAGGAGGGGGAAGTGGTAAAGATTCTTTTCAATACGGAAGACAGTATGCCTTTAGCGGTAGAGATGCCTGCCAGTGTTATTTTGGAAGTCACCTATACCGAACCGGGCGTAAAAGGAAATACGGCTACCAATGCCACAAAGCCTGCCAAAGTTGAAACAGGGGCAGAGGTCAACGTGCCATTGTTTATCAATGAAGGGGACAAAATCAAGATAGAGACCGAAAAGGGTACCTATATGGAGCGTGTTAAAGAGTAACGAATCTTGACCGCAAGCTTTTATCAGACGCTTTTCTTTTAGTACTAACCGTATACTACCGTCCATTGAAATTTCCAAAGCCGCATTCCCTTAAAGCTGTTGCCACCCTGATCGATTGTGAATATGTGGGGGCAGATGATTTTCAAGTTTTGGGAATGAACGAAATCCACGTGGTCGAAAGCGGGGATATCGTTTTTGTCGATCATCCGAAATACTACGATAAGGCCTTGGCTTCAAAGGCTACGATAGTTCTTATCAATAAGAGGGTGGACTGCCCTGAAGGGAAGGCACTTTTGATCTCTGATGATCCTTTTCGTGATTTCAATAAACTTTCGCTTCACTTTAAGCCTTTTGAGAGGGCTACGGCCGTTGTTTCGCCTTCCGCTGAAATTGGCGAAGATACCGTAATTCAACCCAATGCATTTATTGGCAACAATGTCAAGATCGGAAAGAACTGTTTGATCCATGCCAATGTCTGCTTGTACGACAATTGTGTGATCGGTGATAATGTTATTATTCACTCGGGAACGGTTTTGGGAGGTGATGCCTTTTACTATAAAAACCGCCCTGAAGGCTTTGATAAACTGGTTTCCTGTGGTCGTGTTGTCATTGAAGATAATGTTGAAATCGGGGCACTTTGTACCATAGACAAAGGGGTTACGGGTGATACCCTGATCAAGAGGGGGACGAAATTGGATAATCAGGTCCATGTAGGGCACGATACCGTAATCGGTGAAAAATGTTTGATCGCTTCCCAGACCGGCATTGCGGGCTGTGTTATTATTGAGGATGAAGTGACTATTTGGGGACAAGTAGGAACGAATAGTGGTATAACCATAGGAAAAAAGGCCGTAATTATGGGGCAGACCGGGGTTACAAAATCAGTGGTGGGAGGAAAGAGCTACTTTGGGACACCCATTGAAGAATCCCGTGAAAAGTTGAAGCAACTGGCCAATGTCAAAAAAATTCCGTCCATTCTCAAAAAATTAGAAGAATAATATGCGGTCTGAGTTCAGATTTCATTTGTAAACCTATATTTTTGTTACATTAAAATAAACTAGAGAGTATATGAGCGTTTTAGTCAATAAAGATTCCAAGATAATTGTTCAGGGCTTTACAGGTAGTGAAGGTACTTTTCATGCGGAACAAATGATCGAGTACGGTACCAATGTTGTAGGTGGGGTTACCCCTGGCAAAGGTGGTCAAGAGCATTTAGGTAGACCGGTTTTTAACACGGTTGAAGAAGCTGTAGAAAAAGTAGGGGCGGATACGACCATTATTTTTGTGCCACCCGCTTTTGCTGCTGACGCTATTATGGAAGCTGCTAGTGCAGGTATAAAAGTAATCATAACCATTACCGAGGGTATACCCGTTGCCGACATGGTAAAGGCTTCTAATTACATCAAGCATATGGACTGCCGTTTGGTAGGTCCTAACTGTCCTGGTGTTATTACCCCGGGTGAGGCTAAAGTAGGTATTATGCCAGGTTTCGTTTTCAAAAAGGGAAATGTGGGTATCGTATCTAAATCAGGTACATTAACTTATGAAGCCGCCGATCAGGTGGTTCGTCAAGGTTTGGGTATTACTACGGCCATCGGAATCGGTGGTGATCCGATTATCGGAACCACTACAAAGGAAGCTGTTGAGCTTTTGATCAATGACCCCGAAACCGAATGTGTTGTTATGATCGGTGAGATAGGTGGACAATTGGAGGCCGATGCCGCTAAATGGTACAAAGAAAGTGGTAGCAAGAAGCCTGTAGTAGGTTTTATTGCCGGTGAAACTGCCCCTGCGGGAAGAACCATGGGCCACGCTGGTGCTATTGTAGGTGGAAGCGATGATACCGCTCAAGCTAAGAAGAAAATCATGAGGGAGCACGGAATTCACGTGGTGGATTCTCCTGCAGAGATTGGATTAAAAGTTAAGGAAGTTATGGGGTAATTCCCTTACGGATATAAGAATCCCGTTTTCGATTTTTCGGAAACGGGATTTTTTATAGCCGTTCTATAAAACAAAACTTATATTTGGAGTAGAACAAAGCAAATTTATTTAGAGCATGAAATTGTTAGAAGGAAAAAATGCGATTATCACAGGTGCGAGTAGGGGAATTGGTACCGGTATTGCCAGGGTTTTTGCCGAAAACGGGGCCAATGTAGCCTTTACGTACAGTTCAAGTGAAGCACCGGCCTTGGAACTTGAAAAAGAACTATCGGGTTTAGGGGTTAAGGCCAAGGCTTATAAAAGTAATGCGGCCAGTTTTGAGGCGGCTGAGCAACTGGTAGCCGCGGTCTTGAAAGATTTTGGTGGTATCGATATTTTGATCAACAATGCGGGCATCACAAAAGATAACTTGCTTATGCGTATGTCGGAAGCTGATTTTGATAGCGTTATAGAAATAAATTTGAAGTCCGTTTTCAATATGACCAAGGCGGTTCAGCGTACCATGTTGAAGCAAAGAAAAGGGAGTATTATAAATATGAGTAGCGTGGTGGGTGTCAAAGGAAACGCCGGCCAGGCCAATTATGCCGCTTCAAAGGCAGGTATGATCGGGTTTACCAAATCCGTAGCCTTGGAGTTGGGCTCAAGAAATATTAGGTGCAATGCCATAGCACCAGGTTTTATCGAAACCGAAATGACCGCTAAGCTCGATGAAAAAGTAGTTCAGGGCTGGCGAGAAGGTATTCCGCTTAAACGGGGCGGCTCTCCTGAAGATATTGCAAATGCCTGTCTATTTTTTGCTTCGGACCTATCGGCCTACGTTACGGGCCAGGTGCTGAACGTAGATGGGGGCATGTTGACATAGCTTATATGGTCCGGAGGGACATTGATGCCCCTCCGGACATTTGGCTTTAAAAGAAACTTCTTTAATGGATACCCAGACGATTCTCTTTATAATCTTGGCCGCAATTGTTTCGCTGGCGCTGGTGTTATTTCAATATTCCTACAAAAATAAAGGGGGCGGAAAGCTTATTATAGCTTTGGCGTTTTTACGTTTTATAGCCTTTTTCGGGAGCTTTTTATTACTTATAAATCCGAAGTTTACCCAAAATACCTATTCTACCGAGAAAGTAGACCTTGTGGTTTTGGTCGATAATTCTTCCTCAATGGCTTCCTCAAAGGAAACCGTAAATACCATTCTTGAAGCTATTGATGGAAACCCGGCCTTGGCCGAGAAGTTCAATATAGAAAAATACAGGTTCGACAGTAGATTGGGGGCTTTCGATAGTCTGGGCTTAGATGGGCAAAATACCAATATCTCTGGAGGGTTAAAAGGCCTGCAGGAGATATATGCCTCAAAAAAGGCCGCGGTAGTGTTGCTTTCGGACGGAAACCAGACCCTAGGCCAAGATTATGGCTTCTATGGGCAAAATAGTGCCCTTCCTGTATATCCTGTCGCTATCGGCGATACCACGAAGTATGAAGAAGTGGCCCTTACCCAGGTAAACGTCAATCGCTATGCGTTTTTAAAGAACAAGTATCCCATTGAGATATATGTGTCGTATTTCGGGAATTCCAAAATAACGGTCCCGGTTACGGTTTCTGAGGGAGGAAAAAGGGTTTTTAGGGAAAATGTCAACCTTTCGGGGACAAAGAACAGCGCGGTGGTCAAAACCCTTCTCGATGCAAATTCGGTCGGGGTAAAGAGTCTTCAGCTAAGTGCGGGAAGCCTGGAGAATGAAAGGAATTTGGCCAACAACAAAAGGGAAACGGTCGTCGAGGTCATCGATGAGAAGACCAAGGTGGCCATTGTGTCCAGTTTGATGCATCCGGATATAGGGACGTTGAAAAAATCAATAGAGAGCAACGGACAACGCAATGTGGTCATAAAAAAACCTACGGATGCTATGAATTCGTGGGACGATGTAGATCTTTTTATCCTATATCAGCCCAATGCCTCGTTTAAATCGGTATTTGGGTACACCGAGAAGAAACGGGCGAGTAGACTGTTGGTTACCGGCCCACAGACCGATTTCAACTTCCTCAACCGTGTGCAAAAGAGTTTTACAAAAAACAGTTATAATCAAGAGGAAGAAGTGTTTGCCGTGCTTAATCCGGCATTTGCCTTGTTCGGTAGCGGCGATTTTTCGTTGACCGATTTTCCGCCGCTTAAAAGTAGTTTGGGCGATATTGTTTTGCACGGGAAAAACGATGTGTTGTTGACCCAGCGTATCAGGGGAATAGACACCAACCAACCCTTGTTGGCTTTCTTTGAAACCGAACAGGCCCAACGGGAGGCCGTGTTTTTTGGGGAGAATATATGGAAGTGGAGAATGCAGGCTTTTAGGAATGATCGTAATTTTAAGAATTTCGATGATTTTATGGGGTTGGTGATACGGTATTTGGCCACCCGGAAATCGAGGGAAAGACTGGCTTTGATCTATGAAAACGTATATGAAAATGCCAATGGGGCCAAGGTAGAGGCGACTTATTTTGACAAGGCCTTTACTTTCGATGCAAATGCCCAATTGAACCTGCAATTGAAAAATAGCGATACGGGAAAAACGCTTTCTGTGCCCATGCTGTTAAAAGGAATCTACTACGAGGCCGATTTGAGCAACTTAGATGCCGGAAAGTATAGCTTTACCGTTACCGTGGCCAATGAGAACATCTCTAAATCAGGTACGTTTACGGTGCTTGATTTTGATGTGGAGAAACAGTTCGTGGCTACAAACGATGAAAAACTCGCCCGCTTGGCAAAAAATACCGGAGCCCAACTTTTTTTTCCAGATCATATCGATGATTTGCTAGGTCAACTCACCACCGATGACCGCTATTTACCAATACAGAAAAACGAACAAAATGTCGTATCTTTGATAGATTACGAGGTACTCTTGGCTATTATTGTTTTAGCCTTGACAACCGAATGGGTTATAAGGAAATATAACGGATTAATTTAATTATACATAAATGGACAAGTTACCAAAAGTTGCATTACCGGCGATTTTCGCTGTTATTCTTATTATTATATTATTATCAAAATCAGCGGTCACTATCGGGTCCGGTCAGGCAGGTGTGCTATACAAGACTTTTGGTGGTGGTGTCGTGACCGATGAACCTCCCTTGGGTGAGGGTTTTCATGTTGTGGCGCCATGGAACAAGGTTTTTATTTACGAGGTGCGGCAACAAGAGGTTCTTGAACAAATGAATGTATTGTCAAGCAATGGCTTGGATATCAAACTTGAAGCATCTGCGTGGTTTGAGCCTATACGAAGTGATTTGGGAAAATTGCACCAAGAAAAAGGAGAGGCCTATGTGCAAAGGGTTTTGTTGCCGACCATTAGATCGGCCGCCCGTTCCGTGGTGGGGCGTTATACTCCCGAACAATTGTATTCAAGCAAGAGGGATGCCATTCAACAGGAGATTTTTGACGAGACCCAAAAAATTGTGTCTGGGCAGTATATTCAGTTGAATGAAATATTGGTAAGGGACGTTACTTTGCCTCCAACGATCAAAGACGCCATTGAGCGTAAGTTAAAGCAAGAGCAAGAGTCTTTGGAATATGAGTTTAGGTTGGTTACCGCTAAGAAGGAAGCGGAAAAAGTAACCATTGAAGCCCAAGGTAAGGCAGATGCCAACCGCATTCTAAGTGCTTCGCTGAATGATCAAATCTTAAAGGATAAAGGGATCGATGCTACGTTGAAATTATCGCAATCGGCAAATACAAAGGTGGTAATCGTAGGGGGTAGCGATGGTCTTCCGTTGATTTTAGGCAATAACTAATACACGGAGTTAATTATTTTTGTTTCATTTCAAACTTTTGTTTTGTGAAATGGAAAATACCTTTTACTTTTACTGCATAATGAAAAACAGAAATACACATCATCATTTTTACACTGGCTCTCAGGCGAGGTAAAGATGTATTGTAGTATTACAAAATATTAAAAACCCGTTTGAGCAATCAAGCGGGTTTTATTTTTAGAACTCTTTTGGTCGCTTGAACCTAACAAAAGAAGAAAATGACAAAAATTAGAATTGCTATTCAGAAATCCGGTCGGTTGAACGAAGATTCCCTGCAGATCTTAAAAGATTGCGGCGTATCTATCGATAACGGTAAAGACCAATTAAAGGCCTCATCAAGAAATTTTCCATTAGAAGCATTTTACCTTCGCAATGGTGATATTCCCCAGTATTTAAGAGATGGGGTGGTAGATATTGCCATTATTGGCGAGAACGTACTTATTGAAAAGGGCGAGGATATAGGAATAGCCGAAAAATTAGGTTTTTCAAAGTGTAAGGTGTCTTTGGCGGTACCCAAATCGGTTAAATACAAATCGGTTCAAGATTTTGAGGGCAAGCGTATTGCGACTTCCTATCCGAATACGGTCAAAAAGTATTTGAAGGAAAAAGGGGTAAATGCCGATTTGCACATTATTAACGGTTCTGTTGAGATTGCGCCTAATATTGGCCTTGCCGACGGTATCTGTGATATTGTTTCCAGTGGAAGTACGCTTTTTAAAAACAATTTAAAAGAAGTTGAAGTGATGTTGACGAGCGAAGCCGTTTTGGCGGTTTCCCCGAAAATATCAGAAGAAAGAAAAGAGATCTTAAGGAAGCTTCAGTTTCGTATCAAATCCGTTCTTCAGGCACGTCAATCGAAATATGTGCTTTTAAATGCCCCTAACGACAAGTTGGAAAAGGTATTGCAACTGTTGCCGGGGATGCGTAGTCCTACCGTTTTGCCATTGGCGGAAGAAGGATGGAGTTCGGTTCATACGGTAATCAACAAAGATAAGTTCTGGGATGTGATCGATGAGCTGAAGCAGGCCGGGGCAGAAGGTATTTTGGTTTGCCCGATCGAAAAGATGGTACTTTAACCGATTCAGGAATGACGGGCGATTTAAAACTAGGGCTGATTCCCTATGGTAAAATGGAATCGATTCTACCCTTGGTCTATAAACTGAATCGAGGGAAGTTTTCCGAAGAAGTATTGAAAAGTCGTTTGCAGCCTATGTTGACCATGGGCGGCTATGAGTGTCTAGGGGTCTATGACCGTGATAAACTGATCGCTTGCTGCGGTATTTGGCTTTTGCAAAAGCTATACAAGGGAAAGCATATTGAACTTGACAATGTGTTCGTTGAAGAAGGGTACCGTAGTAGCGGAGTTGGGGCGCTAATGATGAATTGGTTGGCCGAGTATGGCAAAAGTATAGATTGTGCCAGTTTGGAACTTAATTGCTATTTAGAGAATGAAAAGGGACTCAAGTTTTGGCAGCGCCATGGTTTTGAAGCCCTAGGATACCATATGATCAAGAATTTAGACGAAGAAAAATGAAAAAGATTTATAGTCCTGATAGGTCGGAGTGGAACCGTATTTTGGAGCGCCCGACCCAGACCGTAGCCGATATAGAACAGACCGTAGAGGCTATTTTTAAGGAAGTAAGGGCGAATGGCGATGCCACGTTAAGAAAATACACCGAAAAGTTCGATGGTGTGGTGCTTGAAAATATCGTGGTTTCGGAAGATGAAATAGAAGAAGCATCAGCTCTAGTTTCTCAAGAACTTAAAGATGCCATTCAGTTGGCAAAGAATAACATAGAAGTTTTTCATAAGGCCCAAAAGACGAGTAAGGTTTCAGTTGAAACGGCTAACGGCGTACAATGCTGGCAAGAAAAAAGGCCTATTCAAAAGGTAGGGCTTTATATTCCCGGGGGTACGGCACCTTTGTTTTCAACGATTCTAATGCTTGCCGTACCGGCTACGATTGCGGGTTGTGAAGAATTGGTTCTGTGTTCGCCACCGAACAAAGAAGGAAAGATCAATCCTGCGATTCTCTATACGGCCAATTTATGTGGGGTGACGAAAATATTCAAGGCAGGGGGGATTCAGGCGATTGCTTCCATGGCCTTTGGTACGGAAAGCATTCCGCAGGTGTATAAGATTTTTGGACCGGGCAATCAATTCGTTACCGTGGCCAAACAAATAGCTACCAAACATGGGGTTTCGATAGATATGCCGGCCGGGCCCAGTGAATTGTTGGTGCTTGCCGACGACTCGGCCAACGCCGCTTTTGTGGCTTCCGACTTATTGAGTCAGGCAGAGCATGGCGTGGACAGTCAGGTTGTTTTGGTTTCTACCTCGAAAGATATGATCGACGCCGTTGAAAAGGAGGTTGAAAAACAACTGCAGAAGCTGCCGAGAAAGGAGATTGCCGAAAAGGCCATTGCCAACAGCAAGTTGATCTATGTAGAGGATGACCGAACGGCAAATGATTTGATCAATGCCTACGGGCCTGAGCATTATATCGTTTGTGTGGAAAACGAAGATTTCTTTGTAGACAATATAAAGAATGCGGGTTCTGTCTTCATAGGAAACTATACCCCGGAAAGCGCGGGTGATTACGCTTCGGGCACCAATCATACCCTACCTACCAATGGCTATGCCAAGCAGTATAGTGGTGTGAATTTAGATAGTTTTATGAAGAGCATGACTTTTCAGAAAATCAGTGAGACCGGAATCAAGGAAATTGGCGCCGCAATAGAGATCATGGCCGAGGCCGAAGGACTTGAGGCGCACAAAAATGCGGTCACTTTACGACTCAATAGCTTGAACAATGGATAAGGATTTTAATATACAGAACCTGATAAGGGAGAATGTAAAAGGACTGAGTCCTTATAGTTCCGCCCGTGATGAATACGTCTCAGATGGCTCTCAGATGGTGTTTTTAGACGCTAACGAGAACCCGTTCGAGAATGGGGTGAATCGCTATCCCGACCCCCAACAACGCGGTTTAAAGTCGGTTTTGGCCGAACAAAAAGGGATTACTGCCGAGAACATCCTTTTGGGAAACGGTAGTGACGAAGTATTGGATTTGATATTCAGGACCTTCTGTGAGCCTAAAATCGACAATATTATTTCATTACCTCCAACTTATGGGATGTATCAAGTGTTGGCAGGTATCAATACCGTCGAAAACCGCGAAGTTCTTTTGACAGAGGATTTTCAACCCGATGTAGAAGCTATCTTGGAAAGAGTGGACGAACATTCGAAGCTTTTGTTTTTATGCTCGCCGAACAATCCTACGGGGAATGTTTTTAGCGAAGAACGAATCGTTCGATTGTTGAACGCTTTCGAGGGACTGGTAGTTATCGATGAGGCCTATATCGATTTTGCCGAGAGCGAAAGTTGGGTTTCCCGTTTAGGGGAGTTCCCTAATCTGGTCATTACCCAAACGCTTTCAAAAGCCTATGGAATGGCCGGTATCCGTTTGGGAATCTGTATCGCATCCAAGGAAATAATAGCCGCGGTCAACAAAATAAAGCCTCCCTATAACGTCAACGAACTCACGCAGCAAAAAGCGCTGAACAGGGTTCTTGATTTGGCTTCTGTAAAAAACGAAGTAACCAATATATTAAATGAAAGGGAGCGATTACTTAAAGTCTTGCGTGAAGTGTCGTTTGTAGAAAAAATATATGCTTCCGATGCCAATTTTGTACTGGCAAAGGTAGACGATGCCAATAAACGCTACAAACAATTATTGGAAGAGGGTGTTGTGGTACGCAACCGAACCACCCAACCACTTTGCGAGAATACTTTGCGGTTTACCGTGGGTACGCCCGATGAGAACAAAAAATTAATAGAAGTGCTTAACAAGCTAACCTAAAGATCAAGATAGCAATACCATGGCCAAAAAAGTTTTATTTATAGATAGGGACGGTACCATAATTAAGGAGACCGTTGATGAACAGATCGATGCCTTCGAAAAGATGATTTTTTACCCTAAGGCATTTACCTTTTTAGGAAAAATAGCCAAGGAACTCGATTATGAATTGGTAATGATCACCAATCAAGATGGCTTGGGTACCGACGTCTTTCCCGAAGACACCTTTTGGCCCGTGCATAACTTTATATTGAAGTCCTTTGAAAACGAGGGTGTAGTTTTTGACAAGGTCTTTCTAGATCGCACGTTTCCACATGAAAATGCAAATACCAGAAAACCGGGAACCGGTTTGTTGACCGAGTATTTTTCAGAGGATTATGACCTAAAGAATTCCTTTGTTATCGGTGATCGGTTGACCGATATTGAATTGGCTAAAAATTTAGGGGCCAAAGGCATCTTTATTAATGATGACACCAATTTAGGAACGGGGGAAATCACGGTAAAACGAGATGAATTGAATCCTGTCATTGCCTTGGAAACCAATGATTGGGAGAAGATATATGAATTTTTAAAGTTGGAAGCCCGGGTTTCCGAAACCCATAGAAAAACCAATGAGACCGATATTTATATCAATCTAAACCTTGATGGTACCGGTAAGAGCGATATCAAAACCGGATTGGCATTCTTTGACCATATGCTGGATCAATTGGCCCGTCATGGTCAAATGGACTTGGAAATCAAGGTAGATGGTGACCTTGAGGTCGATGAGCACCATACGATAGAAGATACGGCCATTGCCCTAGGAGAGGTTTTTCATACGGCCCTAGGTTCTAAAATGGGAATTGAGCGCTATGGTTTCTGCCTTCCTATGGATGATTGCCTGGCTCAGGTCGCCATAGATTTTGGCGGTCGTAACTGGCTGGTGTGGGATGCGGAGTTCAAACGTGAAATGGTAGGCGATATGCCTACCGAAATGTTCTATCACTTCTTTAAATCCTTTACCGATGGGGCTAAAGCGAATTTGAACGTGAAGGCAGAAGGAATAAATGAACATCATAAAATAGAAGCGATTTTTAAAGCTTTTGCCAAGGCTATTAAAATGGCGGTAAAACGTGATGTGGAAAAAATGGTGCTGCCTAGTACAAAGGGAGTTCTTTAAAAGAGTAGTGAGTACAAAGTATTAACTTTTTTAATATTTGCCTTGTACTCATTACTTGATACTCAATACGAAATAAATGAAAATAGTAATCATAAATTACGGGGCAGGGAATATTCAGAGCATCAAATTCGCTATTCAGCGTTTGGGCTACGAGGCCGTTCTCAGCCACGATGTAGCGGAAATACAATCTGCCGATAAGATAATCTTTCCAGGAGTGGGCGAGGCCAGTAGTGCCATGGCCAAACTGAGGGCAAGTGGCTTGGATAAACTTATTCCCAATTTGAAGCAGCCTGTTTTGGGCATCTGTTTGGGAATGCAGCTCATGTGCCACTCGTCAGAAGAGGGGAATACCAAAGGATTGGGTATTTTTGATGTGGATGTTGTCAAGTTCTCGAATGAGGTGAAGGTGCCACAAATAGGTTGGAATCAAATCGCCAATTTAAAATCAGGACTTTTTAAAGACATCGAAGAGAAAGAACACATCTACTTGGTTCATAGTTTTTATGCCCCGTTGTGTAGCGAAACCATAGCGGAATCGGAATATGGTATAAAATACAGCGCCGCATTAGCCAAAGACAACTTTTACGGCACCCAGTTCCACCCGGAAAAGAGCAGTAGCGTAGGAGAGAAGATTCTTGAGAATTTTATCCGTGGTATGCCGTAAATAGTGTGAAGTACTAAGTTGTTAAATTGTATCCTTTATGAATAGATATGAAGATTTAAAAATTTGGAAAAAAGCTATGGACTTGGTGGAAGATGTTTATCTATTGATGAAACAATTGCCGAATGACGAAAAGTTTGCTTTGATTTCTCAAATTAAAAGAAGTAGTATTTCTATTCCGTCTAATATTGCCGAGGGAGCAGGAAGGAACTCGAAAAAGGAATTCAGGCACTTTTTAAGTATAGCCAACGGTTCTACGTCTGAATTGGAAACACAACTAATATTGGTACATCGATTAAAATTTGTAAAGAAGGATAGCGTAAAACCCATAATCAAAAAGTGTAATGAAATCAGGAAAATGAGCTATGCTTTACAGAAGAGCTTGAATTAATAAAATATATGCAAAGTACAAAGTACAAAGTACAAAGTACAAAGTACCAAGTATTAAGTACAAAGTACAAAGGACTAAGTACAAAGTATTTAATACTAATCACTAATCACTAACCACTAACAAATAGAATGAGAATAATCCCCGCAATAGATATCATAGACGGTAAATGTGTCCGCTTGTCAAAAGGCGATTACGATACCAAAAAAATATATAACGAAAACCCGCTGGAGGTAGCCAAGGAATTTGAGGCGCACGGAATTCAATATTTGCATTTGGTGGATTTAGACGGCGCAAAGAGCCATCATATCGTCAACCATAAAATTCTGGAGCAGATTGCATCAAAAACCTCCTTAAAAATCGATTTTGGTGGGGGACTCAAATCGGACAAAGATTTGCAAATTGCTTTTGAGAGTGGGGCCGATCAGATTACCGGAGGAAGTATTGCCGTTAAGGATAAACATACCTTTTCGGGATGGATACAGACCTATGGGGCGGAAAAAATTATTCTCGGCGCCGATGCCAAGGAAGAAAAAGTGGCCGTTTCGGGCTGGCAAGAAGAGTCTACGGAAGATTTGGTTCCCTTTATAAAATCCTACCAAGAAAAAGGAATCGCCTATGTTATCTGTACCGATATTTCCAAAGACGGTATGCTTGAAGGGCCTTCCTTTGATTTGTACGAGAAGATTTTAGGGCAATGCAAGGTGAGTATGAGTGAAATTGGGGGAAAGGTGACCCAAGGATTGAAATTGATAGCCAGTGGTGGTATTTCTACCTTTGACGAGCTTCCCAGACTTGCGGAAATGGGTTGTGAAGGAACCATTATAGGAAAGGCCATCTATGAAAATCGGATCAGTTTAAAACAACTGGAAGATTTTATTTTAAAGATTGGCGGTCAAGAATTAAAGTGATAACGATAATGAACGGTGAAGAGGGGATTTTTTAAATCCTTTGTTCAGGATCTAATTTTAAAATATGTTAGCAAAACGAATAATTCCTTGTTTGGATATCAAGGACGGACGAACGGTAAAGGGCGTTAATTTTGTCGATTTACGAGATGCGGGCGATCCTGTGGAATTAGCGGAAATATACAGTAGGGAAGGGGCCGATGAGCTCGTTTTTTTGGATATTTCTGCTACCGAACAAAAACGAAAGACCTTGGCCGAATTGGTATATCACGTAGCGGAAAAGGTGAACATTCCTTTTACCGTAGGAGGGGGTATTTCTTCGGTCGAAGATGTAGATATCCTATTGCAGAATGGCGCCGATAAGGTGTCCATCAATTCTTCGGCGGTAAAAAATCCACAGTTGATCAATGACCTGGTGGCCAAGTTCGGTTCGCAGTGTATTGTGGTAGCTATTGATGCCAAACAAATCGATGGGGAGTGGATAGTGCATTTGGTAGGGGGAAAAGTGCCCACGGAACGTAAACTGTTCGAATGGGCCAAAGAAGTGGAGGATCGCGGTGCTGGTGAAATCCTGTTTACGTCAATGGACCATGATGGTACCAAAGATGGTTTTGCCAACGAAGCCTTGAGCAAACTAAGTACGGAATTGAATATTCCGATAATTGCTTCGGGAGGAGCGGGCAATATGCAACATTTTACCGATACCTTTGTAGAAGGTAAGGCAGATGCGGCCCTTGCGGCCAGTGTTTTTCACTTTAAGGAAATCGGTATTAGGGATTTAAAAGAAGAATTAAAAGAACACGGTATTCCGGTACGGTTGTAGGGCTCGATTAGACCTGTTCATCAACTTTAACCCATCCGATAGATAAAACATACAAAATGAAAATAGATTTCAACAAAAACGAAGACGGACTCGTACCTGCCATTATTCAAGATGCGGTTACCAAGAACGTCTTGATGCTGGGGTATATGAATCAAGAGGCTTTTGATATAACTCGAGAGACCAAGAAGGTGACCTTCTTCAGCCGTACTAAAAAAAGATTGTGGACCAAAGGGGAAGAGAGTGGAAACTTTTTGATTTTGGTAGACATCAAAAACGATTGTGACAATGACACGCTCTTGGTTTCCGTGAAGCCTGAAGGCCCTACTTGCCATACTGGTACCGACACCTGCTGGAGCGAAGAGAACACGTCTAATTTCGGTTTTCTTTCACAACTGGAACAAGTTATAGAACAACGCCGTACAGCTTCCGATTCAAGCAAATCGTATGTGGCTTCCTTGTTTGAAAAGGGAATCAACAAAATAGCCCAAAAAGTAGGGGAGGAAGCTGTGGAAACCGTAATAGAGGCCATGGATTCCAATGATGAGCTCTTCTTGTATGAAAGTGCCGATTTACTTTTCCACTACTTGATCTTACTTCAGGCCAAAGGATTTACCTTAAAAGATATAGAAGCGGAACTGGTAAAACGGCACAAATAGTCGTTTGCTAGTTTCTGTTTTTAAGTTGTGAGGCCCCCTTTAACCTTTGATGGCTGATGACCGCATCGCCTTTGTAGTTGAGGGTACTGGCCCCCGTGGCATCGATATCGATAGATTCGTTCGCAGTAAGGAAGGCTTCACTCGCACCCGAGAGTTCAATATTCAGGCGTTCGATTTCAAGATCGTAATTCCTAAGGTCACTGCTTCCCGAAAGGTCGGCATAGACCGATTGTACATTTCCGAAGATATCGGCCTTGGAGGCACCGTTCATATCGATCTCTAATTTGTCGGCTATAACTTCCCCGGTAAAGTGTGAGGCCCCAGATAGTTCAATCTCGCCTCTTTGAATATCCCATGGCGTTTCTAAAGTAACGCTTGCGGCTCCCGAAAGGTCAAATTCGTGAATATCTTTAGTGGTGATAAAAGCCTTTAGGGTAACGTCTCCCCGTACGGTAGTATACTTTTTTAATTTTATGATGACCTTGTTGCCTTCACGGGCTACCACGATGCGGTCGTGCAAATTGTCGTTTGCTTCTATACGAATGCGCTCTTCATCGTCTGAAAAGCTAACGAAAACATCAAAGGCATTTGAAACCTTTAGCCCGTCGTAATCGGAAAGGGATAGATCTTTGGTGCTTACTTCATTGGAAGCCCTAACATGTTCGTAATCACAGGAAGTCAAAACTACACACGCCAAGGCCATGGCGACTATTATTTTTCTTGTTCGCATTTTTTTGATTGATTTAGTGCTTGCCTCGGGCAAGCGGGTTGATGAATTGTATTTTTTTTAAATGTGCGTTAAACGCTCTTGCAACTGCACCACCGGAATCCACTGAAAGTTGATGGGCGACCATTGTTCTTCGGTTAAGGCATTGTTGCTGCAGTTGTTCTTCAGAAACACTTGGTTGTTTTCACTGAACACATGCTGTGTTTCAATAACGTCATGGCAATGTGAGCAGATTTTTTTTTGCTTTGTTTTCATTGAATATTCTTTTTGTAGCGGTTGCGGCCCATATTGAAGATGCCGACTTTTATTCCCAATCCGGCCGAGAAGCCGTTGATACGGGTAGTGCGCGTTGGGGGAAGTTCTATTCTGCTGGAAAATCGATATTTTACACCCGCTTCCAATTGTAGATAGCGGGAGATGTTAAATAGGGCGCTTACACCGGGTTCGGCAACGAAGACCACATCGAAATCGTCTTCGGTAAGTTCTTCCTCATAATGGTCGTCATGATAGAAATTGTTTTCGATATAACCGACGCCTCCGGCTCCTAACAAAAGGGGAAAAGAAAGGTTTACACGTTTCTTGCTGAAGAAAATGGGCTCAAGATGCAGTCCGCCATACACCCCGATCAAATCTTCGTTACGGGAAAGGCTATTGTTAAAGACATCTTGCTCGGAGTAAAGAAAAGTGGCTGCAAAACCAACCTCAAATTGTTGGTTGGCTACATAGGCAACCTTTAGTCCGCCTGTGTATGAGGGCTCGCCATCTATTTCCCCAAGGCCAAGGTCGAGACCTAAATATACCCCATGTACCACATTGTTACGGTCGTTGAATTCTAGGTACTCATCGGTTTCATCTTGACCAAAACTTGAAAAGGTAGCTCCTATGATTAATAGAAGGAGACTCATTTGAAGTGATTTCATTACTGTTCGTTTTTTGATTGATTTACCTAATAGACAACCGAAGCCCGAAAAAGTTGCATTTAAAATGAACTTTTTTAAAAAAAATAATAAAAACGAGAGGACAATAGTTAAGTGTCTAGTACTTAATACTTAGTACTTGTCACTCATCACTCACTACTTTGTACTTAATACTTAGTGCTTAATACTTAGTACTTAATACTTAGTACTTAATACTTAGTACTTGTCACTCATCCCCCCTACAACTCCTTCAACAAAACCACGCCTTTTTTACCTGTGATAGAAATACGTCCCTCTGATTTCTTTCCGTAGGTGGCTTTGATTTCCCGTAGTTTTTTTCCTTTATCCAGCATATGGGAGTTTACATTATGGAAGGATTTCGGCAGGCGTACCAGGCCTTCTTCGAGTACTGCTGTAAATTGATGGGGGAAGTCGGTGATATTCAGGCTTACCTCCGAAGATTCTTGTTCAATGGAGATATTGCCTTTAGGTGTCGCTATATGCTCTATGCTAAAATCCGATATTTTTAAAATAAGGTCTATGTCTTTGGTCAAGCGACCTAGGCGAAGATTGCTGAATCGGAGCATGCCGTATAGGGTGCTGACTTCCTCAATATCAACTTCGTCTTTATTCGAGTAGAACTCTAATGATTCTACGGTATGGATGTCGATTTCGCTGCCGGCACTATTGAGTCGCATGCTTTTTGAGTCGTCCATGTCCAATCCGCCATTTTTTAGGTCAAGGTTACTGTAATTGATGTTCTTGGCCCTGAGCTTTCCGTACTTCAAGTTGATATCGGCCTTGTTCAGGTTATCGTTGATCCACATGTCGCCATGTTGTATATCAGCCTTTAAAACGCCTATCCAATCTTCGATAAAGACGTCACCGAACTTGTTGGTGATTTCTATTTCGGCCTTTTCGGGCATATATACCTTGTAGTCGATCTGCACATTGCTTCGGTCAAAATCGAAGGGGTTGGCCTTGTCAAAAAGGGTCGAAAAGAACCCAGAGCTGTTTTCCCCGATTTCATAGGCGACGGAAACGAAGTTTTCGCTATTGCGGAGTATAGGGCGTATGCGTTCTAAAAGCTCTTGCGCATTGTCGTGTTTTTTATGGGTAACGGTAATGTTCACCGTAATCGACACCTCATTTTTTGTCCATCCGTAAATATTGATGTTGCCGTATTTGTTGTCTAGATGTAGTTCTCCGGCATTGGTGAGGCCGTAGGTTTTGATTACCTTTTTAGACACCTTTTCCTGCGCCATGGCCGGAAGGCCAAAGACCATCGCCGCAGCAAAAAGGAGCAGTTTTTTATAAAGTGTATCCATAATCATCATCTTTTAATTTTGATTCGTTGAGCTGATGCAATAGCTTCTCAATAAGCTCTATGCGCTTTCTGTAGTTCGAAACAATGGCTTCGAGTACCAGTTCGTTATCGAGGTTGTTCTGCATTTCGAGCTTCAGGGTGTCGTATTCGGCATCTAACTCGTCCATAAAGGATAGAAATTCGGCCTTGTCGGCCTCTGACAGTTGTTCGTTTTTCTGCACCAATTGCACTTGGTAAGCTACCAATCCCTTGTAGTGCATGTCAATGTCTTGCAGTTCTTTTGATACGAAGCTGTTTTCCTCGGTCGATCCGTTTAAGAACGAAAGCCCTATAAGTCCGGAAACCCCCAAGATAATGAGCACGCTGGCGGCTATGCGCAGTATGGGCGATTTCCAAAGGGGAACCGTTTTTGGTTTTGATGGGGCCAATTCGGCCTCTATGTTCGCCCAGAGCTTGGCGCGGTCCGCCTTATGGTCGTCGAACGCGGCCCTGTTCTCCCTGACATGTTTTTCAAAATTGTCCATTATAAAGTGTTTATAATTTCAACGAGTTTCTTTTTTGCCCTGTGGTATTGCGATTTTGAGGTCGAGATAGAAATGTCCAATACTTCGGCTATTTCCATATGGTCATATCCCTCGAGCAAATACAGGTTAATAATTTGTTTGTAACCTAGGGGCAGGATATCAATTGCTTTTTTTACTTTTTGAATATCTACGGCCTCTACTGCTTCCTTATGCTCTTCTTCCGTTAAATGGTATTCGTGGTCGTTTATTGTTGCAAGCGGTAAGCGTCTGACTTTTAAATGGTTAATGCTCTTGTTGATTACGATCCGTTTGAGCCAGGCCCCGAAAGTCGATTCGTATTTAAACTTGTGCAGGTTTTTGAAAGCATCGACAAAACTGTCTTGTACAATGTCTTCCGCATCTTCCTTCACTCCCAAAAACCGCATGCCGATATTGTACATGGCATCCACGTAGAGCTCATACAGTTGGTACTGTGAGTTTCTATCGCCCGACTTGCTGCTTTCAACAAGTGACCTATGCGTAAAACGGATTTCGGTTTCCAATTAATTTAAGAGGGTTGATTGAGCTCTAAATTCGGTTTCAATAACAAAGACAAGCAAATGTCCCTAAGGTTGCATTAGGGAGGGAATATTTTATTGCTAAAGTATGAATAAACGCATCTACTTCTGTTTTGGTCCTATAAAGACCTCTATAAACATGGTATTTGAACGAATAATGAAAAGGTGTGCAACCTTCTAGAAGTTTTCTTGTCCATAGGGGTGTTCATTAATCAAAATTAAAAGAAGTAAAATGAGAAGAAAAGTAAACTCTAGTGTTCGGCAAAGGTGGTTGAATGCCTTGGCAAGTCTATTGGTATTGTTGGTAACCACATCTGGCATGGCACAGGAAAACTTTACCATTAGCGGTAAGATAAGTGATAAGGAGGACGGAGAAACCCTTTTTGGGGCCTCTGTTTTTTTAGAGGGAACGACCATCGGTGTGGTCACCAATGAGTACGGGTTCTATTCGATTACCGCTCCAAAGGGAAACTATCGATTGCTGATTTCCTATATGGGGTATTCGGAAAAATATCAAGAGGTAAGCCTGGACAAAAACCAAAAACTCGATTTTGAGATTTCGGAATATTCTACCGAGCTTGAGGAGGTGGTCGTTACTGCCGATGAACCGGAAATGGCAGTTTTGAGAAAACCCGAAATGAGCGTTTCAAAATTGAATATCGGAACTGTAAAACAGATGCCGGTGGTTTTGGGGGAAGTCGATATTTTAAAATCCCTGCAAATGCTTCCGGGGGTCACCAACAATGGTGAAGGTACGGGAGGTTTGCATGTTCGCGGCGGGGCACAAGACCAAAACTTGGTGCTTTTAGATGAAGCGATTATTTACAATACCTCGCACTTGTTCGGTTTTTTCTCGGTCTTCAATGCCGATGCCATAAAGGATATCAAATTGTATAAAGGGGGAATACCCGCACGTTTCGGAGGTCGTGTGTCATCGGTGCTGGATGTCCGTCAAAAAGACGGGAACAATAAGAATTTCGCCTTGACCGGTGGGATCGGACTTATTTCGAGCAGACTGGCGGCAGAGGGGCCCATATTCGGTGATAAAGGGTCTTTTTTGATAGCGGGCAGAACTTCTTACGCGCACCTCTTGCTGAAAGTGGCAGGGGAAAAGAACAGTGCAAGTTTTTACGATCTGAACTTGAAGACCAACTACAGTCTGAACGATAAGAACAAATTATATCTGTCGGGATATTTTGGTCGTGATGTGCTCAAATTCGGAAATATCTTTGATAGTAGCTACGGAAATACTTCGGGAAATTTGAGATGGAACCATATTTTTAATGATCGACTGTTTTCGAATATGTCGGCCATTATCAGTAAATATGACTACGACCTAGGGTTTACTATGGAAGATTTTGTGTGGGTGGCCTCGATCACCAATTACAATCTAAAGTATGATCTAAAATACTATTTCAGCGATAAGTTTAAACTCGATTTTGGGGCCAGTGGCCTATATTATGATTTTGACCCGGGACAAATAAAGCCGACCAGTGATAGTTCCGATATAAACCCACTGTCATTAGACCGTAAGAAGGCCTTTGAAGGTGGACTCTATATAAACGCGGAGCATAAGCTTTCGAAAAATCTAACGGCCCAATACGGGTTAAGGTATAGTGTTTTCAATAGGCTAGGGGGCCAGCCCATAACCCGCTATGCCAACGATTTGCCCGTGGTGTACAATTCCGTTCTGGGGATTTATGAGAGTGGAACCCCTATAGGGGAGACCTCTTATGATAAAGGCGAATCGGTAAAAACTTTCGGGAATGTCGAACCGAGGGTCTCCCTTGCCTATCAATTGAACGAGGCTTCGTCGGTAAAAGCGGGTTTTTCGCGTTCCGCGCAATACGTCCATTTGTTGTCCAATACCGCAGCGGTGACCCCGGTAGATGTTTGGACGCCAAGCGGCGAGTATGTCGACCCCCAGCTTTCCAACCAATATGCACTGGGCTATTTCAGGAACTTTAAGGGGCAGGCCTATTCCATGGAAGTGGAAACGTACTATAAGACGGTAGACAATCGTATTGATTATATCGATGGTTCCAACCTTATCGGACAGAATACGATCGAAACCGAAATTTTAAGCGGGGAAAGCAGGGCTTACGGATTGGAGGTGTTGCTCCGTAAAAACGAAGGCAAACTTACCGGATGGTTGGCGTACACCCTTTCCAAATCGGAACAACGCACGCCTGGCGGAGCTGCAGGAGGCCTGGGTATCAACAATGGGGAATGGTACAATACTTCCTATGACCGTACCCATGATGTATCCTTGGCAGGGGCCTATCAATTGAACGAGAAATGGAGTTTCGGTACCAATCTTGTTTTTCAGACCGGAAGGCCCGTAACCTACCCGAACGGGCAATACGAATACGAAGGGATTTCGGTGGCGAGTTATGCCGCTAGAAATTCAGACCGTTTGCCGTCATATCACCGTTTGGACCTTTCGGTAAACTACAAGCCGAACCGTAAACCTGAAAATCGTTGGAAAGGTGAATGGGTACTCGGTATCTATAACGTGTACAACCGTAAGAACGCGGCTTCTGTTTCCTTTGGGCAGAACCGGGAAACCGGGGCCAATGACGCTACCCGAACCGCCATTTTCGGTATTGTACCCTCCATTACGTATAACTTCAAATTCTAAAACATTATGAAAAAACACATAAAAATCATAAGCCTTCTATCTTTGGCCGTATTGGCCTTTTCCTGTACGGACGTCATCGATGTAGACGTACAATCGGCACCGACAAGGTTAACGGTCGAAGCCTCCCTTGATTGGGAAAAGGGGACTTTAGGAAATGAGCAGACCATACGATTAAGTACTTCTACCGCATTTTTTGATACCACCTCCAATACGGAGGTCACAGGGGCATTTGTAAAGGTGACGAATGATAGCAGTGGAACCGAATTTATATTTGAGGATCAAAACGATGGTACTTATACCACCAGTGTCTTCGAGCCTATTGTGGGGCAATCGTATTCCTTGGAAATCATTTATAATGGGGAAACCTATTCGGCCCAAGAAACCCTGAACGCCGTACCCGATCTTACCGTGATGGGGCAATCGAGAGATAATGGTTTTAGTGAGGACGACCTAGAGGTGAACATGGTCTTTAAAGACCCGGAGGAAGAGGGAAACAGCTATTTTTTCAAGTTTCAAGAGCAAGGTGAACTATTGCCTGTTTTTGAAGAATTCGACGATGAGTTCGTAAACGGAAATGAGATTGACTGGTATTACGAGAGTGAGGAAGATGATGATACGGAAGAAACGGAGGCCTTTGAGCCTGGCGATGTGCTTCATATAGAATTTTATGCCATTTCACAGGCCTATAGGAGCTACTTGCAAATCCTTGTCAATCAAATCGGGGGTATGGGGATGTTCGATGCTACACCTGTTGCCGTCAAAGGTAACTGTGTAAACCTTAGTGATCCCGATAACTACGCCCATGGTTATTTTAGGGTGACCCAAGTAGTGAAGGCCGACTATACTTTCGAATAGGGTTTCCGGCCTTTAGTACGGCAAAGTCTGAAACTATTGGGCATAAAAAAACCGCAACCCTTGGGTTGCGGTTTTTATTTATACCGTTCGAATCAACTTAGTTGATCGCAGGGTCTTTCATACCCTCTTCGATCATACTGTAGAATTGGTCGATTTTTGGAAGAACAACGATACGGGTTCTTCTGTTTTTCGATTTTTCGGTTTGTGAAACTGGAATGAACTCAGCTCTACCTGCTGCGGTCATACGCTTAGGATCAACATTGTAATCGTTCTGTAAAATTCGAACTACGGCAGTAGCACGTTTTACACTCAAATCCCAGTTGTCTAAAAGAACACCGCTTCTGTAAGGTACATCATCGGTATGGCCTTCTACCATGAATTCAAAATCAGGCTTGTTGTTCACTACTTGAGCAACTTTACCAAGGATTTCCTTAGCTCTTCTGGTTACGTTGTAGCTTCCGCTGCTGAAAAGCAATTTGTCGGAAATAGAAACGAAAACCACACCTTTTTCAACACTGATTTCAATGTCTTCGTCGTCTAGGTTGCCCAACACTCCTTTTAAGCTCTGTACCAAAGAAAGGTTTACAGAATCCCTTCTTGTAATGGCATCTTGAAGCTTGCGGATAGTAAGGTCTTTTTCCTTTAAACTTTCCAAAGACTTTTCAAGGTTCTCGGCACCCTTGGTAGTTAAGGTGGTCAAGTTCCCCATATTGTTTATCAACTCTTGATTGTTCGCCTTCAAGAATGCATTTTGATCTTGTAGGGTTTTTAGTCTAGAACTGGCGGTAGCCTTTTCTTCTAAACAATCGTTCAATTTCACGGTGGCCGAATTCAACAGATCCTGCGCTTCTTTATGTTTTGCCTCCAAATCGGAATACTTCTTTTGAGATACACAAGAAGACAACAACATGGTCACTCCTAAACAGCCTAAAATTAATTTTTTCATAATGAGAGTTACTAAGTATTTAATGATTGTTATTTGATTTTTTTGATAACTGTAATAAGGGACAAAATTATATAATCGCCAAATCTACCATTTGTAAAATTAGTTAATCTTTTACTAAATTGTTAAAATTACTTATATGATGTACGAAATGCTGCCATACAATGGATTTAATAAGGTAGTATTTTGGGATAAAATTAGCTTTTTCACGTTTTTTGTACATTTTTCTGAATTGGCGGTAAAAACTGAGATGGGCCCTTAAAATGGCAAAGCAGTGGTTGAATTTCAACTGAAATACAAAGCGTAAAGCCGCTACGGCATCTAGTAATAGTCGTATAAAAATCAAAATGAAGGCCTGCTTTCTAGGTAGGTTTTTGGTAATGGAGAAGAGCGAGTTCCTAAAGTTCAAATAGGTTTTCTTGGGGTTCATGTTGCTCAGGGTAGACCCTCCTAAGTGATATACCTTAGAGGCGCCAACGTACAAGACTTTATGGCCTTGGTTCTTGGCCCGCCAACAGAGGTCCACTTCTTCCTGATGGGCAAAGTAGCTCTCGTCAAAACCGTTTAGGTTCCAAAACACTTCTTTTTTGATGAACATACAGGCCCCTGTTGCCCAGAAAATTTCAATTGTATCGTCGTATTGGCCTTGGTCTTTTTCAAGTTCCTGAAAAATCCGTCCCCTACAAAAAGGGTAGCCCAACTGGTCGATAAAACCACCTGCGGCACCGGCATACTCAAAATGGTCTTGACGCATGAGGTCTAGAATCTTGGGTTGAATGATGGCTACTTCTTGATGGTCGTTAAAAGCTTTTTCTATTGGGGCCAACCAGCCTTCGGTGACCTCTACGTCTGAATTTAACAGGCAGTATACATCGGCATCGATAGTCTTGAGGCCGTCGTTGTATCCTTTGGCGAATCCGCCGTTTTCAGTGTTTTGAACCACTTTTATAGCGGGGTAGTTCTCGGCAATAAAGGTTACGGAAGCATCGGTAGAGGCGTTGTCCACTACGTAGATATCGGCACCTTCCGAATATTGTATAACAGAGGGTAGGTATCTTTCTAGAAGTACCTCTCCGTTCCAATTAAGTATGACTATGGCTATACGCAAAACGATGGCAAATTAACGGCTAAAATCAGGAATATCCCTTAGAAACGTATATTTTTCTGATTCAAAATCCATTCTACAATAAAAATGGTCCAGTCCATTGGTCACCATAAGGTAATCGGCCTTGAGTTCGAGGTTGTATCGGGCGATTTGGTCAAAGGTGGTCTGGTCAATGGTAATTTCGGGAGCCTTGCATTCTACAAGGATGCGGATACTTCCATCGGAGTTGAACACCACGACATCGTATCGCTTTTTTATATTGTTCACAACCAATTGCTTTTCAACGTTTACCAAGCTTAACGGATAGTTCTTTTCAAAGGTCAAAAAGTTCACTACGTGCTGCCTTACCCATTCCTCGGGTTGCAATACCACAAACTTTTTACGTATGCGGTCAAAAATGCGCACGTTATTTTCGCTATTTTTGAAGCGGAAATTATACTCTGGAAAATTAAGGGGTACCATTCCGCAAATTTGATGATTTTTTTTGGATGGATGAAGCAAAACGCATAGTTACCGATATTAAAAACGGCACCATTAAACCCATTTATTTTTTATTTGGGGAAGAGCCCTATTATATTGATGCCATTTCAAGCTATATTGAAAAAAACGTACTTGCCGACGAAGAAAAAGGCTTTAATCAGGTCGTACTCTATGGAAAGGACGTGACCATAGACGATATTGTAGCCAATGCCAAACGCTACCCCATGATGGCCGAACGTCAGGTCGTGGTGGTCAAAGAGGCGCAGCATTTGGTCCGGACCATTGAAAATTTGACCTCCTATGTAGAGAATCCGCAAATGACCACGGTCTTGGTCATGTGCTACAAATACAAAAAGCTAGATAAACGAAAGAAACTTTACAAGGCCGTTCAAAAGGCCGGGGTGTTGTTTGAGAGCAAAAAGCTCTATGAAAACCAAGTTTCGGATTGGATCAGGAAAAACCTTCACGGCAGGGGGTATAGTATTTCCCACAAAGCCGCTATTTTGCTTACCGAATATTTGGGTACCGATTTGAGTCGCATCAACAACGAGCTCCAGAAATTGGAATTGGTATTACCCAAGGAGAGTGAGATTACCCCGGCAGATATTGAAGAGCATATCGGAATCAGTAAAGACTACAATAACTTTGAGCTTAAAAAAGCCATTGGGGAAAGGAACATACTCAAGGCAACGCGCATTATCACCTATTTTGCCCAGAATCCGAAGGATAACCCTTTTGTGTTGACCGTAACCCTATTGAATACGTTTTTTACCCAATTACTGCAGTATCATGGTCTAAAGGATCATTCGCCCAAGAGCGTTGCGAGTGCCCTACGTATCAACCCTTATTTCGTAGGGGAGTTTCAGACGGCCGCACGTAATTATCCTATGAAGAAAGTCAGTGCCGTAATCTCCGCATTGCGCGAGATGGACATGAAGGGAAAGGGGGTTGGAGCCAACGTTCCGTCCCAAGCCGACTTGCTAAAGGAGCTATTGGTCAAAATTATATAGTGAGTGAGCTTACCTTTTGTCTACACTGTATTTGCCTGGGCCAACAAGCATTATGGTCACGAATATGGTCAAGTAGACCAAGGCCATCTCTTTCTTTTGGAAAGGGTCTGCACCATGTGCAATAAAGGCAGCTACGGCCATAGTAATCGCTGTAGGTATTGCCGCCCATCTTGTCTTAAATCCGAAAATGATCAAAACAGGGCAGACCAATTCTGCCAATACGGCTAAAAATAATGAGGGAGTGGAACCAATACCTATCGGGTCGGCAAAGTCAGCGCCATTGATCAACATTTGTAATTTTCCATACCCGTGAACGGCCATCATCGAAGATGCGGCGATACGTAAGAAGGCAAGGCCGATATCCTTTAAAAGTGTGTTAGACATAGTAGATTTCAATTTATAATAAAGATAAAAGTATTCTTTTTTACGAATTGGGCAAAATGCATCCCAACAAATGCCGTACAAATATTGGGCAGGCCAAGCCTAGCCCATAGGACATACCGTGTTCATTATATTGACAACTAAAGTGTTAGCGTAATCTTGGGTAATTTTGAGGGTCGGCCTCGCTCATAATGGCATATACCTTTTCAAAAACATCCTCGGCATTGGGTTTTGAAAAATAGTCGCCATCGGTACCGTACGCAGGTCTATGTGCTTTAGAACTCAAGGTTTGCGGAGCGGAATCCAAATAGGCGTATGCCCCTTGTTTTTCTATGATTTCGTTAAGTAAATAAGCCGAGCAGCCTCCGGGTACGTCTTCGTCTATGACCAATATTCGATTTGTTTTTTGAACGCTCTTTACCGTGTCTTCGTATACGTCAAAGGGCAATAAGGTCTGTGCGTCGATTACCTCTGCATCGATACCCACTTCTTTCAGTTCGTCTGCCGCTTGCATAACGATCCTAAGGGTAGAGCCATAAGATACCAATGTAATATCGCTACCCTCTTTTAAGGTCTCGACCTTTCCTATGGGCGTGCAAAATTCACCTAGGTTGGTAGGCTTGTCTTCCTTTAACCGGTAACCGTTCAGGCTTTCTATGACCAGGGCGGGTTCGTCGGTTTTTAGAAGGGTGTTGTAAAAACCTGCCGCTTGGGTCATGTTTCTAGGGGATAGGATGTACATACCTCGCAGGGCGTGTATCAAGGCCGCCATAGGCGAACCGGAGTGCCATATACCCTCAAGACGGTGTCCTCTTGTCCGTACGATAAGGGGTGCTTTTTGCTTCCCGAAGGTACGGTAACGCAGGCAGGCAACATCGTCGGTCAAGGTGGCCAAGGCGTAAAAGATATAATCGAGGTATTGGATTTCGGCAATGGGTCGGAGACCGCGTAAGGCCATACCTGTGCCTTGTCCGATAATAGTAGTTTCACGAATGCCCGTATCGGAAACGCGAAACTTGCCAAACTTGTCCTGTAGGCCTTCGAGCCCTTGGTTTACATCACCGATGGCCCCACTGTCTTCCCCGAAGACCAAGGCGTTCGGGTATTGTTCGAATATCTTGTCGAAATTGTCACGAAGTATGATACGGCCGTCTACTTTTTCGGTATTGGCGGGATAATGCGGTTTTACTTCTTTAACACTCAAGGCGCCCGTTGGTCCGTCGTTATATAAATCGGCACTGTATTTCGGTTGGGTTTCCTTTAAAAAGGTATTCGTCCATTTTAAGAGCGCATCCTTTTCGGGAAAGGACTCACCCAATACGTATCGTAAAGCTTTTCTGGAGCTAACGGCCAAATCTTTTTTGATCGGTTCCTCTATAGCTATCAGGTCGTTTTTGACCTTGGCAATGAAATTTTTATTTTGGCTTTTTGCGGCCACTTGGTCCAAGAGGAGGACCAATTCTTTTTTCAGGGTTTTGTGTTCGGACAGGTATTCTGACCAAGCTTCCCTTTTGGCGGAACGCACCTCTCGTATGATGCTTTTTTCCAGGGCTTTGAGTTCCTCGTCGGTAGTGATGCCGGTTTCGAGTATCCATTCGCGAAAACGCTTGTTGCAATCGTTTTCCTTTTCCCACTCCAATCGTTCCTTACTCTTGTATCGCTCGTGTGAACCCGATGAGGAATGTCCTTGGGGTTGGGTGAGTTCGGTAACATGTATGATTACGGGTACGTGTTCTTCGCGTGCAATGTCGGAAGCATTCTCGTAAGCGTGCATCAGGGCGGTATAGTCCCATCCTTTAACCTTGAACATTTCAAAGCCGGCTTTTTCGTCGGTGCGTTTAAAGCCGCTTAGCATTTCGGAAATATCTTCTTTGGTGGTATGGTATTCGGCAGGTACCGATATACCGTAATCGTCATCCCAGATACTGATGACCATGGGCACTTGAAGTACTCCCGCGGCATTGATGGTCTCTAGGAACATCCCTTCACTGGTACTGGCATTGCCAATAGTTCCCCAAGCTACTTCGTTACCGTTTTTGGAAAATTTAGAAGCATCGATATTGCTAAGGTTTCGATACATTTTAGAAGCCTGTGCAAGGCCTAGAAGGCGAGGCATTTGACCCGCGGTACACGAAATATCGCCACTGCTGTTCTTTTGTTCGGTAAGGTTTTTCCAGCTGCCATCTTCGTTTAGGCTATGGGTGACATAATGCCCTCCCATCTGTCGGCCTGCGCTCATGGGCTCCTTTTCTATATCGGTAGTGGCGTAAAGACCGTGAAATAAATCCTTCGGGGTCATTAGGCCCAAGGCCATCATAAAAGTCTGGTCACGATAATAACCACTTCTGAAGTCCCCGTTCTTGAAGGATCGGGCCATGGCCAATTGCGGTAGTTCTTTGCCGTCTCCGAAAATGCCGAATTTTGCCTTACCGGTCAAAACCTCTTTTCTTCCCAATAAACTGCAAGTCCTGCTAAGTACCGCAATTTTATAATCGTTTAAAATTTGGGTTTTAAAATCATCAAACGAAATGTCATTACTAGTTTTAGGCGAAATATCCATTAAGAAAATCGAGTTTCTACAAAAATAACAAACTGAAAGCATTTTTACAATGCCAATTTATCATAGTTGGTTAAAAAATAATTAATAATATACCTTTAGAAATGATATTTTGGTAATTTTGAATCCGTATTTCGAATTTTTTTTAGAGATTCTCTGATCGGGTCAGAACCACTTTCTGGTAAACAGGCCAATAAGGGTTTTTGGGCTTACCGTAACGATAAAGCGAATTTTTTCACCATATTGGGGTTGGGCGACTTCCCATCCATTATTGGAATACATCGGAAAGTAAAGTTCAAAATAGTCGGTCAGTAGATTGAGGCGGACACCCGAATCGTAAACGAACTTGCCACTGACCCCTTTGTTCTTCACATAACCTAGGTCACTGTATACCTCGATCCATCGCCAAAGGTTGACACTGGTGTTTATGGTCGTTAGGTAATCGTTGGCAAAGCGATACTCTTGGGGGAGAAAGGACTTAAAGCCACCTTCCGCTATTATGATTTGCTGACTGTAAATACCGGAGTCTTCAGACCGTCCGAGGTAACCGTAGTCGAACAAATAATCGGTAGGGCGGTCAAGGGCAAAGCTGAAGTAGTTCGGGTCTTTGTATTCCGTAGTCTTGTTTCTGATAAACTTACCGGCGTAAAAGCGGAAGTTGAATTGACGGTTGTTCTCAAAAAGTTTGCGGTACTCAAGTTCAAAGGCCACCTTACTGAAATCACTGGCGTGCTGTGCGTCGGCAAACCAAGAGATATAGTTGATGATTCCCGGGTTGCGATTGGTGTATCTTAGGTTCAGTACACTGTAATCGGGAGGGGTTTCAAAATCACCGAGATTTTCGGCCTTGTCCCTTAGTACGTTAACGTACCTTAAATTTAAAAACTCCCTTTTGTTCGAAATCAGATTGGAGGGCCTCCAACCGAAGGTGACAGAGGGGGTTATGGTAGAGTAGCGCGAATTGGCCTGAAAGTGATAGGTAGAGCCGGCCACACTGTAATTGGCCACGTAAAGTCCGCTCTTGCTCAGGTATTTTCTATAGGTCACCCTTCCCGAGCCCACGAAGGCTTTTTCACGAAAGGAATAGGAGGGCGCAAAATCGTAAACGAAGGGGCGCTCTAACAAGGTTTTGTTGTAGAGGCGCATACCGGGCGTCCATCCGTCGTAAATATTGAAATTTAAGATCGGTACGTAGAAGACCTGATTGTAATAGGGGTTTTCGGAATCGCGAAAGAACGTAAACTTCAACTTTTTGTTTCCGGAAAAGAAGCCGCCCAAAGATTTCCAGTTGTCCCTTTGGTTAAATTCGGGTATTTTTTGGTCGTAGTTCAATACCAGACGTTTTTCACCGTTTTTCGGAATGGTGACCGTCTTGATCGTATTGATATCCGAAAACCAATATTTAGAAACTACCGAATCGTTCTTGAGCCCGAATAGGGAAATGGGAACATTGGTTCCTTTCTTGTTCTTTATGGTCACCCGAAGTGAATCTTCGGTCTTTTCTACCTTTTTGATTTTAAAGTCGATTTTTCTATCGGTGGACACATATTCGTTAAAGAACCAGTCGATGTCAATATTGGTTTCCCTTTTTAAAATGGACTCAAAATCGAGGGTCTTGACTTGGCTTAGTTTGTAATGTTTGTAAAAGGTTTTTATGCTTTTGTCGACCTTTTCCTTACCGATATAGCTCGCCAGGTAGGAGAGACCAAGTCCGGCCTTGTATTTGTTGGCTATTTTTTGATTGAACTTGATGAGTGAATCGTTACTGGTGTTCAGCGGTTGGTCTAAATTGGTACGTGCCGTGAGCATATAGAGGAAGGGATACTGCTCGTTAAAGTCCATTTTAGCCAGATTGAAACTGCGAATACCCCAGATCCTGGATAGTTTCCCCAGTAGTTTTTGGTCGGGATAGTATTTTTCAACATAGGCGATCATCAGGTAATTGGCGATGGCATCGCTTAGCCATTGTTCTTTTCGGGGGTCGAGAAATAAGGTTTCTTCAAGAATGTTGATCAGTGCCGTCTTTAAAAACTTCATTTCAAATTGAAACTGTTCTTCGTAAGGCCTGATGAATGAGGGCAATTGGTTGATGCCGTACAAGGGGTTTTTCTCATAGTCCAATTGACTGACCAATAGCTGTGAGTGGGGAAATTTGCCTAGGTTATTCTCGATAAATTCCGTCACCCGATTGATGGAAATGCCCTTGCCGATCTCTCCATATTTAGAGGCTTCGATATCGGTTATGACCGTCATTTGCGGTGTTATGTGGGTTACGAAGCGCTTTTGGGGGCTCAGTAAGATTTCGCAATTTTTTTGTTGTGTAGCCGAAAGTTGGGCCATTTGACCGTTCGGGAAATTACTGTTGCCCAATATGGTAAAGTTGGAGGCCAAGTACAAATGGGGCGGGTAAACGAAATTGACCACCGTTTCTGTCACTCCGGTGTAAAGGTCTTCAAGGTTTTTGTTAGAGTACAGATGCCATGTACCGTCAAAGTAGGCCGGGGTCAGGTACCAATCCTTTAGATAGAAACTGTTCTTTTTCTTGTCGTAACCATAAGGCGTAAACTTGTTTTCAGGAAGCTTTATGGTATAGGTCAGGAAGAGCTTGGTCGATTCACCTGGTGGTAAGGGACTGTTCAATTCTATCTTTAGAATGTCGAGTTCCGTGGTGCGCCGCCAAAAAAGTCCCCTATACTCATCGTCAACGGCACTTATGATGGTGGTATATCCGCGTTCTTCCTTCTTTGCGAGGTGTAAACTCTTTTTGAATTCCTCTGAAAACCGCTTGGCCAATCCCGTGTTCTTACTGGCGTAGGCATGGGCCCAGTCATTGAAATAAAGGGTGCTAAGGGTGACGTTCGAATTGTTTTGATACGTGAATTCTTGTTGAATACGTATTTCCTTGCTTTCCCCGTCGAGGTTGGCCGTAAGTACGTTCTGGTGCTGCGCCGAAAGTACCCCGATACCGGATATCGATACAGCACCTAGAAAAAAACAATATATGAGGGATTTTAATTTCAAGGAAGGCATTAAAAATTAGGACTCAGATTGCGACCTTTGTAGAAAGCATCGATGATATCGACCACTTCATCTTCGGTGTCCGCAATCTTAATAAGGTCTAGGTCATTGGGACTAATATTCTTTACGCCGAGCATGGTATTCTTTATCCAATCGATCAATCCGGTCCAGAATTCACTGCCGACCAAGATGATGGGGAATTTTTCTATTTTATTGGTTTGGATAAGGGTAATGGCTTCAAAGAGTTCGTCAAGGGTGCCAAAACCGCCGGGCATCACTACAAAACCTTGGGAGTATTTTACGAACATGACCTTTCTGACGAAAAAGTAATCGAAGTCCAAACTCTTGTCCGCATCGATATAGGGGTTGTCGTGTTGTTCGAAGGGTAGGTCTATGTTCAGTCCCACCGATGTACCATCGGCAAGGTGGGCGCCTTTGTTACCGGCTTCCATGATGCCAGGCCCACCACCGGTAATGACACCGTATCCTGCTTCTGCAATACTTTTGGCAATACTAACGGCCAACTCGTAATATCTTTCACCCTCCTTGGTACGGGCCGAACCGAAAATGGAAACACAGGGGCCAATGGTGCCCATCTTTTCAAATCCCATTACGAACTCGCCCATTATTTTAAAAATGGCCCAAGAATCGTTTGTTTTTATTTCGTTCCAACCTTTGTGGTGTTGTTCTTTTCTCATGTATGCTAATTCTTTTGTTTTAGGGGGTTATTTACCCGACTAACGGTATTGACTATGGTTTGGATAAGGGCGGGATGCTCGCTCCCGTCACTTAAAATCAGCCAATGAATTTATTACTTTTATTTTACAGTGGCACAAAACTCGTTTAAATTTTAAACTATAATTAAAACTCCTTGTGCCCGTATTTAGTATTCTGTTACCGAACTCCAGTTTTCGCCTGTTTTAATACGGTGCAACTGCATTTCCGAAATACCGAATTGTTTTGCGATCATCTTTAAACGTGTCCTGCGGTTGGGGTCGTTCAGCTTTCGCTTGATTAATTTGACCTTGGTTTCCGTAAGCTTGGAGTAGGTAATTCGCCTTGGTTTGTTCTTCCATTTAGGGCCGCTGAACTGGTGTTCCTCTTTTTCTTTTTTTGTCGCCCATTTTAGGTTGTCCACATGGTTGTTCGTCTTGTCGTAATCGAGATGAATGACGAAAACGCCATTTTTTCGTTCTAAAAAATGCTCGGCTACCAGCTTGTGAACGTATCTACTGGTCGATTTTCCGTTTCGTTTTTGCTTTAAGGGCAAGTTTTGGTATCCATTTATGAAGGATTCGGTAACCAAGAATTCTTCAGGGCCTTTACAGTTAAGTATCCGGCCGTAATTTGATATTTTAAACTTTTCGTTTTCCGCTATCTTATCATCGAATTCAATTTCTTTCCATTCTTCGTTCCAATAGTTTCGCGTCATTTTCTATGTTCTTTTTCAAATACATATAATATTTCTTTCTTTTCAGTCCGGTATGTTCAGCTCCGGTCTCAAATATTTGGCCGTATAACTTTTTTTGTCTTGGGCCACTTCTTCGGGTGTTCCTTGGGCAACGACCTTTCCGCCGCCACGGCCACCCTCATAGCCGATATCGATAATATAATCGACCATTTTAATAACATCCATATTGTGCTCGATGACCAATATGGTGTTTCCTTTGTCTACCAATCGGGTCAAAACTTCCATTAAAACCCGAATATCTTCAAAGTGGAGTCCCGTTGTGGGTTCGTCCAAGATGTAAAAAGTATTGCCCGTGTCCCGTTTAGAAAGTTCCGTGGCCAGCTTAATGCGCTGGGCTTCACCTCCGGAAAGGGTAGTGGACTGCTGTCCTAGGGAAATATATCCCAATCCGACATCTTGTATGGTCTTTAACTTACGATAAATTTTGGGGATAAGCTCAAAAAAATCAACTGCTTCGTTGATCGTCATCTCCAAAACGTCGGCAATAGATTTACCTTTGTACCGTATTTCAAGGGTTTCACGGTTAAAACGCTTGCCATTACAAGTTTCGCATTCTACGTATACATCGGGTAAAAAATTCATTTCTATGACCCGGAGTCCCCCACCTTGACAAGTTTCACATCGACCGCCTTTGACGTTGAAGCTGAAACGGCCGGGTTTGTATCCCCTAATGGCGGCTTCCGGGGTTTTGGCGAAAAGCGAACGGATCTCACCAAAAACACCGGTATAGGTGGCCGGGTTGGAACGCGGGGTCCTTCCAATAGGCGACTGGTTGATGTCTATTACCTTGTCAATATGCTCCAAGCCCGTAATTTTCTTATAGGGCATAGGTTTTTTTACGCCATTGAAATAATGGGCGTTCATGATAGGGTAGAGGGTCTCGTTGATCAAAGTGGATTTCCCACTGCCTGAAACTCCCGTAACACCGATCATCTGTCCTAAGGGAAAAGAGACCGTAACGTTTTTCAAGTTGTTTCCGGTAGAGCCGGAAAGCGTTATTTTCTTGCCGTTCCCCTTTCGTCGTTTTTTGGGGACTGCAATTTCCCTTTTGCCGGTAATGTAATCGGCGGTAAGGGTATTTTCGTTCTTTAGCTCATCGGGATGTCCTTGGGAAATAATTTCACCGCCGTGTTTACCGGCCCTTGGGCCGATATCGATCACATGGTCGGCGCATTCGATCATATCGCGGTCGTGTTCCACTACGATAACGGAGTTCCCGATGTCGCGCAGGGCTTCCAAAGATTTGATCAAGCGGGTGTTGTCCCTTTGGTGAAGGCCAATGCTCGGCTCATCGAGAATGTACAGTACCCCGACCAATTGAGAGCCGATCTGGGTGGCCAGGCGAATACGCTGGGCTTCCCCGCCCGAGAGGGATTTAGAGCTTCGGTTCAAGGAGAGGTAATCAAGGCCAACATCCAAGAGAAATTGAATACGGGTCTTGATCTCTTTAATGATCTCTTCGGCAATCTTGAGCTGGTTGCCTTCCAGTTTTTTCTCAAGACCCTTGAAGAATTCGGCCAATTCGGCAATATCCAAATGGGCCAATTCGGCAATGTTCTTTTCGTCTATTTTGAAGTAGAGGGACTCTTTTCGTAGGCGGGCACCTTCGCATTCGGGACAAGTGATCTTGTCCATATATTCCTTGGCCCAGCGCTTTAATGCCGTTGTTCCGGCTTCCTCGTATTGGCTTTTGATAAAGTTGGCAATACCTTCGTAATCGATTTTATAGCTGCGCTTTACGCCTAGGGTCTTAGAATCTACCTCAAAGGTTTCGTGTCCGCCATTGAGCAATACATCGATGGCTTCTTCCGAAATGCTGGAGATAGGATCGGTGAGCTCAAAGTTGTAGCGTTGGCCAATGGTCTCTATCTGTTTGAACGCCCACGATTTTTTATACTCACCTAAGGGAGCGATTCCCCCGGATTTTACGGATAATTTTTTATTGGGAAATATCTTCTTTTCGTTTACTTCGTACACATGGCCCAACCCGTTACAATTGGGGCACATGCCCTTGGGCGAATTAAAGGAAAAGGTATTGGGTTCGGGTACAGGGTAGGAGATGCCCGTAGTGGGACACATCAGGTCTCGGCTAAAATACCGCGCCACGGTCTGCCCTTCCTCCAAGACCATAAGTACGTTTTCTCCACTGTACATGGCGGTATTTATGGTTTCGGAAAGACGTTTGTCCATGTCTTCCGTATCGGAAACCTTAAGGCGGTCGATAACGATTTCAATGTCGTGGGTCTTGTAGCGGTCTACTTTCATGCCCTTGACGATATCCTTCACTTCGCCATCGATCCGAACTTTTACGAAGCCTTGTTTGGCAATTTGCTCAAAAAGCTCGCGATAATGTCCTTTTCTTGATTTGATGACCGGGGCGAGTACGTTTATCTTTTTTCCGTTATAGTCTTTCTTGATAAGTTCCTTGATCTGGTCATCACTATAACTTACCATTTTTTCGCCCGTATTGTAACTATAGGCATCGCCGGCACGGGCAAAAAGCAAGCGGAGAAAATCGTATATTTCCGTAATGGTGCCCACGGTCGAACGCGGTGATTTGGAAGTGGTCTTCTGTTCTATGGCGATTACGGGTGATAGCCCATCGATCTTGTCTACATCGGGTCGCTCCAATCCCCCTAAAAACTGACGGGCATAGGCCGAGAAGGTTTCGATGTAACGACGTTGGCCTTCGGCATAGATCGTGTCGAAGGCAAGGGAAGATTTTCCACTTCCTGAAAGTCCGGTTATAACCACCAGCTTTTCCCGGGGTATGGTAACATCTATATTTTTAAGGTTATGGACACGGGCGCCCTGAACCTCGATATTTTCTTCGTAATTTATCATTTTCTATAGCAAAGTGGCAAAGGTACGTTTTTGACCCTTAAGAAAGAAGCGACCTTTACTTATATCTATGTTAAGGTAATTAGGGCCAACACCCTAAATAAAAGGTGTTTCGAACGATATGGGCGCACATTTAATGCGATAAAAGCCCTCTCTTGGCGAGGTATTCCCGAAGCGTCTGCTAAGCAATGGGCCTATACCGCCTTTTTTTCGCTTAAATATTTCCAATACCGCTTGGGTACATGTTGTTTGTGAAGCTTTAAATTGATGCGCGATTTTATATTGGTGCTTTTAAAGTAATTGTTCCAAAGGTCTTGATAGTTGTATTCCCCATCGGTGAAATGGGCCCTTTTATTTATGCTGTTGGTATGGATGTCTTCAAGGTCTAGGGATACGATTTCTACTTGGTTCAGATCGTAAAAAATTCCGTATTTTCGTTTGACATCGTAAATCAGCCATTGCTGGTCGGCATATCTTGAGCGAAAGTGTTTCGAAATGAGGGGAAGCACATTGAAATCGGGCTCTATGTTGGCGAAATAGATTTCGTCCTTGGTCAATTGAAATCTTACAAAGGCTTCCATACGATGCTTTTCACGACCCACGGAGCGAGCGAGTTGACTGATTTTTAGTACTAGGCCGTCCGAGTAATCGGAGGCAATGGAAGTATTGGAGGCGAACATTTTCCGAATAAAGCGGTAGAGCAACATCTCAATGCCTTTGTGCTCGCTCAAAAATGCAAAGTAGATATCCTTTATGGCGCTGTGGCTCTTCTTGTGAATTCCGTTCCAGACCCTTTTGGCCTTGTCCATTTGGGTAAGAATGGTTTCCGTTTCCGAGAATAGTCCGTTTTGGCAGACCGAGTGTTTCTGAATGTCGGACACCACTGCCTTTTCTTCAAAGGCCACAAAAATGGCCGTAAGAAATCCGTTGAAACTACCGTCGTAAATAAGGGTCTTAGTCGAATTCATAATACATGTTTTTTCGGTTACTACTTTAGGCTATGTGCATTCCATTAAAACAATTGCAATTGGTTACTGTATTCCTTTCTAAACTTTCCTGTCGAATTTTGAAGGATCAATCCCTTTATCTTGGGGCCTTCCATATCCCTATGTTCCCATTTGCTGGAATCACAGACAATGAAATACTTGGCCCGGTTCAAGGCCACGCCGATTTTTTTAAGGTGCTCCCAGTTGAGTTTTCTAAAGCGCCGGGCGCTAATGATTTTATGAACGCTTTTCATACCGAGGCCCGGTATACGCGCCAATACGCTTTTATCGGCTTTGTTGATGTCAACGGGGAAGTATTGCATGTTCCGAAGGGCCCAGCCTAATTTAGGGTCTACGTCCATATCCAAGTTGGGGTGGTCATTGTTCAAAAGTTCTTGAACCCCAAAGCCGTAGAAGCGCAAGAGCCAATCGGTCTGGTAGAGTCTATTTTCCCTGAGCATGGGTACTTGGGTTCCAATGGCAGGTAATCGGCTATCGTCTGCTACCGGTACATAGCCCGAATAATAGACCCGCTTCATGTGGTAGGTTTTATAATAGTGTGTGGCCGAGTACATAATATCTTTGTCCGATTCCCCGGTTGCGCCTACGATCATTTGGGTGCTTTGCCCGGCAGGGGCATATTTGGGGGTGCTTTTGATGATTTTTTTCTCCGATTTATATTGAATGATTTCGTTTTTCACCTTTAGCATAGGCTTGGTAAAATCTTCGTGTTTTTTATCGGGGGCCAAAAGTTTGAGCCCTGAAATTGTGGGTACCTCGATGTTGACCGACAATCGGTCGGCGTAGAGTCCCGCTTCGCGCATCAGCTCGTCACTTGCCCCGGGAATGGACTTTAGGTGGATGTAGCCGTTGAAATTCTCTTCCAATCGGAGCTTTTTGGCAACGGCCACTAGGCGCTCCATGGTGTAATCGGGACTTTTGAAAATACCCGAGCTGAGAAATAGGCCTTCGATATAGTTGCGACGATAAAAATTGATGGTCAGGTCTACTACCTCTTGGATCTTGAATGCCGCCCGTTGCACGTCGTTACTCTTGCGGGTTACACAATAGGCACAGTCAAAGATGCAGTGGTTGGTCAAGAGGATCTTGAGCAAGGAGACGCACCTGCCGTCTTCGGTATAGCTATGGCAGATGCCCATACCGCTACTGTCGCCCAGGCCATTGGTATCGTTCTTGCGAACACTTCCACTGCTTGAGCACGAAACGTCGTACTTGGCGGCGTCTGCCAAGATGTTCAGTTTTTCCTTTATTCTATCAAATGACAAGGACATAGGCGTATTTTGTATTTATTCCAAAATTATGGAAAAAATCCATATTATGGATATAATCCAAATATTATTTTGGATATATTCCAAAATGTGTATATTTGAAAATGAAAGGGTAGTGGAAACTTCAAGCCCTCGACAGTTTTGAACAAGAGACCCAATGCAAGAGTTCTATGGAAAATGAAATCACATTAAAACGATTTATCGAGGTACGCCGAGACTTAGGCTATACCCAAGCCGAATTTGCAAAATTATTAGGCCTGTCGAGTACTACGGCCGATATTGAAAGGGGGAGGACCAAACTTTCGGGAAAAGTGGTAATGGAGCTGCTGAAGCAGTTTAAGATCAATCCCTTGTGGCTTTTTGGAAGTAGCGACAATCAGTACTTGGAGACTTCGAAGACCAGCGTTATTCCAAAAGTCGTAACGGTCGATAACTCCGGAAACGAAAATATGGTCTTGGTGAATGCCAAGGCAGCGGCGGGCTATCCGCAAAACATTCAGGATACAAGCTGGTACGAACAGTTGCCGGCCTTCGACCTTCCCATACCGGAATTCAGGAATGCTACCTATCGCGGGTTTCAAGTAGAAGGGGATAGTATGCTCCCAAACCTAAAACCGGGCGAATGGGTCTTGGCCAGGGCCGTAGAGCATATCGACGATGTGAGTCCCAACAAAATGTACGTGGTGGTTCTAGAAGATGCGGTATTGGTCAAAAAAGTGGAAAAGCGCCCGAATTCGAACAACATTACCTTGGTTTCATTGAACGAGACCTATCCGCCCTATGAAATCAAACCGTATCAAATACAGGAAATTTGGCAGGTAAGTAGCAGGATCACCTTTGGGGAAGACGCCACTACGGAGAAAGGGCTTTTAAAACAACTGAAAGAGTCTATGGACGAACTCAAAAGTCAGTTACGCCATGTAAAGAAGGTCTAGGTCCGCTTTATGGCCTCGGTACTTTCAGATTGTAGACCCCGCTTTCACGCAGGGTAAACCCTAGGCTTTTGTACAGGGCAATCGCCTTGGTTCTATGGTGGCCCGAAAATAAAAGGATATCATCTATGTTCTTGTGTTGGGCCTCTTGCAAGAGTTTCTCCATTAGTTTTCTACCGATTCCCTTACCTCGATAGTCGGCATCGACGACGACATCTTCCACCAGTCCCCGATAACCTGAAATCACTTTATAGGTGGCCAATAAGGCCATACCGACGATTTGCCCTTCTTCTTTGCAAACCACAAAGATAACTTGGTTGTCATCTTGAAGTATTTGATGCAAAGGTCGCTGTTCGTTCTTGTCGTTCAGTTGTTTATATAGATTTTTTATCTGTAACTGAATGGCGTCGTTGAGATCGTATTTGTGTAGAAGTTCAATAGTCATAGCGAGTGATTTGTCAACTTTAAAGATGATAAAACTAAGCATATATTGGATGCGAACATCGTCGTTTTTCTTAAAGTGATCTTAAAATATAGAAGGGGCGATCAATACATGGTATTTGGGTTTGCCGATGTTTTTGGGATTTGTTGAATGGAATCCCAGTGTTCGCAGATTTTCCCCTTAGTGTCAAAGCGGAAAAAATCCATGGTGATATATTGGTCGTTATCCGGCCAGATTTGGTGCGTGTGCAGGGCTACTAAATCGCCCTCGGCAACGGCCCGCACGAATTTAATGGACTTTTCGGGGTATTCCCTTTGCATTCTTTCAAAATAATCGACAAAGCCTTTCGGGCCATTGGCCACATGGGGGTTGTGTTGAATATAGGTCCCACCACAATACTTTTCGATGGCCGCCTTGGGGTTGCCTTCGTAGGCCATTCGGTAAAAGGCAATGGCATTTTTCTTGTTTTCCTTGATATTCATATATCTAAATTTTTACTGGGCTTGGGTTAATTAGATAGGGTGAAGGATATTTTGATCCCCTGTATGATCATGTCGGTTCCTATGATGGCGATAATCAATCCCATGATTTTCCCGATTACCGATATTACGTTATGACCGATTTTTTTGATGAAGAGTTCACTTAGCATAAACGAGATATAGGTCATCCAGCACAAGAGGCCGAAAATCATTATGACCATCCCGATCTTAAGGTATCCGGCGTTAGAAACAAAGTTCATCCCCGTTACAATGGTTCCCGGTCCCGCCAAAATTGGAATGGCCAGGGGCGATATGGCAATGTCTTCATCGATATGGGTTTCCTTTAAGTGCTTTACGTTCGATTTTTTAGACTGGAGCATATCAAAACCTACTACGAAGATCAAAATGCCCCCTGTAATCTTAAAAGCAGGTATGGTAATACCGAAAAGCAGGAAAATGAATTTCCCGAGAACGAGGAAGAGCGTAACAATGACAAAGGCCGTAAGTGTCGCTTTTTTACTGATGTTCCGTTGGGTGGTTCTATCGGCCCCACCTGCCAAGGATAGAAAGACGGGTATGTTCGACAGCGGGTTCATTATGGCAAAAAAGCCGGTGAACACGGTAATGGAAAAGGTAATAAGGTTATCCATGTAAAAACAATTTTCCCTTAGTGAAAAACCAAAACTGAATTCTGTTTTTCGGGTGGGTTAGCATTTCTTTTTTCATCTTTCTTCCGTAGGGAAGGGATGTGATTTACAAGATAGCCAAAAAAACCGTATGCCAAGGTAGGAGGGAATACCTGCCCAGACATACGGGAATGTGATATATAGGGACGGTCATTATTGAAAATCCGCTGCCCTAAACGGATACTTTCTCGGTTCTTTTTGAATGCTGATCCAATGGGCAACGGTAAATGACTTGATGCCCCATTGTCCGTTAAACCTACCTAAACCGGAATTTTTAACGCCTCCAAAGGGTGCATAGGCACTGTCGTTGACAGGTTGGTCGTTAATATGTGTCATTCCAGCTTCGATACCTTGGGCAAATTGCATGCCTTTGGCTTCGTCTTTGGTAAACACTGAACTAGACAGTCCATAATCTGTAGCATTTGCCAATCGTAAAGCGTCATCCATATCCTTAGCACGGGCAATGGAAACTGCGGGGCCAAAAATTTCATGCTTGAACAAGGGACAGTTTTCATCTACATCCACAAAGATATGCGGGGGCATATGCAAGCCTTCCGACTCCCCGCCCAAGGCCATTTTGTAGCCTTGGGCCTTGGCCTCGTCGATTAGGTTCTTTACGGTATCGAACTGGGCCTGGTCAATGATCGGTCCGATAAAGGTGTCGGGATCGTTCATATCCAATCTTTTGAGGGTTTTTACCTTGGCGATAAATTTTTCGGTGAATTCATCATAGACCTTATCCTCTACGATAATCCTGTTGATGGCCATACAGATCTGACCTTGGTTCATGAACTTTCCCCAAGCCGCGGCCTCTACCGCTTGGTCAATATCGGCATCCTCAAGGACAACGAAGGGACTATTGCCTCCCAATTCCAATTCGATGTTTTTGATGAGGTCGGCGCTCAGGGCATTTTGACCGACCTGGCGACCTACCGGCGTCGAGCCGGTAAAGGAAATCAGTTTGGAAATGGGATGCTTGGTAATAGCCGTTCCTATGGAGCCGCCCCCACCGGGCAAAACACTCAACAACCCTTTGGGGAATCCTGCCTCCTCAAGAAAGGATGCAAAAATCAATCCACCGGTGACGATCGAATTCGACGAAGGTTTCAAGACAACGGCATTACCTACTGCCAAAGCAGGGCCCAAGGTGCGTGCCGTCAATTGTCCGGGGAAATTCCAAGGAGAGATTAAACCGATGACACCCAACGGTTTTCTCACGGCCAATGATTCTTTTCCGTCAATGTCCCGAGGTAAAATTTTACCTTCTACCTGTAGTGGCAAATGGACGCTACTTTCGAAAACACTGGCCACCAATTCTGCCTCGAACAACCCTTTTGCCAAGGTTGCTCCTACTTCTTTTCTTGCCCATTCTGCAAATTCTTTCTTTCGGTTTCTTACCACTTCGGCAAGTTTAAGCATCATTCTACTCTTTTCAGGAGGTAGTACTGCTGCCCATTTTTTCTGCGCAACTGCTGCTTGTTCAAAAGCTTCGTTTACATCATCTGTGGTAGCTCCATTTAAAGAGAATAACTCCTCTTGGTTCCAAGGGTTAATATCTTTGATTGCTGGTCCTTTTCCATCTTTCCATTCGCCACCAACAAAAATTTTCCTCGTATAATTCGGTAATTTATCTTGTGTTTTCATTTTCATTGTGTTTTAATAGTTAATACTAAAGTGTCACGATTACTTTACCCACTGTTCTTCCTTTTTCAACTTCAGTATGGGCAGCAGCCATATCTTCAAAAGCAAACGTTTTGTATATGTTTGGTTTAATGCTACCGTTTTCTAGCATTCCTTTTAAGGTGTTCATATCTTCAGCACTAGAGTGTACTAAAATGTCTGAAACGGTTTTGTTCTCCTTTTTGGCTGATGCTTTTACATCATCTATGTCCATACCTAACGTTGTATAAGCTGTACCGCCAGTTTTCAAGACTTTTACGGAATTTTCTAATACTTTACCCCCTTGCGTATCTAACACAAAGTCGATATCAGATAAAATTTCTTCAAACTTTTCAGTATGATAATCTATTGCGTTATCTGCTCCAATAGACTTAACAAATGCACTGTTTTTTGCCGAGGCAGTAGTATTCACAAAAGCTCCCATTGCTTTTGCAATTTGGATAGCAAAATGACCAACACCACCAGAACCTGCTTGTATTAGTACTTTATCACCTTTATTAATCCTTTCTTCTAAGATTTGTAATGCAGTTAAAGCAGCTAAGGTTGTAGCTGCAGCCTCTTCAAAAGAGACGTTGTCTGGCATTGTAGCTAAATGTGCTTCTGGCGCAGCAACAAATTCCGCGTAAGCGTTACCTACACCAGGAAAATTCACCATACCAAAAACCTTGTCGCCTATTTTAAAATTGGTAACATCAGTACCAACTTCAGTAACTGTTCCTGCTATGTCCCAGCCTAAAATAACAGGTCGTTTTTCACCGTACATCATATTCAGCATCTTATCTTGATACTTTGGTTTTACATCTGCCGGGTTTAATGAAATAGCCTTTACCGCTACCAATACTTCGTTATCTTTTATGCTTGGTTTTGCTACTTCTGCTAAATGAAGGTTTTCTGGTCCTCCTGCTTTTTCTAATATTATTGCTTTCATAGTGTGTCTATTTTTTAAATTATTTTTTATTGTAGACAACGGTCATTCCCTTGCCTTGCTTAAGTGTTAAGCGCATTTTGGTATTTGTAACTTCAATTACAAGTTCATCATACCCTAAATCAATATCTCCGATTTTGCTAGTTCTGGTGAAGAAATTATTTTTCCAATCCCAAGTACCTGTCAAAACTTTACCTCCAAAAACTCCAAATATTTGACCGTCGTGAGTAGCAACAGATTGCCCGTCTTTGTCTCCATAAAAATTATTGGCAGCCAACTTTAAATATTCTTCTTTTGTGTTTATTCGTTTCCAATTTTCTAAACTAATATTAGAATCGGTAGATAAATTATAGACTTGTATCTTGTTACTGAAAATTAAAGGTGTGTAAAGTAAATTGTCCAGTATGCTAATGTCTGCTAAACCTTTAGGGAAGTTTCCAATGAGCTTTTTTTCATTTGAATTAATAAAAAACAGCTCGCCAGTAGTATTGCTGCTTACCAAATACCCGTTATTAACAGAAGTAACACCATCTAAACCACCTAGTTTATACGCGCTTGTAATTATTTGGTAAGACTTATTGGTAATATTTACCGAATACATACTCCCGAAATTACTTGCAGTAATTGTCTGACTTAATTCTGCTCCATAATCGGCAATAACTAACTGATTATCTTGTATAAATAACCCGTTTGGATGCTTAATTTCAGATGTTTGAAACCAAACCTCTAATTTGTTATTTACTAATGTGAAAATTTTACCACTTGCTATATCAGAGATAAAAACCTGTCCGTTTTTAGAAACCACGACATCATTTAGTGACACAACATCTGGAGAAGTAATGCTATTTACGACTTTTCCATTTTTAACATTGATAATATGAAGCTCCTTACCATCGCCAACGTATAATTTGTCTTGATAAAATGCTAAACCTGCTGGCGAATTTAAACCAGTTACCCATTTATAATTATCAACTTTTCCATCCTTTGAAATTTTACTTATATACCCTTTGTTATTATGATTTACGTTAGAAACATATAACCAATTCTCTGTTGGTGATGCCACAATAGACTCAGGCATAGAAAAACCATCTAATTCCCAGTTTTTAACTAATTGTTGTGTTGTATTTATAGGATTAGATGCCGTAGACCTTGTTTCTTCTAAAACTTCCTTTAACGCAAAAATGCCATTATTTGCAGCTGGAAAGCCTGTATACAAGCTCAATAAAATCATAGTTTCTGAAATCTCATTTGGCGTAACACCTAAATTTAAGGCAGCCTTTATATGTGATTTTAACTGCGACTTTGCATTTGCTTGTGTAGTAAGACTAGCTATTATTAATAATTCTTTGGTTTTAAAATCTATGCCTTTTCTGTTATAAATTTCTCCAAAACCATAGCCAATAATATAATCTGCCATATCTGGAGAGACACTTTTAAAAGCTGCTTCTAATCCTTTTGAAGCTCCTTCGCCATTAACCTCGTTAACAATTTTTACGCCTCTTTTATAATTGTCTTCTTTAGTGTTTTGCGCATTACTTGCAAAAGAGAAAGACAATGCTAAAACCAAAATGATGTACTTTTTCATAATCTTCTTATTTACCGTTTTGCTTTGCGGTTGCTTTTGGTGAGGCACCTTGCTTCAACGTTTTGTTTCTGAATTTTTCGGTTTGAGGAAGCTGCAAATTGACTTGGTTTATTTCTTGAATTTCTACTTGAAGTTTATCAAACTTGATATCTTCTAAATGCCCTCCTAGTGTTATGTCTTCAGACAAAAAGTGAAAGTGCATTCCCGGTATCACTACGTTTCCAATATAATCTGGCGTAAATAAGCCTACTAAAGTTCCTTTAATATTTTCTCTAGTATACATTACTCTTGTATCTAAATAATCAAATAGAGAAACATCTTCATTTTCTACCTTATGTGCCGATGCCATTTTTAAATAGCCAAACTCCCCTTTAATCCGGTAGGCATAAAAGCTATTTATTGAAGTTGCATATTTTTGGAGTTCTTTACTTAAATCTTCGTAAGAGGTAATGTTTTCTATAGTCACCGTTTTCTTTGGTTGAAAATTTATCATCGTCATATTAGGCGACTCTAAATCTTCTGGAGCCTCTTTAATTCCGCCTTCGGCATCAATGGTGTATACCACTCCGTCTACGGCGACCAGTTCACCGGCCAAATGGTTTACGGTGCCAATACCAATATTGCCTTGTTGTACCATTTGTCGAGGAGTAATGTCGCCTTCGTAGATACTGTTCAATAAGGCAACGGTGGGTGCGTATTGATGAATGGTATTTTCGGTATGGGGTGCTAATCCGTTTTCATCTACATTGTGTGGATGCGGATGTTCGTGATTTTGCGTTTCTGTAGTTGAACCTGCTTCTTTTTTGTCCTGATTTCCGCAGCTTGCTAAAATTGCCAAGGAAAGTAATGTTATTGCTGTTTTCATGATAGTGGTTTTTAGTTGAACCTGACGTTTCGTTTAGATTTCCGTGACGAAATTCATATACTGCTTTAAATCACCAATGACAGCTTCTTCCATTAGTTTGCCTGTTTTTACTGCATAAGGTTGATTAAAGTGAATGTCCCAAACATCAGATTCTTTTCTCCAATGCTCATAAACGGCTAAAGTATCTTCCTGATCATCTACTGTATATAAATCAAAAATGATGTTTCCTGCTTCCTCTTTTCGAGTGTGGGTAATATGGTCTTCAAACTGTTTTAGAAGTGCGGGCCTAAATTCCGTTTTCAATTTAAAAATGAAGAAAATGACAAAGACTTCATCTTCTGGGTTAGCCGATTTAGAATGGTCGGGTAGGGGGGGTGTATCTCCTAAAAAATAAAAATCCGGAGCAGACTTTAAGGCGGTTTGCCCCACTTGCATTAGCTTTTTTGTGTGCGGCTCATTATCGTGGGAGGTAATGGCCGCTTTATTGGCCCAACGTTCATAAACAAAGAATACATTGGCATCTGCTTTAGAAACAAACACGCTGATTTCTTTGTTGCCCGCTTCTTTTCTCGTGGCGGCCTGTACTTCTTTTAAGGTAGTGGAAAACGCTTCCCTATATTCCGGTTTGGCCGTAAATTTTACAATAGTACTTTTCATAATAGTTGTTCTTATATATTGAATTAGAGTTTTATTTTAATGGCGCAAGAGGTACTTTTTGGGTTATGTTCGCCTCTTTTATTTTTGCAAACCTGTCATTGGGATTATCTTGTACGACCCAATGGTGTGTGGTGGTAGCAGTAAGTTTTTGGTTTTCTTTCGTTAGGCCTTCCCAAACAAAATCTACATCGACTTCGTATTCTTTTTCAGAAATTACCTTCACGGAAAAATTTTCGGGGAAGTGACTGCTTTCCTTTAATTGTTTAGGGGTTCCGTTCAACCACTTTTCAAGATCGTCTATATTGACAATGGGCGCGTTGTTGGTTGAAAAGTGAAGCTTGAAATTGTCCACTAACAATTCTTTAAAAGGACTTACATTTCCGTCTAGGCTTTCCATGTGGGCCAACCAAAAATGCATGAGTGACTTGGTTCGGTTCGTAGGGTAGGCATCTTCAAAATCTTCATCGGTAGGCCCTACGGGTACGATTTCCACTCGTGTGAATTTGGGTAGGTCGCCAACAAATTTTTCTAACCTAATATCATTGTAATGCAGGGCATAACTTTGCTTTTCTCCATTGGGCTTGATGTTTTGGTAGTGCAAATCGGCTTCCAACCCGATAGAATTGTCTTCCAATAGTGAAACCTCGATAGATTTAATATGGTGGGCATTTTGCCAGCCGTCATACACCTTAAGTCTTTTAGGATAGTCTTTGGTCCCTTTAAATTCTTCTGAGGCATTGATCATAGTAATGTTTTCGTCCAACATTTCTAGTTGGTTGTTAATACGCTGGTCATTCATGGGGCGTTCATACAATTGATACCATCGGTACAACTGAACCTTTGCCAAATGTTGGTCTCTTGTCGTTAGTTTTGATACTTCCATCTTTATTGAATAAATCGGTTGATACTTGTGGCTACGGTTTCGGGAACTTCCAATTGAGGGGAGTGTGAAGCGTTTGGAATAAGCTCCAATTTGGCGTTGGGAATATGGTCGCGGTAATATTCCGCTACGTTAAAACTCACCACCTTGTCGTGTTTTCCCCATAGCACCAAGGTGGGAGCCTTTATGGAAGCTACCTCATCTTTTAAGTTGAAATAGGTTCCGTTCTTTATAGCGGGAATCAGCGTGTCGTCGACAAAATCCTTGCTATTGTTGATCTGCTCGATCATATAATCCGCTATGGGTCCGGGAAGTTCAGGTACCTTATAAAAAACGCGTTGAAGCACGGCATTAAGTTCTTCTTTGTTTTCTATTTCCTTGCCAAATCCGCCATAGACCACATGGTCGTCTAAGGTAATGCCAGCGGCATTTAGAAGGATCAGTTTGGCTACGTCCTTAGGGTATTTTATGGCATAAGCGGCGGCGGTATGGCCTCCCATTGAGTTTCCAATGAGATAAAACCTGTGTACGCCGATTTGCTCTAAAAAGGACTTTACAAAAGTGGCTTGGCCGTCTATGGAATAATTTAGTCCCGCCTTTCTTTCGTTTTCACCGTGACCGGCCAGATCGGGAAGAATCAAATGGTAGTCTTCCGATAAAAATTGGGCAGTTTGCAAAAAACTGCTCTTGTCGTCTCCCATACCGTGAAGAAGTACAAAATAAGGCTTGTCTTCACCGGCCTTGCTTTCGTAAAAATTTACGATATAGCCATTTACAGCCACGGTTTTCTTTTCAAGTTTTGCCGCCCTGGCATAACTTGCGTTGGTTTGGTCGACAAGTACTTTTGGGAAAAAGAAAAATATAAGGACACCGACTGCCATCAACGCCAAGACGATTCCTGCTCCTATTTTTAAGAATTTTTTCATGATTTCTACCTTTTTTAAGAGGATTATAGCTGGGTGATTATAGTTTCTTCGGGAAATCTTGATTTGGGTAATTTCGAGTTAAAATCGGTATCTTTTCTGTAGCCCAAGGAAACCACGGCCAAGGCTGTGTATCCTTTTTCACGTAAACCAAACTCCTCGTCCAAAGCTTTTACATCTATACCTTCCATGGGTACGGCGTCTATACCCAAGACGGCAACCCCTAACAATAGAGACCCCATATTCAGGTACACTTGTTTTTCCATCCAATGCGGAAGGTCTTTGAGGTCGTACTTGTGTATGTCGGCAAATAACATACGTCCGCCATGCATTTGATCTTTAAATTCCTGGGCGGCAAATCGGCCATCTTTATCTTCTTGTTCCAAAATGCTGCTCATATAGGCTTTGTCTGCATCCGTTCTTGCGGCAACGACGATAACATGCGATGCGTCCAAAACCTTGGGGGTGTTGAACTGAAAAAAGCCTTGCGTGCCTTTTGCAATTCGTTCTTTGCCTTCTTGGGTGTCGGCAATCAGAAAATGCCAAGGCTGTAGGTTTACACTTGAAGGACTCAAACGCAATAAAGCCTTTACTTGTTCAAAGTCTGAATCTGAGATTTTTTTAGTGGCATCGAATTCTTTTACGGAGTAACGATTGTTCAAAATTTCTGTGATGTTCATTTTATTTTATTTTTTACACTATCAAAATTATAGTAGCAAAAGTATGTATAGTGACTTTTGTGTGCAATAACGGTCAAGATTGATAGTATGTAAAATATTTTTTAAAATACTTGTAATCAGTTGTTTGCAGTGTAAAATTTTCACTATCAAAATTATAGTTGTATACTAAAGTATAGTTGCATAAATTTGCATTGTTATATATGTAGTACTATCTAGGGATAGGTTTTTAAATAAATTGATATATGGATAGAAAAGAGTTATTTGAAAAAAAACCGAAGATTAAGATCAACGGAAAGATTTCTTCCTGTCCGACCAGTGCGGCAATGGAGTTGATCGGTGGAAAATGGAAGAGTGTTATACTGATCCATTTGGCGGACGACAAGAAGCGCTATAATGAATTACGAAAGGAAATAGAGGGAATTACGGAACGTACCCTAAGTCTGCAGTTAAAGCAGTTGGAAGCCGATGGTTTGGTGACGCGGAAGGTCTTCTCGAAGAAGCCACCGTTAAAAGTAGTATATGCCTTGACCGAATTCGGACAAAGTTTGGTGCCCATTCTCCACGGGATACGTGATTGGGGACTTTACGCCGCGGAAACCAAGGGCGAGTTCTTATTGGAAGATTAGGTTTTGTATAAAGGCTGCCTTGGACCCCTTGCCGTTAAAGGTCAAGTCTAGGCCATGGGGGTTACGATACCGTCACGGTTTTTATTGAGTTTCATTTTTACCAAGACTTCGTGCAGGGTTTCGGCCGCTAGGCCATGTAATACCAATCTATAGGCTACACTGTATGTGGTAGCGGGTACCATGGGGTGTTTGTTGTTCACTAGGCCCAAATGCCCCGGGGTGTTTATGATCTGCGAAGTGTAAATGGCTATGGTTTCGTCTAATTGCAATGAATTGGATGCCCGTATAAAGTCGTTGGAGGTTAAAAACAATTGGTAATAGGGGGTAAACAACTCTATGGCCGACCTAAGATCGAGAAAATTGGTCCATTTTTTCGGAAATTCGATATGGTCAAATTGATCTTCGGTAATCATGTCCAAATTTATCTTTTCAGGAGGTTGGATTTTGGTGCCCTTCTGTTTCAACTGATTGTTCAATTGGATCACAAAATTGTACAGGTTCAAGTCGTGCTGTAAAAACAGGTCATCCTTGACATCTTCAAAGTCCTTTGGTTTTAAAGGATTTCCCACGATTTCCGCTTCGGGAGTGTTCGCCGCTATAAATTGTAAGATCTCGGTTCCGATATGAAAATGCCGAAAAACGAGCAAATTGGCATCTGGGCTAACGAAGTTTTTGAGTCCCCATGCCAAAATTCGGTGCAATACTTTCGATGAATTTATAAGGTTGGGAAAGAAGAACTTGAAAATGTGGATAAAGAACATGGTCACCTTCGACCAGAGGTGTATAATGGGCAGTAGGTATCTTGCCGATTTGGAAGCATTGTCCCGCATTAAGGCCAACTTTGTAGTTTGGTTTATAGGGATACTTTCGTCTAAAAACAGAGCCAACCAAGGGTTGGGGTCCCTTTCGTCATGCTTTGATATATCTAAGTTTTCGTCTATCATATCCTCAATTTAATAATTACCTAATTCGTTTAACTGCATGGTGTACAATTTACCTGTAATCTTTGCGGTCTTTACTATTTTTTCGGCTACCTCCATATTCATTTCCGGATGGTTCAATGCTTCTTCCAAGTTGTGGAAATGGTTTTCGTCGGCCACTCCGTGATAGGTGAAAAAGGAGACCTGATTGTCTTTCAAATTTAATTGATCTTTAATCATTTCGCCCCAATATCCCGCTAAACGCTTGCCAATACCCTCAATGATAAACATAGATCCCAGTAAATCGACCGGGTTGGGCTTACTGGCCTGTTGAAACATAAAGGAGGTTAGGGCCACGGTACCGATATTCTTTTCCGCTTTCTGGATTGCTTCCAGGTCTTCTCCCAAGGCCACATAGTTTCGCTCCAGCATTTGATAATCTTTATGTTCGGTAGCGGTGTGTTTTATAAAGGCCGACCGTAGGTCAAAAAGATGGATGTCGATATTTGATGCCGCCCTTGATATCCATTGGGAGCCATCGATTACCTGTTGTCTGAGATCGGTCAATAAAAGTTTGTAATCCGACATGCTAAGGGTGCCATCGTGTATTTTCTCGACGATGGGCACTTTAAGTAAGGCCGTCTCGAAATCTATCCATACTTGCGTAAGGTTCCTGATCAACCATTCGGAAGTCTCACTCTTGTTAATAACCAATTCAGGGGATTCAATTTTTCGCAAGGGATACCGTTTAGTGGCGGTATTGTTGTCGCCTACTACGGTGAGTTGCATAAATGAGGTGATAAATCGGCCGCTTTCAGGTACCATACACAGGATTTTGTTTCCGGGTACCAACTTTCCGGAGTGCATCAATTCGTCCAACATGATAAAAATGGAGGCCGAGCCTGTATTTCCCTTAGACGTAAGGTTGCTGAACCATTTCTTATCGGCGATTTCGCCCCCTCCCTTGAGCATGAGCTCTTTAATGGGGGCTTTGAACATTTCCGAAGAATAGTGGCAGCATAGCCAATCGATTTCCTTCCGGTTTATTTTTCCTTGGTCGATAAGTTCAAAGTAGTGGGCAACTCCGGTTTTTATTACTTTGTCCAATAACCTGGTGTCTTGTTTTAAGTTAATGGCACCGGCCTTTGAAGCTTCTTCGTAACTCGGGTAGTCCAACCATGTTTTTTCCGTTTCATTTTTGTTGTCCGTCTTCCCGGTATACATACAAACGGGAAATTCGTTGGCATGTGATTTTAAGTCGATCCAATCTATTTTTAAGGAAATTCCGTTTTTGTTTTTCTTGTTTTGAAGCACAAAGGCACCTGCACCGTCAGAAAGCATCCACCTTAAGAACTCGGCGTCAAAGGGCAGGTCATCTACGCCTTGGGCTTCAAATCGTGAGGCTTTGAACAATCTACTGGCCAATTCGCTTCCCACACAGACGGCATTCTCTTTTTCATCGCTTTTTATTTGCGCATAGGCATTTTTTAAGGCCATTATACCGCTAGCGCATACACTTTGAAAATTGGCCACCTCACATCTGTTAAAGTCCAATCCCGCATGTACCATACTGGCAAAACCGGGTATGGGGAGGTCACCTTGGGTCGTTCCCGTACATAGCAATTCAACATCACTGCTCCTTAGACCGCTTTTTTGTATGGCATCGTTAATGGCGCTAACCGCCAATTGCGCATTGGAGTGGGTGCTCTCTTGGTTTTTATCGATTGCATAATGCCTGGTCTTGATTCCGTTTTGTTTCAGTACACGGCTTTTTGCGCGGCTATCCCTGCCGTTTATCCGGCCTAGGTAATCTTCTATTTCCTCATTGGAAACAGCCTTGTTGGGTAAAAAGGAACCTGTACTTGTTATATATACCTCACTCATATATTATTTGTTATGTCTTGAAAATATTTTATCTAAAAGGTGTAACGCAAATCCGTAGTTTTGTCGGCCCCTGCTATGGTGTTCGTTGTGATGGGTGCCAAAAAGTTTCCAGCCTTTCCCTTTTCCGCTTCCAAAGCGATAGTTGCAATGTCCCGCAAAATTCAACAAGATGCTTATCAGCGGATAAATAAATATGGCTATTATCGAAAAAGGAACGAAGGGGGCAATGGTTACGGGAACCGTGCTAAGTAGAAGGGCCTCTACCCAATGAAAACTAAAAACGGAATATACCGTCGGAATCCTAGATTTGTGGTGTATGAAATGCACATGCCTCATCATAAATTTTTGATGCATTAACCGGTGTACCAAATAAAAGTGGACTTCGTTCCACAGGGAAAGGATTACGATCCCGATCAATATATTGGACCACGTATTGGGCAAGAGCTCAATCACTCCTTTCCGAATAAGAAAAACGATGGGGATGATGGAAAACCCAAAAATTACAATCGATTTTACGGAGTGCTTGATTTCAAAGGCGATTTGGTCTTTTGGAACGGCTATGGATTTTATCTTGTTGAGGATGCCTTTGCGCTCCAACACCTTGCAAACGAATAAAAACAGGGAGCCTACGCCAAAGTACAAGCCTATAAAGTAGCCGAAGGTAAGGCCGTATAGCACTGTATAACTATAATTTAAAATAATGTCTTCAATCAGAGACTCCAAGGGCAATGGTCTAGTTTATATGTGGGACGAATGTCAACTCCTAAAATACAGTAAAGATTTATATCTAACAGAATTAATCTTGATAACGTATGTCTTTAGGTGTTTTATTGCCTTTGAAAGAGCATGTGTGCTTTCTTACGGAAAATTCATTGGCCTACAAAGCGATTCACTAAGGAGCCATTGTTGAATATGGAACGTGCTTTAGACGAATTGGGTCAAGCTGCCGGAAGCAAAAAGGGGAGTTCGTACTTGAAGACTAGGGTAAAAAATAGGAAAAGGCCGCCCCCAAGGCAGCCTTTTCCAAATCGGAATGCAAACTTATGCATCACTTTACATTGTACCTCATCATCTTCATGGTACTTCCTTCGATCATTTTCGCATAAGGGGCTACCGATGTATCGTTCATAAACTTGTTCATAGAAGCTTCGGCGTCTGTTTCTGACTTCCATCGTACGACCACTAAAACCTCATTTCCTTCCTCGTTATAGGCGCTTTCCCTGCTGATAAAGCCGGGTTGCTTGCTGGTATACGTCTCCTGTATCTTGGCGTCTTCCTTCCAAAAATCATCGGGGTTGACCGTGTCTTTGTATTGAAAACTGGTGATTTCCAAAATGTAGGGATCCGTTGGTTCTTCTCTTTGGTTCCAACTTGCCAAGCTGAAACAGGTGATGATTATAATTAGATATTTCATGATGGATTAATTAGGAAAGTTAAACTTACCGTTAGTGTTCTTTCTATCGGCTTCGGGGGCAATCGTTTCGATAACATCCCAGTGTTCGGCTATTTTTCCGTTCTCTACCCGAAACAGATCGTAGTAAGAGGTATGTGCCCCTCCAAAATGACCTTCGCTAATGCTCAGGACGAAATTACCTTGCCCCAATACTTTGTGTATTACGGAGAACTCCATGGTAACCCCTTGTTCGGCCATGGCGGCCAAGGCGCTTCCTAGACCCGATAGGCCGTCCGCAATGTTCGGATTGTGCTGGATGTATTGGTCGCCTTCAAAATAATTTCCAATTTTATCCATATTGCCGTTTATCAAAATATCGGTAATAAAGTTTCTTACCAAGGTCTTGTTCGCTTCGGTTTTATCGAGATCGGTGATTTCGATGGCGCCATCGATCCTGGTATGGCCGCTTGGGTTGGGCTGTTCGGGCGTTACTTGTAGGTTGTCCCAGTGTTCTACGATCAAACCGTTTTCGAACCTAAACACATCGAAGCCGATCTTTGGGCCAAAAAAGTTGTAGTCTGTATGCGTAAATATATAGTCGCCATCTTCAAAGGCCCTTATTGTATTTACCTTAGCGGAATTTGAGGGCAAGGCCTGTAAAATTTCACCAAAACCGGCCAGACCGTCGGCCACCCCTAAATTGTGTTGTGTATATGATTCGGGATTGATGTAGGAGGCGGGTTCTTGTGCGCCTGTCTCTATCGATTTGAGTACTTCAATTACTTTTTCCTTGTTCGATACTTTCGGTGTGGCCACGTCATCATCCTGCCCGTTGCAAGAAGAAAGGCTCAAGGCCGAAATAAAAATTGCTGTTAAGAATGTGCTTTTCATTTTTCTAAGTTTATAGGTATTAAATTCGGGGCAAAAATACGTTGGGCATCCACCCTGTTCGGGATAAAAAAATGCCTTTCAACTGTAAAAAAGGGAAAGTTTGAAGTTGGGAACGAAAAAACACAAGGCTGTAATGCGCGTGTTTCTACTGGTCCCTAAAAATTAGTAGGTTAAAGAGGAATAGGGGCTGGCTAGAAGGGGGTATTTAAGATGCTAATTCGGACAGAAGCCCTTGAACGTCGAGGGGTCTGGTGTATATTTCGAGGCTACCGTCCGCTTGCTTCGGCCATTGCTCCCTTGGCCTGTCCCAATACAATTCCACCCCGTTTCCATCCGGGTCGTCTAGATAGATGGCCTCCGAGACACCGTGGTCGGCCGCCCCGGTCAACGGATAGCCTGCATCTCTCAAGCGGGCCAGTATTTGCGCGAGATCTTTTCTCGTGGGGTAGAGAATGGCCGTATGAAACAAACCGGTACTGTTTTTTGGAGGTCGAGGTCCATTTTTACTTTGCCATGTATTTAGGCCGATATGGTGATGGTATCCGCCAGCGGAAATAAATGCCGCTTCTTTTCCGTATAAGGTGGTAATCTCAAAGCCGAGCAGGCCGTGGTAAAAATCAAGGGCGCGTTGGAGGTCGGCTACTTTTAAATGTATGTGTCCGATACTTGTGTTTTGCGGAAGCTTGTATTCTGAATCGCTCATGACTTGAACTGTTAAGGGGTGAAAAGATGAAATGTTCTGTGTTACTTACAAAGATGTGACAAAAATTTGGGACACCACTTTTGTAAACGATGTACACAATATGAATTGAAAAAGGGGGTGCCGTTTGGTATATAAACAAACGGCACCCCCTTTTACGAACAACCAATGGGTTTACCCTATGCTGGCCGCTATGGAGCTGGATAATGGGGTAGTAAGCCTGCCCAATAACAGGGATAGTTGAAGGCCCTCGTCAAAGAGGTCGCCTTTTTCGGTAGATACATCGGAACTGGCCAAGAACTCCGCAATAGGGGCGGGCACTCCCGCTTCTTGTAAGGCTTTGGCGTATTCGGCTTCCGGAAGGTTTACGTAGGGAATTGCCTTTCCGGCCTGTTTGGAAAGCTCTAGGGCATAATCGGTCATGGTAAACGATTTGTCACCGGCCAATTCATAGGTTTTTCCTTCGTGGCCTTCGGTGGTCAATACGATGGCGGCCGCCTCGGCATAGTCTTCGCGACTGGCCGAAGAGATTTCTCCTTCGCCCGCGCTACCGTATACGGCGCCCTTGGCGATAACGTCTTTCAGGGTATCGGTATAGTTTTCGGTATACCATCCGTTTCTCAAAAGGGTGTACGGAATTCCCGATTCGGCCAAGGCCTTTTCGGTGCCCAGGTGTTCGGGAACCAAGGGGGAACTAGATGTATCGACATGTAAAAGACTGGTATAGGCCATGGCTTTTACCCCTGCGTTTTTTGCCGCGTTTATCACATTGGCATGCTGGGCCAAACGTTGCCCCAACTCGCTTCCTGAAATCAACAAAAGCGTATCGATCCCTGCCAGGGATTCCGTCATTTGTGCAAGGTTTCCATAGTCGAATGCGCGTACTTCAACCCCTAGGTCCTGTCCTTTTTGTGGGGTTCTGGCCAATGCGACAATGTTGGCTTCAGCGGTTCTTTCCTTTAGTTTTTCAACCACAAGTCTGCCTAATTTTCCGGTGGCACCGGTTACTGCTATTTTCATCTCCTATAGGTTTTAATGGATGTATTAAAATTTATAGGACAAAAGTAGTTTGGCGCTTTGTGGGAGGGACTATATAAAAATGAAGTTATACTGTAAAAAACGGAAAGCAGGCTAGGAGTGGAGTTGGCGGAAAACTTCGGGGGTGGTCTCGGTATTTTTTTTAAAATACTTATACATATTGGTAGGTTCGTCAAAACCGGAAGTATAGGCAATTTCGGTAATGGACATGGAGGTGTTGATCAACAAACGTTTGATTTGGGTGACAAGAATGTCATCTATGATCGCCTTGGCCGATTTACCTACGATCGTCTTGCATATATTGTTTAGGGTTTTTGGGGTACAGCCCATTAAACTGGCATAGTCCAAGGTTTTTTTGGTTTCAAAACAGCGTTTTTCCACCAACTGTTGAAAGGCGATAAAATCGCTCACGTATTTATGCTGGGTAAAACTGACGCCTTGCTTCAGCTTGACGCGGAAGAGTTTAAAGATCAAGATATGGAGTAGGTTCCTGATAATACCGCTAGAAAACTCGTCGTAATTCTCGTTGTATTCCACCTCTATTTCCTTAACGAGGTCATGGATACCCGCAAAATCGGTATCGCTGGTATTGATGCAGGGCGTAGTCAAAAACTCGTTGAAGAGTTCGTGTGAGCGGGCAACTTCTTTTTGACTTAAGAGGCTGGCCAAAAAGTCTTCGGTAAAAATTAATATAAATCCTTTGGTCCCCGGGCTTTTAAAGAAGCGGTGTATTTGGTCTTTGCGTATGGTAAAAATGGTGTTTTTACCATAGGGATAATCGGTGAAATCAATGGTATGCTTTGAATCTCCTTCGGTAATGATCATAATTTGGTAAAATTCCACCTTATGGGGCGAAGTAATATCTTGCTCTATATTTCGTGCAAAAAGTACTTCCAACTTAAGCAGCTCAAAACCCGAATCGGGCCTGGTCTCGTTGTTGAATTTTACGTTCTGTATTTCGATCATCTACCTTCTTTGTTTGGACAATTAAAAGGCGGCAAAACTATGCTTTTTCGGCCGTATACCAGGTATGGGGGCGTTAATCTTCGGGACCGATCCAGGCGAAGGGATTGTGGGCCACTTCCCATAGATATCCGTCAAGGTCTTTGAAATAGCCGTGAAAACCGCCCCAATCGGCCTTTTGCGGTGGCTTCACCAAAATGGCCCCGGCATGTATGGCTTCGTTCAATACCGAAATCACCTCTTCTTCGCTAGAGACGTTATGGGCGAGGGTCATACCTGAAAAACCACTTCCTTCGGGAGCAATACCCACATCTTTTGCCAAGTGTTCCTTCTCGGTGAGCCCGAGCCAGGTTCCGTTCAAATCGAAAAAGGCCACACCCGGAGGGGATTCGAATAGGGGGAGGCCCATACCTTCTTTGTAAAAGCGGATCGAAGCTTCTAAATTTTTCACTCCTAAAGAAATCATACTTATTCTTGGCTTCATGGCACTAAGCGTTTATGTTGTATCAGACTAAATGTCGCATGTTTTATTTAAACGACCAAATCGGGGTTGATATTGAAGAACTGTGGTTTGTAATTTGCGGGAACGGTGGTGTGCAGGTAGAGCCCCTTACAGCCATTGAACCGAACAAAGGCCTTGAGTTCCTTCCCAAGGGCGGCCGAAAATGCGTCCAATTTCGTTAAGCTTGGTTCTAGGCTCAATCGATGGATGTGCAAAATTCCCGTTTTTCTGTCCGCCTTACTGTCCATACGGGCCACAAGTTTTCCGTCCCATAAAATAGGCAGGGTAAAATAACCGTGTTGGCGCTTGTGTTGCGGAACATAACATTCCAAAAGATAATCGAAACCAAAGAGTTCCTGTGTTCGTTTTCGTTGTATGAGGAGATTGTCAAAAGGCGATAAAATCTTGGCTTTCTTTCGCAAGGGCCGGTTTAATAGTTCAAGGGATTCGGGTAAAAGGTAATAGGGATTTCCGGAAACTTTGATAGGCAATACTTCACCCTCGGCCAGCATATGGTCAAGCGCCTTTAAGACTAGGGGTTTTACGTTTTTGAGCAGGTAGGTCATTTCTGAAAGTTTGCCCGGCCCATTGGCACGCAAGTATTTTTTCACCAAAAACTTTCCGTATTCCGCTTGGGTCGGGGCCGTGGTGTTCACGGAGTCGGGAAGCACCCTTTCGGTAAGGTCGTATACCTTATGGAAATTAATACGGTTACAGATCATCAGGTCGCCCTGTATAAACAAATTTTCAAGGGCCTGTTTGGTGGGTGCGGTTTTCCATTCGCCCAGTTTACTTCCCTTTTTATCAAAATCCCTGGCCATTAACGGGCCTTCGTCCTTTATGCGTTCCTTGACGGCATTCATAAGCTTGAGGTCGCGTTTAAACCAATGTTTCATTTGGCCCGTGGCAATAGCGTGTTTGCGCGGAAGGCTGAAGCGATAATCGGACATGGGCAAATACGAGGCGGCGTGCGACCAGTATTCAAAAACTTTCTTGTCGGCTATCAACTGATGTATATGGGAAGCTTTATAGTTCGGGTTTCGGTTGTACAGGGTGTGGTGATGTGCCCTTTCGATTACGGAAATGGTATCGATTTGAATATAGCCCAAACGTTCAATGGCGGAAAGCGTGGTAGCCTGGGCGGGACCCGTACGGGCGGTAGGCGGTAAACCTTGCGATAACAAGGCCAGTTTTTGGGCTTCACGGAGCGAAAGGCTTTCTAGTTTTGAACTCATAGGATGAAATTAAGGAAGAACTGTGCAAAGGGAACAAAAGTAAGAAGATCGGCACTGATTATATGGTGAAAATGTACGAGACGGTATCGAATAAGGGGTATAATTGTTCAAAATGTTAAAAACAATATAAAAACGGGAAAAATTTATAAGAAAAACTGCATTTTATCCGTTATTTAAGCAATTCATCCTATTTTCGTGCATCTCAACCTACCAAAAGAATAGCTTATCAATGCAGAGATATAAAATTTTGATCGCATCTGCGTTCGTCGTCTTCACTTTATCCGTATTTATTTCACGTGCATTCAATGCAGAATCGACCAAAGCCCCCAAGAAGGCGGTAACGGCCTCGACAATTGAAAAAGACCCTAAAATCGATAAGGAAGTCCTTCTTTACGCTTCCCGACAAAAGAAATTACAGGCCGCCCTGAATGCCTATTTCAAGAAGGCCATTGCCAATGGCGATGTCGTCGGGGCAGGGGTGAGCATCGTTACGGGCGATTCCATAGTGATATCCGACGGTTTTGGAACAAAGAAAAGTACGGATAACAGTCCCGTAAACGGGGAGACGGTTTTTAGGTTGGGTTCATTATCAAAAGGTTTTGCCGGCATGTTGGCCGCCAACATAAAGCACGAGGGAAAATTGAATTGGACGGATCGGGTAAGCGACTACCTTCCCGAATTTCAATTGGGTGATGGCTCCAATACCAAAAGCATCACCTTGGCCAATATTCTATCGCACACTTCGGGCACGCCCTATCACAGTTATACGAATCTAGTGGAAGCCGGTCTTCCCCTAAAGGATATAGCCAAGCGTTTTAAGGAGGTAATGCCCATTAGCAAGCCGGGAATCATGTACAGCTATCAAAACGCCATGTTCGCCCTTTGTGGGGAAATGATGAAGAAGGCTACGGGCAAAAAGATAAACACCCTTTTAGACGATCGCTTTTTTAAGCCCTTGGAAATGTGTACCACGACTACCGATTTCGAGACCCTGACGCATGAGGCCAATATTGCCATGCCGCACGTAAAAGCGCGGAACGGTTGGAGGGCTGCCCACTTAAGGGACAATTACTACAATGCCGTAGCTGCAGGGGGAATCAGTTCCAATGCCCACGATATGGGAAGGTGGATGCGTTTTTTATTGGGACACAACCCTGATGTTATGGATAGTTCGGCCATAAGGGAAGCCTTTAATCCCTTTATCGAGATTTCAGGACATAGAAAATATTATCAGCGATGGCCGGGCCACACCCGTTCTTATTACGGCTTTGGATGGAGAATCCATAAGTTTAGCGAAGGGCAGGCCAATGTAGAAAAAACGATCTGGCACCATGGCGGAAGCGTCAATAACTACAGAAACGAGATTGCCGTGTATCCGGAATCGGATTTGGGCATCTGTGTACTCTTGAACAATAACTCGCCCATAGCCAAGACCGTAATTCCGGACCTGTACGAAATCGTAAAAAAGGTCTATAAAGAAGAAGAGGCCACCACCAGCAAAAGGATGTAGCCTCTATTTCCGTATCAGGGGGTATGCCCCCCGTCTTAGTTCTTTTCTTTAAACAAGCCTTCGATTTTGGCACTCGGCCTTACTCCTTTAGAAAGGAGGTCAGGGGCGCGATAAAGCGGTCAAAACTCTCAATATGGGGCAGGTGGCCGATATTCGCCAACTCTACCAACTCCGCATCCGGTATGCGCTCTTGGGTCTTTTTGCCCAATTGGTTATAGAGTCCCATAGTCTTTCTCACCTTCTCCGTAACCAAAGGTTTTCCTAAGGCCGTACGGTCTCGGGTACCGATGATCAGTAAGGTCTTGGCCTTGATGTTTTCAAACTCATAGACCACGGGCTGGGTAAAGATCATATCGTAGGTAAGGGCCGCGTTCCAAGCGATGCGTTCGTAATCGGAATTTAACGTCCATCCCGCCAAAAGGTTTACCCATTGATCGTACTCGGGCTTCCATTGCTTGTCGTAATAGCTTTCAAGTTGATACTTACGTATGCCCTCATAACTCTTTTTCAATTCGTTTTGATACCACCATTCCACAGGTTTGTAAGGTACCTTAAGTTTCCAGTCCTCTAAACCGATAGGGTTTTCCAAAATCAATTTTTCGGTGGTTTCCGGATACATCAAGGCGAAGCGGACGGCGATCATGCCTCCCATGGAATGTCCCAAAACGGCCGTTTGGGAGACTCCCAATGTATCTAAAAGGCTTTTGGTGTTTTGGGCCAGTTGCTGAAAGGTATAGTGAAAATGGGCCGGTTTAGATGATTTTCCGAAACCGATCTGGTCGGGGGCAATGACCCTAAAACCTTTTTTGGTCAAGGCCTCGATGGTGGTCTTCCAATAGGCGCCGTTAAAGTTTTTACCGTGGAGCAATACAATGTTCTTACCGTTGTAGTTCTCAGGCTTTACGTCCATATAGGCCATTTTCAGTTGTTGCTCCTGATTGTTGATGCTCAGGGAGGACACGGGAAAGGGATACTCGTAATTGGCCAGTTCGATATCGAGCCATTCTAGTTTTTCCGCTTGCGCATGGGCCACGTGAACGGTGATCAGGGCAAGGAGGACGGGAATGATTTTTTTCATGATTTTGACTTTGTGTTTTTTCGTTCTTGTTAGGGCTATGGTTAGTCCCCAGTAACATAAGGGGCAACAATGACCGAACAGCCTTTCTCTAAGCTAGGGATTAGGGGAGCTGATTGACATAAGGTCGTTTTATAAGCCGTAAGGGGTTACAAAGGGCAAAAGTAAATCTTCCTGTTAGAAGGTCGCAATAATGTTTTGTTAAGATCAAATCGAACGTGCGAAAGTGGAAGTTTGGGGTGCGATAAGGGGAACGGCGTACCGCTAGGGCCCGTTTTCGTACGTCGTGGTGGGTAGGAGGATTAACGTTGGTCGGTGGCCGAGGCGTCTTCCTTGGGCTTAAAACGCATCATGGGCACCTCGTCCATCAACAGTTCCAATTTGCCATCGGCATCGATGTGGTAGGCGTTGATTTTCTTCATGGTATTGACAAAGAAGCCTTCCCCTTGGCCGCAGAACATCATGGTGGTAGGGCCGGGCTCGCCAAAGGAAATTTGCTTGCCGTCAAGGGTAAAATCGGCCGAATATCCATTGCAGCTGTTGTTGCCTACCACATGGGACTTCTCTTGGTCAAATCGGATGAAGGGCTTGCGATTTGGGTAGAGTCCCGAAAAAGCAATGCGCGGGCCTGATAGGTATTCCAGTTCCCAAACGGAGCCAAAGAGCGGATTGTCCGCTGTTTTTTTTGTCGAGGAACAAGAACCGAGTACTAGGGAAAGAAGTAAGAGACAGAGGGAAGTAGAGCTTTTCATAGCGATTTTTTTAAGGGTAGGGTCACCGCAAGCACTAGCTTGGGCGAAGCTTTTTAGGGCGAAAAATAACTTATTTTATAGAAAGCACAGGAAGGTAGGGTGTAAAGACTTTGTTAATTTTTCGCCCCCTTTCTACGGAAGCCCTGTTGAAAAATTTCTTAAAAACCTTACGTAAATCTGTAAGGTATGGATGTTAAATCACTGTAAATTAGCGGGGTAAATTAAAAGATGGGCGGAGGATGTCCTCTCGAAGCCGAAGAGGGGCACTCCGACGGGATGTGGAACCCATACCCCTGCCGGACAAAGTACAATATATCGACACAGGCAACGCCTGGGCTAGTCGGGCTAGGTATTTGCGAAATTCTTACTTTTATGGGTATAAACAAGGTAGCGTCAATGGCTATATCTAGGTTTAGTTGTTGGGAGCCATTGAAAAAAGTACGATCCATGGAAATCACAAAAAAACAAAACAAGGCCGTTGACGACATCGTTGAGATGGTGGTCTCGGTAATCGGAAAGGGATCAAGGGAAATGGATGCTACGGAAGCTATTTCGAGCACTGCGAGACTGGCCGGCAGTTTTTTGTTCCGGTCCTTTGGTTTTAATGTAGCGGATGCAAAACCGGGTTCTGCCATGTTATCCGAAGAGGCCAATACCAAAGGTCCCCAGCTTGTTCAAATTACCCACGCCGTACTGCAAAAATATGGAGTACAGATCGACAATAACAAGATGTCGGGCAGCAACCGAAAACGGGCCGAAAGCAATTTTGTGGATGCCATTGCCAAGGTTCAGGACCCGGCCTTGGAAATCATGAAAAATAATGATTTAAGCTACGAACAAATGGCCCAATCGGCTGCCATTGCCACGGCCTTCATTATCCAACAAAGTGCGAACATCGCCCCTGAAGAGGGTTTTGGAACGGCCATTTACCATTATATTGAAGGCACAAAAACCTTTCCTCCCGAATTTTCCGATACATCGGAAAAACCGACCAACACCAAGGCCCCTGCAAAGGAAAACACGGAGTCCAAAGGCAGTTCAAAACCTTGGTGGAAGTTTTGGTAATCGATTTTTCGTTCCAATAATGCTATATCGGCAGAAGGGTGACGCTTGCGGCAGCTAGAGGGAGAATCCAAGAAATTTTTAAAACTACTCGGTAGTAGTAAAGTTAAATACGAATCAAATTTAATGTAGACAAAACAATCGTTTGAAATAATCCCTCTTCCCTCTCGACAAGTCCATTTCATTTTCCCTTATAAGGCAAAAAGCCAACCGTGCAACCATTTTTCTGCTGGCACCTTATCAATTTTATTTACCTTGGCAAAAAACACTAATAAACCATTCCGTACTTTATGAAACACCTCTTCTTATTTGTTGTCGTATTATTCAGTGCTACCTCTTTTGGGCAAACGTCCCAAAAAATCAACCTTACCGATTATATCAGGGAGATCCAAATATGGCACAAGGAAAACAACCATATGTCCCTCGCCTTTTGGATCCCCACAGGTTATTGGAAAATCGCTACGGAGGGCAATCCCCAAATATCCGGTGAAACGGTAGACCAAATCGTTTCGGCCTTCGACGATTACGTCTTGGTATGTGGTCTCGATGTAGATATCCATACCAATGGCACGGCATCGTTCACCGACGAGGCCACTTTGCGCCAATCGATTTCCCTTATAGACGAACAAGGGGAGGTCTACTTGCCCTTAGATGACGATGAGGTAAGTCCCGAGGCTTCGGGCTTTTTGGAACCCATGAAGCCCATGTTCCGCCAAATGCTGGGCCAAATGGGGGAGGGCATGCATTTTTTCTTCTTTAAGGTGCAGGACGAAAACGGGAAGACGGCCATAGATGAATACAAAGAGGGTAGTTTTACCATAAAACACTCCGATAAGGAGTTTAATTACACCTTGCCATTGGTCGCCCTAATGCCGGGTAAAAAATGCCCGGTAGACCATGCCGAAATGAAAGGAAACTGGAAGTACTGTCCTTTTCATGGGGACTTACTTAAGGAATAACGAACAGAAAGAAGTCTGTGACGTTAGGTGGCGTGTAGACCAAATTACCATTGTACTTGTTGTACCGTCGGTGCGGGTACATTTTCTAATTACGAATCTCTTTAACCCCCAATTTAAAAGAGATTTCAACATTTTCGTGTATGTTAATGAGTCCGAACAACTTGCTCGGTGCCGCTATATTGTGATCGGGCAAACTTATATTCAAGTCCCCTTTTATTAAGAGCTTATTATCTTTTTCTACCTCCACTGGAACTTCGTAGGTATTGGTCTCCCCTGCAATTTCTATATCCAACACCGCCTTATAGGCAGCTGTGCTCTCTATAGGCTTGATCTCTTTTAAAAACAAAAATATATGGGGTTGCTCTTCTGATTTTAAAATGTCACGCAAATCCCTGTTAATTCCTCTTCCGCCACAATCAAAACAATCGACGTTCAAAACCAGGGCGGTTTCGTCGAACTTTATCCTATTGCCTTCCTTATAATAGTCCACATGCACCGGGTTATTAATATTCTCCACGTCGAACCGGCAAGAAAAGGTGTTTACATTGGTAGTTCCCTTAATGTACAAGGAGCTATCGGGAGTAATGGCTACAAAGGTACGTCGGATGGTCGCACCTGTAGTAAAGGCCATTATGGCCATAACGGAAAAAAACAGCCTTACCTTTTTTAATATCATAATACTAAATCATCTGAGGTTATAATAAACATAGCAAGTCTCAAAGCAGGTTCTTAACTATAAAGAAAATGGTACACAATGAGACCTGCTATTTTTACCTTTTTAATTAGAAACTAATGACGGCTTCAAGTATAGGTCCGTCGAACTGACCGTCTTCAAGAAGGTCTCCTACCGGGTAATCCTTGTATTTTTGGTTTACATATTCGGCTTTTAAAAGAACGTTCTTGGTCATAAACCAACCCGCACCTAGTTGAAATCTATTGATGTTTATATCGTCGCCGCTGGCCAATTCTGCGCTGACCGTATTATAGCGGCCACCTATAAAGAGGTTCTCGCTTTTGCCGAACCTGTAGATAAGTTCACCAGCGTATTGTTCGGCATTTCTTCTATCGGCTTCGCTCAATCCTTTTCCAGAAGTGACCTCTACCGTTCCAAAAAATTCCAGACCTCCATATTTTACAAATGGGTTGATCATAACGGCAGTAATCTGGTTGGTAAAACCGGGGTCGAACCGTCCGGATCTAAAGTTGTCGCCAGTGGCCGTAGCATCTTGCATAATGTCGTAATATCGAGATCCGGCCCTATCGGCAGAATAGAGGTATACGTTGGGGGCGTACCCGGTGTTGTACAAGGATCCGGTTAACCGAAACCTTAGGTCGTCGGAAATTTGTTTGTCGTAACCCAACTTGGCCAATAGGGCGGCACCGCCGGTAGACCCGTTCGATTTGGTGACGCTTTGGTTCAATTTACCGTTGGTGAACCCGATCATTCCCAAGAATCCGCTATCGGTCCTATAGTACAGTTCAGCACCAACTTCGGTAGTGAACGAATCCATGATCAAGTTTCCGACAAAGGGGTTGTAAATCGCCTGGGCGTTGTCGCTTCTTCTAAAATGGGCATCGCCATAATTGTTCTCCATATGCCCGATCTTAATCGTTGCATGGTCCATAAAATCCCCTAAGAAGCCTTCGCTGATAAAATCGAGCTTGTCTATTTGAAAATAGCCTCCTTTTACATAAGGTTCGTGGTGGTGTCTAGAAGACAAATAGGTTCTTAGGTGCATGTTTACCCCATCGTAAAGGGCTACGTCCAAGTCTAGGTTAGCGGTTGCGAGGTTAAAATTGCTACCAACCTCCGCCAAGGGCAGAACACCCGAGTTTTCATTGTCCAAGGCCTGGTATTGAAGGGCAAAAGATCCGCCGATCTTTACTTTTACGTTCTCAAAGGTGGTTATGGTGTCCTTTGGGCTTTCAAACACATTTACACCTCTTTTGTCCGGTTGCCGATAGTTGTCGATTTGCCTGTTCTGGGCCGATAGACCGACCCCGACCAAAGCGGTTCCAAACAATATTGCGTTTTTAAAAATTGCTCTCATAGTCTACTCTTTTTAATAATTGTTTTTATTTGTTGTTATTGAAATACGGTGGTAAATTTTATGGTTACTTCATCACCTGTGGTAATGGTTCCCAACAAGGCGGTTGGCGGCTCTACCTTAAAATCGGTCATCTTGAGCGACTTTTCTCCGGTAAGCGTTATTTTATCGCCGTCGATTTGCAGGGAAAACTGTAAGGGTATCCTTTTTTTGACCCCTGAAATGGTCAAGTCGCCCATTGCGCTAACGGCATAGCTTCCATCGCCTTTTCGGGTGCTTTCCTTTACCTCGGCCAATTCGAAATAAATACGCTTGTACTTTTTGGTATTTAAAGCCTTATAGGTGTTTTTGTCCATAGAAGACTTGCCGCTTTTTAAACTTTCGGCTACTACCTGTACTTGGCATTGCCCTAACTCGGCGGCCTCCAAATCATTGAATACGATTTTTCCGCTTTGCTCTTCGGCATCTATTTCCCAATCGTGTAAACTGGAAGTTCCCAGAACGGTCATAGTGGACGATTTGTTTACTAAATTGAACTCTTGGGCGCGAACGGTATTCGACAGTATCAATAAGAAGAACGTCATACCATAGACGGCCCTGTACATGGTTTTAATCATTGTCATATTGCTGTTTTTATTAAATTATTCGATAAAACTATAGTCCAAAACCCATCTCGTTTATGACTTTTGTCATTGGATAAATGGGGTAGATGTAAGTATTTGTATATAAGTAATATGCGATACGTATTTTTGCCGATTTTTCTTACCGATGAAGATGCGACCGTGCATCGGCCCTTGGGGAACGTTGAGGTATGTCCCGATGCTTCCTGTTTTTGAAACCCATGAAGCCCATGTTCCGCCAAATGCTGGGCCAGATGGGGCATGCATTTTTACTTCTTTAAGGTGCAGGACGCAGATGGGAACAATGCGATAGACGCATAAGAGAGGGGTACTATTCCGACTGGGAGTTTACCTATACGCGTACTTGGTGGCCCTTATGCCGTACAAAATGGCTGTGGACCATGCCGAAATGAAAGGGAACTGGAAGTACTGTCCTTTTTATATTGACCTACTGAAGTAACCACAGGCGGAAAAAGGCCTGTGACCACATTGTTTTCGCACGTTCAAACAAACACAAGGGAGTTGTATTTCTGATTTTAAATTCTCCCTAAAATCGATATTTGCCCCTTCTAACCTAGGTCAAAAAAGTATCTTTGTCCCTTTTATAAACATCATGAAGGTTTTTGGACCTTTTATACGCATTTCCAAAAAATATGAAACTAAAGATAGATCGGTTTGTACTATCGGTAATAGTGGTTATTGGCTTGGCCTATCTATTTCCCCAGTGGGGAATATCGGAAAGTAAGATTCCTATCGATACCATAAGTGCGATAGGAATTTCGCTTATATTCTTTTTCTACGGACTCAAATTGAGTCCCTCTAAATTAAAGGACAGGCTTAAAAATTGGAGATTGCACCTTTTGGTACAGGCCTCCACCTTTCTGATTTCCCCCCTATTGGTCTTGCTATTTCGCCCCCTCATCCAGAACGGGGAGCAGGAAATCATCTGGTTGGCCTTTTTTTTCTTGGCCGCGCTTCCCTCTACCGTATCCTCATCGGTAGTTATGGTTTCCATAGCCAAGGGCAACATCCCCGCCGCTATTTTCAACGCCAGTATTTCGGGTATTATCGGGGTGCTACTTACGCCTTTATGGATGGGACTCTTTGTCAAGAACGCCCAAACGGAGTTTGACTTTGCCGATATCTACCTACAACTGATCGTACAGATCATTTTACCGGTATTGCTCGGGGTGGTGCTACAGCGTTTGTGGGGGGAATATGCACAGAAATACGGAAAGCAATTGACCCTGTTCGACAAATCGGTCATTCTGCTCATCATTTACAAGAGTTTTGCAAGGTCTTTTGACGAGAATATTTTCAACGCCATTTCCTTTTTAGACCTGCTCATAGTTTTTATAGCGGTTTTGGCTTTGTTCGTCATCCTATACGTTTTAACGGGATTCTTGGCCAAGAAGCTGAAGTTCAATACCGAAGATCAAATTACCGCCCAATTTTGCGGAACGAAAAAATCATTGGTACACGGTACGGTGTTCGCTAAAATTATCTTTGGCAATGCCGCTACGATCGGTATTATTCTTTTGCCCCTTATGCTGTTCCACGCCCTGCAGTTATTGGTCATAAGTGTACTCGCCTCAAAAATGGGGGATAAAAACCAGGCCATTAAAGACGGGTCGCCCAGTTCTTGACGCCAAAAAATAGGTGAACGGCATAGCGTCTTTCGGAACCATTGACGATAATGCCCGATCGGCCGAAGTCGTAAAGGTAAAGTATGTGGAAAATGCCATACGCGCCGTGGAGAACCGTATAAAACTTGAAATGGATTTAATCAAGGCCATTGGTTGTCCTATGTCCCAATCTATGCACCAGAATCATCCTGTCTCTTTCCCAAAAAACATCTCTGTTGTATAAAAAAAATGCCCGAAGGTGACGAAAGTCACAGTACAGCTCAATCCTCTATCGTAATTTTACGATTGTAAAAAGAAAACAGGGCATTATCGAAGCACGGAAGCCACTTAAAAACGGCGTGTGACCTCTAAAAATAAACTTGGGATAATTAGCACAGGTTTGAGGTATGGTGGCCTTGACAAAATTGTAAAGGCCTAGGAACATCTTATGTGCATGGCCATCCTAAGGGTGTAAAGAACGAAGCTTTTGTTTTAACGGTAATTGGGGTAGAAGGTGTTTGCTTTGGTGCAATCTACCTTTTTATAGCACCTAAGGAACTAGATACGGGACTTGTTTAACGAGAGGTAAGTCCGCCAAAATAAAATACTGCATCAATCAAGAAAACAGGAATAGGGCGAAGACCTTGCCCCGAAAATTTTTTAGAATAAGGATTTTACCAATAAATACGGAATATCATGAGCAAAACAATTAAAATTTTAGGAACCGGTTGTCCAAAATGTCAATCCTTGACAGGAGTTGTCAAGGATGTGGTTTCCGAAAACAACATAGACGCCACGATCGAAAAAGTAGAGGATATCATGGAAATCATGAAATACAACGTAATGACGACCCCGGCATTGGTCATCGACGACGTGATTACTATTAAAGGAAGGGTACCCTCAAAAGACGAAGTACTGGCATTGTTGAACTAATAAGGGTATTATGGACTACCAAATCAAAGCTTCCTCGATGGCCCATGACGATGCAACGATCCATATAAAGGAATCGAACATCGATTTTGGCACAACGCCTAAAACTGCCGACAGTCTGCCCAATCCCGCCGAGTTGTTTTTGGGGTCGTTCGCTGCCTGTATGCTAAAGAATGTGGAGCGTTTTTCTACCATGATGCGATTCTCCTATACCAAAACCACCCTCGAGGTAAAGGCTACGCGCCTAGAGAATCCCCCAAGAATGGATAACATCGAATACAGCTTAACGATTTACAGCGATGATGACAAATTGAATACGGCCCTATTGAAAAAGAATATCGAAAAATTCGGTACCATTTACAATACCGTAAAACTGTCATGTTCCATTTCGGGAACCATAAAAACCGTTCCTAATGTTTGATTGGCTTCAGCATTTTGCCGATTGGTTGATCTATTCGGTGTTTGGAATAGGAGCGGATACCCATTTGGGCACGGCCTTGAATTTCTTTGTGTTCGACACCCTGAAAATTCTAATCCTCCTGTTCTTTATCGTTTTTATCATGGGGGTCGTAAACGCCTACTTCCCCATTGAACGCCTAAAGGACTATCTGAACAGGAAAAAGCTCTATGGCCTGGAATACTTTTTCGCCTCCATCTTTGGGGCCATCACCCCTTTTTGCTCTTGTTCGTCCGTACCCCTTTTTATCGGTTTTGTACAAGGGGGCATTCCCTTGGGCGTCACCTTTGCCTTTTTGATCACCTCACCCTTGGTCAACGAAGTGGCCGTTGCCATGTTTTTGGGGATGTTCGGCATAAAGGCCACCTTGATCTATGCCTTGTCGGGCATTTTATTAGGCTCGGTCGGGGGATGGCTTTTGGGTAAAATGAATTTGGAGCCCTTACTCTCCGATTGGGTAAAGGAAATTCTTGAAAACAAGAGGCAGCAGGCCGAGTACCAAGAAGAGAAGCGAAGTTTTCGCGATCGCCTGCCCGAGATAACCCGTGGCGCCTGGGATATTGTCAAGGGAGTGCTGTTATATGTAATTATAGGCATCGCCATTGGCGCCGCCATGCACGGTTACGTGCCCGAGAACTTCTTTGACCGCTATTTGGGCGGTGGCCAATGGTGGACGGTTCCCCTGGCCGTTCTGGTGGCCGTACCCATGTATGCGAATGCCGCCGGTATTGTTCCCATCATCCAGGTCTTTGTGGCCAAAGGGGTGCCCTTGGGTACGGCCATTGCCTTTATGATGGCCACGGTAGGCCTCTCCATTCCCGAGGCCACCTTGCTCAAAAAAGTGATGTCCTTAAAACTGATCGCTATTTTCTTTGGGGTCGTGACGCTATGCATCATTCTATCGGGATATCTATTCAACCTCATCTTGTAATTCGTGTCATCTATGAAAAAATTAATCTCCATCCTTTCCATCATCGTTTTTACATCGCAGTTCCTCAGAGGACAGACCGTGCCAGAAGTGTACGCTGTTGGGGCGATGAAGGATATGGGCAACACTTACGATCTTAAGGTCTGGTTGGATACCCTTCCCCAGAAATCGCACCTGTACGGCATGGGGCCCTATGACCGCATGAAAGGCGAAATAACCGTTGTTGACGGCAAGCCCTTTCATGCCTCGGCTTTTGAAACCGGGAAGGCCCTTGTGGGACAAAGTTGGGACATCCGTTCCCCATTTTTCGTGTATAGCCATGTGCCCGAGTGGGAAGCCTTTGATCTAGACGGTCCGCTGAACAGCGTTCAGGAAATCCAAGAAAAGGTCACGGCCCTTGCCGAAACAAAGGGCTATAATCTCAAAGAACCTTTTGCGTTTCGTATTACAGGGCAGTTCGATGAAATGACGATACATATCGTTACTCCCAGAAACCCTGAGGTAGAAGGTTACAAACCCGATGTAAAGTCCCAAAAATTCACGTCACAAAACGAGAAAGGGCAATTGGTAGGCTTTTATTCGGAACAACACCAGGGAATATTTACAGGTTCGAAAAGCTTTGTCCACGTCCATTTTTTAAAGGACGACCAAAGCTTTATGGGCCATTTGGACAAAATTAACTCGGGAGCCCGATCCTTTACACTTTACCTGCCCAAAAGGGAAAACCATATCAAGACGGGAATGCGGGTCAATGACACCGATTTCTCCAAAGGGCGACTGGGAAATGTACAAGATATAGACCTTAACGACCTCGTCAAATTTCACGGTCACCTTTGCGACGGTTTGGTAGTGGGCCATCTGGCCCTGCAAGAGGCCTTAGGCGAACTGTATCAAGACGGCCCCATAGACCGTACCAATACCCGCATTGTGAGCCAACCCTCGCCCTGCCTTACCGATGCGGCCATATACGATACAGGGGCACGGTATCAATTCAACACCTTTTATGTTTCCAAGGATATCGACGGCCTGTTTACCGTGCAACGTATCGATACCCAAAAAGCCGTAACCGTACGCATGAACCAAGGAGTAAAACCAGGGGAAATAGATAAACTGGGCGCCCTTGCCGTAAAAGGGGAATTGCCCCCGTGCGAACTGGACAAGCTTAGAAAAATGGAGGACGATTTCACCGAAACCCTATTGTCGACCGACCCTAAGAATAATTTTACCGTAACGGAAACCGTCGATTTCAAGTGGAAACCGGTGTTAAGAAACGATTTTATAAAAACGGATATCCTTAACAAGGACACATCAGAATGCCAGCAAAAAGATTAGTGCAGGGAAGAACACATACATAGTAATTCATAACATAAAAAAGTAAGACTTATGAAAGCGTTAGTTTATCATGGCGATCATAACATCGCCCTCGAGGAAAAAGCCAAACCTGTTATTGAAAAAACGACCGATGCCATTGTAAAGGTCGTAAAGACCACCATCTGTGGAACCGACTCCGGTATTTACAAAGGGAAGAACCCCTATATGAGGGACGGTATTACCTTGGGCCACGAAGGTGTGGGAATCATAGAGGAGGTAGGCGACAGCGTTTCCCAGTTCAAAGTGGGGGACAAGGTCATTATTTCCTGTATTACCTCATGCGGCTCGTGTGAATATTGTAAAAAACAACTCTATTCGCATTGTAAGGATGGCGGTTGGATCCTAGGTCATATGATCGATGGGGTACAGGCCGAATATGTGCGAATTCCCCATGCCGACAATAGCCTGTACAAAATACCCGACTCTATCGATGACGAGGTGGCGGTAATGATCAGCGATATTTTACCTACGGGGCACGAAATCGGGGTGCAATACGGTGAGGTAAAACCGGGTGATGCCATTGCCATTGTGGGTGCTGGGCCTATAGGGATCTCCGTTCTCTTGACCGCCCAGTTCTATTCGCCCGCGATAATCGTGGTAATCGACCTCGACGAGAACCGGTTGGAGATGGCCAAGCAATTGGGGGCCACCCACACCTTAAAACCTTCCGACAACCTACAGGAAGAGCTGGCGGAAATTGTTGGCGAGGAAGGGGTAGATGTGGCCATAGAGGCCGTTGGTATCCCTCAAACCTGGGATGTATGCCAAAAAATAGTAAAACCGGGCGGAAATATCGCCAATGTTGGGGTGCACGGTAAAAAAGTGGATTTTGAGATCCAAGACCTGTGGATCAAAAACTTGACCATTACAACCGGACTGGTAAATACCAACACCATCCCTATGTTGATGAAGGCCGTGTCTACCAACAAGTTGCCGGTAAACAAATTGATTACGCACCACTTTAAACTAAGTGAAATGGAAAAGGCCTACGAAGTGTTCTTGAACGCCTCAAAAGAAAAGGCCATGAAGCTTATTATTGATGTTGATTAAACTAGCATCAAGAAAGACTAGGTCGACCGGTGCCATTTTACGGTCGGTTTAGAAGCAGGTTCTCATATGTAGACCGATACACTTTTTTTGTAGACCATCATAAAAGTGTATAAATTAGCGAAGAAAGGGTCCGGTTTTTAACCGGGCCCTTTTGGTTTTTTGAAAAGATCGGTACGGTACATTTTTAGGGCCTGTATGCGAATAGCCACTATAGCGATTTAGGCCAAATTTAGTTGGGTGCGACAAAGCGTAGTTGCAACATGTACTTGATTAAATGTAAAATGTCCTGAGTGCTACGGGCAGGCGGTAGCCAAGGCAGAACTCACCTTTGTAATAGGCCGAAGAAAAAGGGTTTTTGTAACATAGGTAACTGTGGATGCTGCGTATATCGAATACCTTGCTGCTATTATGAATCCTAAATAATAGAGTAATGGAACAAGATAAAGAATATGAAGTAACCAGCATGCCAAGAATAGGCGATGCTGCCCCCGAATTTAAAGCGGTAACCACTCAAGGAGATATTAATTTTCCGGCGGACTATAAGGGAAGTTGGGTCATTCTTTTTAGTCACCCGGCCGATTTTACCCCCGTTTGTACCTCGGAGTTTATGACCTTCGCCTCTATGGAAGAGAAGTTTGCCGAGGCCAACTGTAAGCTTGTAGGCCTTTCGATTGACGGGCTCTACAGCCATATTGCCTGGTTGCGTACCATCAAGGAAAAGATCGAGTACAAGGGAATGAAAAACATTGAGGTCAACTTTCCCCTGATCGAGGACATTACCATGGATGTAGCCAAAAAATACGGCATGATACAGCCTAACGAAGATACTACCAAAGCGGTCAGGGCCGTCTTTTTTATCGACCCTAAGGGAATTATCAGGACCATTATCTACTACCCTTTGAGCTTGGGCAGGAACTTTGACGAATTGTACCGGGTGATCATCGCCTTGCAGGCCGCCGATGAATTCGATGTGGCCACCCCAGCCGATTGGAGGCCCGGAGACGACGTCATCGTAGGCCCCGCAGGCTCCTGCGGTACGGCCAAGGACCGAATGGAAGATGGCGATATCGATTGTAAGGATTGGTTTTTCTGTACCAAGAAACTCGATAAGGATATGGTACTGGACCGTGTGCTGAGAAAGAAATAAGGAACAGTGATGGATATATTGAGGGCGGATGCTGGTTTTAGAACCGGCATCCGCTTTTTTTGTTGAAGGTGGTTGTCCCGAGCTGACACGAGTGTAGCTAGCCCTTTTTTAAGGGAATTCCTTTCCGCTCCCTCAAAATCAGGGCTGGGCCTGCAATCTATGTATACAGTATGATAGGGGGAAAGAGGATTATTTATATATTAGGGGAAGTAAAAGAAATATGCGGGATATAGGACCTATAGGACTGTTGTTCGTAATTTCCAGAAAACCAAAGGCAATATGAAAGCAGTTATTTACGAAGCGTATGGTCCCCCAAATGTCCTTACCCTAAAACAGGTAGAAAAACCGATACCAAAAGACGATGAGATTTTGGTAAAAATATGTGCGGCCACGGTTACTTCAGGAGATGCGCGGCTTCGAAGTTCCGACTTCCCTCCTTTGTTTTGGCTTCCTGCCCGATTGATATTCGGACTTTTTAAACCGAAAAAGAAAATTTTAGGCCATGAATTGGCCGGGGTTGTAGAAGAAATAGGAAAGGGAGTCACGCGATTTAAGGTGGGGGACAGCGTATTCGGTACGACAACTATGCTGAGTACAGGCTCGTATGCCGAATATATATGCTTACCGCAAAAATGGAAAAGCGGCGTTGTTGCCCTAAAACCTAAAAACCTGGGGTATCAAGAGGCAGCGGCCCTACCGATCGGGGCAATGACGGCCATCTACCTTTTAGGGAAAACCCAATTAAAAAAAGGACAAAACGTATTGGTCTATGGGGCTTCCGGCAGTGTAGGAAGCTATGCCGTTCAAATCGCAAGTCAAAAAGGCGCCACGGTAAAAGGGGTGTGTTCCACTTCCAATTTTGAAATGCTAAGATCCTTGGGGGTGCAAAGCGTGATCGATTATAAAAAAGAGGACTATTCCGCTGGCGATGAAAAATTCGATATCGTTTTTGATGCCGTTGGAAAGACCTCCAAATCAAAGGCCAAAAAGGTACTAAACCCCGGGGGTACTTTCGTTTCGGTAAAAATGATGACCAAAGAAAAAGACGAAACCCTTGAGCTCATCAGGGAAATGGCGGAAAGAGAAGAACTAAAAGCTTTTATCGACCAACGTTTTCAACTAGAAGAAATCGTAAAGGCCCACGAATATGTGGATAAGGGGCGAAAAAGAGGGAACGTAGTCATTGAAATTTCCTAAAAGACCCAAGTCTTTTGTCCTTGCCGATAGTTTCGGTCGCAGGAGGAAGGGCATGATGGGATATAAGCCTTAACGAACCTAAAACTATTTTTTTAAAGCTAAGAATGATGTACGAATGACCAAAACAAGCATTGATTTATTTAAAGAAATATTCAATACCAATAAAGAGTATCAAAATACCATAATAGAAAATCATCTCAATAAATTAAGGGAGCTAGATGAGTACTTGCCCCACAATGAGTCCTTTTTTATTGTAACCAATACCACGACACAGAAGTATGCCTTTGTCAGTAAAAACTTTGAATATGCCTTGGGCTTGGATAGAATTAAAATGTGTGACATAGGCGCCAAATATTGGCTGTCTTATTTTCATCCCGATGACCTAGCTGTTTGGATGGGTGCCTTGGAAGATCTAATGCATTTTACGATGACAAAAGTGAAACAAGAGGATCGTAATAAGTTAAACTATACCTGGAATTTTAGGGTAAAAAATAGTAAAGGAAAGTATTGCAACATTTTAGAACATCAAACACCTACCTATTTTGATGAAAACGGTAAGCCTATTATTGGTATTGCCCATTGTACGGTTACCGGCAAGGGTGAATATAGGCCCATCGTATGTTTGATAAAAAAACTAAACGAAAACAATGAGTATGAAATATTGTACCATAAAAACTACTCCCAAAAGCTCATAAACACGAATTCATTGACCAATAGGGAGCACGATGTAATTCGTTTATTGGCCCTGAACAAGACCAGTAGGGAAATAGGCGAAAAGCTTTTTATTAGCTCACATACGGTAGACGGCCATAGAAGGAATATACTTAAAAAGCTGAATTTCGATTCCACACAAAAGCTGGTGCAATACTGTTTGTTAAATCAATTATTTTAAAAACACTCAACATTGAGTGTTGCCGTATCAAAAATATTTAATGTTTTTTGTTTTGGATAAGGCGGATTTTTCATTGGCCCAATTGTCGATGCCTTAGGTTTATAGCCTGCCAAACAGCAAATGCCCGATATGTAACGAAAAGCCTATGTATTATACTTTGAATATTTTGCCTTCACAAGATCTTGGTGTAACTGAATGGGGAAGCCTTAGTGACAATGCGGACCGTTTTACGGCCGGGGCATACAACAAGACGCTAATCCATGAAAAATTCACCCTAGAAGTTAATTTTACGGAAAAGAACCCTCCCGGTGACCTGATATCATTGTATATACCCCTGATGTCTGAACGGTTTATCCTCGCCCTTAAAAATGCAGGTGTAGATAATCTGCAAACCTATCCGGTCACCTTAAAAAACCCAGACCTAGGTCTCGTATGGGAAGGTTTTTCTGTTGTAAATATATTTGGGCTATTACAATGTGTTGACCTGGACCGAAGTGAGGGGAATAAACTCCTAGGAGGTTATAATTTTAAAAAACTCGTCATTGATGTCCAAAAAGCGGAAGGCACATTACTTTTTCGTCTTTATGAGTCGCCTAGTACGATCATGGTGCATTATGACGTGGCCATTAAAATGTTTACGGAGCAATGTGAACCAAGGTTTATCGGTATTGATTTTGAACCCATAAAATCAGCGTAGAATCGCGGGGGAAGCGGACTATCTACACGCTTAATGGGGGGCGTAAGCCGAGGGATGTGGCCCTTGGCCGGCCCAAGCTTCACCCTCTTTTCTCTAAGAAGGGCATAAGGATTTATTATTTTAGGCGTTCTACTTCCATCGGGGGCAATAACCAATTGTTAACTTCCATTATAAAAACCCATAGAAGCCAATGCGTCTGTTCAAAAAAATATTCGGAAATGAGCCAAAGCTTGAAAACGAAGCAGATATTCCTGAAAATGAATCCTTAGAAAATCCACCTGAATTGTTAATGGTGAAATTGTTCTTTGAGGATAAGCCCGTACTTAATGATGAACTTATCGAAAAAGAGCTGAAAAATAGATTTAAAACAATAGAGTTTCCAGATGCTAGCGGTAAAACTAAAAATCTCAGGCAGTATTTCTTCAAAGATTATGAAGTGGAATTTGCCGAGGGCAACATTCCCGCCCAAGCAACGATATTAATACCTGACGAAAATAAAATTGAATATGCCGAATTAGAGAATTCTTTCCGGCAATCTTGGAATTGGCAAGAGGCCGAAGAAACGGTCAAAAAATGTTCCTATGAAATCTTGTTGACGGACTTGATGTCACGAAATTTAGGGTATAAGGAAAGAATCGAATTTTTTCAAAAGTTCGTAGCAAGTATAGTTTCCGCAATAAAGCCGAGTGCGGTATGGATAAGAAACAGTGAAGTTATCTTGGAACCCGAGGATTTTCTCGAAAGAAGTAGCCAGAATAACTATCAAAATATAAATGCCTTTATGAATGTTCGCTTGTTCAATATTCAAGAAACACAAAACGAAATGAAGATGGATACCCTTGGTTTAAGCTCACTAGGGCTTCCTGACTTTGAATTTCGATTTGCCGATTATAGCCCGCAAGAAATAGCGGGACTTTTATTCAATTATGGGGCTTATATTTTTGAAAACGGAGTTGTAATTGAGCACGGAAATACGATTGAGGGAGTTGAAGCCAATGAAAAATTGAAGTGTTATTTTAACCATTCACAACTTGAACCAAAAAGAGTCGTAATCGAAATAAATAAAGGTGATTGATGCAACTTATTGAACCATACGGGGTTGTGTTGGTTTCCTTTCAAAGGAGCAGGACGCAGGGCTGGGAATGTGGCCCTTGGCCGGAGCAGGTATCACGTTCATTTTTCCAATAGGGTATAAGGATTTGTTGTTTTAGGCGTTATAATAACGTCAATACTACAACCTAATGTGTTGTCGCAATTAACAAAACCAACGCAAGCAAGTACTAACCTTTATTTTTATTATGGGATCTTTAGGTAACACCTTCGGGCAATCTGCGCCAAAAAATGAATATCAACCTGATTGGACATTTTACTTCTCCAATGTAAATGATAAATTGAGTTCGATTGCAACCGATTTGAACTTAAAGAGCGTTGCCCCAATTAAGGGACAAGAAAATGTAGTCTATGTGTCCATCGAAATGCCCAATCCGAGAGACAATGGTCTGTCGAGTAATGAAGATGCCGACGAGTTATGGAAAATTGAGGACGAAATAATAGACCGGTTTGACAAAAATAACCTGAATTATACTTTTGTGGGCCGACTGACTTCAGACGGGTATAGGGATTTATACTTTTTTGGTGAGAATACTATTTTAATGGAAAAGGAAGTTTCCGCGGCAATGATCGCATTCCCGAATCATAAATTTGATTATGGACATAAGTTGGATAAGGAATGGAGTGGCTATTTTGACTTTTTATACCCTTTGCCCCAACAAATGCAATCCATTCAAAACAGAAAAGTACTTGCGCAACTAGAAAAAGCGGGTGATCAACTGACGAAGGAAAGGGAAGTCTTTCATTGGATCTATTTTAAAACCCAAAATGAATTGGACCAGTTTGAAGATTATACAAATAGTCTGGGGTTTAAGACCTTGACGAAGGAAAATACAGAACAGCCGAGCGAATACAAATTCGTTATTTCAATAGCGCGAATCGATAAAGTGGGGTATAATGACATAGACGACTACACTCTTAAGTTGAGTCAAAAGGCCGCTGAGCTAAATGGTGATTACGATGGTTGGGAAACCTCGGTAGAGTTATAATCCCCCCTTTGTAGGGCGGAATGTCCTTTCGCGGACGAAGGAATGCAAGCGTGGGAAGCACCCTTCCATCACAGATTATAAGCCGTGCTGTCTTTTACTGAATCTAAGACAAAAGAAGTATGTATGGTAGCGATGCCATTGATGATCGACAACTGCTCGTTGATGAATTCATGAAATCCCGCAATGTCATCTACGGCAATCTTCAATAGGTAGTCAAAATTTCCGCTGACCTGATGGCACTCCATAATATCCGGAAGCAAAAGTACTTCCCGTTTAAAATTGTCCGCCAATTTCTTTTGTTGCTTGGTCAAGGTAACCTGACAATAGGCAATTAGCTTTTTGCCGATTTTGGCCCGGTCCAATAAGGCCACATAGGCACTTATCACTTCCCCTTGTTCTAGTTTTTTTATTCTTTCGTAAGTAGGGGTTACACTTAGTCCCACTTTACCGGCAATTTCCTTGGTGTTCTGTTTTGCATTTTCTTGAAGTTGCATCAGTATTTTACGATCGATTCCATCCATGGCAGATTATTTTTCGGTTATTCCATCCTATAAAAAGGAGAATCAGTTATTTTAAACTGAAATAGTAAATATAGTGGTTTTATATTCTGTAATTTATGTCGTTGCAGAAATAAATCATTAGTAATCGTAAATTTGTAGAATAAAAATAATTGTTAGATATGGATAATGAGCGACAAATAGAGGAGTTACGGGCGAAACTTATCCAAGAAAAGGATAGGGTTATCGGCTACCCCGTGGCCAAAGACTTTGATTACTCCAGCTTATATAAATTTTTAGCGTATCCTATCAATAATGTCGGGGATCCTTATGAAGCCAATACCTATAAGGTGCAAACCCATGAAATGGAAAGGGAAGTGGTCGATTTCTTTGCCCAACTGTTTCGGGCAGCGCCAAAAGATTATTGGGGCTATGTAACCAATGGGGGCTCTGAGAGCAATCTGTACGGACTATATCTGGCGAGGGAACTCTATCCAAAGGCCATGGTCTATTTTTCTGAATCTACCCATTACAGTGTTAGAAAAAACATCCATTTGCTCAACCTTTCGAGCATTACCATCAGGTCGCAGGAAAATGGGGAACTCGACTATGAAGACCTTGAGAATACCCTGCAACTGAACCGCGACAAACCGGCTATTGTGCTTACTACCTTCGGCACCACAATGACCGAGGCCAAAGACGATGTTTCCAAAGTAAAAGGGATTTTAAAGAAATTGGCCATTCAAAACCACTATATACATTGCGATGCCGCCTTGGCAGGGGCCTATGGTGCCTTTATCGAACCCCGTATCCCTTTTGACTTTGAAGATGGGGCGGACAGTATTTCCATTAGCGGCCATAAATTCATCGGATCGCCCTTTCCTTCGGGGGTGATCTTGGCCAAGCGTTCCTTAAGGGATAGAATAGCCCGGAGTATTTCTTATATCGGTTCTTTAGATACGACCATCACAGGGTCTAGAAACGGGCACAGTGCGCTCTTTTTGTGGTACGCCATAAAGAAAATGGGAATCAAAGGGCTTGAGGCGCGTTATCGCCATAGTCTTGAAACCGCCGAATATTGTAAAAAGGAATTGAATAACATAGGCATACCGGCATGGACGAATAAAGGGGCCATTACCGTTGTGTTTCCCAAGGTGTCCCCTTGCATTAAAGAGAAATGGCAATTGGCTACCGATGAGGCTACCCATATCATTTGTATGCCCAATGTCACGAAAAGGCAGATAGACGAGTTTATTGTAGATATGGTAAGCGAGAAGGAACCGGTGGCCAGCATGGCCTAAAAAGGGTGACCGACGAGCCGCTTTTACCAAAGCTGTCGTACATCTTACAAAACTATGTAGGGCAGGTTTTGTTAATATTCGTTATCTTGCTATAAGTAAGTCTTCTAGAAGGGGGGCTTTTACAGCATGTTCAACCACGGTAAAAGCGAGTGATGCAAAAGATAATTTATTACGTAGCAAGTTCTTTGGACGGATATATCGCGGGAAAAAATGGCGATATAAGCGAGTTTATTATGGAAGGGGAGGGCGTTGAAAAATACCAAGCTGACCTGGCGAAGTTTGAAACCGTGATTATGGGCCGTAAAACCTATGAATTCGGATATCAATACGGACTCGAACCAGGACAACCGGCCTACCTGAACATGGATCACCATATCTTTTCCGAAACGCTTAAAATTGATGAGCTTGCCGATAAGGTTCGAATTGAAAACAGGTCGGTAGAACGGGTCAAGGAAATCGCCAAGGCATCCCCAACCGACGTATATCTCTGCGGCGGTGGCGAATTTGCGGGATGGCTTCTTGACCATGGGCTGATCGATCAATTGAAACTCAAGTTGAACCCGATAATACTAGGGGAGGGGATTCCACTTTTTGGAAGCTCAAAAACCGTATCGGTCGGAAAGCTGATTGAAAAGGAAGCCTTTGATGACGGCTTACAAATACTTACTTACGACTTAAAATCGTAGGCCCTAGGAAACCTTGTGTTTTAGGGCGAAACCCATTTAAACCATTGCCCGATCATGAAAAAAAAAGCTGCTCTCTTGTATCTCGTTTTTGCCAGCGCTCTCCTTTGTGTCTGCTGTAATTCCCTTCCCGACGACAAAAGCGCCAAAACAGGCCATCCCATTGATGGGGTATGGGAGTTGAGCCATTTCTACCATCTTGCAAACGGCGATACCCTAAGTGTGGATACGAGCAAGGTACAGCACAAAATCTATCTAGAGGGGCATGTTATCTGGAACACCGACCCGGCACCCGATGCTTCCGAGTGGCACGGTTATGGTACCTACACTTTTAAAAACGATACCATTACGGAAACCCTGACCTCCATGTCCAAATCGATGCAGAGCGATGTGAATACCTATGTGATACCCATTGAACGTAGCAAAAATACCTACAAGCAAGTAAATACCTATGAGCGAAACGATACGGTCTTTAAGAATATCGAAATTTATAAAAAGTTGAATTGAGGGTAAGGCAAAAAGGGTATTAGTACGTATAGATTTACGTTGTGAGTCAGCTGAAAAACAACTCGCAAGAATAAACCCTTTGAAATGGTATCTGACAGGCCAACAGAATTAAAAAGTATTGTAAGTCTAATGTTTTATGTCAACAATAAAAATGGATGTTTTTTCCTAAATTTTTTTTGTAGCCTTACAACTACAGCCCACAATAGTAAGCGTTGCACAAACCATTGATTCCCCCCCCCAAAAAAAACGGATCCGAATAAGCCTCTTTTAGGGGCTTTTTTTAGGCCCGACCAGAAGAGCAAAAGGTTTTTTGCAAAAAAATAGCCGGTTTACAGCAAGTACAAGAAGTCCTGGAACACAGACCATGCCCACCCTTAGGTAGCACCTGTTAAAAACTTTCTTAAAAGCCTTACGTAAACCTGTAAGGTAGGTCTTCGTAAAGGTGTACATTAGAGGTGTTAAAAAGAAGGATATAGCATTTCGGATGTTATAAGCACGATAGCATCACTAACTATATCCCGTTATTGGCAACAAGCTGAAAAAGAAAAACTAAATGACCAAGTATATTGAATTTCCATCACAAAATGAGTACCCTATTTATGCCGAGATGAATGTGTAATTGGTAAAAAAAGATGGAAGCCTTATCGAACAGTTGAAAACTAGTTTAGAGAGAACAAAAAACTTGATTAATAGCTTATCGAGTGAACAATTAGACTATAGATACGAAAAGAATAAATGGTCAATTAAAGAAGTTTTGGTCCATATAATCGATGATGAAAGAATCGACGGATATAGAGCGCTTTCCTTTGCTAGAAACGACAAAACAAATTTTCCGGGATTTGAACAAGATGATTATAATCTTAACTCTGACACCTCAGAGAGAACGATTGAGAGTATTATGGAAGAATATGAAGCTTTAAGATTATCAACCATTGCACTTTTTAATGGACTTTCCGAAAAATCATTAAAACGTATCGGAATTGCAAATGGAAATAAAGCGAGTGCAAGAGCTTTGGGATATCATATTCTCGGACACGATTTGCATCATATTAAAATAATAGAAGATTTATATTTAAAACGTTGAGAGAATAAAGCAATTGCCGTATAAAATTAATTGCTAGTTTTAACGTATTTACGAAAGCCCTAGCGGACTTTCTATTTGTGATTTATTTACTGGCATCAGTGCTTAAACCACGCAACAAACCATATACAACAATTAGCAAAAAATTAAACCAACTATGGCAAATCAAAGTGGTATTGATGACAGAAATAAACTAGAATCAAATTTAAAAAGTGATTATAGTAATGAGGTTTACCATACTTCAATTATGGAACAATACAAACTTTATGCAGAGATATTAGATCAGCATCACAACAGGTTTATGAATACCATTAAATTTTTTATATCAATTCAATTTATATTCCTTTCTGGCTTTCTAATTATTATAAAAAAAGAAGTTGTAATGGGAATATTTGGAATTATAATGCTCTTGTTGTCAGGAATATTTATTTGTGCAATTTGGTTAATGATTTCAAAATCTCATTATAAGCTAACAACAGCAAAACATGAAACATTGGAAGAAATGGAAACTTATTTGCCTTTAAAACCTTTTTTCCATGAATGGCATGAAAAATTAAAATCAGGAAATAATTATATAAATATGAGGACCGTACTTTTTGCGTTACCAGTAGTCATGTCAATTATATATATATCATTAGCTATGGTAGCTATTTATGGCTAAAAAATAGTATTCAGAGGTTTCGTATAAACTTTTGCCAACAAAAGCACCCCCTGCACAAGCCCCTGATGGACAACAAAATGAATTATTATAAGCCGCTTTCAGGGCTTTTTTATTTTCCCATCAATATCGGATACTGAATCTTAGGTCTTTTTCAAGAACTCCAAGGAGGAAGATAAGTGCGTTTTGAGCATAGCGGACAAAGCAAGTTGCCCACCCCACTTTTTGAACGTTTTTCCGTGAATTTCAGGTACTTTTTCAGGTTATAGGCAATCGCCGAGAGGCGCAGCACCTTGGTGGCCTGTGCCAATCCTATGGTGTTATCTTCCTAAGCCCCATAAACTGCGTCAGCGTTCCGAAAACGAGGTCCACCGTACCCTGGCGCCTGCCCTTCATATACCTGCCCCCGACCGCTGTTCACCCTTTTGATGTTACGCTCGTACTCGGCCCGGTAATAGGTGACACTGAATTTCTTTTCTTGGGCGCTTTTGCCCAAACAGGTCCGTCGCAAGTAACACTCGATACAAACATGTTTTTGTGCCCTATATTCCTTCATTTTGGTGCCCGTACGGTGATTGTCGAACACCTTGGTGAAGGGTATCACCTTGCCCTGCGGACATACGGCTATGACATGTAACTTTGGTTACTGTTGTCTCCACTGATATTGATTAAATTTATACATATAAAATTACGTTATGACTATTAAACAATTTCAAGATAAGCCATTGGCACATTACTCATATGCAATTATTAGTGAGGGGAAAATGGCATTGATAGACCCAGCACGAAACCCAATGCCATATTATAGGTTCGCAGAACAAAACAAAGCAAAGATTGTAGCTGTAATTGAAACACATCCACACGCAGATTTTGTAAGCAGCCATTTGCAAATCCATAATGAAACGGGAGCAACTATTTACGTTTCTAAATTAGTTGGTGCAAACTACCCCCATCGATCATTTGATGATAGCAACAGTATTAAACTAGGGGAAATAAGCCTTACGGCTATTAACACTCCTGGACATTCCCCTGATGGTATAACCATTATAGCAAAGAATGAAAAAGGAAAACACGCGATGTTCTCAGGTGATACTTTATTTATTGGAGATGTTGGAAGACCCGACTTACGTGAGAAAGCAGGAAACATGAAAGCGAAAAGAGAAGAGCTGGCTAAAATGATGTACAATACGATTCTAACTAAATTCAATCATTTACCTGATGACACTCTTATTTATCCAGCGCACGGCGCTGGGTCATTATGTGGTAAAAATATGAGTTCTGATTCTTCTAGCACACTTGGCAATGAAAGAATGGGAAATTGGGCATTTAAGAAACAAACCGAAGAAGAATTTGTAAACTACATTCTAAGTGACCAACCATTTATTCCCAACTATTTTGGATTTGATGTAAACCTAAATAAAAATGGTGTGGACAGCTACACCAAAAATGTGGCGGATGTTCCTTTAAGAATTGGAGTTAAAAGCCTTCCCAAAGGGAGCTTGATTGTTGACGTTAGAGATCAAGAAGACTACAAAAAAAACCACCTCACAGGTAGTATAAATATTATGGCCCGGGATGAAGATGACAAATTGGAAACATGGTTGGGCACACTTATAAAACCAGAGGAAAAGTTTTATGTTATCATAGGCTCTGTACAAGACAGGGATAAAATAGTTGATCGCATAGCCAAAATAGGTTATGAAACTCAAATTGTTGAGCTATGTACCTTGTCAAATGAACCAGCAAAGAGTTCAGATGTTCTTGATTTTGAAAAATTCAAAAACCGTAAAGAGCAATACACTATTTTAGATATTAGAAATGAAAGTGAGGTTTCAGAAGAAAAATGGTTTGAAAATGCCATTCACATTCCTTTAAATGATCTGCGGTATTCAAAAAGTGATATTCCTACGGATAAACCAATTGTAGTTCATTGTGCCGGTGGGTATAGAAGTGCTATTGGTAGTAGCATTGTAGAGAATATGATCGACAAAACAAGTGTCTTCGACTTAAGTGAAAATATAAACTACTTTAAAAAATAGAAATAATGAAAAATTCAGAACTAAACAACATTGGCTTAAAAATAACCGACTCAAAGCAAATTGCAGAAAAGTTGAACGACCTTTTAGCAAACTACCAACAATTCTATATGAATTTAAGAGGGTTTCACTGGAATATTAAAGGAAAGAAATTCTTTGAACTACATTTAAAATTCGAAGAATTGTATAATGATGCGTTAGAAAAAGTAGATGAAATTGCAGAACGTATACTTACCCTAAGCCAATCACCATACCATACTTTCACTAAATATTTAAAACATTCGGAAATAAATGAAGCCGAAAATGTTTCAGACGGGGAATCGGCCGTTGAGAATATTTTAAAAGCGTTGGAAATTTTACTTTCAAAAGAGCGAAGTATTTTAAAAGCGGCGGCCGGTGCAGATGATGAGGGAACTGTAGCCCTTATGAGCGAATATATTGTGGAACAAGAAAAATTGGTTTGGATGTTCTCTGCCTACAAAAATTAATCTACAATAGTATGGATGAAAGTAATTTTGAAACCCTATCGGAAGCAGTAGATGCGCTTACTAAAGCAGGCTATGTTGAAGACTTTGAGGCTCGAAATGATAAAATCATTGGAAATATTTCGCAAAGGAAATTCTCTTCAGATGAATTAATCATTATGGAATCGTACCGCTTTGAAGGTGATACCAATCCAGAGGATGAAGCTATCGTATTTGCAATAGAAGCCAAGGACAAAACAAAGGGGACCCTAGTAATGTCTTACAGTGCTAATCACAGTCAAAATGTGGAATTGATTAAAAGTATTCCTTATCAAAAGGAACAAATAAAACTACCGCCAACGAGGGGGATATAGCATGGTTAGTAAATACTTGATCAAAAGGTTTTTGCCCATTTAAAAAAATCGCCGAATCTTTAAATTTAGCTTTTAGAATATAAAAATTCGGCTTTGGGTTTACCCGAAAAGTTAGTGTTTCTACACAGACCCTTGGTTTCAATATGAAAAACAATGAATTTAAAAATTAATAACATGAAACTATTAGAAAGCAAAGTCGCAATAGTAACAGGTGCTGGATCTGGAATAGGCAAGGCAATCGCAAAGTTATATGCTAAGGAAGGAGCCAAAGTAATTGTAAATGATATTAGTAAAGAAAATGGACAAGCTGTGGTTCATCAAATTCAATCTGAAAATGGAGAGGCTTTTTTTATTGAGGGAGATGTCTCAAAAGCAGACGACATTAAGAATTTGGTAGAAAAAACAGTAGACAAATATGGCAGGTTGGATATCGCCTGCAATAATGCCGGTATTGGCGGAGAACAGAATAATACTGGGGATTTTTCCATAGAAGGATGGCGTAAAGTAATCGATATTAATTTAAATGGCGTTTTCTATGCTTGTAAATATGAAATAGAACAAATGGAAAAAAATGGTGGAGGTACAATTGTAAATATGGCCTCTATTCATGGAACGGTTGCTGCAATGCTCTCACCTGCATACACCGCCTCTAAACATGCGGTCGTTGGTTTGACCAAAAATATTGGTGTAGAATATGCGCAAAAGAATATTAGATGCAATGCTGTTGGCCCTGGATACATTGAAACTCCTTTATTGGAAGGATTACCTCCGGAAATCTTAGAAGAACTTAAAGCCAAGCATCCTATGAATAGATTAGGTAAGCCAGAAGAAATAGCTGAATTGGTACTATTCTTAAGTTCTGAAAAATCATCTTTTATCACTGGTGGATATTATTTAATTGACGGTGGATATACCGCTATTTAATGACAATAAAAACAGTGACCCAATTGTAGCCGTTGCACAACCCGACATGGATTCGAACACCCTTGTTTTTTTGATATTTAAAATATCATAACACACTGATTTTTTTGTAAGATATTGTGTTTATAAAGTATCGGGATTAAGGTGTCTAATTAAGATTTTGAGTTGTGCAACGGGCACAATGGTTATAAGTAATTGCAAGTATGCGCAGCTACTTATAGTATAGCCTAGACCGTCATTAATTAAAACAAACGTATATAAAATGTCAGATACCTGGTTAAAAAGATGGAATGTTAGATACCGAGAAAAGGAATATGCCTATGGAATCAAACCAAATGAATTCCTAAAAGAACAAATTCAGAAACTTAAAATAGGTAAAATCCTTTTGGGAGCGGAAGGAGAAGGAAGAAATGCTGTTTATTCCGCAAAACTGGGTTGGAATGTTTATGCGTTTGACATAAGCGTTGAGGGAAAAAACAAGGCATTAAGGCTTGCTAAAGAAAATAAGGTCTCAATTGACTATAAGGTTGGTCAATTACCTGAACTGAATTATGGAAATGAACAATTTGATGCTATTGCTTTAATATACGCTCACTTCCCAGCAAATATAAAAGCCGAGTACCTTAAAACGCTAAGTAAAAAACTAAAAAAAGGCGGAATAGTGATATTTGAAGCATTCTCAAAAAATCACATCGACTACAAAAAGAAAAACCCTAAAGTAGGTGGGCCATCGGATTTGGCCACTTTATATTCTATAGAAGAAGTATCTTCTTGTTTTCACAATTATGAAATTATAGAATTAGAAGAAAAAGAAATTGAATTGAGCGAAGGTTTATATCACAATGGAAAAGGGTCTGTAATTCGATTTGTAGGACGGAAAAAATAACTACCGGGATCAGCCGAGGTAAAAAACAACAGTTTCCTCGGTTAATGGTACGACATAATTATTCTTGGACAAAAGGAAGCGTTGCACAACTCGGCATGGAGTCCTAAACCCTTATTCTTTGAAATTAATAAATCATAACTTACTGATTTTAAAAGGCTGTTGTTTTTGTCAAATATCAATATTGACGTATTTATTTAAAATTTTGAGTTGTGTATCAGGAACAAAAGTAAGCCCTTGCACAAACCATTGATTCCCCCAAAAAACGGATCCGAATAAGCCTCTTTCAGGGGCTTTTTTTAGGCCCGACCAGAAGAGCAAAAGGTTTTTTGCAAAAAAATAGCCGGTTTACAGCAAGTACAAGAAGTCCTGGAACACAGACCATGCCCACCCTTAGGTAGCACCTGTTAAAAACTTTCTTAAAAGCCTTACGTAAACCTGTAAGGTAGGTCTTCGTAAAGGTGTACATTAGAGGTGTTAAAAAGAAGGATATAGCATTTCGGATGTTATAAGCACGATAGCATCACTAACTATATCCCGTTATTGGCAACAAGCTGAAAAAGAAAAACTAAATGACCAAGTATATTGAATTTCCATCACAAAATGAGTACCCTATTTATGCCGAGATGAATGTGTAATTGGTAAAAAAAGATGGAAGCCTTATCGAACAGTTGAAAACTAGTTTAGAGAGAACAAAAAACTTGATTAATAGCTTATCGAGTGAACAATTAGACTATAGATACGAAAAGAATAAATGGTCAATTAAAGAAGTTTTGGTCCATATAATCGATGATGAAAGAATCGACGGATATAGAGCGCTTTCCTTTGCTAGAAACGACAAAACAAATTTTCCGGGATTTGAACAAGATGATTATAATCTTAACTCTGACACCTCAGAGAGAACGATTGAGAGTATTATGGAAGAATATGAAGCTTTAAGATTATCAACCATTGCACTTTTTAATGGACTTTCCGAAAAATCATTAAAACGTATCGGAATTGCAAATGGAAATAAAGCGAGTGCAAGAGCTTTGGGATATCATATTCTCGGACACGATTTGCATCATATTAAAATAATAGAAGATTTATATTTAAAACGTTGAGAAAATAAAGCAATTGCCGTATAAAATTAATTGCTAGTCTAATACTCGGAATAGTTTGGACTGGACTTGGGATTTTCAATGTTTTAGAAGACGAAAATTTACGATGGTCAGAGTATGGTTATTTAGTTATTGGACTTTTATATATAGGACATTATTTATACGATTTAACAAATCAATATCTGAGAATTGAAAACGGGACTATTCGTAAAAACGGACTTAACGGTTACGGAAAAAAAATAAATTTGAATGAAATAAATTGGATTAAAAAGTTCGCTGGAGATTATACTCTGAAAACAGAAACGAAGGAATTAAAAATCAACACGGAATTAATTGACAAAACTTCACTTACCGAATTGAATAGTATTCTGAAAGAACTGAATTTACCAGCGGATAAAACGCCATTTGCCAACACCGGTAAGCGTTGCACAAGTCCATAATTCCTAAAATATAGGGGTTTTTTAAGACAGACAGACGTTGGTAAACATTTCCGCTAAAGTTTAAAATCATGAAAAAAAGTATAATTATTGTTTCATTTTTATTGGCAACATCACAACTTTTGAGTCAAAAAAAGATTGACTTAACAAGCGATAAAGCCCTAACAAAAGTTTTTAACGAAACTGAAATTCAAGGCTTGGAATCAATGATAAAATACGTTGATGACATGGTTTTAAATAGAGAGAATACGACCGAGGCGAATAAAGCCTACCATCTTTATTTTAAAGATATCGCACAAACTCAAGAATATATCGTCCCTTTTGAAGAAAACCCAAAATACGAATTCTTAGAAAGTTTGGACTCCATACAATTCTCTTCCATCTGGACTTTCGATTATCATTACAACACAATAAATAAGGGCGATACGGTCTACCGTAATCTTGAGGATATAAAATTGTTATCTGTAAGTACTACTAGCAAATACATGGACTATTTGGAAGAAATTGGGAAAGAAGATCCCTTTTTCAACAACTTGCACAGAGATTTCGTGAATATTGGAAATGTGTCAGCAGGTACATATAATATGTTTTTTATAAAAAGACTCACGAATTTTGATTTTAATATTCCTAAAAATAGATTATGGGCAGCAATCTGTCTTTTAGGAATGGAGGAACCTATCGAGAAGAAACTTGATAGGAGCTTAAAAAACAAATAAAAACGATTTGTCAACAACACCTATAAGCAATACGGGCTTCGCGTAAGGTTAAAGTTTTATCTACAATAGAAAAAAACGAAGGGCCATAACAGTGGTCGCCCCTGCCAAAACTTCCGTAAAAAATATTCAACTTACATCAATTAAATACAAGCAGACTCCCACATTAGCTTAATTTTGCGCAATAATCAATCGTAAAACAAAGAAATGGGCAAAGTGGTCTTGATTACAGGAGCGTCTTCGGGAATGGGGAAGTCTACGGCGCAAATCTTACATAAACAAGGGTACAGCGTGTACGGGGCGGCAAGACGCTTGGAAGAAATGCAGGACCTGAAGGAGGGAGGGATGTCCGTCGTCTCCTTGGACCTGACCCAAGAGGCTTCCATTATAACGTGCGTAAATACGATTTTAGATAAGGAAGGTAGAATAGATATACTGATCAACAATGCCGGGTATGGTTCCTACGGTGCCGTCGAGGATGTATCCATGGCGGAAGCCAAAAGACAGTTTGAAGTAAACCTGTTCGGATTGGCACGTATTACCCAATTGGTCCTGCCCCAAATGAGGGCCCATAGATCGGGGAGAATAGTAAACATTTCTTCCATGGGCGGAAAAATATATATGCCCCTTGGGGCTTGGTATTTTGCCAGCAAACACGCCCTTGAAGCTTGGAGCGATTGCCTACGCTTGGAAGTAAAGGAATTTGGAGTAGACGTAGTAGTGGTCGAACCCGGTGGCATACAGACCCCTTGGGGAAGCATTGCGGCCGAAAACTTAATAAGAACTTCAGCAACCGGTGCCTATTCTACATTTGCCCATAAGGTGGCGGAAGGGATGAAAAACTTATATACAAAGCCTGGTTTGACCCCGGCAGGGGTATTGGGGAAGACCATTGCCAAAGCGGCTACGGTGGCCAAGCCAAAAACACGATACGCCAAAGGGTATATGGCCAAACCTGCCATGGCCCTTCGGAAATGGTTCGGCGATAAGGTCTTTGATAAAATAATAATGGCACAATTTAAATAAAGGCATGCTAAAACGAATTTTAAGGAAGGTGCTAGGGGCCTTTGTTATACTGATCGGGCTACTGATCGTTGCCTACCTCTTGTTCAACAATTTCTATCCAAGCCTTGGTGGTGATGTCTCTAAAGAACGCCGGCAGGTTTATGAAGTTTCGCCACAGTTCAAAGACGGGAAATTCAATAACAGCAAAGCTGTTCCAAAAGATTTAAGTTTTGGGGAAACCTTGGATCTTGCCTATAAATTTTTTACGACCGAAGTCAAAAATGGAAGGCCTAAAGAAGACTTGGAAGTCCTTAAATTGGACTCGGACCGTGTAGCGGCCTATAAAAGCCAAACCAAAATGGTATGGTTCGGACATTCATCGTTTTTGTTGCAAATGGAGGGTAAAAATATTCTTTTAGACCCCATGTTCGGTATGGTTCCGGCGCCTCACCCTTGGTTGGGAGATGAACGGTTCAATAAGGAAATGCCCTTGGATATTGAAAAGCTGCCCCAAATTGATGCGGTCATTTTTTCCCATGACCATTACGACCATTTAGATTACGAAACTATTCTAGGTATTAAGGATAAAGTAGAGCATTATTTTGTGCCGCTTGGTTTAGGAGTGCATTTGGAAGCTTGGGGGATTTCTTCCGACAAGATAACGGAACTGGACTGGTGGCAAGAGGAAGAATTAGGTGATATAACCTTGGTGTGTACACCTGCCCAACATTTTTCCGGTAGGAAATTGAACAATGGCCAAAGTACCTTGTGGGGTTCGTGGGTGGTGAAATCGGTTTCTGAAAGCATTTATTTTAGCGGGGATAGCGGATACGCCCCACATTTCAAGGAGATAGGAGAGAAATACGGTCCTTTTGACCTGGCCTTAATGGAATGTGGTCAATACGATAAGATGTGGCCCGATATACATATGATGCCCGAAGAAACCGCACAGGCGGGCTTGGATGTCAGGGCGAAAAAAATCATGCCCATACATTGGGCCGGTTTCAAATTGGCCCTCCATGATTGGAAAGACCCTATTATACGGGTACGGAAAAAGGCTATTGAACTGAACGTAAAGGTAATTGCACCAAGAATAGGGCAAGAAATCATGGTTGCCGATTCCCTTGGCACCTATCCGAACTGGTGGAAAGACCTTTAGTGTAACTTCCCTCCCTTATTTTTAACTTACACACTTTATGGGATAGTCCTTCAAAAAGAGGTTTAGCCGTGTTCTCGGCTATCCCAAAAAACAAAAGCGGTTATGAAACGTTGATTTTTTACTTATTGGGAACATCACAGTTTTTCTCAAGTTCCGATCTCAGATCATCTTCAAATCGTTTAAAGTCTAAACTATCATTAAGATTATACTGCGCATAAATACTGACTAAGTATTTTTCGAAACTTTTTTTTCTGATTCTGTTAACGACTTGCCCTGATAATTCGGGCTCATTTCTCGCCTGAGCACAAATCTCATCGGCCACGGTTACTATAATATTTTCAGAATTATTTCGTCGTGTTCTAAAAAAAGAATCAATTCTTGCGAATTCAGGACATTTTTCACTTAGCTTTTCGGTTAATATTACAGAAACATTGTTTTCTGTGAATTCAATACTTGTTTTAGGATGGTCGTTCACGTAGTCTTGGAAAATCTTTTTGACTTTTTCAGGATGATTGGTAGTCGATTGCTTTAAACAATCTTTGGTTTTATAGGCTAATTCACTTTCATTGGATTTATCCTTGATTAAATTAATACAATCACATGTAGATTCGTAAAAGTTATTTTGGGCGTAGGTTGTATGAACTGTGAATAATATTGTTACAATTAAAATGTTTTTCATCCTTGTATTTTTTTGGAACGGAATTATTTGTAAAAAGCGTTGCATTATTAGACGAGCGTTGTAGTAATTCTAAGTTTCAACCCTTGTGGAGGTATAAAGGATTATTTATGCTGTGCTAGTTAGTTGTACTCAATCATTTTCCAAGTATTTAAAGCCCATTCCACATCATTCTCATTGTCAAAATAAAAGAAAGCATTTAACACTTCGTAATCAACAATACAAAAGCCGCAAATTAAATTATACTCTATATCCTTTTGTTGGCTATATTCTTTTATGTGATAGCCAATTTTAATTTGATTTCCTTGGTCGAACTGATATTTCTTTATGATCTCATTATCAGCATTTCTTTCGCTTATTGCCTCTTTCTTTTCCATTACGATTTCTTCTTTGGTTTTTCCAATATAAGTCCAAATATCTAAACGTAATGTTTTGTCGTTAGTGGTAAACATCACACCATCTTGATCTTTGTTCTTAATAAAGAGATTGTTAATTGACAGTTTCCAATTGTCGGTTAATTGGTTTTCAACTGTGAAATCATCTTGTAATGGATAATCGAAGACTTCCTTCCATTCGTTATCAGGTTCTCTTTCCCATACGGTTCCGATTCCCTTATATAGCAGTAGCGTTGAAATTGAATTGTCGATTTTCAAAATAGTTTTTGGGTCATAAATACCGAAGTTATCGGAATTGTCAGAGTATTCATCACTTTCAAACCCAGAAAATAGACGCCAACCACTATCATTTTCATTAAATGGTTTTTCTCTGAAAATGAACAAAGGTTTGTAATGCTCTTCAACTATCATTTTTGAACATATAACACCGCCTATACTAGGGAAATTATCTATTTCAAACTCTCTCATTTCATTTTTTTAAAGGGAACAAAGTATTTTTACAGTGTAAACTCCACAACTATGTATGTAACGCGAGATTATCAGCGTTATTTTCTTTCGCCTTGTGCTCTCTTCATCGGAACCCCATCATAACTTGAAGATAAAGTACATGGTGGAAATCGGTTTTCCGTACGCTGCGAACAGCTTAGTTCAAGAAGATTTTGAAGCGATTCGTTTTGGAGTAAATAAACCTTATTCTGGTCACGCTAGAGTAGAAGGTTTAGCCGAAGCTCAAACGCACATTTTGACATGGGATTGGATCACTACAATGTTGGAAGATGCATAGAGGGTTTAAAACAGATTTTTTTGCGCTTAATCATACCCTCTAACTTCCCCCATATCCAAGGTGATTGGCCCTAGTTTGTGGGAGGTGGGCAAGAAGGCGCCACTTTCCATGATTTGCCAATCGTCCCAAGTCGCTTTGAGTCCCCCAATGGGGATGATACTGACCCACATTTGGAAGCTTTCCGGCAATCCGTTGGGCCCTATATGCCAGAGGTAGGAATCTCCAGGGGTACTGCCCCCCGTGGAATAGGTGATCAATAAAGCTTGCGAACCGTCTTCCAGGCTCACTACACTGCGTTCCGTACCGGCATCGAATACTTTAAAGGGGGCGACCAGCCAAAAAGAATCGTTGTTAAAAAAATCTATGGCCTGGTCAATGCGCTTTTTTCGGTCTTCGCCCAGCACTTCGGTCTCCTTTTCGAATACCTTACTTTTTAACGGGGCGTTTAAATGTAGGAGTACACGGTAATTGTCCCATTCCACATCTACTTCGCCATTGGCTTTGTCCCATTTGTAGCGATGCGAACCCTTGGCAAAAGTCCATTCCAGGTATTGGGTTTGGGTATAGGCGTCGCTATTGATGGCCTTTAGCATTTTAAGCGCAAGGGCATCGGCCTTTTCTCCGGGAACGCCTTGGGGCAAGGCTTCATCGTATATCATATACAGAACGCCGAAACCCACAAGAAGGAGGGCGGCAAGGAATAGTATGCCCTTTCCTAAAATTTTCAACAGTTTCCTTATCATTTCAAATACATTAAAAGCCTACGGCCGTATCATCGCCACGGGGGTCGGCACCTCCTTCGAGACTGCCGTCGGGCAATACACGAATGGCATCTACCTTCCCAATAATGGGCGTGCGGTCTTCATTGATATTATATCCTTTTGATTTGAGTCCGGCCTTGAGCTCTTCTGAAAAGCCCTTGGGTTCAAAGACCACCATATCGGGCAACCACTGGTGGTGGAAACGCGGCGCGCTTACGGCGTCTTGCATGCTCATATTGAACTCATAGCCATTTAGAATGGTCTGGGCCACGGCGGTGATTATGGTAGAGCCTCCGGGCGTCCCTACTACCATCCAAAGTTGGCCTTCCCTTTCTACAATGGTCGGGGTCATACTGCTCAGCATACGTTTTCCGGGCGCGATGCTGTTGGCCTCGGCACCTACCAGACCGAACATATTTGGAACACCGGCCTTGGCGCTAAAATCATCCATTTCGTTGTTCAGGAAAAAACCGAGCTTATCACAATAGAGTTTTGAACCGTAGGCCCCGTTTAAGGTCGTCGTTACCGAAACGGCATTGCCTTCGGCATCGACAATGGAGTAGTGGGTGGTTTCCATACTTTCGGCCATTTGTATGTTTCCTTCACGGACGTCTTCCGACTTGGTCGCCTTGTCAAATGAAAAATCCTCCATACGTTCCTTTAAATAGGCATCGCTTAAAAGCTCGTCTAAGGGGATGCTCACAAAATCGGGGTCGCCCAACCAATAGTTCCGGTCGGCATAGGCACGGCGTGCGGCCTCGGTAAACAACTGTATGGTCTTTTCTGAATTATGTCCGAATTTGGCAACATCGTAAGGTTCCATCATCTTTAAGATTTGGTTCATGGTAACCCCACCGCTACTAGGCGGACTCATAGATATGATGTTCAGGTCTTTGTAGTCGAAAACGATGGGCTGACGCCATTGGGCCTCGTATTGTGCGAGGTCTTCTTCGGTAACGAAGCCTCCCTTTTCTTGAATGAATGAAGCCAGTATTTTTGCAGTTTTACCTTTGTAGAACCCGTCACGCCCTTCTTTCGCAATACGGCGTAGCGTGTTGGCCAAAGCGGGGAACTTTACGAGGTCCCCGGCTTCACAACCAATGGGAAAGGTGGTGACGCTATCGTTCACTTCCAAGATGATATCCTTATAATTTTTAAACCGTTCGGCCTGTTTTTTGGTAATGATAACCCCTTCGTCGGCCAAGGCAATGACCGGTTCAAGAATGGTCTCTAAGGGCATGGAGCCGAATTTTTTATGTACTTCGATAATTCCTGCTACCGTACCGGGAACCCCGACTGCCGTGGCCCCTTTGGTACTCATACCCGGAATAACGTTTCCCAGGGAGTCTAAATACATGTCTTTGGTAGCCGATAAAGGCGCTTTTTCACGATAATCCAAGGCCCCGACGGAGCCGTCCGCCTTGCGGTAGACCATAAAACCGCCACCGCCTATGTTTCCGGCAAACGGATAGGAAACGACCAAGGCCAGCTCCGTGGCCACCATGGCGTCAAAGGCATTCCCGCCCTGCTTTAAAATGGTTGCGCCAATGGTCGAGGCTTCCTCGCGCGCAGAGACTACCATGGCCTTTTCGACAACGACGCCGGTAGGTTTTGCAGGTTTAAGAGGTTCGCTTTTACAACTTAGGAAAAAGAGAAGGATAAGGGTCTTAAGAAAAACAAATCGTACGGGTCTCATAAGTGGTCGGATTACTAAGGTTTAAAAACGGTTTTAAAGTAGGTCGTATACGCTATGTCGATTAGAGTGATATAAATTTTTGCTTTGAAAATACCAAAAGTTCGTCAAAGAAGGCCGTAAACTCTTCTTCGAATTTTTCGTAATGCTCCTCAAGGTCTAAAATGGCAAAGTTCATTTTAGAGATATTGTTGGTCCTACGGTTCATTCCCTTTAAGACCTTGGCGATACCCTCCATCTTGGAGTAGTTGTAGATCCAGTTGTCGGAAATCATATAGGGCATCATACGTTGTACGCCTACGGGTAAAATGCTGTAGTTTTCTTCCAATAGGTCATAAAAATTATCCACATAAATATCCAAAGGGGTTTCACTATAGGTATCCCAATTTTTGGCCAGGTAGTGGTCGTAAAAAATATCTACGATTACCCTGCTGTAATGGCTGTAGTTCTTGTGTAGGCGCTTGCTGCTGATTTTGGGAATCTCGTGCGTATCGGTAAAGGTGTCGATATCACGGTGCAACATGATCCCTTTTTGAACCCGTTCGGGTAGATGCTTGAATTTATTGCCCCTAATGCTGTCCGCAATAAAATTTCCCAAGGTAATTTCGGGGTCATCGAAGGAAAGATAAATATGCGCTAGAAAATTCATAGGTCCGAATTTACAAATTGCAAACATAGTATTGGCCCTAGACCTGTATATTTGCAGAAACTATTTTACATAAACATGACATTAATAAAATCGATTTCAGGTATACGAGGCACTATCGGAGGTAGCCCAGGAGATAACTTAACCCCCATAGATGCGGTTAAATTTGCCGCGGCATATGGTATTTGGTTAAAGGAATATTCTAAAAAGGAAAAACTAAAAGTGGTTATCGGAAGAGATGCCCGCCTATCCGGTGAAATGATCCAAAACCTGGTCGTATCCACATTGGTAGGTCTTGGTATAGATGTTATCGATTTGGATCTGTCGACCACACCTACGGTTGAAATAGCGGTTCCCTTGGAAAAAGCGGACGGGGGAATTATTTTGACCGCCAGCCACAACCCGAAACAATGGAACGCCCTTAAACTTTTGAATGAAAAAGGGGAGTTTTTGGATGCGGCGCAAGGGGCTAAGATTTTAGATATCGCCGAAAAGGAAGAGTTTGATTTTTCTGAAGTCGATGACTTGGGAAGCATTACCCGAAACGATTCATATATAGATATTCATATCGATGAAGTATTGGACCTACCCTTGGTAGATGCCGATACCATCCGTAAGGCCAAATTTAAGGTGGTGGTCGATGGTGTAAACTCTACCGGAGGGATTGCCATCCCTAAACTACTCGAAGAGCTTGGTGTGGAAGTGGTGAAATTGTACTGTGACCCCACAGGACATTTTCCGCATAACCCAGAGCCCTTAAAAGAGCACTTGGGCGATATCTGTGCCTTGGTGGTAGAAGAAAAGGCCGATTTTGGAATTGTGGTCGATCCCGATGTAGACCGTTTGGCATTTATCGACAATACCGGGGAGATGTTCGGGGAAGAATACACCTTGGTGGCCTGTGCCGATTACGTTTTGGGCAAGACCAAAGGAAATACCGTTTCTAACTTGTCTTCTTCACGTGCCTTACGCGACATTACCGAAAAGCATGGGGGTACGTATGAAGCTTCAGCTGTTGGCGAAGTGAACGTAGTGACCAAAATGAAGGCGAACAAGGCGATTATTGGTGGTGAGGGAAATGGGGGTATCATTTACCCTGAAAGCCACTATGGTCGTGATTCGCTCGTCGGTACCGCTTTGTTCTTAATGTTGATGGCCGAAAAGGGAGGAAGCGTTGCGGAACTTCGCGCAAGCTATCCTTCGTACTTTATGAGCAAGAAGAAAATACAGTTGACCCCGGGTCTTGATGTCGACGGCATTCTTAAGGCAATGGCCGAAAAGTATAAGAATGAGGAAATTTCTACCATTGACGGGGTGAAAATCGATTTTCCCGAAAATTGGGTCCACCTGAGAAAATCCAACACCGAACCCATCATCAGAATATACACCGAAGCGAAAAGCCAATCGGAAGCCGATGCCTTGGCCGACCGTATTATCGATGAGATTAAAGCGGTAGCCGGTTTATAACATAAGCTACCCCCTAAGCGCGGTCGAAGGGAGGTATTAAAAACACAGCGCTCGGAATGATCGAGATACTTCTCGTTTTCATTCCGGGCGTTTTTATGTTTAAATTGAAAATGCGTTTCCCTAAATCGTATCAAATTTCAGGGAACTTCATGAGCGTAGTCGAAGGGAGGGGGCTACTGAACCTCTGCGGGAACATTGTTCCTGTGCTTCCAACGCCTATGTGTCCATAGGTAGTATTCGGGTTTTTCGCGGATCTGCTGTTCCGCCAAACGTAAGAAGGTATCGGTAATCTCGTTTTTCTCGGTCGATTTTCCGGAAGTGGTAATGGGGATGAATTCTGCGGAGTAATAGCCTCTTTTTACCTTGGAAACCTTTAGGAAGACCACGGCCAAGTCCATTTTCCGCGCAAAACTTTCCGCCCCGTTGATGACGGGAACCTTAACTCCCATAAATTCCGTCCAATACTGCGCCCTGCTCCGTTGTGGCGATTGGTCGCTTACCATGCCGAAAATCCCGATCTTATTGTTCAAGTGGTTTTTGAGTACCACTTTGGCCGTTTCTTCCTTGGTAATGAGAATGGTGTTCCATCGGGCACGTACCTTTTTGACCCATCGGTCAAAATAGGGGTTGCTTATCTTTTGGTAGACCGCATAGCCCTGTGATGTTACGTGGTTGTTGATGCTTACGTTCCACTCCCAGTTGGCATAATGGGAGCAGACCACCAAAATGGTCTTTTCCTTTTCTATTTCCTGTATGACCTCAATATTTTGAATGGCATAGCGTTTGGCAACTTCCGCTTTGGATAGGTTCATGGTCTTGACCATCTCTAGGAAGGCATCGCACATATGATGGTAGAATTTTTTTCTTATGGTTAAGATTTCTTCTTCCGTTTTGTTAGGAAAGGCCAGTTCCAGATTGGTCTTGACCACATCTTTCCGATAGCCTACCACATGGTAGACCAAGAAGAATACAAAGTCTGAAAAACCGTAAAAAAGGCGATAGGGCAAAATGGAAATGAGCCATAATAAGGGATACGCCAAAATAAAAACAAGCAGTTGCATTGAAACCTTTTAATCCACAAATATAGCTATATTTGAAGCTAAATTAACTGTGCTGTATGAACAACCTTGATATTGCTACGATCGTAGTAATCGCTGCCAACGTTTTGGTTTCCTTAAAAGGATTCAACGATACCGTATTTTTTGAGCGCTATAAGTTTGGGATTGGGCAGATACAAGCCGGTCAGAAAGAACGTATGCTGACGTCCGGTTTTTTACATGTTGACGTGGCCCACCTTTTTTTCAATATGTTCACCTTGTACTTTTTTGCACCGGTGGTGGTCAATTGGTTCAGTTCAGGAAAGTTCTTGGCCATATACTTTCTCAGTTTATTGGCAGGAAGCCTTTTAGCTGTGTATTTTCACAAAAAAGAACCTTATTATAGTGCCGTAGGGGCCAGTGGTGCGGTAACAGGGGTGCTCTATGCCGCCATTCTCCTGCAGCCCAATATGCAATTGGGCATTATGTTCATCCCCCTTCCCGTACCCGCTTATGTATTTGGTATAGGCTACTTGTTGTATTCCATCTATGGCATGAAAAGCCGTATGGGCAATATTGGGCATACCGCCCATTTTGGAGGGGCTATAGGGGGCTATGTCGGAACCCTGCTTTTTATGCCTCAACTATTGGTACAAGAGCCGCTTATGGTGGGCTTGTTGGCCATACCGATCATCATACTGTTCATTATGGCAAAAATGGGCAAAATTTAGCCCCGACCTTTGTCTATTGCTTCCCTTAATTTTCGCGTTATTCTTCTTGAACAGGGGCTAAATTGCCGTATTTATCGTAATTGAGTGCGATTTGTCGAAAAAAAACGAATCGTTTATACACTTCAACGGTCTTTAGGCGTTAGGTTAACACCCAAAGCTAATAGGGCTTAAACCTACTTATGATGAAAAAGCTATCCCTCGTCGCATTGGCGGCCAGTACAATTATACTATCGTGTAGTGACGAAACCACGGTCTTCAAAGATACCGAAGATGATATTTCCATTGAAGCCGAGGCATCGGTTTTAGAGAATAGTATTCTCTTTGACGACGCCGGTGTTCTTGAAATTAAAAAAACGGACGGTTCCACCGGAAAGACTTCCAAAACCATTGAGGAGATGGCTGGCGATTACCCCTTGACTTTAGTGGCCCGGGTTGATCCGCCGTCGTATACGGGCGGAGACAACCTTACGGCCTCACATATAGATGTAGACGGTAACTATGCCTACGTATCGTATAATACGGTAGAGGACGGTTATGCGGGGGGTATCGATATCATTGATGTAAGCGATCCGAACAATCCTAAAGTTACTTCGCGACTCTATTATAGCAATGCCGATATCAATGCGGTAGAGTACGATAACGGCTATGTTTACGCTGTGGGCGGGGTAGATTCGGAAAAGTCCGTTAGGGCCACTTCCAATTCCTTTATAGTTAAAATACCTGCTTCAGGTGGTATATTGGATGTCAGTAGGGAGTTGATCTATGGCTTTCAAGAAGGGTTTACCGCCAATGATGTAGAGGTAACCACAAATGGTATATTGGTCACAAGCGGAAAAGATGGCCTGTTGACCTATTATAAAAAAACCGATCTATCGACCAAAAACGACGTTTCATTTTCCGACTTGCGTTCGGTAGCCTATGATAACGGGGTTATTGCCGTTTTGGATGCGAGCCAAGGCGTAAGCATCATGGACGAAAATTTTGTAGAACGTAAAATCATTGCTATCGATTCCGATTTTGGGCAGAGTAGCAAAAGGACCTTGGATTTTTCAGGGGAAAAAATAATCGTATCGGAAGGTGCCAAAGGCGCTGGGGTCTATAATATGGACAGTGGTAGCTTGATCGAGTATATCCCCATCCTCTTAAACCCTGTAGGCACCGAAACCGAGAATATCGTTACCAATGCCGTGGCGATGAACGAAGATATTTTGTTAATGGCCAATGGGGGTGCGGGACTCTGTCTTTCCGAAGATGTAGACGGGCAAACCAATATAGTGGGGGTGGTAGACCTTGATGGGTCGATCAACTATGTGGCCTCAAAAGGGGATTATATTTTTGCGGCTTCGGGTAAAGCGGGACTCCAAATCGTAAAACTAAACCGACCGGATCAAAGTTTGGAAAACCGTTGTTCGGATCTTGATCCTTACTACGGTAGCGCCAACCTCTATGTGAGTGAAGGCGATGTAAAGGAATATAACGGGTCTAAGCGCTTCAATAAGCTTGAAGTAGACGGTTCGTTACTGCTTTGTGGTACGTGGACGGTGAACAGCACCAGTTATGTAAACAGCAATGGACGCTTCGAGATGAACGGTACCTTGGTTGTGGGAAGAAACAATAAGAGAAAAAATATAGTCGTAAACAAGGATGCCGTACTTAGGATAGAGGGCAACCTGTATATCTATGGTGATCTGATCTTGAATGAGGGCGCCACTGTAGAATTCATAGGTGACGATTCCGTTGCTAATATTTTCGGAAGTGTAAAGCTCCTTGAAAACGCCAAAGTAAAAGGTACGTTTAAAGACTTACAGGGAAAGTTCTAAGGAATTAACCCATGGCTTGTAAAACAAAAGCCCCGACCTTAACTGGTCGGGGCTTTTTTTATAGGTATAGGTAATTTTACTTTAGAAGCTCCGCTACTTTTTGTTCCAAGGCCGGACCTCTTAGGTTCTTGGCGATGATTACTCCGTTTTCATCCAAAAGGAATGCAGCGGGAATGGCATCGACATTGTATAATTTGGCAATGGGATCGTTGAAATAGGCTAGGTTCGATACTTGGTGCCAAGCCAATCCGTCATCGGCGATAGCCTTTTTCCAGGCATCTTCGGTCTTGTCCAATGAAACACCGACAATGTTGAGTCCTTTGTCATGGTATTTTTCGTAGACTTTTACAACATTGGGGTTTTCGGCCCTACAAGGTTTGCACCATGCGGCCCAAAAGTCGATAAGGGTCACTTTGCCAAGAACCTCGTTTAGGGCAACTGTTTTGCCTTCGGGGTTAGGAGCCGAAAACTCAGGGGCCTTTGCGCCAATGGCCGTGCTCTTTTCATTTTCCTCGGCCTGTTTTTGGTCTTCCAATTTCTTTACGATGGTAGCCGCAACCTTGGTCTTTTTGATCTCGGGAGAAAGTGCATCGTACATTTCCTGTGCCTCCGCAGCCGTAATCGCCCTTGCACTGGTGGCACGGTCAATAAGCAAGGCCGCTATAAGGGCGTCCGGATGCTCTTTGATATAAGTGATCTCAAAGTTCTTGTACTCTTCCTGAAGTTCCATCATTTCATCCCTAAGGGCCAAAGCCGTAGCCTCGTCCGCTTTTTGCATGTCTTGTTGGATCGACTGGGCGCGGGCGGTAATCTCTTTTGATTTGTCCATATAATCCATGAACACATCGTTTTGTGCCGTACCCTTTACATCGGCAAAGCCCAAGCTATCTTTCTGTGCATTGAGTTCAATCTCGCCGTTTTCTAGGATCACAGCAGTATAGCCCATTAGTTTGTCTACAAACACGTAGTGCATTTCTGGGGTGTCGGCCTGACCGGTAAAAACAAATTTTCCGTTTTCCACGGTGGTGGTATCTATATCAACAGGTTGACCGTTGTCGCCCATGGCCTTAAGAAACACTTTGGTGCCGTTTTCGACTTCACCTCTAAGGTTTCCTGTAAAACTATAGCCTTCCGGTTTTTGGTTACAGGCGAAAAGACCCACTAAAATACAAACTGACAATACTACTTTTTTCATTCCTTTTATTTAAGATTGAACAAATGTAGGTATATATCGGTACAAAAAAAAGCCCTTGACGGTATGTGTCAAGAGCTTAGGTGTATTTGCGGTACGATTTCTAAAACTGGTATCGAATACCTAGTGCGATATCAAAGTTAAAGCGATTGTCAAAATTGGAAAATCCGATTAGTCCGATTTCGGGTCTAAAGTCCAAAGACACTACTATCGGAAGGTCAAAATTGTATTCGACACCGACATCACCGGCCAAGAAAACGAAAAGTCCCCCATCGGGATCTTCGGCAATGGTCGGGTTGTTTCTGTTGGGAACGGGGGCGAAATCTACACTGCCCAATCCGGCACCGGCACCGTAAAACCAGTTGAATCCCCTGTCGATATTGTAGAGCCATTGATAGACTCCGGTAAGTTTGATCGCATCGAACTCGCGGCTATCGCGATAACCCAGGTCAAATTCGGCACGGGTATACCGGCCTATTAATCTTTGATAGGAGATTTCCGCCCCGAAACCATCGCTATCGCCAAGCCTTAAACCTAATGCGTTGTCGGATATTTCTTGGGCCTGTAGGGAAAGTGCCATAGAGCAAAAGCAAATAAAAAATAAAAATTTCCAATTTTTCATATTCTTGTGATTTTTGGTTCTAAAAAGGCGTTTTACGTTCGTCTTTCAAGCATAAAAACTTAATTTAGCGTTCTAAATTGTCTACCGTTGAATAAAAATTTACTTCAAGAATTAGCTGACTCGCTACAAGGTCGTGTTTTATCGGATAGTTTAACAAAAACCCTATATGCCACCGATGCTTCGGTCTATAGAAAAATTCCTACGGCCGTTACTTTCCCGGAAACCGTAGAAGACCTAAAAACCTTGGTCCGGTTTGCCAACAAGCATAAAATAGGCCTAATTCCTAGAACCGCAGGTACCTCCTTGGCAGGGCAAGTAGTGGGGGAGGGAATCGTTGTCGATACCTCCAAGCACTTTACAAAAATCGTTAGTGTCGATGAGAAAAACAAACAGGTTACGGTTCAGCCCGGCGTCATTCGCGATGAGCTAAACCAATTCCTGGAACCTTACGGCCTGTTCTTCGGCCCCAATACCTCTACGGCCAACCGATGTATGATCGGGGGAATGGTAGGAAACAACTCTTCGGGTACGACCTCCATCAAGTACGGTATTACACGCGAAAAGGTGGTTTCCTTAAAAACCATATTGTCTGATGGCAGTGAAGTGGAATTCAAGGCCCTTACCGCCTCGGAATTCGAAGAGAAAAAGAGCCTGAATACCATGGAGGGGACCATCTATAGGGAGATTTATAGGGAATTGTCACCCAAAGAGGTGCAAGAACGTATTCTTGAAGAGTTTCCTAAGCCTGAGATACACAGAAGGAACACGGGCTATGCGGTAGATGAATTGTTGAATACCAACGTATTTGGCGATACCGAGGAAAAAATAAATGTCTGTAAATTGTTGAGCGGTAGTGAGGGCACCTTGGCCTTTACTACGGAAATCACCTTAAGCCTTGATGAGATACCGCCCAAGTTGCAGGCTATGGTGGTCACCCATTACAGGACCTTGGAGGATTGTTTAACGGATGTGGCCCCCGTTATGAAACACGACCTGCACCTGTGTGAAATGATGGACAGGGTGATCTTGGACTGTACAAAGAACAACAGGGAGCAGCTGAAGAACCGGTTTTTTGTGGAAGGCGATCCGGCGGCATTGTTAATGTTGGAAGTAAAGGCGCATACCGAAGAAGATTTGGAGCGACAGTTGAAAGAACTGCACGCTACTATCGAGGTCTCAGGCTTGAGTTATGCCAGTCCCGTACTCTATGGGGCCGATGTAAACAAGGCCGTAGCACTGCGGAAAGCGGGACTAGGACTTTTAGGAAACATGGTCGGTGACCGTAAGGCGGTCGCTTGTATCGAGGATACTGCGGTAGCCCTAGATGACCTAAAGCCCTTTATCTCGGAGTTTACGAAAATCATGGACGGCTATAAACAATCGGCCGTTTACTACGCCCATGCCGGAGCGGGGGAATTGCACTTGCGGCCGATCTTGAACCTGAAAAAATCAGATGATGTGGCCATGTTCAGGGGAATCACCACCGATGTGGCCCGATTGACCAAAAAATACAAAGGCTCCTTTAGTGGGGAACACGGGGACGGAATCGTACGTGCCGAATTTATACCGATCATGGTCGGGGAGGAAAACTATCAGTTGCTGAGACGGATAAAATCCTTTTTTGATCCTGAGGGCATTTTTAATCCCGGCAAAATTGTCGATGCCTACCCCATGGATGAGTCCCTTCGCTATGAAGTGGACCGCAAGGAACCTGAAATCAAGACCTTATTGGATTTTTCCGATTCGGAAGGTATCCTTAAAGCTACCGAAAAATGTAACGGGGGCGGAGACTGCAGGAAAACCGAAAATGCGGCCGGGGCCATGTGTCCAAGCTTTCACGCAACAAGGGACGAAAAGAATACGACAAGGGGAAGGGCCAATGCCCTTCGGGAATATTTGACGGTCGGGGAGAAGAAAAACAACTTTGACCAAAAGGAACTCAAAGAGGTTTTTGACCTCTGCCTGAGCTGTAAGGCCTGCGCTACGGAATGTCCGAGTAATGTGGATGTGGCAACCTTAAAGGCCGAGTTTTTGTATCAGTACCAAGAAGCGAACGGCTACCCCTTGAGGAGCAAATTGTTTGCCTATAATACCCGGTTGAACAAATTGGGAAGTAAGGTGCCGGGCTTGACCAATGCCGTTTACGAATCGAAATTTTTAGGGGGGCTATTAAAGAAATCTTCGGGGGTCGCTCCCGAACGAAACCTGCCCAAGGTTTATAGCTTTAATTTCGATGACTACCTGCAATCGATTAAAGGACAGTATAGTGTAAGTAAGAAAAAAATAGTTTTATATATTGATGAGTTCAGTCAATACCTCGATGTTGAGCTTGGAAAAGATGCCATCGTTTTGTTGGTGACATTGGGCTATGACGTTCAATTGTTCTATGGGGAAAGTGGACGTACCTACTTGTCAAAGGGCTTTTTAAAACAGGCCAAAAAATTGGCGTTGGCGAATATCCCCAAGCTGAAGGCATTTGCCGATGCGGGACTTCCCGTTGTCGGTTTGGAGCCTTCTGCCATTTTGACCTTTCGCGATGAGTACAAGCGTTTCTCGCAAGACCCTGCGGTAACCAATGCCATAGCGAGCAATACTTATTTGGTAGAGGAGTTTTTGGCAAAGGAAATAGAGAACAAGGAACTTTCCTCCGAACTGTTCACCAAAGAGGCCAAGACCGTTAAGATTCACTCACATTGCCATCAAAAGGCCTTGAGTAACCAAAAAGTGACTTTTGATGTGCTTAATCTTCCCGAGAACTATAAGGTTTCCATTATCAGTTCAGGCTGTTGTGGTATGGCCGGCTCCTTCGGTTATGAAAAGGAGCACTACGAGGTAAGTATGAAGGTGGGCGAGCTCAAGCTTTTTCCTTCCGTAAGAAAATCACCCGAAGATACGATCATATCCGCTAACGGTACGAGTTGTCGGCATCAGATCTACGACGGTACCAAACGTGAGGCCCAGCACCCGGTAACCATATTGAAGAACGCTTTGGCATAGGGAATCTACGATAGGGGAGGTTCGCCTTCCCTTTCGCGTTGCTCGGCCTTATCGGCAATGGAGTCGATCAAGTCTTGAATGTTCATGTTTTTCAGTTCTTCATCCATAAAAAACGGGGAAAGTTTATCGTGATTGTACCGGTAGACCTTCCAGCGTTTTAAGGAGTACTCCAAGGCGGTCAAATTTTCGACCCAATCACCCGAATTGAGGTAAGTACAGGCTCCTTTCTTGGTTTCGTATACGATTTTTTTAGGCTGGTGTATGTGTCCGCATACCACATAATCATAGTCGTTTTCAATGGCGACCTCCGCTACCGAGCGTTCAAAGTTGGCGGTATACTGAAGGCTTTTATGGGTGTTGTCCCTGATTTTTTTTGATAGGGAATATTTTTCCCTCCCTATCTTTTTTAGCGACCAATTGAAGGTTTTATTGGCGGCAAAGAGCAAGACGTATCCGTATCCGCCCAATTTGGTGAGCCATTTGGTGTTTTTTATCGAAATATCAAAAATATCACCGTGAAAGAACCATGTCTTTTTACCGTTCAGGTTCAGCACCAATTTGTCTACAATTTTTAGGTTGCCCAGGGCCACGCCCGAAAAACGACGCATCGTATCATCGTGGTTGCCCGTAATGTAATACACCTCCGTGCCCTTCATGGAGAGGGTGATGATCTTACGCAGTACTTTGGAATGGATAGGGGGGAAGAAGGTTTCTTTGTGGCGTTGAACCTCAAGAATATCCCCGTTGAGTACCAACATTTTGGGCTGTACGCTGCTCAAATAGGTCAATAGCTCATCGGCATGGCACGCTTGTGTGCCCAAGTGAACATCGGAAATTACTACGATATCTAATTTTCGTTTTTTCATGTGCTCTGGTGGTTTGATGTAGAAAAAAAGTCCTTTACCTTTGAAGTCATGGCAATCGATTTGATGATCAATTTGTTTGTTGTGAGGACTTTATACAAATAAAACCCATGGATGTAAAGGGAATGTCAAATAGATGATAATAATATATTTTGAAACCATTAAATAAACATTAAGTAAGCTTTGTTTGGGATAGGGGTAAATAGGGAAAACTGAATTTTGGTGGACAGTAATTTAAGATTTACCTTTGGTCGGCAAGAAAAACAAGGAGAAAATAGCTTGAACATCCATACGGATACATGAAAGCTTTATTTTTAGGAATGTTTTTTACGATTTAATAACTCTTAATTTTTAGGAATGGCAGGAAACACTTTCGGTAACATATTTAAGGTCGCAACTTTTGGAGAATCCCATGGCGCGGCCATAGGAGGTGTTTTAGATGGATGTCCGTCGGGAATAGAAATCGATTTTGAAGCCATTCAAAAAGAGTTGGACCGAAGAAAACCGGGGCAATCGGCCATTGTGACCCAGAGAAAGGAGCCTGATACCGTTGAATTCTATTCGGGGATCTTTGAGGGAAAGACTACGGGTACCCCCATTGGTTTTGCCATTCACAATACCAACCAGAAATCACATGATTATTCCCATATCAAGGATTCTTATCGTCCTTCCCATGCCGATTACGTCTACGACAAGAAATATGGTTTTAGGGACTACCGCGGCGGGGGGCGCAGTTCGGCCCGGGAAACGGCAAGTAGGGTAGTGGCGGGAGCCATAGCCAAGCAGTTTTTGTCCGACATGAAAATCAACGCCTATGTATCGCAGGTAGGTGCTATGAAAATGGAAACCCCGTACCAAGAACTCGACTTTTCGCTGATCGAATCGAATCCCGTTCGTTGTCCCGACCCGAACATGGCGGCAAAGATGGAAGAATATATCAAAGAGGTGAGAAAGGAAGGCGATACCATAGGCGGTATTATCACCTGTGTAATCCAAAATGTGCCTATAGGCCTGGGTGAGCCCGCTTTCGATAAACTACATGCCGAATTGGGCAAGGCCATGCTTTCGATCAATGCCGTAAAAGGTTTTGAATATGGTAGCGGGTTTGCCGGGGTAGCCATGAAAGGGAGTGCACATAACGATCAGTTCAATCAAGATGGCACTACAAAGACCAACCATAGCGGCGGCATACAAGGGGGTATCAGCAACGGAATGGATATTTACTTCAACGTGGCCTTTAAGCCCGTAGCGACCGTTATTCAGCCGTATCAGACCATAGATAAGGACGGGAATTTCGTGCAGACCAAGGGCAAGGGGCGTCACGACCCCTGTGTGGTGCCGCGTGCCGTGCCTATTGTTGAGGCGATGGCCGCATTGGTAATGGCGGATTTTAGCTTGCTAAATCGCACCATTAAGGCAAATTCATAATGAGATTATTGGCAATTCTTTAAATCCGGAGGCGATTTGTAGGTTGCTTTTCAGCTTTCGGGTCAAAAACAGTATATTACTTGCTTAAACTTTGATGCATGCGAAAATTGGAATTACATTGGAGGATCCTGATAGGAATGATATTGGGTATTCTCTTTGGCTTTGGAATGACTAATGTGGATTGGGGGAAGGATTTTGTATTAGATTGGATAAATCCTCTCGGAACCATTTTTGTAAAACTCTTGAAGCTTATTGCAATTCCACTGATTTTGGCTTCGCTCATAAAAGGGATATCCGACCTAAAGGATATATCTAAATTCCGAAATATCGGTTTGCGCACCATTGCCATTTATATCGGTACTACGGTGGTCGCTATTTCCATCGGACTCATTTTGGTCAATCTTTTAAAGCCGGGTATCGGGATATCGGAAGATACCATTACCCAGCTCACGGAAACCTATTCGAACGACAGCGGGGTTACCTCGAAGCTGGAGGAGGCCTCTAAGCAAAAGGATAGTGGTCCGCTTCAGTTTTTGGAAGATATGGTGCCCGATAACGCCTTTAAGGCCTTGGGAGATAATAGCTTAATGCTTCAGGTCATCTTCTTTACGATATTTATGGGTATCTCTATGCTTCTTATAGGGGAAGAAAAGGCCCGGCCCTTAAAGAACTTCTTCGATGCCATGAACGATGTGGTACTGAAAATGGTCGATTTGATCATGCTTACCGCACCTGTTGCCGTTTTTGCCTTATTGGCCAACGTAGTGGTTTCCTCTGGCGATTCCAACTTGCTGTTTGCGCTATTGAAGTATGCCGGGGTCGTCACCTTGGGCTTGGTTTTGATGATCGTGTTCTACAGCGTTGTCGTGGCTACATTTACCCGTTATAATCCTTGGACTTTTTTGAAAGAAATGAGTCCCGCCCAGCTTTTGGCCTTTTCGACCAGTTCCAGTGCTGCAACCTTGCCGGTTACTATGGAAAGGGTAGAGGAGCATATTGGGGTGGATAAGGAAGTATCGAGTTTTGTGCTGCCCGTTGGGGCTACGATTAATATGGACGGAACGAGCCTTTACCAAGGGGTGGCCGCTGTATTCATTGCCCAGGCCCTGAGTTTTGATCTGCCGTTTTCCGCCCAGTTGACCATTGTGCTTACGGCCCTGTTGGCTTCTATCGGCTCGGCCGCCGTACCCGGAGCGGGTATGGTTATGTTGGTCATTGTTTTAGAGGCCATCGGTTTTCCCGAGGATAAACTGGCCATTGGTCTGGCCTTGATTTTTGCCGTAGACCGACCTTTGGATATGTTGCGTACGGTAGTAAACGTTACCGGTGACGCCTGTGTGGCCATGATGGTCGCCAAATCGGTCGGAAAGCTCGGAAAGCCCAAAGTTCAGAATTGGGACGATCATTACGACGAGGTGAAATAATTCCCTAAGCCTTTCTTGCGGACCATCTTTTTTAAAGGAGGTGTATTACTCTAAGAACTTGGCCCTTAATTCGGGGGTAGGCACCATGCAATGCTCTTTTTTGCCGTACCATTTGTAGCGGTTCCGCGCGATAAAATCGTATACGATATCACGTAAGCCCCTTGGAATCCATAGTAAGATGGACGAAAGGGTTTTGTATCCCCTCAATTGTTTCCCGATTTCCAGGGCGGCATCGGATTTGATGTAGTAGGCGACACCTGGGTCGATTAGAATAATGGAATCTATGCTGTCGGAGTCGATATTTCGTTCCGCAATCAATTTCTTTCCAAGTTCGCTTTGTAGCGGGGCATAGCGGAATACATCCAAGGTGTCCCTCTTTATGACAAATTGAACGGCGCCGTTGCACAGGTTGCAAACGCCGTCAAAAAGAATGATTTGTTTTGAATTTTCCACGTTGTAAAGGTAATGTGCTATTTGGTCAAGACCTAAATTTACAAGAGATTTAAGAAGTTGTCAAGCATGGGGCCTTGGGCGTAAGTTTTTTTAGGAAGGTACTGGCATCACTTCTTCGTTCGTTCGACCAATTCCAGTTGGTCAACGCTTACGTTTGTCGTGAATATACCGTAGTTTACAATGGCCTTGTTCTTTTCGAGGCTGTCTATGGTACCAACGGATTTCCCGTCTTGCATGCGTACCCGGTCGCCTATTGTAAAAACGGGGCGCGGCTTGTTCTTCTCCTTGATGATCGCCTTTTTCTTTTCGACGATCTTTTTCTCGCGAATGACCTTGACCTCTTTTTGTACTTCCTGTACTACTTTGGCCTTCTTGGCGCGTTCGGCCTTGGCCTGTGTGGCGGTCTTTTTCTTGCGCTTGCTGTTTTCCGTTTCTACTATGCGTAGCAGTTCGGAAACCAGCACGCGTTTCTTTTTGTCGATAAAGTAGCGGTCGGCGGCCTTGTCGACCTTGTTGCCCAGTTGTACCATGCGCTGGTCGTGGTCGTAGAGCTCTTGGTAATTCTCCAACTTGCTCTTTATCTTGGCGTTCAGCTTTTCGAGTCGGGCGGCTTCTTCCCTGGCCTTTGATTCTTCCTCTTGCAGTCTAGAGCCTGTTTTAGCCATTTTGCTGCGTTCTTTTTGTAGCTTGGCTATGGTGGCATCAAAACGGACCTTACCGCGCTCTATCTTCTTCTTTGCCTTGTTTATGAGGCTGTAGGGGATGCCGTTCTTCTGTGCGACCTCAAAAGTAAAGGAGCTACCTGCTTCCCCCAAGACCAATTGAAAGGTGGGCTCCAGGGTTTTGCTGTTGAATACCATATTGGCATTGGTGGTATGTGGCAGTTCGTCGGCCAGGGCTTTAAGGTTGGCATAGTGGGTGGTGATGACCCCATAGGCTTCCCTTTCGTAAAAAACTTCCAAGAAGGCCTCGGCCAGGGCCCCGCCTAATTCAGGGTCACTTCCGGTACCGAACTCATCGATAAGGAATAGGGTTTCCTTGTCGCAAATCCGCAGGAAGTTTTTCATGTTCTTTAGGCGGTAGCTATAAGTACTGAGGTGGTTTTCTATGGATTGATTATCCCCAATATCCGTCAAAATAGTATCGAATAAACAAACGGAACTCCTTTCGTGTACGGGAATTAGGAGTCCTGATTGAAGCATTACTTGAAGCAATCCAATTGTCTTTAAGGTGATACTTTTTCCCCCGGCATTGGGACCGCTAATGACGATAATCCGGTTTTCGGGATGCAGTTCAATGGTCTGTGGATAGGTTTCCGTATGCTGTAATTTGTTGCTCAAATACAACAAGGGGTGGAAGGCATCCCGCAAATACAGCCTTTTGTCGTTGTTGATTTCGGGCAGTAATGCGTTGGTATCCGTGGCGTAAGAAGCCTTGGCGGCCGTGATGTCCATGTGGGCGAGAAAGTCCTGGTACTCCGCCAATAACCAGCCAAAGGGCCGTATTTGGTCTGTCAATTCGTTTAAGATGCGTTGAATTTCCTCTTTTTCGTCGTATTCCAGGTTGTTGAGCTCGCGGCTGTACTTTAGGGTGGCCTCGGGTTCGATGTATACGATGCTTCCGGTCTTGGAGGTGCCCATTACGGTGCCTTTTACCTTTCTACGGTACATGGCCTTTACGGCCAAGACCCTTCGGTTTTCGACTACCGATTCCCTGATGTCGTCGAGATAATCGGAGCCGTGATAGGTGTTGAGGGCCGAGGCAAAGCTCTGTCCGATCTTGCCCTTTACCTGGTTCATCTGGCGGCGGATATCGAAAAGTTTGTTCGATGCCCTGTCCTTGACTTCCCCGAAACGGTCGATCACTAGGTCGATTTGCTTGGGGATATCGGTGTTCAATTCAATTTTATCGGAAACTTCAAAAAGCAAGGGGTAGTACTCCTTGAACTTTTTAAGGAATTTTTTCTGGGTGGCTACCGTGGTGCAAATGGTGGCGATCTTTTTAAAGCTGCCCACCTCGAGGGTAGTGTTTTCGATACGGAGGAGTTGAAGCTCTTTGTTTATGGCGTCAAAACCATGGGGCGGGATGCGGTTTTCGCTGATAAAGGAGGATAGATACTCCGCCGTTTGCCCTAGAATGGTTACAATGGATGCCTTGTCGTCAATCGGGCCGATTTCCAATGCGCGTTCTTTTCCCAATTCCGTAGAGCAGCGGGCCGAAACCTGCTTTAAAACAGTCGGAAATTCTAGGTCTTGTACGGTTTTAGCGTGAATATTTGCCATTCTTAATTTATTGCGACGGCAAAGGTAGGCATTGGCGACGAGATGTGAAATCCTTGGGCTTGGGCGATAAAGGGGTTTTTATTCAATCCGTCTTCCCTGTGTGGTGAACGATAGCCCTTGTTGTGACATGGTCGAATTCATTATACCTTCGAACAAGGGTTCGGGGCAGCCCTTGGGTATTTTCCATTCAATGAGGAAATTAGAGCCGGTCCCGCCTTCGATATCGACTTCGTCAATGATGATTTCGGTGGTTTCCATAGGGGCAAGGTAAATGGGGTGGTCGAAATACGTGCGTACGGCCTTTCCGTGGGTATCAAAATACTCGGCCTTTGTCAGGTAGACCGTGTCCTTGTCGCTGGTGTTTCGCAAACTGGCCATCGCGGTCAGGTTGTGGGTTTTATGTTCCGAGATGCTATAGATCTGGGAATAGATGGAAAGGTAGGTTTTGCCGAACTCCAAAGAATCCTTCATTGAGATGTCGACCTTTCGCTTAGACCAGTTAACGGGGTCTATCGAGCTTATTTCCTTTTCCTCGATACAGCTGAACAGCAGGCTTAGGGTTGATAGGGTCAAAAGATATTTTTTCATTGTTCTCGGTATTTAAAGGAACGCTTCTTGGGAGGGCGCACTGTATTTTTTAAGTATTTTTGAAGCCGATGATAAAAGATTTCGAGGCTTGGTCCGGTTTTCGGCTGTCATCACCGTAATACAAAAATGATAATAATAAATGACAGTACAAATACATAAAAGCTGGTTAGGACCGCTTTCCGAAGAATTTGAGCAAGCTTATTTTAAAGAGTTGACGGCCTTCGTTAAGGAAGAATATACGCGACATGCCTGTTATCCCAAGGGAAAGGACATCTTTGCCGCCTTTGATCATAGTCCTTTTGATGCGACCAAGGTGGTCATTATCGGTCAAGACCCCTACCATGGCCCCGGCCAGGCGAACGGCCTTTGTTTTTCGGTAAAGGACGGGGTGCCCCATCCGCCATCCTTGATCAATATTTTTAAGGAAATCGAAACCGATTTAGGGAAACCCTATCCCCAAAGTGGAAACCTTGAACGTTGGGCCGATCAAGGGGTGCTTCTTTTGAATGCGACGCTTACCGTACGGGCCCATGAGGCGGGAAGCCATCAGAAAAAAGGATGGGAAAGGTTTACCGATGCGGTCATCAGAACGCTATCCAAAGAAAAAGAAGACCTTGTTTTTCTACTTTGGGGAGGGTTCGCAAAGAAAAAAGCGGGATTGATCGATAAGAACAAACACCATATCTTGACTTCGGGACATCCATCGCCCTTAAGTGCCAATCGTGGCTATTGGTTCGGAAACCGACATTTTAGCCAGACCAATGAAATTCTTGAAAAGAAAGGGCTAAAGCCTATTAATTGGTAGTTTGGTTATCGGCAATGGCGTCTTCAAATCCTATGCTTTTTGGTGGGAGGGGCTGTATCTCCGGCTTTACGCGTAAATATTCCTGATATTGATAGGGGTAGAGTACGTCTGCCATTTCAAAGCTTTCGTGCTTCGATATGGTTTTTAGGTGATGGCGTTTTTCCCCTTCTGACATGTTGGCGTTGTCTTCAATGGACTTTCGCTTCACCAGGTATTTGGCTACCGTACTTTGGAAATCCAATGCCTGTTCGGCGCCCATAACAAGGCTTGGTTGATATTCGGCCGTAATGTCCTTGGCTTTTTCGCGAATGTTACGGTCGATTTGAAGCGCGTAAAAGGTTTGTGCTTGTGCAAAAAGAATACCACAGAAAAATACAAGCACAACTAAAAACTGTGATGTTCTTGCTGGTTTGGTTTTCATTTTGAATAAGAATAAATTGAACTTTGGTTTAATCTAGTATAAAATTAAAATACAGTCCAATTCAAATCAAGGGGTCAATTGCTAAAAGTTTGTAAAATTTCGTCCGGTTTCAACTTTTTGTCGATTAACTTTAGGTCAAATAGGGTATCTACCACCTTTTCAATGGTTTGTGGGTTTGTTTGAATCTGTCCCCAGCGGGTTATTTTTAACCATTCCTTAATATCTTCAAGTTGTTGGCCGTACCTATTGGCCAGGGTGCGGTCGATACTCGGTATCTCCTTGAACTCCAAAGTGTAGTTGTTGATAACCTCCAAAATATGGTTTAGGGTAGCTGCCTCTTCGTCTATAAATTTCTGTGTAACGGCTACCACGAAACAGGGCCATGGGGTAGGGCAGTCGCCCAGGCGTCTAAAAAGCCCTTGGTCTACTATAGGTTTGGTCGTAAAGTGTTCCCACATAAAATAGTCCGCCCGGCCTTCTGTCAGGGCGGTAACGGCCCCGTCAAGGTTGTTTATGATTTCAAAGGAGAGGGAGTCGGTCGCCCATCCTTCGTTTTTGGCATTTACAAAGGCCATTAAGTGACTTCCGCTACCCAGTCGGCTAATGGCGGCCTTGGTGTCCTTGAGGTCGGCTATGGACTTATATGGACTTTTGGCGCCTACGTGAATGCCCCATTGTAGGGGGGAGGAAATGTATTCTTGAACAATTTTAGTGGGATTCCCTTCGGTAATACTTTTTACAAGGCCTTCGGTCAAGATAATGGCCAGTTCGGTTTCCTGGTTTTGGAGCATTTGGCACATTTTACCCGTTCCTTCGGGCACATCGGTCCATTCAAGGTCTATACCTCTTTCTTCAAAAGCCCCTTCTTCCATGGCCATATGCCAGGGAAGGTTGAAATGTTCGGGAACGCCTATGATTCTCACTTTCTTCATAATTGCTATAATTCTGCTTGTAGCGGTAAAATTAAAAAAAAGTACGCCTTGGCAATACGATAAAACGAATGGATGTTACAGCGTGGTCTTTTTGGGATATGGGAAAAGTCGAACTGGATGTCCGATTAACCGGTGGTCAATTTTTCCAAGGTGTACTGGATTAGGTTTTCAACGGACTTGGTAGGCTCCGTGCTAAACGCGCCGGTTGCCCGATTGGCCAGAATGCAATTCATGGAAACGGCACGGTGTCCGAGTAATTTGGAAAGTCCGTAAATGCCCGAAGTCTCCATTTCAAGGTTGGTAATATGTATGCCCTTGTGTTCGAAAGAGTCGAGTTTGGCCTGAAGTTCCGGATCGCTCAGTTGGAGTCTTAAAACACGACTTTGTGGTCCGTAAAAGCCTATATTCGTTACGGTAGCGCCTAATCGTATACGATTTGATATAAGCTGGTCGCCAAGGTTTTTATCGTATTTTACCACATAGGGCACCGATTTGTTCGGCGACCAATCGGCATGTGTGACGAAGGCTTTTGATATATCGGTTTCCTGTATGTGTTCGCTATCGTAAAAGTGCAATAGGCCATCAAAACCTATGGCGTATTCGCTCATTAAAAAGGAATCTATGGGAATGTCGGGTCGGATAGATCCCGATGTGCCGATTCTTACGATATCCAATACCGTTTTTTCTTCTTTTGGACTTCGGGTGTCGAAATCGATATTGACAAGGGCATCGAGTTCGTTGAAGACGATGTCGATGTTATCGGTGCCTATACCTGTGGAGACTACCGAAAGGCGTTTGCCGTTCAGGGTTCCGGTATGGGTGTGGAATTCCCGTTTGCCTTTTTTTAGTTCTACGGTATCAAAAAATTTGGAAACCGCCCCTACGCGATCGGGGTCACCTACGGTAATGATGGTGTGTCCGATATCCTCGGGGCGTAAATTTAAATGATAGATGCTTTTATCCGCATTTAAGACAAGCTCAGAGGGTCTTAATTGCATGCGGTTAGAGTTTTAAGATCCTATTGGCCTCGGTATTGTATAGAAAGTTGTACTTGAGGGCCCCGCCTAAATACACGTCGTTATCTTGGATGCACGAGTAGTAGCTGGTCTTGTTTTCGAGGATTTCCTTTCCTTTTTTCGATAATCGCACCGGGTTAAAGCTAGTGAACAAGGGTTTTAAGCGCCCCAAGGCCCTATCGAACTGGTTATCGGTGAAACCTAGGAATTTTTGGTTTTCCATGATTTCGGTAACAAAGGCGCCTTTTGATTTCGGTTTCTTTTCCACTGCCAGTTGTAAAATGCTGTTTTCCATTTCGTTCAGGCCGTTTTTGATACTTGGGAAACGGTGCAGGTGCGAATGTATGGCGTCGGAAAGGTAGTTGAACTGAAACTCACCGTAATCGGTAAGGTTTTCAAGGCGGATGGGGTTGTCGCTACAATACAGTTGCCATACGTAATCGGCATACTCTATATCGTCTTGACTTAATTCTATTTTGTTTTCGTATAGTTTCAACAGCTGCTCGTCGTTCAGCTCGTTGAGGGTGTACATTTTGTTGGAGTTGTCTTCCTTTCCGCTGCAGACCAGTGAAATCTGGGCATACTTGCGGTTGATCTTTAGCCAGCTTAGTACGGCGATCATATTGATCTGACAAAAAAGGTCATACTCAAACCAAAGAACAATTTCATCTTGTTGCTTGTGATTACAGAGGGAACGATATTCCTTTAAGGTTTTCTCTATAAACCAAGATTTTGAAACTTTATAGTTCTTGTTCAAAAACTCAAAACGGGCTTTCCAGAAAGGTTCGCTTCCCACATTGGTCAGCGTTTTTCCTTCGCAGAGCATCTCACGCCATGTGATGATGTCCCCCTTAAGTTTTAATGATTTAAGTCTTTCCGTAAAGCTATCTCCGTTGGTGATGTGCAAAAGGGAACTCATTTAAGGTATAATTAGGTTCTAGTCAATAAAAGTACTATTTATTGAAAAAAAAGCAAAAATAATTAACACAATTACGGACTTGCCATATATGCCATGGCAAGGCCCGTGTTTACGGGGTTTATCCGCCAACGCGTTTGACCGAAAAACCTTTTTCTTTCAACAAAGTCATAATACGGTCCCTATAATCGCCCTGAATTATGATTTGTCCGTTTTTAAAAGAGCCCCCAACGCTGAGTTTGGTCTTAAGCTCTTTTGCCAATTTCTTAAAATCGCTTTCGGCGCCGTTATAGCCTTCTAGAATCGTGATAGGTTTCCCTTTTCGCTTTTCGTATTTGCAGATGATCGGGTCGTCTTGAAGCCAGATGTCGCTTTTTTCCGCAGCCGTCGGTTCCGGGGTTTCGGGCTCGTGGTCCGGAAATAAGTTCTTGAGTTGGTCCTGTAAATCCATGCTTAACCTTTTATAAGTCCGAGTTCGATCAAACGTTCGTGCAGGAACTCCCCGGCGGTGATATCCTCAAATTGTTTCGGGTGCGATTCGTCAATGCAGTTTTCCAAACAGTTCAAGGGCATGCCGCTTATCGGGTGCATAAAGAAAGGAATGGAATAGCGTGAAGAGCCCCAAAGTTCTTTTGGCGGGTTGATCACTTGGTGTATGGTGGACTTCAATTTGTTGTTCGTGAGGCGCGATAGCATATCGCCTACGTTGATCATGAGCTGGTCGGGCCGTGCAATGGCATCTACCCACTCGCCCTTGTGGTTCTTCACCTGGAGTCCCCTTCCCTGGGCACCCATTAATAAGGTGATAAGGTTGATGTCGCCGTGGGCGGCGGCACGTACCGCATTTTTAGGTTCGGAAGTTATGGGAGGGTAGTGGATCGGGCGGAGTATGGAATTCCCGTTTTTGATAAATTCGTCAAAGTAGTTTTCCTCCAGACCGAGGTGGAGGGCCAAGGCCCGTAGTACGTATTTAGCGGTTTTTTCCAACATCTTATAGGTTTCCTTGCCTACCTCATTGAACTTGGGCAGTTCGGCAACCTCAACATTGTCGGGGTATTCCGCTTCGAGCTTGGGGTCGTTTTCAACGTATTGGCCAAAGTGCCAAAACTCCTTAAGGTCGCCTTCTTTGCGTCCCTTGGCGTGTTCCTTGCCAAAGGAGGTGTATCCGCGTTGCCCGCCGATGCCCTCTATTTCGTACTTGTCCTTCACCTCCTGCGGAAGGTCGAAGAATTTCTTTATTTCGTCATATAGGTTCTTTACCAGGTCTTCCGATAGAAAATGACCGCTAAGGGCCACAAAGCCGATGTTCTCGAAAGCGGCGCCTATTTCTTTTATGAACTTCTCTTTTCTTTCGCTGCTATCCGAAACAAAATCCCTTAAATCTACGCTAGGTATTGCACTCATGTGATTGCTTTATAATTTTTATCAAAGTTAGTAAAATATGGCCAACTATTATATATAACAAATCGAGCGCCAGATGTGGTATTTTTGCTACATTTAGCTGCTGAAATCCAAAAAGACATCCCCTCCATTATGCATTATGCCAAGCATCAACTTACTGAAGAGACCTTGTTTAAGCTGTACAAAGACCTGTTGCGGCCGCGAATGATCGAAGAGAAAATGTTGGTCCTGTTACGACAGGGCAAGATTTCCAAATGGTTCAGCGGTATCGGTCAAGAAGCCATTTCCGTAGGGGTGGTGAACGCCTTGAACCGAGACGAGTATGTGTTGCCCATGCATAGAAACCTCGGGGTGTTTACCACTCGCGATATTCCCTTGCACCGCTTGTTTGCGCAATGGCAGGGTAAAATGAGCGGCTTTACCAAGGGGCGTGACCGGAGTTTTCACTTCGGGACCCAAGCGTACAAGATTATAGGGATGATCAGCCATCTTGGTCCGCAATTGGGCGTGGCCGATGGGATAGCCTTAGCGGCTAAGCTGCAACAAAAGAAAACCGTTACCGCGGTCTTTACCGGTGAGGGCGGTACGAGCGAGGGCGATTTTCACGAGGCCCTGAACATTGCCTCGGTATGGGACCTGCCCGTAATCTTCTGTATAGAGAACAATGGATACGGACTTTCCACCCCGACCCGTGAGCAATACAACTGCAAAAACCTAGTGGATAGGGGTGTGGGCTACGGAATGGAATCGTATACGATTAATGGCAACCACATTATAGAGGTGTATACCAAGCTAAAGGCCATCGCCGAAGATATTCGGGAAAACCCGCGCCCCGTATTGATCGAGTTCAAGACCTTTCGCATGCGTGGACACGAGGAGGCCAGTGGCACCAAATACGTGCCGGAGGAATTGATGGCGGAATGGGCAAAGAAGGATCCCATTTCAAATTACGAAGCCTTTCTTTTGGATGAGGGTATATTGACCCCCGAAAAAATTGAAGACCTACGTACCGAAATCGAAAATCAAATCAACGACCATTTAAAACTCGCCTTTGCGGAAACCGAGGTGGAATCGGAAGAAGCACAGGAACTTTCCGATGTCTATGCGCCTTTTAGGGAGAAAGCCGTCGAGTCGGGGAAGGTCGTTGAGCGGATTCGCTTGGTAGACGCCATTTCAAACGGGTTGCGACAGTCTATGGAAAAACACTCCAATCTGGTCATTATGGGGCAAGACGTAGCCGATTACGGAGGGGTCTTTAAGATTACCGAAGGGTTTGTGGAGGCTTTTGGGAAAGAACGCGTTCGGAATACCCCCATTTGTGAATCGGGGATTGTTTCAACGGCTATGGGACTTTCCATTAACGGCATGAAGGCCGTGGTCGAGATGCAGTTTGCCGATTTTGTAAGCAGTGGTTTTAATCCCGTGGTCAACTACTTGGCCAAATCGCATTACCGCTGGGGCGAAAAGGCCGACGTGGTCATTCGTATGCCCTGTGGGGGCGATGTGGGGGCGGGACCCTTCCATTCGCAGACGAACGAGGCCTGGTTTACCAAGACTCCGGGACTCAAAGTGGCGTATCCGGCTTTTCCCTATGACGCAAAAGGCTTGTTGGCCACCGCTGTAAACGACCCCAATCCCGTACTCTTCTTCGAACACAAGGCCTTATACCGCAGTGTATACCAAAATGTGCCGACGGATTATTATACGCTTCCCTTTGGAAAGGCGAGTGTCTTAAAGGAAGGTACGGACGTAAGCATCGTTACTTATGGTGCGGGTGTGCATTGGGCCTTGGCCACTCTGGAAAAGCAAGCCCACATCAGTGCCGATCTGATCGATCTAAGAACCTTGGCGCCCTTGGATATGGAATCGGTATACACCTCGGTAGAGAAAACCGGAAAACTTATCATTCTTCAAGAAGACAGCCTGTTCGGGGGTATAGCCAGCGATATTTCGGCCATGGTCACCGAAAACCGCTTCACCTGTTTAGATGCGCCGATCAGGCGCGTGGCGAGCTTGGAAACGCCGATTCCCTTCGCTAAAAACCTAGAGGACAATTATTTGCCGAAATCCCGGTTTGAAAAGGCGCTACAAGAACTTCTGGCGTATTGATACAAGATAAAAATCTTAGGTTTTACGGCTGTAGGAAAGCCCTTGGAACATTATTTTTGCAGTATTAATAATTGTTTAACGCTTTTAAGGCAACAAATCGATAGTCTTAAACGTATATAGGCAAACCTTAAATCAAAATTATGATCAAAAATAGTGTATTGATGCTCGCACTGGCTCTGGTAGTGGCATCATGTTCCCTATCAAAAGAAGTGCGTGAACAACGTAAGACCATCAATGGTACATGGCTTTTAGAGGATGTTGGCTATGAAGGTGATGGAGGCTCTTTTAAATCTATGCTTTTTAACGATGCCAACGGGTTTTGTTTTGAAGGCAGTAAATGGTCTTTTTTAGAAAACAATAGTACGGGGAGTTATACCATACCCACAAGCAACAGTGTCTGTCCCGGAGGTGCCCGAAACATCAGGTGGTCGGTGCTTGAAAACGAAAACGGCAACGATAAGTTGCAATTCAAGTTTATCGATGAAAAGAAAAAGGACTTATATGGGAGAACGGGGTATCGTCTAGAGATCCTATCCCTCTCGGATTCGCAAATGAGGTTGAAGTCCGACGTAAATGTCGATGGGAGTCCGGTTTCGGTTATCTATAATTTCGTAAAACAATAAGATCAGCAATATGAAAAAGCTCGTAATAAAATCAGCGTACATTATCATGGCCATGACTATGGTCGTAGGGTGTAAGACTATACAGAATGCCAATAACAAGCAAAAGGGAGCCGTAATAGGCGCCGGTAGTGGTGCCGCCATCGGTGGAATTATCGGAAACAACGTCGGGGACGGAAACAACACCGTATTGGGCGCAATTCTTGGTGCTGCCATAGGTGGGGTTGCCGGCGGTTATATCGGTGATCGAATGGACCGTCAGGCGGAACGTATCGAGGAAGAGATTCCCGGGGCGGAAGTAAGCCGTGTCGGTGAAGGGATCAACGTAACCTTTAACGAAGATGCCGGGGTTTATTTCGAAACCAATAAATCTGCCGTACAAGGTACTTCAAGAACGACTTTGAACAGTATGGCCAAAATCTTGAAGGAATATCCTAAATCAAATGTATTGATCGAAGGGCATACCGATAGTGCGGGACCCGAAGATTACAATATGAACCTATCGAAACAAAGGGCTACCTCGGTAACCAATTACTTGATTTCACAAGGTATCGATAGGAGTCGCCTCGAAACCAAATGGTATGGTGAGACCCAACCGGTAGCGGATAACGATACCAAGGAGGGAAAGGCCAAAAACCGAAGGGTAGAATTGGCTATCGTGGCCAGTGAGGCGCTGAAGCAAGAAGCAAAACAAAAGGTAAAAGGGTAACAGACTCTCTTTTAACCCATTCCATTTATAGAAAAAATACCGGCAGCTCCTGTCGGTATTTTTTTTGTTTAAAATGACTATCTTCCATTAGTGAAGCATTTTGACGTCATCATTGTTGGGGGAGGTCTGGCCGGATTAACGGCCGCCATTCATTTGGCAAAGGCGGGTCATCAGGTGGCTGTCTTTGAAAAGAAGCCCTATCCCCATCACAAGGTGTGTGGCGAATATGTCTCCAATGAAGTGCTTCCCTACCTCAGGCGCCTAGGAGTGGATCTCAACGATTTTGGTGCGGTCGCTATTGATCAACTGAAGTTTTCCACCGCCAATGGGGCGGTGTTAGAGGTCCGCTTGCCCCTGGGCGGCACCGGTATTAGTCGCTATGCCCTGGATCATTTGCTCTACCAAAGGGCGGTGGCCTGTGGTGTGTTTTTTGCTTTTGAGGCCGTGGTTTCTATTGAGTTTGAAAAATCTATATTTAAGTTAGTTACGGAAAAAGGTTCAAGTTATACATCAAATATTGTGATAGGGGCCTACGGCAAGCGGAACGTATTGGATAAGCAGCTGGACCGAAAGTTCATTCGGCAAAAATCCTCTTGGCTGGCCGTCAAGGCACATTATCAAGTTGAAGGCTTTCCGGGGAACCAAGTGGGGCTCCATAATTTTAAGGGGGGTTATGGGGGGCTCTCAAAGACGGAGTCGGGAGCGGTGAATTTTTGCTACCTCACGTCTTATGATAGTTTCCGGAAGGAAAAGGATATTGGGCAGTTCAATGCCAATGTGGTAAGTGGCAATCCGTTTTTACGCGATTTTCTCGCCGATGCCCTTCCCTTGTTCGAGCAGCCTTTGACCATTGCCCAGATTTCCTTCCATCCGAAGCAACCCGTAGAAAACCATATTTTGATGTGTGGCGATACGGCGGGCTTGATCCATCCCCTTTGTGGTAACGGCATGGCGATGGCCGTTCATAGCGCCAAAATAGCTTCGGAGCTCATCGATGCCTTTTTAAGGCAAGGCTTGCGTCGTAAAGCTATGGAGCGGGCCTATAGAACGACCTGGAACCGTACCTTTAGGAAAAGATTGTGGGCCGGTAGGCAGTTGCAGGGATTGCTCTTGCATCCTACGTTGTCGGAAAGGGCGATTGCATATATTGTAAAATGGCCTTGGCTCTTGAAACGGATGATTCGATTTACACATGGGAAACCGATACACTAGATGGCTGATTTTTTAAAAAGGAATAGGGAAACCGAGTTAATGGACGATCTGTCCCTAGACGAAACACGTCTTAATGCGGTGTTATTGGATATTGATCGGGCCAATCGCCTGTTGAACGGGAATAACTTGACCATAAAAGCCGTAGAAGCTTTAATATCGGAACATCCAAAGGAATCATATACGATTTTAGATATGGGTTGCGGCAACGGAAGTATGCTTCGTTCCGTGGTTTTATGGGCGCGAAAGCGAAAAATTTCCATAGCATGTATGGGGGTGGATTTGAACGGGAAGAGCCTAGCCCTCGCTCGGGAACAATCGCGTGATTTTCCTGAAATCATATATTTACAACAAGATATTTTGGCCTTACGACCCGATGAATTGCCTTGCGATATTTTGCTTTGTACGCTCACCATGCACCATTTTAAGGACGAAGAGATTCCCCGGTTTTTGGATCAATTTTCCAAACTGGGCCGAATCGGTTTTATTATTAACGATTTACAGCGTAGCGTTTGGGCGTATTACCTTTTTAAACTCTTTAGTACTATTTTTATACGCACGGATATTGCCAAGCAAGACGGACTCACCTCGATTAAGAGTGGGTTTGTCAAGGGGGAACTGGAGGCCTTTGCCGAAAAATTGCCCCAAATGAGGCATAGTATTGAACAAAAATGGGCTTTTAGGTACCTATGGCTGGCCCAACATTAATGACCGACTTAGATATATGAATGAAGTTCGAATAGTAAAAGCGGCCAAGCAATTGCCCGATTATAGCAAGCCTACGGAAGAAATATTGCCCCTTGTCAACCTGTGGCTTTCGGGACAAGAAGACCGTTTTAGACGTAAGGTGATAAAGATTTTTGAAGGGGCGGCCGTAGACCGACGCTACAGCATTATGGCACCCGAGGAGGTCTTTACGGCCACTTCCTTTGAGGATAAGAACACCATTTACGTACGTGAGGTAAAAAAACTGGGAAAGAAGGTTCTGGAAAAGGCTTTAAAGGCCAGCGATTGGCAGGCCGATAGTGTGGATTATATCATCACCGTGAGCTGCACGGGTATTATGATCCCTTCCTTGGACGCCTATTTGATCAACGACCTGGGCCTGCGGCAAGATGTCGTTCGGCTTCCGGTAACGGAAATGGGCTGTGCCGCCGGGGTATCGGGCCTGATCTATGCCTATAACTTTTTGAAGTCCCTTCCCGGAAAACGGGCCGCGGTCGTTGCCGTTGAGAGTCCTACCGCCACCTTTCAGTTGAACGATTTTTCCATGGCCAATATGGTAAGTGCGGCCATCTTTGGCGACGGGGCCTCTTGTGTGCTCTTGTCTTCCGAGGCCAAGGCCGAGGGGCCAAAGATCAAAGGGGGCGAAATGTACCATTTTAAGGATGCTACCCATCTCATGGGCTTCGACCTGACGAATCACGGACTCAAAATGATCCTCGATATTGCGGTGCCGGAAACCATAGCGGAGCATTTTCCTCAAATCGTCCACCCCTTTTTGGAAAAGCATGGCACCTCCATAGCTGCCGTAGACCATCTGATTTTCCATCCCGGGGGAAAGAAAATCGTTCAAACGGTGGAAGCCCTTTTTGGGTCCATGGGAAAAAATATAGACGATACCCGAGAGGTACTGCGGCTATACGGGAATATGAGCAGCGCGACCGTACTTTACGTATTGGAGCGCTTTATGGACAAGGGACTGAAACCGGGAGAACAAGGCCTTATCCTTAGTTTTGGGCCGGGATTCTCGGCACAGCGGGTCTTGTTGGAATGGTAGGGAATCACGAACATAAACGAAATAAAATTGATCATGGAACAGTGGGTGCTTATTCTTGGGGGAAGTAGTGGATTGGGATTGGCCACGGCAAAAAAAATGGCCGCCCATGGCTATTCTATCTGTATCGTACACAGGGACAGGAAGATTGATTTAGAGGAAGTTAACTCCCATTTTCAAAAAATTACTTCAACGGGGGTGAAACTCTTAAGTTTTAATGTGGACGTCGCAAATGCGGAAAGAAGAAAGGAGACGGTCGAGGAAATGAAACGGGTATTGTCCACTTCCGGAAAGATTAAGGTGATGGTGCACAGTATTGCCAAGGGAAGCTTGAAACCCATGCTTTCCGATGAAGGTCCCGGTTTGAACCGTCAGGATATCGAGATTACCTTAAACGCCATGGCCTTAAGCCTCTACGATTGGACCAAGGAGGTGTACGGTGCGGGGCTATTCGACGAAGACGCCCGTATCTTGGCCTTTACCAGTGAAGGTAGCAGCAGGGCCTGGGAGGGCTATGCAGCCGTTTCAGCGGCCAAGGCTAGCTTGGAGGCCTTGGTAAGGAACATCGCCTTGGAATACGCCCCCAAAGGCATCAAAGCGAATTGCATACAGGCCGGTACTACCGATACCAAGGCCTTTCGTATGATTCCCCATAGTGAGGTGTTGAAGGAAAATGCCGTGAAGCGCAATCCGAACGGGCGTTTGACCCTGCCGGAAGACGTCGCCAAGGTGGTCTATCTTTTAAGTACCGATGAGGCCCAATGGATTACCGGTACCGTCATCAAGGTAGATGGCGGGGAGAGTTTAAGGTAGTTTAGGGCGAAGCGTAAATAGTAAAGATCAAAACATAATAGAACCATCAAATAATGGATCATAGCCATATCATAGACCAATTGCCCTATGCGGAACCCTTTCTGTTCGTTGACGAGCTGATCGCGGTCGATGAAAACGGAGCTATGGGCAGTTATACCTTTTATGGGGATTCGTATTTCTATAAGGGGCACTTTAAGGACCTTCCCGTAACCCCGGGTGTTATCTTGACCGAATGCTGTGCGCAGATCGGCTTGGTGTGCCTGGGTGTCTTTTTATTGGGGGAGGCTTCCAAGGGAGTGGAAATCGGACTCAGCAGTAGCCAAATGGAATTTTTGCTTCCTGTCTTTCCGAATGAAAAGGTAAGCGTAAGCTCCCAAAAACTATATTTTCGGTTCAATAAACTGAAGTGTAGCGTAAAAATGTATAATTCCGAAGGGAAGCTGGTCTGTAAAGGTGAAATATCAGGAATGCTCAAAACCCATACCCATGCGTAGAAGAGTAGTGATTACGGGAATGGGCGTATGTGCACCCAACGGAATAGGCCTAGGGGATTTTGCCGAGGCCATGGCCGTCGGAAAAAGTGGTATCCGCTTTCAGCCCGGGTTGAAAGAGCTGGAATTCGGCTGTCAGATCGCGGCCCAACCGGAACTTACCGAGGAATTGCTCGCCCGATACTTTACGCCTTTACAATTACGGGGCCTGAATGCTACGGGCATTATGTACGGGGTAATCGCCGGAAGCGATGCCTGGAAAGATGCCGGCTTGGCGATAGCCGAAAAGGAAGCGCCGGATTGGGACAGTGGGGTCCTTTTCGGGTCGGGGACCTTGGGCGTGGCCAAGTTTCGGGAAGCCATTCATCAAATCGATGCAAAGAACGTACGCCGATTGGGCAGTACCAGTGTTATACAGACCATGGCCAGTGGGGTAAGCGCCTATTTGGGCGGTATTTTGGGATGCGGGAATCAGGTCACCACCAATTCCTCGGCTTGTACCACGGGAACCGAAGGCGTTCTTATGGGCTATGAACGTATCGCGCAGGGGCAGGCCGAACGTATGTTGGTCGGAAGCTGCAGTGATAGCGGTCCCTATGTCTGGGCCGGTTTTGATGCCATGCGCATCCTTCCCCGGCAGTACAATGACCGTCCGGAAGCGGCCAGTAGGCCCATGAGTGCCACCGCAGCGGGATTCGTACCGGGCAGTGGGGCAGGGGCCTTGCTCTTGGAATCCTTGGAAAGTGCCCGGGCCCGCGGTGCCCATATCTATGCCGAAATCCTGGGCGGTGCGGTAAACAGCGGTGGCCAAAGGGGAGATGGCAGTATGACCGCCCCCAATAGCGAAGCCGTACAACGCTGCATCTTACAGGCGATCGGCAATTCGGGTATCGATAGCGCCGATATCGATGCGATCAACGGACATTTGACGGCCACGGGCAAGGATGCCCTGGAAATCGCCAATTGGAGTGCCGCATTAGGGCGTTCGGGAACGGATTTCCCTTATGTCAATTCTTTCAAGGGCTATTTCGGACATTGTCTGTCGGCCGCGGGCAGTATCGAATGTGTGGCGGCCGTGCTTCAGTTTGAAAAGGAAGTGCTTTTCGGAAACCTGAATTGCGAAGACGTGCATCCTGAAATATCCAAGATTATAGACCAGAGGGCCATCCCCCAAAAAAGTAGGGCTTATAAGCCTTCAATTTTGGCAAAAGCCAGTTTTGGTTTTGGCGATGTCAATGCTTGTGTTATTTTTAAACGGTATACGGATTAAAACGAAACGTAAAGAAATAGAATCGACTTGAAAATTATGGAGGAAGAGACAAAGTACAATAAGCTAAAAGACATTATAAAGGTGTATTTGCCCGAAGATGTTTCTGTCGATGCCATTGGCTTGGAAAGTAATTTTATCAGTGAGCTCAATATCAATTCGGCCAATTTGGTAGATATTGTACTCGATGTGGAAGACGAGTTCGATATTATGTTGGAGAATGCCGACATGGACAAAATGCAAACCGTAAAGGATGCGCTCGGTATTATCGACGCCAAACTTGAAGCCAAATAACATGATAGCTGAGTTTTTGGCCTGGGCAAAACCCAAGCTTTTGGTAGATAGGCGTTTATGGGCGCTCTATTGTATCGTTTATTTCAGTTGGGGCATGGGGATGAACTGCTTTGGTACTGCGATGGAAATCGCCAAGTTTACCTATTGGTGGCAGGTAATCAGCTGTTACCTTCTATATATGGTGCCCATATCCTTGTTGCTTAGAAAGCTTCCCTTCCATACCCAGTATGCCTACGGACTGGTAGCGATGGGCTTTTTGGAATTCGGGGGCTATTGTTTTGGGACCTCCTATGCCTATCCCGATAATTTAATGGACCGATTTTTTGGTATTCGGAACTTCAGTTTGGCGATGGCCTTGTTCTTTGCGCTTTACTTTCCCTTGGGAAATTGGGGCGTAGGCAAGTTGTACGGGGCCTTGTTCAAAAACTGATGGGCCAAGCTCCCGATTTTTCCTTTATCCCGACCAATAAATCTATTCCTCATTCGCTTCTTCCTCCTTGACAGGAATAAGGAGGGAGGCCGCTATACCCGCTAACAAGGAGACGGATATCACTGCGAGGGATAACCATTCCGGAAGTTCGATTTGATGGGAGAACAGCATTTTTAGGCCTACAAAGGCCAGAATGATCACAAGGCTGTAGTTGATAAACCTGAATTTCGCCAGCATCCTAGAGATCAAGAAGTACATGGAACGCAAACCTAAGATGGCCAATATGTTGGAACTGAATACGATAAAAGGGTCTGCCGTGATGGCCAAAATGGCGGGAATACTATCCAGCGCAAATAATACATCGGTCAGTTCTATGACAACCAAGGCCACAAAAAGCGGTGTTGCCGCTTTGAGTCCCCGTTTTTTGATAAAGAAATCATGGCCGTGCATGGTAGAGGTAATGGGGTAGACCCTTCTGATCTGTTTGAATACCCAGGAATCTTTGGGATTGAAGTCCTCATCGTCCCCTTTGAGCATCTTATAGGCCGTCCACAACAAGAAGAGGCCGAAGACGTAGATGATCCATTCGAATTTGGTGATCAGGGCCACACCGAAGAAAATCATCAGGCCCCTAAAAACGATGGCCCCCAAGATTCCCCAAAAGAGGACCCGGTGCTGGTAGAGGGCCGGTATCTTAAAGGACGAAAAGATGACCGCGATCACAAAAACGTTGTCGATACTGAGCGATAGCTCTATAAGGTAGCCGGTAATATATTTTAGAACGGCCTTGTTGGGCGTGAGATTTGTGGGGTTTTCGACTATGCCACTGGAAAACAGCCAATAGATGACGCCGCTGAAGGCTAGGGCTACAGAGACCCAAATGGCCGTCCATATAGCCGCTTCCTTGCTTTTTATAACGTGTTCGTGTTTGTTGAACACACCGAGGTCAAGTGCCAGAAAAAAGATGATCAGAGCAATAAAAAGGATCCAAACCCACATAATACATAATTTTTACGGCTGCGAAGATAATTCATTTTTACGGTTGTTGAAATGCGCAAAAGCGAAAGGATTTGATCCATTTCAAGGCGAGTGCCGAAATTGTGATGGACGTGTGGATTTATGGGGCCAGGTTAAGGTTGATTTGAACAAGGACCTTGTTGTCGGCCCTTTCCTTTTTTATGGCAATACCGAAATCGGAGGAAAATAGGGTAGTGCTACCCACCCATTGTGCCTCCTTTTTTATAAAGTCGATCTGGATGGTTTTGGGGACTCCCTTTAAGGTAAGCTTTCCGGTGACCGTAATGCCCTTTTCGGTTTCGCGGATCGTCTCGCTTTCAAAAGTAATTTCCGGAAATTCGTCCGCATTGAAATATTTACTTCCCTTTAGAGACCAGTCCCTTAAAAAATTACCCGTTTTTAGGGTGGCCACGCTTACCGAACCCTGGAGTTTTGATTGGGCGATATGGTCGAGATCTATGTGCGAAGTGGACTTAAAGCCTGAAATGCTGCCTTCGACATCTTTGGAAACGAAGGTAAAGCCGATATCGGCCGATACGATCTCGGTGGTCTGTGCGCTAAGGCAAAGGAGATTGGTGCAGAGAACGAAGGAGATAACAAGTGCTTTCATAAGGAAGAAAATAGCGGTATATAAAGATAAACTATTTCAATATATCGGTAAAAGGGCGGGAAATACCGCCCAATATGAATGTAAGGGGAGAAATAGGAACCCTGTCAAACAATTTACTATCTTCGTAAAAGAACCTATATGAAGCAGTTATGAAAAATCATCTTTTGCTGATTACTGCCTGTGTCTGTATGTACGCAGGGGGAGTATCGGCCCAAGAGAAGCCAGCGGAAGTTACCAAGTACACGGTAATGGAGCGCTTTGAGCCCGAATTGATACTGAGTGCCAAGGAGCGGGAGCAATTAAAGGAAGAGCGTATTGCCGAAGTAAAACGCCGCCGGGAAATTTTAGATACCCTTAGCATTTCGGAAAGAAAGAGGGAGCGATTGTTACAAGACTTGATCAAGGACCCGTTTTCGAACCGTTTGTCACGTACCATGGCAGAAATCGAGTTCGAGGACGAAGAATAAACATAACCACCTAAACAGGAGATGCCCTTAAGGAGCCCAGTGCTTTTTAGGGGTATTTTTTTTGAAATTTTCAGGAAGCACTGGAGGAAATTCTGATATTTTAGTATTGAGAAACACAGGTGTTTTTATCGATTCAGGATGATTTATGGTGCTGATTAGTAGAATTCTAGGAAAATATGCGAAAAAATCAGGGGAGCTACTGACGGTGATGTAGGTAGATTTACTGTAAGTAAATTCTTAACATAAGAGCTTATTTTTCAGTTGATTATCGGTTGATAACTTCTGTATAAAAAATGAATATTTGGCTTGGGACATAGTATAGCAAAGAATATAAATTTCATGTTAAATGTTGATTATGTGGGTGTTAAGCGTGTTTTTTTGAGGGATTTTTCTTAACTTAGTAAGGAACACGAAAGCATCTCATCAACCCTAAAAATCTTTGTACTATGACAACACTCGAGCGAAGCAGACCCAGATTAGAAGAAAATGAAAAAAATGCAATTGTTGTTAGGTTAGAACGCAATCAAAAGGATTTGATACAGTTACGTACGAAATTGAATTCCTACCGATGCGAGCCTAAAACCTACAGTTTGTACGAAAGTATAGAGAACCTACGCTCTAAAATGGATTCTTTAAGCCATACCAACCGTGAAATTATTTCCTCGTTAAAAGATACCCGTAAAGCCGTAAACGCGCACCTAGAGCGCGCTAAAAAGCAATTGGCGGAGTTTCGAAGACTTAACGAAGGTGTCGATGAATATTTGAACATTTGTTCAAGCCATTAACTATTTGCCTATTTTGCTTAAGCGTTTACGCTAGTTTGTAATGTTTGGTTGGATCTTTGGGGAAACCTGGATTTAACCAAACATTATTGTTTTATTCATATACATCTGACCGGCTTAGTCATCACAAGAAGAAGAGAGGGCTTTTTTAGCACACATCTTTTAAATTTTATGAAACATACCCGAGGTTTGAATTCTCCTGACGGTAGGGCCTCTCAAATATTCTATTTTACATAATATAAATTATAGAACAAAACTATCACATTGTAACTTATAGGGGAAATCTCGTTTGTTAGCTATAATGATATTATGTAAAATATCCCTGACGCTCAGAGAATTGATTAAAATCTACAACAGGGTCATCAACTTCTTTTAAGCGGTGTCTGCGACGCATATTTTCATTTGTTCCATAATTTGTCGTTATGTAAAATTGCCGCACAGCCAAACGCTCGATTGCTTTTTTAAAATAAACGCTAAATGGCGTTCATTTTAAAACACAATTTGCCAACGCTTGGCCAGCGCCAAAAAAAAGCTAACCTTTTAAATTCTCTTAAAATTTACGATTTATGAGAAACTCTTAGTCAATAAATTTTTCACAGCATTCTCGTCAGCTTACCGCAACAGCTAAAAATTTTGAAATCCACTTTTTAGGAGATTATGAAGCTTATCCTCAGTATAAAAAATATCCTTTACTTGAAGATGAATTCAGCTGGATCTGGTATTATGGAATGCAGCACATGGGTGATATGGCAGCAAAGGAAACGAATGGGACAATTATGAGGCTAAGTTTTATACTGTAAAACGAGATTTTAATTGGTTTTATGTAATGTTGCCAACAGTATTCATAACTTTAATAATTGGAGTATTTGTAATATTGAACCTTCGGAAATTATAACTTAAATAAGGGCTAGGTTATAATTCTAGCCCTATTTTAATTTTGTTTACAGCGCAAATTTATAGCATAATTTCTAAGCCATATACCTTACTCTCTCCTCGTATTGTCGGCTCACATAACAAGTGTTCCACTTGTAATGCATGAACAGCATCAGACTATGCAAGCTAGAGTTAAAAAAAGAAATGAGTGAAATGATAGGAACTTAACGTTATCAATCCATACTGTATACAAAATCGTCTATAAAAACCTATAGGCGATTTTTTTTGATATAAAATCTAGTTTTTGAACACCCCTGAAAACAGGGTATGTCATTTCACCTAATTACGTGTGTTTACAAAGAGACGCAATCCTCAAATTTGTAGTGTTAAAAAACATTACAATTATGAAATATCAAATTCTATTCATTGGCCTTACCTCACTTTTCATTTCTTGTAGCAATAATAAAAAAGCTGCAGAAAGACTAACACACGTTTCTAACATAAAATCAGATATTTTATTAGAAAGTACCACGAACAACACTTTAAATTTGAAGCATGAGGAGGAATTCAAAACACTTACCATTTCAGGGAAAAATCTTTTAAAGGGTACGGCAACCTTAAAAGTAACAAACAAAAACGGGGAAGAATTAAAATGCGAGACTTTCCCAGCCGTTAAACTTATACACCAAGAATATAAAACTGCCAATTCTACCTTAAAGGAAAAACATTTAAGAGATGTTGTAAAAGGGTATTTCATAGAAGAAAATTCTACAGATATGGCTAACCTCTACTAAAAAACTGTGCATTAAAAAGATACCCCCATCTAAAATTAAAATGATGGTCATATTTGAAGCGAGAACGGGCTTTACAGGCGTTAGAAAATTCATTGCGAACACCAAACAATCAATTTTAATCTATTGACAAGATTTAAAAACATGCAAAAACCTAGTAACGGGCTAAGTTTAATTTGGTTTATATTAACATGAAGTTTTGTTTATTTGATTAAGTTTGTGTTTGATGAAAAATGGTAGTTTAAAAAATAGCATCACCTTTCTCTTCCTTGCCTTGTTCATTACAGCAAAAATGGCAGGGCTTCATGTCTTTTCTCATACTGATGATGAAAATCATGGAGTAGATTGTGCTATTTGTGTCCACATCAACACAAATAATTTAACTCCGTCCATTACTCCTGACTCACAGGATTTAGTTATTGAAAATATTGAATATTTTCAGCCGGAAAAGATTACTGAAGCCTATGATTTTGTTGTTTCCTCAGTAATTTCCGCAGACCAACTCCTCTCCCGCCCTCCTCCTTCTTTATTCTAAGTATTCCTATACATTTTATTATTGAAAAAGGTTACTAAACATAACGTAGTCAACTAGTTGATCATATAGTGTTGGACAATTGAACATCCAATATTTCTTCTAGTCCTTTATGTTGAAAATTGTACGCCCCTATAAGTAAAGGTGCGAATGCTTTTATCAATTACATCTTCTCCTTGTATAGGTTTGCTCAACTCATTTGTGGGGGAAATTATCCATTGTTTATAGTTCGTGAAATAATACAGACATGACTACGTCTCAGACTATGCTACGAAAAAATTCACGACTACAAATTTGTTGATTGGGTTCATGCTCCAACCTATGGTGATGCGCTTATAAATCGAAAATCCGTTAATGATAATTAAAATTAGGACTAGAAATCCAACTGCCTATATCCCTGAATATTTGAAGTTGTATTTAATCATACAGCTTTGTAAAACTCTATTTCGATATATGGTAGCTCTAGTTTAACTGTACCTTTTAAATAAAAAACGAAACTTATTTTCTGTTTCACAAATCATATGAAAAAACTCCCAGTAACAGTATTAAGTGGTTTTCTTGGCGCGGGAAAAACCACATTGCTCAACCATATATTACACAACAAAGAAGGACTGAAAGTAGCTGTTATCGTAAATGATATGAGCGAAGTTAATATTGACGCACAGTTCATTGAAAATGAAAATACACTCTCAAGAACCGAAGAAAAATTAGTAGAAATGTCCAATGGGTGTATTTGCTGCACACTTAGAGAAGACCTTATGGTGGAAGTTGAAAAACTAGCTAGTCAAAATAGGTTTGATTACCTGCTTATAGAAAGCACAGGCATCAGTGAACCTATACCTGTTGCACAAACTTTCACTTTTGAAAGTGAAGATGGTACTATTGATTTAAGTCGATTCAGTTATATAGACGCTATGGTAACCGTTGTTGATGCTTTTAACTTTTTAAAAGACTTCTCTAGCCCAGACTATCTTACCACGAGATCTCTAACCGACATTGAGGGCGACCATAGAACTATTGTTAATTTACTCACCGATCAAATTGAATTTGCCAACGTTATTATCATCAATAAAATTGATTTGGTTACTACTGATCAGCTAGAAGAACTCACGGCCATTATTCATAAATTAAATCCTGAAGCTCGTATTATAGAAGCAACTAAATCTAAAGTTGAACTAAAAAATGTGATAAACACAAGCTTGTTCGATTATGAAAAAGCCGAAGCTGCAGCGGGATGGATACAAGAATTAGAAAATGAGCATGTACCTGAAACTGAAGAATACGGAATAAGTTCTTTTGTTTTCAGAAGTAAAAAGCCATTTCACCCAGAACGTTTTTTGAATTACCTGAACCAAAGCTTTCCTCAAAACATCATCAGAAGTAAAGGATTATTTTGGTTGGCTTCTAGATCAGACCAAGCATTATTATGGAGCTCTGCAGGAGGTTCTTACAAAGCCGATTCTGCTGGTGTTTGGTGGACATCCATGCCCTTTTCAGAACGGATAAACTATGCTTCTTTTTCTGAAAATCAAGGTCAAATTGAATCAGACTGGGATGTTCTTTATGGTGATAGAAAAATAGAACTAGTTTTTATTGGGCAGCACATAAATAAAGAAAAAATGATTTCCGAATTGGAAGACTGTATTCTCACAGAGCCAGAAATACAGGTCTGGAAAGGACAATTATTTCCACAAGAAGATCAATGGCCCATAGCGTAGTACTATTTAAGCGAAAACATTTAATATGGTTCAAACAGACAATCTCACATTCCATTACAAAAAAGCGGAACATACGTTCCGCTTTCCAAACATCGCTTTAAAAGAGCAAGAGCATTTGCTGATTTTAGGAAAATCCGGAATAGGTAAAACAACACTACTCCATCTTTTGGCAGGCCTTTTAAAACCCGCCAGTGGTGCACTAGTAATTGATGAAGTAGCTATCAACTCACTATCTCATTCGGAATTGGATAAATTCAGGGGACAAAATATTGGGCTTGTATTTCAAAAAAGTCATGCTGTCAGGTCTTTAAATGTTCTTGATAATCTAAAGGCACGCCTTTTTTTTAGCAAAAAATCCATCAACCATACTATAATCGATTCATTATTGGAGCAATTGGATTTAACCGAAACTAAAAAGAAACAGATCAATGAACTCAGCGAAGGTCAACTACAGCGTCTAGGAATTGCTATGGCCGTAGTACATAACCCTCAAGTTATTTTGGCCGATGAGCCTACCTCTAACCTAGATGATGAAAACTGTATGGCCGTATTACAATTGTTACAACAACAGGCCGGAAAAAATCGAGCAAATTTGATAGTCATTACCCATGATATCAGAATTAAGTCTGCGTTCAAAAATGTAATTACGCTATGAATAATTGGATAATAAGTCTCAAAAACATCAGTCATAAGCCGCTCTATGCCTTCCTTAGTGTATTCTCTCTATCCATTAGTATTGGTTTATTGCTAGGTATACAACAGTTGGACACTTCCATACAAAACCAGTTTGAAAACGGTATTGGCAATGTAGAAATGGTAGTAGGTGCCAAGGGCAGTCCTTTACAATTGGTACTTTCCTCGGTTCTACACATAGATAACCCAACGGGTAATATTCCATATTATGAAGTTGAAAAAATGGCTAAGAATCCATTAGTGAAGGACGCAGTGCCTATATCGTATGGAGATAATTATAAGAGCTACCGTATTGTTGGGTCTACCTTAGGTTTTGCAAAAATGTATGGTGCTGAACTTTTTGAAGGAAGAGAAGTCAAAAATTCTATGGAGACTGTTTTAGGCCATGAAGTAGCACAACAATTAGGCTTAAAACTGGGCGATACGTTTGTAAGTTCTCACGGCTTAACAGAGAATTCAATTGAACAACACGATGAATCCTTTATAGTTGTTGGTATTTATAAGCCTACGTACAAAGTTATTGACAGACTCATCATAACTGAACTAGCAAGTATTTGGCATGTACACCATCATAGCGAAGAACATGATAAAAATGAAGAAGTTCATAAGGAACATGACCACGATGAAGAACATGATTTACATGAAGCAGATGAAAGGGAAGTAACTTCTATGCTTGTTACCTTCAGAAACCCTATGGGTTATATGACCATGCCAAGAAACATCAATGCAAATACGGATATGCAAGCGGCCATGCCCAAATATGAGTTGGAGAGACTATTCCGTTATACGGCAATTGGGGTTAAAGCAATTTCTTGGATTGCTTATATAATTCTACTCATTTCGTCAATATCTATTTTTATTGGCCTTTACAAAATGGTCAGAGAGCGTTCTTTTGACCTTGCCTTAATGCGCACCTACGGTGCCAGTAATTTTCAATTGTTCCGTATTGTAGGCTTTGAAGGCATATTAATGATACTGGCTTCCTTATTTTTTGGTTTTCTGCTTTCTCAGATTGGGTTACATTTTATGGTCAATGTATTTAAATCCCAATTTCAACAAGATATAATTTTGACATTTTCTACTAACCAAATCCTACAGACCTTACTAATAGTAATAGCTATATCTGTGGTTTCAATTGTGTTGGCCATTCTCCCTTTATTAAAAATGAATATCTCAAAAATTTTAAGTGATGAAAAATAATTTCCTTTACGCGCTATTTTTGCTCATTTCTACGAGTGCTATGGGTCAGGTAGACCTTACATGGGATGACCTAGCCAAAATAGATTACACCGAAAAATATTTTCCGGCCTATGAATCAGACTTTCTATACCCAGAATTCAGTAAAGAAATAGTTAATCTTCAGGGCAAGGAAGTATCAGTTTCAGGATATTATTTAGACATAGACCCAAACGGTGAATTGATTATTCTATCTAAAAACCCATTGGCCTCCTGTTTCTTTTGTGGCAATGGCGGACCGGAAACGGCAATAGAAATACAGTTTAAATCCAAACCCGACTTTGAAACAGATGATGTGGTGCTTATAACTGGCACGTTAAAACTGAATAAAGACGATGTAGAGCACTTTAATTACATACTTACTGATTGCTCCGGTTTTCAATTGAAATAATCAGCCTCTTTACAACTAATAAATATAAAAATGAACAGAAGAAAATTTTTCAGAAACGGATCACTGGCCACTTTAGGAACAGCTTTACTACACCCAATTAGTGGTGCGGCCAATACTATTAAATATGATAGTAAAAATAAAAAAGCTAAGAATATTATTGTAATCGTAAGTGATGGAATGAGCACTGGCACCTTAAATATGACTGACCTGTATCTATCCAGAAAGACAGGTAAATGCTCAAACTGGTTACAGCTTTACAAAGACAATAAAGTAAGTAGATCCCTTATGGATATGGCTTCCGCCAGTTCTATCGTTACAGACTCAGCAGCCGCTAGCTCTTCTTGGGGAGGTGGTGTTCGCATTGCCAACGGTTCGTTGAATGTAAGTCAAAATGGAGAAGAACATTTACCCATTTGGCAAAAATTTAAACAAGCAGGTAAGAAAGCAGGTTGTGTTACTACTGTGCCCATCACCCATGCTACTCCTGCAGGTTTTTGTATAAATTCTAAATCTAGAAATGCCCAGGAACAGATAGCGGAAAAGTATTTAGAGTATAAATTTGATGTAATGATGGGTGGCGGAAACAATTATTTTGCTCCCGAGAAGAGAAAAGATAAAAAAGACATGTATGAGGCTTTTGCATCAAACGGATATGAAGTAGTCAAAACAAGAAACGACATGTTTTCCGCTTCAATTGACAAGCCTATATTAGGGGTTTTTCATGATAACGGACTTCCATATACTATAGACAGACAAAATAGTAAAGAGCTACTTCAAAAAGTGCCTACGCTTGGCGAAATGACCCAAAAAGCTATTGAGGCAATGAAGGACCACCCTAAAGGCTTTGTACTACAGGTAGAAGCAGGAAAAGTAGACTGGGCTGCTCATGGTAATGATATTGCCGGACTTATTTATGACCAGACCGCTCATGATGAGGCCATTCAAATAGCAATGCATTTTGCGGAACAAGATGGAGAAACATTAATTATTATTACCACCGACCACGGTAATGCCAACCCTGGAGTTATCTATGGAACTGAAGCGAATGATAATTTTGATACCATTCAAAAATACAAACATACTAATGAATGGATTTTAAACGGAATAGGTAAAGAGACTTCCATATCCCAAGTAAAAGAAAGGGTTAACTATGCTAATAATTTTGCAATTACCAATGAAGAATGCGAACAGCTATTGAGCTATTATGCCAACCTAAAAACAGAAGATGGGCTTTACAACCCCAAACATCTTCCTTTTAAGATTTTGGCTAAAATACAAGAACAGCATAATTCTGTGGGTTGGATAAGTATGCAGCATTCTGCTGATTATGTAGAACTGGCTTTGTACGGTCCCGGAAACCATCTATTAAAACCTTTTATAAAGAACACAGACCTTCATTACCTAATGCTGGAAGCGGCAGAAATTGAAAATAAATTCTAAAAATCTTTTACTACGTCTCAAAAAATAGTGCGCAATCATTATACTGATTGTACTAATCTAGGGGTGTATTTTAAGTTATTAAAAACAAAAAACCTTTCTGATACATCAGAAGGGTTTTGTCGTTAAAAAGATTCGAACCTGCGAGCTCCGCGTTACAAATGTGGCGAAATAACCAGCCTACACTAGATCCTCTTAAAATTATTATCTTCTTTATTCAATACTTGAAAAAACTTACTACCACTATCCTTTAGTTGCAGCTTTTCTTTAGGCATTTCTAACAATACTTTCTTTAATTACTTTTTCAAGTAGAGAAGGTTTACTACCTGGACCAATACTGAGTAGTTTTGAACCCGTTATAGGAATTCCATTAAAAGGTCTTATATGTACTTCTCCATTTGGAATCCGTTCAAAATAAGTAAAATCGGTTGCGTCACCAATTTTAGTGCAACCTTTTACTCTAAGAATACTTTTAGGCAATGCTGAACAAATAGAATGGATGCACATTGCGTTGGGTAAATCTGGCAAATCAACGGAGCACGAAGCCCAATGCGCTTTTTGGTGGTCAAACTTTTGTGCTGTGTTTTTAGATGGTAATAATTCTGGAAGCAATAAAACGTCCAGACTGTCCATACTAACTACTTTTGCAAGAGGGTTCAATTTTTTTAATTCATTAATTACTTGAGCTTTTCGGTTTTCACTTACGTTTTTAAGATGTGTTAAAACCAATAATGAAGAAACCTGAATTTGATTCGCTTCAAGCTCATTATGTTCGCCTCGCTTTTGCCAGTTTTTAATATCTACAACTGAAATTTGAATAGGAGGTAAAAATCTATCATTTAATCCAACACCCAAAAACTCCATTAAAGAACACGCATCAGATGTTCCGTTAGCTTCAATTAATGTAATTCCGTTTTTTCTTTCAGGAATTCTATTTACCGTATTTCTAAGATCAACGATACCGCTACAACAAATACAACTACCGCTTAAAGGCTTAATACTATTTAATTCAATTAGTTTAGCAAATTGCTGAGCATCCATATTTGCATTTTCATAATCGTTTAGAATAACAAATGAATACCAGCCGTTGTTAGAAAAATTTTCTACCAAATGTTTTAGTAATGTAGTTTTACCTGCTCCTAAAAAACCAACAACGGTAATAATAGCTTCCATTTTTTTATGCTTTAAATCTATAAAATTTGATGCCTTATTATAAAGTTTTGTTGCTGTTTTAAAGTGCTTGTTGATTTATGATATTTAAAAATTCTTTTCGGGTTGATTTACTTAAAAAACAGCCTCCATATTCTAAAGTAGTTGTAAAACTATTTTTATCTTTTATTCCTCTTGAAGAAACACAAAGATGTTTTGCGTTTATAACTACAATCACATCCTTTGTTTCTAATACGTTTTGTAAATCATTTAAAATTTGAAGAGCAAGCCTTTCTTGAACCTGCGGGCGATGTGAATAATAATCTACTAAACGATTAATTTTAGACAGTCCAATTACTTTTTTCGTTGGAACATATCCTATATGGGCATGTCCAACAATAGGTAAAAAATGATGTTCACAAGTTGAGTCAATGGTTATATTATGTTCTACAAGCATTTTCTTGTAACCATACTTATTTTCAAATGTAGAAAGTTTTGGTTTGTTAACTGGATTCAGTCCATAAAACAGCTCTTTTACATACATTTTAGCAAAACGAAATGGAGTTCCAGATAAACTATCGTCAGTTAAATCAAGACCCATTTCCTGCATTATCATTTTAAAATGATGTTGTATATTTTTGATTTTTTCAATGTCTGATTTCTCAAAGGCATCAGCTCGTAAAGGGGTTTCTATATTTGCAGAAAAGTGATTGTCTCCTACTATTTCAATTTGTTCTTTATCCTTCATTTACACAACATTTACTAGTATTACAATTACAGTATTTTTTATTATAAAGGTGTAGAATCACTAAAGCAAATGCAGGAACATAAATAATAGTTTCTGCTAAGGAAAATAATTCTAATTTTTCATTAACTATCACCAGTAATAAGATGAACCAACTTAACCACAACATGGGTTTAATCCACCTAATTGTTGTTGTTTGTGTAGTCCAGTAGATTGCAAAAAAGGATATAATTAAGAAAATAGTATCCATTAATTTCCACCATGTAGGTGGTGTACTGCAACAAGATAATGAACTGGCTTGAGCAATAAATAAAAATGGAGTGGCAATGCAATGAACAAGACACAAGGTACTGGCTAGAGTTCCTAAGATATCTGATTTCTGTTTTATAAGTATCATTTGTAATTTTTAACACAACTGAGTTGCAAATATAGAAATAGCATTTGTTAATGCAACTCTGTTGCGTTATATTTGCTTTATGGGTATCATTAGAAAAACGAAATCGGTTGAAGTTTTACTTAATGAATTTAATGATAATGCTTCAGGAGCAATTTCTGCTATTGCTTTAGTAGATCGGTTAGATTCAAAATTTAATAAAACTACTATTTATCGTGTTTTAGATAAATTAGAGGAAGATGGCATTTTACACTCATTTTTAGGTAAGAATGGCTTAAAATGGTATGCAAAATGTAATGGTTGTTCGGCAGCTAAGCATAGTGATATTCATCCTCATTTTCAATGTCTAGAATGTGGAAAGGTAGATTGTTTACAAGCACTTCATATTACTATTCCCAAAATCCCCAACAGGAAAATAGAGGTTTCTCAATTATTAATACAGGGGAAATGCGAAGAATGTTTTGTATAAGGTTATTCTCTAGTAAATGAGACTTATTTTATTACTATTCCCATTCCACACACATTACACTCCCCTCCTACCGTCGCTTCGGGCAAAGAGTATTCCATTACCTTTTTGAAGAAAACTTTCATAAAGAAAAAAATCAATCAATCAATGAAGATGATAACAACCTTGCCCGCGCACCATCTCGCTCAAAAAAGAAAGATTCTCAATCTTTATTTTTATGCCGTAATCAAAGCTCAAGTTATCCCGAACTAAATGCGGGACAGGCAATAACGCTGAACAATGTTGTATTATGGCGAATAGCTAATAGGGTTCTCTTCTGTTGTTTTTCGGTGTAAATCGCCTATTTCTTTTTGCTTGACTTACTTGGTTTTAACGAAGGTTTATTACCAGGTGTATTCTTGTTGTCTCTTCTTCTTTTATCAAGGGTGCCATCTTTCTTTTTGGGCTTGGGTCCGGGTTTAATTGCTTCAACTTTCATTTCACGTAAACTTCAATGATTCATGTTTTACCCAAAAATAATTGAAACTACGGAGGGTATTTTACGGGATCCTGTAATTGATTAAAATTTAAGTGCTTAACATAGGATATACTCCCCTCCTATCCTTCGACTTGGCCCACGACAAGCTCGTCGGTCAGTTGACAAGGGGTTATTCGCAAGATTCTTATAGGTGCCCATGAATACCAGGCATTTCTCGCTGGCATTAGAACAATGGATATAGTCCCAATAGCGGCTATGGGGATACTCATAAAAAAGAGGCACCCTCTTTCTTTTTTGGTTTAAAAGGCCCCTTTACGGACCGCTTCGTGCCAAACAAAATCATCTAATTCGTATTCGCTACCGTCAATGGTTTGAATATTCATTTCTAAATAAAGTAGATAGTCATCACTTTTGCCGGGATGGCTGCAATCTACGTAGCCTTCCCGATCCGGAAAGTTCAGTATAGGGGCATAAGTAAAAACCTCTCCGGGGCCGGGAACAAATGCTGATCGTACTACCAGCCTTAGGGTCGTCTTTGTCGCCTCGACACTTTCGGTAATTTCCATGGCTTCCCCTGTACTCGAATCCGATGAAGTACTGCGTAAGACTACCTGCTCGAAATAACTCGCAGGTAAGTCGTTCATCGTCTTCGTTGCAAATTCTATGATCAGGTTTCCAGAGGCGTCTTTTTCCACTTTGTCGATATTTATCGAAATAAAGGTGTCGCCAAACTGGTCACAATTGTCTTTCCAACAACTAGATACTACAAAGGCAATTACTAACAAAATGAACATATTTTTGGTTCCCATACCTATTTTTTTTGATGATATATCCTTTTATGAAAATGAAGGAAGAAGGTTAACGACCGAGGGCTACCTATACGCGCATTTACCTGATTTGCCCCACCAATCAAAGCCCGACTTATCCCAAAACATATTCGTAACGGGCCATAGACGGCGCGACTTGTACGGCTGTAAAGCACAACATGGTAAGGCCTTTTGCCGTATGGCTTCGTCAAGTGGTTTGGAATGCCGCTTGTGTAACCAATGTTACCGAAATGACACACAATTACGCTTATATTTATGAAATTCCTAAAATCATACTACAAATGAGCACACATCATCAAATTCTTATCATTGGTGGCGGTACCGCCGGAATTATGGTAGCCGCACAGTTAATAGAACAAAAAAAGGCCAAGGATGTCGCCATTATCGAACCGTCGGACACCCACTATTATCAGCCCGCTTGGACTTTGGTAGGTGCCGGGACCTATGACTATGACAAAACGGCCCGGCCCATGTCGTCCGTCATGCCGAAAAAGGCCACTTGGATCAAGGACAGGGCAACGGGTTTCGACCCCGAAAACAATACGGTACATACAGCGAAGCAAGGTGATTTTACCTATGATTATCTGGTGGTGGCCCCGGGACTGGCCTATGATTTCAGTCTCGTCCCCGGTTTGGGGGATGCCATCGACAAAGGGGTGGTCTGTAGCAATTACACCGATCCAAAACACACTTGGGAGGTCATTAAAAACTTTAAAGGGGGTACCGCGCTCTTTACGCAGCCAACAACCCCCATTAAATGTGGCGGGGCGCCCCAAAAGATCATGTACCTGGCAGAAAGCTATTTTCGAAAGAGCGGTGTACGCCCGAAAACGGATGTGCTATTTGCCACCTCAGGTACGGTAATTTTCGGGGTCAAGCAGGTGGCCAAAACCTTAATGAAGGTGGTGGATAGAAAGGACATCAATTTAAGGTTCTACCATAAACTGGTTGCCGTAGATGGCGAAAAGCAAATTGCTTGGTACGAAATGGGAAAGGATATTACCGCGGGCGGATGTGTCGTCATGTCCGGTGAAGACGACAGCGAATGCCTGGACGAATCGTTTCAATACAATTACAAGGATGTAGAGGTAAGCCAAGACGGTGATCGGTACGGCATTCACTACGATATGCTGCATACCGCCCCTCCCTCCGTGGCGCCCCAATTCGTAAGGGAGTCCCCTTTGGTAAACGAAGCGGGTTGGGTCGACGTCGATCCCAAGACCATGCAGCACAAGAAATACCCTAATATTTTCAGTTTGGGGGATGTTTCTTCCCTACCAACGGCCAAAACGGGTGCCGCCATTCGCAAGCAGGCACCGATAGTCGTCGACAATATCGATACCTTGATCAAGACCAAGCACAAGGGCAATAAGTCTTACAATGGGTATTCTTCATGTCCCTTGGTAACCGACTATGGAAAAATGGTCTTGGCAGAATTTGACTACAATAACAATTTTACTCCAGACCCAAAACTCAAAAACCTGTTGATCAAGGACAGCTCAAAGGAACATTGGAGGCTTTGGATGCTCAAAAAATACGGTTTGCCCTATCTGTATTGGAACAAGATGATGAAAGGCAAGGATGTCTAATGGCACCCCATTTCTTGGAAAAAAGAACGGACTGGGTTAAAAAATCCCTTGGCGGCATTGACGAAGCCCTCCATAGGGATTTATGGATGCCCGGGTTGGGCCCTCCCCTCCTACCTTGTTCGCACCATAAGCCGGCCCGTACCGAAGCAGCCCGATAAATCGTTCCGGCAAGAAGGCTAGGTTCGGGCGGGCTGTGCCATACCCGATGAAAAACACTAGTCCAAAATTTCATCTATCGTCATGATATTGTCATCAGGAACACGGTCGATCATTTTGTTATAAGGATCGATCCCCGCTTTAAGGGGTTCCTTATCGGTTATAAAGGTATGCGTTGATTTTCCGGGTTTCACCCATGTCTGTGCTACTACCAAAGGCGATTTAACGGTCATGCCCTGATCGTTTTCAATATCATTGTCAAACACTGCTAAATCGAGTAAATTAGCTTTGTTGCCTTCTGATAGTAATTTACCATTTCCATCAAAATAATTCTTAGCACTTTCTACAGTTATAGTCACTTCATACTTATCATCAGCTAGTTTTTTATAGTTAGCATCAGTAACCTTATTGGAATACAATGTTATCTTTTCAAAACTGTCCTCCAAATAATATTTGAGCGAATCCGGAGTCACCGATTTCATATACCCATACCATTCTATGGTTGTTGTAAACGGGGCTTCAGCCCTAAAACGCGCTGCTTCGGTATAGGCTTTGAACCCTTTGTTTAAGTTGGCCTCACCTATTAAATCTTGAAGTCCGTACAGTATCAATCCTCCTTTTTGATACCAGACATAGGCTTGACTGTCATTGTCCAAAAGCGTTTTTTCAAATTTACTTTCATTGGCCCTGCCTCTTAAATAGGTATCCAATTCATCTTTAAGAAATTTTTGCATGGCATCATCACCATATGCTTCCTTCATTACCATAAGTGCCGCATATTCCGCCATGGATTCTGAAATTTGATTTGCACCTCGCGTCGCCGATGGAGAAATTTGATGCCCCCACCATTGGTGTGCCACCTCATGGGAGGTGACGAAATAGAGGTAATCGACATCATTGGGATCATTAAAATCGCCCACCCAGGCGAAACTCTCTGAAAAAGGAACGGTATTGGGAAACGATTGGGCAAAAAATTGATACCGGGGAAACTCCAGGATACGAAGTTGTTTATATTGATAAGCTCCAAAATTTTCTGAAAAATAATCCAAGGAGTGTTTTACGCTCTTTACGAAGCGATCAATATTGTAGGTATGCGTTGGATGGTGGAATATTTCAATAGTCACTTTTTCTCCGCCTTTACCTGTCCAAACTTCGCGATGTACCTTATACGCTGCAGAGGAAATATTATAGAAAAAATCCAGTTCTCCCGTCATTTTATACCGGTAATAGTTACGACCGTTTTCTTTCCATTCTTTTTGTAACTGGCCGGGCATTATGGCAATTTGATCGGGAGCGGTACTCACAGTGCCTTCAAAAGTTACATAATCCGCATCATCGGTAAAGAGCAAATTGCTTGTTCCCCATGCATCCGTTTGTTCCGGATACTGATAGTCTTTTATGGGCAAACCATACTTTTTACGATCTTGGTCACTGGTTAATTCCTCTTCCGGACTGTACCCGAAAGATGGAAAATAGTCATTATTTAAAAATGTACCATTATAGACAATATCCGAACCGTAACCTTCATTGGGAAAACCTTGGTAAGAGGCCGCTACCTCTAATGCCAATGTAAGGGTGTCCTTAGGTTGCAAGGGGGTGTCAAAGGCATAGATTTCATAGCCGTAATCGTCATAACGCTTTCCCAGTTTGGGGACCTTGCCGTCTATGGTAAATGACTTCACTTCTTTCTTAAGCAGGCCTTCCGTCCCCCAGTTTAAGTGGAGGGAGTCAATTACTTCCTCCGTTTTATTTACCATTACATACCTGGCTTTGATGGTGGCAGAACGTTCTTCGGGCACTAAATCCGCATCAACCGTAACATCGATAACTTTGGGTTGCGCTATTTTGTCATATTTACTTAGGTTTTTTTCATAATCGGCTGATTTGATGGTACCTGCCTTAACCGTTCTGTACTTATTGAGCGTTTTGGTATTGTAATTTATAAATGCGCCCGAACCAATAAATACGGCCAACAGGGCCAGGCCCATACCCATAGTCCTTAGGTTTAGTCGTTCCTTTACCAATTGCCACCTTGCTTTTATGCCTGAATCCGTGCCGCGTTTCCAAAAGAGGTAACCAATGACCGTTAAAACGCCCCCACAGGCCAACCAATACATCCTAAACCATAACAAGGCTTCTCCAAAATGCCCAAAACCGTTCATATCGGAGACGATATAACGTGGGGCGTAACTATAGAGGTATAGATTATTATCAACCTCGGCCAAACTATTTAAACCAAAAAGCAAGGCCCATATGGCAATGGCAATGACATGGCCCATAAACTTTTTTGTGACCAATGAATGCACAAAAAAGGCCAGCATAACAAATGTGATGTACTTTGGAAATTCTATTAAATACAAGTCGGTGAAGTACTTGTCAAATTCAAAATTGAAGTAGCCCTTTATAACCTGGTTGAGCATTCCACTGACCAAAACCATATTTACAAGAATAAAACTCACCATCACCAATGCCAAGAATTTTGAACCATAAACAATGCGATTGGGTATAGGTAATGAGCCGAAAATTTGATCGTAGTTGACATTGCGTTCCCGATGTAACACTTCGCCGGTCATAAACACGATAAGGATGAATATGAGAATGATATAGGTGAAGTCCTTGACTTCCAACATATAATAAGTAAGCGGCAAAGAGGGTGTTCCGTAGGTAGGGAAGCCAAACCAAGCATCAAAAAACAAGAATAAAACCGCGGCAATAAGTATGGCCCTGAAAAAATTATCCCTAATGATATTTTTAAACTCGATTCCCGCCAACCGAAACAACAATTTGAAGTTCAATGCTCCGGAAAACACCTTTGCCACACGAGGTATTTTCGTTAATGCAGCTGAGGCTTTGGGCGTATCTAAATTGTCGTTTTTCTTTTTGGAGGTATAATTCTTGTTCAAGAATCGCTGAAAGTCGAATCTAAACAAGGTGTAGAAAAGGGTCATTAATCCTACCCCGACCCAAATAATGCGATTCCATAACAACATGCCATTAAAAGGAACCGTCTGGGTATTTTGTTCTTCAGGCGTCCAATATTGAATGGTATTTTCGTAAGTCCCAAGGCCAAATGGATCTATTAAACTTACCAGATCCTTGTTTTCTATGTCTTGCGTAAGTGTTATGGTAACGAGGTAGACAATAAAAAGAATAGCGCCACCCGCATAGGCTAACATTACCTTTTTGGTTAGACTCACCAAGGCGAAAAAAATACAGCCTGCGAAGAAAAAGTTCGTCCAGTACAAGATCAAGGTAGGTTGCACATAATGCCACAGATTAAAATCGGTAAATCGCTCCGCTTCCTCATAGCCCGCATACGGGCCGATAAAAAAACCGATGATCAAGCCTAGGTGCAGCCCGAGACTGACGAAAAAAAGTACGGACATAGAGCCTAAAAAACGACCTAGCAAGTACCCCTTTTCGCTTACGGGAAAAGAGAAATAATAATTTTCCGTTTTGTGCTCAATATCCCTATAAACGGGGACTCCCATAATCGCACTTGAAAGCATAATACCAAAAACACTAATAGTGGACAGCACGGTTGCAATGGCCACTGGCGAGTTTACAAAAACCTTTTCCGATGCAGGGCCATTACCCCCGATAGCCACAAAAAGTCCGAAAATTATCAGGATTCCAAAATAGGCCCAAGTTGCCGGGCGACCTAATCTATATTTGATTTCGAATAGAAAAATTTCTTTAAGCATAATTGAATGATTTAAGTGAATGAATGAAGCAATTATGCAGAAACAGTCTCCATACGAGATGTAATTTCAGCAAAGTAAACGTCCTCTAAATTGGCCGGACTAGCTTCAAAGGAAGCATCTGGCTTATCATCACTTAAAACATGGATTATAGTTTGCCCCGCTTTTAGATGCGTAGAAATGACCTGCATCCCAGACTGGTAGCTTTCCAGTTCTACCTTCTCAATAGCTTTTTTCCAAACGCGACCTTTAACGGCTTCGGTCAAAACAGCCGGATTGCCCTTTGCAACAACTTCACCAAGACAAATAATGGCCATATTGTTGCATAAATTGGAAATGTCCTCAACGATATGTGTCGATAGAATTACAATGGTATTTTCACCAATTTCACTCAATAAATTATGAAACCGCACACGTTCCGCAGGGTCGAGGCCGGCCGTGGGTTCATCTACAATAATTAAACGGGGATCACCGATTAGGGCCTGGGCAATACCAAACCGCTGTTTCATACCCCCGGAATAGGTGCCTAAGCTTTTGTTCCGCACATGCCAAAGATTGGTTTTTGTCAGTAAGGATTCTACCAAGTCCTTACGCTCACCTTTACTTGACACCCCTTTTAAGGAAGCAATATGGTTTAACATGTTGTACGAACTCACTTTTGGGTATACCCCGAACTCTTGGGGAAGGTATCCAAGAATTTTTCGCACCTCGGACTTATCATTTAAAATGTCTATTTCGCCAAGTGTAACGGAGCCGGAATCGGCTTGTTGTAATGTTGCCAAGGTGCGCATTAAAGACGATTTACCTGCACCATTTGGGCCTAGTAGACCAAACATTCCTTGGGGAATGGTCAAGGTAACATCTTTTAAGGCTTGAACGCCATTGGAATACGTTTTACTTAAATTCTTGATTTCTAACTCCATGTTTTTCAATATTGGTTGGTTTATTATGGGTACTCGATGCATTGGTTTCAGGGGGTTGAAAAATTCATTCTTCGATTACGGAATGATTTTTCTAGTATGCACGAAAAAAACTATAAAGGGGGAGCTAAAACTACGTTTACCATCAGTGCTTTTAACCGATGTTAACGCGACTGATCGAATAGTTACTTTTTCTATTCGATTAAAATAAATATTTTAATTACAATAAACGCAAATGGAGTTAAGTTTTTCGCTCCACAAGAATGATTTACTTGAGGAGCATCGAATATCTATATCGATATTTTAGGTCAATTGTAGGTTTTTACCATGAAGTTAAAGATTATTAATCATTCCTTTAGCGAGGGTTTGACTATAAACCCGATCCACATAACTTGCCCTTCCCGCCTACCTTAGCATTTTGTTCACAAAAAAGCCACACCCGTATTTTGCAAGGACACATGTCGATAGTCGGCGTAATGCCTTGTTTGCCCCTTGTAACAAAAGTTACGCTCCAAAAAAAAGTTGGACGATACCTTTGCCTAAAATTTGGTACTTTTTGCAAAATCACTCTTTTTGAACAACACTAAAAAATTTTAAAAAATGAAAAAGCAATTTTTAATCATCGCCTTATTCGCCTTAAGTTTAACGACTTCAGTGTCGGTCAATGCCCAAGTGAAAAGTGTACAAGAGATAGAAAACTCGATCAAAAACGATGGTAAATATGCCTTATTGGTCCAAAATTCCAATCATTTTATGGCATCGGTAATGACGGGCGAGGAATATAAGAACAAGAGCAAGGCTATTCAATTTGAAATTGTATTGATCGGAAAGGTCGTAAAGGACCTGGCTACCAACAAGGAGTTGGCGCCTTTGGTCGAAAAAGCCCAAAAACTAGGAATCCGTATTGTAGTCTGTGAATTTGCCATGAATAAATTGGGCGTCAAAAAATCGGACTATCCTTCCTATGTGGAAACCACTTCCAATGGATTTACCTATTTCTTCGGCTTGCAGGAAAATGGGTTTAAAACGATAAGCCTATAAAACAAGTGCCGGGAAAACGTTTTTTTAAGTCCCCTTTCCCTTGGAAAGTAACCGTCCAATAAAGGCCAAAGACACTCCCCAAGACTCCGAGGCGGCCCGATTTATCATAAAAAAGGCCCACGAACAGCAGGAAGGCCGGAAATTGCAGTTGGTGATCCTGGGTTGCGGTAGATACGCCGGTGTCTAAACGCATTTTCGCCAAAAAAAGCAATCATCGACCGATTTGTCTCGGTTTAATAATACAACCTAAAATCAAGTAATTTACAGGTAGTGTAATGCCTTTGGTGGAGCTCTTCTACCACATCGAACATATTATCGTCTTCCTTAAACAAATTGAAGAAGGCCTTGTCTAGATTGACACTGCTTATTCCCTTATAAGCATTGCCATAGCCAGAAATTGCTTTGGCGTTGGTGATATCCAAGAAATACTGAGCTTCGTCTTCGTCCAGGTCTAGGATTTTTTCATTGGAGAAATGTAGAATCTTCCCTTTTAATCGGCCTTCAAACAGCTCTGCAATTTCCTGTAAACTGTAGTAGTAGCCATTCAGGCAAATACTATTGGCTTCCCCCGCCATGACCAAATAAATAATTTCGTAGTCTTTAAAATTATGGTCATCCAAGACCAGGGCATTTAAGCTCGATTCGAGCCCTTCAATGGTATCACATGTTTTATAAATGCTGGCTACCCCGTATTTCATGGCCAATTGCCCCAAGTTTTCCTGTGTTTCGGTAAGCTTGTCCGTTTCTATCTCTTGAACCGCTTCCAAACAATAGATGAAATAATCGGTATCTATATTTTGTTCTTGGGGTAATTGTCGTCTTTTCTCTAGCAAGTCTCTTTAATTATGTAAAGTGTATGAGGCACAAAATTAAGGGAACTCTTTTATTCCCTTTAGCGTTTTCAGATAAAATACATGCTAATTATGGTTAAACCTTTAAAGCGATTCCTTGTGCCTAAGATTCTGATATTCGGTAAAAACCACCATCTAAAGCATAAGCTTAGTTTACATTATCATTTTAATTCCTATAATAATAATCAGATTTTTCTGTTAAATTAGCATAAAAACTATCCTTATGGTTATATCTATTGTGCTAATTGGTATTGTATGTATCTTGGTTTTCTATGTCATTTCGGTGTATAATGGATTGGTTCGGAAGAAAGTAGAAATGGAAGAAGGCTGGAGCAGTATCGATGTTTTTCTAAAAAAACGATATGATTTGATTCCGGGTTTGATAGAAACCGTAAAAGGCTATGCCAGTCATGAAAAAGAAACCTTTGAAAACATAACCAAGGCTCGAAATCTAGCTCAAAGCGCTTCTTCGGTCGATGAGCTGGGTAAGGCGGAAAGTGTTTTGAAAAATTCTATGGTCAATCTTTTTGCCATCGCCGAAAATTATCCGGATTTAAAGGCCGATCGAAATTTCCGAGAACTACAAAACGAGCTGACCTCATTGGAAGATGATATTGAAATGGCACGTAGGTATTACAATGCCACGGTAAAAGAAAACAATATCGCCATAGATAGTTTTCCGTCAAATATCATTGCCAATATGTTCACTTTTAAAAAGGGTGAGTTTTTTGAAGTTGAAAACGCGGCAGAAAAAGAACCGGTTAAATTCTCTTTCTAATTTTGGAGAAAAGAAATATCTACGCTACCTACGATGTGTTTCCAAGCGCAAAAGGTGCTTCTACCCATATCAGGGAGATGATCTTGGTTTCGTCAGGGCAATGTGATCAATTACAACTATTCTGTTTACGGGGCAATAGCTCCTACCCTGCCGTACAGACGGAGGGCAATATTTTTATAAAGCGTTATTACAACGAAGAAAAGCTGAACTATCTAGAAAAGGCTTCCCTTTTTTCCCAGCAACTATTTATCGATATCCAAAAGCATAAGGAATCTATTCAAATAGGTCATTTTAGGGATGTTTGGAGCGGCATGGGATTGATCGCCGAACCGAGTATAAAAACCATCTTTGAGGTCAATGCCCTAACATCGGTGGAACTCCCTTATAGGTATCCTGATCTAACCCCTTCCTTTCTACGGAAATTAAAGGAGCTGGAGTTGCAATGTTTACACAAATCGACCGTAATCATTACCCCTTCCGAGGTTACCAAAACTTATTTGGAAACCAATTTTTCGGTCGATGCCGATAAGATAAAAGTGATACCGAACGGGGCACATATACCCGATTCCTTTGAAAGGCCAATCGATGCCCCAGATCAATACCTCATTTATTTTGGGGCCATACAACCTTGGCAAGGTTTAGAGGTTTTGCTTAAGGCAATGACTTACTTAGAAGATTTTAAAGACCTAAAACTGGTCATTTGTTTGGCCGTAAAGGAAAAAGCCTTTAAACCTTATAGAAAACTATTGGAAAAACTAGGTTTGGAAAACCGCGTTATTCTAAAGTCTCGATTGCCTAAAAAGGAGTTGTACAACTATATACATTACGCAGAGGCCTCCATAGCCCCATTAAAAGCATGTGACAGAAATATTACACAAGGTTGTTGTCCGCTTAAGATATTAGAGAGTATGGCTTGTAAAACAATGGTAATCGCTTCGGAATTACCTGTGGTTTCCGAGTTGGTCACCGAAGAAGAAGCCCTACTTTTTGAGCCCGATAGAGAACAAGATCTGGCCCGGTGTATCCGGTTTATATTGGATGAGCCGGAAAGAAAGGAAAGCTATATAGCCAGTGCCTTTAAAAAGGTTCAAGGTGATTTTTTATGGGAGGATCAAAAAGCTAAATTGAAAAAAGTTTACCAAGATTTAATGCTCTGATATGGACAGACAAGGCAATGAATTAAATAAGGAACAATATATAGGAGCCCCTATAGAAAGAGCCCATTTGCACAGAGGTTTTAATTCTAAAAAAACACCTGTTAAATGGATTCGGTTTTTTAGGGCTTGTGTATTGCAAAGGGAAATAGCCCAAGAGAAAAAGAAGAAAAAAATAAAAAAGATATGGTTTATCTTTTTGGGTATTTTCATAGGTACTTTTATAACCTCTCCGCTAACGAACATTTCCCCTGCTTTTAAAATACTACCCGTCACGCTGGGTATGCTGGTGTTTCCCGGTTTGATAGTGGCGATTATCATGACCTATAGAACGAACAAAAAATTCAAAAGGAATTTCGCGGAAGGTTTTGACTTTTTTGCCGATTACTTTTCGGCCCTGTTTACCTTAATCGAAGAAGATTTGCAGGTAGAATCAAAAATAGCCTTAGAGGCCAACTTAAAACATACGATAACAAAGGAAAACCTTATTAAAAACGAGGCCTATACTAGCGAAACTAGGGGATTTATTAAAGGGGAAGAAGAGCATTATGAACGGGTAATAAGTAAAGGGTCGTGTTTGTTGTATGACGAATCGTTAGTCTTCTTTCAATTTACCGAAAGAACGAGAAAACGGATTATCCTAAAAAGAGGTAGTAGCGGTAAAAGAAAAACCAAACACAAGTATAGGGCGGCATATCCGTTTACCATTAAAATGAAGATACCTAAACACAAATACCAATTGAACCCGTCTGTCGATACGAAAGAAATAAGTTTTGTTGAAGATGATGCCTATTATGTTTTTAAAGTAAGCCGAAAATTCGATGTTAAAAAGGAAAACCCTGAGCAATACAATCCCTATAAGCAAAGTAGTATTACTGCTTTTGCGGTAGATTATTTTTCCTTGGAAGTCATTAACCTCATTAATACTTGCTACAGTTGTGTAACCCCTAGCGCTTAATTTTTATGGAAGAAAAAACAACACGTTGCGAAGAATTTACAGGGCTTTTTGTGGTTCGAAACTGTGAAAGTTACGCAACCATAGTCTGTGATAAATGCAAAAAAAATGTGTGTAATACACATGCCTTTAAAGCCAACCAAATTGTCAACCCGGGAAAAGAACACGCGGTCTATAAAAAAAATAATTCCATTTTATGCATTAGTTGTTTTGTAGAGTTCGATGCACGACTTACCAATGATATAGAACTCTATTCCAAGGACAGGTCGGTTTGGAGAAGAAAAATGATACATCGATTCCATGCCGAATACCCATACATGGTATTTTTGGCCGAAGATTACGGTAGTTTATTCGATAGGAGCTCTACTATATTTTTACATGATGATTCTGATGATGGATCTTATTTTGACAGTTAATGAATGTACTGCTTATCACTCAAAATTACCCACCGAATAAAGGTGGTATGGCCGTTTCCTGTGATCGATTGGTGCGCAACTTCAAAAGAAACGGAATAAGGGTGCATATCATCCATTTTTCGAACAGAAAGAAGAAATTCAGCACACAAACCATTGTTAACGGCACCTATTCCGCCGTACCGATTGAAAGCTCGGAGGAGTTTACCTTATCTTTAGCTGCCGAATTCATTCAGCAACTCCCCTTTTTAGACACGCTTAGCTATATTGGCATATTTGGGGGAAACCTGCCTATTAATTTAGGGCCTGTTTTATCTAAATGGATACATAAACCTTTGATTACCTTTATTAGGGGCAATGATTTTGATGAAGGTATTTTTTCGAAAAAGAGAAGCCATTTATTATATGCCCTTGAAAACTCTAGGTATATATTTACGGTAACTAGGGAGAAAAGGGAAAAGATAGACAGCCTTGTATCGCATAACAACACCTATTTTACTCAAAACGGAATCAATACCGCGTATTGGAAACCCGCTAAAAGCCACTTAGAAGGTATTGAAGGTTTAAAAAAGTCGTTCAATTCTAAAATCCCGATTGCTTTTATAGGGCAATTGAAAGCCAAAAAGGGAATTGTCAATTTTGTAGAAACCTTCGCGAAATTCCCTTATAAAAATGATTTTGTACTGTGTTTAATAGGTGACGTAAGCGAAGAAACCAAAACCTATATCCTTAATTTAGACATCAACGTTCGGTTTTTTTCTTTCGCGAACCAGAATGAACTGATATTGTTTTACAATGCCATCAATATCGTGGCCGTACCCTCTTTTTATGATGGAATGCCGAACGTATTATTGGAAGCTGCCGCCACTAAAAATATTGTGATCGGTGCCAATGTCGGGGGGATAAAAGATGTAATCAGCCATAAGAAAGACGGGTTCTTATACGATCCTTTGCAGTCAAATGAACTGTTAGACGTTTTATTGCAAATACATAAAATGTCCCCTTCCGAAAAAGAACGGATGTGTGAGGCATTGTTCCAGAAGATTAATACGGACTACACCGAAGAAATAGAAATATCAAACTACATAAACATTTTAAAACCATGAGAAAAACACACCTACTTTTTGTACTGACCCTATTTTTGCTGGTAAGTTGTAAAACAGAAACCAAGAACCCAACCGAAGCGACCATAGACAGCACTACAAGCACGTCTGTCAGCGCAAGCACAGATAAGCTTGATATTACTATTACAACCGCTGACGGAGCTGTATTGGGCGGATTTGACCTGTCTCCCATAAAAATCGTTGCAGACAACACAAACTATACTTTTAAAAGTAAACCTGACAAGCATAAGTTCTATGCCAATGGAAGAATGAAGTATGAGGTAAAATTCAAGGAAGAAAGTTTAAAATTACGCGACGAGGATTCCGAATTACTGTGGAAGGTTAAAATATACCCGGACAAGGTGAAAATTTCAGATAATGAGGAGAATGAAAATGCCTTTGAAGTAAGACCTTATGATGATAAGATCAAGATAAAGCGTGATGGTGAGGAATTGTATAGGGTGAACCTAGAAGGAAATATTATTAAAGTAAATGACAAGGAAGCTTATCAACTTTCTTCGGCCCAAGAGAGTTATGTCTATGCTATTTTGGCCATAGAAGAGATACCTGCTGAGCATAAATTGTTCATCATAGCCGAATTATTAAATAAGATATAGTGTATTTATTTTATGTGTACGGTGCCGGCTTCGGGCATATAAACAGGGTCCTTAATTTTATATACACGCAAGAAATACCCTTGAGGAAATGTGTGCTATTGACGAATTCTGTTTTTAATGATCGGGTGCCAAAAGCCATACAAACCCTACACAAGGAAGATGGTTTTTTTAAAGACCAGGTGAATTTCACCCTTTTTTTACTTGACTGTATAAAATCGTATAAGATAAACACATTGGTGGTTGATGTTTTTCCCGCAGGTTTTTACGGAGAACTTGAAAAAAGCATTCCCCTTCTTAATTCAATACAGACCATATTACTGGCCCGAATTTTAAACGAGGGTTACTTTGAAAAATATTCGTGTCCGGTTTATGAAATTGTATACACACTTGAAAACGGAATTGCCTTAGCGGATTATCGTTACAAAGAGGTAATTCCGTTTACTTTGCAGATACGGCCGAGAGAAGGCTCAGAAGCCTTAAAGCTTAAACGGCCGTTTTTTTTGGTCATGCATTCTTCACCCCTCGAAGAGGTTTTGCTATTGTACAAACAGGCCTTGTTATATCGCACCGATGAATATATTTATATCCATTCATTTGCGGAAATCCCAAAAGATCGGATGGGTGAAAACACCAGTAGTATAAATGGCGTGGGTATTGATGAAAAGACTTTGGAAAACGCTGCCAAAATTTTTACGGGCTGTGGTTTTAACACTATCCTAGAAACCGAAAAGTATAGAAAAAAACAGCATATCCTCCCTTTTAAAAGAAGGTATGACAATCAGTTTAAGAGAAAACAACTGCTTTAAAAAACGGGCATTTGCCGTCCCGTTGAAACCATGTTTTATTTTTTGGCCTACCCTTACGGTATCGGTCATTGACAACAAAGGAGTTTTTCTTTCTTCCGGTACAGGGTCAATGGCCTTTTTTAATAAGCAGTAAACCAAGGCACATCAAAAATCGAGTATGGTAAAATAACACGTTCGGTCTACATAGCTATACGTCAAAAATGTACTTCCTTCCTTAATTATTGAAAAGCTAAATGTTGTTGTTGTCTGGGCCGTTACGTAGATGTTAATACGATCGGATCCTGTTTCTAAAAGACTTAATTGGATAGGATAGTCTGCGCTTGATCTGGGGGTAGACATCGTAAAAGTATATCTGCCCGTGCCATTTTTAACGGCACTGGAAATACCATTTGCGTTATATGTGTTTGAAGCGGGAATCAGTATTCCATATGCTTTAATCGGGCTATTGTAGTATGCCCCTCCATCTGAACCTACCGAAATACTGTTATTGGTGTTGGTGCTCACCAGGTTTACGGCTTGTGAGGTGCCGTCTTCACTATTGTGGGTAATAACCCCTGTGCCTGTATTCTGGGCTATTGACGTTTTTGTTTCCATACTGCTGATCGGTAATTTTTTTAAATTACCATTGGTATCTACCGTCACCAATTCATCTGATCCGGCACCTGCGGGCAGGGTCCGTATTCTTGTCGTGCCGTTTACATCTAATTTTGTAGATGGTGAGGCCGTTCCAATACCAATTCTGTCATCGTCTCCGCTGATCACTAACGTATTGGAATCGAAATTGAGGTCGAAATTACTCTGGGTAATATCTCTATTGTCATTTAATGTTCCGTTATCGGAATATATGTTTTTACCGGGGGCAGTTGCCAGTTCCGCCAAAGCGGCTTCTACATTTGTAGCGGTGTAATTTCCGGCCGTATCCTCAATGCTCACCTCAGCTGCATTCTGTAACTCGTTGGTAGCGCTCAAATCGTCGTCGGCAGCAATATGGTTGTTGATCAGGGCGGTGTTCGCGGTGATATCGGCAGACTCTTCCAATGCGGACAGGTTGGCGGAGAAGTTCGTTGTTCCTTCATCCACTCTCAAAAGGGTGCCATCAAAGGAAACATTGGTAATATCATCGTCGACCAGTGCTGCTAATTCCGTATCAACATAGGTTTTTACGGCCAGTTCTGTTGGGAACTTGGTATTCGTTACATCCGCCAAATTGATATCCGTGGATTTATTGGTGCTATCTTCCTTTTTTGCCAAGGCATCAAGGTTTATCGTTAACCAAATCGTACCATTATATACTTTTGTTACGTCGGCCACCGTATCGAACCAAATATCGTTTTGCAATGGATCGCTTGGAGCACTATCGGCGGTAGTAACAACGGTATTTCTTACGCTTACTTGAGTTCCCTTATGATTAATGGCCATAGTTTCTTGGGCATACACTGTGGTTTGTAGAACCAAAATGATGATAAGTGTACTCAAACGATATGTGATACGCGATATGATACCGATTTATTTATCCGTATAGGTTGATGACGAGTTATTGATTTTAGAGCCTTAAATCAGATGGTAAGACCCTGATCTTATCGAACGAACTGTACCTCTACAATATCACCTGCGTAAACAGACCAATCGTTTGGAACTGTAGTGTTTGGTACCAATGTAACGGTAGATGCCGCAATGGTGTAATCTACATTGGCAATTAATTTGGCTCCGTTTCTGTATACCCACACTTGACTGAAAGCAGGCAAAACGGGACTGCCGGTTAAAGGATACGCTACTTGGGCAGCTGTAGCCGTAAAACTCTCTTGTCCGCTTTGAAGTAAATCTGAAGCCAATAATTTTTTGGTTGCCCCTGTAGCTTCGTCCCTTACCAAAATAGTATACCCCGTACCTGTGCCATGGTCAGATTCTGTAGTGGCGTCCGTGGAAGCGGTTTCCGTGGTGATCAATTCTATGCCGTCAATGCCAAAAATAGTTCCGTTGGCGTCTATAAAAGTATCATCCGTAAGTGTTCCGCCCAATTGCCAGGTTGTTGTAGTTACGTCATCTGTAGTATTGGAAAGCATGGTTATACCGTTTTTGGATTGTAGGTACTTAATGGTTCCCTTATTGTCCACTACCCGTACGGCACCGCCGGTAACCGTAGTTCCGGGAACAATATCTCCCTGTTTGGCCGTGTCTCCGGTAGTTTGTTGTGCGTTAGTTAGCCCGAAGGTCATTAAAATAAGTGCAAACACCCCTGTTTTCAAGGCCTTGCGATACGTAGCGTTTTTCATAATGTTGATTTTTAAAAAGTGAATATTACTATTGAATTATACGTGTGTAAATAATTATCTAAAAGAATTGAACGATTCTAATTTCGTCGTTTTCATAGCATATAACATTAGCTTCCAGTTTTATAAGATTGACTCCTAAGGCGTCAAAATCGATTTTGATCCCGTTTCGGTAAACGGCAATCTTTTTTGAATCGGTAATCGCAAGTGGAGTGGTAAACTCTTGTTGCCCATCGACTGCGATGATCGTTAGCTCTTCCCTTTGTAGAAATGTATTGGACGCAGTGCTATGCAATACTCCCGTTGTCTCGTCTACGGTAAGAATTTTTACGTTGTTGTGGGCCGCCTCAGAAAGCCCTTCAATAGCCAAGGTGTTGCCCGTATTGGTTGTGATGACCGTCGGTCGCGTTAAGGTTCCGCCCAGTTCTATACTATTTGAAGAAGAAAGGGTAAGGCCATTTTCAACGCTGTAGATACCATTTTCTTTCCACAGGCTACCGTTATATGCAAATATATTTCCAGAGATACGGTCTACGTAAATATCCCCCGCTATAGGGGTGTTCATAGAGACACTACTTGGTGGCCCATCCCCGCTTGTGGGGTTCGTATTGGTTAAAATCCACTCTAAACCGTTCCATATGTGTACTTTATGTGACAATTCCTCGATCCAAATATCTCCCGCAAAATTATTTATGGGGCTTGAGGAAGCGGTAGTTACAAGCACTCCTGAATTACAAAGGTTCTTCCATATGACTCCGTCGAAAGCAAATATGCAATCATGATCGGTATTATAGACCAAAGCCCCTTTCAGTGGGGCCATTGCATTCATTTGGGCATCGGTAATGCGTGTAGGAACGAATGCCTTGGTCTGGCTATCCAATTCTAATATAGATGCTTCATCAATGGTGCTAATATTATCGCCTATTTTCACCTGCCCAAACGTGAGGAACGTATAAAATACCAGGGCTATGAAAATGACATATTTCATAAATGGAAGTGTTCTAGGGAGTTATATAAAGTGAAGGTAAAAACAAAACCGACCGCGTAGTATTTTTTGTTGCGATTTGGTAATAAATGGAGGTTAAACAGGGTAAATATGTTGTAAGAAATTCCCTAAAATGCTTCTAGGAGATAACTTCGACCTAGTTCAGTATGCTATCTTAGTCTATTGAATTTTATTCCTTTAGGCCCACTCTACCCTGTCTGAACCAAAGTTTTAGGCACTTCAATTGGTTGCCTATTGAATAAAAGTGTAACTTTGTTAACCAAATGGTTAAACTGGATAATTAAATGGCAAGAAAAAAAGACGAAAACACCGAAGCTAGAATTTTAGAGGCTGCTAAAACCGTGTTCCAGGCCAAGGGAATGGACGGCGCCCGCATGCAGGAAATAGCCGATAAGGCGGGAATCAACAAGGCGATGCTCCATTACTACTACAGAAATAAGCAACTGCTCTTCGAGGCCGTCTTTACCCATGCCTTCTCCTTATTGGCCCCACAATTGAAGGCCATCCTTGACGATGATTCCCCCATCGAGGAGAAGATCAGGCACTTTACCTCCAACTATATTTCCTTTATCGTCGACTATCCCTACATCCCCAACTTTATCATTCAGGAACTCAATAGGAATCCGGATTTTATCCTCAAACTCAAGGACAACCCGAGCTTTCCCAACATCGATAAATTTAAAAAACAGGTGGATGAGGAGGTCAAACAAGGCCTCCTAAAGCCCATTAATGCCGAACAATTGTTCATCAATATAATGGCTTTAAACGTCTTTCCCTTTGTGGCCAAACCCTTGCTCAAGGCTTTTACCAATACGGGGGAAGAGGCCTACCGGCAACTTTTGGAAGCCCGAAAGACCGAGGTGGCGGACTTTATCATCCATTCCATTAAGACTTCCTAACATGAGACACCTTATAATCCTCTTCGCCATTTTAAGCACCGTGCCCAGCGTGGCGCAACAAAGCATATCGCTCGAGGAATGTTATCGGTTGGTAGACCGCAATTATCCCTTGGCCCAACAAACCGGCTTGCTCGAGGTGCAAAATCAATTGGAATCGGAGGCAGTGGCTACGGCCCAATTGCCCCAGATCGCCCTGGATGCTTATGCGACCTACCTGTCGGACGTAATCGAGTTTCCCTTGGCCATGTCGGGCATAGAACCCCTGAACAACGACCAATACCGGGCTACGGTTTCGGTCAACCAATTGATCTACAACGGTGGGGCCACAAAGGCTTCGCTCGACCTCAAGTCGGTACAGCTAAAGGCCAAACAGAAAGAAGTGGAAGTCGGCCTGTACCAACTCAAAAAACAAATCAACCAGCTTTACTTTTCCGTTTTGTTGGCGCAGGAGTCCAAGGCCTTGTTACAGGCAAAGGAAAAGCAATTACGGGCCAAACTCAAGGAAGTGCGATCGGGTATCAAATACGGAGTGCTCTTACCGGCCTCGGACAAGGTGTTGGAAGCCGAACTGTTAAAGCTGAAGCAGCAGTTTCAAGAGACGGAAAGCAATAAAAGGGCCTTGGTCGAAACCCTTTCGAGCCTCATCGGGAAGCCCTTGAATAGGGAAACGGTATTTGAAAGTCCCCTTGTAAAAACGGACCTACAAACCGATGTAAACCGGCCGGAACTCGAATTGTTCGAACTTAAAAAGAAGGAAATCGAAACCTCCGAAAACGTGCTTTCCAAGCAAAATGCGCCTAAACTATTGGGCTTTGCCACTGGTGGCTATGGGAACCCCGGACTGAACATGCTCGATAATTCCTTTCAGGAATTTTATACGGTCGGCGTTAAATTGAATTGGAAGGTCTTCGATTGGAATGCCAACAAAAGGCAACGGGAGGCCTTGGCCATTAATAGGGATATTGTAGAAACGGAAAGCGAAACCTTTAAACTGAACACCTCCATCGAACTGAACCGACAACAAAGGGAAATCGAAAAAATCGAAAGTTTTATAGCCTCGGATCAAGAGATCATACAGCTTAGAAAGGAAGTGCTTGAATCGGCCGATTCGCAACTTAAAAACGGGGTGATCACCGCATCGGCATACATTACGGAGCTAACCCATCTATACGAAGACGAAAACACCTTGATACGGCATAAGATCCAATTGGAACTGGCCAAGGCCAATTACAAGGTCATTAAAGGATAATACATACAGAAATGAAAAAGTTCAATTACATACTCGGCCTGGGCCTTGCGGCCACTACCCTATTCTCCTGTGGCGATTCCAACGGAAAGGCAGACGGTTACGGCAATTTTGAGGCTACCGAAATTACCATTTCGGCCGAAAACAACGGCAAACTGATGGCCTTTGATATCGATGAGGGCGATGTGCTTCAAAAAGGACAGTTGATCGGTTATATCGATACCATTCCGCTTGCCTTAAAGCGGGAGCAACTGGAAGTGTCCAAGGCCGTGGTCGCCTCAAAGTCGAAGGGCGTACTCTCGCAAATAGCGGTTTTGCGTTCCCGATTAAAAACGGCACACACCAACAAGGCACGAATTGAAAACCTGATCAAGGACAATGCGGGTACCCAAAAGCAGTTGGACGATGTTACCGGGGAAATCGACGTGATCCAAAACCAGATCCGGAGCATCGAGATCCAGAACGCCCCCGTAGTCAACGAACTGAAGTCCATTGACGTACAGTTAAAGCAAATCGATGACCAAATTGAGAAAAGTAAGATCGTCAACCCCATCAACGGCACGGTCTTGACCAAATATGCAGAACCCAATGAAATTACGGCATTCGGCAAGCCCCTCTATAAAATTGCGGACCTAAGCACCATGCAATTGCGGGTCTATATCGGCGAGCCCCAATTGGAAAGCGTAAGGATAGGACAAAAGGTGACCGTTAAAATTGATGCCGAAGATACCATGAAGTCCTACGACGGTACCATTAGCTGGATCGCCTCGGAAGCGGAATTTACCCCCAAGATCATCCAGACCAAGGAAGAACGGGTGGCCTTGGTCTATGCCGTTAAAGTAGACGTCGCCAATGACGGTAGCCTAAAAATAGGCATGCCTGCCGAAATGTGGATATCCGATAAACCATGAGCATTAGCCTTTCCCACATATCAAAATCGTACAAGGGACTAAAGGCCTTGGAGGCCATTTCCTTTGAAGTGAAGGCGGGCGAGCTGTTCGGACTCATTGGTCCCGACGGCGCCGGAAAGACGACCTTGTTTAGAATCCTGACCACGCTTTTGCTCGCCGATGAAGGCAGGGCAAGGGTCGCCGGCTTTGACGTGGTTTCAGATTATAAAAAGATCCGGAACAGCGTCGGCTATATGCCGGGGAAGTTTTCGCTTTACCAAGATTTGACGGTCGAGGAAAACCTGACTTTCTTCGCTACCATCTTCGGAACGACCATAGCGGAGAACTACGACCTGATCAAGGAAATCTACGTGCAAATAGAACCTTTTAAAGACCGTAGGGCCGGAAAGCTTTCCGGGGGAATGAAACAAAAATTGGCCCTGTGCTGTGCGCTGATCCACAAACCCGAGGTGTTGTTCTTGGATGAACCTACTACGGGGGTGGACCCGGTTTCGAGAAAGGAGTTTTGGGAGATGCTAAAGCGGCTGCAGCAAAAAGGCATTACCATTTTGGTGTCGACCCCGTATATGGACGAGGCCGCCCTTTGCGATCGGATCGCACTGATCCAAGGCGGGAAAATTTTGCAGATCGACACGCCCCGGGCCATTGTAAGGCACTACCCCAAATCCATTTATAACGTTAAGGCGAACAAGACCTATCAACTTATAAAGGCCTTAAAGGCCTATGAAAACAAGCACAGCGTCTACCCTTTTGGGGAGTTTGTGCATTACACGGACAAACGGGACGATTTCAATCCCTCGGAATTGAAGGAATACCTGGAATCCAAATCCCTATCGGACGTGGTCATAGAAAAGACCGAGGCCACGATTGAGGACACCTTTATGGAACTAGCGAAATGAAGCAGGAAAAAGTCATACAAGTAACGGACTTGACCAAGATGTTCGGCGATTTTGCCGCGGTAGACGCCATCAGTTTTGACGTGTACAAGGGGGAGATATTCGGTTTTCTGGGGGCGAACGGCGCGGGAAAGACCACGGCCATGAAGATGTTGATCGGTATTTCAAATCCCACATCGGGCCAGGCCAAGGTGGCGGGATTCGACGTGTTTACCCATGCCGAGGACATCAAGAAGAACATCGGCTATATGAGCCAAAAGTTTGCTTTGTACGACGATTTGACGGTTAGGGAAAACATTCGGTTTTTCGGAGGCATTTACGGCTTGTCGAGAGAGCGGATCAAACAAAAATCAAATGCCCTGATCGAGGAATTGGGATTGCAAGGGGCGGCCAATAAGTTGGTGGGTGCCCTACCCTTGGGATGGAAGCAAAAACTATCCTTTTCTGTGGCCCTGATCCACGACCCCAAAATCGTGTTCTTGGACGAACCTACCGGAGGCGTAGACCCCATTACCCGGCGCCAGTTTTGGGAAATGATCTACAAGGCGGCCCATGAAGGAACCACCGTTTTTGTAACCACACATTATATGGACGAGGCCGAATATTGCGATCGGGTGTCGATTATGGTCAATGGAAAAATAGAGGCCTTGGACAGTCCGAAGCAACTAAAGAAACAGTTTCAGGCGGCGAACATGAACGATGTATTTTTAAAACTGGCCAGGGGATGAAACGGTTCATAGGCTTTATAAAAAAGGAATTCTACCATATTTTCAGGGATAGGCGCTCCCTGTTCATCCTCTTCGGTATGCCCATTGCCCAGATTTTACTGTTCGGTTTCGCCATCACCAATGAGATCAACAATGTCGACATCGCCATTCTCGATTATTCAAAAGATGCCGTTACGGAAGAGATCATTAATAAGATATCCGCTTCAAAATACTTTAGTATCAAACAGCTTATTGAAAAGGAATCGGATATTGAAAGTATCTTCAAGCAGGGCAAGGTAAAGGCCATCTTGAATTTTGAAAAGGATTTTAGCAAGAACCTGATCAAAGACCATAAGGCCACGATACAGATCATAACCGACGCCACCGACCCCAATACGGCAAACACCATTACTAATTTTGTAAATGCCATTCTTCAGAAGTACCAAAAATCCTTGAACAAGGATGCGGTGATCGCCTATCAGATCGTACCTCGGTCACGCATGGTCTATAACCCCGAATTAAAAAGCGTGTACATGTTCGTGCCCGGGGTCATGACCATTATCTTGATGCTGGTCTCGGCGATGATGACATCGATTTCCATTACCAGGGAAAAGGAATTGGGTACTATGGAAATCCTCCTCGTTTCCCCCCTCAAGCCCATTCAGGTGATTGTGGGCAAGGTGTTTCCCTATATTTTCCTTTCCGTAATCAACGCGGTCGTAATCGTGGTACTGAGCATTTTTATTTTTAACATGCCGGTACAGGGAAGCCTGTTTTTATTGGCCATGGAGAGCATCCTGTTCATTATTTCGGCCCTGGCCCTGGGCATATTGATTTCAACGATTTCGGCCACCCAACAGACGGCCATGATGATTTCCTTAATGGGACTCATGCTTCCGGTAATCCTGCTATCGGGCTTTATCTTTCCCATTTCCAGTATGCCCGTGCCCCTTCAAATCATCAGCAATATCATTCCCGCCAAATGGTTCATCATCATCATTAAGGGCATCATGCTCAAAGGGGTCGGCCTTGAGTTTATATGGAAGGAAACTTTGATCTTATTGGGGATGACGGTGTTCTTCATCGCCTTGAGCGTAAGGAAATATAAAATCAGGCTAGAGTAATGAAGACCATCCTATACATCATACAAAAGGAGTTCAAGCAGATCTTTAGAAACAAGGGGATGCTTCCGATTATTTTTGTAATGCCCGTATTACAACTCGTCATTTTATCGAATGCCGCCACTTTTGAAGTCAAGAACATCAAATTCGGGTATATCGATGGCGACCACAGTATTACATCCCGGGCCTTGGTCGAAAAGTTCAATGCATCGACCTATTTTGAGGTATTGACCGATTTTCCTTCGGAAGCCCGGGCCAGTGCCGCCATGCTAAAGGGAGAGGTCGATGTCGTGCTAAACATTCCCCCACATTTCGAACGGGATCTGCAAAACGAAAAGTACAAGGCCCTGGGCGTCACTATAAATGCCATCGACGGTGCCGCGGCCGGTGTCGAGAACGTATACCTTACCCAGGTCATCCAAACCTTTAATCAAGGGCTAAGGGTCGATTTGCGGCAAATTACGGACCAACAGGTGCAGGCTATGGCCATAGAAACCATTCCCCTGTTCTGGTATAACGAGACCTTGAACTACAAAACCTTTATGGTACCGGGCATATTGGTCCTCCTGGTCACCATGATTACCCTCTTTCTCTCGGGAATGAACATTGTACGGGAAAAGGAAATCGGCACTTTGGAGCAGATCAATGTAACCCCGATCAAAAAAAGACAGTTTATCGTTGGCAAACTCTTTCCCTTTTGGGTGATAGGCATGGGCCTGCTGACCGTAGGCTTGCTTATTGCCAAACTCATTTTTGATGTGCCCATGTTGGGGAGTTTACCCCTTATGTACCTCTACACCTCCATTTATATTTTGGTAGTGCTGGGCATTGGACTCTTCATTTCAAATTTTACGGATACCCAACAACAGGCCATGTTCATCGCTTGGTTCTTTACGGTGATCTTTATTTTGATGAGCGGATTGTTTACGCCCATTGAAAGCATGCCGAAATGGGCCCAGGCCCTTACCGAATTCAATCCCATAAAATACTTTGTGGAAGTCATGCGTATGGTGATGCTGAAGGGCTCGGGATTTATGGATATTCTTCCCCAGCTATTAAAAACCCTGCTCTATGCCGTAATTATGAACGGATTGGCGGTTTGGAGTTATAGGAAAACATCGTGATTGGGCCGTATGTCTAAGCTAGAGCACTGTCTCTTGGTCCAGCCAACGTTGCAAAAGGCTTTCGTTATGGGAAATAGGCACAAGGTAAAAGGTGTCGAATTTTTTAAAGACCCGTGATTCTTGGAGGGTCTCCATACAAACCGATACCGGGGCCAGATAGTTGGAATGGATCAGAAACAATTCGCCCTCCCTTTTTAAGAGGTAGCCTACGTGTCCCTCATCAAAACCTATAAAATAGAGTCCCTCTTGGGTCAGCCTATCGATCTCTTCATGGGCTTTTTCCGGGGTATTCTGTACCACCTTGTTGATCGCCGAGCCACAACTGATCATTTTGGCCTCGTCAATAGGTGATTTTTGGGCCAGTTTATAGCGATCGAGGTTTAGGCCCATATCGCGTAAGGTGGTGGATATAAAATAACCACAGGCAATCTTTCCTTCCTTGGGTATGGTCGTATGTCCCCCAAAACTCCAGGGCGTGCCGTACCAATGGGGAATGATCTTGTCTACCAACTGATCGGTAAAGGCGGTTTTTATGGTTTCTAGGGAAACCGTGCCCTGACGAAGTCCTTCCTTTAAACGCAGACGAAGCTGGCCTGCACTTATCTTGGTATGGGTATACGAGGCGACGATACTGTCCGAAGCTGTTTTATCAAGCTTCCTAAAATTCTTTGTATTCGCAGTGGACAAGACCGTTTCGACGGTAAATCCGTAGCTCGACACCTTTTCCGCCGTAGGGGGCATTTCGGAGGCAAGTCCTAAACCAAGAAGTAGGGAAAAAAGGAACATGTTCTTATATTGTTTTTAGGTGTCGGGGCTTATTAAGATAACGTATTAATTGGTAGTACATTACACCTGGGGTGTTAATTTTTTCCCCCTATGATGCGGAATACTTAGACATTGAGGTTTACGGCCCACCAAACATCGTAATCCCTGGGGATCAAGGGTCGATAGCTTTGAAAGCCCTGATCGGCTATTTTAAGTCCGACAATTTTATTGTTTTCGTCGCGTACATAGTCGATAAAGATAAAGGAATGGCCGTATGGGTCCAGTTTTTTCACGTCCGTACCTTTGACCACTTGCTCGTAGTCTTCCTTGTACCGCCATACCTGCATGGGCGCCCCGGGTCTTAACTCCCCGTCCCAGATACCGGTCGAATCGACCAAAGTTCCCATGCCCGCATAGGCAAGGGCCCCTGCGTTGCCCTTGCCCCGATAGGCTTCCGGAAGGCTTTTCCAATCCCTATCGGTATCCGAGGCCGAGACATACAGTAGGTCGAATACCTGTTTCGGACGATACATTTTTGTAGCCATACGCTCGGGCAGGTCTTGGTAAAGGGAATGGCCGTGGACTTGCCTATAGGCTTCTTCAATACGTCGCTTGCTGACGGCAAGGCAATGCCCTCCGGGCTCCTTGTTCTTGCTGGCCAGGTAATTTTCCACGATTTTTTGGGCAACGGGACTCGCACTTTCAAAAAAAGCCTTCCAGGCGGCCTCCTTTAATTTTTCGGTAATGTTGTCCTTTGGGAGCAGGGAATCGAGCTCGGAGGGTGTTGGCCTTGTTTCTAAGCTAATATACTCGTGAACATGAAAGCCATAGTCTTGTGCCACATCCGCCCCGGGATTGGCATGCACCTCCACGGTTTTTTCCATGGGCTCTTGGGGGGCGGGCTCTTGCCCATGCCGTTTGGTCGATGTACAGCCCCATCCCACAAGGCCGGCACACATTAAACCTATCAGGCGAACACTGAAATTATTCCCTAAGGTCTTTCTGGGTATTTCCTTCATTTTCAAGCTTCTGTTCACGTTGGCAATCACCGTATCGAGCACTTCCTCCCCTTGGTCAAGAAAGGGATTTTTTGTCCTGTCATTCCCACTGTAAAGGTAGCACATTTGCCTTGGAAAGGATAATCATAATTTAAATCGATTACCTTGAAAACAGCTCTATTCGGCAATACCTGCAAAAACCAGCACCGTCTCTTTTCGACGGTACCCTTTACTTGTTTTCGTCCAAACCTTGTTATTCTCGGCCAGACCTGCTTTCCTGCCCCAGTTTCTTTTGTAGTGCCTTAACGTTCAAGTCCTTGAGCAGGGTGATCAAGTTGGGAAATCGGGACTTGTGGTAGCCGAAGCGGTCTTCGGTAAATTCGGCAATGGCCCGTTCCTTGCTCCAGTTGTCGAAAACCATCCTATAGGCCGCAACGATGGCCCCGGTTCTATCGGAACCGTGCCAGCAATGGACAAGAAGGGGTTTCTCCGCTCGGTCTATGAGGGATAAGGCCGTAAAGACATCTTCTTCGTTCAAGAGGGCGGCTTTTAAGGGGATACGGTCTAAATGCAGGTCGCTGTCCTTTAGTTTCTTTTCGTTCGTTTTGTGGCGCCTGAGGTTCAGTATTGATTTTATGCCCAGGGCCTCCACCTCCTTCATCCCTTTTTTTGAGGGTTGCTCCGAGCGGTATAAACCATCACTTACTTGGTATAAGTTATGAAAGTGATTGGAATCTATTTTTTCTGACACTCCCTCTTGAAGTGCTTTGTTGGGCAAGGAAAATGCCAAGGATATCAGTGAAAGGAAGATAAAAGCGGATACTTTATGCATTGTACTGTACTACAAGAATAACAAAGATAGGCAAGCTAGGAGAATTTTATTTAAACCCACCCGCCTATTTTTGATGCTCCCATGGTGTTTTATAAAAAATCCAGTTCCAATATTTCTTTAGGGCCGGATTTCAATATGCCTATTATATGGCCTCTTTGGCTGCAGGACTTCCGAGCAAATTATTGGCCTTTTTGGACTTTTCCATCCGTAGTCCGAACAAGGGGCGTAAAACCGCAATTCTCCGGATCAAAAACTCGTAGAGGACAAAGCAGACCGTAAACGTAAAGACGGTAACGGCAATGAACTGTACTATCGGATGTATATCCAAGGGCAGTATCAACCAAGCCCCCAAATACAGCACGAACATATGGATGATATATACCGGGTAGGCCGCCGGGCCCAAATAGGCCAACAGTCGGCCGGGCCTGTTAAGGTAGTGGAAGAAGAGTCCGAAAATGCCGAATATCCAACAGATCGATTCCAAGGCCATTAAATAGCCTGGGGCTTCCATAGCATATTCGATATAGCGTAGGGCATAGAGTGCACTCGCGATGGCCAAATAGGTCCATTTCCATTTTTTCAAGGTAGTCCAGAACGGACTGCCGATATAAACGAACAGGTACCCGAAAAAGAAGGCCAGAGCCCCTAAAAAGAAACCGTGCCAAGTTTCGGCATAGAGGGAGTAAATCTGCGGCTTTACCCAAATAGCCTCCAGCACAAAGAAAAGGGAAACGGTCAAAGGTCCGACCGCGGTACCCATCAATTTTTCCAATAGTTTTTTAAGTCTTGCCCCACGATGTTTCAATACAAGAAAAACAGGTAGAAAAATAAGGACATAGACAAAAATATGGCCCAAAAACCACAGGTGGCCCGTATGGGGATAGTAACTCAAAGGCTGCTTGTAGAAGGTTTGAAAAAGATACATGTGCAGGGGCGAAATGGCGATAATGCCGAACAGGAAGGGCACAAGGATTCGTTGGCTACGTTCCCCGATCAGTTGTTTCCAGTTGCGCTTCCGCATGGCGAAAAAGAGTCCCATTCCCGATACAAAAAACAGAATCGGAATGCGCCACACATTGAGCATGGTCATGGGAATCCACAATCCCTCAAGTGCATTTTCGCTGCGCACGAAGCCAACGAACATGGCCCAGGGCTGAAAAACGATGGCGATATGGTAGATCAATAGCAAGGCTATGGCGATGACCCGTAGCCAGTCTATATCGTAACGTCGAAGGGTTTTCATGACTGTCGTTTTTTGAATTGTTATTTCTTATTGTAGCATTATAGCGATAACGGGACGTGCCTTTTCAACCTCGGCCAAGTTTAAATCCAATCCAATAGGCCCCAGTTGCTGTTGCATCATTTCATAGATGGGCTTCATGTCCTCAAAAGGTCCGGAGACGGATTCCTGGGCGGTGGCCCCATAGTTGTTCTTTACCGTTTTGTCGGCCTTGGCATCTATAAGTAATTGTACTAGTTCTACCCTGCCGAAAAATGCGGCTACGTGAAGGGCGGTGGAGCCGTCATTATTTTTTATTTCCAGATCGGCACCGGCATCGATAAGAACCGTGGCGATTTCCGTCTTATCAAAAGTAATGGCCGACATCAATGGGGTGGCACCACTTAGGGCATCCTTTTCATCAAGATTGGTGCCGGCTTCGATATGTTGTTTAACGGCTTCGAGGTTGCCGGTTACCACGGCCTGTGTTAGGGGAATCTCGGGTGCACTTATTTCGGTCTTGCCCATGGCTTTGTCGTTGGTCTTCTGCTTTTGTTGTCCACAGGCGGAAAAGCACAAAGCTATAATAAGTAGTATATAGCTCATTTGTTTTTCGGGTTTGTTCATTGATGTTTTCATGATTTCAATTTTTAGTGATTTATAATTTATTTGATATTCCAAAGGTCCCCCGAACGTTGACGCAGCACTAATTACCTATGGGGCAATGTATATAAGCCTTGCGGAAGTGATAAAAATTATGGCGCAGACATATAAATTATGACGCACCCCCCTTATTTTTATCTTGGGGAGTATTCATTTATATTTGTTAAAACCAGTGGCCAGCCACCAAAAAAATATCATGCCGAACCCGTCAAAAGGAAGTCCGTTTACCGAGCAGGCCGAAGCCTTGATTCTAGCCCATTTAAGCGATGAGCATTTTGGGGTATCGGAACTGGCCGGGGCCATGCACATGAGTCGCTCCAACCTTTTGCGAAAATGTAAAAAGCAGACCCAACTTTCCGCCAGTCAGTTTATTCGGCAGGTTCGCCTAAAGCAGGCCATGGAGCTTTTAAAGGATTCCGATCTTACGGTTTCGGAGGTTTCCCATCAGGTAGGTTTTGGTAGTACCTCCTATTTTATTAAATGTTTTAGGGAGCATTACGGCCATCCGCCCGGCGAAACGGGAAAACAGGTTGAGAAAGAGATGGAGGAAAATAAGCCCATTGTTCCCAAGGAAGCCACAGTAGAAACCCTTCCTTTTCCAAAACGCTACCAATGGCCCTTGGCGGTGGTGTTCTTGTTGTTGCTAATAGGGGTTTTTATTTGGAAGCCCTTCTCCCCTACTTCAAAGGCTCCCGTGAAAACCGATATTGAAAAGTCTATAGCCGTGCTTCCTTTTAAAAATGAAAGCAATGACGCCACCAACTTATATTTTGTAAACGGTTTGATGGAAGCGGCCTTGGGCAACCTTCAAAAAATTGAGGATTTAAGGGTTATCAGCCGTACTTCTGTAGAAAAATACAGGAACTCCGACAAGAACATTGGAGAGATAGCCCACGACCTAGGTGTCAATTATATTGTGGAGGGAAGCGGACAGAAAGTGGGCGACCAAGTGCTGTTGAACATACAGTTGATAGATGCCGCCACCGATTCGCGTATTTGGGGACAGCAATATACCCACGAGGTGTTGGATATCTTTGCCCTACAAAACGAAGTGGCAAAAAAGATAGCCCATGCCGTTGAGGCCAATGTGACTCCCTCCGAATTGGAGCGGATAGACAAAAAACCTACCGATAACCTAGTAGCCTATGATTACTACCTCAAGGCACAAGGGCCATTTTTGTCGAGAACGGAAGAAGGATTGCAAGAAGCTATTCCCTTATTTGAAAAAGCCCTGGAAGAAGATGCCGAATTTGCCTTGGTCTATGCCGATCTGGCCATTGCCTATTATTATTTGGACCTGTTCAAAAAGGAGAAAAAATACACGGAACAAATTAACAATTATGCCGACAAGGCCCTACTCTACGACCCTAAGCTTGCCGAGAGCCTTATGGCTAAAGCCCTTTACTACCAACATACGGGCGATTATCGATTGGCCGTGCCCCACCTTCAAAAAGCCTTGGAATACAATCCGAATTCTTCATCGGTTGTACAAATGCTGGCCCTCCTATATTCCAATTTCATTCCCGATACCGGCAAATACCTGGAGTATGCCTTAAAGGGAATTCAATTGGATATTGCCGCCAATGACTCCGTAGCCAAGAGTTATATCTATTTAAATTTGGGCAATGCCTTTGTTCAATCGGGTTTTGTGGATGAAGCCTTGGACTATATTGACAAGTCCCTTGAATTTGATCCACAGAATTACTATGCTCCGTACTTAAAGGCCTATATTCTGTATGCAAGGGATAAGGATTTGCGACAGACGTTGACCCGAATTAAAAGGGAATTGCAAAAAGATACTGCCCGTCTTGATATCCTACAGGAAACCGCCAAATTGCATTACTTTAAAAGGGAATACGACAGTGCCTACCACTATTACAGACAATTTGATGAAATTAGAAGGATGAAGGGCTTGGAGGTCTATCCCCAAGAAGATATCAAACTTGCCTTCGTATACGAAAAGAAGGGATTTTTTAAAGAGGCGGACCGCTTGTTCGCGTCGTATGCGGATTATTGCGAACACGATCAATCCATATATAAACCGGCCAGTATGGCGGTAAAGTACGCCCATGAGGGAAAATTGGATCTGGCCATCGAACAACTCAAGGAATTTGCTGCCAAAAACCATTTTCAGTATTGGATCCTCTTGTTCATGCAATTGGATCCGGCCATTGCGCCGCTAAAAAAGCATCCGGAATTTGAAGGGGTGATGCAAAATATCGAAGATCGGTTCTGGGAAAACCATGAGCGACTAAAAAGCTCCCTAAAAACGAAGGAATTGCTTTAAACCATAATTAGGGTTTCCCATTGTGCCAATCATTAACCTTTAATGAAAAAATATCGCAAAAAAGGATGGCAACTTGGTCTCTCAATCCGCCCTTGTTTGCTTTTAGCCGATATTTTTTTCTACGGAGATCTTAAATTGCTAGGTAAGGAAGAAAAAAAACAATGAGACCGATGAAAGAAGGATCAAAACGGGTACTCTACACATTGAGCCGTACTATAAATACAGAGATAGGCAAGACGGAGGGTTTTTATTTGGGATGCTTCTTTGTGTTTAGTAAATAGGAACTTTTTAAAGTGGGATAAAACTGTTGGGTAAGTCAACATAGTTTTTTTATATGACTACTCATTTTGGGATAAACGTAGAGCCCCTGATGGGGCTCTGTTTTTTAATATACTTTAGCTTAGATGGAAAAAGTTACCCTAATGTTGTATCTACTTAGGGCTTCTTCTGAATTATAGGTCATCGAAGCCAATAAGCGGTTTGCTGCAGGCCTACTGAAGTCAACACGACGGGTCAATTTGATAGGGACTCTACGGACTCCCGTTACGGGAACGGTCCCGCCTGATGCCGATATAGTGGTTCCACCTTCAGAAAAGACCCTTGCAAATGGGGAGGCCTCCTCGCTTACATTATCAATAGGCCTAGACCCCGATATCTGCTCTCGAGTTACGATAACCTCATCGTAGGCCAAAAGATCGGCATCGGCGATATGCCTAAAGGCCGCAATCAAAAAAGGAGATCCAAAACCTAAGCCAATCGCAGTGTTGTCTTGGTTGCCTTCACTGTGAAAAGCAATGGATTGATTGCCTTCCCACGTCTTGTAATTTTTATCCGTGATTTTTTTTAATTGACGGACTCCATCAATTTCTAAAAGCATTATTCGGAGTTTTACCTCTAGGGAACTGTTTTCCGTGGTACTTAAAAACAACTCATCAGGACGGAATACATCTCCACTGTCTACCTCTCCCCTTACGTAATTGAAGGTGTCGATTAATTCTCCGGAAGCATTATCTATCACCGCAATCAATAATTGAATTTCGTCTGAGTGACGCTTTCTTCTTAGCCTTCGCCTCCTTTTTGAAAATCCGGAAGTACTTTCTTCCTCACATCGTAATTCGCTTAATCTGATTCCAATTCCCATAACATATGATTTAGTTAAACATTATTTAGAGGTTTTATGGGAGGAAAGAAGAAAGGTTAACGTTGATTTGTAAGAATATTCTTTTGTGTGTTTAAAAGATAAAACTATTGTCTGAGGGAACGGGCTTCAATGAAGGCAAGCTTCGATATTCAGGGCTATACGATTATTTGTCTGTGTAATAAGCCTTGACGTTGCCCACTTCTCTGTATAAATAAGTAGTAGAGGCATTCCTTTTGTTTATGTAAATGTCTATATGTTTTTGCCATATCTTGTTCATAGTCTATAATATTATTTATTTTTACGGCTTGCAATGAAAAACATTAAGCACATTATTGCCCTATTTTATGTAACCTTGATTCTTCTATTCAAGGTAGCGGGCTTGCATGCGCTTACCCATCACATTGATGATTCCGATGCCCAACATTGTGAGGTGTGTCATATCACCTCGGCGGTCAATTTTACGCCTCTTATAGAAGCTGAAACCCCAGTTTTACCGCAGACGGAATTCTATCTGTTTGAAAAGAAACTTACGAACAAGGCTCCGGACCTTGTTTTTAAAGACAGGCTCTTAGCCAGTAATCGCTTTACCAGGCCTCCCCCACGATTCTAGTCGTCCTTATTTTTTTAGCACTATACTGTTTATAGGATACTTATGTCCTGTTGCTATGTCGTTTCCGTTTTTATGCAATACATCATTTGCAGAAGAAAAGGTGGTACATGACTCCGAAATAGTCCTTTAAGAATATGGGCCCCACCCCCTATTCTAGGGTGGTTCTTCAACTATTATAACAATGTTTGTTCACTGTATCGATTACGGTAGAATACACGTGTGCGATAAATTTCAGCATCAATTTTTAATTCATATATCACTTATGTTAAAAGCATTGAACATTACCAAATCCTACAACGGAAAAATGGCTTTAAAAGATGTTTCTTTTGAAGTTTCCAAAGGAGAAATATTCTGTCTCTTAGGTCAAAATGGCGCAGGAAAGACCACGACCATCAATATCTTTTTGGGCTTTATTAAAAAGGATGGCGGCAAGGCCTTTGTGGCCGATAAGGAGGTCGGCAAGGACGACACCAATCAACTCACGGCCTATATCCCCGAAACGGTACAGTTGTACGGTAACCTCAGCGGGGTAGAAAACCTGGATTTCTTTAGTCGTTTGGCCGGTTTTGAGTATACCATGGCCAAATTGGAAGCCTTTTTGTCCAAAACGGGATTACAGGAAGATGCGCAGCATAAACGGCTATCGTCTTACTCCAAAGGAATGCGGCAAAAAGTGGGTATTGCCATTGCACTGGCCAAAAATGCAGAGGTCATTTTTATGGACGAACCCACTTCAGGCCTAGACCCCAAAGCCACTGCGGAATTCACCAAAATCTGTAAGGAACTTGCCGATATGGGCAAGGTCATCTTTATGGCGACCCATGATATTTTTAATGCCGTTGAATTGGGTAACACCATTGGCATTATGAAAGAAGGGGTCTTGGCCCAAAAATTAAAGGCCAGTGAAATCGACGCGAATGAATTAAAACAACTTTACCTAGAAACAATTTAGAATAGATGAACCACTATATAAGAATTATACTAACACTATTGCTGTGTAACACAACATTTGCCCAAATCTCCGTTAAGGGCAAGGTTATCGATAGCCAGGGGATACCCGTTTACGGGGCCTCCATTTCATATACCAATAGCATCGCGGCAAACAAGGGAGGTGTTATCACCGAAGAAGAAGGGAATTTTGCTTTTGAACTAAAGGAAACCGGCCACTATCAATTTACGGTAAGTTATATTGGTATGGAATCCATCACTTTTCAGAAATACCTCGATCAGCTAAAAGACTACGATTTAGGCGTGCTAAAATTGCAAGAGAAAGTAGAGCGACTACAATCGGTCGAAGTTGTCGGTAGGGCGAGAACCGATTACAATAGCGACTATTCCTTTTCCGCGACTAAAATCGCTATTCTGAATAAGGAACTGACCCAAGCTATTTCTACGGTAACCAAAGAGCTTATTGCCGACAGACAGGCTTTTAAACTAGCGGACGCCGTTAAAGTGGTGAGCGGGGTAACCCCTTCCAGTATCTACAACCAATACAACATTAGGGGGATTAGCCAGAATGAAGAAGGACAGATCATTAACGGACTACGGACCAGGCAGTTCTATTTTTTACAGCCATTGACTTCAAATATTGAAAAGGTAGAGGTCATAAAAGGACCGGCAAGTGCCAGCTTTGCCAGTGTAGACCCGGGCGGAAGTATAAACATGGTAACTAAAAAACCATTGAAAGAAAACAAAAAAGAGGTGTCTTTTGCCGTAAGCAGTTTTAGTACCCTTCGTGGGGCCTTGGATTTTACGGGGCCGTTAAATGGAGACAAGACATTGCTCTACCGCTTTAACGCGGCTTATGAAGAAGCCGGCTCTTACAGGGACTTGATAAAGAACAAGTCTATTTTAATTTCACCTTCTTTTAGCTATTTGCCCAACGATAAGACCGCCATCAACGTAGAGATGATCTACAATGATATGAACGGCTTTTTAGATCGTGGACAACCTATTTTTGGTGCGATTGATGGGGTTACTTCCTTGACCAGTACCCCTATTGGGCTCAACCTTGGCGCTACCAATGATTTTTTCAATTCAAAAGAATTGATCCTGACCGGAAATCTATCCCATAAATTCTCCGATGCCATTAGTTTCAATACTTCCTACATGAAACAGACGTGGAAGGAAGATTTGGAGGAACACCGTACGATTTCAACCTTTGCCGTAGATATCGACAATAATACCATTCCCAGTTTGGCCGCCATGCGCTTTGTGCAGCGAAAACAAGACTGGATGGTAGATAACCTGAACGCTTATTTCAATTTTGATTTTAAGACAGGGGACTTATCGCACAAATTGCTGGTTGGATACGATTTACATTACTGGAAAAAACAAGTGGGCGGGGGACAAAATTCCGCAAGGGGCTACCTCTTGAAAGACGGTACGATTACCAATTCTTTTGATGCGAGCAATGCCGAAGCCTACCAAACTATTACCTATAACGGACTGACCTTGCCAAAACCCAACGTAGCTCATTTTAATCTGGAAAACCCTGATTATGCTATCAAAATTACCGAGGATTACACGTTCAATTCCCGCTTTGCCATTCCTCCTGCGCTGACTACCAGTAATGCCGTTTATATTCAAGAGCAGCTGAAATGGAAAAGAATCAGCCTGATTCTTGGCTTACGGCACGAGTGGTTCGAAGATATTACCAATTACAATACGAATAAGGAACTGTCTTTTACCAACAATAAACTCATCCCTAGAATAGGACTGACCTACGAAGTAAACGATAATGTGAATGTGTACGGTACCTATTTGGAAGGGTTTCAGCCCCAATCCAATACGGTTTCCCTACTACCCAGTACGGGGCAGTTCTTTTGGGCGGATGAATCCGCTTCCCAATTCGACCCGTTACTTTCCGACCTGACCGAATTTGGGATAAAGGCAGATTTGTTCAAAAAGCGGATAAAGGTGAATATGGCGGTGTATGAAATCAACCAAAAGAATATTTTAATGAGCGCCAACGACCCTGAAAACCCGGATCTACTTACCCAACGTGGTGCGGACCGTAGCCGGGGATTTGAAATGGATATTGCCGGATATCTTTTGCCCAATTGGCAGATAAATGCTTCATATAGCTATATAGATGCGGAAATTGTTAGTGATGCCAATGAAGCGTTAATTGGTGAACGAAAGGAAAATACACCAAGAAACAGCGCCAACCTATGGACGCGCTACAACTTCAATCAAGGTAGCTTTTTTAATGATTGGGGCGTCGGTTTTGGCGTGCAGTCCCAAGGCAGTAAAATACCGTGGTTTACCAGGGCTTTTGAAGTTCCGGGCTTTACCATTTTTGATGCGGCCATTTACTACACTCCCGCGGCAAGCAACCTACAGATTGCCCTGAATGCCGGAAATATTCTTGATAAGACGTATTGGCTGGGGGCGCAAACCTACTTAAGATTGTTTCCCGGGGCACCCAGAAATTTCACTTTGTCGGCAACTTATAAATTTTAAGTATGAGAAAAAATGTAATCTATTTATTGGCAGGCCAATTATGGAAAGATGCCTTTAGGTCAAAAGTGATGTTGATAGCATCGGTTTTAATAGGGGTTCTGTTATTCTTTTCGGCCTATAGCGGTTGGGAAAATTATCACGACCAAAACGATACACGCGGCTCCATGCAACACGAGGTTCAGGAAAGTTGGGAAAACAATCCTGACAAGCACCCCCACAGAATGGCCCATTACGGTTCGTTTGCCTTTAGGGTCAAACATATACTTAGCGTTTTCGATCTAGGCATGGAGAATTTTGTGGGCAATGCCGTGTTCTTGGAGGCCCACAAACAAAATACCGTGAATTTTTCGGAAGCGAGTATGTCTACCGGGCTTTTACGCTTCGGGGAAGTCAGTATGGCCATGTTGTTAAAGATAATCGTGCCGCTGTTAATTTTTTATTTGGGTTTTAATACTATAGCCCAAGAACGCGAAAATGGCACCTTAAAACTACTGATCGGCCAAGGTATTGGCAGAAAGGAAATTGTCTTTGGCAAATGGTTGGGCCTTTGGAGCCTGTCCATGATTTTTCTTATGGCCGTTTTTCTGGTACTGTTGTTTTTCGTCGTGTTGGAATCGCACGGTGGTCTATCGGGCGATAGTTTGTACCGGTATCTCGTGCTCCTAGTTTCCTATTTGTTGTTTTTCGCCATATTGTGCGCTATTACCATTTTGGTTTCCGCCTTTAGCAAGACGGCCAAGGGGGCATTGATAAAGCTCTTGGGGATTTGGTTGCTTTTTGTGATCATTGTTCCCAAATCTTTACAGGCCATGGGGTATTACCTCTACCCCACTCCTTCTAAAATAGAAATGGAAACGGCCGTAGAACACGATTTAATAGAACTAGGGGATAGTCATAATCCTGACGACCCGCATTTTAAGGCCTTAAAGGATTCTGTGCTCCTGGCCAATAAGGTAGACGATGTAGCGGATCTTCCCTTTAACTATGGAGGTTTTGTAATGGCCAAGGGTGAGGCCTTGAGCGCTGCAGTGTATCAAAAGCATCAAAGACAACTGTATTGGGTGTACGGTAAACAGAACAACGTAGAACGATATTCCGCCTTCGTAAACCCGTACACCGCTATAAAAAACTTGTCCATGGCCTTTTCGGGAACCGATTTTCAATCCTTTCTTCATTTTAAGGGGCAAGCGGAAGTATATCGGTACAAATTGGCCCAAGAGATGAACCGTTTGCAGATGGATTTAATTCCCAATAAGGGCAAAGCAGGGCCCGATACCATTTCCAGCGATTATTGGAAAAGTTTTCCTCCTTTCGAATATGATTCCTTAAGTATTCCCGAAGTGTTCAAAAATGAATTGACTTCCTTGATGGCGCTACTATTGTGGGGTATTTTGGCCATTTTCGGACTGTTAAGATTATCCTCTAACTTAAAAGCCATCTAGATGTATAGTTTATTGTTTAAATCATTCTTTAGAACGAAAATATTCTTGGTAAGTCTGGTTTTGTTGATGACCGTAGGGCTCATCGGCATTTCGATAGGCAAGCAGTACCTGGTAAAACAAGAAAAAACCATTATTGCCGCCCAAAAATTTCAAGAAGAAAGTATTGCGAAAAATGTAGCTTACCATAGTGATGATCTTGGATTGCTCTTGTATTACCTGCGATTTACCTTGGTGAAGAAACCCGAGAATATAAATGCCATTTCCATTGGACAGAGCGATGTGAATCCGCTTTTGCAGGCAGTAACCATTCGTGCTTTGGAAGGGCAGAAATACGATACCGATTTTGAAAACCCGTCCTTATTGATGTCGGGTAACCTGGATCTGGGATTTGTTATTATTTACCTCTTTCCCTTGGTTTTGATCGCTATGACCTTCAATTTATACTCGGAAGAAAAAGAATTGGGGACATGGCGTATTTTAGCGGCACAAACTTCGGGAAAAGCGAGGTTTCTATTTAAAAAGCTCTTTGTAAGGGTGCTCTTTGTTTTTGCTATTTTAATACTTCTTATGTTTATGGCGAGCGCTATCTTACAAATACCTATGGACCAATATTTTTGGGCCCTATTTCTACAAAGCACCTTGTATTTGTTGTTTTGGAGTGCGTTGTGTTTTTGGATGGTTTCCCTTTTAAAAAACTCTAGCTTCAATGCCCTGGCCTTAGTTTCCGTTTGGGTGGTGCTTACCATTTTGTTTCCCGCGGTGGTCAACAATTATGTGATCAATAAATATCAGGTGCCGGAAGCATTGGATGCCATGGTGGAACAGCGCGATGGGTATCACGAAAAATGGGATTTGGAAAAAAGCGCTACTATGGACGGTTTTTTTGAAGCCTATCCGCAGTTTGAGCAATATCCGGTTCCCGAAGATGAATTTTCGTGGCTTTGGTATTATGGCATGCAGCATATGGGCGATATGGCCGCAGGGGAAACCAGCAAGGAAATGACGGAAAAGGTGATGCTCCGTAACACTGTGAGCGAGAAGTTTGCTCTTTTCGTACCCACCATGCATGCCCAGTTAAGTTTCAATACTTTGGCAGGAACGGATATGGTTGGCCATTTGGGCTTCTTAAAAGAACTGACCAAGTTTCACGAAAACCTGCGTTTGGATTTTTACCCCAAAATCTTTGGGAAGAAATCCGCCGACAGGGTCGACTGGAAAAATTACAAGGCGAAGTTTTACACCTTGGAACGGGAAGTGGACTGGACTTACCTAATGCTTCCTACCCTACTGATTACCTTGCTAATCGGGGGCTTTGGAGTTTTGAACCTTCGGAAACTTTAAAAAAAAAGGGCTGGAATTCACTTCCGGCCCTTCTTTTTTTACAGAGGTCTATTTCCTTATGGAAAGGCATTGTAGCCAACACTTTAAGGTCAAACTTTATAAATCATCTTGGTAATCTTCCTCTTATTCGATTCAATGACCATGATGTATGTTCCCGTATCGAGTTGGCCTAGGTCAATGCTCGGTGTTTTTGTACTGGTATCCGGCACCCAACTTTTAACCCGATACCCCATCATACTGTATATGGAAATGTTCTTGGTGTCCGCATCAATTCCTTCGAGGTATAAAATGCCGTCTAGTACCGGATTTGGATATATTTTAACCTCAGTATCGCTAGTATCACTAGGGTTTTGAAGGCTTTGCTGTGCTTCGTTTGCCGACGCGCCGATCTGTAGTTCATTTCCTGTTCGGGATGGCGGACCTATTCGGTGGGTCGATACTTTAAAATCGTCAAAATAGGCGTAGACATCCTTTGTGGGCTGAAAGCTTTCGTCAGAGCCCCCAAAGAAAGAAGACAAATAGAAGGAATTTAAGCCTATATCGCCTTCCCCTACTTGTCGGAAATCTTCAACATTGGTTATCTCTAAAGCTAACTGTCCGTTTAACCAGCCTCGCATAATACCATCTTGCTTTCCGGGCGTATTTAATTTGTAATACATTTCTATATGCTGCCAAGTGCCCTTCGTAAACTTGACCTGATCGGCTTGCGGCCCTCCATTGGCTTCCTCTATAGGGTCTGTTAGGCTCCAGTTGATGGAAGCCTTGTAATCAGGTCGCGTCGGTTTTGTATTGTAGTGCACATAGGTTTCAACGAGTCCGTTTTTTCGCCACATTAGCCGTAATGACATATTCCTGTCACTTGTCTGATACGATAGTCCCGGTAATTTCCCCCCGGCCCTAAATTCAAAATCCGACGGAAAATAGACCTTGTAACTCATATATAGTTCATCGTGAAACTGTCCGTCGTTAAAATAGACCTTGGTATGGATACCGCTTTCACCGGTTTTCACCTGTCCTTTAGGATATTTTACCTTTAGCGTTTTTCCCTGGTCGGGAAAACTTTCTATGGAAACACGACCCTCATCTGCACCTTTGCAAAATGAAACCCCTAAGGCATCCTTAATTTGGTCTTTGTCATATGGCCCGGTGGGCAGTTCGTCAAAATTGAAATGATATACATCTGCTGTTTGGGCCTTTGTTTTTGTTACGGTGAATAGCACAAGAACAAAGCATAGTGATACTATCGATAATTTTCTTTTCATAAGAATGTCGTTATTATTTTAAGATTGGGGTTTATTTAATACTGAAGGGAATCGTTTTTACGGTCGACCCATTCTCTACACGTAAGAAATAGATACCTTGGTCGATACCGTCCACAATAAATTGAAAGGTACTTCCCTCGATGCTAACCTCTTCCCTTTTAAGGATAGTGCCTTGGAGGTCCATTAGCGATATTACCGTTTGCTCGGAGTATAGATTGGCAAGCGTCAATTCCCCATGGGTAACGGGGTTGGGATAGAGCTTTATGCTATGCGCTATATGTTCGGTCTTATTGGCGTCAACCTGATTTGCCGCATCACAACTTGGGGCCTGGTCTTCATTGCTACAGTATACGGTATAGCTTCCGGATTTTGAGACCATCACAAAATTGCCCTGGTCATCGGCTACCCAATATTCCCCGTCGAGTCCGGGAAAGCCGGAGCCTGAAATGCTAAGCTCGGGCCGCTCGCTGTTAAAGCTTGCCTTGCTCTTGCCCCTAAGGTCGATGTAAGAGGATGGCTGCCCGTTATGGGTATTGATTGAAAAAACATAGAGCCCGTTGGCACTGGGGATCCATTTGATCTTAAGCTTTTTAATGTTCGAGGCGTCGGGGCCGCCCGAGCCTAGAACATAAACCTTGTTAAAGGTCACACCATCGTATTGGGGCAGGGCATTGCTACTTGGGGTTCCAAAAGCGCAGTCGGCAGGACCGTCGGTATCACCGTCAATCACCACGAGCCGTACCGTTGACGATCTTGTGCTATTGTTCTCGTTATCGATCGCCACGGCCGTAAGATCATAGGTTCCCACGGCTATTTGGTTTATGGTGTAGTTGTAGGGAAAGGAAAGGGCTTCCCCTAGTTTAACGCTACCGTTGTAAAACTCCACCTTGCTAATGGAGCCATCGGGGTCATTTGCCGACGCGCTGATCTGTAGATTACTTCCCGCATTTACTTGGGAATTATTATTGGGAGAAGTGATGCTTACGGAAGGAGAGGTATTGCCTCCATCATCAGAACAGGGAAGAATATTCCAGCTCGGACAAGATTGGCTTACAAATGCGAGTGTACCATCCGAAACGGGAAAATCATCCGTGTTGGGGTTTCGGGTATTATTCCATACGTGGATTTCCGAAGGGGCGCCTTGTTTCTTTCTAACGGTATTGATACTATTGCCCCTACTTCCTAAATTAAAAGTATTATTAAAAACGGCGTTTCTAAAACCTGTATTGTAGTCGGTACCTCGATCTAGAAAATCAATACAGGCATTGATAAGCTCGGAGCCGTCTAGGTTGAAGGTGTTGTTATATACGAAGGCATAAGCGCCTTTTAAATCGATAAAGGCATCGGCACTATTACTGTCCTCCCCTGCTATTCCTTCCGCAGAAAAGGTGTTGTTTCGAATGATGGTGTTTTTTGTGCCTTCTTTTACGTCTACCCCTTCTGCCGCTACGTTTGGGCCTACGGTACAGAATTCTATGGTATTGTTGTTACAATTGGGACTATAGGGGTTGTTGGGTTGGTCCTCGGTTTGATGTTGGCTTTTGTCCGAACCGACATAAAGGCCTTCCCCGAAGCCCGGTTTGTTAAGTCCGGTATTATAGACTTGACAGCCCGTGACCAAATTATTGCTCGAGCCGTCCCTCAGGTGAATACCTTCTTCCCCGATATCGTGCACCGATACGTTTTCGATTCTGCTATGGCTTGAGTGATCGAGGACCAATCCCTTGGAACCCTCTTCAAGTTCCAAATCCTTGATAATCCAATGGTCGCCTAAAATCCGCATGACATAGCCATCGTAAATACCGTTAGGTCCTTTGAGCACCGGCCTATTGCTGGTACTTGCCCCTCGAATGATTATAGGTTGTGAAGCGGTACCGTTGCGATTCGATGAAAACCTTGCGGCCCTTCCATCGCTATTTAAGTCGAGTTTCTCTAAGGCGGTATAAGTACCTGCGGCTATGACAATTTCATCTCCGGGCGAGGCGTTTATCATCGCATTTAGAATACAGTCGACCGTATTACAGTTTATCACTTTAGAGGCCGTTTCAGGCGTGTTAAAGGAGTAGCTTGTTTGAGTAAAGAATGCCGTTAAAAGGCAAAGTGCTTTAAAAATATTGGAATAATATACATAAGTGTTCATAGAATGTAGATTTGGGATAAAAACTAGTAGTGAATTTTTACAATAGGAGTGTTAAATTAAATTAATACGTAATATAAAACCTACAAATATAAAAGTTATCTTTTGTTTAGGGGTGTCCCAGTAGGAAAATCTAAAGGAGTTGCTACTTTATCCATCCGTACCAAGACATCCTAAAAAACATCTAAAGGCTTTTTCTTGATATCCGCCTTAGGAAGCGTGGAAATTCGGTTTTAGGGGAAAGGACCAGTATGTAGTAAAAAGCAGGGAAAACGCTTGAACTATCTGTGTTTGCTATCAACGAAAAAAGGCACAATAATGTGCCTTTGGAGTTTTTTTTGAAGTTATCTTAAAATAGGGTGCGCTTCTATTTCATTACATTACAGAAAATAGCGTAAGATGCCGTTTTCGATTTTGGCAACGACCACGTTGTCTTTGATATCTATTCGGTCTACACGGCTTTCGGCTTTTAGGTCTTCATTCCAGGTAAGTCCACCGTCAGTGGTCATATAAATGGTATTGCCTGAAAATGACCATCCAGTTTTAGTGTCTAAAAACACAAAGTTTGTGTTGGGCAGTAAAGTCTCTACGGTATCCCAAGTGAATCCGCCATCGGTTGTTTTATATACTGTTTTCGAGCCTGTAATAAGCATTCCGGTCTTTAGGTCGTCGCTCACGCTGATTGCCGCTATATTGCTGTTTGAGTTGTCGGTAGTGGTAAAGAGGATCTCTTCCTTTTCATTGACACTTCCGCCAGCGGGTATTTTCAACAGGCGTAGGCTTTCGGCCCATCCTTCATCGGTTGAGGTCGCTTGAAAGACATTGGAAAACCCTTGGTAGGCCCAGCGTTTAAATGTGAGTCCCCCATCAAGACTTCGCCATGTGGTTCTTGTATTGCCGTTAGAGCCACTAACGAGTCCGTAATACAATCTTTCGGGAGAAACCAATTGTGAGGTCCATATGGTTGCATTTGGCAAGGCTCCTTCTAATTTGGTCAGGGCCCATTCTCCGGGCACTTTGGCCAGTACGCCAATATTCCCTTCATAGGCATTGGCTACTTCCGAAACGACCTTGCGGTCTTTCATGTTGATCTCTAGCTTGGGAATGCCATTTTCGACCAAAGGCAATTTGACCTGAATGGAGGTTTTACCGGCGGATATGATTTCTAAAGCTACACCATCAAAAAGAACTTCGACATCACTACTGCTTTCAACAAAATTGCTTCCGGTGATCTCTACGATGTCGCCGTTATAACCAAAGTCTTGGGAATAAGATTGAACATTGGCTACTTCTAGCTCGGTATCGGTAGTCGGTTCATCTGTTGGCGACTCGTTTTCAGAGCAGGCTACAAGTGAAAAAAACAGGCTTACGGAAAAGAATAATTTGAAAGAATTATAATTCATAGTACGGTGTTTAAGAGGGCTTAACGTATTTCGTATGCCTTCACATTCGAAATTGCAGCCTTCCTTAAAACTAAAGGGAGGGCGCGCTAAGATTTTGATATAGGTTTTTTTGAACAGACTTGGTTTTCAAATAAAAAAGCAATTACCCCTCCAGTAGTTGCTTTTTTAGGTAGAATCTACAGACGGCTGTTATTTTTTCTTTTTCTTCTTTTTCTTGTCTGGGCTTAAGGTTTCTTGGCAAAGGGCGGTATCTACCTTTTCCCCGCTAGGTTTGTAGCAATGAACGGGTTTCTTGCGCTTTCCATAGCTATCGTAGAAAAACAAGATTCCCTTTTGGTATCCGGCCTTGCCCATATATTTTCCTGGAGGTATAATTGTTTTTCCTTCCATATCTATGATAGAATTGGTGCCGTCGACATGACGTATCTTTCCGAATTTAGTCTCGTGCAATACGTAATAATCCCTAAAACCGGAGGCAATCACTTTTTTATACTTAATAGAGAATAGCGCCATATCGTCTTTGCCTTCGGCATCTTTACGTTTTAGCAAATGATTCTGGTTTCTATTGACGCTGTTATAGGTTTTGTATCCTTCCGATGGATCTACAATAAATGATTTATTGGCATAATCATAGATTCCGACCGACCCGTTGGAAACCAATACGGCCAATTCAGGATGGTCGTTATCAAAGTTTATTTGATCGTAGAAATGGTCAAAAAGTTCTGTTTGTGTGGCTATATCAAAAAGATTCATATGGCCATTTTCGTCATATACGATAAAGCTGGCGCCATTGTAATCCATTTTAGAATACTTAAAGGGAATAACGGTGGTGTTATTGGAATCTACGGCGCCCCATTTCCCTTCTTTTTTAACAAAGAAAGTATCGGTAAACAAGATGTGTTTCATGTGTTCTCCCAATTGCCTGAAGGTGTTGAATGGTTTTAGCTCTTCATACGTTGCGGGTATACTCCATTTTTTGTTTGCCATATCGTAAACTCCCCATTTGTCGGTATCGCCATCGGTAGCAATGATTTTATCGTTAAAAGAGACAAAGGTGTTTACCTGTTGTACATTGGGCACTTCGTTAAAAAGTAAAATACGACCAATTTTTACGGGCAAGGTAACCCTATCCATCACATTCATTATTTCAGAAGCCCCATCCTCCGTTTTAATAAGGAAATAATCGTTTGCTATTTGTCTTACGCTCTTATATTTCGCTTTGAGCACAATAGCTCCCTTTCCGTTAATCAAACCTTCTTGTAAGGAGTATCCGCCACTTTTACTGGCATCGGGCTTGTCGTAATGAACGGTAAAATAGTCCGTATCGGTACTTAGGTAGTGATCGTAGACACTGGCCATGTTCGAAGAAAAGTAGTAATCGCCCGTGGCGCCGATTTCTGTTTGTACGGGCTCACCCATGGCATTAAAGGCCTTAATGTTGATATACCTTTGTTCTTCTTTTTTACCGATATCGTTTATACCGGTCACGGGTTGGCCTGTAAAGAATATTTTGGCCGAAGACATATCGGTTTTAAAATCGTATAGCTGATTCAGTATATTCCCAGAGGTGTCCATGAAGGTAGACAGGTCATTTTTATTGACGTTCAAATAGCCATTTATAAAATAGATTCCGGAGCTTTCAAAACCATTGTCCTTGACTTTTTGAAGCAATTCATCTGGTACTCTATCGTACGTTTTATCTATATTAATGTATTCCTCTTGAGAGAAAACTGAGTTGAAGAAGAGAAAGGAGGCAATAATGGGGAATAATCTCATTTGTTGTTATTTAAAATTGATTTTCTTGTTTTTATAATAGATCAAGGTCTTTGGCCGGGATATTTATACGGTATTGGCGGTTAAGGCGATTTACGGAGCATGCCCTTTGTGGCGTTGCCCTTAAATTCGGTCAAGGGATAAAACTGGGAATTACGGCCTATATCGGTAAGCTATGCGTAGGGGTGTTTTAAAAAAGGGAACACTTGTTGTTAAAAACACTGGTTTTCTCATAATGTAAAGAGATAAAGGTTAGGTTCCCAAGGCTTCAATTGAGAAATAGCATAACGCAAATGATAAGACTATAGTATGGTCGAGCGAGCCAGGGCTATCTAAGTGCTATCCATAGGATATGAAGATAGGTTTGTAAGTGGTTGGTTATCTAATTTTTATGAGTGGTTCCGGTATTTGTGGTCGCTGTTAAGGGCTTAATAAAAAAACAGGAAGAAGATCCGGAAATTAACTTTTTTTTAGAGGCCCAACAGCTTTTATGTCCTACTTTTGCGGGCTTAAATTTATTATCAAGAATCTCAAGAACGGAGATAGCAACCTGCATTAACGAGCAAGGTGCTAAAGAGATAAGCCAATTAGTTGGAACCAATGTTAGCCCATACTTCTGCTTATCCACAGCTGTTTCCTTTTTGAAAAGAATAAAGAGAAATGGCACATTCGAATAAGCTTAGCCCCCAATTTTCGGCTTTGATCCCCTTGTTGGTCTTCGTTTTTACATTTTTGGGCGTTGGTATCTATCAAAACGATTTCTATGCCTTACCGGCCCCTATAGCGGTTATTGTGGGCATTATCGTGGCGTTTCTTATGTTCGGCCCATCGGTAAAATCAAAAATAGCTACCTTGTTAAAAGGCTGTGGCGATGAAAAAATACTGACCATGTGCCTGATCTATTTACTGGCCGGGGCTTTTGCCGCCCTTACCAAACAAACGGGCAGTGTAGAGGCGATCGTAAACTTGGGATTGGATTTTATCGCCCTTCAATATATCTATGTGGGCATCTTTATCATTGCCGGGTTTTTATCGATCTCTACCGGTACTTCGGTCGGTTCCATCGTGGCCTTGGCCCCTATCGTAGTCGGTTTTGCCGAGGAGAGCAGTGCCGATCTGGCCCTTTTGTGCGGCGCCTTGTTAGGGGGCAGTATGTTCGGTGACAATTTATCGGTGATTTCGGATACGACCATTGCCGCCACACAATCCTTGGGCTGTAAGATGAGCGATAAGTTTAAGGAGAACATTAAAATCGCCGTGCCCGCGGCCTTGTTCACTATCGGTATCTTACTCTTTCAGGGATGGGACCTAGGGTCTATAGAAACCGAAACGGCAGTGTACAGCTATTCGGTGGTTAAGATAGTGCCCTATGTTTTGGTTATTCTCCTTTCCGTTGCGGGCGTCAATGTGTTCGTGACCCTGCTCTTGGGGGCGATTGCAGCGGGACTTCTAGGGATAGCTTTTGGGGATTTCACCCTTATGGAATCGACCAAAATCGCCTATACCGGATTTACGAATATGACGGAAATTTTTCTATTGTCTTTGCTCACGGGAGGCTTGGCGGCCTTGGTCCAAAAAAACGGGGGAATCGATTTTATATTGGTCCATATCAAAAGGCGGATCAAAAACCAGAAAAGCGCCCAGTTGGGTATGGCGTCCCTGGTGGGTACGATCAATACGGCGATTGCCAATAATACCGTAGCCATTATCATTGCCGGACCTATAGCCAAATCGATCAACGATGAATACGGTTTAGACAAGAAAAAGACCGCTTCCATTTTAGATATTTTTGCCTGTATCTCACAAGGCTTCCTACCTTATGGTGCGCAAGTCTTGATGATTTTGAGCTTTGCAAAAGGACAGATCGATTACCTAGACTTGGTCTTTAATACGTGGTATTTGTTACTCTTACTGATCTATACCCTACTGTTCATCGGGCTTCAACCTACAAGACCGAGCTAGTTTTGGGCTATATTGGGGTATCTTCATTGTAGATTCTCTTCCTATTTTCCATTAAACTGACTTTTCATTATCATTTTCCAAGAAATCGTTAGCAATAAAGAGGCATAGGTGTTAAAACCCGTACTCAATAGCGAGAAATTTCTTTTAAAAAAGAATCTTTGTAGTACAGTTTGATTTGTACTCTGCATGACTATGGAATGTTTTACCGTGTCGGGAAGTGAAATTCCCATAAGCGGTAAAGAGAGATTCCAAAATATAGCTTCTGTAAGTCGGGGTTTTGTAATTCTATTTTAAAAACTTAAATCATTTCGTATGAAACATTTGATCACAGTATGTACAGCTGTTTTAACTAGCGCCTTATCTTTCGGACAGATGGAAGTTTCCTTAAGTTCCGGGTATGCCATCGGGAGTGCCACAATGAAACTGGGGGAAAGGGTGAGCTTGTCGGAAACGGAAAACTCTTATGGAAGTTATGGTGAAGGTGCCAACGTTCAGATAAGGGGGACTTACTTCTTTGACGATTCCTTTGGTGTGGATCTCGGTATTGGGTACTTGCAAGGAAGCGATCAAGACATTTCCGTTGTCAATTTACCCAATTTGCAAGTGGATGCGGTTGCCAGGGCCCGTGCCTTTGGTGCCTCGGCGTCGGTAGTATACAAATTCACCAATAACGTTTACGGGCGTTTCGGGGCTTTGTTGAAATTAGGGGGAAAGACGGAAGGTGTGGTGTATCAAAAATCGGTTTTTAATGAAGAGGAAGCCAGTGCCCTAGGTGTGCCGGAAGGTTCTTATTCCGAGACCAACTATAAAGAGGATTTTCATGGAAAATTTCCTTTAGGCTTTGTCGGTGCCCTTGGTTATAAGTTTAACTTAAGCTCCCATTTTAGCATTTTTGCAGAGGCCGAGTTCTATGGAATAAGCTTAAAACGAAAAGATTCTGAAATTGCGGAATTCAATACGAACATTGTCCTTCCCGATGGTACCGTAGCCGTAGAAGGATTGTATACCTTAGACAACTTGCCCGAGGACTATAGCCGTAAAACGACCTACGTAGATAATCTATCGAACACCAATACCGATACTTCAAAAGAGTTGTCGCAAAAAGTACCGTATTCTTCATTCGGACTTAATTTTGGAATCACCTATAAATTTAAAGGCGGTGGGAAAAAGGAATAGCCTTGCCCTATCTTGATTTCACGTCATTAGAATACAAGGGTCCCGTTGAAATACCACTATTTTAACGGGACTTTTTGTTTTTCGGGCAAAGCAAAGTGGTCAGAAAAGGAGTTGCTTCCCGCTTAAAAATCCTTAACCATCTCACGCTCCGAAACATACAAAACCGGATGTAAAATTGTGGATATCTATTCGATTTTTTGACTTTTCGGGCCGATGCTAAACCCTATATTTGGCCTCTTTAAAACAAAAAGATATGAGTGCAACCTGGTACGAATGCAAGATTAAATACAAAAAAATAGATGAAGCTTCAGGCATGTTAAAGATAAAAACGGAACCGTTTTTAGTGGATGCCATTTCGTATACCGAAGCCGAAAGTAGGATAACCGAAGAAATGTCGGCCTATTTGAGCGATAGCGAAGAAATCAAGATCACGAATATCAAGGTGGCCAATTATGCCGAAATACACCCTTTCGAAAATTCTGACCGTTGGTTTAAGTCCAAGGTATCTTTGGTAGCCTTTGACGAGGAAAGCGGTAAGGAGCGCAAAACCAATATGTATCTCTTGGTACAGGCCAACGATGTAAAGGAAGCCTATGACAATACCGTTACGGTAATGAAGGATACTATGGGCGATTACACCATTCCCGCTATCTCAGAATCCCCTATTATGGACGTATTCCCATATTTCTCGGGGGAAGAGGATGAAATGGACCGATTAGAGAAATTTACCCAGTTGAAAAATTCCGTACCTGCATCCAATGAAATGGACGAGGAACTGGAAATGGCCGATGTGCTATCGAGCGAGGAAGAATAAGCCTCTATATACAATGCAAAAAAAGACCGCCTAAAGCTTTAGGACGGTCTTTTTTTGTAGATACAGCCTACTCAAGGCCCTTTCTTTTTAAAAAAGAGGGTCAAAAAATTATAGGTCCTTCCCCATAACAATAGACCGTAGTAGAGCAGAATGGTCAAGGACATTAAGATAAAGGCGATTATCACGCTCCATTTAAGTCGTACTGCCCAATAATAGGTGCAGAACTTCGGGGTGGTCATGTGGTCGTCCAGCATATATAAAAGCAGGAAATTTTCCAACATATCGGCTAGGCCGGGAACAAGGCACAAGGCATAGTAGTACCATTTGAACTCGGCCTCTAGGGAAAGCTCGAAAATCTTCACGGAAAACAAAAAGAGGAAGGAATAGAGCAGGATAAAGAAAAACTCCAACAGCGTATGGCGACGGAGTACCGTGCTATTTTCCCCGATAAGGTGGGTAAAGGTTTCCATATTGGCACTGAACTGTATGTTCAACGGGTTCGGTATATAATAGGTGCTATCAAAGTAGAAGACAAGAAGAACCATGGCCACGGCAAGGAGGGAAATGGCCCAAAGTCCACTATACAGATTTAATTTCCTTTTCATGTGGATGGATTTTGGGTTTTCTTTTTTTCCGGGGTTCGGGTCGGGGCATACTCGTGCCATTGAAATTTATCGATTTGTGCTATGGCGGCATCGACGCCTGCTAAAAACAGTTCGGTTTTCGTCGGGTCGTCCATCCAGAAATTGAGCCAGTTAAACTTCTCCGTATCGACCGTAACCACCCTTTGTTTGATTTCGTCGTTACTAAAGATGAATTCGTAATCGTAGAAATTCCTAAAGGTCTTAAAAAAGGACGTCAAATATTGCAAGAGGGTAGAATTGGGCAATTTATTCTTGTCGATATTGGCAATTTGCGTTCTATGGTTGAGTCCGATATCGCTGAGCAAAACACCGAACGTGGGAAACCTGGGGGGATTTCCATTGGTCTTGTGAAACTCCCGAATAGGAAAATTTGATAGCATGCCCCCATCAACAAAGCGGGCCTTGAGAAGAATCTGGTCGTCGTCGTCGGGTTGGTCGTAGTGCTTCCTTTCAGGAACAAAGGTCTTATAGATAAAGGGAATGGACATGGTGGCCCTCAAATAGGCCGCGGGCTTTACCTTTTGGGAATTCCCCCAATAATCAACGGCGCGCTCCGGAAATTTTACGATCCTATTATGGGTGAGATTCGATGAAATCAGTACCAAACGGGCCAGGTCGGTGGGTTCTGAAGGGCTGATCTTGGTTTCGCTCAAACGGGTGTCGAAATCTTCGGTGTTTCGGATCCCCACTAGGGCAAAGAGGGTATCGGCCCATCGGTAGAACTCATCCCCGGAATTTATACCGAAGGAAGGGCCCAATACTTTTACGAACAGTATATAGATCAAAAGCATCAGGGCAAAAATGTTCAAGGTACCGATGATAAAATCAAAATACCGGATCTCAAGACCACTTAAGCCGTTGCTGGTACTATAGATGATTCCAAATGCTCCGAAACAAATCACCAAGAAGAGCAACAATGTGGCCAATAGGGAGAAGCGAAGGACTTTCGATTTAAACCTTTTGAACAGACTGCGTTGAATACGGCCAATGATACCTTGGGTCCCCATAAAGCTACTGAAGTCGGTATGGGTAATGACATGGGTAAGCAACTCCGATTTCGTAGCCTGTCTAGGTACACCGGGTTCGGAGAAAATGGAATGACATTCGTAGATGCTATTGGGGATGGCCGCCAGAAAGGAGGCATTGATCGCCCCGGCACTGGTACCGCCATGACTGTAAAAGCGTATTCCGATTTTTTCCATGATATAGGTATAGCCGAGTAAGGCTATACCGTACATACCCCCGCCTTGTTGCACCAAGTCTATTACGGGCCGGGATTCGATCTTGTTGTTAAAGGTTTCCGTAATACGCCCCAGGGAGATGACATTGGGATCAATGGTTCCGTTTTTTATCTTGTCCTTAAGCTTTAAGTTTTGGTCTAAGATGGCCGCGTTTAGTTTGGCATCGGCCTTGTCGAACAAGGTCTTGGTCAGCTCCAGCCTATTTTTGTCCAAGGCATCCTTGGCAATGGTCCCGTTGGCAATGGCCTTTTCAAGAAATTCATAAATATTCATGAACGGTCGGTTTATGTTGCTCCGATTTGATTCCGCTGCCGAATAAAAATGCTTCGCTTGAAATACCTGGTTCGAGGAATTTCAATACATCGGCTACACGAAAATCAAAGGGGAAAATTAAAAATCTTGGGGAATTTAAAAGTACTAAAACTTAGTAAGAATACCATTACGCAAATTGTGTTTTTTGAAGTAAGTCTTGGTCCCTGCCCTATTTGGCTTTTGGGCTAAAGGTTAGGGTTATGGTATGTACGCTCTTGCGCTGTCGTTTTTTTGTGGCCCCGATACTAATGGGCGAGAGCTCTATGGAGGCGCCTCCCTCCCCTGACCGCTCCAAGGTAAAACTCGATACGATTTCAAATCCGTTTCTTGTCAGCGGATAGGGTTCTACCGATTTATAGGCCTGTATTCCATTGCTTAATATTTCAGCTAGGTCACTGGAGAATTCATAGGCGGTGAGACTCGTCTTTTCGGTAGTTTCAAATTGGTAGTTGGCCGTATAGGAATTGTCGATAGATCGGTTCCTTTGTTTTGTGAAGCTAAGGAACCAAATCTTAAACTCCAATCCGTTTTCATCGGAAACCACATCGTTGAACTTCACCGAAACATCAAAGGTGCCATTAAAATAGCCATTTTGGGCCAGTTCGGAAGTGGCTTCCTTTACTTTTTCAAGCGCAGTGGCCACGGCAACGGATTCATCGTTGAGTTTCGATTTTTGACCGGTGACGTTAAGGGGAAGGGTCAAAACGAATAAAAGCAGTATGTGTTTCATTTTACTAGGTTTTACTTTATACAAGAATCAATAAGGTGATGCATTCCACTTTAGACGATATGGATTCAAGGCCCCACTAAGGCGAACCTACTTAAAGATAAAAATAATTTAACAGGAATACAATTACATTTACATCAATATAATTTGTAAGATACTTGTTTGGTAAGCCCTAGGATGAACTTGGCAGTAGGAATCGTATACAAGCGTTTTCCGGAGATTTTCCTCCCCTTCCCTCCTAGTCCTATATGCATTGAAATGCTACCTAAGTGAAATCACAAAAAAAGGGAAATTTATATCTCGGATAAATTTGTCCGTTATTAATTTTAGGTTTAATTTCGCCCCGATAATTAGAAGGATATTGCTTCCGTATTAGCTAGATGTGGTCTTCGCACTTTTTATAAGCTGTGATGAGGTACATCTTACGAGAGTACGGTTCTAAAATGAATTTATGACGCATAACAATCTTAAATCGGATAAAAAGACCTTTTTATATTTATTAAACCAAAAGGGAGTAGACTTGCTTTATGTAAGCATCGGTATAGCAATGCAAATCACTAATTATGAATTGAACAGCTTAAGAATATAAACATCGAAAGGCTTAGGACGCTAGGCTTATCACCTATCAATATATAGAACCATGAATAAAGCATCTTTAATCGAAAACATAAGCTATCAAGACCATCAAGGTCCTACAGTGACGGTCTTGTTTAAAACCCCCAATACCAAGGAACTCAGGATCCTTATGAAGAAGGGACAATTTATGAAGGAGCACAAGGCCCCCTACCCCATAGTTATAGAACTGTTTGAAGGGGAAGTCGACTTTGGCATTAATGGCGAGAAACAACTCCTTAAACGGGGCGATATAATCGCATTGGAAGCCAACGTACCCCATGATCTGGATTGTATTTCAGATTGTATCGTACGCTTGTCCATTTCAGTCCTTGATTCCGTAGAACGTGTTAACCAAGTTTCCCAATAAAATTTAGAAGATGAAAAAAGTTTGGATTGCATTTGCCAGTGTGGTAATACTCTCGTTTATAGTGCTTATATGGGTAGGAACGGAAGTCTATCAAAAACAACCTCCCATACCTGAGCTGGTACGGGTGAAAGATACGGGGGAAACCGTATATACAAAGGAGGATATTCAAACCGGACAAAATGTTTGGGAGTCCATTGGCGGTATGGAAGTTGGATCCATTTGGGGACACGGTAGTTATGTCGCCCCCGATTGGACGGCCGATTGGATACACAAAGAGGCCGTATTTTTATTGGAATACTGGTCCGAAGCCGATTTTAACCGCCCCTATAACAGTTTGGATGTCGAGAACAAGGCGGCCATAAAAGCCCGTCTGATCAAAGATATCAAGACCAACACCTTTGATGAGACCAACAAAACCCTGACCATATCGAAGGAGCGATGGGCGGCCATTAAGGCCAATGTGGAGCATTATACCTCTATTTTCTCCGAAGGAAAGGAAGAGTATGCCATTCCGAAAGGGGCCTTGACCGATCCGGTAAAATTGGAGCAGTTGAACGCCTTTTTGTTCTGGACCTCTTGGGCGGCGACTACCAACCGACCGGGAAAGGATTATACTTATACCTCCAACTGGCCGCACGAACCCTTGATCGACAACCTTATTACCAAGGGCTCCCTGGTCTGGTCGGGCCTATCTATTGTACTATTGCTTCTGTTCATCGGTATTCTTACTTACTACTATTTAAGAAACCATGAAAAAGGGGAAATCATAACCAAGCCCGACAGTGACCCCTTGACGGGAATGAGAATGTTTCCCTCGCAAAAGGCGGTACTCAAGTACTTTATCGTGGTGTCGCTCTTGATCGCCCTACAGGTGGTTCTGGGTATCTTAACCGTACATTATACGGTAGAAGGGCAGGCCTTCTTCGGTTTTGACCTGGCCAATTACCTGCCCTATTCGATTACCCGTACCTGGCATACCCAGTTGGCGGTATTCTGGATTGCGGCTACTTGGCTGGCGACAGGATTGTTTTTGGCACCGATGATCTCGGGCAAGGAAATGAAGTACCAAGTATTCGGTATCAATTTTCTGTTCATCGCCTTGCTTGTCATTGTTTTGGGATCCATGCTGGGCGAATGGCTCGGCGTACACCAATTCCTGGATCTGACCACGAATTTCTTTTTTGGCCACCAAGGCTACGAATACATGGACCTTGGCCGCTTTTGGCAAATATTCTTGGGGATAGGACTGGTGCTTTGGGTCATTATGGTAAGTAGGCATATTGTATATGCCATCCGTAAGAACGATGCCTCAAAACATTTGTTGATCATTCTCTTGCTCTCGGTTATGGCCATAGGTATGTTCTTTTTCTCCGGACTTATGTATGGGGAGAACAGTAGTCTACCGGTAATCAACTACTGGAGATGGTGGCTGGTCCACCTTTGGGTAGAAGGCTTTTTTGAGGTCTTTGCTACGGTGGTTATCGCCTTTATCTTTTCTAAAATGAAAATCATCTCGGCAAAAACGGCAGGTCGGGTGTCCGTAGCCTCGGCTTCCATTTTTTTGGCAGGAGGGATTATCGGAACCCTACATCACCTCTATTATTCGGGTACGCCTATTCAGGCCATTGCCTTGGGGGCGACCTTTAGTGCGCTTGAGGTGGTTCCCCTGACCCTTATGGGCTTCGAAATACGGGAAAACTGGAACATTCTAAAAAGCAGGTCTTGGATGCAAAGATACAAATGGCCCATATTCTTTTTTATTGCCGTGGCCTTTTGGAACTTTATCGGGGCCGGTGTTTTCGGCTTCCTTATCAACCCACCGATCGCCCTGTACTATATCCAAGGGCTGAATACGACGGCCGTACACGCCCATACCGCCTTGTTCGGCGTATACGGTATGTTGGGGATGGGATTCATCTTGATCTGCCTGCGGTTCTATTCCGATCGGGCCTGGGAAAGCAAAAAACTGACCCGCGCCTTCTGGCTCCTCAATATTGGATTGGTGGCCATGGTGCTTTTTAGCCTACTTCCCATAGGGATCATTCAGGCCTACACCTCCATAACCGAAGGGTATTCCTTTGCCCGCGATTCGGAATTGTTGTACTCACCGACCGTGCAGACCTTGAAGTGGTTACGAATGATCGGCGATATAATTTTCTCGGGTGGGATATTCTATTTCTGTTGGTTTACCATCTCTGAAACCCTATATAGCTTTAGAAGGAAATTGAAAAGAGAATAAGTAGTCCCATATACTATTATAGGCGTCCCAAAAAAGAAGCAGAAGGTCTTATCGGCCTTCTGCTTTTCTATTTTACGATAGTTGGGATGGTTATGGCGAAGGATTTTAATCTACCTTGATGATCTGTTCGGTAACGACCTTTCGGCTGGCCAGGTCACGTACGGATACCACGTAGACGCCAGAGGAGAGTTGGCCCATATCGAGTTCGTACTTGCCCTTGTCGGTAGTAAGGCTTTGTATCAGTTTTCCGCCCATATCGTTTATCTGTATGATCGATTTTGAACCGAGTCCCTCTATATAGAGTATTCCTTTGGTCGGGTTGGGGTACATTGAAATTTCGACCGTGTCAATGGGCCGGTTTTCGGTCAATACCTCTCCATTGGTATTGTAGACGACGATAACGGGTGGCCTGGCATAGGTCCCTTGTTCGGTGTCTCCGCTCTGAACGGATAGATAGAGGTTTCCGGTACTGGGGTCAAAGGCACCCCCACCGATTTTTTTCGAGCCATTGGCCTGAAACGGGGTATTGAAAAACCCGTGGTCGTAAGGTTGGGCCTCGTAGGGTTTTAAGGTGCCGTTTTTTATGGCAATCAAATCGTTCATGTCCCACAGCCAGTAATATTGGTAATTGTCCTTGGCCTGTGGGGTACAATATCCGCCGCAAAGGTTGCCGTTGTCCTGTACACATTTATAGCAAACACCACTTTCGTATCCCCCACTGCTGCCAATGGTCAAATAGGTTCGGGTACCGGGTATGATAAAGCCATAGGTGGCCCTAGACAGATGCGTCCATATATCATTGGTCTTCGATTCGTTGCTGAGGTCGCTGTGCAAGGGATTCGTTAGACTGAAATCCAATAAGGTCGTAGTCTTTATCGTACTGCTGGTGCTCAGGGCATCGGTTATATCGAAGGCAAAGGCGGAGGGCCCCACACTGGCCCTTGATATGATCGGAATACCGCTCGAGTGACCGGTAATATGGTCACCGCCCAAAGCTTCTTGGTAGTCTTCCGGAATCGGCGATATCCAGCCCGAGCTATGTGCCGGAGGACTGCCTTCAAAGCGGTAATACCCGCTGACCGATGAGGTTTCCAAGGCATTGGCATCGTTTACGATCAAGGTACTTAAGGTATTGTCGGCAGGGGCGTCGTAATATTCATAGGCATTGACGATCAGTTTGGCCTGGCCGCCCTGGTTTACGTAATAAAGGCCTCCTACCCTATCTATTTTTTCGGGATTCCCTTCCGAGGCCTTCGATAGTACCGGGCTAAAAACCTGAATAGGTTGCTCTACCATGTTCAGCTCCGAAAGCGATTCGCTTTTTACGATTTCCGGAATGGCGTATTCCGCTACGGCCTGTTGGTGGGCATGACCGACGATAAAAAGGGAATGGTTCTCGTAATTGTAGGCAATGGGCCCTTGGGAATAGTTGAGGTCCGATACGCCGTTGGTACTGGCCTTTATGCGAAAGGCACCCTCATAGGTCAATTGTGAGATGTCGAATAAGGGTAGTTCTTCTAGGCTTTGTCCATAGCTAGGAAATAGAGAGGCGGCCAGAAGCACCCAAAAAAAACATATGGTCTTCATCTTTTTTGCGATTTTAATGAATTGGACTTAAAAAAGAGCCTCCAACTAGGGGAAACATTAAGATAACGCAAAGCATAACCGAATGTTGTTCGTGAAGTTAAGAGGATGGTATAGAGGGAATTGTGGAGTGTTACAGGAAGGTCTTTCTGTGAACTATTAAGGGGCGCTTCGGTCGAGGGCCTAAAAAAAGCTCCCTGATATTTCAGGAAGCCAATGGTTGTTATAGATGGTGTATTATTACAATTAAGTGTCTAAAAAGCAGTCGGTTGTAGTTTTACAAGAGAAAGTTTATTTACCATTTTCGGAAGTATCAATACCGGTTAGTTTGCCACTATTTTGCTTCCATTCTACTTTAAAGTTTTTATTGAATTCCATAAAGATTTCCGGTTTTACCGTGCCGTGAAACTTATGATCCGTAATTTCTACCGTATAGGTACCGGCAGATGATACTAATTGGGCTCTCATTTTCCCCTCAGGTTGAATGATAGTTGCCTTTATCTTTCCATTTTCGGTAGCGTGAACGGTGATTCTGTTTTTTCTTTTTTCCATGATATTGTATTTATTCGTCTATAAAACTTATGCCTACTCCATAATATGCTACGGGGTTTGGTCCTGTATTTTTTACCCTGAAATACATTACCAAGCCGTTTTCGGTTACCCTTGAACGTACGTTTTCAACCGATAGTTCCGAAGGTATAAGACTGTAATAATGCGGTAAAAAGACCCAAGGATGTGCGGTTACGTTAACCTGTACACTAGTTAGATTTACTCGGGTATAGTCGCTATGCGTAAGCCACCAGTTGTGCGTGGCTCCTACCTCTAGATAGTCTCCTGAATAATCCATTTTGTGAAATTCCGTTTTTGCCATGATATCTTGTTTTAAGTGATTTTTAGATATAACCCATAGGGAGCGGCGGTACGGGGATGAACCTGGGCCATTGTTCAAAACTTATACTGAATGTAAAAATTAATTCTTTTAAACGGACCTAGATATGTGTTAATGGTAAATCACACTGTATAAAAGGTTTATTGTAAGGGGCATGGGGCGCTGAAATTAATTTGAGCGTATGTGCGGCCTCTTTATGTGATTTATACATTCAAGATGTTTAGTTGTATAATTTTTCTTACATCTTACACATTATTGAACTTAATGTGTTGTATTTCAGTATATTTTTAACACTCATCTTTCCCTCGGTAATTATTTTTTAACCTTATAAAACACGTATTATGAAAAAGTATGTATTCAAACTAATTGGTGGGGTACTTTTAATGGTCATGTATCAGAGTTGTTGCACCCCTAGTGCCACAATCGGAAGTGTAAACAACACTTTAAGGCCACAAGAGACCAGAAATTGGTGTTGGGCCGCGGTAACGCAGATGATTGCGCAAAACGAAGGAAAAATCGTGAGCCAATGTGATTTGGCGAATCATAGGTTTAGTATGACCAATTGTTGTGATTTTGAAAATACGGGCGAAAGTTGCCCTAAAACAAACGATTGTAACAGGCCGGGATGGCTTGAACTTACCTTTGCGGGAGTAAAGTACAGTGAAGACACCACCGCTTTGAGTTGGGATAAACTGAAAAAAAGCATCTATTGCAACAAAGATGTTCTTGGTTATGCCTATGGAACACCGGATGTAGTGGGCCATGTAGTGGCCGTGCGGGGCTATGTGAGTATAGCTGGCACCAATTATGTAGTACTCAACGATCCTTGGTCACCCTGTAACGGGACAGAACGAATGATCACTTATGAAGAATATGTCAATCCTACAGGTACGGCCACACATTGGAGAACTTGGTACGGTATCAGTAAAATTTAAAAACATAAAACCTAGAAAGAATGAAAACTTTAAGAACGATTATAGGTATGGCACTGCTCTTTTTTATGGTCCAAGCTGTAGCCCAAAGTAATGATAATCTTGAACAGACGGTTGAAAAGGGAAAATCCGATTTGGTGGAAGCGCTGAAGCAAACGGGCGAGCAATTCGATTTCGGAATAGACCCAGAAGCTGTAAAAAATGCCCGGGCCGCCAGGCCCTTGGCATTCCACGAAGTAAATTTTGACCAATTGTTGGAGTATAAGCAAAACGGTATAGCGAGCGTATTAAAACCGGAACATAAAAAAATCGTTCCCTTAATGTCAAATAATACGGTAGTAACGACCATATCGATATCAAATAAGGAAGGTAAATATCAGGTAACGGATCTGATCAACCATCAATATGAGAACGATTTGAACCAGTTGCCCGCCGAATTAAGGGAGAATAATTTTGAAAATCTAAAGGTGGTTTATGTACCCAACCTGAATACCACGGTCTATTCCATAAACGGAAAGAGCTATACCGACTATGGCGACCGTACTTTAAGGCAAGGTATGGATAGCGAAGTTCTAATGCAGGAACTTAAGGTGGATGCCAAAAAATTCCAACAAGCATATGGTACTCCCGCCAAGCAAGGTAAATTATTGAATTAACCAAGGTACAAGGCCTTTATCGAATTGAATCCCTTGAACGATGTTTGAGGGATTTTTTGGTTTCAAGAAAGTTCCTAATGGAAATAAATACGAAAGCCTTCTAAAAAAACCAATAACTTTGCAGGCAAAACCCAGTTCAAAAAAAGCCTTCAAACCATGTCGCCTAAACCCCATATTTCCGTTAACGGCCATACGCATGTTCTATATCAAGAAAATGCCCTATCACAAGAAGAACTGATAAAACAGAGCCAGGCTTTCTATACCTATCTGAAGCAGAGAAGGTCGATCAGGGAATATGCCGATACCCCTGTACCCAAGGAAGTTATAGAAACCTTGATCAAAACGGCCGCTACGGCGCCATCGGGAGCGCATAAGCAACCGTGGACGTTTTGTGCGGTATCGAACCCCGAGCTAAAAACAAAGATACGGGCAGCGGCCGAGGCGGAAGAAAAGGAAAGCTATGAGAGTCGAATGAGTGAGCGTTGGAAAAAAGACCTGGAACCCTTGGGTACCGATATGCACAAGCCTTTTTTGGAAGTGGCCCCTTGGTTGATCGTGGTTTTTAAAAAGGTACACGACCTTGGCGCCAATGGCGAAAAACTCAACAACTACTATGTGAACGAATCGGTGGGCATTGCCTGTGGCATGCTGATTACCGCTATACATAATGCGGGATTGGTTACTTTGACCCATACCCCTAGCCCTATGAATTTCTTAGCAAGGTTATTGAACCGACCAAGTAATGAGCGTGCCTTTTTATTACTGCCGGTGGGCTATCCAAAGTCGCCTACCTACGTGCCGGATATCGAACGGAAACCGTTGGATGAGGTGGCTGAATTTTATGAGTAATTTGAACCTAGAATAGTTGCTCATCGTCATCATCGCCACCTGGCAATTCCAAAGCTTTGACAGACTGTATTGCATTTCCTGCAATACCTTTTATGGAACCGTACATATCAATGGTATTGGTGACCACCTTTTCAATTTGTTTTTCACGCTGCTTCCAGATGCGTTGCATGGAGCGTTTCTCACTTTCCAAATCGGTTTTCATCTGGGTGAAGCCTTCTACTATGGCTTCTACTTGCATTCTAAAGGTATTACCCGTTAGAAAGGTATATAGCATATCCATTTTATCTCCCTTGTTTTCTTGGGAACTAATGGCCGTATCCAATTTAACAATGGTTTCCCTTAAAACGGCGCAAAGGCCTTTAAACTCATCGTAGTTACATATCCATATGCCATCTCTCAGACCCATTCTATCCATACCGGAGGGCATAACCTCGGTAACCAGAACTCCTATATTAGCGCCTCTATCTCTAATGTCTGCTTTGAACTTTTCTATCCACGTGGGCTGAAAATCTTTGGTACGTTTACTTTCGTAATAAATGGACCCGCAATTTTGGGCTGCACGGGTATTCACAACTTGAATACAATCTCCGCCTCTAGCACCTTTCTTAATTTCCTCAATGGAATCTAACGGAAATTGAGCCGCCAACCATTCCTCAATGGCCAGTTCTTGAACTTCGCCTTGCAATTGCATAGAACCCTGCTCCTGCTTACGTTTCATTTCTTCGGTAAGCTTCTTTTGGTCTTCTAATTGCTTTTGCATTTCTTTAAAACGCAATTCATTTTTGTCCTCTTCAGATTTCTTGATTTTTTCCTTTTCTGCAATAAGAATCTCGTTCAATTTCTTTTGAGATTCTGCTTCTGCAATCTCTTTAAGCTCAGATTTTTCGCGCTTCAGTTTTTCAATTTCAGCCTTGGTTCTATTGAGCTCTTTTATTTGTTCAGACTTCTCATTCAGCTCTTTTTGTAGCGCATCAAACTGTTCAGATTGTTCTTCTTTTAATTTGAGTTTAAGTTTGGACTCTATCTCCTTCTTGCCCTCTTTCAACTGATTTTCTAAACGTTCTTGAAAAAGCTCGTTTTCTTGCTTCTTCTTCTCTAGAAACTCCGCTTTTTCTCGTCTCAGCTTCTCTTGCTCAAATTCATAACGTTTCTTTTCTACTGCTATTTGAGACTGGTATTTTTGTTTGATTTCTTCTTCAAGTTGATGCGCCAAAATATCTTGTACATCTATTGATGTACCGCAGTTTGGACATTTTATTTGAGTATCTTCTTTCATGTATTCTTCTAATTCTCTAAAAATTTACGTTTACAAACCTTTCAAAGGTACTATTTACTTTTCCTGAATCATATATTTTGAACTAAGCGAGGGAAGATTTTAATGTACTGAATTGCGCTTGTAAATACTGTTTTGAAAATTGGAAATTATATTAGGTTATTATATCAGTTTTAATTTTTCTTTAATGTTTTAATAGTAAATAGAGGCGTTTCTGAATTAGGCTTAATTGTCGGCATATTAACCTTAAGCATAACTGGCATTGGAAAATCTATTCCCATTAATATTGCTTCTCCAGCTCCGAGAACCGGTAAAAAAGATAGGGTTTCTCGGTTAGCACTTGAACAAGCATTTACTATAGCTTCCTTATCATAATGATTAATAAGTCTATGAGAAATAAATGTCCCTATTTGACTCAAGGTACCATTAGGAATATCTCTAGGCATTTGGGTTGCAATACATAAAAACAGTCCATATTTTCTACATTCTTTTGCTATACTATCAACTGAATTTAATTCTGTTGCCTCAAAATATTCATCTTTTACTTTTTTATTCAAAAATTGATGAGCTTCGTCTATAAATAGAATTAGAGGGTTTTTTTTAAACCTGCTAACTCGAGCTTCTTCTAATAAATATTTTCCAATTGCGTTGGATAAAATTTCTCTTGATTGAAAATCAAAACCTACAAACTCAAAATTAATTCTCAATAAACTTTTATCATTATTGATGAAGTCATTGATTATATTAATCAACTCTCCATTTTCATTTTTTTCTTTATTGAAACCAAATAATGAATCGAATTTCGAGTTATTTATAAGGTTATTTATTCTAAGAATTAAGCTGACACAATTATTCAAATGATTATCATTTCTACCTCCCCACTTATCTTTATTGTTGAAATCAACATCGTATACACATTCCTTGACTATCTGTAGTGATAACGATTTTATGTCAAAATCAGACTTTATACTCTCTATCTCATTAATAAATTTATTATAGACCCTATTATAGGGTCTCATTAACTGTCCTGCCTTTAAAATTGTATTATCTCGTATTGTTATATTTTCTCTAACTTGTTCACTTATTTTAATTGAGAAAGTATTCTCATCAACTTTTTCAATAAAATCATCATCAATATTATTTTTTAAAACTCGAAGAATTTTTAAAGATTTTATAGCTTCCATTAATTTTGGAGCTTGAACTTGCCCTGAAGGTCTTAATAGAACAAATAAATCACTAATCGCAAGGTTTGTATAATGAAAAAATGAATCTATTGATAGTTTTGCCGATTTTTCAGAAAAATCTTCATCATCAAAATTAATATATTCACCTGTTGAATCTATTACTATAGTTTTGCTATTATTATAAGTTACACCTTCTATTAATTTACTTACTGTATAGCTCTTTCCCCCACCGGTTGTTCCAACTATTGCACAATGTCTCCCAAAAAGGGCTTGTTGTGAAAGTTCGACTATTGTAGTTTTATCATAGGTTAGACAGCCAAATTCAATGGTAGGAGCGACACTTTTATTAACTCCCTTTAGGCCAAATCCTTTAAAATAATTTTTAATGAAATTTGAAGAGCATATAAATACTTTTGCCCCTATCATGGGCAAAGAATTCAAGCCTTTATCAATCTTCATTGGATTAAATAATTCAAAAGAAAGCAATATTTCAATTTTACCTGTTGGATGAAATTCTTTTGTATTAAATGATTTTTCGCTTAATTGAAATCTTTCTTTTTCTGGCAGACTAAGCTCAAGAATTTTACCTAAAAAACCAAATTGGTCACCTTCAACTACAACATAATTACCAACTAATCCTCCTCTTAATTGCTCTCCATAAAATGAAAAAGGTTTCATTAAAACAGAAGATGGGAAATGAACCTTAACAAATTGAGGGGTAACCTGATTTACGTAACCAATAAAGTGAGTGTGGTTAAAAGGACTATTATTCATCTGGTGTCAAGTTGTTTATAATTATCTTATTATTACTCTCTTGACTGTAAGACTTTAAGTCCGGATAATATTTAACAAAATCTACAAATTCTTCATCTACTAATGCTATATTATTATACTTTTTTGCAGCCTCAAAAAAAGGTTTGAAATTTTCTGAAGAATCGTCAATACCTTTATTCACAACCATAAGCTGAAAACTTGGGTTTTGCTCTAAAGCTTCAATGATAGCAGTAACAATATGCTTATCATTAAAACTAAATCCGATACAAATTAACAATACATTTTCATTTCTTAAATTTTGCTGAAAACGTGACATCATTTCAAAATACGGTTGTTCATACGAACTTTCATATTTACTATCTTTAGGGTAAATCATTAGGGCATAGTCTACCTTTTCTTTTTGAAGAATATCTCCATTTTCTTTAGACCAATCAACAGAACCATGCGGTTTGTATAAATGAAATACTTTTTGAATAAAATTATCATCTTCCTTTACTCTGCTTAAACTTCTAGAAACAATATCATAATCAAAATTTCTGCCACTGAAAGTTCTAGGCAAGGAAAAAGAAAAGCCATCAATTATTGTATAATTGCTTTTTCGTCCAGCTTGTTCGAATAACGTATCATAATTAAGAGTAAATACCTTTGCTCTAGGGAAAGTTACTTTCCTTTTTGTGATTTTTTCTAAAAAAACCTGGTGCGGATTATCCTCAGGGAGTGTTATTGTACAATTGTCTTTAATAAGACTTTCTATTTTTGAAATTATTGACTTTATGTCTACTTCTTCCTCACCTTCTTCTGCCTTATCCTTGACATAATCCTTAGCTATATTAGCAAGCGATAATAATTTCTCTAAATTCTTGACATAATTACCCGATGTCTTATCTTTATCTACATAGCGAACTAGTTCACAAAACTTATAAAACTTTTTCTCTGTGATTTTTGATACTGAATCGTCCCAAAGGTGAGACAGCAATTTTCCTTTTTTCGTTTTACCTACTCCAATGGAAGAGCCTGCTCCTGTTAAAACATTCAAATTCTCAAATTGATGATTTAAGAATTGGCTGTACATTTTACGTTTTACTTCTATAGCATATTCCATTTTATTGGAATTAACTATATTATCTTCTTTAAAGTCGTAGAGTGCATCATTGATATATACATTTTCAACAATATCTTGGTTCATTTGAACCTTTACCGACTTTTTCCCATTCAAATATATATACTTCATATTTTTTTTTCTTTACCCCATTGCACCCACCTATCCATCCCATCCTGATACCATCTATCGCCAGAAATAAATAACAAGTCATTATTTCTTTCGACTTCAAATTCAATGGGTTGGTTGTAAATTTTTCCAGTTTTCCAGGCATCAAAACATTGTAGGAGCAAGTCCACTTGTTCATCTTTGGTCAGGTCCATATCTAGCGCATACAGTTGTTTTATGAGCGGTACGGCTTCCGTAGACAGCTTATCATCAAAATGAATAAGTGGTGATAGCCGTATGATGCTTTCATTCAAATTCTTGCCTGTGGTGGCTTTAAAAAACATCATGGCCATATAATTGGCGGTATCTGGCGGTTGGTATAAAATGGTCTTGGCTTGGTTAAAAACGGTTTCCATAAAGAAACTGAGTTGTGGTTTAAATTTATGAAACGCCCATTTCTTTCTTCGGTGTTGTTGGGTGTCTAGCTTCCAGTTCCAAAACGTCTCTTTATTATCCGAAGACATTAACGCATTACTGGTACCAAGGGAAACAATTTGTATGTCCTTTAAGTCCACTTTTAGTTTATAGGCCTCAATAATACCCGCTAGAATAGGATTATTGAATCCGCCAAGGGCGCCATCCCAAAGTTCAAAAAACACCCCGCTCTCTTGTGCTTTAAACCGTGCCGGAAAATCAAAATATTGCACCGGAGCATTAGAAGAACCATTAATGGCCTGCGTAAGCCGCACGGAATCATAGCGCGATGGCGTTAACGCATAGGATTTAAAAAACTTAGCCCGGTTGTTTAGCGCATCATAAGTACAGACCACAATTTTAAGGGACTCTTTACCAATGATTTTTGGCAATTCTGACATCTGCACCTTATCTACTTCTGGAAACAGATATTCAAAAGCTTCCATTTTCTTAGTAGCACTATATTTTGGTCCAAATCCAATACCGAAAAAACGTAAATAATCTACCGGAAAAAAGCGGTCCCAAAAGGCATTCTTATGAAAAATACGTTCTCGGTTTTCTTTATCCTTAAACAAGGTAATGGCCTTATTTATAGAATAATTTTCTGCCAAGGCAGCCAGAACAATACTTCCACCGGAATTGGCAATGACCAGATCAAACTTACGGAGTACCTCATGCCCGTTCATATTCCCGTAGCGGTCCCGTAAAGTGAGTAGTTGTATAATGGCCCAACTGCCGCCGCCATCTAAGGATAAGATTTTATACATTTTGGTCTGTACGTGGTTTGGAGTGACTAAATATATTAAAATATACTAAGATATCTATTACAGAAAAGTGTAATAGAATTCAGAAACTTTGTTGTAAACCGGGTTTCTGTGGATTACCCAACTCCTACTCCTTTTTAGAATAGATTCCGCCTACGGGAAAACAATACGGCGGACGACGCTCAAAACCTAAAAAACCAATATCTTCGCGCGCTGTATGTGGATGTATCTTGGGCTTCTGGCCGCTTTATTCTTAGGGTTTCATAACCTGCTTAAAAAACATGCCGTTCAGGGCAATGAAGTCTTTCCGGTGCTTTTGGGCACCATTTCTTCGGGCTTTTTGCTGTTGCTGCCTTTTTATGTGGGCTCCGCTTGGTATCCGGAGTATATGAAAAGTCTAAACTTCTACATTACGAATATCCCGTGGCAAACGCATGGGTACATTGCTATAAAGTCTGCCATCATGGCGGCTTCCTGGTTGTTGGCGTATCAGGCGCTAAAACATTTGCCCATTACCATAGTTACGCCCATACGGTCCGCAGGTCCGTTTTTTACATTTATAGGCGCTATTACCATTTACCAGGAAAAGCCCAACGGGTTGCAATGGGTGGGGTTCTTTCTGATTATATTTTCGGTATTGCTGTATTCCAGGATCGGCAAAAAGGAAGGCATCCACTTTAAAAGTAACAAATGGATATTCGCCATTATAGGCGCTACCTTTTTAGGGGCTTCTAGCGGACTGTACGATAAATTCCTTATTCAGAGTCTTACCTTGAACCCACAGACCCTACAATTCTGGTTTTGTTTCTACACCGTTCTTATTCTACTCGTTATTTTGAGTATCACCTGGTTTCCAAACGCGGAAAAGCGAAAAGCTTTTACGTGGCGTTGGTCCATTCCGCTTGTCGGCATACTGTTGCAAATAGCGGATTACTTTTACTTTAAGGCGCTGCAAGACCCCGATGCGTTGATTATGTTACTTTCCGCCATTAAACGCAGCCAGATACTCATTGCCGTGGTGGTAGGTGGACTCATCTTTAAAGAACAGAATAAACGCAAGAAACTGGTGCCCCTAGCGGGCATTATGATCGGGGTTTTCTTGATTCTGTATTCATAGGGGCATAACAAGCTATACGCTCAGGTGGTGGCCAAGGCCTTCTTAAGGGCCCTAAGGGTTTCGTTCAGCTTTAATTTGGCGTAGACGATACCAGCGGTTTTTCCTAAAAGGGCCGCAATGACCAATACGGCGATTCCCTTCCACCAGGTATCGAAAAACTGTCCGTCCGTAACAAAGTAAGCGGTGGCCATGCCTACCATACAGGCAAATACCGCCATTGAGCCTTCTTGGCAACCACAGGCGTAGTAGTACTTGTTCAGTTGCTTGGAATACCGAGTTGAAAGCGGCAGGTTTTCGTCCAATTGTATTTTTCTGTAGACCTGCTTTAAATTGGGATTGCTTTTCAGTTCTTCCAAACTCGCTAAGTCTTTTACGATATAGATCATTTTCTCAAGGTTATGGCAGTATGCTGTCTCTTGCCTGTTGGGTGGTGGTAATGTAGTTCCATGTAGCCTCGGCATCGTCAAGGGTGAAATTGGCCTCTCCCGATAAGAGCAGATATTCCGGTATGGCCTTGACAATTCCTCCGCCTTCTTTGGGTGTCCACATGATTAAGGCCGGGTTGTCATGATCTTCATGGTTTAACCCGTAATAGTGACCTATTTCATGAATGGGAACGAACCTTAAGGCTACTTCGGGAAAACGGGTTCTAAAAGTAACGCCTGACGGACTAAATTCTTCCAGTTCAGGCCTGTACCATGAGGTTAACCCGTTTAGGCTAAGATCTCGATACCCGAAGACGGCTACGGTGGGAACGGTGCTCAAATCTTCATTTTCGACAGGTCTTCCCATTAAGGCAAATAACTCGCGTTGGGCCGTATCATCGGTGGTATCGGATTGTAATGGAACGTGTTGCAAGGAGCTTACGACCAAATCTTTAATCGAAGGCCATGTAAAGTTCAGGCCGATTTGAAAGCCTTTTCTTCTCGCTAGGTCGAGATATCTTTTAAACGTAGCTTTCTTAATGGGATAAGCGGTAAAGGAAGGTACCGAATTGGGCCCAAGACTTATAAAGTCGTCGAGATCGCTCTGGCTTACTTTGGTAGATGTGCCCGTATATACGACCTCTCCATCAAAAGCCGAATAAATAAACTTACCGCTACAGTTAGAGACCCTTCCTGCCAAGGCGTGTAAATTTAAAATGCCTTCATTGTGCAAGCGTCTTAAAAAATCGGAGCTTCTGATGGCCAGACGACGGGGATCTATTGTAAGTGGAACTCCGATAGGGTCCCCCCCAAGACGCGCTTTTCTTTTAGAGCGTTCCAATCTTTCAGGGTCATCTGAAAAAACTTCTTCAAGGGCCGTTTCGATTATATTTTCGATCTTGGCCTTTTCTACGAGTCCCTTGGGGCCTACGTAGAACACCTGGCCGAGTAAGCGGGTGACCGAAGGAATCAACCTGAAAATGTTTAAAATACCAAGTCCCCCTTGTATCTTACACCAATTAAAGGTTAACAGGCCAACGATTAAATCTTTGAGTCCTTCTAAGGTGTCGGCAAGAATATCGACAATATCCTCGAGCCAAGCGAATATGCCGCTGAAAAAACCGAAAATAGCGGTAAATATGGAGCACAGCACCTTCCCGAATATACAGAATGTTCGTCCTAGTCCTTCCAACAATCGACCGATGTCGGAAAGCATGCCTTTTAGGTCCTGTAACAATACCCCGATAAAATCAATGATATCTTCAATGGTGTCGACAATATCGTTCCAAAGGTCCCACAAGGTTTTGAAGGCCTGAAGCGGATCGGTAAAAAGACAAACCAGAAAGGTTACCAATCTATGAATTATTTTAAGGACGAGTTCGATCACGATCCCTATCACATGGGTCACTATTTGGCATACCAAGGTGACCACCCATTTTGTAACGGTCACCACGACCCAAGTAACGACCTTGACTACGACGACCACAATCCAACAAAACCACTTGTTACAGCAAGCACACCACCATTTGCACTTTTGTCTTTTACATTTGCGCTCTTCTTGGCTCACCCATTCTTCAATGGGTTGGTTCACCTGCTCCTCTACCCATTGCCCTATGTTTTCGCATACTTCCTTGGCTTCGGTAATGAATCGGGAAACCGGGGTTAAAATCTTTTCGGTAATCCATGTTGATACGCTTCTACATGCCATGATCTATAATTTTTAAAGATGAATAAAATCAACAAAGCGGGAGTACTTTTGTCAGACTATATGGTCAGGGGGGAAATTGGAGGGAATGGGATGGTATCAAGCGGAAACAATTAAGCTGGCCCAAACCATCAATACAAATGTATCTTGGAAGGCTATTTGGTGGTCATACAATTGTATAATCGGTAAGGTTTTGTGTCTGTTCTGTAAAATTTGGGAATTGGACGGATAGGCCACCGATAAGGGTAAATTCTATTTTAATAAGAATGCCGAAGGTTTGAATTACAGCCTATTTTATAAATTGGGTATAAAAGGAATTTTGTGGACCATTACGCCGGAAGAGGCGAATTCGGCAGTATTATAGAAACGCTCGTCCCTTTCCCCGGCGTACTCTCTATACTTAACCTGCCCTTGTTTTTCTTTAGGTAATCTATAGAAGCCTTTAGCCCGAACCCGGTTCCTTTTTCTTCTGATGTACCCAATTGGGTAAAGAGCTTTTCACCTTCGAATATGGTATCTATTTCTACTTTGGAAAGTCCCACTCCAGAATCTTTGATTATGGTATGTACCTCATGGCCTTCCGTTTTTAGGCAAACATTTATGCTACCCTTTTTCGGGGTGAACTTAATGGCATTGTGCAAAACATTTCGAACCACAAAAGCATAGTTCCGCGGGTCGGCATATATGGTGCCGTTCAAATCGCCCAGGGTAAAATCTATTTGTTTTTCGAGTAGCATCGCTTCGAACAACCCCCCGATTTGGACAATGGTTTCCTTGCACTTGAACAAGGAAGATTTTGCGGGTTTGCCTTGAATTTGGTCTTGTGACCATTGTAATAAATCGGTTAAAAATAGATCAAGGTTCGCAATGTGTTTTGACAGGCGCCCCAAATACTCTTTTTCCGTTTCCCTATCGAAGTCATTGAACGCCATAGAGTCGACCAAACCCTTTAAGGTGGCCATGGGACTCCTAATATCATGTGATATTAACGTAAACAGCTTTTTGTTAATGATGTCTAATTCAGCGAGTTCCTGCTTCTGTTTTTTGATCTTCTTGGTATAACCTATAACCACTAAGGATATGGGGTAAGATATAATTATTGGCATTACCAGGGAAAGTGTAAGGCCATAGGCAAAATTGGCCACCTCAATAAAACATGCGGATAGCAAAAATAAAAAAACGGAAAAAAGTACACAGACAACAACTATTCTATGCGGCTTACTTAATAAGTTCTCTAATTTTTCTATCGGTCTTGACATTCTGGCATAAATTATTCATGGGCCGCTATTCCTAATTTGGGGCTTCCCTTTTTTTTCCTCCGTCAACGAACAATTTATTCACAGGTGACCAAAGAAATTCAATGAATATATAAAACGCCAAAAATTATACAATATTGGACGAAAAAATCGCATGTCTTTTAAACTGTTCATTCCCCGATTTGTAGCGCAGCTTTTATACAAATTTAGGTTTCAATCGGAAAAAACCCGAGCGAAGACGGAAAAACCTGATGCGTTTGTTTATGGTTAGTGCGGGAATTAAAAGTAGTGAACTTTCGATGAAGCATGGGTAAGCACATATTTTTTCGTTTCCGTTTGTTCTCTGTATAAGTAGGAAGTCCATTTGCGAAAACAAGCTCAAGTATCTGTAAACGGTTATTTACTTTTGTAATACAATTAATTTGAGTGACGTATTTATATCATCATTATCTTCAAACTAAATGTTTTTTGATATTTCAGCATATTGCATTCCTCGTTTCTTTGGTCTTACATCAAACCCCATTTTACTATAAAACCCAATTAAGACTTCTGGTGGAGAATAATCGGGGTTGTTAGTTAGCTCACCAAATATTTTTTTAAAACCGTTTTTCTTTGAACATAATTCAAATTCAGTTAGAACATTTGTTCCTAAGCCTTCCCTTTTTCTAAATACCTTAAAATCATAAATTTTAATACTGGTTTCTTCAAAAATGCCGTAATTCAGCAAAAATGCCCTAGATCCGTCTGAAAAATATCCGCTCACCTCTATTTTTTTCTTGTTTAATGAAACGTTTAAATTTTCATTGTTATGTATAATATTTTCTATCATTTAATTGTAACCCTTTTTCTGCGTAGTTATTTTTTCGTCTGCTTTTGGATCCAATCCATAAGTTCATCTTTATTTATGGCATCCCAAGTTGATTGAGTATTCTTTTTTTCTGATGGATTGTCTTCGGGTTGTAAAACAATTAATTCTGTGTTTTTATTTCCATCCAGTTCCAATTCAGCTAAAAATCCAACCATGTCTGTCGCATTATTCTCGTATAACGTTCTTAGTTGTTTTGTCAGCTTATATTTTATTGCGGGTTCAATATAGGCTCGAATATTATAGTCTTTATAAATCTTAACATTTTCATTCTTTTCATCAAAATAACTATATGATGAGAAGTTGTAATAATTTTCGGGATTTGTTTTTGGTGTTCCTCCCAAGTTCGTTTCCAATAGATAGTTTATAAATTTTGGTTCCCAAAGGTCAATTCGGTTAATTCTTATATCCCGTTTATGTTGATACCATTTTCTTGTAAAATCCATCGTAAAATTGCAAATGACAATACCATTTATATTGAGTTGAAATTCGAAATCACTCTCTTTCATAAATTTAATATACCGCATTGCTCGATGCCCTACTAAACTAGTTCCTAAAAAGAAAATGTTGTCATTTGGTAAATTTTGGGTAGTAAAGATTTCTTGAATTAGCTTATGCGTAGAAATCATAGATGATTTAGAAAAGTAAAAATCAAGAGGAATTTCGGTTGAAACAGATAATACCGCAAAGCCTTTTTCCGATGCTTGAGTATACATCTGCTTTGAGCTCCTGTTCTTATTGTCATACTTTGAATCTTCGAGGAAAATGAGCACACCTTTTATTTGCTTATTTTCAGGAAGCATTAGGGTATAACCTTTTTGAATAAAAGGCAAAAAGTCATTTTCTCCTATTCCAACCCTTATGCTATCATTTTTTAATGGTTCGTAGTATTCAACTATTTTCTGTGAAAAAGATTTTGTACAAAAAATAGTCAAGAAGAGTAAAAACAATACCTTAAAAGGTGTTTTCATTATCGTTTGTTTTAATGTTCGTCAATATGTAAGTTACCCCAAAAAAAATAGGTTGGCCAGTGGTCTAAAAGACAAAACCGCTTTAAAAAGCGGTTATACGCGCCTATATTTTAGGAATTAGGAATTTGTGCAACGCTTACTATTGTTAGCCATAGTAATTATATTTTCTCAAATTCCAATCCCATAATTTTTATCGAAATTATCTCTCCATTTTTATTTCTTTTAAATTGTATTGGGTAATTTGGAATATTGAATAGGTCTTTAGATAATGTTTTCATTTCAACGCTGTATGCTCCTCGTCCATAATGTAATTGCAACTTACCATCTTCAAATTTAACTTCTTTAGCTACTTGTAAACTTTTATTTAAATAAATACCTTCAAGTTCTTTTAATTCTAATTCTGTATGCCCGTAAGGTTCAAATTCTTTGAATAGCCAAGGTTTTTCGTTTTCATTTGCATAAAATTTGTATTGTTTCTTATTTGCTTGAGTATCAAACTCAATAATGTTGCCACCCATCAAAAACTTTTGACTACCAAGAGGCTCTAATTTTCCTATTTCTTCTCCATCTCTTGTTTTTAAAACTAAAATATTTTCTTTTAGTTTAATTGTTCCAGTTCTTATATCTTCATATTCATTACCAAGAAAGATGTAAGAACCCTCATATTTTTTAAGCTCATCTTTAGGAAGTTCAATAATCACATTCTCTAACTTTTGATTCGTGTTATCTTGCTCTTTGTTTGTAATATATAAATCCACAAGCTGAAAGAATCGTTCTTCAAAGTCCTCTTCAAAAGTGTTTTGTGTGGTAAAAAACGCAATATCCAATTCTGGAAAGTACAAGTATTTCGAAACGAACCCTCCCATGATCATACCGTCAAATCCCATAGCGGAATAACCGTTATGTGTTTCAAATTCAACTCCTAACCCAAAGTCGATTATGGTTCCATCATTTAGCTTTGCTTTAGTATGCATTTTCTTCCACAATTCAGGTGTGCCGATAGTAGAATTACGAATTCCTTGATGCCAATTAAACATATCTTTTGATGTAGTCATAATTTGACCATCTCCATTGTAGATTGCAGAGTGCAAATGCATTTTGTAGTAAGCTCCTTCATCTTCAATATACCCTATAGCTCTATTTTTTATTATGTTGTACGTATTATTTTTTTTGATGGTACTTTCCATTTTCAGTGGTGAAAAAATATGCTCTTGTAGATATTCTACAAAAGGTTTTTCTGATACTTTTTCAATAATATTAGCAAGCAAAATGTAGTTTGTGTTAGTATATTCAAAATAATCTCCAGGTTTAAAGTTGAGCTCTTTTAAATTTACTATGATATTACTAACTCTAGATTGTGTAAGTAAGTCGTTAAAAGATAAATCTGCTAAATAGAAATATGGGTCAACTTCCGGTATTCCGCTAGTTTGATTTAACAATTGTTCTATAGTTGGGTCGCCTTTTTTATATCTAGGAAGCTTATCGATATATTTGTAAGCGGGTTCTTTTAAAGATAATTTCCCTTCATTCTCTAATAACAAAATTGCTGCTGCCGTAAATTGTTTTGCAATTGAACCAATATCAAATACCGTTTCATTTGTTATTGGAATACCATAATCAAGATTAGCCGTTCCATATTGTTTTTCAAGCAGGATTTCGTTCCCCTTAAACACAGCTATTGAAAATCCGGGTTGATTATTATTTACTTTGTATAGGCTGTCTACACTTGAAACAATACTTTGGGAAGTTGCTAAATTTGGAATCAGCAATGATAGTATTAGTAATATGTCAAACAGTTTTTTAGTCATCAATTTTCTTTTTCTAAAGACTTGATCAAGTTCTTAATGTTACAGTTGAGTGGGGGGTATTACGGCTAACAACAATGGGATATAGTTGTTGATGCCATCCTTTCTATAATACCCGCGATTCTATATCTTTCTTTTTTATACCCCTCTAATTTACCACCTCTACGAAGACCTACCTTACAGATTTACATAAGGCTTTTACATAAGTTTTTAACAGGCGCTACGCGATTGGGCTTTGGGGGCTGTTGTCTTGGCGTTCTCTGGCATGCTCCTGAAAGACGGTAATTCCGTTTTTTTTTAAGGCCGATCTTCAATTTAAAATAAGTTGTCGCCCATATTTCACTTTCACCAATGGTTGTCCCTATCTTTGCGTTTTGGAACACATCGGATTAAGAACCTCAATTTTAGTAGATAAAGCGTATGCCCTTTAGAAAATTACATCCCCACTTGCTTGAGAATTTAGAGCGTTTGGAAATTGAAACGCCAACGCCCTTTCAAAAAAGTAGCATTCCCGTAATCAAAAGTGGTATAAATGTCTTTGCCTTCGCTAAGCAAGGCAGTGGAAAAACGACCACTTTGGTCTTGACCACCTTGCAAAAGCTAAAATGCGAGGCTATAGGAGACGCCCCAAGGGCGGTGGTTATGGTAGAGAACAAAGAGAAGGTGCTGGAACTGTACCAAACCTTTATAGAATATACCAAATACAGTTCGTTACGGGTGTATGCCAGCTACGAGCAGCTGCATATAGACGTGCAGAAGTCCGAAATATACTTGGGTATCGATATTTTGATTACCACGCCCAAAACGCTTCACAACCTGTTTCTGACCAATGGCGTAAGTATTTCCGAATTGAAGATCATTAGTGTCGACGATGCCGAATTCCTATCGAACAAAAAGGAAGCTACAGGCCTGATCGCCATGGCGGCAAGCATTAAGAAAAGCCAGTTTGTAATCTATGCCGAAAAAGCCCATCCGCAGTTGAAGCGCCTAGAAAATCACTTTATGGAACACTCCCGTACCGTCACGGCCTAAACGCCAAGCTTTTTACTACCAAGAAATCGGGAAGTAATCCTTTAGGAACTTTCCGCACCAGTGCTTTCCGGTATTGATACCGTCGAACAAGGGGTCCACTACCCTGGCGGCACCATCAACAATATCCAATGGGGGTTGAAAATCATGGACTTCCTGCTTTCTTTTGGCCAATTCCGCAGGGTCTTCATCGGTCACCCAGCCCGTATCTACCGCATTCATATAAATACCGAATTTGGCCAGGTCACCCGAAGCCGTATGGGTAAGCATGTTCAGGGCGGCTTTCGCCATATTGGTGTGGGGGTGTCGCGATTCCTTAAAAAATCGGTGGAACTTACCTTCCATGGCCGATACGTTTATAATGTGTTTTTGCCCGGTATTTTCCTTTTTCATGATTTCGGAAAGGCGGTTGCACAAGACAAAGGGAGCTACGGAATTTACCAATTGTACCTCTACCATTTCAGTGGTTTCAATGGCTCCCAATTTCAAACGCCAGCTATTGGTCTTACGCAGGTCTACTTGTTGTAAATCGGCGTCCAGTTCACTTTCGGGGAAGACCTCCTTGGCGACTAGGCTCGCGTCAAAACTATAGGGGATCTGCGACAATCTTGCGGAAGAGCGTAAACCGATGCCGGGTTCGGGACCGTGCCATGAAACGGGCATGTTCTTGTTGGAGGATGCCGCGGAAGTGAGTTCGTTAAGCTCTCCTAGGCAACTCCTATGGTCGGCCAGCACATCTTGCGCAAATTTGGGTAAGCTCTCAAAGGGCCTTTCTTCATTTAGCATGAGATGGGCATAGAAACCTGCCGGACGCCGGACGGTTTGGGCCGCATTGTTGATGAGAATATCAAGCTTTTCGTAGTTCTGCTCAATGTAGTTGCAGAAAATTTCCACGCTGGGAATATGCCTTAGGTCGAGTCCGTGTATTTTAAGACGATGGCCCCACTCCATAAAATCGGCCTCTTTGGAAAAGCGTAGAGCCGAATCCACGGGGAAACGGGTGGTAGCAATAACAGTGGCCCCTCCGCGTAAGAGCATTAGGCTGATATGGTAGCCGATCTTTAGGCGTGAACCTGTAATCACTGCCACTTGGCCCTTTACGTCGGCCGTTTGAAAGCGTTTGGCATAGTTTAGGTCTCCGCATTCGGTACACATGGTATCGTAGAAATGGTGGAGCTTGGTGAATTTGGCCTTACAGACGTAGCAGTCGCGGGGCGATTCCAATTCTGGAGTATCCTTTGCCGCTAGGTCGGCCGCAGCCAGTAATTTTGGGGCCACAAACACCGAGGCCTCACGGGCGTGTCGAATACCGGTCTGGTTACGGGCACTTTTGTCTTTGGCCGCTTGCTTTCGCTTGGCCGCTTTTTTGGCGTCTTTTTTTCTTCTCGAGAACTCTTCCCTACTCGGGCGGGATAATTGCCCCGACACCTTTATGAGCGTGGTTCTTTGTTCTTTTGGGATTTCGAATATCTGATCGGTGTCGGCCACCAATCGTTCTAGCACGGCAATACACTTCTCTACTTCCTCTAAGCTTACTTCTGGGCTTCCTTCCAACGCTTCACTCATCCTTCCTCCTGTTTTTATCGGAATAATTGTACTCCGTAATCGTAAAATTTTATGCCGCGCGAAACTACATCTTTATTTTGAAGGCTTTATGCAAAATGGGCCTTTTATTTTATGGGAAATGGGGCTGGTGAATTCCCTGTGATGACCGTTAATCGATACGATAGGCTTTTTGCTATGCCGGGCCATAAAAAAGGGCCGCTACCCTTATGTCGGTAGCCGCCCTTTTTATTGCATACAGGTGTTTTTACGCTTACTCCATATCTATGATACCCACCACTTCATAGGCTCTCGTGCCATTTACCTGTACTTTTTCATAAAGGATGTTGGCGAACTCAAAATAGGTTTGCCCGTCTATATTTACTTTTTCATAACCATCGGGAAGCTCATATACTATGGTGCCTACTTCAGGCTCTACTACCTCGTACTCTGAGTTTACCTCGGTATAGAAGGTTCCGCCCACATAAAAATACACCCGGTTGTTAAAACGTACCCTTCGGTAATCTGAAGGAAGGGTTTTTATTCTAAAGCCAATTTTAGGGGCTATCACAATGTATCGTCCTCGTGATACGGTGTAAAATTTATTATTGGAATAGTAATAGTCATTGCCCTTGTGCCTAATAACCGTTCTGTTGGGCACGGTTCTTACCGATACCACCTTCTTTTTTGGGGTTCTGTAGACCACTTTTCTGCTCGATACCCTGTTCGGGGTGGTCTTCACTACAGTTTTGGTCGTTGTGACCTTTGTGCTAGTACGCTTACGGGTTTGGGCCGTAGCCGAAACAGTACATGCAATTAAAAATAAAGAAGCTACTACGTATGTTTTAATGTTTGTTTTCATGATGCATAAGATTTAAAAAGTTAAACTTTTAGGATTGCGATCACTACTTTGACACTTATTTTTCACCTCGGTTTAATTTCACATGGCTGTTTTTATCGCAAACTAGACGAGGGGATGTTTTCAATCTATGAATTGGGGGATTCTATAGATGTAGAAAACCACGGTATTTTAAATTTAGGGTACAAAAAAGGCGTATTCGAATAGAACACGCCTAGTTATACGATACTTTTCCTCCCCTATTATTTCAGCAAAGCAAGAAGGCCTTGTAGTTCCGTAAGGTTAAGACTTGAATTGTTATCCGAATCCAATTGTTCAAAGTTCTCCGAAACCGAACCGATAGCTTCCGTTGAGCTGATGGCTTCGTTCTTATCCGTATCCAATAGGCTAAATAAACTGGCCACTTGTTGAACGGTCGAATTTGAGCTCAATGAACTCAACAGTGTTGCGGCATCCGCTACATTGGATGTGTTTACGTTCTTTACACTATTACAACTTGATAAAGCGGCTACGAGAGCCACCGATGCTATTACTTTTTTCATGACTTTATGTTTAGTACTTGTTTATAGAGCTGCAAAAGTAGTCTTATAAATTGAAGGGGAAGAAGTATATAGACCAATACCGCATTTATATCTATACAACTCTTAAAGTTATAGACGAATGGGGCGCTTGTCCTTATTAAATTTTTAATGGCTTGGGAATTGATCCGGATCCTTGGCTGGCCTAGTTGAGGCCGCCACAACGAAGGCACTGTGCATGTCGGGAAGCTGTTCGGGTAAAATTTTTGGGCACAAAAAAAGCCCATCGATTAAGATGGGCTTTTGTAAAACTTAAAGTATATGTATTAGATAACTTTTACGTTCACTGCGTTCAAACCTTTGTTGCCTTCTTGTAGATCGAATTCAACTTCATCGCCTTCGCGAATCTCGTCAACTAATCCTGAAACGTGTACAAAGTGATCTTTTTCAACGCCTTCTTCAGTGATAAAACCAAATCCTTTTGTATCATTGAAAAATTTTACTGTTCCTTTACTCATTGTAATGTAATTAAAAATTTATAGTACTTATTGTTTTGCAAAGATGGCGCCAATTTCCCAACATTCAACATTTTAATTTACTTATTTTCAACTTCTTATAAAACCAACTTTTAAGTATTCATTGAATTTCGGCCCATTTGGCCTAAATATGCACTCATTGTTCAATGATTATAGACGGTATTCTGTGGTAAGTTGTGGTTTTAGGAAGATATCCGTAAAATGTGCTCGATTAAGATTAGGTGTTTTTTATGCCTTATCCATGTCTTTTTGCTCTTCAAAAGAGGGGTTTGGCCCCATTTCGGAGGGGGAATTTTAAAGGAAGCCGCTGATTGGTGACAAATAATCGGCGCCCAAGTTTAAGTTTTTCATTAAAATCAAGGGGCGATTATCGCTGTTTTTACAAAATGGAAACGCGAACTTTCTTGTTCTTTAAGCGCGAGTTGTTCAATGTTCCGACTAACTGATCGGCAATCGACAAGGGAACGGCCACAAAGGCACAATCTTGTTTGAGCTCGATAACGCCCAACTGATCTTTTTTGATACCCCCTTGCTTAAAGAAGAGTCCGGCAATATCCCCTTTTGAGATCTTGTCCTTTCTGCCGCCGGAAATAAACAGGGTTTCCCACAACTGGGGTTTGCGGGCCGTTTTTTCGCCAATAGCGATACTTTCGGCACCTTTGATGAACTCGGGTACATGTTCATTTTTGTATTGCAAGACATAGGCCGTTCCTTTGGCATCTACACGGGCCGTTCTGCCATTACGGTGGGTGAATTCCTCTACGGCCCTGGGAAGTTCGTAATGAACGATATACTTCAACTCGGGAATATCTATGCCCCTTGCCGCCAAATCCGTAGCGATCAATATTCGGCTAGTGCCATTTCTGAATTTGATCAATGAACGTTCCCTGTCCCTTTGTTCCATCCCCCCTGAAAAACAGGTATATTGGATTCTGTTTTTATCTAAAAACCCGCTGACACGTTCGATGCTCTCCCTAAAATTGCAAAAGATGATTCCGGGTTGGTCGCCAAGGTGGAGCAGCAGTTCGGCCAAGGTCCGTAATTTATCCTTATCCGTTGAAATCACGGTTTTTATGGTCAGTTTCGATTCTTTTTTGGCCGCTAGGTAATCGATGGTTACGGCTTGGTCCAATCGAACGAATTTCGGAATTTCAACCCCCTGTGTAGCGGAAGTAAGTATACGCTTGTTCAGATGGGGCAATTGGTTGATGATCGTACTCATTTCACCTTCAAATCCCGTTTCCAGCGATTTGTCAAACTCATCCAAGACCAAGGTCCTGATATCCGTTTTAGAAAAACGACCGCTACCAAAATGGTCGGCAATCCTTCCCGGTGTACCTATGAGGATCGCCGGTGTATGCTTTAATTCAATTTTATCCTTGGAAATAGGTCGACCGCCGTATACCGCATTCACCTTAAAACCGGAGCCCATATCACGGACCACTTGTTCGATCTGTATGGCCAGTTCGCGTGAGGGCACTAAGATCAAGGCTTGTATTTCGGTACACTCTGGATCTAGGCTGTCGATAAGGGGCAAAAGAAAGGCCAAGGTCTTACCGGTGCCCGTTGGCGAAAGCAAAACCGTGTTGGTGGTTTTTGCAATGGTGTCAAGGGCTTCCTCTTGCATGGGGTTCAATGCCGAAATCTTGAGTTTCGCTAAAATATCCTGTTGATTACGAATGTTGTTGGCCATGGATCAGTGCTTTGAAGACGCCTCTATTTTGTGGTTGGCCGTGGTGTGGTGCATCACATGGTCGGCCAGTACTTTTTCTATCAATTCTTCCTTGGTCAAATGATGGAAAATGGTTTTTATTTTTTCCTTAGTTTCCGGGGAAAGGTTTCGGTTCGGTTTGGTCTTGAAAATTTTCTTGGCCCACAGTACCAAATTGGTTTCTTCCCTATCTTCGGCCCCTTGTTTTTTAAGTTCGTTGAAAACGAGTCCCAGTTCCTTTTCAAATTCCGGAATGTCTTTCCGTTCCTCTTCTTGGATAATGGTTAATGAAAGTCCCTTTGCCCCTGCCCTAGCTGTACGGCCGCTTCGGTGTACATAGGCTTCATAGGTATCGGGCAAGTGGTAATTCACCACATAGGATATTTCCTTAACGTCAATACCACGGGCGGCCAAATCCGTAGCTACAAGAATATCGATAAACCCTTCCCTGAACTGCCCCATGATCCGATCTCGGATTCCTTGGGTGAGACTACCGTGAATGGATCCGGAAGAAAATTTGTTGATGGCCAATTTCTTTGCCAGTTTATTCACTGCCGCTTTGGTCTTGCAGAAGATGATTCCGCGCTCCCCTTCTTTGCTATTTAAAAAGTGGAGCAGCACCTCGAGTTTTTCAATAGGTTCGACTACCATATATTTATGGTCGATGCCTTGGTGGCCCATTTGTGCCATATCGGCCTCTAGGTGCACTACGTGCTTCGACATATAGTTCTGTACCAATTGCTTTACCGTTCCCGGCATGGTGGCGGTAAAGAGCAATGTACGTCTCGATTTGGGCATCTCGGCATCTAGGGTATCCAAGTCCGTTTTCAGGGCGGTTACCATCTCGTCGGCCTCGTCTAAGACCAAGTACCTTAGTTTTTTTAGGCTAACGGCCTTCCGTTGGATCAAGTCGATCAATCGGCCGGGTGTAGCTACGATAATATGCGTTGTTTCCTTTAACCGTTCTATTTGTGGTTTTATGGGAATACCGCCACAAGCGGAAGCAATGGATATGGCGGGACTATGGGCCGCAAAGGAAACCAGGTTCTCGTAGATCTGTTGCCCCAATTCCCGTGTTGGCGATAGAATAACGGCCTGTACCTCTGTTTTATCGGTATGTATCAATTGAAGCAAGGGCAGGCCAAAAGCCGCGGTCTTACCGGTTCCCGTCTTGGCCAAGGCCACTACATCATCCTTTTGCTTTAATAAGACGGGAATGGTTTTCTTTTGAATATCGGTGGGAACGGAAATTTTTAGGTGGGCTAAACTCTGTAGCAGTTGTTCGTTGATCCCTAAAGCTGAAAATGATTTCGACATATGATAAATTTAAGCAAAGATAGGCAGGGGACGTCGGCGAATTGTGTAAAATGACGGACGATTTGATTGAAAAAAAGGGACTTAAAAGAATAAGCCCCTTTTGTAATGGTATTAAAAAACAAGGCTTAAGCTTCTTGAAGCGTACGTTTGGATTTTCTGTAAATGTAGTTTGGGTAAATGCTACGTTTCGCAAAACGGTTCAATTTATTGGAATTGACCATTTTCATATAAACGGGCTTGGTAACACCAAAATACTCATAGGTAGTACCGTCTAAAAAGGTAATTTCCAAAAGCATGCCCTTGTGTACGTAATCGGCAATACCCGAATTGTTTATCGTTTCGGTATAGGCTTCCAAATTTGCCGCTATGGTCTCAGGGGCGATACTCACCAAAAAGTGGTATCCGTCGATGATAGCTCGGCTATTGACTTCGGCCTCTTCGCGTTTGGCGTCGCCTTCTTGAAATTTATCCGGATGCCATTCCTTGACCAAATTGCGGTAGGTTGACTTAAGTGCCTTAAGTTCAATCTCCTTTTCAATTCCAAATAACTTCTTATACTGACCGATACGCTTCATAGACTTTTTTTTGAAGCGGCAAAGCTACGCCTTTATTTTGAACCACTTAGGCTTATTCGGGCTTTTATATTTTAGTGGGAAATCGGCTCTTTTCCTTTTTGGGTAAAAATCTAGATATACACTAGGACGATAATGGAAGAAGTCAGGTGTTCAATGAATTGTCATTGATAAACTCCAAAAACTTTGGCTTGTATTGCTCCGAAACCGTAATCCGCTGGTCGTTGATAACGATTTGGCTTCGCTCAACGACTTCAATGTTTTTTAAGGATACGATAAATGAGCGGTGTACCCTCATAAATTGGGCTTCGGGTAGTTCCTCTTCCAGATTTTTTAGGCTCATCAAGGTGAGCACCGGTTTGGGATTGTCTTTCAGCCATATCTTGATATAGTCCTTTAAGCCTTCAAAATAGAGTACATCGGAGAGTTTAATGCGCAACTGCTTGTATTCCGATTTTACAAAGAGAAATTCCTTTTCATCGGAAATCGAGGTTTTGTGTTGGCCTCGAAGCAGGGTAAACCATTCCAAGGCTTTGTTAGAAGCGGTCAAAAACTCGGCATAGTCGAAAGGTTTCAACAAATAATCCAAGGCTTCTACCTTAAAGCCTTCCAAGGCATACTGGTCAAAGGCCGTGGTAAAAATGACCCGGGTATGTTTGGGCAACATTTTAGAAAATTCGAGTCCTGTAAGGTCGGGCATCTGAATATCTAAAAAGAGCAGGTCTACCGTTTCGGTTCGGATATATTCAATAGCTTCTATGGCGCTATTGCATTTCTTTTTCAGTATCAGATAGGGCGTTTTTTCCACATAACTCTCCACTAGGTTCAGGGCCATAGGCTCGTCGTCTACGATCATGCACTTCAGTTGTATTGCTTCCATTTAGGTTTTGTTTTGGCCAAAAGTAATTTTTTGTATTTAATCTACTGTGTACCTAACCAGTACTTCGTTGTCTAAAATTACATTGGTAGACCATATAAATCGGGCATCAGCCGCACTATTATCAAAAACATCCGTAAAATTGGTATATGCCGGTTTATTATCGACACCTATAGTATTGTTGGTAAACTCGGTTGCATTAGGCCATTCGCCATCATCAAAATCAGCCGATTGCCAATTTAAAGGTGTTTTCCAATGCAACGCGTAATACGATGTACCATCATTGGAGTCTTCGGTACTGCAAGCATCGCTTAACCTTAGGGATCCTTGTTCTGATGCACAGGACAAATCCCTTAAGGGTGCCGTGTAAAATGTTTGGGCCTTCCAATCGGAATTTGTTGTGGCAATTATATCACCTTTGGCATCTTTAAACACGGCCACCATACCGCCATCTCCCGGATGGAATGCCTGCCCCCTGTTGGCCTCGGAGCCCAAGCCACTGTTTTCTTCCCAATCGACCAATTTCATGGCTATCGTAAAAGGCCTGTTCACCTTAAATCGAAGGATGTTGGAATTGAACTGTGTAAAAGGCACATTGTCTTTTCCCACAGGAACGCCATTAATGTACATTTCAAAATAGTTATCGGCAAATACATAGGCCGTAATCAGTTCGCCATCGGCATCCACTTCTATTATATCCGTCCCATCCAAAGCGGCCAATGCCTCATCGGCAGATCGATATTCCACTTTTGTACAAGGATTAAACAAATCCGAAGCAAAAGGAAAGCTGTCATCGGTAAAATTAACCTCAGCGGGAACCGTCCATTGACTACCATCTGTTGCAGTAGATGTACCAATTGGCGCTTTTCTACCTCTATCACATTCAAATATGTTTTGAGTAAGCACGGTTGCCGGCCCTTGGGATACAGAAGCAGTTCCTGTATAAGTTTCTGGATTTTCAGGTTTATTTTTTTTACTGTTTTTGCACGCTATCAAGGTGAAACAGGCGAAAAAAAGCACTGGTATAAAGTTCTTTACGTACATCATTTTATGCTTGTTTTAATTTAATTAGAGTCTACAAATGTTAAAGTCGTCCTATCAATAATTTTCACGGTGGCCAATGCATTCATAAATACATTGTAATCTACACTTAAACTGTGTTCCCTAGGTAAGGAAGCAGGTGTTTCCGATAAGGCATAAAGGGCTATGGTGTATTCGTGTTTGCCTTTTCCACGAGAACAAGGCGATGTATAGGAAATGGCCGTACCATCTTTATTCGATCCCATAAACCAAGATCCTTTGGAAGCCATTTTATATGGTATTTCGGTTGTTTCAGGGTCAATGCCCCATAATAACAGATACGAATTGACCTCGGTCTTATCATCCTTTTTCGGATAATGGTACATAACGATGGCTAAAGATTTAGTGCCCTCAGGTACATTTTGCCACGAAAGCGGTATGGAGTTTTCAACATCGTTTACCTTCTCTTCACACTTGTAGGCATCCAATAAAACGCCATTCCCTATCGCGACACTTGTTAGTTTAAAATCGGAATGGATCGTTTTAAAATCATCGTGATTAACTTTTGTAATCGCTTTGTCCCGGTTTTTACAGGACATTAAACAAAGGAAACATATGGGGATTAAGTATTTTGAATAGCTCATTTTTGTCTCGGCTTATAGGTTTCAACGGTTGATGTACCATCGGGATTTATAAATTCATAGGTGTAGGTACCTGCGCTGTTCCAACCATAATTTATGGTATATTCCTTTGAATCCAGGCTGTATGTCAAGGCATATGAATTTTCTCCCAACGATTTAAAATCGATAATTTTAGCACCTCGTAAGGGTCTTAATGCAGGTCGCAGTTCCTGTGTTCTCGGTTGGGGGTACACCTGATTTTCGGGCGCTTTAGTTTTTGGGTCTAATTGTACTTCCCCTCTCATGCCCGCAATAAAATAGGGATATTCCTTAATGGTGTGGTATTGATACGAACCATCGGGGTTTGTTTTTCCTAAATAGGCATCCAAGGTGTCCGTTGTTTCACCATAGACAGGAAAACCATCTACGGCATAGGCCACGGGGTTGCCGGTGCCCACTTGATCTTGTAGGTGTAATGGCGGTAAATGATAATGATAATCGTCTGCACGACCACAATGTCCGCCCCAATTGTCCAATTCCCCAATAGCATTGGCATCTTCCCCCCTATTGTTCAAAGGGTTGAAAATGGGAATTCCGTTTACGGCAACGGCAATTGCACCTTTTAACAAATTGGTTTTTGTAGATAGCGGATGTTCCGCCATTTTTGGATGGATGGGAATGGCCCAACTATTATCTCCCGTGTAATCTTGGTTAATAGGAACTTGTTGTTGCCAGTTTGTTATACCTACCATCATGTCGTGATCCGGTAGGCCATTTGATGAAACATAGAGATAGTTTTCGTCTGAACGTGTTGTAACACCTTCAAACTTGCCAAAATAGGTTTGCATCAGTGAAACGTCATTTGATGGTACTTCCCTTCTCCCGGTTTTAGGGATGCTAGTGTCTTTGCACGATACAATTAAAACAACACCTAAACCAAGTACGCCATGGATCAGGTAAATTGATTTTTTTTGTTTTATCAATTTAAAAAGAGAGAAGCACAAAAGAAAAATACCCAAACCAATGAGCGCCCCATTATAACTTGAAAATGATTGCGAACCACTTTCAATAGTCGTATTGGTGTTTAAAGAATGGATATATTCACTTTTGTTTTTAATATACTTTTGATCTTCGTCCGAAAAATCTGAAATCTGAAAGATTCTAATAGTATGGTCGCTATCCAAAAGCCAAACTTCATCGTTTTCATATTTAATAAAATCGGCTTTGAATAATTTATTTGTTGCTAACTCCCATTGTTTTAATGGAATTCCATGTCCACCTTCATGAGCGGAAATAGAACTAAAAGATAAGACGACGAGGATAATTAAAATTAAATATTTCATAGTCTTTCGCTTTAATCTTTATAGTTGTTTTGAAATTAAAATCAGAAATTTATTCTTTTAATGTGTTTTTAATTTTATCAATATTTAAGCTATTTGCCATCGCATTAAATATTTTGAAATAAGCACTTTCATTATTATATAATGCTTCATGCGTACCCTGTTCGATAACTTTTCCTTTTTCTAAAACAATGACATTTTCGGCGTCAATTATTTGAGAAATACTGTGGGAAATAACGATTACCGTTCGCCCTTTTTTTATGGCGTCTAAACTTTTCTTGATTTTTTCAGTTGCTATGGCATCCAAACTCGCCGTGGGTTCATCAAGAAAAATAATAGGAGGGTTTTTTAGAAATAATCGTGCTATAGAAACCCGCTGTTGTTGTCCACCAGATAATAATGTTGCTTTTGAATTATAGCCCTCTGGCAATTGAATAATTTGCTCATGAATATAGGCTTGTTTTGCTGCTGCTACAACCTCGTCGTCTGTAGCATTTTCTTTTCCGTAAAGGATGTTTTCTTTAATGCTACCATTGAATATATGGTTCTTTTGTAATACCAATCCGATGTTATCTCTTAACCAATGCGTATCATACTCTTGTAAATCAACACCATCTAAAAGTATTTTACCTGAAGTGGGTGCGTAGAACTTATCTAACAAATTAATCACTGTACTTTTTCCAGCACCACTTAGACCAACTAGAGCATTTATCGTATTGGGTTTAAAAACCATGGAAACATCATAAAGGGCTTTAGTTCCGTTAGGATATGCAAAATCTACATTTTCAATTTCAAAAGTACCGGTGAATTTTTCGGGAATATAAGTACCACTTAATTCTGTTTCTTCATCGGCGTCCATAATTTCAAAAAACGCATCCGAATATATTATCGCATCTTGTACTTCGTCATATATGCGATGCAATTGTTGTATAGGTGCCGATACATTGTTGAATAGTAAAATATGAAACATTATGGCGCCGATAGTCATGCTACCATTTAAAACAAAATAAGCGGTTAATATGATAATAATTACGACTCCAAATTGTTCTGTGAATTTCTTCAATCCGTCAAATAAGAAACTTAATTTTCTTGTTTGTAATTGATTTTCAGTCATGTCTAACTGAATGGCTTCGTGCTTTTTACTTTCAAAACTTTCTCTTGTAAAAGATTTTATAACGGTAATAGAATTTATTAAACCAATAATGCCATTATTTTTTGTTTCTCTATACTTCCTCATGGTGCGTCTAAAGCCTTTCAATTTTTTAGCTTGTAGACTGCTTATGTAGAAGAAAAGTGGAATAATTGATAGACTCACTAATCCCACATATACGTTGGCGTTAAACATGATAATTAAAGCGACAAAAGCATTAAAGAATAAAGGTAATATGTCAATAAAAAAGTTTTTTACCAACTGCGTAAGGCTTGTAACGCCTAAATCTATTCTGGTTTGTAATTTGCCGCTTTCATTAGTTGGAGAACTGTAAAAGGCCATTTTGTAAGTCAATATGCGTTCTACAATGTTTTGCGCAAAGTCTTTTGAAATGTAAATTTTCATTTTTTCTCCATAGAACTTTTGACCAAATTGTACTAGTGCATAAAAACCTTCTTTTAATAGAAGAATAATGCTAATTATGGCTAATAGCGTAAACCCTTCTTTTAGTGTTTTATTAGCGTTACTTAAGGTTGTTAATTCATCAACGGTGTAGCGTAATACTAACGCATTAACCTGCGCCAATAATGCGCCAATTATGGTTAGGATTAAAGACGCAATGACCAATTTTCTATAAGGTTTAACGTAATCCCAAAGTTTTTTAAAAAGCTCTACAAGCGTTTGCTTAGAGGCATCTTTCATATATTAAAGTTTGAACGAATTGTGTCTATGAAATAAGATAACTTGAGTAAGGTTATTGTACTTATTTAATAACACTAAGAAATATTATTCACAACATAGTTATAATTGGATTAGAGTATTTGGTTTATCATTTTCAATACTATTCAAAAAAATATGGGCCCTATGATGCTTAGTTAGTTTCTATTGTTAGATGAACCCTATAAACCCCCGTTTTGAGTTCCTTTTCAAAGGTATATTTATTGGGATATAATAACTGCAAACGTTTTTCAAGATTTTTCAAGCCGATGCCCGAACCGCTTTTGTCATTGTCTTCTTTCGGGAAATTGTGGTTCTCTATAGTAAAGTTCACCGTGTTTTTTTGCGTCGTCATATCAATGGATATAATGCTTTCCCTATTGGCGGAAACCCCGTGTTTAAAAGCATTTTCTATCAAGGATATAAATAATAGCGGGGCAATTTTTATAGAGGGATCGGCAACCGGAAAACTAGATTCCACTTCCGTCTTGTCCGAAATCCTCAATTTCATAAGGTCAATATACTTTCTCATAAATTCAATCTCCTTGGAGAGGGGCACCAATTCCGTATTGGTTTCGTACAAAAGGTAGCGCATGAGCTTCCCTAGGCTATGAATGGTAGATTTGGCCTTTTCCGGGGAAATATCGACCAATGAGTAGATATTGTTCAGCGAATTGAAAAAGAAATGCGGCTGTAATTGATAGCGCAAATGCTGCAGTTCGGTCTGTAGTTTAAAATTAATGGCCTCTTTGCGTTCCGCTTCCGTCCTCATCCATTGCTTCGTGGTTTTTATCGCAATGGAAAAAAGTACGGGTGCCGCATAGGAAATCATCTGCACATATAGGAACAGTTTTATGGGCGGCCCATCTTTTGTATTATCGCCCGGAGGTTTTCGCGTAAGATCTTGAAAAAAGAGGTCCTCTATCAGTTCTTTCAAAAACATAAAGAAAGCAATGGCCATAAGGTTGATAAGGATGAACCTAAGGGTTTTCTTGGGAAACAAGAACTTATCTATCAGAAGGAAAAAATTGAGATAGAAAATAATCGCATAGAACAACATCGGGACCAAAAAGTGGGCGATAAGCCTATTGATATCCGGATCTTGCCCGTATGATAATATATAGGGCATACTAAATAGGACAAGCCATATCAGTAGATGCTGAAAGAATATTACTTTTTTGTTTTTATACATAACTGTTTTATTCATAGCGCAATGCGGTAATCGGGTCTAAGACCGAAGCTTTTCTTGCGGGGTACCATCCAAAAAATATACCTGTAACCGCACATACGGCAAAGGATATGATTATGGAATATAAGGCCACACTTGTGGGCCAATGTAAGAACTTTTCAATAAAAACGGTAGCTCCCAATCCTAAGATGACCCCAAGGACACCACCGGTAATGCTAATAAGGATGGCCTCGATCAAAAATTGCATCAAAATATCGGAACCCTTCCCTCCTACGGCCATTCGCAGACCGATTTCCTTGGTACGTTCCTTTACCGAAACATACATGATGTTCATAATCCCTATACCGCCGATCAGCAATGAAATACCCGCTACGGCTACCAAAAGAATGGTCAGCATTTCACTGGTGGAGCTAAAGGTAGAAATTAATTCTTCCATAGAACGAACATGAAAGTCATCGTCTTCGGTGGCGGAAAGTTTGTGCTGGGCCCGTAAAATTTCGGTCACTTCCTCAACGGCATCCGGAGCGTCTTCCTCACTAATGGAAGAGGCCATGATCTGGTTTAAATGGTCAATGGCCAGAATACGCTTTTGAACCGTGGTATAAGGGGCAATGACCACATCGTCTTGATCTTGGCCAAAGGTGTTTTCCCCTTTTTCCTCGAGTACCCCGATGACCATAAAGGGAATGTTGTTAAAACGGATCATTTGCCCAACGGGGTCGGTTCCATCGGGAAAGACATTATCGACCACCGTTTGCCCGATCACGGCTACCTTGGAGGCGGACTTTACTTCGGCATCGGTAAACATGCTTCCGCTTTGCAGGCCGACCACCTTAATGTCTAAATACTCGGGGTTTACCCCGTAAATCGTAGAAGGCCAGTTATTTGATCCGTTTATGACCTGACCGCCCCCATTGACCAAAGGAGAAACATAACTCAATAACTCGGTCTTTTCTTTAATGGCGTAATAATCATCTAGGGTAAGCGATTCCATGGCACTGGCATCTTGCCGTACCCCTCCGCGCACATCTTCGCCCGGCCGTATCGTGATCATGTTCGAACCCATACTCGAGATCGTACTGCGAATACTTTCCTTGGAACCTTCGCCAATAGCCAACATGGCGATTACCGAAGCCACGCCAATAATGATTCCCAACATGGTCAATAAGGTCCTTAACTTGTTAAGGACAATAGCTTTATAGGCTATTTTTAATAAGTTTAATAGTCTCATGGTCAATGGTCTTCTTTAGGTAATTTTGCTAATTCTTCTGCTGCCGATTGTATGTTGTCGTTCAAGTAATCTTGAATGATATTACCATCTTTCAATACGATAGTTCTACTACTAAAGGTGGCAATATCGGGTTCGTGGGTAACAAAGGTGATGGTGATGCCCTGCTTGTTCAGTTCTTGAAAAAGCGACATGATCTCGTAAGATGTGCGGGTGTCCAAATTTCCCGTAGCCTCATCGGCCAGGATCATTACCGGATTGTTCACCAATGAACGGGCAATGGCCACACGCTGCTGCTGACCGCCCGAAAGCTGTGAAGGTGTATGGTGCAGGCGGTCGGCCAAACCTACCATTTCCAATGCCTTTATGGCACGTTCACGACGTTCTTCGGTAGAGACCTTGCTATTGTACAAAAGGGGAAGTTCTACGTTCTCAATGGCCGAAGTACGTGCCAACAGGTTGTACGATTGAAAAATAAAACCGATTTTCTCGTTGCGGATGGTAGCCAACTCGTTTCGGCTCAGATCCTTTACTTTTAGCCCGTCAATTTCATACGTGCCCGATGTAGGTTGGTCCAAACAGCCCAAAATATTCAGTAAGGTACTTTTTCCAGAACCACTCGATCCCATAATCGTCACGAACTCGCCTTCATTAATGGCGAACGAGATACCCCGTAGCGCATGGACCGTTTCAGTGCCCATGGTAAAGTCGCGTTTTAAATCTTGTATTTTAATGATCTCTTTGCTCATGGCTGTTTGTTATTTCTTTTTGCTTCCCGGTGGTTTGGGCATAAAAGGACTTTCACTTGAGCCGCTAGGTTCAGAGGTGGCTATAGTGGATTCCGATTTTAGACTGTAGACCAATTGATCGCCTTCTTTTATTCCGCTCAAAATCTGAACCTTTACCCCATCGCTGGCCCCTAGGGTCACTTTCTGTGGAGATATGGCCCCATTGGCTCCGTAGATCCAAACTACGGTCGCTTCTTCATCCGATTCCATAGGGTGTTCGGGTCGGGCCATACTTAGGTTCTGTTGTTTGTTGTAAGCCATTAGTTCCGGCGGGCTCGGTTTAAAATTGATGGCCTTGGCTTCGACCGATAGTACATCCTTCAATTCCAAGGTGTATATGGAAATGGTAGCCGTTAGTCCTGGTTTAAGCTTCAAGTCAGGGTTGTCGGCTTTAATGACCACGGTGTAGGTAACTACATTTGAGGTTACCGTGGGGTTGAGCCTCACCTGTGTTACGATTCCGGAAAATATCTCTCCTTGATAGGCATCTACCGTAAAACTTACGCGTTGGCCTTCTTGAACCTGCCCTATATCGGCTTCATCTACATCGGCTTCTACTTGCATTTCCCTTAGGTCTTGTGCAATGGTAAAAAGCGTGGGCGTACTATAACTGGCCGCGACCGTTTGGCCTTCGTCAATATCCCTCGACAGTACGACCCCGTCTATGGGAGAATAGATATTGGCGTATTCCAGATTGGTCTTGGCCTTTTGTAGGTCCGATAAACGTTGGGTTACGTTACCTTTTGCCGTTTCGTAATTGTATACCGCATCATCGAAATCCGATTGGCTAATAACTTGGTTTTCGAACAAGGTCTTTTGTCTTTCGTAGATGGTCTTGGTGTAGTTTCTCTGACTGACCGCATTGTCATAGGCCGCTTGTGCCTGAACGGTAGCGGCCTTGAGGTTTGTTTTGTCCAACTCGGCAATCAGTTGTCCTTCGGTAACCACACTGTTATAATCCACATAGATCTTTTCGACGACCCCCGATACCTGGGTACCTACTTCCACTTGGGTGATGGGCTCAATGGTTCCGGTTGCCGTAACCATGGTCGTTACATTTCCTTTTTGGGCCGCTACCGTCTTTGCTTCAATCGTTACGCTATCACCTCCGTTTAGAAAGCTATATGCGACAAAAGCTATGAGAACCAAGGCAAGACCGCCTATTATGATTTTTCTTTTATTTTTCATTTTAGTTAAAGTTTAATTTCGTTTCCTTGATAGAATTGTAAGAGTTGATGGTAAAGAATATTTAGATATTTGGCCTGTAAATAGTTCTGTTGGGCATTGGTGTAAGTGTTTTGGCTGATCACTAGGTCCGTGGTACTTAGGGCCCCCAATTCGTATTTTTTCTGGGCCAATTTGTAGGACTGCTCCGCCGCTTCCAAAGAGGCTTGGGCCGCAATAAGCTGTTCTTGCGATGACACGGCATTTTCATAGGCCGTTTCTACTTTTTTTATGACTTCTTTCTCTACACTTTGCTTTTGTAATTGGGCTCTTTCAATATTTATTGCAGCGGTCTTTACCGCGGCCTTGGTTTGGTTTCTATTGAAGATGGGAATGCTTAGGCTTAACCCTAATTTCTGGTTGAAATTGACATCTAATTGATCACCAAAGGTGTTGTCGTTCAGGCTGGTGTATCCTGTTCCTAGGCTACCGACCAAGGATAAGGTGGGCAAGTAACCCCCTTTTGCAATATCCAGTTCCTTTTCGTTTATGGCGATGTTCGTCTGGCTCGCTTCCACTTCGGGTAAATATGCTAGGGCATTGCTATAAATGATCTCTTTGTTGAGTTCGAGGTTGATCAGGTCGGAGTTTTCGGCCATGGTCTCAATTTCCATGGTTTCCAAAGGTGATAGTTCCAATAATTGTTTCAGGGTTATGATGTGTTGTGCATAGTCGTTCTTGGCGGCGATCAACTGATATTTGTTGGTGGCGGCCTGACTTTGGGCCTCGGTGTAGTCGCTCAATGCTATAGACCCGGCATCTAGGCGTGATTTGGCCCTTAGCACTTCTTTTTCCGATGCTTCAAGATTGTTTTCGGCAATGGTGATTCCTTCTTTACTGTAAAGTGTTTGTAGGTAGGTTTCCAAGATGCTGATTACGATACTGTTCTTGGCTTCCTCTTCCAATAGACTACTTTGCTCCAGAAGCAGTTTGTTCTGTTGGATCTGGTTATTGATCTGGTTCCCTTGGAATAAGGTCACGGAACTATTGACTCCCAAATTGGTGTTGTGGATCTGGTCCGACACATAATCGCTGGTAATCGGGTCTATGGTGGTTCCGTTGGAGAATCCCTGTGAGGCGCTACCGAAAAGATTGGGCAATCGTGATGATTTGGCCTTGCTGTAGTCTACTTCGGAAATGTTCTTGCTCAAGGTGGCATCCTTGACCGTGATATTGTTCTCTATGGCATAGGAGATACAATCTTGCAAAGACCACACTTTAGGGGCCGAAGAAGTATCTGCTTCTTGGGCAAAAGCGATCTGGGCGACTAAAAAACTTGCCATTAGTATATATAGTTTCATTTAAGCGTATTTTTAATTAACACTTCAAAGGTGAAACTATGTGGCTACACTATAAAAAGGAATAGAAGTCTGGCCCTTTTGACTATACGGAACCCCGAATTTTATCGATGGAATTTTTGTGATGATATCGGAAAAGGAATTTAGAACGAAGCCATGAGCTTTTTTCTTCTATGGTAAGCATCACTGTTAAACTTCTATCAAAAAATAGTCCTTCTCCAAACCTGATGTAGTCTGTTTCCTATATTTGTAAAAAGGTGTGCTAAAAGCTATATTCATGCGGAATCTTGTAGTTGTGATTTTCGGTTTCTATTTTTCTTCCTCCCTGTATGGTCAAATAGCCCCTAAAGAACAGGTCTCCCTAGATTCCTTATTGATCACCAATTTATCGCAATACCGATTTGAGACTCCCGTGGGTATAAACGGAGAAGTCTTTACAACAGGTTATTTTGATTACCAGTTATCTGAAAAGTTCAGCGCCGGCCTAGAACGCAATTACGCCAAGTTTGGAACGCATGAGCAAATTACGCCTTCCCTAGTTTTTAAATACGATGTGAACGAGAAGACCTATTTGTTTACACGTGTGGGAAAGACCTATGACATCGATCAAGGTAGCGGGAGCGAGCAGGGAGGCCTAATCAACGTGAACTTGGGCCTTGGTTATAGAATGAAGAAAAAGAGGGTCTTGGAAGTAGGGATATTTGCCGGACAAACGAATATACCGAAGCTTCCACCCATAAACCAGTTTTCCTTATCGATACGGTTTAGGTTCTAAACCATGGTAATAATAAAAAATCCGGTTACCTATGGCAACCGGATTTCCCCCTCTAGAATTATATCAGCATCATCACACTACATCCATATTACTAATTCAAATAATTATCGACTGCCGTTGCCCTTTCCGACACATGGCTGTTCAGTTCACTTATGGCTGCCTGAAAATCGGCGCTTGAATTCAAGAAACTGTATCCTTCGACTTCAGCGGTAGCATAGGGCTCTACCAATGCGGCATAGGTCGAATATTTGGCCTGCATATTACTTACGCTAAAGATATTGCTGGCTACTTCGCGAACATAGTCGTCGTACTTGGCCTTGTAGGTGGCATCTTCGTATAGATAACCGATCAAGGGCCATTCCGTTTCATTTAGGTCGGAGAAATCCAAGGCCAAGGCGCCTTCTTGATTTCCTCTTTGTAGGGCTTCGTTATTATCCCACGGAATCCATGCCAGTTTTTCGGTATCGGGATTGTTGTAAAGAAAGTAGTTGTGTGTCATTCTACCATAGGTATCCCAGTTTTGAATAACCGTATTCACCGCCAGATAGTTTAAGAAGGTATCGGTGTCAAAAACAGTCTCCAAATTGGCTCGCCAAGCTTCGGGGTCGCTTGTTCGATTATCGGCGTGTAGTGCGGCAAAAAGGCTTTGGATATCGGAATAATCGGCTTCGTCTTCATTGGTTTTCTTAACAAAGACCTCTTCGGAGAAAGTGCCTTCGGCAAAACTGGCTCCATCGCCGTCAGGTTTGTACAAGTTGCCGTCGTTATCGCTAAACTGGGTATCGATTACGGTATCGTCTACTTCTTCTACCATGGTGTATACCCCAAAGTAAACAGGACCGTCGCCATGGTCAACATACACTTCGTAAATAGCGGCATGTGAACTGGCCAATCCGGCTTCCCTGAATACATCGGTGGCCACTTTTTCGCGTAACATCGATTTGTCGTTGTAATTGTTTTTAAGGCTTAGTTTTTTGAAACCGTAGAATCTTTGGTTGTCAATTTGTGGGTACTCATCTTCAAATTCATCAAAATCGAGCTTGAACGATAGTTTTAAGATACCACTGGACCAGCTTGATTGTAGACTTGAATTTCCTTTAAAGCGAAGGCCTACGCGATACCATTCCTTTCCATTATAGAAAACTTCACCAGGTACGAAAATCGGGTCCTCGTCGATTTCTACCAGTCCTCCCCCACCGGCTCCTCCAGCAGGTGGGCCTCCTGCCCCAGGGCCACTTCCGGCACCGAAGTCGCCCCCAAATTCACCGTATAACGACGTCATGTTGTCAAGCATGCTCTGCCAACGTTCTTCGGTAATCACTAGGTCTATACGTTTTACGGCGTTGTCGGCAAAGACTTCCTCAAAATCAGGGTCGGCCGATTTGCTGTGTGTTGCGTCGGTCCAATCCGTGGCCTCAAAATCGGTATCGGCGTACTGTTCAACATAGGCGTCTTCATCCCCTGTTTCGTCGTTGAGCTCCTCGGTAGTCTCCGAGTCGCTGTCTGTATTGGTCACATCATCGTCGGAACAGGAAACGATAAAGGTAAGTTGCATTGCCAGTACGAGCAATAGGCTTATTTTTTTCATTTTAAATGGGTTTGAGAATTTGTATTAGGGTACAAAGATGCGGAATAGAAAGACTGCTATTTTGAAGAATCAGTGAATAGGCGGTTCTTTTCAGTGAATGGCAATAGAGAATCGGTAACCCATTTGAAGGGGTTGGGATTCAAGGATATAAGCGAGGTTGATAAAGCAATCGACGGTAGCCGTTCAATATTTGTGCTGTAGGGATTATCCCTTCAATTTGGTATAGCAATGCAGTCCCGCAGCCAAGTCCTCAGAGGCGATACCCAGTGACTTGAACACCGTTTTTTTGGATGCATCGTACAGGCTGGAATCTTTCAATAGTTCCGACATATCGGCTTTTACGAAGTCAAGGGCATCATGACCGTTTTCCTTGGCCGGAAGCAACAGCTCCCCTGCCTCATTGGCCGCCGAAACCCGGTTATCTACAAACACATCAGAGGTATTGATGATTTCTGAGGCAAGTTCCCTGGTGGTTGCCGTACAGGCCCCTACGGCATTGATGTGAACATGGGGTTTTAGGTAGGCGTTTTCCAATATAGGTTCCGTAGCGGCGGTAACCGTACAGATAATATCGGCGTCGATGGCCGCTTCCCTTACGGTGTCGCAGACCTTAAAATCAATTTCCTTGTATTGCTCCATATCGCCGGCAAGTCGTACTGCACTACTCTTGTTGAGGCTCCATAGGGTAATCTTTTCGATATCGCGGATTTCAAGCATGGCCTCAATGTGCTTTCTTGCCTGTACCCCACTACCAAGAATACATAAAGTCTTGGCCTTAGGAATCGCCAAGTGCTTAGTGGCCAAGGCGCTTACGGCGGCTGTTCTGATTCCCGTAATACCATCGGCATCCAAACTTGTCATTAACTGTCCCGTACGCGTTTCATAGAGATGGATAACCCCTTGGTGCGAGCTGAGTCCTTTCTTATAGTTATCGGGAAAAATACTCAACACTTTGATCCCCATGACTTCATAGGGGCGTATGTAGGCGGGCATCATGCCCATAATTCCATGGCTGTCATTGTGTAAGGGCATGGTCGTGCGGAGTGGATTGACGATATCCGTTTCGGCATTTAAGAGAAACAGTGCCTGCATAACCTCAATGCACTCCGACATGGGTAAAAGCTTCTCTATTTGATCGTTGTCTATAAACATCTATTCTAAGTTCTCTATAATTTTGTGCAAAACCTGTTTGAACTGTGCCAATTCATCGGGGGCGATACCATTTTCCGATAGTTCCGTTATCGTATTGGCAATGCTTAAGGCCTTGTTTTCAAGTGCCTTTCCTTGTTTTGTCAAAAATATTTGTTTGTTGCGCTTGTCCTCATCAAGGCAGCGTCTTATGAGCAATCCTTTTTTTTCCAAAGTATCCAGCTGGCGGGTCATGGTACTTTTTTCTTTCTTCGACCGCTTGGCCAGTTCCTGTTGGTTGATACCGTCCTCTTTCCATAAATAGAACAAAATCCGCCATTGTTCAATGGTGATTTCAACGCCGTTTTCCTGAAAGGCGCGTTGCAAATGCGCCGATAGAAGTCGTTCTGTGGCACTTATGAGTCGCGAGGAAGAGTTGAACTGTTCTGTTTTGATGATTTTTGAATTTAATTAATTGCAATATGCAACTATTTTTTTGAAATAGCCAAGAATTTGGGGCCGCTTTTGCTAGCTTCAAGCTTAAAAGGATTTGGAAAAATAGAGTCCCAGTGTCCTATCGCTATAGCGGGGAATAAGGCTTACGTTTTTCCATTTTAAAAAGGGGTTCCATTGAAAGAGATAGTCAAAATGATAAACGAGCCGGGTCACTAGAATACCAATTCCCGCCCCGGCCAATACATCCGATAGGTAATGTTTGTTATTGGCCAAGCGTAAACCTCCCGTAAGGGTGGCAAATCCATAGCCACTATATGCCAGGTATCGATTGGTGTCTTTGTATTCTTCGTAGACTGCCGCACCCGACGCAAAGGCGATGGAGGTATGCCCGGAAGGAAAGGCATTTTTGTCGGAACCATCGGGCCTGAGCTTGTACACCGAATTTTTTATGGCCCTGGTGAACACATCGGTCAAGATCATGGAAACGGCCAGGTTTTTGGTCTGGTCGAACCAGTGGTGTCTCGCCTTGACACCGGCTACGTTTGCAATAACCAGTGTGGCTATGGGGGCATATCTCGAAAAATCGTCAATATGTGTGCGAAAGTCGTTGCCTACCCCATCCTTGATGGTGCCGTTCAGGCTTTGCTCCCACCCGCTATCGGATAAGAGGATACCGGTAGTGAGGAGCGACAGGGGTAAAATACTTTTTTTGATCAGGTTTGTTCGGGGGCGTATCTCGGTACTATCACTTTGTGCGAACAGGTTGCCCAAGGTAAAACATATAAGGATCAGGCTTATTCTTTTTGTCATATTCCGATGTTGTTCGGCCAACTGTTTTATCCCCCCGAAAATAAAATCCCATTAAGGCCAAACACTTCAGCTGCATTACAATATAGTAAATGTTTTGATGTAGTTGGAATTTGCTTTCGCGGGATGTCTCCTGATCAAGCGGTTTTCAACGGCTTAGGATGCCCCGTTCATACGGTGTAATCTATCGAAAAATGGAAAATACACATACTATTCATTTTAAAAAGGAGTTTCAATTGGTGTAAACCCCTATTTTCTATAGAAATGAGAAACCTAACAACTTACCTACTGATCTTCGTGCTGCTTTCACTGGCCGGATGTAAAAAGGATGTGCTAGACCTAGGGGGAACGACTTCTACTTATGGAGCCGATTCCGAGGACTTAGACGACCAAGGCTTGCCTAAGCTAAAGTTCAAAGTTGAATTGCCGAGTATGGCCGACACCAAGGAATATACGATAGACTTGGAGCAGTGGGATATTCCAAATGACGGAACCGACCCTCTTAAAACCACGGCAAACCTACAGGCCGCTATCGATTGGGCGCACGACGAAGGATATGGGCGGGTAATCTTGCCTGAAGGCCACTACCTGGTCGGGGAAGAGAAAAACGATATATACCAAGGGGGTATTGAAATTCATGGGAATACGGAGTTCGTATTTAGTGAAGGTGCTATTTTGGAAATCGATACCAATGACAAGTGGAACTATTGTGTAATCAGTTTAGATGGCGATAATATAATAATCAGGGACGGTATTGTTCAAGGAGATAGGGATACCCATGTTTTTACCCCACGGGAGAGCGACGGAAACACTGCTCATGACGAGGGCCACGGTATTTGTGTTTGGAACGACAGCAATATTGTTCTTGTAGATAATATGATTATCAGAAATACCACGGGCGACGGTTCCCTAGTATTGGAGGCTACCGATGTTACATTTACCAACAATGATATTTATAATAACAGAAGGCAGGGAATTTCTATTGTGGGCGGTACGCGCATTACGATTACCGACAATGAGATTCATCATATAAAGGGAACGAGCCCGCAATTTGGAATCGATATTGAGGGTGCCGGCCGAGTAGATGAAGATATCTTGATCCAAGACAACTATTTCCATCATAATACGGGAGGTGATATCGTAAATACAAGTGGTAAAAATGTCTATATATTGGATAACATTATGGAGCAAGGGGAAGGAAGTACCTATGTAGACGGCCCCATTGTAAGCTGGCACAAAACCCATAACATCATTGCCCGAAATACCATTACCATGGTCGATGGCTCGGTCAATGGCCGGTTAGGCTATATACAGTATTCTGGTGGCGGGGACAAAGGGCATAACCGTGCGACCTATGTTCATGACAATGTTTGTAACAGCTGTGGCATGTATATGTACAAAAGTTCGGATGCCGATGTAAGGCGTAATAAATTTTACGGTTATTTTATGTCATTTACCGATTTTGACAATGCCGTATTGGTCGATAATTTAGTGACCTACTCCGAAGCGCATCCCAACCTAAGGTACTGCTGGTCTTACCGTTTTAATAATGTTACGGGTATGGCCGAAGGCAATTACCTAGGCGATGAACTACAAGACCTTCCCCTATCGAAGACCGAACCCTATACCATGCAGTGTGTATTGGACGGTTGGTAAAAAAATAAGGCAAAAACGTAATGTTAATGCCCTATTCAACTAAACAACTCACTATTATGAATAGTTATTCCTCTACCAATTGATAGGTATGTATCCAGTCTATTTTCATGGTGTTGATATTGTTGTTCGACAGATGTTCCTTTTTGGCAAGTCCCCCGAGCCAATCGGCATCAACCGTCCATAGGTCCCATATGATATTTAGCTCACGGGTAAAATCACGTGCCGAAACCACGCTTCCGGCCGGTTCGCCATCTAAATAAAACTGAATGTGCGTGGCGTCTTTCCACCAAACGCCAAAGGTGTGGTATTCTTCGTTCCAAGCTACGCCCTTAAGCGGGTTGGCATCGGAGAGTTCGCGATTGTCAAAATTGCCCTTATTACGCTTGGTATCGTCATTGACCACGTGAAAATATTGCGAATTCATTTGCCAAGGGAAATCGGGCTGACAGTTACAGGAGGGGTTGGAGTTATTCTCTATAACGTCAATTTCGTTACGGTTGGAAATATTCCCATTGTTCAACCAAAAGGTATTATAGGCCGAAATATGGGCCCCTTTAATACGGCTTACGGTATACATGGGGTAATTGACTTGGGCCTTCGACATAACACGGGAGGTTTCGAACCAACGCTCGGGGTCGTTGCCCAAGGTAGCTTTGATCCACAGTTTGCCATCGCTAACTCCAGAGTTTTCGGCCTTCATTTGTACGGGTACACCATAGTTCCAAAGCGATTTGGTCCATTTATCAGTATTGAAACCATTGTTGAACTCATCGGAAAGTTGTGATATTTTTACCCATTTCATGCCTTGGGGTGCCGGAGGTGGGGTGTTTCCGGTAAAATCATAGGTCGCGTTCGCTGTAACAGTTTCTTCCTTGTTCGTTTCTTCATCGGGGTCGGTCGGGGTCAATTCTTCTTCGTTCGGTAGTTTTTCTTCCGACTTTTGAATTTCAGATTCCGGTATGGATTTTTTTTCCAGTTCGGTATCTATATCATTCTTGCAGGCGAGACAAAATAGACTTGCTGCGAAAACAGCCATTTTAGTTAAGTTCATGGGGGTATGTTTTATAATTTCTTGAGTGCAAAACTAAAATTTGTAAGGTTTTTATTTCAAAAACGCACCTCGAAAAAAACTTGACAAGTGCAGAAAATAACTCTACATTATCTCAATACAGGCTTGTAAAACATAGGTTTTCTGCAAATTATCCTTAACCTATCGGCCTTTCTAAATTTTTTGAAATTGTGCCCCTTATTTATTTGGGTTCTATTATTCCATTCTTGTTATGTGAAGTTTTTTTGTAAAAACTATTCTTCATACCCTTTGATGTATACGTTTAAACTATAGGGAGTTAATCTGGTTTTGGTGCAATTCTAGTTTAATAAATGAAGCCTTCTTTTTTGACTTACATTTTATTAACCTCTTGAATTCTTGGGGCTTGCTAATTATAAAATACTTAATATCAGGTGGTTGTGTAAAAGAGGTGGAAGGGTATAGGACCGTTACTTATAATTGGCCCCTGTCGGAAGGGGGGTTAAAGGTAAAATAGTGTTTAAGTGTATTAATTAACTTCTATATAAGTAGGAAAATACACTATATATTGCGACATTATTAACCTTAAATTCTTACAATGAAATTACAATTTAAACCTGTTTATTTAGCGTCAATTGCCATAATGGCAATAGGATGCACCAAAGAAGTGACGGAAAACGATACCTCCGAAATTTCGGAAGTTCCAACTGAATTGAGGGCCGCGGCTTCTTCATTTTATACCCCACCGGGTCAGAATGTACGGGCCAATAAAAAAAACCTGGTCACGGATTACGGTGTTAACCACAATGATCAGAACGATGATAGTAGCAAATTAAACCTGGCTATCAAAGATTTATCGGATACCGGTGGTATACTGACCCTTCCTAAGGGAAAGTACTATTTGACCAAAATTAGAATGCGCTCTAATGTACATCTTGAAATAGAAAAGGGAACGGTAATCTATCCGACCAAGGGGTTGACTCCTGCGAAGAATCACAGAATTTTTGATTTTGCCAGTAAAACAGAGGAAAAAATAGAAAACGCCAGTATAGTGGGTAAAGGAGGTAAGTTTATAGTAGACCTAAGAGGCAACAGTTCTAAAAACCAAATTGTAGCCGATGTTGGTAACGTAACCAACTTTAAAATATCGAATTTTACGATCAAGGATGAAAAAACCATCTTTGCTTCGATATTGGTAAGCTTTACGGATAAGGCAGGCAATGCTTGGCCACATAAAGGTATTATTGAGAATATAGACCAGGCGAATGCCCATACGGGATATGGCCTCATACAGGCGTACGCGGCAGATAACATTCTGTTCAACAATCTAAGTTGTACGGGCGGGGTAACCTTGCGTTTAGAAACCGACAACCTCGCTATGAAAACCGCTAAAAAAGGGGGGGTAAGGGATATTTTTGCCACAAAGATCAAGAATACCAATGGCTTGACCCCGGTAATGTTCTCTCCCCATTTTATGGAAAACGGTAAAGTGACCATAGATGATGTAACCGCCATCGGTTGTGCATATGCCGTACGTGTAGAGCACGGTTTTATAGAGATTTTCGATAAGGGGAATAGGGCAAGTGCCGACGCTTTCAAGAACTATATTGAAGGTATTCTAGGAGCTGGCTCGGTAGAAGTCGTGTACAAACGTAATAACGGAAGAACATGGGCGGCACGTATCGCAAACGACTTTAACGAAGCGGCGTATAACCACTCCAATCCTGCCGTTAGCGGAATCAAACCAGGGAAATTCGCCACATCTAAGGTAACCAATGTTAAGGCAACCTATAAGGGTACTGGCGCCAAACTCAAGCAGGCATTCTTATCCTATTTACCCTGTTCGGAACGTTCTAAGGTTTGTCGGCCAGGTCCAGATGGGTTCGAGTATAACGGACCCTCCTTGGGAGTTACCATCGATAACACGAAAAGGGACAACAGCCTTGGCAATTATAACGTCAATGTAAGCACCTCCAGTGTTCAGGGCTTTCCCAATAATTACGTTTTAAACGTAAAGTATAATACCCCTAAAGTATGTAACCAAAATCTAGGTAGTATTACTTCGTGTAACTGATCACGAAACAATTTGTAAATAAAAAGCAGCTGTCCCTTATTACGGGCGGCTGCTTTTATGTCTTTAAGCCATGTCGTGATTTATTGGCGACTTTTGATAAAGGCTTGGATTTCTTCCGGGGTAAATATCGGATTGGCCCCTTCCCTACCGGCTACCATAGCTCCTATGGCACAGGCGAAATCTATGGTTTTTTGCGGGTCTTCCATTTTTATTAAGCCGTTGGTCAATGATGCCAAAAAAGAATCGCCGGCCCCTACGGTATCTACAACTTCAATGGGGTAGCCCTTATTCTCGTAAAAGTTATCCTTGTAGTACAAAATAGCCCCATGCGCCCCACGTGTTACACAGATAGATTTTGTATCGGTACGTTTTGCTATAAAACTAATGTTCTGTTCCAAAGCATTTGATTCGGAGCCCAGTTCTTGACCGATTTCCAAAATCTCATCGTCGTTGAACTTAATAAAATCCGCCGCTTTCATCAAGTGGCCCAGAACTTCCATGTTATAATAGGGCGCCCTGAGGTTCACGTCAAAAATCTTATACTTTGCTAATTTTAATAACTCGTAAAGCGTATGTTTGGATCGTTTGTCGCGAGCTACTAAACTCCCGTAAATAAAGGCGTCGGCCCCTTGGGTCGCTTTTATCGCCTTGTCGTCTATTTTTATGTTGTCCCAAGCCCTGGGAAATGTAATCTCATAGGAAGCGGAACCGTTTTGGGACAAGCTTACCTGTACTATTCCTGTGTTCAACTCTTGATCTACTTGTAAGTTTTCGGCGTTAATCCCTTTTTCTATGATGCTTTTCTCTATCTCCTTGCCTTTTTCATCCTCACCTATCCTACTGATGATGGATACCTGGTTACCTAAGGATTGTAAGCGTAACGCTACGTTCAAGGGGGCTCCCCCAATTTTTTCGTGTGTGGGGAAAACATCCCATAAAACTTCCCCAAAACAGACTATATTTTTCATTTAATTGTTGTTCTCCTGGTTACGGTTTATAGCGATCACACATTTTTCCACACCTTGGTCCATAATGTTTTTATAGGCTTGGGTGTACGCCTCTACAAAGCTTGAATCGTTTTTGAGTTTTCCGAATACCGACTCTATTTCCAAAAAGGTCTTCGGGTTTTCTACCGCGACCTTGGCTTTTTCACTTATCAAGGAAGCCATGGCGTCCTTGATATTCAGGACATGGCCTTTTTCATCTTTCCCCAAGCTATAGATTGCCCAAGCCGCAATGACAAAGGCGGCGCGCTTTATGGGTCCGTTTTCCGTTAATTGGGCATTTACGGTCGGTAAAATAAATATGGGGATCTTGGCGGAACTTTCAGAGCAGATTCTATCGATCTGGTCTTTTATATTGATGTTTCCAAACCTTTCCAACAGGGATCGCTTGTAGTCACTTAAATCGATGCCTTCCAAATCGCCTAAAACGGGACTCACCTCGACATCCATATAGCTGTTCAAAAAGCTTCTTACGTTTGGGTTGTTCACCGCTTCATCTATGGTATCGTATCCTAGTAGCGCGCCTAGAATGCCCAGTACGGAATGTCCGGCGTTTAGAAGGCTCAGTTTCATTTTTTCATAGGGCTCGACATTGTTTACAAATTGTGCCCCTACGGTTTCCCATGCCGGCCTTCCCTCAATAAAATCATCTTCTATGACCCATTGTTTAAAAGGTTCGCATACCACGGGCCAGGCATCTTCAATACCGGTAGTTTCCCGTAAGTTTATAATATCGGCTTCCGAGGTCGCCGGGGTTATTCTGTCGACCATGGCATTGGGAAAAGACACATGGCTTTCTATCCATTCTACCAAATCAGGTGCTGCGGTGGAAACATAAGTGAGCAACATCCTTTTGGCCATATGGCCATTCCCCTGAATGTTGTCGCAAGACTGAATGGTACATCCTTTGAGACCTCTATCCTTTCTCAGTTTTAAAGCTTGGGTCAGGTAACCAAAAATGGTCTTAGGGCTGTTGGGATGTGTTAGGTCATGTTGGATCAAGGGATTGTCAAAGTCGAATTTTTTGGTGGCCTCGTTATAGTTATACCCACCTTCGGTAATGGTCAAGGTGATAATTTTGACTTCAGGACTCGCCATTTTTTCGATAACCTTTATGGGGGCTTCCGGAGCGAAGAGATATTCAACGATGGAACCGATGACCTGTCGGGTATGGGTGCCGTCCAGTTCCTTGACGATCAAGGTGTACAAGCCGTCTTGTTCTTTTAGGGTATTGTAGATCTTAGTGTCGAAATCCAAAAGGGCTACGCCACATATCCCCCAATCCGTGACGGATTCGTCTTGCAGTAGTTGATCGGTATAAAAAGCTTCATGTGCCCGGTGAAACCCACCGATACCCACATGTACGATGCCCGTTTTAAGCTTAGATCTGTTGTATTTTGGAACTGAAACTCTTTCTGAAATATGGGAAAGATTAGTGCTGTTTAATTTATAATTTTTCATGGAAGATCTTTGTTTATTTATTCTCAAATCGTTGAAGCAATACGGCAAAAATGATGATCCCTCCTTTTACGACTTGCTGTGGATATGAAGGCACGTTTAAAAGATTTAGGATATTGCTGATCAAGCCTAAGATCAATACCCCCATCAAGGTATTTATGGCCGTACCCCTACCGCCATTTAAACTGGCGCCGCCGATTACTACGGCGGCAATGGCATCCAGTTCCCAGGCCATGCCCATATTGGGTGAGCCTAGGTTGGTTCTCGAAGCTACGATGATGGCCGAAATGGCCGCCAAGGCCCCAGATATGGCATAGACCAAAAACTTATACTTGTTTACCTTGATTCCAGAGAGTCGAGAGGCTTCCTCGTTACTTCCTATGGCAATGACGATTCTCCCGAAAACGTTGTGACGGAGCATGACCATCGCCAAAATCACGATTATAAAAAACACAATGGCAATATTGGGTATGCCCAAAAAGGAATTATTGGCAAAATCCGACATAAATAAACCGCCATAGGTCTTGAAAGTTACCGGAGAGCCTTTAGAGTAAATAAAGCCCATTCCCCGTGCTACGGTCATTAACGCCAAGGTTGCGATAAAGGGCGCCATTTTTTGGTAAGCCACCAAATAGCCCGAAACACTGCCCAGGCCAAATCCGATGGCAATGGTAATAAGAATGGCCAAGGGCAAGGCGAAAATATTAACGAGAATGGCAAAGGTCACGGCCAATAGGGCCACCATGGAACCTACGGACAAATCTATTCCGCCGGTCAAGATGACGATCAACATGCCGATACTTATAATACCGATACCCGATACTTGCTTTAAAAGGTTACTTAGGTTCACCGAGGTAAAGAATACATCTGAAATGATTGCGGAAAACAGCACCAATAACAAGAAGATGAATATGGTGTTGTATTTTATTAAGAACTTAAGCACACCGCCCGGGCTGCTCAGTTGTTGTTTTAAAGTTAAAGCCATCGTTTAAGTTTTTGAGTTAATTTTTTAGTGGTTTTCCAATTGCGTAACGAAGTATGTTTTCTTCGGAAAATTTTTCTTTGGGCAGTTCCCCATAGATCGTTCCTTTGTACATCACCAGAATTCTATCGGCAATACCCATTATTTCGGGCATATCCGATGAGATGACCACAACGCCGACGCCTCTTTTGGCCACTTCGTTGATCAGGTTGTAGATTTCTACTTTTGCGCCAACATCGACACCTCGGGTAGGCTCATCTATGATGATTACCTTACTGTCTATACTCAGCCACTTGGCCAAGGCCACTTTTTGTTGGTTTCCCCCACTTAGGTTTTCGACCGGTACCCCAGAGCTAGGCGTTTTAATGTTGAGTTTTTCTATCAGCTCCTGGACCTTGGCGTATTCTTTTTCGACATTGATAAAGCCGAACCGGTTTGAAATGGACTTAAAATTGGTCACACTGATGTTCTTTCGGATGGACAGGGGTAAGAACACGCCCTCTTCCTTTCTGTCTTCACAGACCAGGCCTATTTCTTGCTTCACTGCATCGGCAGGGGATTTGGTTTGAATTTCCTTTCCGTTCAAGAAAATGCTTCCCGATTTCTTTTTATCCGCTCCGAAGATCAATTTTGCGGTTTCTGTCCTTCCGCTTCCCCCTAGTCCCGCAATACCTAGTACTTCACCAGGCTTTACGGAAAAGGAAACATTGTGTACTAGGGTGTTTTTTGCCGTCAAATCCTTGACCTCAAAAATGGCTTCGTTCCCTACCTTTATGTTCCTTGGCGGGAACATATCTTTCAATTCCCTACCGATCATCAATCGAATTACGGCATCGGCATCGGTTTCGGAAACGGGCATGCTCCCCGTATCTACACCATCCTTAAGCACGGTTACGGTGTCGGCTATTTTGAAAATCTCCTCTAGGTGATGCGAAATGTAAATGATGGAAATACCCCGCTCCCTAAGTTTGAACAAATTGTCAAATAGTTTTTGGGTGTCGGTGGGGTCAAATACCGTAGTGGGCTCATCTAAAACCAAAACCTTGGTGTCTTCCGAAATCGCCTTGGCAATCTCTACCACTTGTTTTTGTACAATACTCAGGTTCCTTACCGTGGCCGAGGCATCGATATCAAAACCTAAGGAGTTGATCAATTCTTGGGCATCCTTGGTTATTTCCTTCCAGTTCATCCAAAACTTACTGGCCCCCAACTTATGCAGGTATATGTTTTCCGCTACGGAGAGGTCATTGATCAAAGATAGTTCTTGGTATACTACGCTAATACCCATGACCCGGCCTTCATGGGTGTTTTTAGGATGTATTTCCTCTCCATTGAGCAATACGCGACCGGTATCCCTTTGGTGTACCCCGCTTAGTATTTTCATCAAAGTGGATTTCCCCGCTCCGTTTTCGCCAAGTAGGGCATGGATTTCACCATGCTTTACCCTTAAATTGACATCCTTCAGCACTGAAACGATTCCGAAACTTTTTGATATTCCGGTCATTTCAAGTCTATACTCGCTTTTTGTATTTTGCATATCGTCCATTATAAGGGGTTAAAACAATGCATCTGGATTGTAATACTGAGCAGCGTTTTCTTTGGTGATAAGCAAAGGGGCGGTAAACGATGTTTTAGAAAAATCCCGCTTACCGTTCATATATTGAATCGCATAAGTGACGGCGTTTTTACCTATCTGAACCGGACTGTTCATAGCGGTACAGCCATAGAAATCGGTATCCATGATGTACTTAATGGCCTCTTTTTGTCCGTCGGCACCCGCGACAATCAGGATGTCATCCGTTTTTCCTGCCTGGGCAATGGCTTTTATGGCACCGAGGACACAAACATCGGACTCGGTAATAACCACATTGATGTCTGGGTGGGCCACTAAAATATCTTCCATGGCCTTTAGTCCTCCAGCATAAGACCATTCCGTATACATTTGGGTTTTAACGTTCAAATCGATGTAGCCCAAACTTCTTAGCTGTTCTTCGGCTATCCCCTGTAAGAGTCCTTGTTTTCGGGTTCTTCCGACCGGATTCCCCGCATTGCCGCTAAGTAGGGCAATGTTCATTTTTTTACTCCCGAATTTTTTGGCCAACCACTCTCCCGCAAGGGCACCGTTGGCCAAATTATTGGACTGTATCGTAGTCACATATTCGGCGGAAGGGTCGATTGAGCTATCGATTATAAAAACGGGGATGCCAGCGGCCTTGGCCAATTTGGTGACCCCTACCAAGGCATCGGGGTCTTTAGGGTTCAAGAGCAAGGCGTCTACCCCCTTTGTAATCAAATCTTCCACGGCCGATACCTGTTTACTGATATCGTCTTGCCCGTCGGCGGACAAAAAGGTCATTCCGTTTTTTTCCGTGGTTTCTTGAATGCTCTTTAACAAGGCCTGATAATAAGGCGCATTTAAAGTGGGGCTGCAATAGCCAATGGTTTTTCCTGAAAGATCGATGGCACTTTCTATCAGTCCATCTTCGTTCAATTCACCCTTTTGGGTGTTATCGGACTTTTCAATGGGTTCGGCACACCCTAAGGCGTTAAGTAAAATGGTAGATACCACAAATAACCTTAGCAGGTGTTTTACGGGCAGATGTTTGTTGAGTTTCATTTGGATTTTAGTTTTCGTTGAGTAAACTACCTCGGGGCAAGCCCGCGAGGGATTAACAGGAATACACCTTGATTATGAGGCAAGCCTCGGAGTATTTAATCTCGATTATCGAGTGAAATTTTTTGATAGCTATAGGATCATAATGTCTAATTGTAAAACGGTTAGTTCCTTTTCTGGATTCCACATGGCCATTACTTCAATGGGCAGTGCATACGAGCCAAAGGCAAGGCTTCTAGTAAAGGTAGCCCCTACATTTATGATATTGCCCGAATTTGTAGTGTAAAATGTCTTGTTGGTAAGGAAAGACCATGCCCCACCGGCAAAAAGCGATAAAGAGGAGGTTTTGTTTTTCCAGACCTTACCGCTCACTTCAAAATAGTGGGTCCACGAGTTCTTTAACCTTCCGTTATCCTGCAGTTCGTAATCTCCCGACCCCCCGTTGATAATGGTCGCAAAATACAATAGGGCATTCGGAATCGGGTGGTAACCCAAGCTTAGGTCTACGAAATTGTAACCTTGGGTTTTGTCATAACCCCAATAGTGCAGGTCATCGCCCCTCTCCTCTACTCCCGTATAGTTGTTATGCGATACCGCTTCAACAAAAAACGAATCGGAAAAACGATATTTTGAATAAATCGAAACCTCCTTGTAATAGGCGGGTACATTTTCTTCGGTATCGCTATTGACCACGTCGACCGTTGAAAAACTGGCACCTCCCCAAAAACCGAAAGTAAATTTTGTGTTTTCGGAGTTGTACTCGATATGGCTCGCCAATACCGCGCCCGGATGAACCACGGACCCATGCCAGGTATGCATATTTTTTAAATGCGCCCCGATACGGAACGGCCTATATTCAACTTCCTTTACTTCTTCCTGTGCGGAAGTTGAATTGAGCACTCCAAGAACAAAACAGCTATACAAACATAAATCCTGAAAATAGCTTCTTTGTTTTTTAGAAGGTAGATCCGTACGATACTTCTGTATTGGGGTTTTGGTTTTTTTCAAGATCACAGTTTTAATTTGCTTTAAAACTAACAAACGTCATTTGTACGTTTAATTTTTCAAATGTAAATAAATAGATTTATAATATCCTAATATTTTATCAAAAAAACTTGCAAACTATTATTTTATCAGTATGTTATGAGGAATTTTGTACGCATTTGATAAAACGAATAGGTGTTATTTTATAGCGTATGAAGTACGTTTATACTTAATTTTATTATATTCACCTCAAATATTGTAAATCTCTATTTTCGTAATACAACTTACTTATGGAACCCGAAAAAATATTGAATATATCCGTTGATTGTGTCGTTTTTGGATATGATATAAACACTAAATCCTTAAATGTTTTATTGATCAAACGATTTTTGGAAAGGGAAGAAGAGGTCTTGGTAAACGATTATGTGCTGACGGGTTATCACGTTTATCAAAAGGAAACCCTTGATGAAACGGCAACCAGGGTTTTAAAGGAATTGACCGGTTTGACCGACCAGTACAAAAAGCAGTTTAAGGCCTTTGGAAATCCGGATCGATTAACGAACGAGAAAGACCTTATCTGGATTCGGAATGAAGGATTCAATTCAAGAACCATCACTATTGCGTATTACTTTTTATTGAAAACGGACGATGTTGACTTAAAGAACAATAAGTACCAGGCCAAGTGGTTTCCCGTCAACGATTTGCCCGAACTCGGATTTGACCACGAAAAGATCATATTGGAGGCTTATGAAGATCTTAAGACAAAATGCTTATCGGAGCCCATTATTTTTAAGCTCCTTCCTGATAAGTTTACCATAAATGAAGTTCAGGATCTCTACCAATCTATCTTGGGAATAGAAATCGATAATAGAAATTTCAGGAGGAAACTAATTAAGAAAAAATACATTATAGCCCTAGATGAAAAACAAGTTGGGGTATCAAAAAGACCTGCCCAGCTTTATATGTTCAGCTTAGATCTGTACGAAAAGATGTTTAAGAAAAATTACCTGATAAATATTTGATTTCTAAGACTTGTATCCTTTTGGGATTTTAGAGCTTTTGAACCTGTATTTGGTACGATTCCTTTGCCCAAGACACAAAATCGCTTGCATTTTCGAAGACCGAACCAGGTACGGTATAGTATGAAGGCAATGGGGTGTTGGTTTTAAATACGGTAATGGGGGCTTCTCCCGCTGCTATATATTTTGACTGGTTACTAAGATCGACTTTTAGGGCTACCGAATCGTTATAGACCAGACCGAACATTAGGCCTTCGTAAAATAAGCCCACACCTCCGAACATTTTTTGGGTATAGACGCCTTCCCATTGGGCCAACTGGTCTAAAACATAGGCTAAGAAACCTTCGGTTACCTTCATGGGAAAAACATTATGTCTCTGGGTTTTCTAGGGCCATCCTGATCTGTTCACTATCCCAGTGGCTATCGAACTCGACAATCCCACGTTTGAAGTCCTGTTCCAATAATTTTTCTTGTTGTTCGAGTTCTTTCCGCGCCTTAAAAATATAATTATCGTCCCCTATTTGACCTTCTTTGGCCAGACGCCTAAGGCTGTCTTCATCGTATTTGATAAAGTTCTGCACTTGGCGCTGTAAGGTGTATTTTCTAAAGCCCATTTGACTAAGGACTTCACTCGCCAGTTTAAGGGAAGTTTCCAATGATTCCCTGTAAATATGGTCTATTTCCATATTTAGAAACTCGTAGGCTACGTACCTGTTTTTGGCACGGACCATGATTTTAACCTGTGGATATTTGTCCTTAACCGTCTTGGCCAATTGCTTGATGACATCGGGGTTGTCCATGGCACAAATTAGAATATTGGCCTCGGCTATTCCCGCAGATTCCAGTAGGTCGGTTCTAGTGGCGTCGCCATAATAGACCTCAAAACCCATTTTGCGCAAAAAATCGACACGATTGGAGTCGTGGTCCAAGATGGTGGCCTCTACGCCATGGGTGCGCAGAAATCGGCCCACAGTGCTTCCAAAATGTCCGAAACCCACCAAAATTACTTTTTGCGACTTGGCTATGTGGTCCATGGGCCTTTTTATGGATTCCTTGGTGCCCAAACGGGGCAAAAGCAGACGTTCGTTTACCATGCCAATGATCGGGGTAAAGGTCATGGTCAATGCCGTAACCACCAGCATCATGTCCAATTGATCCTGTTCCAAAATGTTCAATTGAAATGCGAACGACAACAGTACAAAGGCGAACTCCCCTATTTGTGCGAGTCCGAAAGTCAACAGTAATTTCTGGTTTAATTTTAATTTGAATACCGAGCCCGTAATAAAGAGCGCCAAGGCTTTTAGCACTATAACGGCGAGTAAAATGCCCCCAACGGTCAATGGGCTGTTCGCAATTACGATAAAATTGATGGAAGCGCCTACGGCCATAAAGAACAGACCTAATAGCAAGTTTTTAAACGGTTCAAGGGTGCTTTCCAATTCGTGTTTGAATTCACTATTCGACAAGACTACACCGCCAAGGAAGGCCCCTAGGGCAGGACTCAATCCGACCAGTTCCATTAAAAAGGAAATTCCGAAAACAATAAGCAGGGCGGCGGCAATCAATAGTTCCCTGACCCCTGTCTTGGCCACTTTTCGCAACATTGGTACTATAAGGTACTTCCCTGCGACCACAATGGCCACTACCGACACCAAAATCGTCAGGGTCTGTAGACCTAGGGGGAGATTTTGAAGCAAATTGGCGTGTTCGCTACTGTGTTCAACAGTGGGCTTATCCGTATTGGCCAATAAGGGCAAGGCGCCGAGCATGAAAATCACAATGATATCCTGGAACAGCAATATGGAGAATGAAGATTGTCCAAAATTGGTATTCAACAAACCTTTTTCTTTTATGGTCTGCAGGGCAATGGCCGTGGAAGACAAGGCGGTGGCCATAGCCAATGTCAAGGCAACGGTTTTGTTAAACCCAAATAGAATAAAAAGGAAATACGAAAGCAGCATGGTGGCCGCTACCTGAAGCCCTCCCATACCGACTATGGTTTTTCGCATTTTCCAGAAATTCTTGGGTTCAATTTCCAGACCGATCAAGAACAACATCATCACCACGCCAAATTCGGCAAAGTGAAGAATGTCTTCCCCTTCGTTACCGATAAATCCCAATACATAGGGGCCGATCAATACCCCGGCCAACAAATAGCCCAATACCGAACTTAGCCCCAGTCGTTTGGCGATAGATACACAAATAATAGCGCCCAATAAAAAGACTATGGCTTCAAAAAGAATACTTCCTGTCATATCTTATCTGTTGTTTGTAATTGGGGAATATCGTTTATAAAGGAAAAGCCGCGAACATCGGCCCGCTTTAGATTTTGTTGCAATACATCCAATAACCGATCGTATTGCTCGGCGTAGGCGTGCAACTCTTCAATTGGTATTCTATGTGTGCCCATAACCGCAAAAGGTGGTAGATACTGCATACCGCACAAATTAGCCGTTTGTTCAAAAGGTCGCAAGAACTCGGTTACCGAATAACTATTGCTTCCTTGTGAGCAGTAAAGTTCCCTGCTGCCTCCGGTAGTGATAACGTTTAAGCATTTCTTAGACTGTAGAGCCGTGCCATTTGGTCCGTAGGCCCACCCGAACTCCAAGACCACATCTATCCATTGTTTCATTAAAGGTGGGCAGCTGTACCAGTAAAATGGGTGATGGAAGATAATTATATCGTGCGCACTCATGAGCGCTTTTTCGGCATCTACATCTATATTGAAGTCGGGGTAACGTTCATATAGGTCGTGAAACGTTACCCCCTCTTTATCTTTAATCTTATCGACTAGAATGACATTCGCCCTAGATTTTTCAAACTTAGGGTGAGAAAATAGAACCAATATATTTTTCATATTGCGAATTTAGTCGAAAGTACTTTGCGAAAATTCGATCTTATTTTCTTTTTATGAAAAATATATTCCCATAATCTATTCTAATGGAATATTATATTATCGCTCAATGCAAGCAACTCTTCAATTTTGGCCTTGTCGTAAGCATCGGCCCAAATTAGAGTATCATTGTACATGTACCCTATTTTAAGGAGGGTTAGATGCGCCAAAAAAACACGTTATTTTTAGATGATAGGACTTGATTAATCTTCTGGTGGATGGCCGTGAATTTGTTCAAAGACGGCATCAAAATTTTCTCTAAGATAGGCGTTGAGCTTTTTTTGGTAATCCAGTTTTAGCCAACTTATAAAATTATAGGTGCTTTTACTGATACACTTGCCATAGACTTGTATCCTATTGTCAATGTCTTCTTTAAGTAACTTTGCCAATGCAAGGGCATCATATACATCTTCGCTATTTTCTATACAGATATAGGCATGTTGTTCAATGGATTTTTCCAACACCACTTTAGACGATTCCCCGGAAAAGGTGGCTTCCTTGTAAATGGCATTAATATCTAGATAAGTCTCTTTAGATTTTGAAAATTCTGATCGAATGTCCTCGGCCAACTCATGTTTAAAGGTACTTTCAATAGCTTCATCGTCCTTGATACGGTCTATGTAGAAATTAGGTGATTTAAAAATGGCCTCCCAGTCTAAATCTGCACCCCAAGGACCAAAACGATAGATATTGTTACCAAGATCGATAACGGTAAATTTAGATTTGTTGTTCAAGACCCTAGACCCCCTACCAATCATTTGGTAGTACAAGGTCAAGGATTTTGTGGCCCGGTTTAGGATTATGGTATCTATAGTGGGTTCATCAAAACCAGTCGTCAAAATACTTACCGATGTAAGTATCGCGTCGGGAGTTTCATGAAACCACTTTAAAATATGTTTTCGTTGTTTTTTGGTAGCGGTATTGTCTAAATGCATAATGGGCAAGCCCGCACTGTTAAAGGTGTGGTATACCTGGATAGAGGTTTCTATACCGTTGTTGAATATCAGCGTTTTTTTGCCCTTGGAATGGGTCGTATAAGCTTCCAGTAATTTATTTAACATGGACGGACTCGTATAGAGGTCCGAAGAAGATTTAACCGTATAATCCCCATTGGAACCTACCTCCAAAGAAGTCAACCCCATATCATACTGGTAGGTTTCGGCCCTGGCCAAAAAATCATTTTTAATTAAATTTTCTATGGATTCCCCAGGAATCAACTCATCGTAGTTGCGGTTCATGGGTAAGTCCTTATTGGAACTTAAGGGGGTAGCGGTAACCCCAAGGATAAAGGAGTTTTCGAAAAATTTAAACAGTTTTGTAAAGGAATTGTAATGGGCTTCATCTATAATGACCAAACCAACGTCAGAGATATCCAATATGCCGTCGTTAAGCCTGTTGTTCAATGTTTCTACCATGGCCACATAGCAACTGTAGCGTTCATGGTCATCTAAATTGGCTTTGCTATCGACAACTTTATTGACCACTCCAAAACTGGTGAGCATTTTGGAAGTCTGGTTGCAGAGTTCTACTCGGTGTGTCATGACCAAGACCTTTTTCGAGTGGTTTTTAAGGTATTGCCGGACTATTTCGGAAAAAATTACGGTCTTTCCGCCACCAGTGGGTAATTGATATAACAGGTGGTAGTCATCTCTTTCATTATCGAACTTTTCAAATATTTGATTAATAGCACCTTGCTGGTAGCTGTAAAGTTCTTTGTCCGTTTTCTTTTCTTGTAGTTCAAATTGAGTCTCTGGCATGTTATCTTTTTCTGTAGCCTGCAAAGGTAATACCTTCAATAAGTTATTACTAATCTATTGAAAGGCTTTCCGGAATAATTCCTCTCGATTTTCATAAATGATATCCATTGCGGGGAATTTATCGTATCGCTCTCAGGAAGTTACCCACAATAACGTGCGTTTCCTCGCTAGTTGGCCTATTGCATCGGAAGGCCTTATCTAAAACAGAAGAAGCCACAATATGTTGTGGCTTCTTCCTTATACTGATCCGATGACAACCGAATGGATGCTATCTACCCATATTTCTAAATAATCCTTTGTTTTTTTCTTCAATGGGAAGCTGTTTACACTTCCTTTAGGTAGAACATTTTTTAGTCACTATTGGAGCGTGTGAATTTATCGAAAAGAAACCCCTTCTTCAATTGGTTTAAACCTGAAAATGTAAAACGGTTTTGTTGATTTGTCCTTCCCGTCGTTAAATACGGCCCCATGGTTTACCTGGGCGGCCGAGACATACATGTAACCATCGGTATGGTTATAACTCACCCCATCGGGCCATACCAGATTATCGTCCTTTATCATCGTATGAACATTTCGGTCTTTTGCGAGAACCACAGCGACACTCTTGGTTTCCAAAGCGGTTAAATAGAGATTGCCCTCTTTGTCAATCGACATTCCCCCATTGTTGGGTTTTTCGGAATAGGTTTCAATTTTTTGGTCCAGCTCGGCCTCTGTTAGGGTTTCGTCCACGAGGTCCAAGGTTTTGACCCTGTAGATTTTGGTGCCGTTCAAAGGTCCGTAATAGACATATTCAAAATTAGCATCGGCTGTAATTCCGTCATTTCCGATCAGCAAGTCCTTTCCATTTACTGCCAGATGCTTGCCATTGATTACGGTAGGAGTATTTTCAGGTTTCGTAGTGCGGGTACCTTCTAAAACACGACGCGTTTTGCCTGTTTTCATATCTACGATGATAAAAGCTGCCTTGCTCCCATCTCCCCCATTGCCAATGCCTTCATCGGCTATGATAAAATAGCCGTGTTTGGTATCGACCACCATATCGTTGGGCTGTGATATTGCCGGCACTGCCGATTTTGGCAAGTAATAAATACGTTCTAATTTATCGGTTTTTGTATTCCAACCCACGATTTTAGGCGTAACATCGTTGCGTTGGGCCATATCGAGCATCCAGATAATCCCGTTTTCATCATTACGGATACCCAAAACATTGCTCAGGTAATTGTCGTCGGTATCCCTAGGGGTGTTCCATTCCAAATTGGGAAATGGCGTAGTTGTGTTCGTTTCTTTATCAAACTTGACCACTCGAATTTCCGGGGCAAAAAATGGATGGTGACTGTATACCAAATCCCCTTCGTTGGTAAAGGCAATATTCCCGACAGCTTGATCTACGGTCGCAAAAACTTCCGCCCTGGCCAATGGTTTTTGGGCATTTATAGTCATGGCCGATAGAATTATACTTAGTGCGATTATTTGCTTTTTCATCTTATTCGCTCTTTTTTAAATAATCCGGTAATTCTTTGCTCAACCAATCTTTACGAACAGGAACGTGCACATCTAAGTCTACCGTTTTTTCCAAGGCCCAAAATTCATGCGGTACGTTTTCAGGGAATACAATGACCTCTCCGCCCGAAACAATTACAAACTCTTCTTTGCCATCGACCAGGGTCTTGATTTTTACCTTTCCGGACATGATATAGGTAATCTGCTCGTTCGGATGTTGGTGCCAAGGAATATGTGCGCCTTCTTCCAAATCGAAAATGGTCATTTGTCCTTTTTCGCCGTGAAACCACTTGCGTTTTATTCCCTCTCCAATGGTTTCCGATGCCATTTCATCAAAATTGAAATGCTGCACTTTTGAGGTGGCTATGGAATCTATTGTTGTTACCTGTGCATTGGCCGTAGTTCCAGCGTATAGTGCTGCTATAACCAATATTTTAAAAGTAGTTTTCATTTTCTATTTAAATTATTTGACTCATGGTGTCTAAAATCCTTCCAAAACAATCTTTCCTTTTGCTTTTCCCGTTTCCAAAAAAGCGTGGGCTTTACGGAGGTTTTCGGCATTTATGGTTCCGAAGTGCTCACCTAAAGTGGTTCGGATGGTTCCGTTGTCTATCAATTCAGAAACTTCGTTCAAGATGTTATGCTGCTCGATCATATCCTCTGTCTGGAACATAGAGCGCGTAAACATCAATTCGATATGCGTAGAAACCGCTTTTCCTTTAAAAGGCATTACGTTCAACGATTTTGGGTCGTCTATAAACCCGAATTTACCTTGGGGTTTGATCAACTTGGCAATTTCCTCCACATGTTGTTCCGTTGCGTTTAGGCTCACTACATATTCGGGAGCCGGCAAATCGTATTTTTCAAACTCCTCGCTTAATTTATTCCTGTGGTTGATAACCGAGTCGGCACCCAATTCCTTTAACCAAGCCGTAGTTTCTTCACGGGAAGCCGTAGCAATGATATTCAGTTGGGTAAGTTTCTTGGCCAATTGCACCAAAATCGAACCCACTCCACCAGCGGCACCTATGACTAAAATGGATTTACTGGCATCGTTTTTGGCGACTTCCAATCTATCGAACAACATTTCCCAGGCCGTAAGTGAAGTCAAGGGTAAGGCAGCTGCTTCCGCATAAGACAAGCTCGCTGGTTTTTTGCCCACGATACGTTCATCTACAACTTGAAACTGTGCATAACTTCCTTGCCTTGTAAAATCGCCCGCATACCAAACTTCGTCACCGACCTTAAAGAGGGTAACATCCTCTCCTACTTCTTTAACAACACCGGTAGCATCCCAGCCGATAACCTTCCAATCATCGCCCTCAACAGGCATTCCGCCCCGTACTTTATAATCCGCCGGGTTTACGGAAATGGCTTTTATTTCAACTAAAATGTCTTTTCCTGTAGCTTTTGGAGTTTCTAATTTTATGTCCTGTAAAGAATTTACGTTCTCAATTGGTAAATTCTCTTTGTATCCTATTGCTTTCATCTTGGTTTCGTATTTTGAATGAATTTATATCACCGTTAAAATTTCGCTTTCGGGCAATCTGGATTTTGGTGTTTTATCCGTAGAATTGAAATCGGATTCCGCTCTATATCCTAAGGAAACGGCTACCAAAGCAGTATATCCTTTTTCCCTTAATCCGAATTCTTCATCCAAAGCCTTCACATCGATTCCTTCCATGGGCGTTGCGTCGATACCTAAACTTGCCACGCCCAATAAGAAGCTTCCTATGTTAAGGTAAACTTGTTTCTCCATCCAGTGTTGCAGGTCCTTTAGATCGTATTTATGGATACCGGCAAATGTTTTAACGGCACCTAAAAATCCATTTTTTATATCCTCGTTGGGGAATCTTCCGTTTTTGTCTTCAGTGTCGGCAATATGCTTGTAGTAGTCTTCGTCCGCATCGGTTTTTGAACAAAACAAAACCACGGCCGAGGCATTGCTTATCTTGGGTTCGTTAAAATGAAAAAATCCTTGGGTTCCTTTTGCCATGCGTGCTTTTCCTTCTTCCGTTTCGGCAATGATAAAATGCCAAGGTTGTAAGTTAACACTGGATGGACTCATCCTTAGAAGATTCTTGATTTCCGCCATATCCGCATCGGATATTTTTTTACTTGCGTCATACGCTTTGGTGGTGTACCTCCAGTTCAATATTTCTCTTAGGCTCATTTGTGTTGTTATTATATTGATTGAATATTTTATGGCAAAGATAAATAGGTGACATGTTCGAATTGGTGTATAAAAAAAGGTGTTGTTGGTACAAAAAAAGGTTTTGGAGGGACTTGGTCATAAAATTCCCCCAATAAACAGGGTTTTTTAAGAAAAATGGGAGAAATCACTCCGTTGATTATATAGTAAGCCTTTATAAGTACAAGGTTACCTTTGGGGAAGCCACCTAAATGTCAAGTTGATCCTTGGTTTGATTTGCTTAGCGGTTTTAGGTATCTTATGCTTATAGTTTTGCTGTGTAGCCCCTTGCATCAATAAAAGGCTGCCACTCGTCAACGGAATATCAATGCGTTTTAAATCTGTTCTTGACACATGTTTTAATTGAAAGGGCTTGGTAGCCCCAAAGGTTACCGAAGCGATAGCGGTGTTCTTTCTTTGGTCTCCCTTGTAATCTTGATGCCAGTCTACGCTGTCTTTGCCATCTCTGTAATAATTCAGTAAGCAGCGTGTGAAATTAACGCTGACCTCCTGCTCTATTCGCTCTTTTATAAAAAGTAAATCTGCATTCCATAAGTGCATTTTACTTTTTGTATTCGTGTATTGAATATCCTTGCTAACATCGCCATACCAAGCGGTCAGTCGTGGGTAATTCACATTTTTACCGTGAATGGTAATATGCTCTTGTTGCCAAGGAGTGTTTTTTAATAAGTTATTGAATAGCCTATTGCTCTCTTCTAAACTAAAGAAATTCTCGAATAAGGTAACATCGGCTCCTGGTAGATCAAATTCCGTTTTACGGACTTCATTTGTTGAAAATAAGTCCCCCTGATTAAATAAATCCATCTCTTCCTTCCTTAAACCATTCTTATTTAAACCGAACTAGGAACCCAAATCTACCAGCAGCTTTTTATGTTACCCATTGCCTTACAGGATAGACCGGATCAATCCGCCTTCAACCCTAATCGATGCCCCATTGGTAGCCGAGGCCAATTCACTACAATAATATACAATGGTATTGGCAACTTCATCGACAGAGGCAAAGCGTCCAATCAAGGATGTTGGGCGCATGTTTTTAAAGAAATTCTCTTCAACGGCTTCCTCGGAAAGGTTATCGGCCTTGGCCAAATCTTTAATAAAACCACTTACGCCTTTTGATTTTGTCGGTCCTGGTAGAATGGAATTCACCGTAACATTAGTGCCTTTGGTCAATTCCGCCAATCCCCTGCTCACGGCCAATTGTGCGGTTTTTGTCATTCCGTAATGGATCATCTCATCGGGAATGAATACGGCCGATTCACTGGAGATAAAAATGATACGGCCCCAGTTTTTCTTCAGCATTTTCGGGAAATAATGACGAGACAAACGGATGCCGCTCATGACATTGACCTCAAAAAAACGAAACCAGTCCTCATCGGGAATATCGACAAATGCCTTAGGTTCGAAAATACCGGTGTTATTTACCAAGATGTCTACTTCGGGCACTTCCTTGAGCAGCCTGTCAATATCCTCCACTTTAGAAAAATCCGCTGCAACCCCCGAAACATTATTACTTTGGGTACTTGCCTTTAGTTTTTCTACCGCAGCGTCAACCGATTCTTGTTTTCTGCCGTTAATGATAACCGTGGCGCCTTCGTTTAAAAAACGCTCTGCTGTGGCGTAACCGATACCTGCGGTAGAGCCGCTGATAAAGGCGATTTTGTCTTTAATTCTTAAATCCATTTTCTTCTCTTTTAAAAGTTATTTGCTGGCTGTTTCAAGTAATTCCAGGTCTTCTGTATCTAAATTCAATTTAGGGGCGTCGAACAAGGTTTGCAATTGACTTTTGCTAGTGGCGCTTACAATGGGTGCCGCAACATGTGGTTGGGCCATTAACCAGGCCAGGGCCACCGTTGCCGGTTTGGTGCCGTGTTTTTCCGAAACGGTATCGAGGGCCTTGATGATTTCCAAACCTTTTGGGGTCAAGTATTGCTTTACGCTACCTCCACGAACACTTTTGTTCAAATCATCCTCAGAACGATATTTACCGGTCAGGAATCCACTTGCCAAAGAAAAATAGGTCATTACACTTAGTCCGTATTCTTCAACAATCCCGGCATATTTGCTTTCGTACCCTTCACGCTCCACTAAGTTGTAATGCGGTTGTAAGGCCACGTATTTGGGAAGGTTGTTCGCTTCAGACACCTTAAAGGACTCAACCAATCTTTCGGGCGATAGATTGGAGGCCGCAATATGGCGTACCTTGCCTGCCTTTATGATTTCATCGTAGGTGGACAGCGTTTCTTCCACTGGGGTAACATCATCGTCAAAATGGGTGTAGTACAAGTCTATGTAGTCGGTCTGAAGGCGTAGTAGCGACTCGTCAACGGACTTTAGAATATGCTTCTTGCTAATGTCATTGGGGTGTTCCTTGGTTTCGGAACCTACTTTGGTGGCCAGCACTATTTGGTCCCTGTTGCCCCGCTCTTTCATCCATTTTCCGATAATGGTCTCCGATTGACCTCCTACCCCATTTACCCACCAACTATAGGTGTCGGCGGTATCTATAAAATTAAGGCCGGCATCGGTAAAGGCATCTAAAATTTCAAAGGATTGCTTTTCGTCCAATGTCCAACCAAAGACATTGCCCCCAAAATTAATTCGTGATACTTCTAGATCTGTATTTTCTATGTTTACTTTTTTCATCTTAATCCTGTCTATAATTATGCTATTTTAAATGAGCCCTTAAGAACCACGCCGTTTTCTCGTGTTCTTCCAATAAGGCGGTGATAAAATCACTGGTTCCCAAATCTTTGTATGTGTCCGCCAAAGGAATAATAATCTCCCTGAGATGAATACAAATGGTCTCGTGGTCTTGCAGTAATTCTTTAATAAATCCGGTGGAACTATTATCGTTCTGTTCGCGTTCGGTCAAGTGCGTCAAGGCCAAAAACTCTTTTAGGGTGGCCGGGGCATAGTGTCCCAAAGAACGTATGCGTTCCGCAATGTTATCTACCCTTTCTGCCAATTCCTCGTACTGAGTCTCGAAAAATTTATGCTTGTCATAAAAATCGGGGCCTTCAACATTCCAATGGGCGTTTCTGGTTTTGGTGTACAATACGTATTCGTCCGCCAGCAGTTTGGCCAATTCATCGGCTACGGCCTGTCTGTTTTCTTCTGAAATACCGATATTCGTTTTCATGTCCCTAATATTCTATGGTGTTAAAAAAAACACACGCATGGGCTGCGTGTGCTGTTTGTGATCAGTTTACTATTTCTGTCATTTCGTTCAAGGTAAATTCTTCTATTTTGCCTTCGGTGACCTTTAGGTAATGAGCCAATTGTTCGTTTTTCATATGGGCCTGCCACAACTCGCGGTTTACCCATCTTTCGAAAAACAGAAAGAGATTGGGGTTTTCGTTGTCTTGGTGTAGGTCGTAACAGATATTACCTTCTTCTGCCCTCGTGCTGTCCAACAACTTGAGCAATTCGGCCTTTACAAACTCCCTGTGTCCTTCTTTTACCACAATTTTGGCGACTATGGTCAAATACGATTTTTTCATGTTGTTTTTTCTTTAGTGTTATGTGTTGTTATTAATTCGGTTTTGCCCATACCTACGGGCTCGAGTTTTTTGACGTTTAAGATTTGGAGGGGGTGTATGTAAACACATAAACCGTTCCTTTTTGATTAGCTGCCATTCCGTCTGAACGAAGGTTTAAACAGTGCTCCCCTATGACTTTATAAGGACTTCTGGTACAGCTCGTATTGATTTGTAGAAGAGGTCTTTAAAAAGCTTTGAGGGCTAAGCTCGGCACTGGCTTTATGTCATACAAAGATAAGGTAGGCTTATAGTTCGTTTGGTGTATAAAAAATGGGTATTTGTGTACAAATGAAGGTTTGTAAAAAGAAAAAGCCCAAAACAGAAATCAACTGTTTTGGGCATAGATATGAAATAGGGGGATTTACTCGGAGATAACGATTTTTTGTTTTACCGTCTCACCGGTGGCTTTGGTAATTTCCAATATATAGATGCCCTTTTTCAGGGAAGAAACATCGATTTTTTGATCGATCACATCTTTCCTTAGCATAACCCAACCTTTTAGGTTGTACACTCTGGCTTCAACATAATCGGATTGCGAAATGTTCAATACATCCGTTGCGGGAACGGGGTATACCTGTAATTTTTCCGTAGGTTGGCCTTGAGGCTCAAAACTAGCGGGTTTTTCTACAGTCGATGTAGTTTCGGCACTATTGGCGGCACTTGCGTTCACAGGTTTGTAAACCCGGATCCAGTCTACCAATAAGTTGTTGTCGTAAAAGTTGGCCATCTCCGCAGCATTGGGGGATCGATAGGCTTCGGCTTGCCAACTTTGGTCTTCCACATTAATGATGATATCCATCTCTTTGCTAAATTTTCTGCCGTTGTTTAAGTAATTAAAGGGGTCGATAACGCTAATGTTCGACTTGTTTTTGGCGTCGCTTAAGCTAGATGCGATATTCATTTTTTGATAGCCATTCTCCTTGATCAGTTGTCCGTTTACCCCTGTGCTCGTAACACCGGCCGGGTAGGTATATTGCCAAGTGCCATCGGCCAACCTTGTCTGTACGGCGTCGTTGTCCAATATCCTTACCATTTGTCCGTCTACAAAATACTCCAGTCGTGTTGGGGATACCCAGTTCACCCCGATCCTGATGGTTTTGCCTCCCCATTGGGTTACGCCGTTTTTGCCCCACCAGCTATTAAGGTCGGCGGGTTGGTAATCCTTAAAATTAGGGGGTCTGATAAAAACATGGTGGCTCAAGTGGATCTTAGATGCAAAATAACTGTTCCTGTTGTCGTTTCCAGGGCCTCCATAGCATTCCATAATATCGATTTCCTGGGTGTCATCAGGACTCAATAGCCAAATATCGGAGGCCAAGGTGGAATTCATGACTTTTACCCTGGCTTCTACGAATACCGGATATTTTACCCGCGTTTTATTGGTGATACAACCGGCCCTAGTCTCGGGTCTACTTATAGGGGTGTTGTTTGAGCCGGTAAAGGATTTTGTGGCTCCGGGAATTCGAGATGCCCAAATGTTCAGGTTGCCTCCAGAAACGGCTACATGGTTTTGCATCCATTTGGTCGGGCCGGGGCCTTCAAAATTATTGGGTTGCCCATTGGGACGATTGTGGTATTTGTTGTACCATTTCATATTTCCATTGGGACCAAAATCTACCACATTGTTCGTGGGATTAAAGGTGTAGTTGAAATCGTCACTGGCGGCGGTTTGCAGCTTCCATGTTTTGCCGGCCCCAGCATTGGCCGGTATGGGCACGTTGTCCCAATCGTATTGTCCGTAGGATGTAAAAAACTGTAAAAATGCGATAATCGCAAGTAGGATACTTCTTTTCATTTGTATTTGATTTTAGGGTTCTTAAAAAAATTAACACGTCCAAATTAATCTTTAGGACGTATAATTAAATAAAGGCGACTTGACAAAAACTAAACATGGTTTTTGTAGTCGATTAAAAGAAGTTGCATTTTACCGATGGTCCGCTGAATTATATAGGGTTAACGCAGGAATTAAAAAAAATAATTATTTTTATTTATTATTTTAATTCCTACAATATTTATAGTATTTACTTATAATATTTAAGGCGTAAACTTATAATTATGTCTCCTTGGTTGTGGTGAAAAAGGGTCAAAATGACCTTAATAAGCATCATTTTGCTATGGCTATTGGCCTATAAACATAAGGTGGTTTTGAAGGGTGTTTTTAGAAAGGAAACCTTGCGATGGGAACTAGTTTCGCTCTAGCCACGTGTGGTATAAAAATTGGATATTTTTGTACAATAAAAGGTTTTTGGGCTCGGATACACCACTTGTACTATTATTTTTTTTAATTTTAACGGATGATTTTGAATAAATCAAACAAACATGCAAGTATTAGAAGCTCATAAACCTTTTGAAATACAAGAAATAGAATTGACGGATTGGAAACAGCGTCCCGTCAAAAACAATTTTTTTGAATTGGTTCTTATTAAGGAAGGTTCGGGTACCCAGTGTATCAATTACAATCACTATCCTTATACGAAGGACAGTGTCTTTTTGCTTCCTCCTTTAAAATGTCATTCGTTTACCATAACTAGGCCGACGCGATTTGTTTTTTTAAAATTCACCGATTCTTTCTTTAAAAAGGGAAGCCGTGGCATGCATATTGACCGGAACGAGTGGTTCAATGAGGCGGCCTATATTCTTTCAAACTACAATCAATTGCCAGGTGATATCATTAAGACGGATCTTGACCGACAGCACCTTCAGAATCTGGTGACCATGATATTGCAAGAATCACGGAGCTATGAGCGGGAATCGGTACAGCTTATAACCAGTCTTATGACCAGTATATTGGAACTTTTGATCCGCAACATTAAAAAGGGAAGTTATTATGAGATGGCGCAAAAGGTCAGTGACGAGCGGATTACTAAAATGTTGGCCTATATCAATGAGCATATCGATAAGCCGGAGCTTTTGAAAATCGATAACCTGGCAAAGACTTTTATGATGTCGCCCACCTATGTAAGCGAGTATTTTAGGAAGCAGGTAAAAATATCCCTCCGCGAGTATATTATTAAGGCCAAGCTTAAGTTGGTGGAGATACGCTTGTTAAACTCCGACTTTACCCTTTCCGAGATTGCCGATGACCTTGGGTTTACCGATGTAAGCCACTTATCCAAAACCTTTAAACGTTATGCGGGGACTTCGATTCGGGAATTCAAGAACAATGGGGAATATATGATCTTAAAGAGAAACTCCTGTTCTGCTCAGGTATAGTTCAAAAATGAACTTTTAGGGGAAGTCAGTCTTCTTGTTGGTATAGCTTCTTTTCCAAATGATACTCGAGCCCATGCTGGGGTATTGGTTAGAATCGACTTCTTTGCCTTCTATCAGGTGGTCAAGGGCCTTGCACAAATCTTGGCCCGTAGCTTTTGCAATGCAGGGACGGGTCATGTCGAATCTTCCCGAGTAGGCACATTCCATGTTGTGGTCGAAAACAAAAAAATCAGGGGTGCTCTGTGCTTCGTAGGTAAGGGCGGCATTTTGGTGCTCGTCGTACAGGTAAGGAAAAGGATAGTTGTGGTATTCCGCAATTTGCTTCATAAATACCGGGGCGTCTTTGGGACTTTGTTCAACGTCATTGCTACTGATTGCAATAAATGTAACGCCTAATTCTTGGTATTTGTTAGCGATTTCCACCAATTTCGGATTGATGTGTTGAACAAAGGGGCAGTGGTTGCAAAGAAAAACTATGACCGTAGCTATATCGGATTTGATGTCGCACAGGCTCATAAAGTTATTGGAAACGGTATCGCGCAACCTAAAATTAGGGGCTTTCGTACCTAGTTCCATCATACTTGATAGTACAAATGCCATAAATGTAATTTACCATCGTCCTTGTTGGTGACAAGCACGAATATTTAAACTTCTAGAACTACTCTCCTTTTGTATTGATTTACCATGTAATATGTCGCCCTGTCATCGGTTTTGTTAACCAAGGGTGGTTTGCTGGTAAAGCAACAATATCTCTTCAGTAAATTAAAAGGATTTTATAGTAAAAAAAAAGGAATTTTGTTCAAAATTTTATATATTCTATGCTATTCTACCGCTATTTATGTGCAAAAAGGACAAATATATAGGGGTATTTGAATTTAGTACAATTATTTGTCCTTTTTTTATACAAAAAAATAATAATATTAACGTTTTTACAAAATATATAAGAAATGTAGATTTGTTACGCTCTTTATAGCGTACTTTCTTGTGGCTGTTGGTCATCTTTCCACTGGGACCTATATTTTTTCAAGAATTCCTTTTGCCTGTTTTCCATATGTTTATGCCAGGCGTCTAAATCGAAAAAATCTTTGCCAAATGGACTTTCAAAAAAGTCGTCGTTAAAAAAATGTTTGGTAAACAAGGAGTCCGGTCCGAAAACATCCTCAAATCCCTCTTGGTTAAAGTGTGAAAATCTACTGTAGAATTTTGAGCGCATTTGTTGAAGGGTGCTATCCTTATCAAGGCCCGCCAAGTCTTCTAAGTTTCCGGAAGACCATGAGTAGATGGAGTCAAAACGGATCAGGTTGCCGTTTTCGTCAAATTCCTTGTTCACTTTCCAAGTGCCCTTTGGCTCTTCGTTTATTTGTTTTTCCGCTTCTTTGTGTTCTGCTATGTCTTTGCTCTCTTGGGCGTTACAGCCTAGGTTCAAGAGAGCCAATAACAAGAAAAAAGGTAATGTTCTCATGACTTATAAATTTTAGGTTTTGTATTCGGAAAATAAGCGGACCTATACCTTGGTCCGCTTACGTTGTTATTTGTCTGTTCTATGCAATAGCAATACGTTTGGGCGGTTTCTTTTTGGCCTCTTCTTTTTTTGGCAAGTATACGCTGAGTATACCTTCTTGGTAGTTGGCCTTTATTTGGCTGTCGTCGACCGTTTCAGGAAGCGTAAAGCTCCGTTTAAAAGATGAGTAGCCAAACTCCCTACGGGTGTACTTTTCGTCCTTGGCTTCGTTCTCTTCGGTAATCTCGGCTGAAATGGACAATACCTGGTTGTCTAGGTCAATATGGAAATTCGATTTATTGAGTCCGGGTACGGCCATATCCACCGAAAAGGCATCGGGGGTCTCTTTGATGTTCACCATGGGTAAGCTTATTCCCGTGTTGAAGTTTTGTGAAAATACCGATGGCCAATCTCGCGTGAACAGATCATCCACCCAAGATGAAAGCATGGGGTAAGTTGATAAACTAGTTGAATTTGTTCTTGTCAAACCTCCTTTTTCAGGAGCATTTTTAACCAAAGTGCTCATAATAAATTAGATTTAAGTTAAACAATAAATTCATCGAAATGCCCGCAAAAAAAATACCACAATACGCCTTAAAACGGACTGTGGTTTACTTTTAAAACTTTTTAAGAAAAAGGGTTGAAAAAGCGTTAGAAAAACACTTTTGAAAATGTCATTTTGACAATGTAAAGTGACACTTTTTCAAGGGGTTAGCGCTGTACGGGGCTGCCATTTTTTCAGTGTGTTTCTCCCTTTGGCCCGTCTAGGGGCATTACATGGTTTACTTGGTGTAGAATTTGAAACAGCTTGGGGTGTTCAAACTCTAATTTCGGATTCCATATCATGGTCAATTGGGCCTTTTGGGGCGTATCGGACAATTCGTGAAAGTCTATGGGCAAATGGAGTCCCCGTATCGATGACATAGGCTCCAATGACACCCCCATGCCCGCCTCGATCAATCGTATACTGGTGCTTACCGAATCGGTTTCGTGTACCACATTAGGTATAAAACCGGCACTGGTGCAAATCGACTCTATAATATTCACATAGTTGGGGCCATCGGTCTTTGAGGGAAAGATAAAGGGCTCTTTTGTAAATGTGGCAAAGCCATTCTTTTGCAACCGCTCCATATCAAACCCCTTGGGTACCAACACGGCATAATTATCTATATGTAATACCTTGCTTTTTAATCCTACCGGCACCAAGGGGTTGGTGGCAAAACCGATATCGAGTTCCCCCGATTGCAGGCGTATATATTGGTCGCGGTTGTTGAGTTCCTTTAAAATGGTCTTGATGTTCGGAAGGTTTTGACGAATGTCTATTAGGATTTCGGGGAGTATGGACTGCATTACCGAATGGGTAAAGCCGATTTTAAGTTCCCCGGCTTCGCCTTTGTGGATTTGGTTCGTCCTCTTAATGATAAATTCATACTGAAGAAGGAGCTTTTCCATTTCCGGAATAAAATACCTTCCGGCCTCCGTCAACTCAACATTCCGCTTGTTTCGTTTGAACAAGGGGGTGTTGATACCTTCTTCCAATTGCTTGATTTTACGGCTAAGGGCCGGTTGTACAATATGTAGGGCCTCGGCGGTTTTGGTGAAATTCAGTTTTTTTGAAAGCAATATGGCGCTACGTATGTGTTGTAAATCCATTTCAGTAATACGTATTTGTTATTAGTTTATCAAAATTAAGTATTTATTCTTATTAATAAGGATGTCTAGCTTTGTAATGCTTAGGAAGATGTAGAATTAAAAAAAAGCACCCGATGATGAAAGACAATAGAGTATCGAAGGTTTACGAAGCGGAACGATTTAGGGAAATGGGAAAGGAGCTTATCGATGTTCTAGCCGACCATTTGGGAAGCCTTCAAAACCAAGATACTAAAACCGTTTACCCTGATAATGCCCCTGAAGACGAGCTGCAGTTTTGGGAAAGGGACCTAGGGCGCCCATCAGATCCTATGTCGACCTTCAAAACGATTATCGCTCGCTCGCAACAAACCCAGCACCCAAGGTATATGGGGCACCAAACTGCGGTTCCGGCTCCAATAACGGCCCTTACGGGCATGGTAACCGACCTTTTGAACAATAGTTCGGGGGTTTATGAAATGGGACCGGTTTCCAATGCCATGGAGCGAGTCGTTACCGACTTTACGCAAAAGAAAGTGGGCTATCCCAAGACGGCCTCGGGCCTTATGACCTCGGGAGGAAGCCTAGGGAACCTTACCGCCTTATTGGCCGCAAGAAAAGACCGGGCACCCCACAATGTTTGGGAAGAAGGCCATAACGAAAAATTGGCGGTATTGGTCTCCGAAGAGGCCCATTACTGTATTGACAGGGCGGCACGAATCATGGGGCTAGGCGATAAAGGAATCATTAAAGTTCCGGTAGATGATGAGTTCAAAATGCGTGCCGACCTACTCCCCCATTATTTGGAAAAGGCCAAGGAAGACGGACTCCATGTGTTTTGTGTTATTGGCTGTGCTGGCTCTACGGCTACGGGTTCTTACGATGACCTTGAGGCCTTGGCGGAGTTTAGCAAATCCCATAAGCTTTGGTTACATGTTGATGGTGCCCATGGCGGTGCGGTGGTGTTTTCCGAAAAATACAGGCCCTTGGTCAAGGGAATCGAAAAAGCGGACTCCGTAGTTATCGATTTCCATAAGATGTTGATGACCCCGGTTTTGAGTACGGCCCTCTTGTTTAAGGAGGGAAACAAAATTTATAGGACCTTTATGCAAAGGGCCCAATATTTATGGGATTCACCGGAATCTGAAGAATGGTACAATTCGGCGAAAAGGACTTTTGAGTGTAGCAAACCGTTTCTCTCGGCAAATGTCTATATGATTCTAAAGACCTATGGCAACGATATTTTTGAAAAAAATGTAGACCGTCTCTACGATTCGGCCCAAGTACTGGCACAAATGATCAAGGGGAAGCCTGGGATGGAACTGCTGCACGAACCCGAATCGAACATTGTCAATTTCAGGTATACGCCCCATAAAAATATGCCTACCGATAAATTAAACCACCTGAATACCGAAATCAGGAAGCGCTTGGTGTCCACTGGAAGTTTTTACATCGTGCAGACCACCATTGGGGATCAACGGACCCTAAGGTGTTCTATTATGAATCCATTGACCTCGAAGGCTGATTTTCAGGACTTGCTCGATGAGATTGAAAAACAAGGGGCTTCCATCTTAGGTGCGGAGCTGGTCTTGGGGTAATAGGGAAGCTTTTCTAACCGTAAAAACGAGAGAGGTCGGTTCATTTATGTACAAATTGGTAAAGTGTACCGAAATTCACCTTGGAATATGATAGTTTTGCAGCTTGATAAAATCGCTTGCCGCATGAAACTAGCATTGACCATAGGTGCCGCCCTCATTTTTATTGGTGTTTCCAACGCCCAGTTGGTGAATATTGAGTCCAAACGCATGCAAAAAGACTCGGTGCGCTTTGCCCTGAAAAGCGACCTGCTCTTCAATTATACGGACAATAATGGGGCCTATATCCTTCAGATAGGATCCAACCTTACCACCCAGTTGAAATCAAGGGATTTGAAAAAAATCCTTTTCTTTATCGGAAACTACAACCTCATACGAAGTAAGGACGAGGATTTTCAGAATTCCTATTTCTTCCATCTACGCTACAATCACAAACTGACCGATTTGTTTAGGCTCGAAGGTTTTGTTCAAAACCAGAACAACACCCTGTTATCTATACGGAACAGAAACCTGGTCGGTGCAGGGCTTCGGTTAAAGTTAATTTCAGAAGAAAATGCAAAGGTCTATTTTGGCAATGCCTATATGTACGAAATAGAGGTACAAAAAGATACGGAAGAACAATTCTATAACCATAGGAACAGCAGTTATCTATCGGCTACCTATGCCTTTCCGAAGACGCGTTTGGATTTTACCGGAACTGTATACTTCCAGCCCTTGTACCGCTATATAGCCAACCATCGTATACTAAGTCAGCTAAAGGCCGAAATGCCCCTAACGGGCCATCTTAGCCTTTCCGCCTTGTACAACTATTCCTTTAGTAGTTTTTCTACCTCTTCGGAAAGCGATCGTTCGTCTAATCTGAAATTAGGACTTACCTTTTCCATTTAAACGACAAGCGACTTATCGCGTGGCGAGAACCCTGCTCATCTCTTCCCCTATCTTAAGGAGGTCGTTACGCTCTTCTTCCGTAAAATCATAGGGTACGGGCTTGGCAATACCCAAGGTGCCGTATAACTTCCCGTCCAATAACATAGGGGCCGCAATGGAACCCTCTACTTTGGTTTCTTTGGCGGCAGGACGGGCCACGCCTGAACTGTCGGTCTGTAAATTACACATCTCAACGGCCTCCTTGCGCTCGGCCGCAATACCGGCCATACCTTTTCCGATGGGAATGGTAGATAACTTGGGTATCAAAAAGGGAGGAATGCCCTTATGGGCCTGTAATTGCAATAAAGAAGTGTCTTGGTCTAAAAAGTGGATGGTTCCCGTAGTGCAGTCAAAACCACTGATAATGTCCTCCAAGAGCTGCTGCCAATTAGGCTCGGGTTGTTTCAACTTTTCAAAAACGGTGGCTAGGGTCGATCCTTCCTTGTGATCCATAATAAATAGTGTTTACTGAATAAAATCGGTTCGGTCTAATGTGAATGCGGGCTTCCAGATGTATGGATAGTCGCTTACCTACAAATTTACTAAAGTAATCGGTAGGGAGACCACTCTATTCCCACGGAAAAACTAAACCTTTGTTAAAAAAGAATGAACGTTCATTTTTGTTCTTACCTTTGTGCCAGAACTTAGAACCATGACAGCATTAACAAAGAGTCAAATTAAAAGAAAGGCGCTGGTAGAAGCCACCATAGAATTGGTGAACAATAGCGGTTTCCATGCGGCTCCCATGTCGAAAATAGCAAAAATGGCCAATGTGTCCCCTGCTACTATTTACCTCTATTTTGAGAACAAACAAGATTTGGTCAATAAGGTATATATCGAAGTAAAGGCGGCCTTTACGGAATATGCCTTTGCTACCTACGACCCCAAAATGGATGTTGAAAAGGGCTTTGAGATCATTTGGAAACGCATAGCCGATTTTAAACTTAAGGAATGTGAGGAAGCCATGTTCTTGGCGCAGTGCGACAATACTCCCATCATTGACGAGCCGAGCCGTCAGCAAGGTATTAAGCATTTACAACCCTTATTGGATCTTTGGGAACGCGGCAGAAAAGAGGGAAGGATCAAACCTTTATCCGATTACATTTTATATGCCTATGCCATTAACCCCTTATCCTTTTTAATGATCATGCAAAAAAGGGGGGCGTTTCAATTGAACGAAGACCATTTGGAAGAAGCTTATCAATCGGCTTGGAGCAGTATTAAAAAATAAACAGAACATCATTAAACAATAAATATATATATGGAATTACTCGATAAATTAAACTGGAGATACGCAGCTAAGGCGATGAATGGAGAGACCGTACCACAGGAGAAAGTGGACCGTATACTTGAGGCGGCCCGCCTCGCTCCTACCTCTAGTGGTTTGCAACCTTTTGAAATCATAGTGGTTACGAATCAAGAATTAAAGGAAAAGATAAAAGCGGTAGCATGGAACCAGTCGGTGGTCACCGATTCATCGCATTTATTGGTTTTTGCGGCCTGGGACAACTATACCGAAGAGCGCATCAATAAAATGTTCGACCTCACCAATGAAATTAGGGGCTTTAAGAACGAAGGATGGGAAAATTACAGACAACAATTGTTGGGGATGTACCCACAGCGTGACCCCGAGGTAAATTTTCAACACGCCGCACGCCAAGCCTATATCGCATTTTCACAGGCGATTGCCGCTGCCGCCTTTGAAGGGGTAGATTCTACCCCGATGGAAGGTTTTGACCCAGATGCGGTAGATGAAATCCTCGATCTAAGATCAAAGGGGCTACGCAGCTGTGTGTTATTGCCCATCGGTTATAGGGATACAAGTAACGATTGGTTGGTAAACTTGGTAAAAGTGAGAAAGAGCACTGAAGACCTAGTTACCGTACTCGATTAAAAAAAAAGAAAATGAAAACAATCCTATTAAAGAACAGGCCTAAGGGAAGACCGACGGTCTCCGATTTTGAGTTTATTGAAAGTGAGGCTCCTTCGGAAATAAAAGAGGGCGAAATGCTTTTGGAAACCGCTTATGTTTCCGTAGACCCCTATTTAAGGGGAAAGATGAACGATGTGAAGTCGTACACCCCTCCTTTTGAATTGAACAAGCCCATTCATTCGGGAATCGTGGCCAAGGTTGTGGCATCTAAACATGCCGATTACAAGCCCGGGGATTACTTAGCGGGAATGCTGGACTGGAAAACCCAGCAGGTTTCAAATGGTGAAGGTTTGACCAAAGTAGACGAGACCAAGGCCCCCTTAAGTGCATACTTGGGTATTTTGGGGATGACGGGACTTACCGCTTATTTGGGACTCACCGAAATAGGAAAACCCAAGAAGGGTGAAACCTTGGTAGTCTCAGGGGCTGCAGGTGCCGTAGGAAGCGTTGTTGGCCAAATCGGGAAGATACTCGGTCTTAAGGTTATCGGTATTGCCGGCAGTGATGAAAAGGTAGACTTGCTAAAATCGAAATTCGGTTTTGACGAGGGAATCAATTATAACACTACCGATGATATGACCGCAGCTATTAAAAAAGCGGCACCCGAGGGAGTTGATATTTACTTTGACAATGTGGGCGGACCTATTTCAGATGCGGTCTTGTTCAACATCAATCAGTTTGCGCGACTGATCATTTGTGGGGCCATTTCAGTGTATAACAATACCGAACTGCCCAAGAGCATCAGTGTTCAACCGTTTTTGGTGAGGAATAGTGCCCTAATGCAAGGTTTTATCGTCTTCAATTACCACGAAAAATATCCTGAAGCCCTAAAACAATTATCCGCTTGGTTGGCCGAAGGAAAACTGACCTATAGCGAGACTATAGTGGAAGGTTTTGAAAACATTCCCCAAGCATTTATCGACTTGTTCGATGGAAAGAATAAAGGAAAAATGGTCGTTAAGATCTAAGGATCACAAATCACAAAAGTAAAAACGCTATGAATAATTTTGAATTTAAAAATCCTACCAAAATCATATTTGGGAAGGATACGATCCATAAAATAACAGAGGAAATTCCTTCCGATGCCAAAATATTAATGCTCTATGGCGGGGGAAGTATCAAAAAGAACGGGGTTTACGAACAGGTGAAGACGGCCTTGGCCAAGGCGGATGTCGTTGAGTTCGGAGGTATTCCGGCCAACCCAGAGTACGCCGTACTTATGGATGCCTTAAAGGTTATCAAGGAAGAAAATATTACCTACCTACTAGCTGTCGGTGGTGGTTCGGTTATTGACGGAACCAAGTTTTTATCCGCGGCAGCAGTTTATGAAGGTGAAGAACCATGGGACTTTGTAAGGAAAAGAGAGCCTATTCAAAAAGGAATGCCCTTCGGTACGGTGTTGACCTTGCCGGCGACCGGTTCGGAAATGAACTCGGGAACGGTAATCTCTAGGAAGGAAACCCAAGAGAAGTTGGCCTTTGGAGGTCCTGCCCTATTCCCGCAGTTTTCGGTATTGGATCCACAGGTAATCACCTCCATTCCAGAAAGACAATTGGTAAACGGTATCACCGATGCCTTTACCCATGTTCTCGAACAGTATATGACCTATCCTGCAGGGGGACTTCTACAGGACCGTTTCGCGGAAAGTATCTTGCAGACCCTAATCGAGATCGCTCCTAGGGTGATCAAAGACCCGAGTGATTACGAGGCCGCGGCCAACTTTATGTGGAGCTGTACCATGGCCCTTAACGGACTCATTCAACAAGGGGTTCCCGGTGACTGGGCGGTACATATGATGGGCCACGAGCTTACGGCAATGTACGGGATCGATCACGCCAGGACTTTAGCGGTCGTAGCACCAAGTCATTATAAGTACAACTTTGAGGCCAAGAAAGAAAAATTGGCCCAATATGGCGAGCGTGTTTGGAACATCACCGAAGGTAGTATTGATGATAAGGCCTATGCGGCCATAGAAAAAACCGAAGCCTTCTTTAAGGGCTTGGGTATTGACACCAAACTATCGGACTATACTTCCGATTACGAAGGTACGGCCGAAAAAATAGCACAACGTTTTACCGATCGCGGATGGAAAGGTCTTGGCGAACGTCAGGCCTTAACTCCTCAAGATGCCGAGAAGATCGTAAAAATGGCATATTAACCTCAAAAATTAAAAGATGAAAATATTATTCGTTTTAACCTCCCATGACAAGTTGGGAGACACAGGAAAAAAAACAGGATTTTGGGTAGAGGAATTCGCAAATCCGTATTACACCTTGCTTGACAAAGGGGCCGATATTACCCTGGCAACCCCTAAGGGCGGTGCCGCCCCAATTGACCCGAGCAGTGATACGCCCGATGCCAGCACCAAGGATACCGAACGTTTCAACAATGATCCGGTAGCCCAGGAAAAAATCAAAAACACAAAAGTATTGGCCGATATGAAGGCCGATGACTTCGATGCGGTTTTCTATCCTGGAGGTCACGGTCCCCTATGGGATTTGGCTACCGATGCAAATTCCAAGGCCTTGATCGAGAAGTTCAACGCGCAGAACAAGCCTATAGCCTTCGTATGTCACGCCCCTGCCGCCTTAAAAGAGGTAAAGGGTAGAGATGGAAACTTCTTGGTAAAGGGCAAAAAGGTAACAGGATTTTCCAATACCGAAGAAGAAGCCGTACAATTGACCAATGTAGTGCCATTTTTGGTCGAAGACGCCTTAAAGTCCAATGGAGGAATATATTCTAGAGGGGAAGATTGGGCCGCCTATGCTTTGCAAGACGGAAACCTGATTACAGGGCAAAACCCTGCCTCATCGGAATTGGTGGCCGAAAAACTATTGGCCAGTTTGAACTAATTGTAGTTCCCCCTTTTTGCAAAAGGCTTACCGGGTGTACCGGTAGGCCTTTTTTTTATCTTTAATATTTCCCTTGAACCATGGCCATCTTATCTGATGACGGTGGCTTCCAATTCGACTTTCAAGGTTTCAAAAAGGCTTTTAACTTCCAATACGGTACTTGCTTGTTGTATGTTATGCCCTGAAATCCAATTTTGAAATATATCAAAACAGCTAAAAAAATCATCGGTAGATGTAGTGTAGACATTTAATCTAACGATATTATTACATTCAAACCCGGCCTCTTCTATAATTTTTTCCAGATTTTGAATCGTCTTTATTAATTGTGTTTTCATACCCTCCGTGCTGGATTTTCCATGGGCATCAATTGCGGTTTGACCAGATATATAAAGCGTAGCTTTTGGGTTGATTACTTCAACCGCTTGTACATAACTCCTTTCGTTTTGCCATTGCCATGGGTTGATAATTTTTTTCTCCATTTGTTTTTGATGTTGTGCAGCTACTGACATGATAGTCGATAGCGCGATGGTTAAGATTCTTTTTTTTATAAGTCACGGCTTCGATTTGAATGTGCCTTACAAAGGTTGGAACTTTAGCATCGCTTACGGTGTGATAAACATCACAATTATGAAAAATCAGAAAATAATCAAGAAGACATTCTACTTAGCGTTTCCCGAGATACGCCCAAGTAGGAAGCTAAAAGGGTTTTGGGGAGCCGTTGAAACAAAGTGGGATGTTCCTTTAAGAGCTGCCCATATCTTTCTTTGGCACTTGAAGTTAGAAAGGATAAAATCCTTCGTTGTGAAGCGATATGGCCGGCATTGGATTTCTCTAAAAAGAAATGTCCCATTTTAGGAAGCTCTGCTGCAAGTTTGTAGTAGTTGCCCAGAGTAATACAAAACACCTGAGTATCTTCAATACATTGAAGTGCCAGTTTGGCCTTACTTCGGGTAAAATAGGCGGTAAAGTCGCTTTCCCACCAATTCTTCATCGCAAATGATGCGATGTGTTCCTTTCCATCCACATCATCATAAACCAATTTCATGAGGCCCGAAACAACATAATAGCAATGGTTGACCTCTTCTCCCCTTTGGATAAGAAAATCGTTTTTTTTATAGCTTGCTTTTGAGAAATGAGACAACACATGAGCAAACTCCTTATCCGATATTGAAACTACTTTTTCAATGTGCTTTCTAAGCTGGTCTTCCATAAAAAAATGTAAAGTTCATTTTTTTTAGATAAATATAAGGCTATTGAAAGGTTTTAAATCGTTGGACCGAAAAAGATACCGGCGTCCGACTTATCGATATGGTCCTGATTATCAGGTGCAAATCAGGTGGGCATGTATGCAATTGACCTACCTATTGTCAATCCACGCTTCGCCAGAAGGTAATTGGGTTAGGGGTCTAAAAGACATGACCGTTTAAATGATCGAACTTCCTCCAATTCACAAAGAGTCCACCGGTATGGGTGAGTTCTTTTTGTTTTAGAATATATGACCCTTAGATTAAGAGTCGTCTTGAATTAACGAAATATTGACTGGTGTTCGCATAAATCGGTTATAATTTATGAGGCTTATTGACTTGGTTGCGCTTGATCTTTTTCAAATGGTATACGTGGATCACACAGAAAACTAGGCCGGCGATGACCAAAGGAATCGATTCTAAAAACACGCCATAAATGATATAGAAAAAACTGGAGATTAGGTGCCATACCCTGAATGGCCCCATTTCCTTTTTTGTTATTGCAAAAAAACCAGTTGCAATAGCAATATATCCAAACAATTCTGTAATCAGGTTCATTTCAAATTAAGGTGGCTTAAGGTTCTTTCTTTATAATTTTTTTCACTTACTAATATTTCCATTTCTTTTAATTCTTCAACAAAATGCGGACTATTTTTGATCAAATCTTCCGTGGTCTTTGCCCCTGCATTCCAATGTTCACGAAAAACCGGTAGTTGCTCCTTTGATTTTTCCGATAGCTCAAGCAATTGTTTTCGTGAGTCATTATCGTCGGTACTTGTATTTATGTATCCTTTTTTTTTCATTTTCTTAATGATCTTTACACAGGCAGGGTGTGACATTCGCAGCTCCTGCGCTATTTCGGTAATCGTCATGCACTTGTGCTTCTCCAACAATAAGAATATTAAATGCCAGTTGGGCTCGATATCAAGGCCCACCGTCTTGTAATAATCTCTTGTGCTATAGAGCACTTCATCGCTCAATCGCTTTATTCTACTCATTAATCCTGCATACTCTATCTCCGTCAAAAAGTCATTCATAAATTTATATGTAACTGGTTACGCAAATGTAAATCATTTTTCGTAACTGGTTACGTAAATAGAAAAAAATTAAGGGGCAATTATGGAAATAAACAAAATAAAAGCTTGACCCTGAAGATGGCCAAGCTTTATATCGATCTAAAATCTATGGAATCGGATGATCAGGCCTTCTTACACCGTATCAAAAACATGGGTTGGTTTTCGTCTACCTCTATAATTTCACAGAGTCCAACTTTATCGAACTCGGCTTTCACTGCTTCGGTGTCGTAAAAGAATATGGGCACACCCTGGTGAAACTCATAACAATCCTTGCCCAGCAATTTTCCTTTTCCAAAATTGGGAGCGGTCTTTGTTATGGCCGTAAACACCATATGGCCCTTATCGGCTAGTTGGTCATAACAGTCCCTTATAAGCTTAGCCCTTTGGCTTGGATTTAATAGGTGGATTAGGGCATGACAAAAGATTCCGTCGTATTTTTTGTCGTCAAAAGGCATGTCGGTTACGGAACCGTGATGTATAACCATTGCTTCGCCGAAGTGCTTTCGGGCCAATTCAATAGCGGTTTTGGATATTTCTATGCCAGTGACCTGTATACCTTTTGATCTGAATATTTGCGCATTCCGACCATAACCGATACCTGGGATGAGTATATTTTTAACCGATGGCCCATCAAAAAAATCTAGGGCCAACAAAGCGGACTTAGCCGGTTTAAACCCCCACATTTCTTGTTTGTCTAAAAAACTATCTTCCCAAAACTCAGACATACTTTCCCTTTTTATCTACAAATTTCATCCTTGATAAGTTCGCAAAGAATACCTTCTCTCTCAATTGTTGAGATTATTTCTTTTGTGTAAATATGTCGCCCTTCGATGCGCAATATCGTATGACCGCAAGGATAGGCTAATTTCGTTTCATTCATGTCATAATCAATTTTTAACTGGTCGAATTCCTTTTCAAGCAGTTTAACCATTCTCTTTGCTTTTGAAATTTTTTCAATATTGGTAATCAAAACTTCAACCATAACCTTATTCTTTACAATGATCTTAAAATTCTTCCTGGGCGAGCTCCATATTTGCCATGGCCCCGGCCATATTTCCCGTAGAGACCGCATTGGCTATGGAACGGGCCCTTAGACTGTTGTCACCGCAAGCAAATACCCCATCAACAGTAGTTTTTTGCATGCCATCGACTTTTATAAGCCCCTGTTCATTCAGTTGGCAACCTAATAAATCAGGTATATCGGAGCTCTGTGTGAACGGAAGGCTTGCATATGCGGCATGAAAATCTTCTTTGCTATTGTCCTTAAATACAACATTTTTAATATAGCCATTTTCATGTTCGATTCCAGCGACCTCCTTTTCAATTAGCGTTATGTTGTTTTTGGTAAGCTTCAAGATTTGATCGGTATTGAAATTTGCTTTTCCCGAGGTTAAGATAACAAGGTCTTTCGTGAGATTAAGAACGAGTGATGCCAAGTGCATCGCTTGTTCCCCATTGCTTATTATCGCTGTTTTTTTATGACGGATTTCATATCCATGGCAGTACGGGCAATGCACAACAGATATTCCCCAGCAAGAGGAAAAATTATATATATCGGGCATTGTATCCTTGATTCCTGTGGCAAAAATCAATTTTTTTGCGGTAAACTCCTTTCCTTTCTTCGTGAAGATCCGAAAACCTGGGTCGCTTTTAACTCCCTGTATGGCAACATCATCAATAAACGTAACGGAGGGGTAATTTAATACCTGGGATTTGGCTTGTTCTGATATGTTACTTGGTTTTACCCCGTCATGGGTAATAAAATTATGGGCGTGTGGGGTGTACCGATTACAGGGCAAGCCACTATCGATGAGCAATACGCTTCGTAAGGAACGACCTAAGGCCATTGCCGCGGAAAGACCGGCGTAACTTCCTCCGACAACTATTATTTCAAAATGTGCGGTACTGTTCATTGCAAGATGGATTTTATTTGTAAATGCAAAATAGTCGCATTAAACTTTTGACGAATATATGCGTTTTTTATATAATTGCAACAACATCGCATTAATTTATTTATATGTAATTTTATACTATGAAAAGAAGAAATACGCCCACAAAGGAGGCGGTACTTTCCGTTTTGAGTTCCAGTACCAAGGCCATGAGTCCTGATGCCATTGCGAAGAAAATAGATGTCGCCATTGACAGAGCTACAATTTACAGGGTGCTGAACCGCTTTTGTGAGGACGGGGTTTTACATAGAGTAGTAGCCGACGACGGGAAGCAATATTTCGCCCTGTGTTTAAAGTGCGACGAGAACGAAAAACCCTTGCACCATTTTCATTTTCGCTGCAAAAATTGCGAGACCATAGAATGCTTGCCCCTTCCCGTAAATTTCACCATAGCTAAGGGCTATGAAGTGGAAAGTGTGAATTGTGTACTTATTGGGGTTTGTAAAGATTGTGCTTAAATTTTAAGAATGGATTTCCTTCCCTCGAAGTTTCCTTTTGAGTCGTATGATGCCCCCCGCAATAAGTGCCGGAACACCAGTAAGTACGGTAACCTTGACCAAGGGTAAAACATATCTCATCCAACCCATGCCCGGTCCTCCGGGCTCTTGTCCCGAGTTGCTTTCCGCACTTGTTCTAAAACCTTCGGCCCATTCGCTGAATTCAAATAAATACACTGTTAAAGACAGAACAATACTTAAACAAATCAACAGTAGTAGCTGGAGCATACGTTTTGATATGATGGTGCCCACTTCGGTCAAATGGTGTAAATCGGACTTAAATTTAAATTTGCTGAAAGCACCGAGGATCCATCGCCAATGCAAGGCGATATGAATACCAAAGACAGGCATAAAGAGGGTGGCGCTAAGGTTATGGATTTTTGTCCAAAACGGGTCGGGTTCAAAATGGATTCCAAAAACGGGCAAAGCGGCCTCTGAAATAACGATACCGGAAACCGTTATGACAATCATAAAAAAATAGAGGGTCCAGTTTAGGACATAATCGAATCGGGTTTTGTTGGATCCCCTTTGAAAGAATTTTTTCGAATTCGTAGCGATCCAATTCCAATTAATAATGAGGTGTAAAAAAAAAGGGAGGATAATGATAAAACTGGCCCATTCATGAAGAGGAATCCCTGTAGTTTGAGGAATGAGCACTAAGACCATAAGGGTAAAAAAGAACAAATCCACATATACTCTTACCTTGGACGTTTTCTTGGTTTTGGAAGTCTCGTTCATTGCTTTAGGCCTTTAAAATATATTTCATATGATGGGGGTGAAACTCGCAAATATGTGTTTAAAATCCATTCAAGTAAAGGTTAAAGTATAGGGATAAATGGTAAATGTGAAACCCGAACCTAAAAAGCGACACATAAAATCACCCTTCGGACGTCTTTACTCCAATCCTTTTTTATCAGGGTTCCAAAAAGGCTTGGTCTTGATTTGCTTCGTATCCCAATTCAATTCCTTTCTAAAGTATTTGTTCAAGGCAACGCACAACCTACTGTCGCCCGCAATATAGACCATCTTTCTGCCCTGCATTTTTTTTAGTAAGGGTCTTAGTTCGGTCAAGACCTCTTCTGCGGGATTTTCGGGCATTTCGAAAAAACGAAAGGGCGTGCTTCCATCAATATCGGGAAACATTTCGCTTAGGTCGTGATTATAAATAATGCTTTCCACCTGCTTTTCCTCTGGCAAATGTCGTTTTATCACATAGAGATGCGATAAAGCCGATAGATCGCCGATCATCAAGTAACTGTCGGCACTATCGTCTAAAAGAAAATTTCCCTTTTTCCACTTGAAGTGTACCTCGGTATCCGTTTGGCAAGTTTCGGCCCACACTGCCCCTATTCCCCTGCTGTGGGTGGCAATGGCCAGATCTATGGTCTCGTTTTCCCTGTCAATGGCCCAAACGCTATAGCTTCTTACCTTATCCTTTAAGGCAATTTCCTCTTGGCCGATACCGACCCCTAGTCGTATAAAATATCCGGGGGTAAAATCAACGTCTTTAATGTGCTTGCTTGTTATTCGGATTTTATAAACCGATTCGGAGAGCTTCAATTTTTCTACGATCCTTCCTTTCTCCAGTATCTTTTTGATGAGGGTCTCTACTATTCCCATTTTTGTTATTTTTCTAAATTAAATATGCAGGGGTAAATCGCTTTATTATAGTTTGTTAAGGCTTTTTTTGGGTGATTTACTCCTGCCGACTAGCTGCGGACTTCCTTCAAAAGCCCTAAAAGGACCGATGCGTCCTCCCCTATTGGACGGTATTTTTAGGGTAAAGTTTAATCGGCCGCCCCCAATTTTTCCAGTGGTTCCGTTTTAAAACCGGAATGTCCCATGAAGGGGGGATTCTTGGCCTTTCGTTTCGGCGCGGATACCCGGTTTGGGCTATTCTTTGTAAGTTACACTTTGTAATATAAAATCAACGATAGGAGAAGGATCTTTTAAGGAATGGGGATGATGGCCAACCCCTTTTTTTCCGATGAGTTCAATGTGGCCTCCTGCTTCCTTGAAGTTCTTGGCAAGTAGGGCCGTATTTTCCCCGTAAGGTACTACTACATCGGCATCTCCATATACATGCATTACCGGAATACCGGCTTTGGCCACTTTTACACTATTGTTTATGGGGATATCATCAAAGTCTTTGACCGAATCGGCATCTAGGCCATAGGCTTCCAGGCAGCGTTTCCAGGCTTGGGGACTCCCCTCTCCGCTAAACATGCCTCCTGGCCAGCTTTTAATATCGCAGACCGGGGCGTCGGCATAAATGGCGAATACCTTGTCGGTGTTTTGTGAGGCCCAATTATAGACGATCAGTCCCCCTCGGCTCATTCCCTCTAAAACCACTTTTTTATGGAGTCCGTATTCCGAAGTGCAAAACGTATAGAAGTCGTTCCACAGGTCCACGGCCGTCTTGCTCCCAAATAGATCGGACACATCAACATATACCACGTGAAAACCTTTTTCCAAAAGGGCTTTGTCGACTTGCGGTTCATGGCCCCAGAATCTTGCTCTCCAAATCCAATAACGGTTGGCGTTTCCTGTGTTGGGAAAGACTATTTTGGCCTCATGTCCTTGAAACGAAAATTCCTTGACCTTGTATTCCGTAAAAATGGGGTCTTGGCCATATGTGCCTAGGGAAAGGAATAGGCTAATGAATAGTAGGATTTTGCTTAGGCAGGTTTTCATCTATCTTGGCTTTTGGTATATGCGCCCACGCGATTAAACGTCTTAGGTATTCCGTCGGTTTTCTTCGTAGGGTTATGGGCACAAGTTAAATAAATTGTGGGATCCTAGCCATTTTCAATTTAAAACCCGGAGTATAATGAAGGGGAGGTTATTCGAGTAAAAAGCCCCGGAATGGGGCCTTTATCTATATCTTAAAATAAATAGAACGTGTTGGACACGATCGGTCCCACTCAGGTCCTGCCCCACCCTTATTCACAATGGGCGCTCCTTGGGTTTTTCAATGAGGCGCATTTAAACAAGTATTTTGACTGTGGGTAATTTGGTGTGGGATCATCGGTTACGACCAAGGGTTCCAGTGCCTGCCCATCGTAACTGGGCATGCTTATTTGCTCTAGGGAGCCGTTGCCCAAGGCGACCTTCTTTCCTTCAAGGTTTCCGTTAAAGCTATAATCGATCATGGCATCTAAGAGTCTGTAAATCCCATAATAATCATAGGCATCGTAGGCCGACTTCGTATTGGGCAGATTGTGTTCGGCCGAATAGGTATAGTCGTTCAAAACACTGCTTTTGATCAAGATAAAGTCCTTTTCCGCATCGGCTATGTTGATGTTCTTAAAAATATCAATGGCCATTCTATGGTCGTTGGTTACATCATCGTCATAGACCTGTGTGATAAGTTTTGTGTTCGATGGAAAATGGTCTAACTGGGTATCGGAGAGTTGGTAGGAAAACCATTGGGCCATGGCAAAAATAAACCTGCCGTTTTCGCCCCAGCCCTCTTCTACAAAACCTTTGTAGGCCAGGCTAAATGATGCCCCGCCGCCGAAGGAGTGTCCCATAAAACCGACTTTTTCCGTATCGATAATATCGGGATAATCGGTTGCGGCCTTTTTAAAACTTTCCCATAAGGTCTCGTAGCGTTCGTCGACCGATACCCCGGTCGTGGGATAGGGCGCGAAGACCACGGCATATCCCTTTTTGGCTATAAACTCATACAGTCCGATGTTATATTCACTTTCCTCACCTCCGTAAGGATGCGAATAGAAGATGGTGGGTAAAGCTTCAGTGGCTTCTTGGGGATAGAATATTTCTACATTTTTCCCTTCGTAGATAGGACTTTCAAATGTGGTCTTTGCCACCGTATAGGTACCATCGCTCCCATAGCCGCCCAAGGGTTTTGCAATGGGGCCTTGAAGTTCGTTTTCAGCAGAGGGTAAGGTGGGAAGGGGATCTTCAATGGCATCTTCGGAACAAGCGGTCAAGATCAATAAGGCGCAAAAGGCCTGGGCAATGGCTTTCATGTACGGTTTTTATAAATGATTGGATTATAGCCAACGTTTCAGTGAGGGCAATTATTATATAGATGGGAAGGAATACCGTGTCTCTGACTCCATAATAGAAGCATTTTAGGAAGTACAAACGTTAAGGGTAGCATCCCCCGCCTTACGGGCTCCTCCAGGAGGGGGGTGTTTTGGACGGTTTTTTAAATGGTACATTCGTGTTAGTTGGGAAGAGGGGCACATTAATCCCTAATCCTAACCAATAAGATGGCGTCTTTCTCGATTTCGTTGACTGCCTGTTCAAACATCTTTACTTCCGAACGCTGCTTTTCGAAAAGGCTTTCATTTAATTGATGCAAGTTGTCGGTATCGGCCTTGCGCAGGTCTTCGTCCGTTATATTCAGGTGTTTTAATTGCTCTGCGAGCTTCTTGGCGGTTTGGTAATTGATCAAAATAGGATGTTCGTCCCGTGTCCTAAATTTTTGCCGGGCCTCTTCGGTCAAACTATTCGTTATGTGTATTCCTTTTTGCTTTAGAAAATTTTGAAGGTCATCGAACATTAAAAAGGCTCGATCGTTCAATGCGCCGACCAAGCTTGTTTTCGATTTTAAGAAGTCTTTATAATTATCGACAACAACTTCTTCTTTAACCGTCCAAAACAATTTCTTCTTCTTTTTTGTAACTACCTTGTATTCGGCAGCTTCTACAAGCTCGTTCAGGTAGGAAGCCTGCAGAAGCCTAAACTCGGCCGAAGGGTCGGCTGCCTTATCGGGTTTGTCGGTGGCGGACTTTGGTCGGGCGTACTTTTTTGCTTCGTAGTTTTGCGCAAACTTTCCTGATGTTCTTCTAATCATAACAAAGGGCGTTTCTATCGTAAATTATATTTTTTTTCGGAAATCACCATCGCTATACCCTAGGTTTTTCAACTGGAAAAAAGGAACTTACGTAAAACTAACCCTCGAATCCGATTGATGTGATAAGTGGGGTGCGTACCATGGCGGGCGTATCTTCCACCTTGCCCCTCCTTCGAAATGGGTGCGGGACGCTCGCTCCAGCTGAAGACTTGATTTACCTTTGCTAGCTATGCTTGTTATTCCCGTAGTTTATTTTTAATACTTTCTGAAATGTCTTTTAACTTATATATGGGTAGCATTTCGCTTTTGTGTTCGGAGTATGTATTGGAGACTTTTTCAACATCTATAAAACCAATGATTTTGGCAAAATCGTATTCGCCAAGTGCCGTCTCTGCAATTCTAATGATAGAAGATTTAAAAGAATCATCATTGATAAATTTGTCATCGGTTACGTAGAACATGGTTTCCAAATAATAGCCATTTTCACCACTTAGATTTTCTGTATAGGTAAAAAAGACATCTTTTTCGGTAAGTTCAAAATCGTCAAGCCTGTAGTTAAACTTAGAAATATCCCGAGCTTGTATAAAGGGTATGATTTTCCAGTTTTCTATCGTATGGGCGCTATTTACCAGGTCGATTACAGCATCAAATTGTTCTACATTCCCTTCAGCCGTTATTAATAGTTCATATGGTTTTTCTCCCCCCATTCTAAACCAAATGTTTTCATTGTATACGTGCAATTTTTCTTCAAAAACATTCATTGCTTCATCAATTTCGCCTTGATGTAGTGAATTCAAATTGGCCAAAGTATACTCGTATTTCGCTTTGTTGCTATTGAACCAATTCCAAAATTGAGATGATCTGTTATCTATATTCATTGCGTTTTTTTAATGATGGCCAACTGTTACATACCATTGGGGTTGATATCGTTTCCCCTTATAGCGATTAACATAATAAATCCCTGATGTTTAGATGATGCGTGGATCTAGGGAAGATATCCCCTACTCTTCGGACAAGTCCTTTCAAGGGACAGTATGGGGTTTACCAGGTTTTTATAAGGGATTGGGGTAACACGTTTTTAATATTTTAGGTATTCTTTTTATGGTTTCGTCAGGTTATTGCTTATAATCCCAAAGAACGAATTTGTAGAAAGGATTATTGCACCAATAAGGACTAAATAAGACAAAGCGGATATAGGTTGGTTTGCTTTGTTATTGAGGGACATATAAGGCCAGGCATCCGTTAGGGAACTATGACTTTATATACCGTGTGACCAACCAATAGATGGGTGTCGATGCGACACTGCCTACAAGGACTAAGATGGGAAATTACCTATATTGGAGTTCGGTGTATTGGCCTAGGAAGCATCCCCCACCCTAGGGGCGCCCTTTAGTGCCTTGCACTGAGCCTGCCGAAGTGGGGGGCATTTTTATGTATGGTTAGCCAACATATTTTTTTAGTATAAGGGCGGCACAATGTCCTCCAAATCCAAAACTGTTGCTCAGGGCGTAATTAATATCTTTAGAGGTCTTTTTACCGAGGGATAAATTCAGTTTTTTTGATATTTTTTCATCTACTTCGGTGGTGTTTATCGTTGGGGGAATCATAGCTGTTTTTACCGATAAACAAGTTGATATCGCTTCTATGGCACCTGTTCCCCCTAATAAATGTCCTGTCATGGATTTAGTCGCACTAATTTGGATTTTATCTAGATTCGAATCAAATAGCTTTTCGATCGCTTTAATTTCAGACAAGTCTCCTAAGCCGGTAGATGTGGCGTGCGCATTTATATAATCAATTTCTTTGGGCGTAATATTCGCTTCGCTTATTCCGTTTTGCATGGCTAAATACCCTCCAAGTCCTTCAGGGTGGGTGCCGGTAATATGATAAGCATCTGAACTTTCCCCGCCTCCGACAACTTCGGCGTAAATTTTGGCATTTCTCCTTATCGCGGAATCCAAGCTCTCTATGATTAAGGCTCCAGCTCCTTCACCAACAACAAAGCCATCTCTCTTTTTATCAAATGGTTTTGAGGCGGAACTATAGTCTTCATTGTTCGTAGACATGGCCTTCATTGCATTGAACCCCCCAATTGAAGCTTCTGTAATTGGAGCTTCCGAGCCACCTGCGATAATGATATCCGCCTTTCCTAAACGGATATAGTTAAAAGCTTGGATTACACTCTGTGTTGACGAAGCACAAGCCGTTACCGGACAATAGTTTACACCTCTTAATCCGTTATTGATTGAAATGGTTCCCGATAAACCATTGGAAATTATTTTGGTTATAAAAAAAGGATTAAAACGAGGGTTGAAATGGTTATTGGTATAATCGATTATTTCCTTTTCAAAAGTTTCAAAGCCACCGATTCCACTTGAGAATATCACACCAATTCTATTCGTGTCCAATTTTGAAAATTCCAGTTCAGCATCTTTGATAGCCTCTTCTGACGCGATTAGTCCGTATTGACTAAACCTATCGAGTTTTCTTGCTTCCTTGCGGTCAAAATAGTCCAAAGCATCATAATTCTTTATTTCACAAGCAAATTGGGTTTTGAATTTGTTCGCATCAAAACGCGTTATCTTGTTCGCCCCTGAAACCCCTTTCAATAAATTATCCCAATACTCCTTTACGTTTTTGCCAATCGGCGTAATTGCTCCCAATCCTGTTACTACTACTCTTTTCATAATTGTCTTTTTTTTCATATACCGTAAGGTATATAGTGGGTTAAATTTTTTTTACTCTTGTTTTAATTGAAGAATTTCTGTTTCTAGATAGGCTATATTGTTTAATAAAATTTCTGGTTTGTTCAGTGTTTTGGCCAGTAAGATGCTACCCTCGATCATAGAAATCATTCGGTAGGAAAATTGGTTGACGTCTATTTCTTTAAGTTCCTTACTATTGACCCCGTCTTCTAAAATTGAAGTGACCTTGTGGTGCCAATTGTGAATGGTTTTTACGACTTCCTTATTCAATAGATCATTTCCATCATCTGAATCTACAGCCGTATTCAATATGGCACAGCCACCGTTTTTAAAAATGGGTTTAAAGGATGTTTTGTAATGGTTCAAGAAAGCGATTAATTTATCTATCGCCTTGTTTTCTTTTTCAATTTTATCTAGTATTTGTCTCGTCTGAAATTTATAATTGTACCGAAAAGCCTCTAGTGCAACCTCGTTTTTATCTTTAAAATTACCGTAAATACTGCCCTTTGTTAACCCGGTAGCCTTGGTTAAATCGGACAAATACGTTCCTGTATATCCCTTTTTATTGAATATTGAAGCGGTTTTCTCAATGATTAATTGCCTGGTTTTTTCCGATCGTATCATATTGCTAATATACTCTACGGTATATGGATAAGCAAATTTTTATGGGGTTTGATTCGCTTCTTCATTCTTTGCCGACGCGTTTTTTGTCTCCATTGGCCAATAATCGGATAGGACCATTGATGGCTTGGTTCCGGGAGAACATCCCCAGCCCTGCGGGTAGGAATTGATAGCACAAGCATACTGCTCGAGCTAGAGAGGGTTGAAAATCAACGCTTGTAATTTTTTCCTTTTTCCGGTCCCATAAATGTTTGAGGAGGCCTTACTTGTACACGTATCGAAAGGGGTATATGCCGTTTTATTATAGGAAATCAAGGTTGCTTACCTACCCTTGGTTTTACCTCTTGGTATGGCTTCGGTCTCTTAAAATATTGATAATTCGGTTTCTGTTGTAAACTCTTCAAGGAATCTCACTCCTTTATATGAATTTCCCTTTTCGTTTAATTTGGGACTCCAAACGGCTATGGCATATTGTTTTGGGTGCACCGCTACAATTCCTCCACCAACACCGCTTTTGCCCGGAAGTCCTACCTTGAAAGCAAATTCCCCAGATTCATCATAGAAGCCGCAGGTTTGCATTAGGGCATTTATCCTTTTGGTTTGGCTTCTTGTAAGTATTTGTTGCTTATCGCCTAAAGTAAAGCCGTCATTGGCTAAAAACAAGAATAGATTCGAAAGGTCTTCGCAACTCATTTCGAGTGAACAAAGGTTAAAATAGAAGTCAAGAACTTCTGAGGGATTGTTTTCAATGTTCCCGAACGACTTTATTAAATTACATAAGGCGGCATTGCGGTAGCCTACATTTTTTTCGGAAGTCGCTATTCTTTCGGAATAACGAATCTCCTTACTGTTTGAAAGTTTTTTTACAAAGTTCAAAAAATCTTCCTTGGGATATCTTAAATTACTTATGAGTATGTCTGCAATGACAAGAGCTCCAGCGTTGATAAATGGGTTTCTAGGGATTCCATTTTCGACTTCAAGTTGGATAAGGGAATTAAAAGCGGTTCCGGAGGGCTCCACCTTTACCCTATTCCATAGTTCTTCGCCCAATAGACGATATGCCATAATTAACGAAAGCACCTTGACGATACTTTGTATAGAAAATTTATCGGAACTATTTCCTACCCCAAAATTTAAATGGTCTATGGTTGAAATATGCACCCCGAAAAAATCGGGATTTACATTTCCTAATTCAGGGATATACGATGCTAAATTTCCCTTATCATCAATACCCTTTACTTTGTCGTATACATTTTGAACTACTTTTTTTATATCCACATTTCTGTTATTAATGGTGCCAAGGGATGAGCTCTTAACGATGGGTGACAAACCTCCTCTTGCTCTCCGCCACGCACATGGTGAAATTCTTTTCCTTTTTTTCGGCCTGCGCTTGCCCCTTCAAAGCCTTGCACTGAGCCTGCCGAAGTGGGGTAATTTATTGAGGCCATTTACATATGCTCCCATACATGGGATGCTCACGTAAGTCGTGCAATAGCTAAGCGTTAACAAAGGGCGCTTATCGGTTTATACTTTTCTCCATATCATCTATTTTTTTATTCAACCGTTCAAAATCAGGTTCTATAAAAGGAAGGGCAAATAGATTTACGGAGAACATTTTATTCTTTTTGTGAAATAATATAAAGTAACCAAATTTGCGATTATCCGAAAAAACTTCATACGTCACATAATTTGTTGAATTTATGGTAATGTTTTCGACTTTAGTGTAATCTAATTCCTTAGAATCTAATAATTCTACGGTTTGGTCCATTACAAAACCCATAAATAGATTTTCTTCTACATCTAGAGGAAAGGCTGTGGTTTTATTATATAATCCTAAGACACTTTTATTTGCTATTTGTTCTTGTTGTAACTCGTAAGTAATTATTCCATCATCTTCAACAAACTTTTTAAAATCGGATTTGACCTCTGTAAAATATTGGTCAATTTGTTCTTCGGAGTATAGATCGCTTAAGTGTATGACTTGATCCCAATCTTTTTCGGTAGTTGGTATTTCTTTCTTTTCCGCATTGCAAGAAATCAGAAACAGGACCGCAAAAATCAGCGGGTATATGCTCAGTATATGTTTTTTCAATGTATGTAGACCTATGATGATATCGAGGGACAGACCAAAGGAAGGTGTATCTGATACCTGTTGTTCCTAATTATTTTATATTTTCCCTTTCAAGGACTTCAGCCGGTGCAATTCGTCAAATTCCGCTACAACGACTTTACCATTTCTCAATCCTTCAACCTTATCTTCTGAAATAACCAATTGAAAGTCTCGGTCGATCAGATAATTCATGAAAGCATTTTTATGGTTTAATTCTACTCCACTTATTAATTGTGGGAAACAAGTCATTATTTTTTCAAAGTGGTTTTTGTCAATGCCGGGTATTTTATCGTCATCTATGGTTACAACGAGGGTTCCTTGCCCGTAATTGGCACAGTAATAGCTTTTAGAGCCAAACAAGCCACAAACCATCATTCCTATTTTGTGTTCAAAACCTTCCTCCACATTAAAATGAGGATCGGTCAATTCTTCAATATGCTTCTCTTCCCCTATGGCTTTCAGTTGGTTGGATTGAATTAACAGGTTTTCAGGCATTCCACTTTGCGTATTCGCCCAGGCCCACATCCAAGAGTTGTCATTAAAAGATAGTGAGCCTATTATTTGAATAGGAAACTCTAAGGAATCGAATATGATTTTTCCCTCTCCCATATCAAGCTCCCAAGCTTTTGAACCGATTACATCCCCGAAAATCATTTGTTTTTCAAAGGAAAGTCCAGCATTTTGTTCAACAGCTTCCTTAAAACTGTTGTAATCGGTTTTTTCAATTACTTTGAATGTGGAAGAATCAATTTCAGGTTTCCCTTTCTGTTTCTTTCCTCCAAAGAGGTTATCTAATATTCCCATAGCGAAAGCTTTTGTTTGTAGGTTTTATTAACCCGAGGTTCTTTGAATTTATTGTTCCATTATCAAGCTCTCTATTAAATATTTTCGTTTAAGCTCAGGTAAATTCATGAAATTTTCAAATGTCAAAGTTAGGTAATCGTTAATTCCTGTTTTTTTTATCAGAATCGATAGTGAAAACTTTTGAGCGACATTTTGGACAATAGATGTCTTGAGTGAAATAGGAATCAGGATTTTTCCTGTCTGCAACAAGTCCGATTAACCTTTGAATAGTAGGACCAATTTTTAGTGTTTTATCTTTTTCATCCGCTTCGGATATTATTTCTCCAATAAGCTTCCAGGCTTCACTTTTTAAACCACAAAAATATTTAATTTCCATACCGTCGTTTGAACTATAAATATATTCCCCATAGCTGAAATCCGATAATAACGGGGCGTCAAATTTATGTCCGCAAGTAGGTTGGGTGCAATTCGCCTCAAATGTAGCTATATTCATTTTTTACGCTTTGCGTGAAGTCCATTTGCATAAAATCATTTCGAAATTCCTGCGGGAATTTAATAATAATTACGGAACAGCCTATGATGATATTCGGCACCCACGATAATATTTGATCAGGGCAATGTATTTACCGGTGTGCAGATTTGACGGAATCGATTACCGTAGGCTTAAGAAAACCCAAAAGCCCCATGTTCGTAAATACGTCTATTCGATCTACTACCCCATACAATGTCAAGACTATTTTATGAGTCCCATGCGGGTATGGTAAAAAAAGGGCGAGTTGGGTTATATAAAAAAAACAGTTTATTATTACGATAATTCGTTTAAATGTTGTAAGATTTTTTTTATTAGGTAAAAACAGCTACTCAAGCCAACTATTCTATTCTACATCACTAATTTTCATTACCTTAAATAAAATTTCTATAAAATTAGAATCATTGGGTGTAGCTAAAAACGATTCGAAGTCACAGAAAGAGTATCAGAAAATGTTCATTGACCAGGCTTCTAGCGCAATGGCTATGGTCGATAATGACATGCGCTACATTGCAGCATCTCGATCATGGATAAAAGATTATGGCCTGGAAGGAATTGAAATAATAGGCCGTTCGCACTATGAAATTTTTCCTGAAATAGGTGATGATTGGAAAGCTATGCACAAGAGATGCCTAAACGGAGCTACGGATATTTGTGAAGAAACGGCTTTTAAGCGTAAAAATGGTTCCATACAATGGATCTATTGGGATGTTCGCCCTTGGTTTATATCAGAGGACAAAATTGGCGGAATTTTAATGCATACTGGCGATATTACACGTCGAAAGGAAAAAGAGCTGGAAAAAGCCAGAATTGATGACATACTTGAAAAAACAAATGAAATTGCGAGAATAGGGGCTTGGGAGTTGAATCTTATAACAAAAGTGGTGTATTGGAATAAAATAACTCGTGAAATACACGAGGTTTCAGAAGACTTTATCCCCGTTTTTGATAATGGATTTAACTTTTTCAAAGAAGGAGAAAGTAGGGATAAATTACTAAATGCGTTTGATAATGCTGAGGCTGACGGCACTCATTTTAATTTAGAATTAGAAATTATTACAGCCAAAGGTAATGTCTGTTGGACTAGGGTGATTGGAAGGGCAGAATACTCGAATGGAAAACCATCTAGGCTTTTTGGAATAATACAAGACATTGATAAAACAAAATTTGCCGAACAACAATTAAATAAGGCCCATTCTGAATTGCAGGCTATATTCGATTCTAAATCGATTATGATCGTATCAACGGATAAGAAGGGTGTTATTAAACGTTTTAACCAGGGTGCCGAGGCTTTATTGGGGTATTCTGCGGCTGAAATGGTAGGAAAAGAAAAGCCTAGATTATATATTGGCGAGGAAGAAATAATAAAATTTAGAAATGACATAGCAGAACTTAACGGAAGAGACCCGGCCACCTTTGATCATTATGTAAATTTTCATAAAATAGAGTTAAACGACACTCGTGAATGGACGTATTATAAAAAAGATGGTTCGCCGGTTTACGTCATCTCTACAATAACGGGTATAAAAAATCGCGACAATGAGAATGAAGGGTTTATTGCAATCTCAAAAGATATTTCTGAAATAAAGTACGTTGAGAATGAATTACTGAAAAAAAATCAGCTTTTGAATTTTGCGGAACAGATTTCAATGATGGCCAGTTGGAAATGGGATACAGTTGCCGATAAGGTGAAATGGTCACAAAATTTCTATAAAATTTTAGAGCTTGACGAAGACATATCCGACCTTAATTTTGACTCGTATTATAGGTTTGTCCATCCTAAGGATATAAAAATTGTCGATCAACATTTTGAGAACGTAGAAAACGACAAAAAGTGGGAGAGCTTTACGCATCGTATAATAACAACCTCGGGCAAGGTCAAAACAATTCAACTTTTTGGGGAAGTTTTTACAAACGAAAAAGGCCAGATTATAGAAATGATCGGCACTTGCCAAGATGTTACTGAAATTAAAATGGAGGAAAGGAAGTTCAGAGGGCTTCTAGAATCTGCTCCTGACGCCATGGTTATCGTAAATGATAAAGGAGTTATACAGTTGATCAATAAACAATCGGAAAAATTATTTGGATATACACCAGAAGAGTTAGTTGATAAACCGGTAGAAATCTTAATACCCGCTAGATTTTATCATAAACATTCCAACCATCGAAATCGTTTTTTCCATTCCCCGATATCACGAGAAATGGGCGATGGCAGAGAGTTGTTCGCATTAAAAAAAAATGGGAAAGAAGTACCCATTCAAATAAGTTTGAGTCCTCTTCACACAGAAGAGGGTTTGTTGGTTTCCGCTGCTATACGTGATATTACTAAACAGAAATTAGCCGAACAAAAAATTAATGACGCAAAAAATAATTTAGAACTCGTAGCTCAAACACTGTCCGCACAAAACAAGCAGCTTGCAGATTTCACCCATATAACCTCTCATAATTTAAGGGCCCCAGTGGCCAACCTTAATGCCTTACTTCAAATATATGATCAGTCAGAAAATGAAGTAGACCGTATTGATATATTTAGCAAGTTTAAAATAGTTGTTCAACATCTGACCTTAACGCTTAATACCTTGGTCGATGCATTAAAAACAAAGATCAGTGATTCAGGGGAAGACCTTGAAGAGATCAATTTGGCCGATGTGCTATTAGATACCAAAGAAATTCTTAGTGGGGCAATATTAAAGTCCGGTGTCATCATCAAGAGCGACTTTTCCAAGGTTTCTACCATTCCCTATAAGAGAATTTACATGGAAAGCATTTTCCTCAATTTGGTCGGAAATGCGATCAAATATAAATCGGAAGACCGCTTACCGGAAATACGTATTACCACAGAGATTGAAAACGAAAAAACCATACTTAAGTTCCATGACAATGGACTCGGTATTGATTTAGAGCAACACGGGCATAAATTGTTTGGATTGAATAAGGTTTTTCACAGACATCCTGATGCAAAAGGTGTAGGTTTATTTTTGACAAGAACGCAGATTGAAGCCATGGGCGGCGTTATCTCTGCATCTAGCAAGGTTAATGTAGGAACGACGTTCACAATACATTTCAAATAGTTTTGGCCCTAACACCATAAATGTGCAAGTTGAAAATAACGGCGAATTGACTTTATTTGGATCTCTGGTGGCGTTGCTCCCTTAATGGGGCCTCGGACTTTAGTTAAAACAAGGCTTGGCATTGATTTTCCGTGATGCCCAATAGTTTGGCAAGGGCAGGTTCGGTTTTAAGGGGTACTTGTATAGGTGTCATCTTCATCAACATGGGGACGGGGTTCATTTTCCCTGAAAATATTTTAAACAAATTACCGTTTATAGCCTCATAAAGTAATCCTTGTTTTTTTTTGTAAATGTTATATCCGTTCTGTGCCCATATCCCCAATAGTGCGTAGCTAAGCTTGAATTGAAGCATAGGCCTTATGGGGTCGGGGGTGAACATATTTTTTTCCACTAAAATTTAAGGGTTGGTTTAGGCTAGTAAATTAATTATAAGATTAAAAGAAAAATCCTATTTCACATATTGCCATCAAGTTTAGTAAAAACATAAATTGCCAAGGGGGCGACACTTGCCCTAATGGGGCGAATAATTTCTCGATTCCACCCGCTTTTATAGCTTTGGAAAAGGGAACCAAGCCTACCTATCCCCCCTACCCGCCTTTATCGTGTCCCCTATCTATTAACGCCTAAATTTGCTATGTGCGGTGCCATTTCCGCCTAATTAAAATAAAATCATGAACACAAAATACTACACCGTTTGCCTTTTAGTTTTTACCCTATTCTTTCAAACCGAAATAAACGCCCAAAATGACACCATTTATTACGATCACAATTGGGGCGAAACCACAAAATCAAATGCCAGTTTTTACAGGCCCTTGCCGTTAAAGCAAGACGGGAATAAATATTTGGTAAAAGACTATTATATCGATGGCACCCTGCAATTTGAGGGATGGGAGCTAAGGATGGACGCTACGGAAGCGGCACCTTTGGGCGCCAATACTTATTACGACGGTACCGTAGTGTGGTATTATCCCAATGGTCATAAAAAAACAACGATTACCTATAAAAATAAGAAAGAGAACGGAGCGATCACCTCTTATTATGAAAATGGTGCCGTAAAAAGTGATGCCGAAGTTTTGGATGGCGAATGGCAATCCTCCAAATCCTATGACAAGGAAGGTAAATTACTGACCACATTGCACTATAAAGATGGCAGGGCAAACGAAGGGATTAGTAAATGTTTTATACAGTATAAAGAGGGGCGTATAATAGCAGAGCAATTGTATTATGAAAACACTAAAATACTGGCCTATGAACGTATTTGCCCCGATAAGGGTTGTTATGATGAAAACACAGAGATCTTTTACGACAAATCCGGAAGGGTAATCCAAAAAAACAACTGTATGGACGAAAAAGTTTTGGATGGCGCGGCCATAAGCTTTTTCAAAGGAAATCGGTGTGGATACGTAAAAGGTATAAAATCCATTACAAAAATTGAACATGGGGGCTTTAACGGCCCCTATACGAGGTATGACAATAATGGCGACGTAATTTATTCCGGCATCTACAAAGATAACGAACCTTACGAAGGTACTTTTGAGACGGAAGATGAGGATAACCTGACCTATATCACAACCTATACCAAGGGGACCAAAAATGGAAAGGAAACGGTATGGAACAAGGGAAAGAAAATTGCCGAAGGATTTTATAAAGAAGGCCTAAAACAGGATGGGACTTTTGTTGAAAAAAGACAGTTTACCGGTTGGTCTAAAATCCCCATTATTGTGAATTTAAAGGATGGCAAGGAAGAAGGCCAACAAAAATTCTACAATGTAGCCAGGGATATGACCATAGGGTATTACCATGCAAAAGCGGGAATAAAAGAAGGGGCCTATGCCGCTTTTTATTATGACGGGGAAGTACTTGCAGAGGCAACCTATAAAGACGGAAAACCATTTGAAGGTATAGTCTTGTTCAATGACGAATACCGTGCTTATAAAAATGGGGTACGGATTAGGGAAAATGTAGTGGTAGACAGTGAAGAACAAGAGCGCTTACAAGCCTTTTCAAAAGGTTCCGATACGGTGGAAGGCGGGTATAACATGGGCGGTTTTGAAATGGCAAGTTCCATAGTCTTTTTAGACACCCACCGGTTTTTCTTCTCACTAAGTGTGGGCAGTATGGACCTGGTTATGTACGGAGCCTATCATTTAAAAAACGGATCCTTGAAATTACAAGTGCCCAAAGAACAAAAGCAGGCCTTTGCAGTGTATGGCAGAAAGGACGATACCCTAAAAGACACCATTCGCATTCAGTATTATAATTACGATTCTCCCAGTAAACCCTTACTGCAATTGAACAAGCAATGGTATGCCTTGGACGATGATCCCCAGCAAGCAATGGAAAATTATTCGCATAGTTATGAAACTTTTCAAGTAGATGTAAAGAAACCCACCTCCTTAAAATTAGGTATCAAAACCAAGGATGGTCAGTCCAAAATACTGCATAGCATACTTGAAGCTGAAACCCTTCAAGCGTATAACGATTTTATCATTGCCTATAATGTAACTAGCGATGAGATCAGGAAATTTGAAAACGCAGAATTTACTTTCAAAGGAGAAAACTTAATCGTTGATGGTAAGGAAAAAAAGAAACGGCTCCTTAGCCCCGAAGATAAAGAAGATGTGTTGGACTATATTATAGAGAACAGGGGCTTTCCTGCTGCCATAAAGAACAATACCTATAAAAAAATAAAGCTGAAGGATAAAACCGTTGACAAAAAAATAAAAAAGTACACCAACCTCATTAAAATCGAAGAATAGGTTTCGTGTATAGTTCGCTCTATGTTCATTCCCCAATAAGTAGGATAGCCTTTATACATATCTCGGTTAATTGATGCTACTTTTCCAAACATGTCCATCGGTCTATGATAAGCTATGGATTCATATTTTCTTTCCTTATTGTAATATTCAAAATACTCGGCCAATAGTAGGGACAGTTCCAGTCCTTCATTTGGCGGGTTCGGATACCTTCCCATATTTGACACTTCTCCACAGGCGTCTATGAAGCCCTAGCCTATTAGGGTGTAGTATTGATAAAATAGCTTCAAAAGCCTACTGTATTAATAGGATTATTCTTTACTAATATTGTAGGAAAATTTAACACAAAAAACATCTTTGTTCAGTTTTTGTCGAGTTGGTAAAACCTAGAAAACAGACACGGCATTGTATATTTGGCGATGATTCATCTGTTTGTTTGTTGAATACATTTTTATTAACCCCTAAAATTACATTATCATGAAAAAAAATTATCTTTTACTGTATTTTATTTTTCTTTTGTGTGGCTCTATCGCTGCACAGGACTGGAACGGAATTCCTGTACCTGCCAATCCCGGAAATGGTATGACTTGGCAATTACAGGATAATGTTTCGGATAGTTTTAATTACACAAGTAGTGAAGGAAATAGGCCTACTGCCTTTACTAGTAAATGGAAACCTTCCTATATCAATGGATGGACTGGTCCTGGATCAACAATTTTTAATGCGCCGCAGGCATGGACCAATGGTTCTCAATTGGCAATTCAGGCACAACCAGCAGGGAATGGAAAATCTTACAACGGAATTATCACCTCCAAAAATAAGATCCAGTACCCGGTGTATATGGAAATTAAGGCCAAGATAATGGACCAGGTACTAGCAAATGCTTTCTGGACCTTGACTGACGACGAGACTCAGGAAATTGATATTATGGAAGGCTATGGCAGTGATCGGGGGGGAACTTGGTTCGCCCAAAGAATGCATTTGAGCCACCATACATTTATTCGTAACCCCTTTACGGATTATCAGCCTATGGGAGACGCTACATGGTATTACAACGGAGGTACACCATGGCGTTCAGCATATCACCGTTATGGATGTTATTGGAAAGATCCATTTACATTGGAATATTATATTGACGGGGTAAAGGTTAGAACGGTCACAAGAGCCGAAATTGATCCTAATAATCATCTCGGCGGAACAGGGTTGAATCAGGCAACAAATATTATTATTGATTGTGAAAATCAAACAGATTGGAGGCCCGCGGCTACTCAAGAAGAACTGGCCGATGATAGCAAAAATATCTTCTGGGTCGATTGGATACGTGTGTACAAGCCTGTTGCGGTAAGTGGAGGTGGAAACAACGGTAACGACGGTGCCACTGAATTTCAATATGATTTAGGAACGGACACCTCGGCAGTATGGCCAGGGTATACACGGGTTTCCAACACCACTAGGGCTGGTAATTTTGGATGGGCGAACACCAATGACATCGGATCAAGAGATCGTGGGGCTTCTAACGGAAGGAACAATATAAACCGTGATATTAATTTTAGTTCACAAACTAGGTTCTTCACTCAAGACCTATCCAATGGCACTTATAACGTATTGATCACTTTTGGGGACACCTATGCCCGAAAAAATATGAACGTCGCGGCCGAAGGGCAAAATAAATTAACAAACATAAACACCAATGCCGGGCAATATGTTAGTAGGTCGTTTGACGTAAATGTCAACGACGGAAAACTAGATTTGCGATTTTCAGTTGGTAATGGCGGGGATGTGTGGTCCATTACAAGAATCTGGATTAGAAAAGTTACGAGCAACAGCGCTAATTTGTTAGCGGCAAAAGGATTAACATTGGAAGATCCTGTGGAAACTACGGAATTTTTATATCCTAACCCCGCAAAAACAGATGATTTTGTGACTGTTCCCAATAGTGAAATTGGAAGTAGTATAATCATCTATAATAGTGCAGGTCAAGTAGTGAAAAAAGTAAGTGTGGTTTCCGAAAATCAGAAAATATCACTAGAAGGATTTGCTAAAGGAATGTACTTTATCAATTTGAATGGTCAGAGTACAAAACTTATTGTCCAATAAACACAATAACAATTTCAATTAAACGACAAAGGCGCTCTGATGATACAGAAAGGCCTTTGTCGTTTTTTAAGTTACTTCAGGAACCAAGATAAATTTTTAGGTGGTATTGTTAGCTTCTTCTAACTAGAATATGATCTGTGTTTTGGGGCTTCTTGTACTTGCTGTAAACCGCTTCGTTTTTGTGCAATGTCGGCACATGGTGTATGCCCTGTTTACTGGGTAAATTAGGTACTTTTCTTTTTGAAGCTTGCTTTTAGTACGGTATACTGTTCGTGAAATAAGAATATAGACACCAGAAGAAAAGGTAGCCCGGACCAGAAGGCCCATTTATGAAAATCCGTATGAGGAAGTGTGGGATATGCCAAGTATCTAAATGAAAGGTAGAGTAAAAGCACACCTATAATTCCAATTGCATTTTTGGCAATGGTCTTTTTGATTACGAGACTTAACACGATAAGTAACTTGCCTAAAATAGCGGTTATTGTAGCCATCAGTAAGATATGGGAAAAAGCATCCGAAAACTTATTACCCATGGAAAACCCCCTGCCTATAGAGAAAAACTCGATTATGAACATTATGGAAATAAGGCTTTTATGAATTAGAAGAATTAAGGAATGTAAGGCTATGGTCCAAATTTTGAGTTTTTTCATACGCGGTTAAAGAGAAATTAGAGTAGGCTTTTTATCGGTGTTTAAGGTGTTGGATATGGTATTCGCTTGGTATTCGGTGTGGACCACATATTTGATAATGATTAGATATCCCCATGAATGCCTCCTACTCACAGCGACTAATATAAGAAATTCCTCACCTTTGAATGGTTTGTTGGCCTGGAAAGGACATCCCCTACCCTGGGCGCGCCCTTCAAAATCTAATACTGAGCCTTCCGCAGCGGAAATTTATTGCAAGGCATTTTTATTTACGCGGAGCGAACAGCAGGCTTGTGCCGGTTGGGTCGGTGTGTCGGCACTGTCGATTTCCACGCCATCGCATACGGAACTATTTCAGGACTTATTTTTTCTGGTAATAATACAAACGAGTGAGTCCGCTAATCCAGCCGGCAGGGTGGTGAATTCCGCCTTCATCGCCGAAAACCGTAGGTAGATCGGTTTCTTTTTTAGGTTTGCTCAGTTTGAACTGACCATCGGCCTCAAAGCCATTGGTTATGGTGCCGGTCATGGCATCCCAATCCGATTTGGAACGGTTTCCTATTCCAACGATCATACTTGCCGAAAAGTCTTCCGTATTTTCATGGAAGCCTGAGTGAAGTCCCGATATCCACTGTAAATTACCAACGGCGATTTCAATAAACCTATCGTCGTGATATAGGTTATAAAACTCCATGGCGAGGCCTGCGGCATAGCCGAAAATTTTATTATGTCCGTGGTACCATCCACTCCAGTTCAATAATCCCTCGTTTTTGTAGTATCCGGCGGGTAGTATTTTAAAAGGATTTTGATGGGTGGCCGGCAGAAAGTAGTTAAAAGCGAAACTATCGACACAGGCTTTCCAACTCACCGCATTCGGGTGATCGCCCCATAGATCCATCATCTCTATTAACGGAATCAAGTAATGGGGAAAGTGTCCGCCTTGGTTATAGGCCTTATAATTGGCATTCCATGCACCGCAGTGTATATCGGCTTTTTCGGTAAAATCATAAGAGTCGTAGGTGTAGAAATGACCGTAAAGGCCATCTTCGGCCCGGTCTTTCGGTACTTGTCTTTTTATGATTTTTGAAGCATAGTCAACGGCTTTGTTTTTATACTCCAATTCTCCGCACTTGTATAGTTCGAGCGAGGCCCACATCATCATAACCAAATCCCTGGTCATCCATTCCTTGGGCGGTCTTTTCATGCCGTAAGGCGCGCCGTGGGTGATGGCGAAATTATCGGTATTGTCCCAATGAAGCACGGGGCCATACTCTGAAATCCATTGATATGATTTTAGGGAGCGGGCTTTATATGCATTGGCAAGCGAAGGGTTTTCAGCCCGTATCAAACGCGATATTTTGGCCAATATCATGGCCGTTTTGGCCACATTTCCGGTCACGACCTTTAAATTCTCCCGGGCTTCATGAATGACGGCACCTTCCTTGAAGCCCAGTTCTTGCGCCTTGTCTTGACACAGGGCAACGTAATTCGCCCCCACTATCAATTGTTCGTGTATTTCCGATTTGTGCGCCTGGGATAGGTTCTCTTTGTCCAATTCCAATAGGTCACATAAGGCGTTTAACATAATGATATGGCTGCTTACCTCTTGTAAGGGACTGCCACAATCTTTCCATCCCCCTTCAGGTTGATAGCTCAGGCTATCGCGTATATGTAAGTGCGATAGCGCGGTTGCATACCAAGTTTCGTCCCAGAGCCGTTTTTTGCCTATGGTAATGGGTAATTCCTTTTTACTTTGGAATATAGGTTTGTTATGGTCCCTAATTTCCAAAACATAGGCGCCGGCCGTTTTACAATCTGAAAAATCGACTTTCCACCAGAATTTGTTCCACTTTTTGGTAGATTTCCCAATCTTACCTTTAAGCACCTTTTTATGGTCTGAGGCCCTTCTTAATATAAAAGTGGCATCGGCACTCAAAAATGTAGAATCGGTATTTTGAATCATGGCATGTTTGGGCATATGGCTATCGTATCCTACCTGCGAATAGGTCAATAAGGTGTAATCGTATGGCTTTTGGGAAAAACCGAAAAACGATATCAGTAAAAAAAGGAGGCTAAGTATGTACTTCATCTTCAATTTGTATTCGGGCATTATGCCCTTATAGGTTGTTGTTCTTTGGCCCGAAATAGTACGGTCTTGTAATTGGGGCCTATTATGGGACGGGACTGTAAATTACATTTCGGCGTCGGCCAATTTCTTGGTATCGACATACTGCTGAAAGGCGGTAATCTTTCCTTCATCGTTAAGTGTCCATAAATGTGCGGCCTGGGCATTATAACTTTTTCCGGTAGCCTTTACCTTGGCATTGTACCTTAGGGTAGCTAAGACCATGTTATCGCTCATGCCATGGACTTTTACGTCTTGTACGCCAAAGTGCTCGTGCTTGGCTCCAAGGCGTGCAAATACGCCTTCTAAGATCGAATCTGGACCTATGTAGGGGTTTCCGTCCGCAAGTGGATTGCTCTCGGCTTCCTTCCATTCGATTTTTGCGTGCATCAAGCCCAGAACAATGGGCATATCGCCGGTAGCAAAAGCCTTGTACAAGGTGTCAATGGTTTGAATGTTCTGTTTTGTTCCCATGATTTTGGTTTTAGTTGGTCTTAATTTTAAGATAAGTGAACTTGAACAATGAAAGTCAACAATGAAAAATGGGTATCGGTACTATATAGTTATAGGCGCTAAAGCAATACATCCCCTAAAGAAAGCTGGCCAAGGGGTATCTCTTTTAGCGGATGCACTATGGATTCTAAATTTCGGCATTCGATTCCACTATTTTCTTCCCATAAATATGATATACGGTACGGTGTACCTATGTGTTCAACTTGCTTTTTAATTGCGATTTTCCATTTTCATCCCATTCGTTTTTTAGAATGCTCAATAAAACGGAGTCGGTTCGTCCTATTCCGTTCGTTGCCGGAAAAATTCCCCGCATGATGCCTTCTTTTTTACAGCCTACGCTTTCCATTGCCGCAATGCTTATTTTATTTTCGATATAGGCTCCTAGCCCTATTCTTTCAGCTCCCATTCTCTCAAAGGCAAATTCAAACAACAGATATTTGCAATGTTTGTTTAGACCCGTTCCCCTGAACGCTTTTCCGTACCAAGTATAGCCTAACCGGATGGCTTTCAGACTAGGGGTTATTTCACAATATCTGGTGCTTCCGGCAAATTGATTCTTGATTTTGTCAAAAACGATAAATGGATACTCCTTCCCTATCTTTCGGTTGTTAATGGCCGATTGGATGTATTGGGTCAGGTTTTCAATTCCGTCGCCTTTTACGAAAGAGTATTTCCAGATATCGGCTTCGTTGGCGATTTCAATTAAGTCGTTGACGTGCTCGGTCTTAAGGGGACTTAATTTGACAAAGTCGTCTTCTAAAATGTGGTTGTTCTTACAGTCGAAATTTAGCATTTGCTTTATTTTTATTCATTGTGCCCATGGCCTAGTTATCATGTGCCGCTTTTTTTATTTTGTATTCAAATTGTAAAACCCTCAAATTCCACAAGGTCAAGGTCTGGGTAGCGGTAATTCTTTGATGTTCACTTCGTACTACAAGCTTGTCTTTAAATGAGGAAATGAACTTGGTCCATAATTGTCCCTTTGAGTCTTCCAGTAAAAAGTAAAATCCGCTATCCCCTATTCGATGTCCTGCGGAATCGAGTATGAGTTCACCGTTTCTTCCGACCTTAGGGGTTAAAATGACAGTAGCATTTCCATTGGGTAAAGGAAATATCGCTTTGATACCTGTCTGTCCCGATGGTATGGTACAGGTTTCATAAACCCCCGAATACACGATTTGATCGGTAGACTTAAAGGTTCGGAGCCAGACCGTTCTTTTGACTTCATTTGTTTTGGGGTCTACTAGTTGAATTATTTCACTTGTCAATCCTGACGGGTCCTTTATGTTTTTTATTGGGACGTTTAGTTGCTCTATTCTTTTGCTGAACAGTATGTTTAGTAAAACGCCGAAGCCCTTAAAAAAAGGATTCCATTTTACTTTTAACCGAAGGTCGTAATCAGATGTGTTTTGATAAAAGTCAACCACATCTTTAGATAAGGTATTTAATTCATTGGGAGACAGCTTGAGTTGGTCGATCGATTGAATCAATCCCTTGTTCCTTTTCCCATGATCCATATGTAAACCTTCTTTTTTGGCCAGGTAGTCGATAAATTTCAAACCAATACCATTGGTGCCGCCAAAAGGTCCTAAGAGCCATTGGTGTTCGGTCGTATCGATTTTCTTTCCAAAAAGAATAACCCATTGCTGCGTGATCCGATCTTGAAGACTTTGTTTTTTATGTGCTATTCCCATATCTACCGAAACCCTTATGTAGGGGGAATAAAATTTGATTTCCCTTTCCACTCGCCGAATTCGGCCAAAGGCTTAAACCTTAAAGTAGTAAACTCATAATGAAAGTTCTTTCTTTCTCTTTCTTTCATGGCGGCGGAATGTCTTTGAGGTCTTTCTACCGCACTATGACCATGGACCATATCGGTCATTTCTTTTTCCGTTTTCCAAATCGAAAAAGTCGAGACGGTATTGGGAAAATTGATAGACGCTAATGAAAGTACCGTACCCGGGTGGTCTCTCACCAGTTTTTCTACAGGTCTTCCCCAATGAATAAACCTTGGAAGGGCCAATGGCTTCATTCGTGCTATGGTGACTGCGACTACAGGCGCATTTGAACTTTCCGGTTGCGCTCTGTGCTTTGGTATTTCAAACCCGCTAAACTTTCCCCATTCCCTAATAAAGGACAGGCGCACGTGCCAAGCTTTAGCGAGCCTACGTCCAAAACGGTCTTCTTTCAAATAGTTTTCAAGGGCACTTTCGTTTTCCCATTGCATAAAAACGGCCACTTGCCCGAGTAAGATTCGAGACGAGGATAAGATAGGAGCGCCCAGGGTCATTGCCGTCATGTATTCCGAGTGGATCAGCCCTTTCGTATTCTTGGCAATCGGATTCGAGAATATGCCTTTCATCGCATCAAAAAAGGGAAGTTTTACTAAATGATACGAGAATAGGCTCACTTTGACTTTATTTGAATTCGTAGTTCTATGCTGTTTTCAAGTCACATACCAGGAGGGTATAGTCATTGATGCTATTCTACTTATAGCAACTAAGGTAGTAAATCTCTCGTAACCTTGTGTCAGCCGGGAAGTACATACCCCCTTCAAAGGGGGACTGTATTTGGATCTTGTATGGCTTTGATTTTTTCTGGTCAGGATGCCTATGTGGTGTGGGGCTAACCTTCCCTAACGAAGCGGGAATGCCTTATTTTTTATGGGGCATCTTCATTTGGTAAAGGTCAAAACCTTTTGCCCAAAAATCCTTTTCCGTTTTTTCAAGTTCGAATCCCATTTTTTCATAAAACTTATGGGCCAATTGTGTTGTTCGAACGACGATTGAATCCATATTTTCAATCCCCTTCAAATGATCAAGCCGGTGTTGTATCAGCGTTCTTCCCACGCCTTTTCCTTGGAAATTTGGGTTGATGATATCCCACGAAATTCGGGCAAGTCTTAATTTAGGGAAGTAATTTATCCCTCCTGCTCCAATAATGACGGCATTCTCTTCATAAACAAAGTAATCTTCCACTTCGCGATCAAGATAGTTTGATAAATCGGCTTCTTCGGAAGGAGCAAAAAAAGCAGGAGTATTCTTTCGTAGTAATTCGATTATTTTCGGTTTATCCTTATTTGAATATTTCCTGATCATTATGCGCGTTATGGTTTTCAAATGAGAGCCAGTAGTACTATACTATTTCCTTGCGTTGAAGTGAAAATATGTCTTTACCTAATTCGTTAAACTTCTCAATAACCGAATCGCTACCATTGTCCATGATTTCTTTTCTTTCCCTTTCTGATATGGGCACCATCCATAGGAAATTGATTTTTGAGCCACGATAGTCCTCTAGTTCAGGCTTAGGGAGGATGTCCAATCTATTGGTGAGCCAAACAAAATTGAATATTGAAGAATTAAAACGCATAAAATTGATGGTGTGCCCTTCGCCTAAAAACGTAATATGGTCCCAAGGGATAGAAGATTGGGCACTTATCCACCTAGCCATTTCCTGTAATTCATCATCGGAAAAAACGGAATTCAATATAATTCCGAGCTCGATCCGATTCGACTCAAACCGGTCTTCAAAGTACATCTCAACCAAGGGCATAGGGACTAAGGAAAGTCCCACTGTCGCAAAGACCGTTTTTGACTCGCCCGCTCTCAAATAGAGGCCTTTAGGCGGCCATTCGTTTCCATCTATGGCGTAATACTTGTCGTGCTTCCCAAACGATTCATCGTAGGTGCCTAATATCAAGGGTTGTTGAATTTGAAAAGGGTTCAATTCATTGCCCCAAGAATCCCAATAGGCCTTAGATTGTTGTATCCTGTCCAAAAATTCATTTGATTTTGTCAATTCCCAAGCAAAATCCCCTTGTCCGATACAATCCCTTGCATATCCATAAAAGCCATTTTTTCCTCCCCAGCTTGGGATGATGGCAATTACTTCCCCATTTGCTAAAAGACTTGCGGCATCTCCTTCTTCGGTCCAAATAATTTCCAAATCATTTGGATCCAATTTCCCCTGTCCTTCCTTGAACTTACAAAATTGTTCGGGCAGCATAGGGGGAATGCCCTTGTCCATTAATTTTTCTTCCAATTTGGCCGGGGCTTTTTTTAGATTTCTAACCCAGCAAGATTTTACCCCAAAATTTGTTTTTTCATCTCCCCATAAATAAAAGTAGACGACTCGGTTGTCTTGTTCCACAAATGCTTTAATCGGGCAAGAAGGTGATGCTTCCTCGATCAGGACTTCGGCTTCTTGAAATTCTTCTTCTTCGGATGAAAATAGATTTTTTAGGAAACTCATGCTTTGGTGTTTTGGTCGAGTTGGTTATATAAAAGGATATGATTATTGATGCTATTCTAAATTGATAACGTCAAAAATAAGCATCTCTTATATCGCTTTACGGATAACATAAGGATGAGGCTTGCCCTAGTCGAGGAATACCTCCCCCGCCCTGCCTGCGCGCGCCTTCAAAGGGGGACTCTATTCGGACCTTGTATTAGTTTGTTTTTTTTGGTCGGGGTGATGCATGGAAACTAGGGGGGCAGCATCTTTAATGAAGGGGTGGTGCTTCGGTCTTTACCGTTAGTTTTAAAGTCTAAACGGCTCCCATTTTCCCCCTATTCCATTCCGCTCTGCCCCAACTCCAATGGGCATTTCAAACAATTCGTTCAGGGTGTTATCGAGTTCCACAGCATTTTTTAAAGAAATGAGTTTTGCGTTTTCTTCCGTGTGGTCGTTCCCTCCACATAAGAATTGCCAATCTCCATCCGTATCGTGCGATGCATATAGTATCGGACATTTTTCATCAACTACATGATTGCAGGTAAAAACGGCCTTGTTTTCGGGGTCGTTAAATTTAAATTCCGGTTTGTTTTGGTCGTTTTTTCCTTTTCCGAATAGGTTAAATAGGCTCATAGCAATTAGTAAAGTGAGTGAAATTCATTTGTCATTCTTCGTAGTCTGAATTTTTCCAATGCACGCCACGAATGGGATATCATCATTAATGCTATCCTAAATTGACAACGTCAAAAATAAGTATCTCATATATCGCTGTGCGGATACCACGAGTAGGAGCCTTGCCTTAATCGGGGAATACCTCCCCTGCCCTATGGGCATCCCCCTTCAAAAAGGGGGATTTTATCAGGAGTTGAACTACTCGGCGCTGGCCAACTGTCCGCTTTCGCCAGTATAGGTCACCCTATAAATGGCATCGCCAAAATCATCGGAAATCAGAAGGGAGCCATCTTCAAGGAATAGCACATCTACGGGCCTTCCAAAGGCTTCCTGGCTTTCTTCGTCCAACCAGCCGTCTATAAAGGTTTCATAAGCTACCGCTTCATTGTTTTCGATTTTCACCAAAGAAATCCTATAGCCAGATTTTTTAGAGCGGTTCCACGAGCCGTGTTCGGCGATAAAGGCGTATTTTTTATATTTTTCGGGAAACATAGCTCCGGTATAAAACTTTATGCCCAAGGGGGCTACATGGGCTCCTAGGGTCTGAATGGGCGCTACAAAATCGGAGCATGGGCGTTGGTCTCCGAACTCGGGATCCTTGATGGTGCCACCGTGGCAAAACGGATAGCCATAATGCTGTCCGGCCTCCGTGACCCGGTTCAATTCACAGGGAGGAATATCATCGCCCATCATATCCCTGCCATTATCGGTAAAATACATTTCCTTGGTTTCTGGGTGCCATGTAAAACCTACGGTATTACGAACGCCCCTGGCATAGATCTCGCGGTTGCTTCCATCGGGGTCCATACGGCTAATGCTGGCAAAACGCTCATCTACCATGGTAGAATCACAAATGTTACAGGGAGCGCCTACGGGAACGTACAATTTGTCATCGGGGCCAAAGGCGATGTATTTCCATCCGTGATGAAAGGCCTCGGGAAAATCGTCATACACGAGCTTGGGTTCGGGTACACTGTCTAAATTGGCCTCAATATTGTCATAACGGAAGAGTTTGCTTACATCGGCCACATAAAGTGAGCCATTTCTAAAAGCGATTCCGTTGGGCGAATCAAAAATAGTATCCAACTCAATCACTCTGTCCGCCTTAAAATCCTTATCACGGTCTTGAATGGCATATACCCTTTTGTCGTTTCTAGTGCCCACGAAAAGAGTCCCGTCGTCACCCATGGCCATAGAGCGTGCACCATCGATACTGTCGGCGAATACCTCTATCTTAAATCCATCAGGTAAGTTCAGGCGGTCAATGGGGAGTTGGGACTTGGCTTCGTCGTAGCTTACCGCGGGTTCCTTTTCTTCGGTTTTTTCCTTTTTGTCGTTACAGGCCGTAAAGCCAACCATTATCAGGGCGGCTGCAAATGTTTTTAGGGTAAGGTTTTTCATGTGTTTGTTGTTAGAGGTATTTTTTTAAATTTTCTTTAAAGAACGTAGCGCTATCGGCAATGCTCTGCATGTCGTTGTGGGCGAAGTTTCCGCCTTGCTCAATATAATAATACGCTAGGGCATCAGGGTCGATTTGCGACAGCATTTTTACGTAGTCAATGGAGCCATTGCCCAGTTCGGTATAGTCGCGGCTCACTTTATCCATATCCTTGATATGCCACATGACATAACGCCCCGGATGTTGGGCAATAAGCTCTTGTGGGGTACTGTTTGACGAATGTACCACCCAATACATATCCATCTGCAACTTGACCAAATCAGGGTCGGTTTCCCTTAGGATAATATCATAACCGGTTTGCCCATTGTGGTCGGTAAATTCAAAATCGTGGTTATGATACGCAAAACCCAAGCCTGCGGCCTTTACCTGCTCCCCCATCCAATTCAATTTACCACTTAGTACCTTAAAGTTTTCAAGGGTTCTAAACTCGGGGGCCAACCAAGGCCAGGTAATATAGGGTTTGTCCAGGATTTGGGCCCCTTTGATACAGGCGTCCAAATAGGCTTTTAGCTCGTCTTCGGGTTTGTCAAAATAAGACGAAAAATTATAATGTCCGCTAGAGACGGTCAGGTCAAGATCATCCAAAATCTGTTTGAACTCCCCTGCCCTATACCCGTAATACCCGATACGGTCTGGGTCAAAACCATAGATCTCAAGGTCTTCATAGCCCATGGCCCTTGCCTTTTTAAGGCTCTCTATAGGGGCTTTCGCCATGGCATCGCGAATGGTAAACAGTTGTAGGCCCATTTTGAACTTGGGTTTACGGGCCAAGGGAAATTTGGTAATGGGCAGTAGGGTTGCGGCCGATGCCCATGTACTCCGTTTAATAAAATCTCTTCGTTCCATTATTGGCGATATCTCATTCAAAAAAAAAGGGTCTGCCCGATAAGGCAAACCCGAATATATTACAAAGTTTTGGGAGAACGAAAATTTATACGATTTATGAAACCGATTCCAGTGCTTTCCCGATAAGGGTGTCGCCTTCTAGAATTTCTATGGTCGCATTGGTAAGGGCGTCATCGTGGAGGGCACGGACTAAGGTTTGGGCTACATCGTCCCTGCTAATGGAGCCGGATTGGCCTAAGCTCGACGCGGCCTTGATCTTTCCGCTTCCCTTATCGTTGGTCAATGAACCGGGGCGTACGATGGCATAGGTAAGCTTGCTTTCCTTTAAATATACATCGGCATTGTGCTTGGCCTTAAGGTATTCCTTTAGGTCGCTTGCCTGTTCGGGCCTATCGGCGCCCATGGAACTCAGCATTACGAATTTTTTTAGATGGACGGATTTTGAGGCATCTACCAGTTTGTTGGCCCCCTCTTCATCCACCTCCTTAACTTTCTTCCCTCCTGAACCGGCGGCGAATATTGCCTTATCGATGTCCTTTACCGTATGCGATATGTCCCCTTCCAAGTCGCCCAAGACCGTGGCAATGTTATCCTTTTCAAATTGAGCCTGTTGCGATGCCTTGCGCACCATGGCCACGGGGGTGAAATATTGTGATTCGTTGAGTAAGGCTACTATCTTTTTTCCTGTGGTACCGTTGGCACCCGCTACTAATACATTTTCCATTTCATCGTTTTTTTGTTCCTACGAAGTTACGTCTAAGCTATGGCGCGGCTTGATCCAGAATGATTCCTTTTTGCCCCAAAAACATTCCGTTGCGCTTCCTTACCTTTGCGGCATAATTTTTTTTGAATGGCCCATCAGCATTATAAGATCTATAAGCCTTTCGGACTCATCAGTCAGATGGGGTCGAACAATATAAAGGAGAAACGTACCAAGCGCTTTATAAGCGAACTGTATGATTTTGTAGAAGGAAGTATGGCTATAGGAAGGCTGGACGAAAAATCGGAGGGACTCCTTTTAATGACGACGGACGGAAAATTGAGCGATACGGTGAACCGGTCGGGCATAGAAAAGGAATATTATGCCCAATTGGACGGTAGCATTAGTCCGGAAGCCATAGAAGAACTTCAGCAAGGCGTGGAAATCGGTATTGCAGGTAAAAAATACCGTACTAAGCCCTGTGCGGCGCGATTGATAAAGGAAGACCCGGGTTTTCCTAAGGCCCACCCCTTATTGCGTGTGGGGACGCATCGGCCTAATTCTTGGTTATCGGTGACCTTAACGGAAGGTAAATTTCGGCAAGTACGAAAAATGACGGCGGCGGTAGGCTTTCCTACCTTGCGATTGGTGCGGGTACGTATCGGGTCGGTGACCTTGCAAGGCATGAATCCGTCCGATGTTATCGATTTTCCGGATATGCCTGCGGTACTAAATCTCGAATGATCGAATTACTCGGTCAATTTTTGAATTGGGGTAAGCGCTACTTTTCTAAATTCGACTTCAGAACCTTCGGCCTGTAGGGCAATTTGTCCGCTCTGGGCGGTAGCCTCATAGCCATGGTTGACCATATCGCCGTTTACCCAAACCTTGATCTCGTTTTTTAGGCATTCTATGGTCATATGGTTCCACTCCCCTACGGGTTTTTCCGAACCATCGGTCAGGTTGACAATGCGTCGTTTCTTTCCTTCGGTAATACCCCATTCTTCTTTTGGCCCGCGTCGTTCCACCATATCATCTACCTTGATATCTTCGACAATACACCAAAAATCACCGGCATTCTCGTGCATCATCTGCACCTCAATGGATTTAGGGAACATCTTATAAAGGGAGCGCGGTGTAGAGGCAAAGACCAAGACACCACAATTGCCCGGTTCCCCGGCAAAACGATACTCAACGTCAAGGCGGAAGTCCTCGTACGAAGCATCCGTAATGATGTGGCCTGCAGGCGTTCCCAAGCTGACCAACATGCCATCCCTCATAATAAAAGGGTTTCTGGCATCCGTGCTATCCATGGCCGGCACATCAATATGCCACCCACTTAAGTCCTTGCCATTGAACAGGTTCTTGGCAGAGGGTGTACATGAACATAGGGTAGCAAAAGCTAGAGAAAAAACTAAGATGAATTTTTTCATAGACGTAGAAAACGGACATAACATGCTGCCCTTTTATTAAGATTGTATTATTTGAAAACGGCCGCTTAAATTTTCTTTACGCGAACGGCGTTCATACCCTTCATTCCCTTTTCAAGTTCAAAGGCTACCTTGTCGTTCTCATCGATTTCGTCGATAAGACCACTAACGTGAACAAAGTATTTTTCTTGATTTTCAGAATCGATAATAAAACCGAAGCCTTTGGAGAAATCGAAATAGGACACCTTACCGTTACGTACAGGGTCAAATTCCTCTTCTTCGCCTTCTACTTTCTTGGGAATGCCCAATACGATATCTTCGGCATCGACCTGAACTTTTTGGGATGGATCTGGTGGAGTATCTACAAGGTTACCATTATGGTCAACGTAAGCAAAAGGAATACCTTCGCCTCCTTCTTTAGCAGCAGCTTTTCGAGCTTCTTTCTTCTTTTGTTTCTCTTCTCGTCTCTTTAGACGTTTCTTCTCTTTTTCAGTCTTATTATAGGTTTGCTGCGATTTTGCCATTCGGTATTTTTCTTGTTTTAAAATTAGGAGGATAAGATAGGCATTTATTTTGATTTTATTATGATTTTCGGGCAAAGAAATTACATCTTTGGGGATGTTCGGCCCATTTTATATTAAAGAAGGTAATGTGCTTGAGCCTAGGTTGATACGGCAATTAATTCTGTAAGCTGGAAGGGCTTTTTTATTCTGGTTTCCATATGAATTAAAACTTCGGGCCCATTTTTGAAGCAAAAGAGGTCAAAACCCCAAAGCCTTCGCTTAAGATTCGTTCATTGTAATGGATAGAAAGGGATCCTTTCTAGGGCTAGTGGAATCCAAAAGGATAAAAACAAAAAAATCCCTTTATACATCGCTTTTAGCTACATACTTATTGGATTTTGTTTATATGGGAAAGCAAAAGAAAAGCCCTTATCCGATAAAGATAAGGGCTTTTTTATGTCTCTATTTATGAGGGTCAATCTTTTAATGAAATGGTCTCTTTGGTACCATCGGGATAAGTGAGTTCTCCGATATCATCACATTCGCCGTTACCGAAATCAACATCTACGGTCAATCCGTTTTTTGTTAGCTCCATAAGGCCTTTTCCGACGTAATCACATCCAAACTCGGCTTCAAGGTCGGACTTGATATTAACGGAATAGGTATTGCCATCGGCTTTAACGATCCATTCCCCGTCAACGGTAAGTTTTCCGGTTCCGAATTCCTCTCCTAATATGATGGTGGAGATCTTGTTTCCTTTTTCGCTAATTACGGAGTCGTCGGCCAGGGTCAATGACATATCACTGACCACATTGAATATGATTGAATTTTCTTCCCCGGCATCAAGGGAGATACTTCGGGTACCATCTAATTCGATGTCACCGACGATTAAATTGTCATAGCTTACGCTATAGGTATACGAATCGTCTTGTCCGCCATAGGTTACGGTCAATGAACCGCTAAGCACTTCCCCATCGTCTTCGACTTTACATTGGTCAAAAGAGACCGTAAAGCCTGTGTTGGTATACTCGGCTTCGTAGCAACTGTTGTCTTTGGCCGATTTTCCCGATTGGCGATTCGTAAAAAGGTCTTGTATCACGGTATCCGCGGCACTGGTCATTTGGTCGGTTTCCAGAACGGTCTTGATTTCGGTCTGATCTACTTTTTGGTCTTGTCCGTCATTTAGTGTGCCTTCGTCATCATTAGAACAACTAAAGGCCAAAAAGGCAAGGGCGCCATATAGGGCGAAAGGTTTCATTTTCTCGAATAAATAACTCATGTCCATAATTTTTGGGTTACGCACTAAAAACGCAATCTTCTGTGTTTTAGTATGATTCCGGGCGTTTTTCAGATGAAAGGCCCAAAAAATAGTACCAACCGTATCCTAACTATTTTCAATGGCTATATGAAGTCGAAACCTGAATTTATTCCATCTAAAATCATCGTAAAATCGTATACGATTCATATATTTACGGAATGGGAATGAGCATAATACTACGCGACAAGGTAAGGGAACATCTTTTAAGGCAAATGCAAAAGGGCCATTTGCAGCCCGGACAGGGCATCAACCTGGCCGCCTTGGCGCGACAGCTCAAGGTGAGCGTAACCCCTATTCGAGAAGCCTTGACCCAATTACAGCAATCACATATCGTACGGGCCATACCCAACCGCGGATTCGTGATTGCGGCCGTAAACCCCGAAGAGGCAAAGAACCTCTATGAGCTGGTCGCCCATTTGGAAGTTCTAGCCTTGGAAGAATCGACCTTTGACGAAGCGGCGATTTCCAAACTCAAAAAGCAAAGGGACCTTATCGCCAAGGCCGAGAATGCCCTAGAACGGGTCAATGCCTATATGGAGTTTCACCGTCTGCTTACCTCGAACTACAAAAATCCCGTTTTTCAACAAATACTCAAGGACCTCAAAACCCGTGTTTTTTTCTATGAACGCGCCTTTATGTCCAACGATTCCTTTCACTATAATTCCAACGACCAGCACGACGCCATTATCTCGGCCATTGAAGACGATAATATTCCATCGGCCGCATTGGTTCTAAAAATGAATTGGATGCTCATAAAAAGCTATATCGAAAAGCAGCTTGTGGTGTTATAGATTCTTCAATAAAAATCAGTAAACCCTTGGTTTTTTTGCAGTGATTTTGCGCTCTTGCGTCATTATTCGTATCGATATCGTACAAAGTGTTGCGTACCTTTATGTTGTTCATTTTCAATGCTTCGGTTAAATAATCACAAAGTTTTTGTAAAATGAATTACGGATCGAAAATACAGATATACATTTGATCTATAATTCGATTGAAAACCGAAAAAGAGGACAACAATTTTTAATCACAGGCGTTTTAACGATACCTAAAAAAAACAATAAGATGGGTTACTTATCTCCACAAATCGAAGTTTTGGCCAAAAAGAAAAAGCGAGAAGAAAAATCATTGGTAAAGAGGGAATACTCTTGCGGTATTTTTCAAGACTACGGTGATTTAAGCCAGGATACTGAACGAATAAAGGACTAGTAGCTACTAGTTCTTCAATAAGGTTCGGGCTACTTCCAAAACGGTTTTCGCCTCTAGTTCGGGTGTGCCGTCCAAAGGATAGATGGCATGTCCTTCACGGGCAACGAAGGCGGTTCGTAAGCCTGCCCTTTTGGCTCCTAAAATATCCCATCCGTGGGCAGCGACCATCATGGTATTTTCTGCCGGAACCTTCATGGTCTCGAGAACCGCCCTGTAAGAAGCAAGCTCGGGTTTGTAACGTCCTACGGCTTCCACAGAAAAAATAGCGTCAAAATAATCGGCAAGACCCGCAAATTGCAATTGTGCATTTAAAAGTTTTCCGTTACTATTCGATAAGGCCACGAGTTTGATTTGGGCCTCCTTCAACATTTTTAAGCCTTCTTTTACATCTTCGTGCGCAGGCAACTTCTTTATATTTCCCAGAATGGCATCCAAGCGATCTTCCGATAGGTTTTTACCGAATTTCCGCATGGTCATCTTAAGGGTGGCTTTTCCGATAGTGCCGAAATCTACATAGTTACCCGTTAAAGTTTCGGTTAAGGAGTAATGCAGTAAGGTTCTAAACCACAAGGAAAAGGCATGTTCTGAATTTAATGATTCGTTAATCGCATTTTCCAGAGGTCCCATATCTAATAGGGTCTCGTTTACATCGAAAATCAGTAGCTCGGGTTTCTTTACTTTTGCCGACATTTTAGCTGCAGTTCAGTGGCTTCCTTTTTGAACATCGGTAATAAAACGGCGAAGATTCTCGGGAAGGTTCGATTCGTTAAATTGTGACTCGTAGACTTCCTTGCCATCGCTAAACTTTACCGTATAGGTAAATCCGTCCCTTAAATGGCTATGGTCTTCGCGTTTAACACTGACGGCTTCGAGCATTTCCTTTTCCGCTTCTTTATCGAGTTTCAATTCCCCTTCAAATTGCTTGGGAATACCTGTAAAACCTCCTTCTATGTTGATTTGATACTTCATTATGCTATAATTGGGCTTAGACCTACTTGCGTAAAACTACTACTGATAGCTTCAATTGCCTTTTCGGACACCTTGTTTTCCGAAATAAGTTGTTCTGCGGTACGGGTCAAGGTTTCTACCATATCGTTAAAATCTGCCGTGCGCCAGAGCGATTTTAAGGTTTCGAACCATATCAGGGCACAGTCATCTATGCCGATTTCAAGGCAGCAGAGATAAAAGGCCTTGTTAGGAATTCCTGAATTGATATGTACGCCTTGGTTATCCCCGCTTCCGTTATAGTAGTTGTCCATATGGTCGGGCTGGGTGTCAAAATCGTTGGCCGTTCCCGGTGCCTTCATAGAGCGGATGGCAACGCCGGGAAATCCCTCGGTAACCACACTGTCCCCTATAAGCCAATCGGCCTCTGAAATATCTTGCTTTAGGTATTTCTGTTTAATAATGGTGCCGAACACATCGGAAAAGTGCTCATTAAGAGCCCCAGGCTGGCTCTGGTATTCTAAATTGGCAAAAAATTGGGTCACCCCGTGGGCCAGTTCATGGGCCACAACGTCAATAGCACTGGCAAAATCGGTAAATTCCTTTCCGTCACCATCGCCATAGGTCATCTCATCGCCGTCCCAATAGGCATTGTTATAGCCCTCGCCATAATGAACGTTGGAAATAATATCCAGACCGTTGCCATCAATGGAATTGAGGCCAAAAGTTTCTTTAAAATAATCGCGAACAAAACCCGAAGTCTCATAGGCCTTATTTACACTTGGGTCTTCTACGGCTTCCTGTCCCTCTTTTCGAACCAGCTCCAAGCGTTGTTCGAATTGGTTTTTGGAGTCGTAGATATAGCGTTCACCCTTCCCCTCTTCCGGCTTGCGTAATAAGAGGTTGTTAAGGCTGTTCCTTCTTCGTTCCGCAATCCTACCCGTATCGTTCAAAGCCCTCTTACAACTGTTGTTGCCGAGTTTGGCCAGTTTTTCGAGCAAATAGGGAGGTACAATATAGCATTGGGCATGGGTACACATAAAAAATGGGGTTTCTGATTTACGATGTAATTTCGTACGTTTTTAGCTTACCTCCAAAAATTAAGCGTTAAGTTTTTCCCTTAAATAAGAAATAAAAAAGCTTATTCTTTGGGGAACAAACTTTGATCCAATCCCGGTACCAAAGCAAGGGCATTCTTATAATACACCTTCTTTAACACCTCGTCAGGCAGGTTGAGTCCGTACATGGCCCAAAAGGCGTGGTATTTTTTGTAATAGGGAAAATATTCGTCATTCGATTCCAAGACCCTAAAATAAGTAGGGAATTCCTCGGGTTTCCAGCTATCCTTCCCGAAGAGGATACGGTCTTGATACTTGATAAAAAATTGCCGTGCGTTTTGCGGCTGTCGCCCCAGTTCGGCGATTACCGCGGCTATACCCACATACATGTTGGGAATTTCATCGAGAAAGCGGCCCAATTGCTGTAAGTTATTGGCATACCAGCCCATATGGGCATTGATAAACTTTGTATTCGGGTGTTTTTTGAACATGCGGTGCTGTTCGTCAATAATTTGCTGCCAAGGGGCCGGATCCGTATCGCTCCGTTTTCTACGGGGATGGGTCTTTAGTTCCAACCAACGCTCGTTGTCGGCATCCATATCGTCCCAAAAAGATTTTGGGTCGGCGGAATGTATCAATACGGGCACACCCAGTTCGCCACATTTGGCCCAAATCGGATCTAGGCGTTCATCGTCTACAGCCAATCGCTTTCCTTCATTATCCACGTTTCGCAACCCTAGACTCTTAAAGACCTTTAGGCCCTTTGCCCCATTTTTAATATCGGCTTCCAATTGGGCCACGGCCTTTTCCGTCCAGCCCGGCTTTCCTGCCCCATCAAAGTCGACGTTGGCAAATACCACGAATCGATTGGGATAGGTTTTGGCTACGTTATCTACGCTTTCGGCCAGGCCACTGCCCGACCCTCCACTTAGGTTGACCATAACGGCCTCATTGAGGGCATCCATATCGGCTACCAAGCTTTTCAGGCGCGAAGCCCCCATGTTGCGCTGGTGACTGTGGATGTCGACAAAGGGATATTTAGCCTTGGTTATTTCATGCCCGGGCACCACTAAGGTAGATTTGGGGTTGTAGCCTTCAAAACTCATTTCTTGCGCCCATAGACCCGTGCAGGCCAAGAGCAAAAATGCGATACTAATGTTCAGTTTCATTCTTATGCTTTAGTTGTTCGTAATCTTCGCTCGTATCGATATCAATGATGTTCTGTCCCGCAGAAACCCTAATGATATGGCTTCCTTCTTTTTGCAAGAGCTGCTTGGCCCCAAAATCCTTATTCAGTTTTAACAGGGCCTCAAAATACGGCTTGGGAAAAAGTGCGGGCACCCCTGCCCTATGCTTATATGTGGTGGCGATAATTTTATCCTTATGCCGTATGGAATGATCGATCAAGAGGTTAAGGTAGCTTTCTTCGATCAAAGGTTGGTCGGCCAGCATGATCAATATGCCTTCGATATCTTTGTCCGAGCCCATCAAGGATGCCGTTCCGTGCGCTATGGAACTCCCCATTCCCAATTCCCACGCCGTATTTTCCGTAAAGGCAAAGGGCTCTGTTACCGCAGAGCGTATTTTTTCGGCATTTGCCCCTAAAACCGACAGTATTTCTGAGGCCTTCGACGCCTTTGCGGTGCGTATGGCCTGGCCCAAGAGCGTAGTGTCTCGCCAAGGAAGTAGCTGCTTGGGTTTTCCCATACGTGAAGACGCCCCTGCGGCCAAAATCAATATTGCGATACGATGTGGAGCACTTTTCATTAGGTGTGTATTCTTCCCAATTTGTTTTTGAGCATTATGGCTTCCTTGCCCCGGGTTACCGAAAGTATTTCCGATAGAATGGCCAAGGCGATTTCTTGAGCCGTTTCCGCTCCTATATCTAGACCGGCAGGGCCGTGTATGGCATCAAAAAAGGTATCCACCACTTCGGGGTAATGCTCTATAAACTCGTTCAATAGTTTTTCCCTTCGCTTGGCCGGACCGAGCAATCCCAGGTATACGGGTTTCGATTCCCTTATCGCTAACAAATACTTTAGGTCACGTACATAACTATGTGTCATTAAAACGATTGCGGTTTGTTCGTCGATAGTATCGAGGGATAGCATTTCAGGTTCTTCGCTAAGGAAAAGGTCGGCCCCGGGAAAATCGTTGATGTTCTTTTCCTCCGCTGCGGAAGCTACGATGGTCACTTCCCAGCCCATTAAGGAAGCAAAGGAACACAATTGTACCGCATCGTGTTCCGCACCGATTATAATCAGTTTAAAACAAGGGTTCATTTGTTGCTCGAACACAGGGAAATCGTCGGATGGAACGACCTTGGGCCTTAACCCAATTCTATTTTTTCCGAAAACAAAGAACGAAGCCAAGGCTGCATGGCTTCCTTCCTTTTTGATATAGGAAGAACGAATGGTAAACTGTTCCCTATGCTTTATGGTAAGCTCAAAGGCCTCTATAAAAGATGTACTTGGGGCGAAAGGTTCTATTAAGATATAGAGAATGCCTTCGCAGCCCAATCGGTAACGCCCATCATAGATCATCATCTTGGGCACATCGTCGTTAAAGACGGTATGGGCCTGCCTAAAGATTTCCTTTTCGACACAGCCGCCACTGACCGCCCCGATCATTTTGCCGTCTTCACGTATGAGCATACGCACTCCTGGTCGGCGGTATGAAGAGCCTTCTAAAGCAACGACCGTCGCGAGGACGGTCTTTTGCTTCTTTTCTTTGGCGAGCTTATAGGCCCTAATAATGTTTTTTAGTTCATGCGTCATACAAATCGGAATCGCTTAAGTACAATCGGTCTAGTAGGAACGGTCCTCTATGGACTATCCCAGTATTTCTTCTTGTTTGGCTTGCCACAATTCTTCCTGCTCTATAAAAGGTTGTTTGTAGACCCGCTTGCCGGTGGCCGCCTTTAAGGCATTGGCTACCGCACCACCAGCAGGTGGTAAAGTGGGTTCGCCCAAACCGGTTGGCGATAGTTCGTTTTGTACCAGATAGGTTTCTACGGCGGCTGCATCTTTCATTCGGCCCAAACGGTACTTGTCAAAATTCTTTGCGGTAGGTTGGCCGTTTTCGAAACCGAAACTACCGTACATACTGTGTCCGATACCGTCTACGATACCTCCCTCTATTTGGTTCAGGGCCCCTAAAGGATTGATGACAATGCCACAATCGACCACACAGGTTACCTTTTTGACCACCGGAAGGCCTTTTTCAATGACCACGTCCGCTACTTCCGCCACATGGGTATTATGGCAATAATAGGCAACAAAGCCTTGATACGTCCCTTGGGGCTGTTTTCCCCAACCGGACTTATCGACGGCCATTTTTATAACCTTTTGCATACGTTCCGGGGAATATTCGATCCGCTCGTCCGTAGTGCCCTTTACTTTTTCCAATAAATCTAAGCGTAGCTTGATCTTGTCCACTTCCATTTCTTCGGCTAGTTCATCAAAGAAACTCTGTTCGGCATAGGCCAAGAAGTTGGTGTACGGTGCCCGCCATGCTCCCGTAGTAATATTGCTTTTATAGTTGGCCACGTCGACTTGGTAGTTTTCGACTGCACCGGCCGGAAAGAAATTCGGGATCAATCCGTACATGTTTCCATTGATGGCGGCCTCTTTTAACTGGTAGCCTGTTAATTGCCCATCTTTAATGGCCGCTTTGATCCTGTATTTTATGGAAGGCCTGTATACCCCGGTAGACATGTCGTCTTCGCGGGAAGAAACCATTTTTACGGGCTTTCGGATAGCGTCACTGATCTCTGCCGCTTCATAAACGAAATCCCCATACAGCCTTCTTCCGAAACCACCGCCCATACGGGTCATTTCCAAGTGGATATCGGCCACATCGCGCCCTAAAAGTTCGGCGACGGTATTTGCCGCATCTTCAGGGGTTTGCACCGGTCCTACCAAATGAATCTTCTCATCGGTTACATGGGCGAAAAAGTTCATGGGTTCCATACAGTTGTGCGGAAGGAAGGGAGATTCGTAGGTACGCTCCAATACTTTATCGGCCTGAGCGAATGCCTTGTTGACATCGCCATCCTTTCTCATGGTTACAAAATCTTTGCCATCTAAAAGGGCATTGAGTTTTTCGTCATGAAACTCGGTACTTTCAAGAGGGGTCGCATCGGACCAAGTGGCCTTGATGGCTTTTTTACCCTTGAAGGCATCCCAAGTTGTCTTTGCCAAAACGACCACCTTTCCGCTCCCGCTTAATTGGGCCGTCCAGTTTACTTTATCCTTTTCCAATAAAGCCTTGGCCTTATCGCCAATTTGAATGACGTCGATAACCCCGGGTATGGCTTTGGCCTCGGTAGCATCAAAGGAAACCAATTCCTGTCCGAATGCCGGTGGCCTAAGTACAGCGGCATAGACCATGCCCTCTACCTTATAATCCATACCGTACAAAGGCTGTCCGGTAATGATTTTATCGATATCGACATTGCGTTGGTCAGTGCCTATTATTTTATAGTCCTTGGGTTCTTTTAAGGTAACGTTTTCAGGAACTTCCAAAGCTGCGGCCTCCTCGACCACATCGCCATAACTTAGGGTTTCCCCGGCCTTATTCGTGATGATTCCTTCGCTAACGGACAATTCGGAAGCATCGACGCCCCAACGTGCCGCCGCGGCGTTCACCAACATTTGCTTGGCCGTAGCCCCTGTCTGGCGTAAGGCATCCCACCCGAAGCGAATGGACTGGCTACCCCCTGCGATTTGTCTGGTATAGTTTTTTGTATCGAGCACGCCTTGTTGTACATAAACATTGTCCCAAGCCACATCTAGCTCTTCGGCAATGATCATGGGCATAGCTGTTTTTACCCCTTGTCCGATTTCAGGATTGGGCGAAAAAATGGTCACGGCCCCATTTTTGGCGATTTTTATAAAGGCATTGAAATCGTTGTAATTTAAATCCGCTAAATCGACCGGAGGTTTGACATCCGATTTGCAGGCGGTAAAAAGATTGAAACCTATTAGGAGTCCCCCACTCGCCAATGACGAGGTGCGTAAAAAGTTTCTTCGACTAAAAGGTATGGATGGTGTTGACATGAGCTGTAAATTATAGAATTAAAGCTTTTCTTGTGATCAAAAGCCTAATGGTATGTTTTGTTAAGCCATTTTTTCGGCCGCTACGCCCACCGCTTTCTTTATACGGTTATATGCGGAACATCTACAAATGTTACCGTTCATGGCCTCGGAAATTTCTTCTTCCGTAGGACTGGGGTTCTTTGCCAAAAAAGCCGAGGCGGTCATCATTTGACCTGCCTGACAGTATCCGCATTGGGGTACGTCAACTTCTTTCCAAGCCTGTTGCACAGGATGCGAGCCGTCTTCAGAAAGCCCTTCGATGGTAGTGATCGACATGCCTACGGCCGAGGCCACGGGCAATGAACAACTTCTGGTGGCATTGCCTTCGACATGTACCGTACAAGCACCGCATTGGGCTATCCCGCAACCAAATTTAGTGCCGACCATGTTTAAATGGTCTCTCAAGACCCATAATAGTGGAGTGTCTTCACTTGCCTCTACCGTGTGTTCTTTTCCGTTAACCGTTAGTTGATACGTTGGCATAAATATCGTTTTAGTTTAAAGTTTTGTGTTAGATCTACACAAGGTATTAAAAAATTAAGATTTCATCTTCGTTTTAACAATTTCTTTGGTGTTGTAACAGACCATGTAGAATAAGGAAAACCGATGCAATCCCCAGAAAAAATAATTCTTAAAAATTAGTGAACTAATTTCGAAATATCCATTTCATGCCTTAATTTTAGGGCCTTAACAATCTTTAACATATTTTTTCGACTTCACAATACTTAAAAACCAAAATCAACGTTGTGATGGTTGAACGTAAAATCCACGAAAATGAATTCCTCCTCAAAACTACTTTTGTTTTTTTTCTCCATTATTCTATTTGCTTCTTGCGGAAATGCCGATGACGATGTGAACTATGCCCTAAATACAGGTGATGGACTTGGGAAAGGACAACCCGTTGACAAATGTTTGGACCTGGGTGACAATGAACTTGTCCTTTCCATACAGGACCAATACACTACCGCCCCCGGTAAGGTTTCTATTTTCTTTAAAGTATCGAATAGTGAAGGGAGTCCTGTTTCAGGATTGACCGCTGACCAGTTTACGATTTACGAACAAGGAAGGAACGACGATTGCTTCAATACCATTTCCCCATCGGAATCACAAGCGCGTATTTCTCCCAATGAGCAAATATTTTCTAGTAACACCCTTTTAATACTTGATTTAAGTAATAGTGTTTTGAGCGAGAGTGTCGATGAACTAAAGGCCGCGAGTATCAGTTTTATCGATGCCGTAATGCCGGCTACATCGCAGGAGTCATATAAAATGGCCATTTATTGGTTTGACGGGGAAGACATATTACATGAGCTAACTCCTTTGACTTCCGTGAAATCGGACTTGACCGCTGCGATCGAGACCATCAATAAGGATATCAGTAGCGATGTGTCTACCGACCTTTACGGTGCTGTCATTAAAGCTACCGATAAAGCCAGTGACCTTTTGAAGGATAGTACAAAAGGCGATAAGATCGGTGCTGCTTCCGTGGTAATCTTTACCGATGGTACAGATCAGGCTTCACGCTATGCTAAAGATGCCGCCCAGAAAAAAGTAGATACGGCCGATCCGAACATTTCCTTCTTTACCATTGGTTTGGGAAGCGAGATCGATACACAGGTCTTGAGCGACCTCGGAAAGAACTCTAGCGAATTTGCCGCTAACAAAGATGAATTGGAAGATACTTTCAATAGGATTTCCGAAATCGTTTCCGAGCGAGCCAACAGTTTTTACCTTTTCGAGTACTGTAGCCCTAAAAGAGGTGGTGACAACAACCTGGCCATTCAAGTAAAAAATGGTAGTTTACAAGGTGCCGTTCAGACCAAATTTAGCGCAGAAGGCTTTACAGGAGGCTGTGAATAATCAGCCTATCTCAATAAAACAGTAAAAAAGACGCCTAAAATAGGCGTCTTTTTTTTTTCTTTTTTACAAAAGCCTTAATCCTTCAATAACAAAGGGTTGCGCCCCCTTTTGTCGGGTTTATATAACCCTTTGCCTAGAATGTTGACCATAGGTGAAGATCCAATTGCAGACCTATTCCGTATTATAGTAGTGAATCAATATACTTTTATATCAAAACGTTTTAAAATGAAAAAATCAATTATCCTAAGTACGCTTGCCGTTACCCTAATGGCATCTTGTGTTTCTAAGAAAAAATATGTTGCTCTTGAAAACAACTTGTCCGAAACGCAAAGCGCATTGACAAAGACCCAAGTTGAAAAGGAAGAACTTGAAGGTAAAATGTCTAAGATAGAAGCTCGTGTAACCGAGTATAACGAAAAGATCAATTCTTTAAAGGAGATCAACGATAGTCAAATGACTTCTGTTGACGATGTTGCCGTAATGAGCAACAACACCAAAGCGAAGATGAGATCAACACTTGCCAAAGTGGATCCCGCTAAACTTGCCGAAGCAAAAACTTTGCAAGATTCAATGAACTTGGCCATTTCTTACAACCTTAAGAAATCTATTTCAGATGACGATGACGATGTAGATGTGAACATCGACAAGACCGTTGTTATGATCAACATTTCCGACAAACTTCTTTTCAATAGTGGTAGCTACCGCGTAAGCAGCAAAGCCAACAAGATTCTTGAAAAATTGGCGCAGGTAATCAACTCTGAGCCAAGCATGGAAGTTATGGTCGAAGGTCACACCGATTCAAGAAGCATCAGCACTGAAATGTTCCGTGATAACTGGGACTTGAGCGTTAAGCGTGCTACAAGTGTGGTTCAGATCCTTCAGAACAAGTACAATGTTGATCCTACTAAAATGATCGCAGCCGGTAGAAGTAGCTATTTACCTTTGGTGGATAACGACACTAAAGAAAACCGTGCGAAGAACAGACGTACTAAAATCGTTATCATTCCGAACTTGAACAAGTTTTTCGCCCTTTTGGACGCGGAAACACTATAAAACACAGTGGTATTGCCGATAATTTGTCTCGGCTATTGCACAACAGTTAAAAAGGAAGAACTTACCGTTCTTCCTTTTTTTGTGCGATTCAACGAATTAAAACAATATTAGGTGGGGTTTTCTTCTACTTCGCTGTTCAAAGAGAACACGAGTACCCCATATTAGAAAATGAAAACCTACATCCAGAACAAATGCTATGCTAAATGGCAAAATTTTAGAACACATGGATGTATTAACAGTTATTATTCAGAACACCGCTTTAAACGGAATGCCTAAATGGTACCAGGCCTTGACCCTTACATTGTTTGCTATCATTGCGACCTTGGCAATTTCAATGTACTTTAGAATAGCCCTTCAGGCTTCAGAGATGTCTGAAATGGCCATGCGGTTCGGCTACTAAGCGCGAATACCACTTATCGATAGATCATCGCATTCTTGAAATTCGTTTTCTTATCGGCCTCAAGGTCGATCAAAAAACCGTTGATTATGGCGTGCGTGATTTTTCCACCTTTTTCCAAGAGGAAGGTAGGGTTGAGTCCGATTTCTATTGAAAACTCGGGTAACTTATACCGCTTTCCGATGATATGTATGGGAAAGGGAGAAGACAGTTTCGACGATGGAATGTTTTCTACCCGTACATAGGTGTACCCCGATTTTAATAAGGAAGTGATATCAAGGGCGGCCAGGTCGTTCAATGTATTCACTAGCTTGGGGTATACCTTGCCCGGAACGATGGTATGGCCCGAAGCATCAAGGGTTTCGTATCCATAATAGGTAGAGAGGTCCCCTTGGTCTAGGATGCGGCTGCTGTACCAAAAATCGTTATGGTCTTTTTTGTCTACCTCTAGACGGTTCATACCTATATCCAAGATATAGTTTTTACCCAAAAGCGGATAGGTGGCATTCGCTATTTTCAAATCAAAAAGCTTCCGGTCGTTTTCAGGTATTTCCTCGTATTCCTCCAAGGCGATATCCTTATAGTTTTCCTTGGCAATGGTATATATGGCGGAAAGGATCGAAACATAGTTCAGTTTCCTTATCTCCTGCTTCTCCACATCGTTATGATAGCCTCCTGATTCTATTAAAATGGCACTGGTGCCCCACTTTTGGATATTATCACCGAAGGCCCTTGGTTCAAAATCGTCATTGTATCGCCCAACCTGGCCCGGAGCGTATTTTTGAATAATCTTGTTCATAAAGACAATGACCTTCATGGCGTTGCCCCGTACTTCATTGATGTCTTTTTCGTAATTGTATGCCGGGGCCAAGTATGAGATGGTGGCCGGTTTTTCGGTTCTTTCGGCATTGTAATAGGTACTTTGGTCGTGTAGGTTGAAGCCAAAATCGGCATTTAGACTATCACGTACCCTTTTCAGGGTCTGGCCCTCGGGAGATTGTAAGCGCAATGCATCACGGTTGACATCGATGCCCAAGCGGTTTCTTCGTTGAAAGACTTCTGCCCCATCAGGATTTAACATGGGTAAAAAATGCAAGGTGCAGTTGGCCAAGATTTCCTGTTTTTCTACAGCGAAATCATCGCTCTTGAAAAAATTGAATATATCGAAAATAGCTTGTGTTGCGGTAGGTTCGTCACCGTGCATCTGTGACCATAGGAAAACGTCGGTCGGTCCCTCCCCTAGACTGATGAGCGACAAGGAACGGCCCTCGATGGACTTGCCGACTTGGGCGACCTTAAATTTAGGGTGGTTTTTGTACTGTTCTATTAAGGGCTGCAGCTCATGGTGCTTTATACGTCTTTTTTGAAGCAAGGGCTCTTTGTACGTTTCATAGGTTTCGTAAAGTTGGGTAGTCAGATCCTTTTGCTGTGCATGGCTGAATATGCAGACAAAAAGGATAAGGGCGGTAATCGGTATTCTCATGGGGTAATCGGTTTTTTTGGTACGGGTGCAAAATTAAGGTTTTTGGTGGCTCGTCGAACCTTGCCCATAAAATCTTCGCCCGGGTCGGTCTTTTGGGTACGGTAGCCTTTGTCCTTTTCCAACCACAGCGGGTGGTTCTCAAAATAGGTGTATTCATAATGCCCTATCAGGTAATCGATGGCATATTTGTCGGCTAGGTATTTTACCAGTTCGATATTCGATTTCAGTTGGGCCTCGGTCAAGGGCAAGGCTTCGGTGCCCCCGACATTTTCTATGCCTATGGCGCAATGGTTCAAGCCAATGACATGTCGGGCCATGGTGGTCTCGGGCAACAGGCGATAAATGCTGCCATCACGGTCTACCAAAAATTGGGAAGAAACGTTTAATCCGCTTACATCCTTAATATCGGGTCGCCAATTGGGCAAGGCCGGAGGATCAAAGGCTTCGAACGCTTCTTCGAAGGTGGGTATGACCGTCCAATGCAGTACGATCATTCTCGGAATTATGGTCGGTGTCACCCTTTCCAGTCCATAGCGATTCCGAAGGTATTCTAGGCTCAGTTGTTTTCGGGTTTCGTCAAAGACAATGGGTCTATCTATAATTTCAGGAAGCTGTACCGTTTCCTTTACCGGCTTGCACTGCAAAAAGAGCAGGCAGCTGAAAATAGCTAGGTGTAGGCGGTATTTTTTGATCATTCGTTATCGGTGTTGGTTTCGCGTTTGACACGGTATTTGATCTTTAATTTTTTTCTGCCCCATTTTCTTGCTTTCGCAATATCCGTACCCATATAAATATCGATTTTGTTTTTCCAACGGCTGTGCATCTTGTCCATTACGGTATAAAACCCATCGAGGCCTTGTATTTTCACGTGGCTCCCTTGTTCCAATCCCAGGTCTAAGAGGTCTCGTGAAACCGCTATTGCCTTCATACCGGGGAGCAAGGTGTCGCCCCAAGCAGCTACGCTTGGCTCTTCGTCCGTTTGCCAATGAACGGAATTGTAGGCCGAGACGTTCACTACCTTGGTTTTCCAGATGCAACCATCATCCCCATCCTTGTCTTTTTCAGCACAAGAAAGGCACAAATAGCAGAACAATAAAAGTAAGATGGTCTTTTTGTCCATAGCCCTAAGCTTTCCCTTAAAGCTACATAATTTTCAAGATACAGGATACGGGATCGGTTCTCCTTTGTAAAAGGCAATAATATTACGGGCGGCAAAAACCGACATTTGACGCCGTGCCTCTAGGGTGGCCGAACCTATGTGCGGGGTTACCGCAACCTGTTCCATTGAGAGCAGCGGGTTATCGGCCTTCATGGGTTCGGGGTCGGTAACATCGAGTCCCGCTCCCCATATTTCGCCCTGTTCCAAAGCCGCTATCAAATCTGCTTCATTATGTACCTGGCCTCTTGCGGTGTTTACGAAAATAGCGGACGATTTCATTTTTTTAAATGCGCCGGCATCAAACTTGTGCTTTGTGTCAGGCGTAAGCGCACAGTGTGCGGAAATGATATCGCTTTGCTCCAAAAGGTCGTTAAAGGAAACTTTTTGGGCCTGTAGTTCTTCCTCGGCTTCCTTATTGGTCGAACGATTACAGTAAAGTACTTTCATTCCGTAGGCGCCCTTACAACGGCGGGCAAATTCGAGTCCTATCCTTCCCAGCCCGAAAACCCCGACCGTTTTGTTTTTTAGTTCTATTCCCAAATGGGCTTGGGGCCTAAAATGCCGCCATTCGTCTTTGGCTATGGTCTTGTGCATATAGAACATCTTTCTCGATACGGCCAAGACAAGGGCAAAGGCTATATCGGCCGTGGCATCGGTCATGGAGTTTGGCGCATTGGCAATGGGAATACCCAAGCGTTTCGCCGCTACAATATCGATGTTGTCGTAGCCCGCTGCATATTGGGAAATGATTTTAAGATGCTTGTTCGCATTTAAGAATTCGGCATCCAGTTCGTAATTGCTCGTGCTTAAAAGGGCATCGTGTTGCGCTGCGGCTTTATAAAGATCTTCTTTGGTCATCGGCAGGTCTTTGGTCCATTTGGTCACTTTCAGGCCTTCCTTTTTTAATAAATCGATTCCGGTATCGGGTATATTCAGAGGTACAAGTATTTTCATGGTAGGCAATTTATAAAATCTAATAGACGGTTGTACAAATTCATTTACTTTTACATTTTTTCTGGTGCATTTTTTATTTCAAAATTCCCGAGAACCCATGAAAACCTTCAAACGTATCCTTCTAATTTTATTTGTTATTCTTGCCGTGGCCGTATACTTTAATTTTCCCAAACTCAATTTTATTTCCGGCTATGCCGCTAAAAACATGGCTTCTACGGTCTTTTTGACCGAGCGTGGGGCCCAATCGGTAGAATTGAACGATAACGATGTGCCTTTGATAAACTTGGCCGACGTGGAGACCGACGGAGAGAGTGCTTCCGCTTCGGTATTCGGACTCATGGAGCGTAAAGCCGTGTGCCATGAAGGACTGGGCTGTACTTTGATCAATGAAAATTATGACCCCAATTTCGAAATTCCCGTTCCGGTACGGGCAGAACCGAAGTCCGATCTGTTTTTTCCCTATGGGGACAAGGAAGCCAAAGACACGGTTTTTACCCATATAGATTATGACCGTTTGCAAAAAGCCATAGATTGGGCCTTTAGTGATAACGAGGAGAAAAAGACCAGAACGGTGCTCGTGGCCTATAAAAACCATATCGTCGGTGAGAAGTATTTGGAAGGCTTTACCAAGGATACGCCAATTTTAGGCTGGAGTATGACCAAAAGTGTACTTGCAACCCTATACGGTATTCTCGAATACCAAGGAAAAATAGACTTGGACCAGGCCGTACTTTTGGACGGATGGGAAAAGGATGAAAGAAAAAATATTACCCTGAACCATCTGTTGCGTATGCAAAGCGGACTTGCTTGGGAAGAAGATTACACCTCTATTTCAGATGTAACCCGTATGCTATTTATGGATGCCGATATGACCAAGGCACAAGGCGAAAAGGAAGCCATTGCCGCACCTACGGAAATATGGAATTATTCTTCGGGAACTTCCAACCTTTTGTCGGGCATTTTAAGAAAACGGTTTAAGACCCATCAAGAGTATATCAATTTTCCATACGAAGCACTTATCGATAAGATTGGAATGAGCAGTATGTTGATTGAAACCGATATGAAAGGCAATTTTGTAGGATCTTCATATGCTTGGGCCACCACCCGTGATTGGGCCAAATTCGGACTACTATATTTGAACAAGGGGAATTGGAACGGCGAGCAGCTTTTTGATTCTTCCTGGGTCGATTATGTATCCACGCCAACTTTACATTCCGATGGCACCTACGGAGGGCATTTTTGGCTTAATGCCAATGGAAAATATCCAGATGTACCCAGGGACCTCTACTCTGCCAATGGCTACCAAGGGCAGCGGGTATTTATTATTCCCTCAAAAGATCTGGTAGTGGTTCGCACCGGCCTTGCCGAAGAACCCGATTTTGATATCAATCTCTTTTTGAAAAACATCTTGGCCTCCTTTCAATAATATTGCCCATTCTAGACGTACGAAACCCGTACGAAAAAACTTAAATATCTTTTTGTAAGAGTTACACAACAATTTTGCCTTGCCTCGCAACAATAGTTTCGATGTGATAAGGCTTCAGTGTATGTTTACAGTGTAATAAAAACGAAAGTAAATTTTTTCATTTTCATATAGTGTTCTCGACGAAAGAGCCTTTTCCTTCTAGGATGGGCTCTTTCTGGTTTTATATCGTTCGAGAAAATGGTTTGGCCGTGAATAACGACCGTTCTTTCTGTTTTTTGCGATCAAGGAATATACTTGTTCTTTCCGAAATTGGGCTTGCGTTTTTCGAGAAAGGCGTTTCTACCTTCCTTGGCTTCTTCGGTTCCGTAGGCCAGACGTGTAGCCTCACCGGCAAACACTTGCTGCCCTACCATACCGTCATCCGTAAGGTTCATGGCGAATTTTAGCATTTTTATGGAAGTGGGCGACTTTTCAAGAATCTCTTGGGCCCATTGATAAGCGGTATCCTCTAATTCATCATGAGGGATTACGGCGTTGACCATTCCCATTTCGTAGGCTTCTTGGGCGGAGTAGTTGCGGCCTAGGAAAAAGATTTCACGGGCCTTTTTTTGCCCCACCATTTTGGCAAGGTAGGCCGAACCGTAGCCTCCGTCAAAACTGGTAACATCGGCATCGGTCTGTTTAAAAATGGCATGCTCCTTACTGGCCAAGGTCAAATCGCACACGACATGGAGGCTGTGCCCCCCACCCACGGCCCAACCGGGCACTACGGCAATCACTGCTTTGGGCATAAAACGTATCTGGCGCTGTACCTCAAGAATGTTCAAACGGTGCATACCGTCTTCCCCGACATAACCTTGCTCCCCCCTAGCCCTTTGGTCGCCTCCGCTACAGAACGAATAAACGCCATCTTTGGTAGAAGGTCCTTCGGCCGATAACAAGACGACCCCGATAGAGGTGTCTTCCTGGGCATCATAAAAGGCTTTGTACAGTTCACTTGTCGTCTTTGGCCTGAACGCATTGCGAACATTTGGGCGGTTGAAGGCTATTCGGGCTACGCCGTTACACTTTTTATAGGTGATATCTTCGAATTCTATTGCTGTTTTCCAGTCCGGTTTTTGCATGGTCATAATTTAAACATTGCAAAGTAAAGCAATTTGAAAAAAACAATACGGCATAACTGAGGTTTGTAGTTATTAAAAATAAGGAAAAATGAAAGGGTGAATACGCTTGTTTTTTAACAAAGGGCTTCCATTCGTCCGATTAAAACATATAATGTCAAAACAGACGCACCATTAATCGTTTTTTTGTGTTTCGATAGAATAAATCCCTTAATTTACAATGAATTAGGCTAAATTGATTTATTTTCGTAGTAATGCATAGCGTATAAACCATTGATTTGTATTTCCCCATACTTAAGATTTTCTGTACTCGACAGCGGTCTTATTCTTGTTAATTAGGTATAAAATTCTTTTTGATGTGTATTAAAGATCGCCCCATAGAAAATATAGACGATAGAATCGCTGATTTAAACGTAATTGCCAGAATAGGTTATTGGGAGTTCGATGTCGATTTAGAAAGCTATCGACTAGACAAGGTATCGTATGATATTCTGCAGTTGCCCTATGGCGCTGCCTTAGAAGACCAAGAAACGGAAACCTATTGTCAGAATAAAGATGAATGGGCGGTTGTAAGCAATCTCATTGCCACAACGGCAAAGAGAAAAAAACCGTTCCATCATGAAGTGGAATTGGAGCTCCCCGATGGGAATCATATTTGGCTTCTATTGATAGGGAAAATAAGCTATGATACCAATAGAAATATAAAAGTGTCCGGAATGATGCAAGACATCACGGATAGAAAAGAGTTCGAGACAGAATTGACCCAGAAGAACGAACTTTTGAACTTTACGGAGAACAAAGCCGCTTTAGGGCATTGGAAATGGGACTTAAAAACCGATTTAGTTAGTTGTTCAAAAAACATTGCTCGTATAATCGGGGTCGCATACGGCACTGTTGTTACTATCGAAGAATTAATCAATGGGGTCCACCCCGAAGACCTTGAATTAGTACGTAATCACTTGGAAAAAGCCGTAAAGACCAAGTCTTTTGACCCTTTGTTTCACCGATTTCTCTTAGATGATGGCTCTGAACGGACAATTGAAGTTTTGGGGAAACCCGTTCTCGATGATTCCGGTAAGTTGGTGAGTTTTATATGTAGTTCCCAAGATATTACGACCCGAAAGCAGTTTGAAAATGAACTAATTAAAAAGAACCAACTATTTATTGTGGCCCAACAAAGGGCCAAATTCGGGTATTGGCAATGGGACCCTAAGACTGATTCCGTAAACTGTTCGGAAAATATGTCGCGCCTTTTAAGAATCGAGGAAAATACTACTTTTCCGATAAAGGACCTTATTAAGGATGTACACCCGAATGATATAGACTACGTTCGTTCCTGTTTGAACAAAGTTGTGAAGACCAAGACTTTTAATGGTTTTAGCCATCGCATAGTTCTAAACGACGAGATTCGATACGTTAAGGTGTATGGGAAGGTCAACACGGACCTGAATGATGAAATTTTAAATATTTTGGGGGTTTCCCAAGACGTTACCGAACAAAAGAAATCTGAAAATGAACTTCTTAGTAAGAACCAACTCTTAGGATTTGCCGAGCAAATTTCAAAAATCGGTAATTGGCAATGGAATATGACCACCAATATCATAAAATGGTCGACCAATCTATATCGCATTTTTGAAATTGAAGAAAACAGTGAAGTTCATTTCGACACTTACTTTGGCCATGTTCACCCAGATGATAAGGAAATGGTAACCACTAAAATAAATTCCCTTGCAGAGAACAAGAACTTTGAAAGTGTAATACACCGGATTGTATTGAATAACGGAACGATTAAGGTTGTAGAGCTATTGGCAACCGTAAACCTCGACGATTCCGATAATATCATCGAAATGTTGGGCACGTTACAAGATGTAAGTGAACAACGTTCAGAAGAAATAAAGTTCAGGGGCTTATTGGAGTCGGCCCCCAATGCAACACTTATAGTGGGCGAAGGCGATAGCATACAAATGATCAATAAGCAAGCGGAACTTTTATTCGGTTATACCCCAGAAGAGTTAATAGGGAAAAACTTTGAGATTCTTGTGCCTTCTAGGTTTGAAGAAATGCGCATTCCACAAAAAAAGAAGTTTTTTGAGAATCCGGTAGTTCAAGAGATGGATTTGGGAGAGGACTTCTTTATGAAGCACAAATCGGGAAAAGAAATCCCGGTAAAGGTTACCCTAGGCCTTTTGGAAATCGATAAGGGATTATTGATATCTATGGCCGTACGGGATATCACTACCGAGAAACTGGCTGAACGTAAAATCTTAAAGGCCAAGGAAGACTTGGAAGTCTTGACGCGGGAGCTTACTGCACAAAACCTTCAATTGGCCGATTTCACCCAAATTACCTCGCACAACCTACGCGCACCGGTAAGCAATTTAAATTCGCTTTTAGACATTTATAAGATGATGGACGATGAAGAAGAGCGTAAAGAGCTTTTCGAAAAATTCGAAACGGTTATAGCCCATCTCACACTGACGTTGAATACACTGATTAACGCACTGTCGACTAAAAGTAATACCTCGGTGGAATGCCATGCAGTTTCCTTTAGTGAAACCTTTAAGAAAACCGAGGAAATCCTTACGGCGGAAATCATTAGGACCAAGGCCATTATTAAAAGTGATTTTTCAAAAGTAGATTCCATTCAATATCATAAAATATATTTAGAGAGCATTTTTCAAAATTTAATCGGGAATGCTTTAAAATATAAATCGCCGGAACGTATTCCCCAGATAGAGGTCAGCTCCGAAATACATAACGGTAAAGTTCTGTTGAAATTTAAGGATAACGGGCTAGGGATTGACCTAGAAAGGCATGGGGACAAAATATTCGGATTGAACAAGGTTTTTCACAACCATCCGGAAGCAAAGGGTATAGGGCTTTTTATGACCAAGACCCAGGTCGAAGCTATGGGAGGTAAAATATCAGTATCAAGTAAGGTCGACGAAGGCTCTACTTTTATCATATCCTTTAAATAATATCATATGGAACCATCTTTTCATCTGTGTATTATCGATGACGACGAGATTTATCGTTTTACCACCATTCAATCCGTTAAGTTTTTAGGGAAGGAACATAAAAGCTCGGTTTTCTCAAATGGTGAAGACGCTTTGGCCTTTATAACGGAAAACCTGGATAAGCCTGCCGTATTGCCCGATTTTATCTTTTTGGATATCGACATGCCTATTATGGATGGATTTCAGTTTCTTGAAGGCTATCGGCCCCTTGTCCCCAAAATAGGCAAATCGATAGAAATCTATATGGTTTCTTCCTCGGTGGACCCAGAAGATATTGAAAGGGCCAGGGCCTATCCTATGGTAGTCGACTATATTTCCAAGCCATTGGATAGTGATAGGCTTAAAACTATTATGAACGCGGGTTAAAATCCTTGAATTTAAATGTCGGTCACTATTGTCGACCCATTATTTTTTTTCATCAATTATCTCAAAATTTATAATATTCATTAGGTTTTTATGTTAAATAATAGTTTCAAGTTTGTACTAAATGGGTGTGAATAATCATAAAAACAGTATCGATTCCGACACCATGAATTCCATTCATGAAAGGTTGAGGATGGGTACGTGGAAATTGAATGTGGTTACCGGTGAGTATACGCTTGACGACATTACTTGCGATATACTACAGATTCCCCATGACACTGTCTTAAAAAGAGGGATAAAGCCTCCAATGGACCGGCCTGACACTACGGGACTCCAAATAGAAGAAGGGTTAAGGGAACTCATACATTCAGGTACGCCTTTTGACCATGAACTAGAATTTACAACCCCAAAGGGGAACCCGAGATGGCTACACGTTATTGCCACCCGTAAACCGGAAAATGGCAAATGCATTGAGGTTTTAGGAATCATTCAAGACATCACCACAAGAAAACAAACCGAAAACAACCTTTTTCAGCATAATAAATTATTGAACCTCGCACAAAGAAAAGCGAGATTGGGCCATTGGAATTGGGATTTTAGAACAAATACGTTCAGCTGTTCCGAAAATATGAGCCGTATAATCGGTTTTGAACCCGATGTTCCCGTATCAATGAGTTCTGTTTTAGATAATATCCATCCCGATGACCGAACCTATGTTGATGCACTATTGACCAACTGTATCAAAAATAAGGAGTTCCAAAGTTTCACCCACAGAATGATACTGGAAGATGGTAGCATGCGAACCATTCAGGTGTCGGGAGATATATATGTAGATGAAGAGGGTGAAATAATCAATGTCTTGGGGATCTCACAAGACATTTCCGATTATAAGGAAATTGAAGAGGAATTGCTTAAAAAGAACGAACTCTTAATTTTCGCGGAACAAAAGGCATTATTGGGGCACTGGGAATGGAACATTATCACGGATGAAGTTTTCTGGTCCTCCAACCTCTATTATCTATTTAAGCAAGAGGAAAATACAAAACTGGAGTTCAATACCTATTACAGCTACGTACATGTCGAAGACCAAGCCAAAGTTTCGGCCCACTTCGGCAAGGCCATTGAAGAGAAACACTTTGAGAAAATCATACACCGCATTGTTTTAAACGATGGCACCTTAAAATGGATCTTGTTATTGGGTGAGGTCGTTGTGAACGAACAAGATGCAATAATTAAGCTTATCGGAACTTGCCAAGATGTGACCGAGCAACAGATGCAAGAGATCAAGTTTAAAGGATTGGTCGAATCTGCCCCGAGCGCTACGATTATTATAGATAAAGAAGGGATTATACAAATGGTCAATAAACAGGCCGAAAGCCTGTTCGGCTACACTCCCGAAGAGTTAGTCGAAAAATCGGTCGAGGTTCTCATACCTGCAAGGTTTGAAGAAAAGAGGGCACCGCACCGCGAAAAATTTCTGGCCAACCCCAAAATTCAGAAAATCGATATTGGGGAAGACTTTTATATGATCCATAAATCGGGAAGGGAAATTCCGGTAAACATAACACTTGGACCTTTACATATAGAAGAGGGATTGCTTATATCTATGTCCATACGCGACACGACCGCCCAAAAAATGGCCGAACGGAAAATTTTAAAGGCCAAGGAAGATCTGGAAATCCTTACCAAGGAGCTGACCGCACAAAACCATCAACTGGCGGACTTTACGCAGATTACCTCTCACAACCTGCGGGCTCCGGTAAGTAATTTGAACTCACTTTTGGAAATCTATAAATTGATGGACAATGAGGAAGAGCGCAAAGAGTTGTTCGGAAAATTTGAAATCGTCATCGGACACCTTACCTTGACGCTTAATACCTTGGTAGAGGCCTTGTCGGTAAAAAACCATACGTCAATTGAGAGAAGTGAGGTTTCCCTTAGTGAAACCTTACTAAAAACAGAAGAGATTTTTACTGCCGAAATCAGCAGGACCAAGGCAGTTATTAAAGGTGATTTTTCAGAGATTGATTCTGTTCACTACAATAAAATCTATTTAGAGAGCATTTTTCAAAATCTAATAGGAAACGGTTTAAAATATAGGTCGTCAGAGCGTATGCCCGTGATAGAGGTGAGTTCAGAGGTTCGAAGCGGAAGAGTGCTGTTGCGCTTCCAGGACAACGGTTTAGGGGTCGATTTGAACAGGCACGGCCATAAAATGTTCGGATTGAACAAAGTTTTTCATAATCACCCCGAGGCAAAAGGCATCGGTTTATTTATGACCAAGACCCAGGTAGAAGCCATGGGCGGAAAAATAGCAGTATCGAGTAAAGTCAACGAAGGCTCTACTTTTACCATAACATTATAACTAATCAATATTTCATGCAATCACCTTTTCACCTATCTATTATCGATGATGACGATATTTACCGTTTCACGATTATTCAATCCGCAAAATTTTTAGGAATAGAACACAAAACTTCGGTCTTTGTGAACGGTGAGGATGCCTTGAACTTTATTTTGGAAAACCAAAACGATCCGGCCGCCCTCCCCGACATTATCCTTTTAGATATTGATATGCCCGTTATGGACGGGTTTCAATTTTTAGAGGAATACGAGGCCATAGAACCGAAAATAGATAAAGATATAAAGATTTATATGGTCTCTTCATCGGTCGATCCAGAAGATATTGCCCGGGCGAAATCCTATTCTATGGTAGTGGACTATATTTCCAAACCTTTGACCCCGGAGAACCTTAAACAATTGGTTGCCGATATTTGAAAAAGCCAAGGGGCAAAAAAACTTGAGAGCTTTTAGTTTCTGGCATTCTTCTCCTCGATCCATTTAGAAAGGTACTTTGTGGCCTGCATGGTTTGATGAAGCAATAGTGCGCCTATAAAATTTTTGCGTCTGTGCGCTTCTAAATTAAGGGCCAACCCATCGATTTTCTCCTTCAATCGCTTTTCTAGCACATGACGGTCGTAGCATGTATTGACAATGGCAAGGCCATTGTTCTGTGCTTTCGTCCATTCGCTTTTATTTTGGTACAGTTGTAAGGCCGCTTCGGCAAAGCCTTCGGCCGAATTGGCAATGGCCCCGCTCCACGGCATTTCGGCGTGCATACCTTCGGCACCGATATCGGTAGTAATACTTGGGGTTCCATTTTGCATGGCCGTGCTCAATTTTCCCTTGATACCCGCGCCAAAACGCAAAGGCGCCAGATTAAGGCGGGCTCTACCTAAGACCTTGTTCGCATCTTCGGCCCAGCCTTTTACATGGAAGCCTTGGTCGGGCCGGTGTAGCTCTTGGATGCGCTGTGGCAGATAGGCCCCATAAACCGACAATTGGGCATCGGGAAGCCCTTTTCGAATAAGTGGCCAAATCTCTTGGAAAAGGAAAAGCAGGGCGTCTACATTTGGGGCATGTCTACCGTTTCCAATACAGATAAAACCCGACCTTTGGTCGAAGGCGGGCCAATGGCCTTGCCTCTCTTTATCAATAGGGTCTAATAAAAACGGGAGATGCAGTAAGAGATTCTCGTCTATAGCTAACTTTTTCGTCAAGAGTTCCATCTCGAAAGTCGAAACCATTAATGAAAGATCGGATCGGTAAATGCTTGCCACTTCACGTTTGGTCATATCGCTTTGCCGCCAGTCGTCCAGTGAAAATGTTATGCGCTTCTTATGGGCCGTTTCCCGAGCTTTCCGAAGCGAATGCAAATCTTCGGTATCAAGTATCCTAATAGCGTTCGGTAAGCTTTCGGCTATTCGCCACCCAAACTGTTCTTCGGTCAAAAAACGATCAAAAATGACAATGTCGGGGTTTAGCTCCTTTATGGAGAGGTCAAAACCGGAATCGTTCAACGTAATGGGCATCGATTCAATCGCCAATGCCTTCAAGTCTAGGGATAGCCCTGTTTGGCTCGCCGTACTCGCAAAAACAACGCGATAGCCCTCTTCCTTAAAAAAACGCAGTAATTCCAGCATACGGTTTCCTGCTGCCGTAGAAGCGGGCTCGGGCCAGGTAAAACCAATAACCAAAAGTATATCTTGCTTCACCTTGTTGTAACAAATTTATAGACTTGGTAGAATTTCCAATAACCCTACATCTTGGCCGCGAACATACGGGAAATACTCGAGCGTAATTTACGTTCGTAATCTTCTTCGAGCCATTCCTTGTAGTTCTTGGTATTGTTCATGATGCAGTACGAATATTGCCGTACGCGATAGGCGATTTCTTCCTTGAGCTCTTTGGCCAAGATACGGGCGTCGAAAACATCCTCTGAATTCTCTACACAAATCTGGGCGTGCTGCTCTATACTGCGCTCCAATACAATTTTGGACTTGAGACCTTGGGCAAAAACTTTTTTATATTCTTCCTTGATGTTAAACTCAATATTAGTAGATTTCTTGAATTTCTCACGAAGGGACGGGGGCATTTCATAAACAAATTCTTTTTCGATTTCCTCGTCGTTCTTGATGTTCTCAAGGTAAAAATCAGGAAAATGAAAGATTTCCTGCCAATCTATAGGGGCGTCCCACAATCCAAAACGCGCTACATTGTTTCCGAGGTCGACTACCGTAAACTCACTCTTGTTCGGAAGGATACGCGAGCCCCTACCGATCATTTGAAAGTACAAGGTCAATGAACGGGTGGCCCTATTGAGAATAATGGTCTCTACCGAAGGTTCGTCAAAACCGGTGGTAAGGATACTGACCGAGGTCAGAATGGCGTCAGGGGTATTGGAAAACCATTCTAATATTTCCTTTCGTTCCGAAGCCGTGTTTTTATTATCCAAGTGACGGATATTATACCCTGCCTTTTTAAAGGTTTCGTATACGTAACGGGAGGTATTGATACCGTTGTTGAAAATCAATGTTTTGGTACCATCGGCAATCTCCTTATAGGCCGATAAAAGCTTACCGAGCATGCTTTGGTTGCTATAGAGCTCATCGGAAGACTTAACGGTATAGTCTCCACTGATGCCCAGTTTTAGGCTTTGTAGGCTTACATCGTAATTGTACATATTGGCCTTGGCCAAAAACTTCTTTTTGATCAACGACCCTATAGATTCGCCCACGATCAACTTTTGGTAGTTGTCTTTCATGGGCAATTTGATGTTCGAACTTAAGGGCGTTGCGGTAACCCCGAGAATGGTAGAGTTCTTGAAGAACTTAAATAGTTTTCGGAAGGAGTTATAATGGGCTTCATCGATGATGACCAGGCCAATATCGTTGATTTCGACCTTTTCTTCCTGAAGCCTATTGTTCAAGGTTTCCACCATGGCCACAAAGCACATATAGCTGTCTTGGTCGGTAAGCTCCTTTACCTCGCTATTGATGATTTTGTTCTTTACACCGAAACTGTTGAGCATACGGGAAGTTTGGGTGCTCAATTCTATACGGTGCGTAAGTACGACCACTTTTTTACCCGTTTTTTCAATATAACGTCGGGCTATTTCAGAAAAAACAACGGTCTTACCACCACCGGTTGGCAATTGGTATAGAAGGTTACCCTTTTCTTCAGGATCCTCAAGATGCTTGAAAATGGTCTTCAGATCTTCGATCTGATAATCGTATAGTTGCTTTTCGGTAGTATCTTTTTTTAACTCCAAGTAGGGTCTAAAATTTAGCGTTCATGTATTGTAAGAAGGTGGGGCTTCCCAATTTTCTCAATTTTACAAAATTAAAGGAAATTTGTACTCTTCTGAAATTAAATCTGGGGAAATCGACAAAAGTACCGCTCAGGCCCCGTTATACTTGGGGCCAAAAGCGTGTCTTTCTATTTTTGACAAAAGAGGGAAATGTTCAGGGTCAATACCCCTTTTCCATGACCACTTCGTTCAGTAGATTCCTTCCTGACAGTAGCCTATCATAATTTTCAAGGATCTGGGGCACTACGGAACCGGTATCGGAAACACTGGCATAATGCGGGGTCATCTGTATTTTTTCATGTTTCCAAAACGGATGTTCTTTTGGTAAAGGCTCTTGATGGTAAACATCCAAGCCTGCACCCGAAAGGTGTCCCCTGTCCAACATTTCGATCAAGTCTTCGTCTACCAAGTGGCCACCACGTGCCACATTTATAACAAAAGCGCCTTTAGGAAGCTTCAAAAACAGTTCTTTGTTCAAAATGCCGGTAGTTTCTTGGGTCAAGGGCAGTAGACAAACGGCGATCTGTGTGGTTTTTAAAAAATCGGACAGCCCTTCATCTCCCACATAGCAATCGACACCGGCTATGTCTTTTTTCGAGCTGGCCCAGCCCTGAACCTTAAAGCCATATTTGACCAAATCCGTGGCCAATTCCCGCCCTAGGGCACCAAGCCCCAGAATACCGACCCTAAAATCGGAAATCCTGTGGTATTGTATGGGTTGCCATACCCCTTTCATTTGGTTGATTTTATACTGGTCTAGGTTTTTTAAATGACTTAGGATGACCGCAAGAACGTGTTCTGACATATCCTTGGCCAACATATCGTCTACCACACGGGTTATGGGCAAGTTTTTGGGCGCCGCCCCATCTTCGAAAATAAAGTCCACCCCTGCCCCGCTAGAAGCTATCAGCTCTAAGTGGGGATAATGCGCCAATGCCCCTTTTGGATGCTTCCAGACCAAGGCCATTTTAATTTTTTCCTTGGGGTGGTCTTCCAAATAACTGTATACCTCGAGTTCCGGTCGTTGCGCCAAGAGGGCCTTCTTCCAAAGTTCAATCTTGTCGTCTTGTCTAATAATAACTATTGCCATATTTAATCTATGATATCTAGGGCTCGGGAAAAGCCCTCGCCGAATTGCCAATTTTGGTCTTGTGTTGTGCTGTAAATTTTTACGATTCTTTCCTTGTATTCGGCCAACAGCCCATTGACCGATACAAACCTAAGCGCTTCGGTAAACGAGTTCATCATGCTTTTGTAAAAGGCGTCGGGCAGGTTATGGTCTTTTTCGAATACTTGGGCTATCTCCAAGTTGTAGAGCATGACGTCGGCAATAAGATGTGGGTCTACACCAAGTTTTATAAAGTGCTTTATGAATTTCTGGGCTACGGAGCGTCTTGCCCTAGGGCGTCTTCGCTTTACAGGGAAGTATTCATTACTGATTTTTGTCTTTGCTTCTTGAACGAGCTTGTCTTCCTTGGGGTTGAAGATAAAGTTGTAGTACTCCTTTACCTCGGGAAAGCGCTCGTAAAGGTCGAGCAATTGCTCTTCAATGGCCCCTTTGTCTATTTCCGAAAGGTATTTCTTTAGCTTTCGCTTGCTCATTTTTCTACGATTTGTCCTCAAAAATAGCGGAATGCGTCAAATCCACCTAGATTCGTACCTGAAATCTTAAACTTCTCATAAATTATGTATAAGAATACTCACAAGTCTTTGGATAATAGATAATAAAAATGTATACTGTATGCTTGTAGCAATCCTAAACACATTAGATATATGAGGCAACTAAAGATTATCAAGCAAGTAACCAATCGGGAATCAAAATCATTGGACAAATACTTGCAAGATATCAGTAAAATTGATTTGATCAATGCGTCTGAGGAAGTAGAACTCGCACAAAGGATCCGTGCTGGGGACCAAGTAGCCCTAGAAAAATTAACTACTGCCAACTTACGCTTTGTAGTCTCCGTGGCCAAACAATATCAGAACCAAGGCCTGAAACTACCCGATTTGATCAACGAAGGAAACCTTGGCCTTGTAAAAGCGGCTAAGCGTTTTGATGAAACCCGTGGTTTCAAATTTATATCATATGCCGTTTGGTGGATTCGCCAATCTATTCTTCAAGCCCTTGCCGAACAATCACGTGTGGTACGACTGCCTTTGAACAAAATTGGATCTATCAATAAAATCAAAAAAACCTTTTCTTACTTGGAGCAGGCCCATGAGCGCCCACCCTCTGCCGAAGAAATAGCCAAAGAGCTAGAAATGACGGTCAGTGAGGTAAAGCAATCGATGAAAAACTCAGGGAGACACGTTTCTATGGATGCGCCCCTTAGGGAAGGTGAAGACTCAAACCTTTACGACGTACTTCGTAGCGGAGAGTCCCCTAGACCGGATAAGATATTAATGCAGCAATCCCTTAATACAGAGATTAACCGTGCTTTAGAGACCTTGTCTCCAAGGGAAGCCGATGTGGTTAAATTATATTACGGTATTGGCGATCAGCAATCTATGACTTTAGCTGAAATAGGGCAGACTTTTGACCTTACTAGGGAAAGAGTCCGTCAAATTCGTGAGAAGGCCATTAGAAAATTACGTCATAATTCAAGAAGTAAACTCTTAAAGACCTATTTGGGATAGACCCGAAACAGATATAAATTAAAAAAGCCCTGACGTGTTAACGCCAGGGCTTTTTTGTACAACTAATAATTTACTTATAGACTAAGAATAATTTAGTTTGTTGATTTGTTCGCTATTCAAGATTTCATTTAAGTTTTCAATGAAACTCATGTAAGCTGCGTTGTCTGGGTTTTGATTTGCCATAGTTGTAGGTTTTAAAGGTTGCAAGGATTGGGGTTAGATTACATGTAATCTAATTCTACCAATTCATTTAAGCTCAAAATTTCGTTAAGGTCTTGAAGGAATGATAGGTACTCTTCTCCGTAGGTATCGTAAAGCATTTTTCTATAGGTTAAGTTACTATTTTGATTCGGTGTCTTAATTACTATGATGTAAACATATTCATAAACTCATGTGATTACAACAAAATGTGGTGTAACGAAAGAAAAATGTTGTAAAAGTTGTTAATCATGTAAAGATCTTCCTTTATCGGTATAAAAAATGGCATGTCATGTATCGATAAAGTATTACTCTTTATCTGTTATCTATTAAAAACCAGTGTTTTATAATTTGAGGATGCCGGTGTGTACGGCTAACCCAAGCATTTCTGGACTATTGTGGCGATTCGTTCTGCTTATTTGCAAAGCTGCTTTTGGTAAAGCTATTCAGTCAAAACTGTTGAGATAAACTTTTTTTGTTTAGTGAAAACTTTGGAGGTCTATGAGGGGTGTACTGGAAAAGAATGTGAATCGAAATTCTTTAAAACCTCACTTCGTAGGTAAGGCCTGCGGAAATTCCATAAAAGAACTTACCGGAATCAAATATCAATTCTTGCCGGGTTGCCCCAATGTTTGCGGTGTAGATGTTAGGACTCTTTTTTCCCGTAAACTGATATTCCAAACTTAATCGCTGCGACTCCACATACAAAAGGGTTTCTGCCAAAAGCTCACCCCCTGAAGTCAATTGCTGAAGTTCCGGCGAATAGCCCATGCCGACGTTCAGTCCGATATAGTTTACGGCATCCTTAAGATACTTTCGCACCAGCAGATTTCCCGAGTAGCTGGTCAGGTTGTCGGACCCAGGTGTGATGTAAGACCGTAAGGAAAAATAATAGTTGCCCGTGTAGTAGCCTAATGAATTGGTGATTATGGAAACCTTGGTGGTCTCAAAATCGATATATCTCCCGCCGGCAGAGAATTCGAAAGCTGCGGGCAGGTTTACATATAGGTCGCCTCCTACCCTGTGTTTTGGATAGATCGGGGCATTGGAGTACCCGTAGTTCAAATAGGCATAGAATCGTTTTGAAATTTTAGGGTAAAAGTCCGCTTCGTACTGAACCCCATATGTTCCCAGGCGATTGCTGTAATTTATTCTAGGTATGATACTGCCCAAAGGGGTCTGTCTTTTATAGGAAAGACTTGAATAGTACATGGGGTCGTATCGTTGATCGTAAACGACGGCAAGATTTCGCAATGAAATACTATTGTTCAAGGCCGGTTCGCCCTCGGGAGATTTGGTGTCAAGCGTATCAAGGACTTTCTTTTGGGGTGTAGTGATGCTATCACTTTTGTAAGATTCCATTTCCCCGTATTCGGTACGGGCCAGTCCTTCTTCGGCAATGGTCTTTAATCGCATTACTTCGGCATCGTCTTTTAAGAAAATCAAGGCTTTGTTCGCCAAGCCCACTGCCGTAGCGTGGTTTTTTGCGTAGAGTTCATTTTTTATGGCAGCCATCCAAACATCCCTATCCTTCCTTTCCGAAGAGGTAATGATATTGAATTCTTCCCTTGCCCTATCGTATTCGCCGCTCCAACTGTAAGTACTGGCCAATAAGGAGCGGGCGCTGTGGTCCTTACTGTCTGGTTTGACCAATTCGGACAATATGGCATTGGCCGATTTAAAATCGCCTTCAAAAGCCAAATTACGGGCCTCTGCCAAACGCACATTATCCATTTCCGCAGCACCCTTTTCCTGGGGTCGTACGGAAAGGGCCGTGAAAACGCACAGCACAAATAGATATGTGGTTTTAAGCTTCATTCTAATTCAAACGTATTTACAAGGGTCTAGGTATCAGACCTGTTCTTTTTTTTCAAGGATGCGGCAATTCCCTTCTTTTGCGCTTGCCGGCGCGCCCGTTCTATTTTATCCTTTATCTCATGGGCACTCGAGCTATTCCGTTCTACTTGGTCAATAAGCTCCATGGCTTCTTTTGGGCGTTCGGACCAGAAATACACATCGAAGAGGGCCGAATATGAATCAATGTAATTCGGGTTCATTTTAATACAGTCTTTCAATATTTCAATGGACTTGTCGTAGTTTCCCATCCAAACATTGACCCTGCCCGTTAAAATCTTGGTGTCGATGTGGCTCGGGGCTTCCGAAAGGATGTAGCGACTGAGCAAAAGCGATTTTTCATATTCCCGCTCAAAGGCCAATTCACGTGCTATCATATAGACCTTGTCAAAATTTTGTCCGTTGTACACGCTGTTGATCCATATGATTTCCGAATCGGTGAACTTTTCCTTTTTCACCGAAAAAATGGCAAGGCTATCGGGAATGATCTTGTCCTTATTGGTTACATAGGCGTTCATTGATTTAAAGGCCTTTAACTTGGCCTCACTCTTAGATCCACCAAAAGCCGAGCTTAGATCCATGTTTTCGTCCAGTTCATAAACCGAACCATCGGAGTATAGCTTTTCGCCATCAACAAATTCTTTCAATTCGTTTTTGTTGCGCATCAAGGGAATGTGTTTTTTTGACCTGAATTCTTCCGACATATCTAAGGCATCGCCCATCCATGCCACTTTTTTGGGCATTTTAAGCTCGTAATTCGCCTCAAGAAGGGCTAATAAGGTCGGGGTAACGTCAAAATGTGAATTGACGGCACTAATTTTTTTGGTTTGCTTCAAAAGGGGACTGAACATGATCAAGGGCACATGGAAACGGCTCAGGTTATTGCGTTGGGGTATCGGAATCAGTCTGTGGTCTCCCGTAATGATGAAAATGGTGTTATCGTAGTTCGGTTGTTGCCTATACGCTTCAAGGACATATTTTAAGGCATCATCGGCGTAAAGCAAGGTCGCGAAGACATTGTCGTTCTTTTCGATCACCTTTTTTGTCTTTCGATCATAATCCCTCTTAGAGAGGAGTTGGGCCACTTTGGCCTCGTAGAAATCCTTTTTGGGAGGAATAAAGGGTTCGTGGGTACTAATAGTCATATACACCTCCATACGAGGCTGTTCGGCTTCACGGGGCAGACTCATACTCTTTTTGAAAAGTTCCTTGTCAGGATAGCCCCAAGAGGCCCCTGCCGCATCTTCGGCCTGCATTTGATAGTTCTTTCCGAACCCTGACTTATCGAGTACAAAATCTACGTTTTCACTGCTCAAAAATCGGTCAACATTGTCAAAAGAGCTATTGGTTCCTTGGTAAAAAGAAGTATGGTAGCCATTGTTTTTTAGAATACTGAACAAGGTGAGTTTGTTCGGGTACTTTTCAAGTTCCATAAATCCGCTTTTGCCAAAGGGAAGCGACCCTAAAAGCGAGGGTAAAACCCCAAAGGTACGTCCGGTATTGCTCAAGCAATTTTCCCAATACAGGGATTTGGTGGTCAAAGAATCTAAAAAAGGGGTAAAACCTCCATACTCGGCCCCTTCCCCTACAAAATCCCTACCAAGTCCCTCGACCATAATAAATACAATGTTGGGTTTACTGTCCTTAAGTTGAAAATACTCGCCCAAAACATTGGGTATGGGCTTCGATTTGATCAAGGGGTACTCAACGTCGGAGTTATAGGAAGTATCTTCCGTAGAAGAGTCATAAAGATTGAGTGCCAGATATTGGGTTTTGTTATGGTCTATAGGTTTTCCCTCAATAAACAGTGTAGCAATGAACATGCTAATTAAAATAATGGTAAACGGGTACATTTTATTAATGTGGTGGTAATGCTTGGAGCTCACCTTGTACAAACCGAAGAACATACCTACAATACCTATAAAGCCCAAGGGCAGTACCCATGATATACCACCCGAATTGGCTATGGTCGTTTGAATGTCCTCAAAACTATAGCCTAAGAGGTCGGAACCCAAAGGCACCAAGGCGGTACAAAAATAGCTGATCAGCATGGCTTCGATCATCAATAGTAGGAGTAGCACCACAAAGACCAGGTTGAAACCATAACGCGGACGCAAGTTTTCCCAAAAATTAAATGGAAAGGCCAATAGCACCCCTACCAGGGAGGAATAGCCCATTTGATGAACAAGGGCTATAAAGAAACTGGTGCCGAAAATTACATCAACAACCCCCTTGAAATACAAGGTGGCATATTGATAAACGGTAAGCACCAACAGACTACCGAAGAAAGAAATGATCAATCTCGTGTAATGTTTTAAGGTGTATCGGTCTATCGTACTCGTATTCATCTTTTAGATCAAGCGGCTTTGGCAAAGCCTTTGCGAACCTGGGAACCCCAGCCCGATTTAATTTTAAACAGTTTTTTGTAATTTCCGCGTACGGCCGACCATACCACGATCGGGTGGAACAGTATCGGTTCGATAAGGGCACACAACATAAGCGTTAGAATGTCCTTCGTTTTCTTGTACTCATTGTAACTAAAGACGTCCCAAAGAATGGCATAGAACGAAAACATGACGGAGAAGAGATAAACCATTGCCGTTATGGCGATAAAAAACTCCCAGTTTAAAATACCTAGATATATAAAGGTTATAATGGTAAAAAAGCCAAAAAACTCCATAAGGGGAGCTAGCCATTCATAGAAAAACCAGTAGGGATAACTTAAGAGTCCCAATCGCCCGTATTTGGAATTAAAGAACATATCCTTATGCTTAAACAAGGTCTCGAGGTTGCCCCTCGCCCATCGGTCCCTTTGGTTGACGAGTATCTTGAGGTCTTCCGGAACTTCCGTCCAACACAAGGGGTCGGGAATGTATTCTATGGTATAAGGCTCTTTACGGTCGTGCATATACCTACGCATCTTAAAGACGATTTCCATGTCCTCTCCCACCGTTCCCGTATCATATCCGCCCACGGCCAAGGCTATTTCCCGGTCAAAAAAACCAAAGGCCCCTGAAATGATCAAAAGGCTATCGATACTTCCCCAGGCCATCCTTCCTAAAATAAAGGAGCGGGTATATTCCAATAGTTGAAAGCGAGCCAACCAATTTGTCGGTAGGCGTATTTCTTCAAGTTGCCCCCCTTCTATGACACAGGAATTGGCAACACGTATTACGCCCCCGACCGCAATGACCCGTTTTTCGGAACGTTGGTAAAATGATTTTACCACATGTAGCAAGGCATCGGGCAGCAAAAGACAATCGACGTCAATGCAACCGACATAACGATTGGTTGAAAGTGCCATACCTGTATTCAGGGCATCGGATTTCCCTCCGTTTTCCTTGTCTATGACCGTGAGTTTGGAAAATGCCCTGTGGGGGGATTTGTAGATGCCGCGAATCGGCTTATTTTTCCAGTTGGGGTCGATTTTTTGATCGACCTTGACCAAGTCGTAGGCATCGATCATCTTTTGAAGCGTATCGTCTTTACTACCGTCGTTGACGACCATGACCTCGTAGTTGACATAGCGAAGCGACATGAGTGAACGAATGTTCTCTACAATGGTAAGTCCTTCGTTATAGGCCGGGGCTATAATGGTTATACTCGGGGCTAAAGGCGAGGCCATAACTTTTGATAGGCTGCCAAAACTGTTTTTCTTTCGGTAGTGGATGGAGTTTCTGGTGGACAGATACCCCATAATGGTGAATAAGGTGAATAGGGTGACCGTAAACATTAAGAAAACGATGTTTATATAGTCTAGAATAATATGGAATAAAGCACTATCCATGCAATTTCCCTATAATTTTTTTAGGAAACTCTATAATGGAATCGAAGAAAGTGCCCTCGCCCGAAACGACTTCGCTCTCGTTTACTTCTATGTTGAGTGTTTTTTCGTCGTATTTCTTGTCAAGCACCTCGGTATCGGCAAGTTCAAATTCAAAATCGAGAAGCTTAGGGGTTTCGGTTGCTATTGGTGGCGTATGCGACCTAGGCTTGGCTTTTGTAGTTGCCGTTGGGGCAATCGGTTCCAATGACGAAAGGTCGATTGGCAGTTCTTCTACCGGTTTCGGTGCTGCCGGTTTTTCGAACTCGCTCTTTTTTGAAACTTTTTCGATCAGAAGTTTTAAGGCGTGTTGGGCCTTTTTACGGATTTTAGGGTCGGGATCTTCCAATAAACCATCGAGAAAATCGATTTCCTTTTCATCACCGACCGACACTATTTCCCCTAAAAGCACCAGTTTTGATTCTTGGTCTATATTCTTGAACAGGTCGGCAAATATGCTAAAGCTAGGAAGTTGAACCGCACGATCTTCTTCCTTTGCTTTCGTCCGGTTTAAATTCTTGGTATAGGAAAATTGGTCGATCAAACCCCGAATACGATGCTTGATGAACGATTCGCTTTCCTCTGCCAAGAGCTCGCGTAAAAGGGGTACTTCCCTATGGTCGCCCATTTCTTCCAAATCATCAAGGAGGCCCATCATATACGCTTCATGGGCGTCGTAATAAACAGGTTCGGGAATTAAATCGGTAAAGGGTTTTTCATCCTTTTTCGGGGAAACGACCTCGTAGTCCACTTCCATTTCCCGAAGTTCGTTAAGGGTCAATAGCCAGGTCATGACATCTTCGCTTTCCGTAGCTATGGGGTCGGGCTCTGCTTCCGGAAAAGTCTGCTTCGGAGTTTCGTTTAAAAAGGGTGTCAAGTTTTCGGGGTGTTCAAAATTGACTTCAAAATCGGAAAGCGTATAACCTTCCAAACTTTCAATTTTTTGAGCGCCTTCATCGGCCTGTGCGGCAATGTCGTCGGCTGCTTCCGATTCGTTATCGGTAACAATGGGCAAAAATCCGAATTCGTTTATTTCCTTTTTCAAGGCATTGTTTTCCGCGTCAGGCGTAATCTCCGTAGTATCTCCCTCAACCACCAAAGGAAGGAAGTCGATTTGGGAAATATCGAATTGGGGCGTTTCCGTTTCCGACGGTTCTTCTTGTGGCTTGTTAAAGGCTACTTCTTCAAATTGAACTTCCATACGGTGAAGTTTCTCCTTGGGGTTTTTTGAGTCGGACATGCTTGTATTTTTAATAGGTGGATTAATGTCGGTTGTAGGGGGCACGACTATGGGTAAAAAATCATAATCGAGCGATTCTTCTTCGTCGTCGATTTCGGTGGATGCATCTTTTTTCTCGGGATAAGGGAGGGTAAGCGCGTCGATTACCTCAATGCTTAAAATTGTTTGGTCTTCTTCTCCCCCGTTCAATGAAACCTTAGGGAAGCGTGTGGGTATAGATTCCTCCATTTGGATGTTTTCTGGTGCATCAACACCTTCTTCTGCGATTTCGCTTGCTTGCGCCGGCATCGTTGGCGAAATCCCTTCCACTTGATTCTCAATAGGTGATACCCCGGCTTTTGCATCGTCTTGAAAAGGTATCTCATCAACTTCCATAGTTTGGGGGATTTCTTCTACGGAAAGAGTCGGTGTTACTTCTGTGACCGGCTCTTTGTAACTTTCTGTCTTTTCGATGTCCTTCGTAGGCATTACCGATTCGGGTGAAATGGTGTTAATGGCGGTCAGGGCCTTGCTTGAAACGGAGAAATTGGACTCTTTTTGTTCCACCATCCTTAAAAAATCGATATCGTCGGTGCTACCCAGCTCGGCAATGGTACCTAAGATCGCGATCTTGGTATCCGTGGCACATTTTTTAAAAACCGATTTTAAGACGGGAATGGCCTCTACTACATAAAATTCTTTGATGCAGGCAATGGCCTCTTCCTGTATTTGTTGGTTTTTGTGCTTGACCAGCTCTATGAGTGAGGCATTGGCATCGTTCTGATTGTAATATTTAATTAGCCTAAGGGCAAAGAGTACTACGTGTTTGTTCTTAGAAGTCAACCACACTCTAAACTTAGGGGGAACAAAACCTTCTTGGTTCCGTATGACATCTAAGAGTTTGAGTTGTTGCCATTCCGATATTTTATAGCGGGTAGTATCGAGAAAATAGTTGATGCCTTCAGGTTTTAGGGTTACCGTGGCAATTTCCGCTTGCTTTCTTATGGTGCTGTTCTTATGGTTGATAAACTTGGTAATAAAGCCATAGGCCGATTCTACCTGCATTTGGGTAAGTTCAAGAATGCCTTTTGAGATAACTTCCCAACGCCAGCTCTGAAGTTTTTCAAAGGCATCCTTTTCGAGTTCGAGGTTTTGGTAGAGTTCAAAAAGTCGCGTTTGGGTATCTCCGGAAACATCTTTTCTTAAGTCAAGCAAGATTTCGACCAAAACCTTTCGGTTGAAAGGTGTTTTGAGCAATTCGCGGATTTCTAGTTTAGAGGAGATATAGCTCGATTTCTCGGTAACATCGTCACTATCGTCGTAGAACAAGAACTCGCTTATCATTGCCGAGAGTTCCCTTTTTCGTTGTTTGGTGATGGAAGCGGTGGCCGATATTTTATTCCTTACGACAAATACCGAGATAAAGTATACTACTGCCAGGCCAACGAACACCATAGATAGGTTCCACAACACCTCCGTATCGATTTTTGGGGCTGTTATGTTGGCAAGGTGATAGTATGTAATTTTTTTTAACAAATTAGATTTTGTTCAGTTCGCGGGCTACTCGAACTAAGAGCTCTGAAGGACTCACAGGTTTTGATATAAAATCGTTGGCCCCCAACTCGAATGCGTTCAGAACATTTTCTTCGTTGCCCGCAGAAGAGATTATGATAATCGGTACTTGTGATTTCAATTCATGGCGTACAAAACTGATCAGTTCCATACCCGAGAAATAAGGCATCATAATGTCACTTACGATAATGTCTGGCATATTTCCCAACAAATACTCCTTGACCATTTTTCCATTGGTCTTATGGTTAACTTCATAGCCGCCTTTCTTAAGGCGAAAATTCAACAGCGAGGCCAATAGTTCGTCGTCTTCGGCCAGCAATAGTCTTTTTTTATCCATGGCGGGCCTTAATGGTTGGTCAGTTCCGAATAGGCTCTATCTAAGGCATCTTTGACCTTTGGAAATTCGTCGTTGAAACAGTTGCATAAAAATTCAAGATGTTTGGGGTCTTTATCAAGTTTACAGCCCTTCTGTATTTGAACGACGATGTCGTGCAGGCTTTGGGTACGCATCATGGCCAGGCCGGCCTTGACCTTATGTGCGGCCAAATCTAATTTTTCAAAATCATTGCTTTTTAAATGGATTTTGGCGGCCCCCATAAATTCAAGGGCGTTGGAAGTAAACAGGGTAATCAACTCTTGTAACAAATCCATTTCCCCCATACACTCTTTAAGAATGAGCGATAGGTCGATTTCAGGCTCGGTCTTGGTTGCTTCCGAGGTTCCATTTAGGATCAATACATCTTTTTTGTCCATAGTCGTTTCAATTTTCAGCTCTTTTAAAACATCACCGTACGATTTGTAATGCTCAATAATGGCGTCATAAGTGTCTATATCTATTTCAGGATAGGCCTTTTCAAAGGTTTTGGTCCGTTGGCCCACCGGATTGTCTTGACAATTTGAGTCGGCATCGATGAAGTTCTCCTTAGACTTAAAGATGATTTCCAAAAGGTTCTTTTTAAAGTTCTGGAAAGATAATTTTAGATGGAAAGCCTCGTCGGGAGTCAATTTTTCAACTGAAAAATCATTAAGAAGCGACTCTAAATCCGTCAATTGGAAAAGTAGGTTTTTCGTTTTCAATTTTGGTTATTTAGGTTAGTAAGTGTGGGACTGATTTATATTCTTCTTTACATCAATTCTTTAGGGTTACAATTTCTATTTTATACTATCTATAGTAAAATTCCTTATTTGATACAGTGCACACAACTAAATGTTCCCTATAGTGCGATAAATGTTGTCAAAGTGCTTAAATTGTAGGTTTAAAACATATTTTATGAAGCATTTCGTCTATTTATTTAGCCTTCTAACGTTTACAGCCTGTAAAGAAAACAAACCGAAAGTGGAAGAAAACATAGAACAAAAAGCCAAAAGGATACATGAAAAGATAATTACGATAGATACGCATAACGATATCAATATCAATAACTTCAGTGATAGTATAAACTATACCCAACGACTAGATACCCAAATAAACCTGCCCAAGATGGACGAAGGAGGGTTAGATGTTACTTGGCTTATCGTTTACACAGGGCAAGACACGCTGAGTGATGAAGGCTTTGCCAAGGCCGAAGGGAATGCCATGTCAAAATTCGAGGCCATTCATCGACTTTGTGAGGAAATCGCCCCCGATCAAATTGAACTGGCCTTAAATTCGGATGACGTAAGACGAATCTATCAAGCCAAAAAGAAGGTGGCCATGATAGGCGTTGAGAATGCCTACCCTATGGGCGAAGATCTTTCCAACTTTAAAAAATACTTCGACCTTGGGGCGCGCTATATTTCATTATCGCATAATGGACATAGCCAATTCAGCGATTCCAATACGGGGGAAAAGGATAATGTGTGGCTTCATAATGGTTTAAGTGAACTGGGTCAAGAAGCTGTAAAAGAAATGAATAGACTTGGAATAATGATTGATGTGTCCCATCCTTCCAAGGAAGCCATGAAGCAGATGGTCGCCCTTTCAAAAGCGCCGATCATAGCTTCCCATTCTTCGGCAAGGGCCTTGTGCGATCATAGTAGAAACCTTGATGACGAGCAGCTCAAGTTGATGAAAGAAAACGGAGGGGTGGTACAAACGGTTGCCTTCAGTTCTTATTTGAACACCAAAAAAGACGAAGCCTATAATGCCTATATTAAAACAATTTTAGAGAAGGTGGCCGATTCCATGGGACTGGAATGGTATTCACGGGATCAATTCCCTTCTTTGACAGATGAACAGAAAGAGACCTTTATGGATAACTATCCCAAAGTCAAAAAAATCGGGATTTCCATGGTAGAGAAAATTCAGGGTGCCCCGAAAATGGTAGATGTTTCCGATTTTGTAGACCACATAGACTACATGGTCGATCTAATAGGAATCGACCATGTAGGTATCAGTTCCGACTTTGACGGCGGAGGGGGTATCAAAGGGTGGTCCGATGCTTCGGAAACCTTCAATGTTACGCTTGAACTCGTGAAACGCGGCTATACCGAGGAAGAGATTGCAAAACTATGGGGAGAGAACCTCTTACGTGTGCTTGACGAAGTTCAGGCCGTAGCCGCCGAACTACAGAAAACTTAGTCTTCCGATGCCAAACGGTCCCTAACGTATTCCACCTTTGTCTTCCCATGTGGGGCAGGTTTTCCGTCGGGGCCAAGGTTGACCATGATGATATTGTCAACGGTTACAATGGTTTCGCGAGTCATTTTATTGCGCACTTCACAATTTAATGTCAATGAAGTTTTTCCGAATTTTACGACTTCGATGCCTATTTCAATGATATCGCCCTTAACGGCAGTGCTCATAAAATTGATTTCCGACATATATTTGGTAACCACTTTTTTGTTCTCTAACTGAATAATGCTGTAAAGGGCAGCCTCTTCATCGATCCAAGCCAATACACGTCCCCCGAAAAGCGTTTCGTTGGCGTTTAAATCCCCGGGTTTTACCCACTTTCTACTGTGAAATCTCATGACATTAATTGTTTAAATATGTTGAATTTTTGTGTAAAATTAGAAAAGTATAAACTGTTAAAATAGTTTACCGTACGAATCTTCGAGCGATTTGGGGATATGGAGGTCTGTACCCCATTTTTTGTTCAATTTGTCAATAAATGAGGCTGATAATAAAGGGGATTCCACTTCCATATTTTGGTGAACGAAAAAATGGATGTTTTGTAGCCCTTGGCTTTTCCATTGGTCCAATCGTGCGATCCAATCGTTTAGCCGTTCGTAATCCGTAGGGTGGTTGGCCCCCACATACCGCACGAAGGCCTCATTGTTGGTCAAACGCATATGTAACATATCACGCCTGCCCGCAGTATCTACCAGAATATTGGCCATGTTGTTCTCTTCCAAGAGGTGGTAGAGTTCTTGGCTCACCTTTTCGTCGTTGAACCAGTCGGTATGCCTAAACTCTATGGCCAAAGGAAACTCCTTGGGCCAGTATTCAACAAAGCGCACTACCCTGTCCCAATTCTTAGGCCCGAAATTATCGTGCATCTGTAAAAATATGGTGCCTAATTTTTCCTTAAGATTGGCCGTAACCTCCAAATAGCGGTCTACTATAGGAAATGCGGCATCGTTCAATCGTCGCAAGTGACTGATGTCCCTTGAAATTTTAGGAAAAAACCTAAAATCTTCAGGGGTCTTGTCATACCATTTTTGATATTGTTCCGCGGGAAATATCCTGTAGAAGGTAGCATTGAGTTCTATACTGTTGAACTGTGAACTATAGTAAGCCAACTCGTCTTTCGTCCCCCTAGGATAAAAGTTCTTTAGTTCTTGTCGGTTCCATTTGGCGCATCCTACCGAAATGTTCAAGCGGTCCGTACCCTTGGTTCCGTTCAAGACAGCGGCGGTGTCAGGGTGGTCTTTGGGCAGGGTGAAATCGATGATTTCAGGATGGTCTACTTTTCCAAATTTCATTTTAAAAATGATTTAAAAAGCAATGTTATACTACAGGAAAAAAATAAACTTGGTCGAATCGGTCAAACCAAGGTCGGGTACGGTTCAGGACCAAACAAAAAAGCGGCTATCGAAGTAGCCGCTTTTGTACATATAGAAAAATTACTTCAAGGCCTTCTTTTTGATATAACCGGCAATGTTCTTGGCCAGCTTGGCATAGCATTCCGAAATTCGGTAGCCACTGTTGTAATCGTTACCCATGGCGCCGTATCCTTGAACATCCTTGTACGTTCCTTCCAACAAAATATTGCTAGGATTTGCGGTTTCATATACCGTTATGGTCGCATCGATTTCTGCATTTTTCCGAACTACGCCCACGTTGTAACCGGCATAAATCTTAGTGGAGTGGATTTTCATGGTGTAATCGGCAGCATCTTTGGATGCAACTACCTCCCCATCTTCAAAACGCTTGTTGAAAGACTCAATGAACTTCGGTTCATAGCGCTCTTCGCGATCGGCAAACCACGATTTTTTAAACTCCTCTCCCTTACCGGCCTCTTTTTCTTCCCGTTTAGCCATTTTATCGGCCAAGAAATCCTCTTCCGAATCATATTTCGGGATTTGGACATCACTGTAGTCGAATTCCAAGGTATAGGCCGAAATGTCCTTTAGGTTCTTGATGTCCCCCTTGTTTATTTTCATCTTTTGGGCATAGGTAGTTGCGGTAACTACCAATAATGCCAATACTAAATGTTTGCGCATCTCAATACTCGTTATTATGGTTAATGTTAATATTTCTTACAAGATACAAAGGTTTCAAAGATGTGCAAATTTTGTGGGAGCTTACCGATAATTATTAAAGTCCTTTGGTCTATAAAACTCCATGTCAAATCTTTTAATATGGCGCAACACCTGAGAGGTTATTTTAAGTAAGGTGTATTTTAAAATAAATAACAACGAACTAATTATAAGTTGTTTAATAGATTTACATAAAGTGATACATTAATTTTTAACATAGACCGTTTTCTTGTTTAAAAATTCTTTAATACCATGGGAAGACAGTTCTCTTCCGTATCCTGAAATCTTCACTCCGCCAAAGGGCAGCCTAGGGTCGCTTTTAACCAATTCGTTTACAAACACGGCTCCTTCATTAAACTTGCCGATCAGTTCTTTTACACGATTTTTATCCTTCGTAAAAATACTCACTCCGAGTCCGAATTCGGATCGATTGGAAAGTTCAACGGCTTCTGCATCAGATTGAAATGTAGTAATCCCTATAACAGGACCAAAGGTTTCCTCTTTAAAAACGGGCATATCGGCCGTGACCTCAGATAAAAGGGTCGGCTCAAAATAGGTTCCTTTTCTGTGGCCTCCTAAAATAATCTTGGCTCCCATTTCAACAGAACCCTTCACTTGTTGTTCAAGTTCTTGGGCCAAATCTTCACGGGCCATCACACCAATATAGGTTTGCTTGTCCATTGGGTCACCCGATTTGAGTTCTTTTACCTTATCGATAAACTTTTGGGTAAAGCTATCCACTATGGATTCGTTCACGAGAAGGCGTTTACCGGCAATACAACTTTGGCCCGTATTTTGAAATCTGGCATTTACGCATGTCGCTACACTTTGATCTAGATCGGCATCGTCAAAAATGATCAAGCCATTGCTTCCGCCCAGTTCCAAGACGGTCTTTTTTATATTGGCCCCGGCTATGGAGGCTACGGAAGCCCCGGCAGGCTTACTTCCCGTTAAGGTCACCGCCTGTACGATATCGTTCTCTATCACCGATTTGATTTGGTCACTATCCAATATCAAATTTTGAAAACATCCTTCGGGAAAACCGGCCTTCCCAAAGACCTCCTGGATCATTTCGGCCGATTGCATGACGTTAGAGGCATGTTTGAGCACGCCTACGTTACCGGCCATAAGATTGGGCGCGGCAAAGCGGAATACTTGCCAAAAAGGGTAGTTCCACGGCATTATGGCCAATATCACACCCAAAGGTTGGTATTTTACATAGCTGCTGGCCGCATCCGTTTCTATGATTTCATCCCTTAGTTGATGTTCTGCGTTCTCGGCGTAATATTCACATACCCAAGCGCATTTTTCTACTTCGGCAATGGATTGTGAAATCGGTTTTCCCATTTCTAGGGTAATCACCTCGGCGTATCGTTCTTTGTTCTGCCGCAATTGTTCCGCCGCTTTGTGCATTAGGCGCGATCGCTCTTCGAAGGAGGTCTCTTTCCATTCGAGGTAACATTGATGTGATACTTTAAGTTTTGATTCTAAATCGTTTTTGGTCAACTCATTAAACTCGTACAATTTCTTCCCGTTATAAGGGTTTATAGACTGTTTCATCTTCTTTGTTTTTTCCTGTAACCTTTATCCATATCATTGTTCAGGATACAAAATAACGCATAAACGGGCTGTTCATAACCTCGTTAAAAACTAATTTTGTCTTAAAAAGACCAGAGTGGCTTAATGTATATCTTTATAAAAAGCTACATCATGAGCGATCGATCCGATAGTCTATCCAGCATCCGTATTGAAATTTCATCCGCCAGAGTTACCGAGGGTATGAGCGAAAACGAGAGATTTCAAAACCTGACCCTAAGACCCATTATCAAGTTTCAGAATGACCTTTTTGTTGCGGTCTTTAAAAACTACATCAAAAAGCACAAAAACGCGTTTTACGACCTTTCCCTTGAAAGACGTTTTGACTACATTGAGAATGCGATCCAAAAAGATATTAAATTCCGGAATTCGTTAAAGGGCATGATCATAGGTCATTTTACCCTTAACGAGTACGAGATTTATACCCAAAACTCATCCGCATTGAACAAACGTATGATGAACATGGTCGTTGCTCGGCTGAAAGACCATATACAACTGTTCGAAGCCCCCGTTTTAGTCCAATAAGGACTCACCGTTCAAGTTGGTCGTAAGTACATCGCTCATATAGTCGAAAAAAGGACGTATGGCCTTATAGGCCACATCTATCTCATGGGCGAAGTTCGGCGACAAGACTTGCTTGTCGGTAAATTTTCTAACAAAAACGTATTGCTTTTTCTTAATGAGGTCGATATCGATATGGGCCTTATCAAAACCTTTGGGAGCCGTTTTTACTTCATCGCCCCCTAACTCGCCCCATATCTTTTTAAAACCTGGCTCGGCCATAATCTCGCGCATTTCCGAAGCATCTTGTTCAAATTCCTTTCGGATACGCAGTAGGTCTTCCTTGTTCGGTGCCCAAAATCCCGTAGCGACAAAAGACTCCCCGGGTTTTACGTGTAAGTAATAACCGCCACGGCGTTGAGGCCCTAAACGGGAAAAAGAACCTGCAAAATGGGTCTTATAGGGGGCTTTGTCCTTAGAAAAGCGAACGTCCCTGTAGATTCTGAACATCTTTACCTTTTCTATTTCATCATGAAGCCTAAGCTTGTTGCCTACCTCTTCGTAGAAAACCTTAACTCGGGCTTCATGGTTTTTGAACTCTTTTTTATTTTCGCTAAACCATTCGCGATTATTGTTCTTTTCGAGCCGGCTTAAAAAAATGAGCGTCTCTTTCGTAATTATGGGATCTAACATACGACCTAAATGTTGTTATTTTAGATAAAGTTAACCATTTAACGAAATCGGCTTTTAGATTTATGAGTAATTTAGCCCTTTCAGCAATTGTATATGAAACATACTTCGATCATTGACAAAATCAACAGGCATAAAAAACAGCCTAACCTACGTTATAAACTTAAAGAAAAGGTTGAAGAGTTTACCAACCTTCTTTTCTATACCCTTTTTGATATCGATACTCCGGTAGAGAAGAACCTTGATAAACTCGAGATTCTTTTTGATGAAGTAGTCGACCTTGCATGCTGGGACTCCAATAAACCTTGCAAAAAGATTTGGGAAAATTATGTAGAAAAACTCCCTAGTATACTGCAGCACCTTAATCTCGATGCAGAGGCTACGGTAAATTGCGACCCGGCCTCATTGTCGGTTGAAGAGGTCTATATGGCCTACCCAGGCTTTTATGCCATTGCTATTTATCGCTTGGCCCATGAACTCTATAGTGAAGGGTTTCCTTTGGTACCGCGCCTTATGACGGAATACGCACATCGGCAGACCGGGGTGGATATTAATCCAGGTGCCCAAATCGGAAACTCCTTTCATATTGATCATGGTACGGGTGTGGTCATCGGGGAAACCGCCATTATTAAAGACCACGTAAAAATATACCAAGGGGTGACTTTGGGCGGCTTGTATGTTGCCAAACATTTACAGAGTACCAAACGGCACCCTACCATTGAAAACAACGTTACCATATATGCGAACGCCACGATTCTAGGTGGTGAAACCGTAATCGGGGAAAACTCCATTATTGGAGGTAATGCCTGGTTGACCGCATCGGTACCACCCAATTCAACTGTTTTCCATACCCCAGAAATTAAAATAAAAACACTTCCGCATGTCTCATAGTATTTTAGACCTTATCGGTAATACGCCAATGGTTGAATCAAAGGTTTTGAACAAAAACCCGAACGTTAAGCTGTTCTTTAAACTGGAAGGAAATAATCCTGGTGGCAGCGTAAAGGATCGTGCTGCCCTTAATATGATCAAAAATGGACTCGAGCGGGGCGATTTCGGCAAAAACTCGAAGCTTATCGAAGCAACTAGTGGCAATACAGGTATTGCCCTGGCCATGATTGCCGGTATTTTCGGATTGGACATTGAACTTGTCATGTCGGAGAAAAGCACTATAGAACGGGTGAAGACCATGAGGGCCTACGGTGCCAAAGTAACCTTGACCCCGGCCGAAGTCGGTATAGAGGGTGCCCGTGATTATGCCGAGGCAAAAGTAAAGAATGAAGGCTATGTGATGATCGACCAGTTTGCCAATAATGACAATTGGAAAGCACATTACCAGAGTACGGGGCCTGAAATTTGGAAAGATACCCAAGGAAAAATAACACATTTTGTATCGGCCATGGGAACGACCGGTACCATTATGGGAACCTCTACTTATTTAAAGGAACAAAGCGAATCGGTTTCCATCGTAGGGGTACAACCTACCGATAACTCTAGTATACCCGGTATTCGTAAATGGCCTCAAGAGTACTTGCCAAAAATTTTCAATTCAAAAAAAATAGACCAGACCATAGAGGTAAGTGAAGACGATGCTCGGGAAATGGCCCGAAGGTTGGCCAAGGAAGAAGGTATATTGGCCGGTATGAGCAGCGGTGGAGCGGCGGCTGCGGCTTTGCGTTTGGCCGAAACCCTTGAAAGTGGGGTTATTGTTTCCATTGTCTGTGATCGGGGCGACCGCTACCTTTCTTCAGACTTGTTCGAATAGGGCTTTTAGTTCAATATTTTGTCCATTCCCTCCTTAAAGGTCTTGAAGTCCTGAAGATAATTGTGGCCTCCTTCCGCAATGGTCAAGAGTTCTTTATTCTTTCCAGGAATGGCTTCGTATAGCTTTTGGGCCGATTCATATGGGATGACCGAATCTTCTTTACCGTGAAAAATATAAATGGGACAGTCTATTTTTTTGACATATTCGTTTGAAGGAAACCGAAAATTCGAGAGCCAATCGATCGGTAAAAAAGGGAAGCGGTATTTTCCCAAGGCCACGGCGCTATAGAACGGGGATTCCAATATTAACTTTTTGGGTTCGTTCTTTGACGCAAGCCAGGTAGCTATACCAGTGCCAAATGAACGTCCGTATACCAGGATATCCTCTTCGTCGTACTTCTCACGGATATAGTCGTAAAACATCTGTGCATCGTCATAGAGGGCTTGTTCACTGACCTCCCCTGTACTTTTTCCATAAGTCCTATAGTCGACCAAAACCGATTCGTATCCTTTTCTAGAGAAGAGGTTGGCCACATGGGTAAGGTGTGAAATATTGCCCGAATTGCCGTGAAAATAAAGCACTATCCCTTTGGCTTCAGGTTGTTTGATGTGTACGGCGTTAAGCTTGGCCCCGTCATTGGCCGTAAGATAGAACTCCTCGAAATCTTGACAAAAATCGTAAGTGTGTGAAAGCGGCATTTTAGAGGGAAAGAACACGAGTCGCTCTTGGTAGGTATAAGCTAGAACAGCGATCAAGACATACAAAATTACAAGTATCAATCCCCATTTTTTCAATCTTCGCATGAAGTACTACGTTTGGTGAGTGTTATTTTTTTTTGGAAAATTACAAATAAGAAGGTAAAATCGCTAGATCCTATCACAACCAATTCTTCCTCTTAAAATAAATCATCATACCTATAAAAAGAGCGATCATGACGCCCCATACATAATAGTATCCATTTTCATAATGCAGTTCGGGCATATGGTCAAAATTCATACCATAGATGCCGGCAATAAAGGTCAAGGGGATAAAAATGGAGGCCATAATGGTCAGTACCTTCATCACCTCGTTCATTTTATTGCTCATATTGCTCATGTACATTTCCATAAGGCTCATCGACATTTCCCTATATATTTGAATACTTTCGTTTATTTCCAAAGAATGGTCAAGGGCATCGCGAAGAAAAACCTTGGTATCTTTGGTGATAAGTGGGTTTTCTGTATCGATCAAGCGACTGACCAGCTCTTTTACGGGAAAGATCCAACGCCGTATCCGCAACACCTCCTTTTTTATCATTTGGATTTCATGGGCGATTTCGGGAGTGGGATTGTCATAGACCACTTCTTCCAACTCCTCTATCTTATGGTTCAAATGTTCGAGAACTACAAAATAGTTGTCTACTATAGCATCGATTAAAGCAAAAAACAGATAATCGGCGCCTCGTGTTCTTATACGGCCCGATTTATTCTTGATACGATGCCTGACCCCTTTAAACACATCGTCATCCATTTCTTGAAATACGAGTACACAGCTTTCTAGCAAGACCATGGCGACATGTTCATAGACGATTTCCTGCTCATTATTGATATACAGCATTTTGAAAACCCCGAAAATATAATCCTCGTATTCATCGATTTTGGGCCGTTGATGGGTATCTACGATATCTTCCAATACCAAGGGATTGAGTCCGAAGCGTTTTCCTATTTTAGCGATAAAATCTTCATCACTGATTCCGACGATGTCGATCCATGAAATTTCGGGCAGTTCTTTATGGGCGACAATGGCATCGATATCTCCGGGAATGTGTTCGCTTAAGACATTCTCATTGTATTCCAAAATATTGACTACGCTGGTCCCTCCTTCCCTACGCCCCATATAGGTAATGGTACCCGGGGCTTTGCCCATTTTCTTCTGAAATTTGGATGCTTTTTTAGGAAGTATTTTTCCCAATCTTTTTCGTCTGGCCATAAACAGCGTAATTTTTATAAATATAGTAAGAAGTGGCCAACTAGATTTTCTGATCGGTAAAATGTAGCTCATGAAGTAGCAAACCTGAGCCTGGGGCCACATAAGTAAGCTTCATGGTAGTTTCGGGTCGTAAGGAATCTTGAATGTCGGCCATAGACAGCTCCCCCTTTCCCAGTTGGATCAAGGCCCCCATGATCATCCGTATTTGATAGCGCATAAAGCCTTCCCCTTTTACGTGTAAGGCATAGCTTTCCCTAGGAAAAAAATTGGCCTTTAAGACTTCGTTCGGTTTGAGTTCGCAAGAGATAATGGTGCGAAATGTGGTAGTGCCCTCTTGAAGGCGGGCGGTATAGGTCTTAAAATCGTGACTTCCCTCAAAAAGCTTGGCCGCCTTGATCATCACATCAATATCCAAGGGCTGTAATATATTGGCCAAAAAGGGCGCACAGAAGGGATGGTTTTTTTCACCGTGGGAAAAGAGATAAATGTATTCCTTTTGTTTTGCGTCTTGTATGATGTTAAACGCCTTATCCACCTCCTTAATGCTCAAGGCCCGGATATCGGGCGGTAAGTTCTCGTTAAAAAAGCTAAGGAATTCATTGAGGTTCCCAAGGCCCATATCATCTACGAATAGTTCAAAGGCCATATTCACGGCAGACACCTTTGCGTCGGTACGGCCTGCACCCAAAATCTTAAAAGAGCGGTCGGCCAAAACAAACTTTAGGGTTTTGGCCAGCATTCCCTCTATGGTTTTCTGTTTGGGTTGTTTTTGCCACCCACTATAGCGAAAACCAAGGTATTGAACACGTAGCAAATAGCAATAACGTTGTTTTTGCATGAATTTTCTCTTTAGGGCCAAGCTACTATTTTTTTTGTATTTTGTAGTGAATAAGCTTCTAAACCCAACCGATATGACTTCCCAAAGTAGAATAAAACCACCCGTGTGGTTTTGGATTGTAAGCGTTGTCGCCTTATTGTGGAATCTGATAGGTGCGGCCTCATACGTGGCCGATGCCTTTATGAGTGTTGAACAACTAAGCCAATTTACCCAAGAACAAAGATTGTTGTACGAATCGAGGCCGGGTTGGGTAACGGCTGCCTATGCCTTTGCCGTTTGGGCCGGAACCCTCGGCTGTATTGCGCTGCTTTTTAGAAAGAAATGGGCCCGTACCGCCTTTTTGGTTTCTTTGATAGGAGTGCTTGTGCAGAACATATATCAATTTTTCTTGAGCGATACCCTTCAAGTAATGGGTGAAGGCGCCTTGATTCTAGCCCTTATGGTGATTATCATAAGTATTGCTTTACTATTTTTTGCGAAATTTAGTTCTTCCAAAGCTTGGATCACCTAATATTGTCGGACTGAATCAGTTGAGTGGAATACAATGCTTTTTCAGTTCGGGTTTGATACCCTAGAGCAGGTAATTTGGGCTTTCACAAATAGCTCAACAAGGTATACTGTAGTTCAACGATTATTTTAAATAAACTGACAAAAAGGACGTTTTTTAGTCAGCTAAATCAATCCCTCACCCCTGGAAAACAACTTTTTATGAAGTTTATTTTAAAAATATTGCCTTGGAAAAAGACAATAAACGTGTCGATCGCGGTGATTGCACTTCTTATTATTTTTAGTTTTTATGGGCTTTATACCAATTCCTTTTATTTGTTAAAACCTAACAACTACATTTTCCCCCTATTGAGCTTGACCCATTTGACATTTTTATATGTGCTTTGGTTTAAAATCAAGGAAGATGAGCTGACAGACCCGCAAATGCGCAATATTGAATACATTCTTTACGTAGTTTTTGCCGTATACGTCTTTAAGACTTTTGAGTCTTTGTTTATCTTAACAAGCTATTCCGAATTTCAGAACCATATTATTCCTGCCAGTTTCTTTCCTTTAGGGATCCTTATTTTCTTGCTACACGTGGCTCTTTTGGGGCTTACCTTGCTAGCCATTAAATATAGAAAAGACCTGGTCGGGGATTATAAATTTGATGATATGAACCAACATATCGATTCTTGGGAATGATCTCATTTCTTTAAAACAATAAAACCCCGTTGAAAAGCGGGGTTTCTTTTTTTATAAGGCTTCCCCTATCTGGTAACGCTTCCTGAAGGAAAGCTACCATCTACATTCGTGGCGATTTCTTGGACTCCCATGGCATCAGCGGCCACCATGCCTACCAAAGGCTTCAAGGTAAACGGGGCGGTACTATTGTCTGGAAAAGGTTCGATGCTGATTACGGCGACCTTACCTCTTACATCGGTCGGAAAAACCAAGGGTGACGGGGCATTGACCAAAAGGTCTTCACCTGGAAAGTTCGGACCGGGGTTGCTTCCACTGAACGGGGCTTGCTCATCGGCCGCATCCGTTGCCGTAAAGGTTCCCGTAGTGACCGGAACACCGTCGATGACTACCCATCCTTCGTACTTCCAGCCTGCTTCAAGCTGTGGCAATTTTAGTCCGGCTACTGCGCTTCCCGAGCTGTTGTCCAAAAACCAGATTCCACTGTATTTTTCTTCATCGGCCCCTGTACCCGTTGGTGCCGCTATAATAAATTTTCCTTCGATATCATCAAAGGACGGAGCTACGGTACCTGTGCCCAAATTCGCGGTATCCCCGTTAAAATCACCTACGAAGATTTTAGTGTCGGCAGGGGCTGTCGATGGATCCGGATTCGGTTCTATGGATAATACAAAGCTTGTAGCGCTGTTCAATATTTCAGCTTCCATTTCAAATTCGGTAGCGGAAAGCTTTCCCGAGTCATCGACCGAAAACGTTCCTGTTGAAACAGGGGCACCGTTTACAATGACCCAACCTTCATATAGATAGTCATCTCCCAAATTCTCCAATCCGGTCAAATTCAGGTTTAAGGATGACGCCTCTGGTAACATCACCGTATCATCATCGTCATCACTACACGAAACTACCAATAGCCCGAAGAGCGCAATGAAGAGTCCTGTTTTAATTTTACAATTTTTCATTTTTTTTTAGTTTTTAGATTATGAGGCAAAATAAAGGGAGGAGTATAACAAGAGTATCACAGAAAGATAAACTTTCAATAACCGCTAAGTCCCACCAATGTTTATTACCTAGTGTTTAGGGCCCTAAGCCTGCATAAAGCGACTTATCCCATAAAAGTTTGTAAAGGAACGGTATAGCATTACGACCAAAGTGAAATATAGAATGAAATCCCCTGTACTTTCTCCCCAAAAGGTATGGCCCGTTAAATGAACATTGTTTAACAACCTGTTGATTATCAGTTTAAAATGCAATACGTGTAGCTAGTAGCCCTAGCCTTACCGTTTATCTGTTTTAAATGGGGTTGTGATGATTATGTGATACTTTTTGATTTCATTCGTAAGCTGTATGATGAAAGAAATATTGATAATAGAAGATGATCCAGAAATCATCAAGCTTTTGGAAATCCACCTTACGGACCTTATTTATAAGATATCGAAGGCCATGGATGGTGCGGAAGGACTGAAAATGGCCTTGGAAAACAACTATGACCTTATACTTTTGGATTTGACCCTTCCCAGTATGGATGGAGTTGAAATTTGCAAGAGTTTACGGGCCGAAAAGAACACGCCCATTATAATGCTTACGGCGAAGTCGGAAGAAATTGACCGTGTTCTAGGCTTAGAGATCGGGGCCGACGACTACATTACCAAACCCTTTAGTATACGGGAACTATTGGCCCGTATCAAGGCGGTAATGCGCCGCACGGATGTCCAAGAGGCCCAAACCGACAATACGGCTACCATTTCTTGTGAAGGACTTTCCATAGATATAGACAAAAGAAAGGTGCTTTTGAACGATACCAAGGTGGAACTTTCTCCCAAAGAATTTGAACTATTGGTCTTAATGGCCTCTAATCCGGGGCGTAACTACACCCGAACCCAATTATTGAATATGATTTGGGGCTATAATTTTGAAGGATACGAACATACGGTAAACTCACATATCAACCGATTACGGGCCAAGATAGAATCGGATATGGCCAATCCGGTGTATATATTAACGACTTGGGGCGTGGGCTATAAGTTTAATGAAGATATCACCTTATGAGTCAAAACGAAAAAACCTTGACGCCCAAGCTGATCAAAAAACTTTGGTTGGCCTTTGTACTCCTTGTTTTGTTGATGGGGTCTTCCTATATTTTTATCACGGGCTATTTTGCCAATAAATACAGCCAAGAAACCACACAACGCCTTAATGCCGACGTGGCCCATCATGTAATTGCGGAAAAATTTAAGGATGCCTCCCCCTTTCTTGAAGACGGCAGCGTAAACAAGCCCTTATTCGGTGACCTGATGCACGATATGATGGCCGTTAACCAAAGTATCGAGGTCTATTTGTTGAATGAAAGCGGCGATGTTCTGTATTCTGTCGTTTTAGACCATGGGGACAAAAGTTCCATAAAAACGGTTTCCTTGGCCCCTATTCAATCGTTCATCAAAAATAAAGGGGAACGTTTTGTTTTGGGCGATGATCCTAGAAACCCCGGGGAACAAAAGATTTTTTCGGCGGCCCCCTACTCCGTCGACGGTCGTAACGGATATATGTATATCGTGCTGGCCGGAAAGAAATTTCAAGAAATTAGCGATAACCTTATGGGGCAGTACTTTGCCAAACTGGGTATCGGGGCTACCTTTCTTACCATGCTCTTTTCGTTGGTCATCGGCCTTATGGCCATTTGGTTTTTGACCAAGAACCTAAGGTTGATTACACAGACCGTACGCAAATTTCACGATGGCGACCTTGAAGCGCGAATTGCCGATCCCCAAGATTCGGATATTGAGGTGTTCGCTAAATCGTTCAATGAAATGGCCGATAGTATTGTTGGCAATATGGATAAAATGAAATCGGTAGACCACTTGCGCAGGGAACTCATTGCCAATGTATCGCATGACCTTAGAACGCCCTTGGCCATTCTAAAAGGATATATAGAGACCTTACAGATAAAGAACGACACCCTTTCTGAAGAACAAAAAAAAGAGTATCTACAGATTACACATGATAATGTGGATAAGCTTTCGAATTTGGTAAACCAACTCTTTGAATATTCAAAACTGGAAGCGGAACAGGTTACCCCTGTAAAAGAACCCTTTTCCATAACCGAACTCTCCCACGACCTGATCGCCAAATTCAGGGTGCTTGCCGAACAAAAGCAAATAGAACTTCAATTGGATAATCCCCAAGAGAACTGTATGGTCTTTGCCGATGTAAGCCTTGTGGAAAGGGCCTTGCAGAACCTAATAGAGAATGCCCTAAAATATACCCAAGCCAATGGTAAGGTGACCTTATCCTTACAGAAAAAAGGAAAAAACGTAGAGATAAACATTACCGATACCGGAACAGGCATACCCGTGAACGAGCAACCCTTTATATTCGACCGCTATAAGCAGGTGGATAAAAGTGCCAAAAAACACGGCGTCGGACTAGGTCTGGCCATAGTCAAAAAGATAATGGACCTACATGATACTACCATTACCGTTTTAAGCAAACCCAAGGAAGGGAGTTCATTTATCTTCAACCTACCGGCCTACCAAATATAGAAAAAGGCCTAGAGCTTATAGAACTTAGGCCTTTTTTAGTATGATCTTGTCTCGGATTGATCTTTATTGGGAAATTACGCCCAAATCGCCCCCATCGGTAGCTTTTCCCTTTAAGGGAGAATCTGCACTTAAGGTATATGATGATTCATCGGAGAATTTAGGGTCTAGGTCCCATTGGTTTTCTACGAAGTATTCCTGGTCTCCCGTTACCACGAGTTTCTCGGAATTGCTCAAGGCGTTATTCCGGACTTTTACAATAGGTTCACCAACTACCAAGTGCATTTGAATCGCCTTACTGTCCCTAAAAATATTGTTTTTGATATCGATTTCCTGCACACCGTAAAGGGAGATGGCCGACTTGTATTTATTTTTCTTGCCGAACCCGACCTTATCGAATACATTGTGGTCGACTTCTAGAAAAGGCCCGAAGGTACTTTCGTCCTTACCGCCTCTATACAACCGCAATGCCGCGCCTTGTAGTTCGCTAATGATATTGTTCTTCATGATGAAGTACTCTACATTATAGGCCCCTATGTCATCGGTTTCGGTGTCTAGTGCAGTAATGCTTCCCGTAATTTTTCTGAAGGTCGAATTTTTGATACTGATGGTATCGGCAAAAGTGCCCTTTGAAACCCTTAACACATCAAAAGAATGGTTGACGACCATATCTTTAAACTCACATTTATCAATAAACAACTTATAGTTTTCTATCATCGAGTTTTTACTGGTGCTTATAACGGAATTACCTGCGTAATCCGGGGATTTCGCCCCGTCAAAGCTTATGTTCTCCAAAGACAGGCTTCCTCCATCTTGGATCTCAAAGGCCATCATTCTTTCAAAGAAGATCTTAGCCTTTTCTTTACCCTCCGTTTTAAAGGAAAGGGGATGGTTTATTTTCACGGCCTTGGTCAACAAATAGGTGCCGCCTTCTTCCAAAAGCATGATATCACCTGCTTCGGACTTCTTTACTTCATCATATAAAGTGTTGATCCCCGCTTTTACCTTGATCGTTTTACCAGAATTCAATGCAACGGTTTTATCTTCCTTGGAATACCAAGTTACCCCTGTATTTTCCTTGGTGGCGATATTCGGACTTATGGTTACCTTATGCTTTATTTTTTTTGAGGTAGGAATCAAGAAGCCCTGCCCGTTTTTTACCAATTGAATGTCGGCGTTTACAAAGCCTTTTTCAATAGTGGTTTCAGAATTCTTCCCGAGGATATTGTTTTTAAAGCTAATTCCGCTAATATCATCGTTAATGGTGAAGATATCTTTCTTGGTATCGTTATAAATGATATTCCTTGAAAATTCGGAAGTTTGGGGAGCTTGACTCCTTTCTTCATCGCTACCCGCGCCAAAAAGGATATTTTCACAATTTACAAAAGTGTTGTTGTTTACTTTTGAGTCGATTACCGGAACGTAGCGGTTTGGCGGGGAATTGGGTACGCCGTTCATCATAACGAAAGCCCCTCGAAAACGATATCCGGTTAATCCTATATGGTAATTGTTAATGACCGTCTGGCTTTCGTTAATTACCCTAACCCCTCCTGTACTCGGCTTACCGTTACCAATAAAGACATTGCCGTCAACCAAGGTTTCATTACCATGACGCATGGTTAAGGTTCCCGTACACTCAAAGAAGGTATTGTATTTAAAAGTGTTCTGGCAAGACTTGTTCGAGATGATCTCATGTTCGCCATTGCATCGGTCAAAGTAATTGGATTCTACCAAGGTGTTGGAATTTTCCATGGCATGATGGCTCGTCCCAATTCGTAAGGTTTCGCCACCATTATTTCCATAAGTGGGGCGTGGCCCGAAATAATTGTGGTCTATTTTATGGTTGTTCGCCCTGCTACCTTCTGTGTCGAGGCCGACGATCATGGTGACTCCCAAATTCTTTTTCCCTACGATATGGTTGTGGTCAATACGGTTGTTTTTACCATAGATGGTTATCCAGTAATCCTGTACCTGACGCTCGGGGTTGTTGAAGTTGTCAATAACACATTCGGTCAAGCGGCTATGATTGGCCATTTTCTCCCGGTCCTTCCTAAAGGAAATCACTGCATTGGTCGGTGTATGGCCATTTTTAAAGATCAGACCTTTTACAATCAAATGATTCCCGGCCATCCTTAGGTTCGATTCGCCTTCCAAGGTCACCTTTCCTTTTTCTTCTACCGTAAGGGTAATGGGCTTTTCTGCCGTCCCTTCTGCTTCAAACAGAAGTTCGGAGTCTTTCCATATACCATTGGCAAGAACAATACTATCGCCCGGTTGTACCGTTCGGAGCGCTTCATTAAACTCGGCTACGTTCTTGACCGTATTTTTTTGTTGGGCCGTTACAAACGAGAAGGTACCGAGAAGAAAAATAAAGGAAAAAAAATTGTGTAAGTGTCTCATAGTTCTAAATTGGTTAACCAGTTTGGTTTACCAAAAATACATATTATTACAGAACCGACAAATATTTAACACAAAATCGGTGTTTAATATATAAAACGGGTCCCTTAAATCATATCACCCCAATAGAAGGGGGGTTACTTTCCGCAGTATCACTGGGCTTCTGGGGCGCTTCCACTTCCAAGCGTCGCTTCTTTGAACCATACCTCGGCATAGCTTCCATTTGCATATTGCTTGGCAATGTCACCATCGTAAACGTCGGCCCCTGTACTCCATACCAGATTATCCTCTGGGGATTTTCCGTTGGTTTGGTTGTAGGCTCCTAGCTTAAAGTATTGTATTTCCCCGGCATAGGCATTTTCACGTTCGATACCGTCACGACCTATTGAAGCATACAGCGTCTTTATCTGTTGAGGAATATCGGACTTCTTGGTAAAATTGGATTTTAATAGGTTTTTGGTGAATTTAATGGTCTTGTGGCCTTCACTAGAAAAAGTGAGGTACATGATACCTTCATAAACGTTGATTTCATAACTAAACTCCTCCCCCAAGGCTATACCGTCTTCCGGTTCTTCGGGGTATGAGGTAGCCGTTGGGCCAACGACCGACATATCGTATCCCCAAACTGCCGTGGAGTAATCCCATCGCTTTGAATTATCACCCTTGGTGTTAATCTCGTAATTCCAAAAAACGGAGCCTTTTGTATGGCCTGGAAATTTTTTGTAAAAGATTTTTATCGGTTCGTTTTCGTGTCCTTCATCGCTGTGAATTTGGCCGACCACGACAGAGTATGACGCGGCAACCCTAGCATCGCCCGAAGTGGAGACGTGTTGAACCTTTAAGGTTGCATTCAACTTCCCTCCTGTTTCGGGAATCCAGTGTTTTTTCTGCCCTAATTCCGTTCTGGTATTACTTGAGGTCCTTGAGGTAATGCCCGAGTTCGGTGTTTTGAATACTACCCAATCTGTTTCATTTTCATGTTCAACATAAAAAAAGTCATCCTTCGCATAATTCACAAGGTCTTCTTTATGGGTGCCATCGCCTAAGAGAATTTTCCATTCATCCATTTGAGGGATAAGCTCACTTGGGTATTTAGTGGTGTTTTTCATTGCAACGGCCGATTCCGATGCACTGTCCGTAGTGGCCTTAGGTTTGTCTTTACAGGCGAAAAGGACGAATACGGTAACTGTAGCTAATACTGTTTTTTTCATTTTTAGGTTGTATGGTTTAATACATCAATTTGAGTGGGAGGTTTTCTTCAACAATCAGCTCCCCTGAATTTGTTATTTCATTGTCGGAATGCATATTGTTCTTTGCTCCCCAAAGGCGGGCCACATACTTCACTTGGTTGTCTCGGAATTTGTTTCCGGAAAGGTTTACGTTTATAATACCATAGGTGTTGAGTAAAATTTCGCTTTCTTCCTTTGCCCCGCACTGAGTGAAGCTGCTGTTGGTCACGACCAGATTGCCTCCCACGGTCGATTCGTCGTAGCCCCCTCGGTAATAATCGATTACGTTTTTGCCAACGCCTTTAAAACGGCAATTGTCAATATATATGTTTTCGGCATTGTATTCGCCTTTGTCGTCGGTCTCTTCCGACAGCTCCAGACCATTGGCACAATCGGTAATTACGGTAGATTTCAGTTGAATGTATTCGGAGAAGGAATATTTGTAGGCCTTGAGCACATAGTCAAAACCCGATATTTCAGAATCTACGACCGTTAAGTTATAGAGACTGGACATATTGTTTTTCAAACTGGCAAATGCATATTGGGCTTTTTCTCCTTTAAGGATAAGCCCTTTTAGGGTCAGTTGTCCTTTGGGGTTCATTTCAAATGCCGGGGTCTTTGCGGCACCGTTGTAATGAATGATAGCCTTCTTATGGATATCGGCCGACTGTAGGGTCAAGTGTTTATCGATTTTCAACGGGGTTTTAAGCTTGTATTTGCTAGCAGTCAAACGTATGGTATCCCCCTGTTTTGCTTTTTGCACCGCACTGATCAATTGGGAGGTTGAACGTACGGAATAGGTTTTGACTACATCCTTTTTATCGGAATTTAAAGGAAACCAATCCGGACCGTATTGGGAGATGTCTATAAGATTCGGCTTTTGGGTCGGGGCTTTAACAATGGCACCGACCGCGTTTTGTTCCGCCCTGGAGTTCCCAAAAAGGTCGGTCGTAATCTGATCAAATTCAAAACCTTTGTATAGCGCTGAACCCGACAGGTCATTTGCAGGAATCAGGACATTTTCTTCTAATTCGGAAAGGGAAAAATCTTTGGTTTCCACCCCTGGAAGCTTTCGGAATGAAAGTCCTTGATTATTTATGAGGTTGTTTCTAAAGCGTATTCCATCTAAGGAATCGTGGGCAACCACAGGCTGTTTATCTCCCTTGTCACTATAGATAAGGTTATTTGCCACTATCGTTCGAATCGGGCGCTCCGACCTGATTTCCGAGGCGGGAAGAATGTCTTTTTGATCCACATTGGAACCGACCCCGAACTGCAAAGGCGAGGTGCAATTGACCCATGTGTTGTGGACCACTACCACATCCGTAACCTGTATATATCTATTGAGGGGTGATTTTGGAATACCGTTCATAACGGCAAGTGGACTCCTAAAGGTTTTTCCTTTTAGGTTATAGAAATAATTGTTGGTAACCCAATGACCTGTTCCGATCAACCTAACGCCGCCGATCTGTTCGGAATTTGTATCTCCTATAAAATAGTTACCGTCTATGATACAGTAATTGCCGTGTCTTGTTACCAATGAGCCCTCGCTTTTATAAAAGACATTGTTCCTGAACTCATTAAAATTTGATTTGCTTGAAATGACTTCCACCTCTCCATTGCACCTATCGAAGAAATTATGCGCTACCAAGGTGTGGCTCGGGGTCATGGAAGTATAACTGTTCCCTAGTTGTATGGTTTCGGCACTAGGCCCGCCTTTTGGGGGTCTTGGGCCAAAATAGTTGTTGTTGATTTTGTGGTAATTCTTTATGTTCTGGTTTCCGGCCAAATCAATTCTGACCGTGGGGCCTCTATTGGACTTTCCGGCGATGTAGCAATGATCCAACTGGTTATGCCTTCCCTTGAACAATACCCAAAGGTCGGTCTCGTTTCTTTGGGCCTTATTGAAATCTAAGATGACGGAATTGGTAATTCGGGAGTGATTGGCCACTGTATCTTCGTTAATGGCAAATTCAATGACCGCGTTAGAAGGCGATGCACCATTGATGAAGTACAAACCGTTGACAACAAGGTATTCCCCGCCTAATTTTAGGTCCGATTTTCCGCCAATAAAGACTTTGCCAGGTGTTTCCGCCTTGAGGGTTATGGGCTGCCCTTCCTTTCCATATCCCAAAAATCGGATTTGAACATCGTTCCAATCTCCATTGGCCATGATAATTTCGTCTCCAGGATTTGCCTGATCTATGGCTTCATTCAATTCTGTGCTATTCTTTACGTAAATCCCTTTATCGTTTGGGTTTTCGATAAAGGAAAACAAGGAAAGAACCACACTTAGTACTAATAAACTGGCTTTTGTCATGTTACTTACTGATAGGATTTGTTTTGTCATTTTGTTATGCCGATTGACTCCGAACCAAGGTCGAGTACAAATGAACGGCACGAAAAGCGTTGACGTAGTGACTTAATTCGGACATTGTGGTTTCTCATACATTGAAACCGTAAAGTGCAAAGACTAAGATAACTCGTACGAATCGCCTTAATTGGTTTACCAAACTGGTTTACCAAATATAGTCGTTTTATTATTTAAAACAAATTGTTTCGCCCTTAACCGTCTTAACGCGCCTATTTTTTTCATCATTATCCTATGAACGAAAGGAACAACTTAAGCTTTTATAAAGGTAATAAGACGTTCATCCAAGAGAGATAACACTTGGTCTAAACTTCAAAATATTTTGCCAAACCGATAGTTCTTTAAGTCTAACTTAAAATTCCCCGCTATGAAGTTTAAAGATTTCTTTTTAATCTGTCTTTCCCTAGTAATTTTTAACGCCTGTTCGGATGACGATGTACAAATTGATGCGCCTGACGAAGACACAGGGCAGCCTCAGGAGGAAGTGCCAAATGGAGAGGAAGAAGGGTCGGGAAACACTGCTCCCGCCGAATTCAGTCTTGCAGGTTTGGAAGACGGTACATCGGATGTAGACTTACACCCGGTTTTAAGCTGGACCGCCGCTACCGATTCGGATGGCGACGAGGTTACCTATACCCTACTCTTGGATACCAATGAATCTCCCGAAACCATATTGGCGGAAAACCTAACAGCGACCGAGTTCACCATAGCCGAAGGTTTAGATCGAGATAAAGTATACTATTGGAAAGTAATCGCTAGCGATGGCAAGGGTGGTGAAACGGAGAGTAGCGAGACTTTTAGCTTTAGCACCAAAGGATTTTCATTTGCCGATTCGGCCTTAACTGCCAATGTAGGCTTCGGAGCAAGAAGAAACCATAGTATTACCGAGTTCGATGGAAAATTATGGATGATAGGCGGCAGGGACGATACCACTTCATATGATGATATCTGGTCATCGACAGATGGTGAAACATGGCAATTGGAAGCAGAAGATCCTTTTGGTTTTTTTAACAAAAGCAATCATACAGCGGTTGTCTTTAAAAACAAGTTGTGGGTAATTGCTGGAGGATTCAGTGATGTTTGGTCATCTACTAACGGAAAAGACTGGACCAAGGAAACTACCAATCCCGGATTTGGGTCTCGAGAAGGTCATTCTACTGTAGTCTACGATGGTAAACTTTGGGTCATAGGTGGTACCAAGGTCTCAGACCAAATGAACGATGTTTGGTATTCCGAAAATGGAATTAATTGGGTACAAGCTGCCGAAAGCACGCAATTCTCTCCACGTACCGACCATACCACCGTAGTTTTTGATGGAAAAATGTATTTAATAGGCGGAACTTCCGTTGAAGATTCATCCCCTATATTTTATAATGATATCTATACTTCTACGGACGGTGTTAATTGGACGGAAGTCGATACGGATTCTGTATTTGAATTACGGGCCAATCATACCTCCCTTGTTACCGGTAATAGGATGTGGGTCATTGGAGGTTGGCAGGCGATCGTAAACCAAAGTACTTTTCATCAAGACATTACAACCTTCGCCGATGTATGGTATTCCGATAATGGAACCCATTGGAACAAACTAACGACCAGTGCCTCCTACGGGGCCAGAATGGGGCATGCTTCGGTAATATTTAATGATAAAATACTTATTTCGGGAGGTCTTAAAATTAATCAAGAAGACAATACAAGGGCCCACAACAGTGATGTTTGGATGATTGAATAAACCTGTCATATACGCATAAAAAAAGCCCTTTCGTTAAGAGAGGGCTTTTTGTTTTTTAAGACTGTAAGCTGCTACAGCTTATCGATATAGCTTCCGTAAAGGTCTTTAAACTGGTAACCTTCCGAAAATCGGTTTTTACTCAATTTATTGTGTGATACGAGTCCCCATAAGATCAATTCCTTTAAGAAATATACATCCGCCTTGGGAAAATCGGGTTGATGTTCCTTTATCAATTGGTTCAATTCTGGAATGGCATCCAAACTACGTTTGTATTCCTCATCGGTAAACTCATCTAAAAGCTCAAAGCCTTCCCCTTGAAAGAACCAGCTTAGAAGTCCGTCATACGGCGTTTGGGCATCCTTTCTTTCCAATTTGTTAATGGCGGGAAAATATTTGGGAAACAAACGTTTTACGGCATCGTCGATCAGTATTTCGGCAACGCCATCGGCACCTTCTTGCTCCCCTTCATAGACCAGTTCGATCTTTCCGGTAATAGCGGGAATGATTCCCATAAAATCGCTCAAGCGCACCATGGTACTTTCCGCATCGGTCAATAGGGCCCTTCTTTCGGCAGTGCTCAAAAGGTTTTCAAAAGCGGTAATACTCGTACGGGCACTTACCCCGCTCTTGGCATCTACATATTCGCTCTCCCTGGCCTCAAAAATCACTTGCTCTAACAAGTCCTTGGCAATATCGGGAACGTAGACGGAATTTGTTTGACGTTCATCTAGACGGGCTTCTTGTTCCGTAATTTTTCTCGCCGTTTCAATATCGTCGGGATAATGGGTCAAGATCTGTGAGCCGATCCTATCTTTCAAAGGGGTTACAATGCTTCCCCTGTTGGTATAATCCTCGGGGTTTGCCGTAAACACAAATTGAATATCTAGGGGCAATCGCAGTTTAAATCCACGAATTTGTATATCACCCTCCTCTAAAATATTGAATAAAGACACCTGAATCCTAGCCTGAAGGTCGGGTAGTTCGTTGATTACGAAGATACAACGGTTGGCCCGGGGGATCATTCCAAAATGGATCACCCTGTCATCGGCATAAGATAATTTAAGGTTTGCCGCCTTTATGGGGTCGACATCACCTATCAAATCGGCCACGGTAACATCGGGTGTCGCCAATTTTTCGGCAAAACGCTCATCCCTGTGCAGCCAAGAAATTGGGGTATCAACCCCTTTTTCCTTGATAAGCTCCATGGCATATCTAGACATAGGCTTTGTAGGGTCGTCATTGATTTCTGAACCTTCCACTACGGGAATGTATTCATCCAATAAATTCACCATTAGGTGGGCCAAACGGGTTTTTGCCTGTCCGCGCAACCCAAGTAAATTGATGTTGTGACGAGACAGAATGGCCCTTTCCAATTCGGGAATCACCGAATCTTCATAACCCCAAACTCCCGTAAAGGTCTCTTCTCCTTTCTTTATTTTTTCGATAAGGTTGTCCCGCAACTCATCTTTGATACTCTTGGTCTGGTACCCGGCAGCTTTTAGCTGGCCTAGGGTATTTATATTTTTATAATCTAATTTCATATATCGCAATCGCTTTTCTAGTCAATATCGTTTCAAAATGAAGCTTCAGCTTTCCCTAAATCCCTAATTTTTATTTTAGCCGTTTTCTTCTGTTGTTTTCATAATCCTCAAAAATCATTTCCCCCAATCCTTTTAATCCCGTAAAGAAGGCCTTGCCCTTGTTCGCCTCGGTAAAATGCCGGATAAATTGCATTAAATAGGCATCTTGGGCAATCATAAATGTGGTAATGGGAATATGCAGTTTTCTGGCCTGCCGTGCCATATTGTAGCATTTCTCGACAATGTAATCATCTAAACCGACACTATTTTTATAGTAAGTACCGTCAGGAAGCCTTAGACAACTGGGTTTTCCATCGGTGATCATAAAAATCTGCTTATTGGTATTCCGTTTACGCCGTAAGATATCCATGGCCAATTGGAGTCCCGCTACCGTATTGGTATGATAGGGTCCGACTTTTAGGTAGGGAAGGTCTTTAATGGGTATGGGCCAGGCATCGTTGCCAAAAACCAGAATGTCCAGGGTATCCTTGGGATAGCGGGTCGTAATCAATTCTGCCAGCGCCATCGCCACTTTTTTAGCGGGTGTAATACGGTCTTCCCCGTATAGAATCATACTATGGCTGATGTCTATCATCAGCACCGTACTCATCTGGGCCTTATGTTGGGTGTCTTCTACGACCAGGTCTTCCTCATTGAGTTGAAAACTGCCAATACCATGGTTGATTTGTGCATTTTTCAAGCTTTCGGTCATGGAAATATGCTCTAAGCCATCGCCATAACGGTATTCCCTGAAATCTCCGGTATGCTCATCGCCTTGTCCCGATTTTCCCGTTTTATGATTTCCCGAGCCGCTGCGCTTAATTTTTCCGAAAATTTGGTCCAAAGCCCTTTGTCGGATCAGGCGTTCCATTTTGGCGGTAATGGAAATATTTCCCTTTCCACCGTTTTCATCGCCCTCATCCCCTTCTCCATCGGAAGGATCATCGTCAAATTCCTCCTGAATGTATCCTTTTGCCTTTAACTCCTCTATGAAATCATCGATCGTATATTCATCATCGGTCAGTTCATACTCCTTGTCCAATTCACGCAGCCAATCTATAGCCTCGTCAAAATCACCCGAAGTATGGGTAATGAGCTCTTGAAAAATATCAAAAAGTTTTTCAAAGGGAGTTTGTTCCGGTGCTTCATAGGTTGAAAACCGGAACCCTTTTCTCGTGTTCATAGCCATAACATAAAATTACTTAATAAAACCGTCAACACCTCCCTTTTTAGGAAATGTTAACGGTTACGGACTATTAGCACATACAAAGCCTTGCTCCTTTGCTATTTTATGGGGAAGGTTGTGCTTAGCTTATGATTCCCAAGGGCGCTGTCGTTTTATAGGCGCCCCGAGTAAAGTCAGGAAATTCTTGTGGAGCCCCATTGGCTGCCACGGAAGCTTCGCTTAAGGGAGAAACCGCACTCCATAGGCAACCTTCGTAAACGTTTTGGTCTAAAGGCTCCCCGTTTCTTAAACATTCAACGATACGGAATAACATTATAAAGTCCATTCCGCCATGACCGCCCATCTTTCTGGCCAGTTCACCTACCCGTTTATATAAAGGATGTTCGTATTTCTCGTAAATTTTGGCCAAGCCCTCGCCTTCTGCCCAGTGATGGTGGTCTTCCGTAGCACCTTCAACACCACCTTCCAAGGCGATTCGGGTCGGAAAGCCGGCCAAAGTGCCCTTGGTTCCCTGAATCATATTGTGACGGGTATAGGGGCGTGGACTGGTTTCGTCCCACTGTACCATAATGGTACGGCCCAAAGTACTCTTAATGATAGAGGTATTGATATCCCCTCCTTTGTAATCTAATTTATTCCATTTATGATCTGCAGGGAAGTTCTTTTCGGCATACAGTTTACGGCCCTTTGCGGGAGATGAGAACGAATTGATAAACTTGAAGTTATCTTCTGTACGTGCAATGTTCATATACTGTGCTACGGGACCCAAACCATGGGTTGGATAGAGATTTCCATCTCTATGGGCATAATGTGGTGTTCTCCAAGAACCTGTACCACGGTCTACCTCATTCATTTGAAAACGCAATTCATGGATATAGGCTGCCTCGCCATGCAATAATTCCCCGATTACCCCTTTTCTACACATGTTCAAGTACAACAGCTCATCTCTGCCGTAGTTGACATTTTCCATCATCATACAGTGTTTCTTCGTTTTTTCCGAAGTGTCAACAATGTCCCACATTTCTTGCAAGGTCAATGCCAATGGTACTTCTACAAAAGCATGGCTGCCGGCATTCATGGCCGCGATGGCCATAGGGGCGTGTAATCCCCAAGGCGTTGCGATGATTACGGCATCGGGTTTTTCTTCCTTCAGCATTTTTTTCCAATCGTTCTCACCATCGGTATACAATTTCACCTTCTTATGTCGCTGACCTTTACCGACTTCTTTACAGACATTTGCGGATTTTTTGGCCAAGTCTTCATAGAGGTCGGAAATAGCAACGACCTCTGTACCTTCTATTGCCGCAATTTGAGACACATGTCCAGATCCTCTAGCTCCTACCCCGATAAAGGCAAAACGCACCTTGTCTAATTTAGGTGCTGCAAAGCCTCCCATGTATTGGGCCGAGTAAGGCCTGTCCGTTCCTAAAAAATTAGCTTGGGAAATATTCGGTGCCAATGCGATGCCGGCCCCTACCAATGAGGTTTTTTTTAGGAAATTTCTTCTGTTCGAATTCATCTGTCTTTTTTTGTGGTTGTTTGTAGAAATGAGTCTACAATATAAAGAAGTTTTAGGTAATTTGAAGATAATAGGATACTGCAATTCAAAAAGTAGTGCCAAGGGCCCTTTATTTTTTTGAAAGGCCCTTATGAGAACCTACCTTCGTAAAAGATGATAAAAGAACAGTGCTTCGGGTTTTTGGCTACCCCTGCTTTATGGAGGGAAATGGAATTCGGAATAGAACAATTCGTTTTTCCCGATATCGATTTGCATGGATTTACTCCACGACCAATTTTAAAAAAAATGCGCCTTGGCCATCAAATGGAAGAGGTATTCTCCCGCTTGTTGATTCATGACACTACCTACGAACTACTGCTGCACAATCTGCCGATCAAAGACCATAACCGGACCATTGGCGAAATTGACTTTATACTACGGCATAGGGAGACGAAAAAATTGATACATGTGGAATTGACCTATAAATTCTATATCGTAGACCCGAGCCTACCAGAGCCCATTCACCGATTGGTCGGCCCTAACCGTAGGGATTTGTTCTTTAGTAAAATGGAAAAGATAAGGGACAGGCAGTTTGCCCTTTTGCATACGGAAAGTGGTATCAAGGCTTTATCGGAAAGAGGCATCGACCATGAAGCCATTGTTCATCAAGCCTGTTTTAAGGCCCAATTGTTCATGCCCTTTCAAAAGCCCCATATTCATATAGAACCTTTAAATACAGCTTGTGTTTATGGGTATTGGCTTCGCTTGGAGGACTTTGATACCGCCGATTTTAAAACCTACCATTATTACCTGCCCATTAAATCGGAATGGGTCGTTGCACCGCACAACAACGTTGATTGGTCTTCCCATTCCGAAATTTTAAAAGAAGTGCGCCTACGTATCGAAAATACAAGTGCCCCCATGGTCTGGCTGAAAAAATCGGATGGCCAATTCGAAAAACTATTTGTGGCCTGGTGGTAAGTAAGACCTGTGAAGGGCCTAGGTTTAAAATATGTCTATATCTCCCTTACCTTCCCTGACGACTTCGGCTTCCCCATTCGATAGGTCGATAACCGTTGACGCCACATTATCGCCATAACCGCCGTCGATTACGATATCGACCAAGTTCTCCCATTTTTCAAAAATGAGTTCCGGGTCGGTGGTGTATTCCAACAGATCATCATCATCACGAATGGAAGTAGAAACTATGGGGTTGCCCAGTCCTTCCACCAGTGCCCTGGCTATGGTGTTGTCAGGTACCCTGATTCCAACGGTTTTTCGCTTCTTGAAATCTTTGGGGAGATTGTTGTTACCCGGAAGAATGAAGGTATAGGGCCCCGGTAAGGCCCTTTTGAGAATTTTAAAGGTGGCCGTATCGATTTGACGAACGTAATCTGACAGATTGCTCAAATCGGCACAGATAAAAGACCAGTTGGCCTTGGCCAATTTAATTCCTTTGATTCGGGCAATTTTTTCCAAGGCGCGCGAATTGGTAATATCGCAACCTAGGCCATAGACCGTGTCGGTTGGGTAAATGATCAGCCCGCCCTTGCGCAAAACATCGACTACCCTTTTTACTTCCTTTGGGTTCGGATTGTCCTTATATATTTTTATAAACTCTGCCATAGCATTTCACTTATAAGACCTTATCTAAATTACTACATTTTTTTCTTCTCTCAAACCCTATGGATCACCCCCTGCCTTATGGGATTGTTTTTCTGTCTATTTATTCACTTTTAAGGAAAAGCAATGATATGGTTTAAAACAACAAAGCCCCATGAATCTATTTCTTGGGGCTTTGTTTATAGTGTAATGAATCGTCACCTAACCTATAACTTCCAATTTGGCAAAGCGAAGCAATAATTTCTTTACGTCGCCCTTTTCAAATTGGATCTCGGCCTTTCGGTCATTGCCCACACCTTCTATTTTCAATACTTTTCCTCGACCAAATCGCGTATGGTTGATAAGGCAGCCTTCTGCCAGATTGGGGTCTACCGAATTGGTGTTGCCCACGGGCGTAGCCAGGTCCGGTTTGAGTTTCCGCAGTTTTCTAAGCTGGTTTTCATTCGGTTTTTTTCGACTTGGCGGGGTGCCTTTCACCGGTTTGTTCTGACGTAACCTGCTTTTGTCCACCTCTCCGAAAATATCGCCGTCCAATAAAGGTTTGTACCGATAGCCGGTATCGATCGGAGTGAGGTTTTCTATGTATTTCTCATCGATTTCCTCTAAGAACCGACTGGGTTCGGCATCTATCAGTTTGCCCCATCGGTACCTGTTTTGTGTATAGGTAAGATAGGCTTGCTTTTCGGCCCGGGTCAGGGCCACATAGAACAACCTTCGCTCTTCTTCCAATTCGCTACGGGTATTCATACTCATTCCTGAAGGGAAGAGGTCTTCCTCCATACCTACGATATAAACATAGGGAAACTCCAATCCCTTGGCCAGGTGAATGGTCATTAGGGCCACGCGGTCATCATCGCCTTTATCGTTATCCAAATCCGTTGCCAAGGCCACATCTTCCAAGAATTCACTAATACTTCCTGTAGCATCGGCAATTTCTTTCTGTCCTTCCACAAAATCCTTTATACCGTTGAGCAACTCTTCAATATTTTCCATTTTACCGATACCTTCTGGCGTTCCGTCTTTTTTAAACTCTAAAAGGAGTCCGGATTTTTTGGCCACATGTTCGGCCAAGGTAAAGGCGTCGGTCGTTTCGTTCATGATCTGGAAACTGCGGATCATAGTGGTAAAATCTTGTAGCTTTCGCTTGGTGCCCGCGTTGATTTTTAAATCAATTTTATCGAGATTCTGAATAACCTCAAAAATGGAACGGTTGTAATGATTGGCCGCTACCGTAAGTTTATCAAGGGTGGTCTGTCCTATACCCCTTGCCGGGAAATTGATGACCCGTTTAAGGGCCTCCTCGTCTTTCGGGTTGATTACCAATCGCAAGTATCCCAAAACATCCTTGATTTCCTTCCGTTGGTAAAAGGATAGTCCCCCATAGATACGATATGGAATATCGCGCTTTCGTAAGGCGTCTTCTATGGCGCGGGACTGTGAGTTGGTGCGGTAGAGCACGGCAAATTCGCCATTGCCCATCTGTTCGTTCATCTTATGGTCCCAAATGGATCCGGCTACGAAACGCCCTTCCTCGGCATCGGTGGTACTGCGGTGTACCTTGATCGGAGGGCCGTCATCGTTCGAGGTCCAAACCACTTTCTCTAACTGGTCTTTGTTCTTTTCGATAATGGAGTTGGCCGCATTTACGATATTTCGTGTAGACCTATAGTTCTGTTCAAGGCGGTACATGCCCACATTTTCATAATCGCGTTGAAAGTTGAGGATGTTGCTGATATTCGCCCCGCGGAAAGAATAGATACTCTGTGCATCATCGCCCACCACACAAATATTATGATAGCGGTCGGCTAGGGCCTTTACGATCAAATATTGGGAATGGTTGGTATCTTGGTACTCATCTACCAAAATATATCGGAACCGGTCTTGGTACTTCATAAGCACTTCGGGGAAGCGGTTCAATAGCTCGTTGGTGCGCAACAACAAATCATCAAAGTCCATCGCACCGGCCTTAAAGCAACGCTCTACGTAGTTCTGGTAGATTTCTCCCATTCTTGGCCTTTTGGCCATGGCATCGGCTTCTACCAGTTCAGGGTTCTGCATATAGGCCTTTACGGTAATCAGGCTGTTCTTGTATGAGGATATACGGTTCTGCACCTGTTTGTACTTATAGATATCCTTGTCGAGTCCCATTTCCTTGATAATGGAAGCCAACAGCCTTTGCGAATCTTGGGTGTCATATATGGTGAAATTACTCGGGAAGCCCAATTTATCGCCATCGTACCGCAATAACTTGGCAAAAACGGAGTGAAAGGTACCCATCCAAAGGTTTTTGGTCTCTGCCCTACCCGCAATCTTGGCGATACGCTCTTTCATTTCACGTGCGGCCTTGTTGGTAAAGGTCAATGCCAATATGTTAAAAGCATCAACACCTTGTTGCATCAAATAGGCTATACGATAGGTAAGCACCCTTGTCTTGCCCGAGCCGGCTCCGGCAATGACCATTAAGGGGCCATCTTTATGCAGAACGGGAGCCCTTTGGGCGTCGTTCAGTTCATCTATAAAATTATCCAATTTACTAGGGTATTTTTTGTAGCGGTGAATTTAACCATAAATAGGTTTACCTTAAAACATAGTTGACCTCTTTTATAAACAGAGGGTTCCGTTTATGTCGAAATCAGGGAGTCCGTTCGAGGCATGGGAGTGCGTGCCGCTCTATGCGTTCAACCGTGCAACACGGTAGCCGCATATAACGATAAATTTGTAAAAATGGGGAAAAGCAGGTTATACGTTAAACCTGAAGTGCATGATATCGCCATCCTTCACGATATATTCCTTGCCTTCTACGCGCATCTTACCCGCTTCCTTAACTTTGGCTTCACTTCCAAATTGAACAAAATCCTTATAAGAAATCACCTCGGCGCGGATAAATCCTTTTTCAAAATCGGTATGGATTACCCCAGCTGCTTGAGGAGCGGTAGCGCCAACGGGAATCGTCCATGCACGAACTTCCTTGACCCCCGCCGTAAAATAGGTCTCAAGGTTGAGCAATTTATAGGCGCCACGAATCAATTTAGCCGAACCCGGTTCTTCCAAACCAAGGTCTTCTAAGAACATTTGGCGTTCTTCATAGGTTTCAAGTTCGGTAATATCCGCTTCGGTACCAACGGCCAAGACGATTACTTCTGCGTTCTCTTGGGCAACGGCGGCCTTTACTTTTTCTACATAGTCATTTCCTGTAGCGGCGGCATCTTCATCTACATTACAAACATACATTACAGGCTTATCGGTAATGAATTGCAAGGGTTTTACAAATTCGTTTCTATCGTCTTCCGATATATCGATGGCGCGAACCGAAGTTCCCGCTTCCAAACCTTCTTTCAGCTTCAAGAGCACCGCTTCTTCTTTTTGGGCTTCCTTATTACCCGTCTTGGCGGCACGCTTTACCTTGTCCAGTTTTTTATCTACCGTCTCAAGATCTTTCAATTGAAGTTCCATATCAATGGTCTCTTTGTCCCTTATCGGATCGACGGAACCATCGACATGAACAATATTGTCATTGTCAAAACAACGGAGTACATGTAGTATAGCATCGGTTTCACGAATGTTTCCCAAGAACTGGTTTCCCAGTCCTTCCCCTTTACTAGCCCCTTTTACCAAACCGGCAATATCTACGATTTCAACCGTTGCGGGCAAAACACGTTCTGGATCTACCAATGATTCCAATTTCTCTAACCGGGCATCGGGAACGTTTACCACCCCGATATTTGGTTCTATCGTACAAAAAGGAAAATTGGCACTTTGCGCCTTGGCGTTGGAAAGACAATTGAACAGAGTTGATTTTCCTACGTTTGGCAATCCTACAATACCTGCTTTCATCTTGAAATTTGTAATTAAAGTTTGAATAAATTAAAAAGGGCTTCTAAAATAGGGTGCAAAGATAACTTTTTGAATTGGTATTTTTAATAAATCTACTCTCCTCTTGCTTAGGTCTTATAAGTAGATTTAAGTGCTGTAGTCCGTGTTGAAATATTTTCAAAAAAATAAGTGTATCGTTGACATATAATCATGAAATAACCAAAAATGACAAATTAAATTAAAACATTTAACGTTATTTTAGTAATCATTGCATATATTTAGACCAAGCCCAGATCTAAAATATGAACACCTTTTCTGAAAAATCTTTATGGGAATTATTTACGGAAGGAGATCAAAACGCCTTTTCTTCATTATTCAAAACCTATTATCCACAACTCTACAGTTACGGAATAAAAATCTCTTCGGACCAATTTATTACTGAGGATTGTCTTCAAAATTTTTTTATCTACTTACATAAAAATCGAGGAAAAATTAGAAAAGTTGACCACGTAAAATCTTACTTATTTACCTCTTTTCGAAGGGCAATTCTAAAAAGTTTGAAAAAGGAACGGCAATTTAGCTCCTATGACACGTCATTTGAATTAGGTCAGTCTTTTGGATTTTCACCCGAAGAATTGAAAATCGAACAAGAATCGAGCCATATCAAGACGACTACCCTAGCCATCTTACTTAACTCACTTTCCACACGACAGCGAGAAGTCATCTACTTAAAATACTATAGTGGCCTATCTACAAAAGATACCATGGAGGTTATGGATATATCTTATCAAAGCGTATTGAACACCTTGCAGAAGGCCTTTACCAAACTAAGAAATGAGATCGAAGATCGAGAAATATCGGCGGTCTTTGAAAAAACTTAAAAATAATAGGGTATAAATAATAAACATTAGCCTCTTTATTAGTGAAGCCCCTGTTTATGAGCAAAGAAGAACTATCCCTCTTAGAGATACTGATCGACGATATATCGTTCGTAAACTGGGCAAAGAACCATAATCAAAACGATGTGGCCTTCTGGAACAAATGGATTGGGCAACATCCTGATAAAATAGAAACGGTGTACAATGCCAAGGCTATAATATTAGGTATCAAATTCAACAAGACCCAGGTTTCGGAAACTAAAATAGATCAAGCCCTTAGCGATATACTAGCCCTAGTAGAAGTGGAAGAAAAAAGTATTAATAAGGAAAGATTTTCGTTCATTACCGTAAAATATATGGCAATGGCGACCACCTTGGTTCTCATGATAAGCTTGGCCTATATTTTTATACCTGCCGATACCACGGTTACCCACACTACCCTATTTGGGGAAATCATCGATTTAAAACTGCCCGATGGTACGTCTGTCATCTTAAACGGTAATTCTCAAATAAGTTATGACAAAAGCAGCCCCCGAAATATAAATCTATCGGGAGAGGCTTACTTTAAGGTAAAAGCCATTCCCTCTACCAAAGCCAAATTCTGGGTGAATACCAAAGATTTAAAGGTAGAAGTATTCGGAACACAATTCCATGTAAGCACCCGAAACAATAAGACCGGCGTTCTTTTAGATGAAGGCTGCATTGAGCTTTTGCTGGGGAACGGCACCTCCCAAAAAATGAAACCGGGCGAATTGGTATCGTATTCCAATGAAGACAAGGCCATAACCCACGACAGGGTGACCCAAGAACTTTCCTATTCCTTATGGCGTGAAGGAACCTATATATTCAACAACACCTCGGTATATGAGGTCATGAAAAATATAGAACAGGCCTATGGCCTAAAAACGGAATTCATTGACGAAGAACTAAAACATCAAAAACTTACGGGAGGCATCCCCAACCAAAATCTAAAAATCTGTTTGTCGGCTATAGAAAAATCGACAGGAACCCGAATTGTCGAGAAAGACAATAGACTTTTAATGTTTAAAAATTAACTCAAAATCAAATCATTACTATGAGAAACACTATTATGAAAACACTGTTAGCCGCTAGCCTGTTGATCGGAAGTATTCCGATTCAGGCTTCGGACAAAAACCTTGACAGGGAAGCGGAAAATTACGTTACCCTTTCCGATTTTCTCGCCGAGATAAGTAAAAAACACAAGGTTTTTTTTACGTATAATGCCAGCCTTATATCTGGGGAGAATCTAAATCCTGAGGAATACCGATATAATAAGCTCAATAAAATCATACATAAACTCGAGAGTAAAACCAGTTTTGACTTTGAGTATTTGGGCAATAGCTATTATGTCGTATACCACAAGAAAGCCGAGAAAATAAAAACTAAGAAGCTTTTTCTTAATACTTTGGGCCACACTACCACTTTGGATCTATCCGTACTTCAGCAATCCGTTTCAGGAAAGGTTGAAGATCAAGATGGCAACCCGCTAGCAGGTGTTAATGTGGTGGAAAAGGGAACGACCAATGGTACCACTACCGATTTTGACGGAAATTATACCATTGAGGTTTCCGATAATGCCACCTTGGTCTATAGTTATATAGGATTTCCGACCACGGAAAAAAAGGTAGCGGGAAAATCGGTTATAAACGTATCGCTTAGTGAGGGCGTACAATTGGAGGAGTTTATTGTTGTAGGGTCGCGAACCGCTCCTCGAAGCAACACGGATACACCGTTACCCGTTGACGTTGTGGGTGTCAAGGAATTAACTTCTACAGGGCAAGCGACATTTGATAAAGCTTTACAGTATAGAATTCCCTCGTTCAACACGGTTCAAACACCCGTAAACGATGCCACCTCCTTACTCGATCCTTATGAAATTCGTAATATGGGTCCAAGTAGGACCCTGATCTTGATAAATGGTAAACGTAAGAACTTGAGTGCCCTTTTGTACACACAAACCTCACCGGGACGTGGTGAAACCGGTGCGGATATTTCCGCCATACCGACAGACGCCATAAAAAGAGTGGAAATCCTTAGGGATGGTGCTTCGGCCCAATATGGTTCCGATGCCATTGCCGGTGTTATGAATATCATCCTTAAAGATAGTCCCAATGAAGGTTCCGCCACGGTGCGTACGGGAATTACCTCGGAAGGTGACGGTGAAATGTTCGGGGTATCCTTGAATAATGGAAGTTCAATAGGCGAAGACAAGGGTTTTATCAATTACACCATTGATTTATCTAAAGTAAACCAGGCCAATCGACCTGGAACGGTAGATGCCGGCGGTGAATACGCTGATTTTGTTTATCGGGACCCGCTGGATACGGAAAACTACGAAAACGGTCATGATGAAGCGAGTTTGATCGCTAGAAACCAGGCAGGGTTGAACCTGGTAAACAACTTCTTGGCAGAAACCCCTGATGCGGGCAACATCAATGGTTCTCCAGAAACGGCAGCGGCCAAATTTTCGGTCAATTTCGGCTATGATTTAAGTGATAACACACAACTATACGGAAATGCAGCTTATGTGTATAAGGCGGTAAACAGTTTTGCCAACTATAGAACCCCCTACTGGAGGCAAGCCGAGTCATTATCACCGCTTGATATTGACGGAACGGATTATTCGAGCTACTTGACCGACTTTTTTCCTGATGGCCCTAACGGTGCTTATGTAGGTTATGTACCTACCTTTGAGGGTTTGCTTAGTGATTATAACGGTACTATCGGATTCAAGTCGACCATTAATGATTGGAATATAGACGCTAGTTTTACCACTGGTGGTAACTTACAGACCTATAAGGTCAATAATTCACACAATCCTAATTTTGTATACTCCCCTTCGGTCTTTCTCGATGCCAATGGAAATGGTTCGGTAGATGATGGGGAAATCACGGAAGGTTCGCAGTTGTATCGTGAAAATAGTCAACAATCCTTCAATCCTGGTGGAACCAAATTCACACACAACGTTGGGAATATTGATATCTCAAGATTGCTATCCGATAAAATAAGTATAGGTGTCGGTGCTGAGTTCAGAACAGAAACTTTTGAAATCATAGAAGGGGAACTAGCTTCATATGATGGTGGCGGTGCCGATTCATTTGCGGGTGCCTCTCCACAAAACTCCGGTAAATTCAACAGGTATAACATTGGGGGCTATTTAAGTTTAGATTACGACGTAACCGATGCGTTCTTGTTAAGTGGTACTATTAGAACGGAAAACTATTCTGATTTTGGCAATGCTTTTGTATATAAGTTTAGCTCACGTTACAAAGTGGCTGATGCGTTTACCTTAAGAGGTTCGATCTCTTCTGGATTTAGGGCGCCTACCTTACATCAGATCTACACTCAGAAAGCCCAGTATAGTTTTGTTCCCGGTCAAGGTATTCAAGTAGGTGGTTTGATCAACAACGTGTCTACACAAGCCAAACTTTTGGGCATACCGCAATTGGATGCCGAAACGTCTACGAACTTTACCATTGGCTTTGGTGGGAAAATAGCCAATAAATTCAGCTATACTTTCGATTACTACAATATTGCCGTAGAAGATAGAATTGTATTGGGGAATGAAATTGGAGGAAGCGGCGATGCTGCCAACCCGTTAGACGTTCTTTTGGCGAACAATAATTTAAGTGATGTTAGCTTTTTCTCGAACGCCATTGATACAAGGACTTCGGGTGTAGATGTAGTTCTTGCTTATAGGGGCATTGCACTTGGGGCAGGTAGTCTAGATTTGAATTTATCGGGAAACTATACGATTCAAAACGAACTTGATGGTCCGGTCAAGAACATTCCTCTAGTGGAAAACTCAGGTCAATCCGTAGTGAACGGAACCCAAGAGGCCTTGTTTTTTACTTCTCGTCCTGAAACGAAGTGGATTTTTGGAATAAACTATAATATCAATAAATTCGGTTTCTCCCTGAACAATACCTATTTCGGAAAAACAAGGTTCCAACAACAAGGATTGCAAGACCTTGAAGACATTTTTATTAATGCTGCCGATATTCCTGCAGGGGCCGCAGCAGATGGCGGTTCTGATTTGAGTACAGAGTTTACCCCAAAAATCGTGACCGATTTAGGGATAAATTTTAATGCAACCGAAAAGTTTACGATTGCATTGAATGTCAACAATTTATTTAATGTATTGCCCGAATGGAGTTTTGTTGATGCTACGGCAACCGGTCAGGCAATATTAGATGGTGCCGCGGTCGTGAATTCGCCTTCTAACCTGATTACCTTCAACCAAAGGTATTCTCAAATGACTTATGACGGCTACCATTTCAGTCAATTAGGAACCATGTTCAACTTATCGTTGAACTATAAGTTCTAAGCTATTACATTTAAGTATATTATTGCTTGAACAAAAGCCGCCTATAACTAGGCGGCTTTTATTTTGTCTATGTGAATATCAAGAAACAAAAAACCCGGGCAGTGCCCAGGTTTCTATGTAATGTCTTTCGATTAAAAAATTAGCCCAACGCCCTAGCTGTCGGGGTGCATGAATTTTTGTTTGGCCAAAAGGGTCTCTTCCGACTCTACGTGTTCATCATCAGGCACACAACAATCTACCGGGCAGACCGCTGCACACTGTGGCTCTTCATGAAAGCCCATGCATTCGGTGCATTTATCAGGTGAGATATAATAGATCTCATCACTGATCGGTTCTTGTACCTCGTCTGCGTTCACCGCCTTACCGTTTGGAAGCACAACATCCCCTTCGAGAGAAGTGCCATCACTGTAACGCCATTCATCAGCTCCTTCGTAAATTGCAGTATTCGGACACTCAGGCTCACAAGCCCCGCAATTGATGCATTCATCCGTTATAACTATCGCCATATTCGTTTTATTAAGCTGAACGGACTTTAACCCGTTCGTTATATTTTCATTTTAATCTTAAAAGCAAAAATCGATTCAGTATTCTTACTTTTGCACAAAGGTACTTCGGAATACAATTTTGAACAAATATATGAACGACCATCACAAAACTTTTATTGCTTTTGTTAAACTCGGCCACTTTCTTAGGGAGTTTGTTACATTGGAAACACCAAACGATGAATGGTCGCGAAAATTAGACGAGGCCATTGTCCTATCCAAACATAAAAATGGTTGGTTTACCCGGGAAAATGTAATACACGCACTCAAAAGCTGGGGCGAATTGCTTACCGATGAAAATCTTACCGCTTGGCTATCTGCCTACGACGTCAAACAGAACCGCCCGAAAACGGTGGCCCTGATCATGGCAGGAAACATTCCCTTAGTTGGGTTTCACGACTTTCTGTCGGTACTCATTACCGGAAACAAGGTGTTGGCCAAATTGTCTTCCAACGATAATGTGCTCAATATCTTTATTAAGGATTACTTGGTTTCTATTGAACCTTCCTTAAAAGACAGCATTGAAATTTCCGATGGGCGTCTAGAGGGCTTCGATGCCGTAATCGCTACAGGAAGCAATAATACCTCCCGCTATTTTGAGCACTATTTCAGTAAGGTACCCAATATTATTCGAAAAAACAGAAACTCGGTTGCCGTTTTGACCGGAAACGAATCGACGGAACAGCTCAATGCCCTAGGGGAAGATGTATTCCGTTATTACGGTTTGGGGTGTAGAAGTGTCAGTAAGATATTTGTTCCCGATACCTATGATTTCGATACGCTTTTTAAGGCCGTGTACCCCCACCACCCTATTGTAGAGCACGTTAAATATGCGAATAACTACGATTATAATAAAGCGGTCTATCTGATGTCGGAGTTTAAGATACTCGATAACGGATTTTTGACCCTTAAGGAAGATAAAAGCTATAGCTCCCCTATTGCTTCGCTCTTCTACGAACGTTATAAGGACCTTTCTTCATTGAAGGAAAGGCTTGCGTCTGACACGGATGAACTACAGTGCATTGTGGGGCAAGGTGTCGTAGAGGGGGAAATACCTTTTGGAAAGACCCAACAACCCTCGCTGACGGACTACGCCGACAACCTTGACACTGTTGACTTCCTGTTAAAAAACTAATGGAATTTTTCGTGATAAATAGTTACGTTTTCCCTTAAATTCAAGACCTTTATCCTCTTAAATTATTTTACACCTTATGAAAAAACACAATTTTAGTGCCGGACCCTGTGTACTACCGCAAGAGGTATTTCTAAAAGCTTCTGAAGCTATAATGGACTTTAACGAATCGGGACTTTCGCTTATAGAAATTTCCCATAGAAGCAAAGACTTCGTTGAAGTCATGGAAAAGGCACGTAGTCTTGCCCTAGAGCTTTTGGGCTTGGAAGGCAAAGGATATTCAGCACTTTTTCTTCAAGGTGGGGCAAGTATGCAGTTTCTTATGACGGCCTATAACCTTCTTGAAAACAAGGCAGGGTATTTAAATACCGGTACCTGGAGCGAAAAGGCCATTAAAGAGGCTAAAATGTTCGGGGATATTATGGAAGTTGGATCATCAAAAGACGAGAACTTTAACTATATCCCGAAAGGCTATGCCATACCCGAAGGTTTAGACTATCTTCATTTAACTTCGAACAATACTATTTTCGGTACGCAGATCAAGAAATTTCCAAAGACAAATGTGCCTTTGGTTTGCGATATGAGTTCCGATATCTTTTCGCGACAACTTGATTTCACCCAATTTGACCTGATTTACGCCGGAGCACAAAAAAATATGGGCCCCGCCGGTACAACCTTGGTCGTGGTAAAAGATGATATTCTAGGGAAGGTCTCAAGAAAAATCCCAAGTATGCTCGACTACCAAGTGCATATTTCCAAAGATAGTATGTTCAATACCCCTCCGGTATTTGCGGTTTATACCTCCATGTTGACATTAGAGTGGCTCAAAGACTTGGGCGGTATTGCGGCGATTGAGGAAATCAATGAGAAGAAGGCGCAATTGCTTTATTCTGAAATTGATCTGAATCCTGTATTTCAAGGTTTTGCCAAGAAAGAAGACCGTTCGAACATGAATGCTACCTTTAACCTGGCCGATGATAGGCTAAAAGAAACCTTCGATGCCCTTTGGAAGGAAGCCGGAATCAACGGAATCAACGGTCACCGATCCGTAGGTGGATATCGCGCCTCTATGTACAATGCCCTTTCCCTAGAAAGTGTAGGGGTTTTGGTAGATGTGATGAGCGAAATGGAAAGAAAAGGATAACAGCCTGTTCCCTATAAAATTAAGATCATAAAAAAGGACGACCGTTGGTACATGCCTTGCCGACGGACGGCCTTTTTATTTCAATACAAACCAATATTTGAATCAGATGAAAATACTTGCAAATGACGGAATGGCCCAAGCGGGCATCAAAGTACTTGAAGATTCTGGTTTTGAAGTACTGACCACTAGGGTGGCCCAAGAACAATTACAGAATTTCATTAACGATAATCAAATAAACGGTCTGTTGGTGCGCAGTGCCACACAGGTGCGTAAAGACCTTATCGACAACTGCCCTAGCCTAAAACTTATAGGAAGAGGCGGGGTCGGAATGGACAATATTGATGTGGAATACGCCAAGGGCAAGGGGCTTCATGTTATCAATACCCCTTCGGCTTCATCTTCATCCGTGGCCGAACTTGTGTTCGCCCATCTTTTTGGGGGAGTCAGGTATTTGCACGATGCCAATAGGAATATGCCGCTTGAAGGTGATAGCAAGTTCAAGCAATTGAAGAAATCCTACGCTGCCGGAATGGAGCTACGGGGAAAGACCCTGGGTATTATCGGTTTTGGAAGAATCGGTCAGGCCACGGCCAAAATTGCACTGGGCGTAGGTATGAAAGTCATCTACCACGATCCATTTCTTGAAAAGGCATCGATCGAGCTGCCCTTTTTCGACGGACGATCGCTAACTTTTGATTTTGAGTCACAAACTAAGGACGAATTGGTTTCAACCGCCGATTTTATTACGCTTCACGTTCCTGCTCAAAAAAGTTATGTTTTGGGAAAAAAGGAATTTGAGCAAATGAAACCTGGGGTCGGTATCGTAAATGCCGCCCGTGGAGGTGTACTCGATGAAGTCGCTTTGGTAGATGCCCTTGAAAACGGGAACGTCTCCTTTGCGGGACTTGATGTGTATGAATCGGAGCCTTCACCTGAAATTAGGATATTGATGCACCCGAATATTTCGCTTACACCCCATATAGGTGCCGCAACCGGCGAAGCACAGAACCGTATTTCCACCGAATTGGCAGAACAGATCATTACACTATTAAAATAAGTCGAGTACAATACGTTTACCATAACCTCGTTGAACAAGGTATCGTTCGGTGGGGATTTTTTTCAATTAAACCTCTACGGATAAAACCACAAGACTTTTTTCGCTTTTCTACGGAATTCTTGTCGGCAACTCATTACGAATCAGATAGGTATATTTTGTATAATGAAGGTTTGGGCAAGAGATTATAAGGGTTCTTCTTCCTTTCTAGTATTTTTGACCGAATCTTTTCGTAAATTGTTAATCAATTATAAACACATAAACACATAAACACTAAACATTATGTCAGGATTATTAGACTTACTAAGCAGCCCTATGGGCAAACAATTAATAAGCGGCGTAGCCAGCCAAACGGGCAACTCTACCGACCAAACCGGTAGTGTGCTTAGTATGGCCCTCCCCGTTTTAATGGGCGCAATGAAAAAAAATGCGTCTTCTCCCGAGGGGGCACAAGGATTGATGAGCGCCCTATCGGGCAAGCACGACGGGGGTATCTTAGATAATCTTGGCGGACTTTTCAGTGGAGGTGTGGATCAATCGGTAATGGACGATGGTGCAGGTATTCTTGGTCATGTCCTAGGAGGAAAACAGGCTCAGGTTGAAAATGCATTAAGCCAAAAGTCAGGAATGGATGCAGGTTCCGTTGCTACCATATTGAAAGTAGCGGCCCCTATTCTATTAGGATACCTAGGAAAACAGACCAAAGAACAGAACGTTAGCGATTCCAATGGCATTGGCGACCTTTTAGGAAACTTGATGGGTGGCGGTGATTCCGGTAACCAACAACAGTCTTTGATCGAATCTTTTTTAGATTCCGACGGTGACGGAAGTATACTTGACGATGTAGCCTCTATGGCCCTTGGTGGTAAAAAAGGAGGAATTGGCGGTATGCTAGGCGGTCTCTTCGGAAAATAGACCACTTACATTTGCAAAATCACTAAAAGTCGTTTGTTGATACAAGCGGCTTTTTTTTGTAAATTGGTATAGAAGTTGTTGCAATACTGCTAAAAGATGAAGCTATGAAAAAGATATATTTAGTTTTAGGCACACTCGGTCTTTTTTTCGTAATGATAGCGGGCAGTTGTTCAAGTTCAAAAGAAACCGTAATATCCGATAAAGAGAAAGCTGCCTTTCGTCAAAAGGAGGCGGATACGGTAAAAATTGCCGACGATGCCACCGAATACGAAATTATCATCATTGAACCCGGTTTCAATTTTTGGTTAGAGAGCATAGCCAAACCCCGAAACTATTACTCCCAAGAGTTTCTTGAAAGCAGAAACCAGATTTTCGTCACCAACTACAACCAAAGGGTAATGCAGCCCATGCGCTATGACCCCAATCTTTATGAGCAGCAGATCAACTATGATTTTCATACGGATTACGGCTACGAGGTGAATTACAAGCTCTATAATTACTTTATTTATTTCCAAAGAAAATACAATCAGCGACTAGGGCCTTTTGTACCAAGAATTTGATTCCCTATATTTGTCTAGATTCTTGTTATGAAAAAACTTAAACAACGCTGGGGCGTAGACTCCAATTTTCAGTTAGCCGTCATTTTTTTGGTCTTTGCCATTACCGGCTCCTGTGCTACCAAACTTGCTGCCCCCATTACTTCTTTTATAGGTCTTGACAGCGAAACTACGAGTGCCTGGTTATACTGGACGGCACGTATTTTCTTGATATTCCCTATTTACCAAGTGCTTTTGGTGGCCTTTGGATGGCTCTTTGGTCAGTTTCGGTTCTTCTGGAATTTTGAAAAGAAAATGATCCACAGGCTTGGCCTAGGCTTCTTGCTTAAATAATTTACCAATTCTTTAACGAAACGACTACTGTAATTTTTTCTAGTTTTGTGGCATGAATAAAATCATCGGCATTTTAACTTCAACGATTTCCGTTTTGCTGGTGGTCTGTATCCTTGCACCTTCGATCACTAAACTTGCACACGCCCTTTACGAACACCATTCCGAAGAGTGTACCGAAGCCGATAGCCTTCACGTGCATGAAGCCGAGTTGGATTGTGATTTTCAAAAGTTCCATCTCTCCCCTCAGTTCACTCCTTTCTTAATTGCCTTTACACCTTATACCCCTGAAATCACTAGGGAGAATACCAACAATTTCTACTTCTTTTTAAGCAAATACCAAAAACTACATTTTGTACTTAGGGGACCACCCCAACTTTCATAATTACCTCGATTTACAGCACCTTATTTTAAGAATTACTTTAAATCATAATTATTATGGAACGCTTTATATATGCATTGCTTTTTGCAATGTTGGGAACTTATGTACACGCCCAAAACGCTTTATCGGGAACTGTTACCGATCCAAGGGGAAACACGAAATTATTTGGTGCGGAGGTCTATTTTCCACAGTTGGAAAAGGGTACGGTCACCGATGAAAACGGAAGTTATGAATTGAACAACCTGCCAACGGGGAGCTATAAGATTGTTATCTCCCACATTGGTTTTCAAACTTTGTCGAAGTCTATTTTAATCACGACCGGCAACAACACTTATGATGCCCAATTGGCATCCAGTGCCATTGAAATGGAAGAAATTATCGTTTCGACCCCCTTTCATAAGCTACAGCGTGAAAATGTGATGAAGGTAGAAAGGGCCGATATCAAGAGCCTTAAGACCAAGGGGGCGGTTACGCTTTCCGACGGGATTACCAATGTTCCAGGGGTGGAAAGTGTCTCTACCGGCCTTGGAATAGGCAAGCCGGTCATACGAGGACTTAGTTCTAACCGTGTACTCGTGTATACCCAAGGCATTCGACTTGAAAATCAACAGTTTGGAGATGAACACGGTCTTGGTATAAGTGATGCAGGTATTGAGAGTGTAGAGGTTATAAAGGGACCTGCTTCCCTCCTTTACGGCTCAGATGCCATGGGCGGGGTACTCTACCTTAACCCTGAAAAGTTTGCAGTGGCGAACAGTACCGAAGGCGACCTTAATCTTAATTATTTTTCAAACACCGAAGGGCTTAATGCCAATGCCGGGTTTAAAACCTCTGGGGAAAAGTTCAAGTTTATTTTAAGGGGGAGCACGGCCAGTCATACCGATTATCACACAGGCGATGATGTAACGGTAACCAATTCGAGGTTTCAGGAACACGATGTAAAAACGGGTATCGCCTATCAGGAAAGCAATTTTAAAACGGAACTTCGTTATAACTACAATTACCTAAAACTGGGTATTCCAGAAGAAATAGGTGCTCAGACCAATGAACGCGCACCCCTTTCCCCCTTTCAAAAAATAGATAACCATATTGTAAGTTCAAAAACCAATATTTTCTTTGGAGCGTCAAGTTTGGAAACCATTTTGGGCTATACCTTTAATACTAGAAAAGAGTTTGAGGAAGGGGAAGAAGGTGCCGCCCTTGATATGGATTTGGCCACTTTCAACTACAATCTTCTCTATCACTTGCCAAAATGGGGCAACTGGGAAACTATTGTCGGTGCGCAAGGAATGCACCAAACCAATACCAATTTCGGGGAAGAAGTCCTGATTCCCGATGCCACGACCAACGACATCGGTTTCTTGGCCACATCACACCTTCATTTTGAGAACAATAGCGACCTACAGCTCGGACTCCGCTATGATCGGCGTACCCTGAGCGGTGAGGAAAACGGGATCTCCGGTGAAGAGGGGTATATCGCTCCGATAGATCGGGACTTCAATAGTGTGAATGCCGCCATTGGTTATAAGCTGGAACCCTTAAAACGGCTTACCGCCCGAATTAACCTGGCTTCGGGTTTTAGGGCGCCCAATTTGGCCGAATTGACTTCTAACGGGGTACACGAAGGCACGAACCGCTACGAAATAGGTAATGCCGATTTGAGCAACGAACAAAACCTGCAGACCGACATCTCTCTAGAATATAAAAACGAACACGTAGAGTTCTATGTCAACGGGTTTTACAACGCAGTAAACGATTATATCTTTATTCAATCCAATGGTCAGACCATCGACGGAAATACTGTTTTCTTATACGAACAGCAAGACGCCAAACTCTACGGCGGGGAAATCGGATTACATATACATCCACATCCCTTAGATTGGCTACATATTGAGAGTAGTTTTGAAATGGTTACCGGAAAACTTAAAGACGACAGCTATTTGCCTTTGATTCCTGCAAACGCCCTGAACAACACCCTACGTACGGAATTCACCAAAAGTAACAGTTGGCTAGAGAACTACTATGCTTTCGTCACGCTTAAATCCGTTTTTAAACAGGATAAGGTCAGTGGATTTGAACTCGCTTCAGACGGGTATAACCTTTTGAGCTTGGGGCTTGGAGGAAAGACCCTTCTTTTTGGTTACCCTATCGATATTCGCGTTAGCGCCAACAATATTTTAAACACCGATTATATTTCGCACTTGTCCCGTCTGAAAACCGATGGTATAGCGAATATTGGAAGGAATATAAATTTAGGGATAAGCATTCCGCTTTAACCCTTTTAAAAAGATGCGAAGCCGCAGGCCGACAGGAAAGCTTCCTATGGGTTTGTGGCTTTGTTTTTTCGCTTGGAATGAAAACCATAAACGAACTGGCCAATAAAGCCCTTGGGCATCTCGTTGTCCCCTTCGTAGCCCAGAGGAACGAGGCCACTATCTTCGGGGATGTAGTCGGTTTTAAAAAGATAGTCCCACATACTCAAGCTTATGCCGTAATTAACGCCATTCTTTCTTCCTTCGGGAAGTTCATAGGCATGGTGGTACAAATGCATGACCGGATTATTGAAGATATATTTTAACGGTCCCCAGGTAAGTTTAATGTTGGAATGGTTTAAATGACCGATGGCAATAGCAACAAAATGAACAATATAGGCCTGCTCCGGCTCAAAGCCTCCCAATATCATTACTGCAAAAGTTTTTAAGGGCTTATAAAAAATATTTTCCATCCAATGGTAGCGCATATGGGCTGCAAAACCCATTTCCTTTACACTGTGGTGCACCTTATGGAATTCCCATAAAAAGGCATATCTATGAAGTAGCATATGGGTAAACCATTGCACGAAATCCAAGAGCACGAAAAAGACCAATAGTTGAAAGATTTCCGGCCATTCCTTTAAATCGACCAATGCTAAAGTATTGGATGCTATCCCTATATCTAAGAACAATAGTTCCAAACACTTATAAAATCCACTAATAACTATGGTGAAAAGGAAAAAATTAAAAAAGATGTAAAAGGCATCCAACCAAAAATCCTTTCGAAAAACGGCTTGGTTTTTGCGCCACGGGAAAGCAATTTCGAGAATCCAGACCAATATGGAGAGCAAGATGATTCCCCAAAAATAATTGGTGTACCAAGGGACTTCAAATACAATCGACTTCCAGGTCCAATTGAGTGTACCCATAAAGGAATTGAGAAATGCATCAAGATATTTTTCCATAATAAAAGCAAGCTATAAACTTGGGTATTGGTCGAAAAAAGGTGTTCAATCTTTCAGTTCATACCAATCAATATCGGTTAAAACTTCCCTTCGGCCTTTTTTCTTGGGGGGATAGTTGGTTACTAAATAATCGATGATAATATCTTCATTCTTCCCTAAATCCCATAAATTCTGGGTTTCCTGCATCCATCTGATCGTGGCCTTCCAGCGCTCCTTGTTCATTCGGTTTTGGATCACCAGTTTTGCGGAATGGCAATTAGTGCAATTTTGAACGGTCTCCATCATTCCCGGGGCATCGACAAAACCGGTCCGTACGTGGATCCCGTTTTCTATTTTGTCAAAATCATCTTCCTCTACCGGCACGGTGACTATCTCGGCATCAGGTCCGTTATTCTTAAAGGCCGATAGATCGGGGTCGACCAAAAGGTAGATCAATCCGACCGCAAAAATAGCTACTATGGTACAGGTAAGGATCAATACCCTGTAGAATCCCCGAAATTCCTGTTTCAGTTTGTCGTGGTTCGGCTTCTTCATCTATGCAACTTTTACGGCTATTCTATGACAGGCATTGTTCAGGTAGCCTTTGGGGTTCCACCCCGGTAATAACATGGGCTGGCTAAATCCGTTTGAATCGGTCGCGCGCGCCCAAACCTCGTAGTACCCTTGTTGTGGAAATTCCACTTGGGCAGAAAAATGCTGCCAAGCCAATCGGTTGGCAGGTTTTTCAAGGTTACATTGCTTCCAGGTAGAACCAAAATCAATAGAGTATTCCATTTTGGCAACCTCTAGCTCCCCGGCCCAGGCATGGCCCCTGACCGTTAATTTTTTTCCTTCGGGAATAGTGGCGCCCGATTTCGGATAGGTAATCAGTGACTTTACCGGCATCGACTCTATAATGCACATATCTTCGTCCGCTACTTTTTCCCCTGGGGCAACAGGTTTGCAGGGAACCCTGTATGCGGTGCCTGTCATTTTGGTGCCGTCGTGAACGATATTTCTAATACTGATACGCTGTAACCATTTGCCCGACACCGATGCAGGCCAGCCGCCGGCAATTACCCTAAGTGGATACCCATGTGCCAAGGGGATATCTTCGCCGTTCATTTTAAAGGCCAATAGGGTTTCGTCTTGCATGGCCTTAGCCATAGGGGCCCCTCTTGATATAGGTTCTTTTCCAGGGTCTCGGCTCAGGTGGATATCGGCCGCATGGTAGCCAAAATACACGGCGTCGTCTTTTATGCCAACATCTTCGAGAACGTCACGAAGCCGAACACCGGTCCAACTTGCGCAATACACCGCGCCTACCGTCCATTGGTTTCCCTTAGCGGGTGGGTCGAATTCGCTCCTTCCGTTACCGCCACATTCTAAGGTCAATTGATAGGTATGGTGCTTAAACTTTGATTTGAGCTCCTCAAGGGTATAGGTCTTTTTTTGTTTGACGGACTCACCATCGATGGTAAGCGTCCAATTTTTTACATCTATTGCCTCAGGTATGAGTCCATTATTACGGACAAAAATATACTTGTTCGGTGTGACCTTATCGTCTAAAAGATGGGCCTGGGCCTCCATATTCCATGGTTTGTCGTTGAGTACGACCATCTCCTTGTCTTTGTTGAACAACTTAAAAGGGTCGGGATCCTGAAGAGCCAAGGGTACATAGTTTTCCGCCATTTTTGATCCGTAGACAATGTCGGCACCGATTATACCCGCTAGAGATGCAAGGGCCGCTCTTCCAATAAACTTTCTTCTTTGCATAAATTTAGGTCTGGTTTACTCTCAAAGTTATAGATATTTAATATACTACCCTGTGCTATTGTTTGATTTTAATTTTTTTTTAAGGATTTAGTTTTAAGTCGATCAAAAAAACTTAAACAAAATAAAATAAAGAATTTAAAGCCCTTTAAACATTGGGATTGCGGGCTTTTGTTAAAAAGCCACCCTAATCGATTACAAATGAATACTGTAGCTAAATACCTATTAAATCTATAGACTTTTTAGGTCATATGAAAATTCCCATTAACCTATTCCCGAGCAAAAATCAGGGATTTATTTCTGTGGTTTCGGCAGCATCGGCTTTTTTAAAAACATAGGTGTACAACCACATCAAGGTAAAGGTGGGTATCACATCTAGACCCGGAACAATTTCCTCTAAAAAAGTGATGATACCGGCACCTTGCCCGATTTTTCCCTTGTACATACGTGTCATCAGCCAACCGGCCAAAGGCGCCCATACAATATCGGAGAACTCCCCGATAAACGGAATAACGAAGGAAAGCATACCTATACCATCGAAGAGCAGGCCTAGAAGTAGTTTTTTATATTTCTCGTCCTTATTTTTTGACATATTGAAAAGTATTTATTCTTACTATCAAAAGCAATAAGAATGCCAAAAAATAATTTAGTCGAAGTGCTCCGTTATGGGCTTAAGACAAATCGGAACTGATCAGTTTTAAAAACTCGTTTCGGGTCTCGATTTTTTCGAACTGTCCACGAAAGCCAGAGGTGGTTGTCACGGAATTTTGTTTTTGAACCCCACGCATCATCATGCACATATGTGATGCTTCAATAACCACTGCCACACCTTTTGGCTTAAGGGTGTTGTTGATGCATTCGAGAATATCATGGGTCAAACGTTCCTGTACTTGAAGGCGACGGGCAAAAACATCGACCACCCTTGGGATTTTACTTAGCCCCACAATATGTCCGTTAGGAATGTAGGCCACGTGTGCCTTGCCAAAGAAAGGCAGCATGTGGTGCTCGCAGAGCGAATACAGTTCAATGTCCTTGATAATGACCATATCGTCATAATCTTCCTTGAACATCGCCCCTTCAAGAATCTCAACGGCATCCTGTTGGTATCCCTGGGTAAGGAAAAGCATCGCCTTGGCCGCTCTTTCGGGAGTTTTTACCAATCCTTCGCGAGTAACGTCCTCCCCTATTCCATCGATAATTTTTGAAAATCGGTCTTTGACTTCCGAAGTAATTTCCAAATCATATTCTTCTAAATTTCTATAGGGTGCCATATAGCTCTTTTATTTCGTTACCGTAAGGATATAAATAGTCGACAAAAGTACAGTTTTCTGCACCAATGCGCCAATTTATTCTTTTCGGAACAAAAACAGGGTGTAAAGTGAAGCCTTCGCAAACGGCAATTTTCATTACTTTTACCCTCGTATTAAAATTTAGTACACGTTTTTTGATAAAATTCACGGGGATTAAGCATCAAGATATATGATCAAAGCCAATAATATTAAAAAGTTTTACGGCGATTTAGAAGTATTAAAGGGGGTAGACCTTCATATTAAGAAAGGCGAGGTCATTTCCATAGTGGGGGCTTCCGGGGCCGGAAAAACGACCTTATTGCAGATTCTTGGCACGCTAGACGTTCAATCGAATCCGTCGGACAGCAAATTGCTGATCCACGATACCGAAGTCACCCAATTGTCGGACAAAAACTTGGCCAGATTCAGAAACGAACATATTGGTTTTATTTTTCAATTCCACCAATTGCTCCCCGAATTTACGGCACTTGAAAATGTCTGTATTCCTGCATTTATTAAAAAAACACCTAAGGCACAGGCCGAAAAAAAAGCGAAGCAGCTATTGGATTTTTTAGGACTATCGGCCCGATATAACCATAAGCCGAACGAACTTTCCGGGGGGGAGCAACAAAGGGTGGCCGTCGCCCGGGCTTTGGTCAACGACCCTTCAATTATTTTTGCGGACGAGCCTAGCGGGAACCTTGATTCGGAAAGTGCCGACAATTTGCACAAACTCTTTTTTGAACTCCGTGACGAGTTCGGACAAACCTTCGTTATCGTCACCCATAATGAGCAGCTGGCAGATATGGCCGACCGAAAGCTGACCATGGTAGACGGACTCATCGTAAACAAGGAAGTGGTGGCCGATGTTACGGAGCTTTAAAACCCACTGCCCCTGTTTAAAGAAAGCATCGAATGAACCGCACCGAACTAAAGGAATTTTTAGACGCCAAGGTCTTACAGTATGAGCATCCGAAATTTTTGGAAACGGATCCCATTCAAATTCCCCATAAATTTTTACGCAAAGAAGATATCGAAATCAGTGCCTTCCTCACGGCCACTATTGCCTGGGGCAATCGCAAGAGCATTATCAACAATGCCAATAGGCTGATGGACCTAATGGGCAATTCACCCTATGATTTTGTACTTGACTACAGACCCGACGATGCGGAACGACTCTCGGGTTTTGTGCACCGGACCTTCAACAGTGAGGATCTGGACTATTTTATCAAAAGCCTCCAAAACATTTATATCAATCACGGGGGACTGGAAGCGGTTTTTGCCGAACATGCCGAGGAAGACTCGATGCAAACGGCCATATCGGCTTTTAAAAAGACTTTTTTTGAACTCCCCCACCCCATACGTACCCAAAAACATGTGAGCGACCCCTTAAAGGGTTCGGCCGCCAAACGGATCAATATGTTTTTACGTTGGATGGTACGTAGCAACGCCACTTCCGTAGATTTCGGTATCTGGAAGCGCATTTCACCCAGCCAACTATCCTGTCCCCTGGATGTGCACTCTGGAAACGTAGGTAGAAAGTTAAAACTCCTCGGCCGTAAACAGAACGATGCCAAAGCCTTGGCCGAACTTGACAAAAACCTACGTAAACTAGATCCTAGCGACCCGGTAAAATACGACTTCGCCCTTTTCGGCTTGGGGGTTTTTGAAAAATTCTAGAGCGTTTCCTTGCGTTTTATTGATAACGCTTTTTAAACTCCAAAGGCGTACTCTGAGTCTTTGCCTTAAAAACCCTTGAAAAATAGGCATAATCTTCATAGCCCAAGAATTCGGCGACATGGGCCAAAGATGTCTGGGAATGTACAATGAGCCGTTTGGCTTCCAAAAGAATACGGTCATTGATCAATTCGGTCGTGGTCTTGCCTAAGGTGCTCTTGGTAACGCGGTTCAAATGTTTTGTGGTAATATGGAGTTTGTCCGCATAAAAACGGGCCTGTTTCTCACTTCTGTAATATTGCTCCACCGTTTGCTCCAATTCAGAAAGAATTTTTAAATAGGTGGGCGACAATACATTCTGCGTAGTGTCAAAAGCGGCATAATATCGACTAAGGTCAATGTAGGCCAAGTTGATCAGACTTGCCAATTTCTGCCTTTTGTAGACTGCATTAGCATGATATTCTTGGTTGATTTCATTGAAACGTACCGCTATATCTTGAAGCGCTTCTGGTGACAAGGTCAGGTTAGGGGGATTTTTATAGGAATAGTAAAACGGAAATTGATGCAACTTAACCCCGGAAATATTCAACTCAAAGAAGGATTGGGTGTGAAAAAAGATATAACCTTCCACTGCAGAGTCGAACTTCCAACTATGGGTTTGCCCAGGTTTTAAGAAGAAGAGGCTTCCCTTTTCAATGGGGTAGGAACTAAAATCGATTTCATGAACACCCCTACCCTTTAAAAATAACACACAAAGAAAAAAATCGTGTTTGTGTGGCCTATGCACGATGGTTTCGTTCTTTTTGAGGTGGGCGGCCAAGGCGTTACTATAAAAATCGACCGAAGAATGTTCTTCTTCAAATTGTTCTATATGTAAGACCGGTACAATTTTCACGAGATGCAAATATGTCTTAAAAGTACAAAAAATGGCGATAAAGCTGTAAGACTTAACATCAGTATTACTATTAATTTTGCTATATAATAGCAATGCAACCAGTCTGTTTTGGTGTTACATTGGTTCAAAAAGTGCAAGAAGGTCTGTATGTCACATTAGTTCATAACATGAGGTTCTTGTACTAGAAAAAAATAGCATATGAAATTTTTAAAGGGCACAAAGATTTACAGCATATTTACGGGTACTTGCCCCGTTTGCCAAAGCGAAAGTATGTATACCACTGCCAATCCGTATAAACTTTCAAGCACCCTAAAAATGAGAGAGCGCTGTAGTCACTGTCATACCAAGTACAAAATAGAACCTTCCTTTTTCTACGGTGCCATGTATGTAAGTTATCCCGTAGGACTCTGTTTTGCTGGCTTTGCTTTTTTCCTTTGTTATCTGATAATCGGTCTAGGCTTGATAAGCACCTACGCCATTATCGTTGTAGAAATGGTATTGGTCTTGCCCATAGTGCTTCGGCTTTCCCGAAACATTTGGATCAATTTTTTTATGCACTATGGTCAATCCCTTAAAAGGAAACAAAGGACCTAAGGTGTACTTTCCAAAATAGAATCAAGAAGCGATGAGTCCGTCTAAAATCGTTCTGATTTTTTCGGCATTCCAATCGGTGGCCCCTGTTTCCTTTATGATGATCTTTCCTGATCTGTCAATGATAAAATTGGTAGGTATACTATTGCCGTGAAGCAATTCAGGAGCCTGCATTCTTGGAATATATACCGGTAGACTGAATTTCTTTTTATCTAAAAAACGCTGTACCACTTCCGTTTTTTCGTGGGTCAGCAGTACAAACTCGACCGAAGTACCATAATCATCGTATAGCTTTTGAATACTGGGCATTTCTGCAATACAAGGCGGGCACCAAGTAGCCCAATAGCCAATAAAGGTAACCTTATTGCCCCCTATCTCTATGGAGGTATTCGTACCGTCTAAAGTACTGACCTTATATGCAAAGGGACTAAGTTTCGCTTGGTCTTCCTTATCAAGGGGTGATGGTGAAAAGAACTGCATTTTTACACTGCTCAAAGCTACCTGAATAGGCTTTCTGGTCTGGGGTATGACCAAGAGCAGAATAAATACGAACAGTAAAATATCAGCGATACTAAATTTTCTTTTTTTCATTACGGCAAGTTACTAAAACTGGTAGTTATGGTCAAAGAAGTATCGGCCTTGATTTGGTTAAAACTCATTGAGGAATTGGAGGCAGATTAAGTCTCCCATACCTATTGTTCGCCTTCGCTCATTTTTTTGAACTGTTTGTATATCCATTGCTTTTCTTGCAAGGAAAACTTTTTATTCTCAAACCATTCGTAAGCCGCAATTTTTTCGTTTTCAATCTGGGCCTTTCGTATGGCCTCTAAGGATACCAAGTGCCAATGTACCCCTTTTTGTCGGTTTACCGAGTAGCCAATATCTTCGGTTATATAGGATATTCTAGGCTGATTAATAAGTTTGACCCCATTTCTTAGAACCGCCAAGGTTTTGGTAAGTCTTACTACTTCGGAAAAGGAGTACCTGACAAAGTCGTTAAACCCTTCTTGCTTTGTATTGTATAATTTATCGCCTACTTTTAGTTGTCTCATGATTGTTGAAAGCCCGCAAAATTAATGGCTTCCCACTTCATTTCAAGAATCCGGGGCAAAGAAATTATCAACAAAATTGGTTTTGTAGGGTAAGGGACTGGCGGCTAAGCATCCCCATATGAAAGTGAAGCCTAAGTATAAAAAAAAGGATGCCAACAGCGAACGATAGGCATCCTTTTGAATAAAAGTCGAGCAACTAAACCGTTTCCAGCCTTAGGGCCTTTCCTTTTTTTCGTTTTCTTTTTTTCTGCAACTTGTTCCACCAGATCAATGTTCCCGTAATAGGTAAACTTGTGGCGATCAGGCAGGCCAAAAAGTATAAGGTCTTTGAAAAGCTACCATAGATATCGCCTAGGTGTAAAGGTCTGATCAAAGACGCGACCTGAACGTTCAGGGGTTTCTCGTCAAATATTTCCTTTTTTAAGACCGTACCGTCTCGATCCAAAACCAATTTATCGGTAATGACAGGAGAGCGTCCTGAAGCATCATTTTTGGTAATGGTGTATACTTCTGTTTCGGTTTTGGGCAGAGCAAGCCTAATCTGTCCTTCATAGGCCAGTTCTGTATTGACCACCTCCAGTATTTCGGCTACGGACACTACTTTCGCATCCTTGGCGAGGGAAGAGCTTACCTTAGGGCCACCTCCTCGATTTCCGAATATTTTAGCCCCAAGCACTGCGCTTCCGGCATCTCGGTACCACTGAAAGGACCAACAAAGTCCGGTCAAACACATAATCACCAAAAAAATACAGGCATAAAAACCCAAAGTATTGTGTAAATCATGGTTAATACGCTTCCAGTTGGCCGAAAACTTAATTTTAAAGCCTGGCTTGAAATTTTTCCATTTTAACCGCTTGGGGAACCATAAAACGATTCCACTGATGGATAGGATCAAGAATATGATCGTGGCTATCCCCACAATAGGCCTTCCTATTTCTATATCGAGCAACAACCAACGGTGCAGGCGGAACATGGTCATAAAAAATCCATCGAGGGAGGACTTCAATTCCTTTTGGTACTCTCCCGTATAGGGGTTTACATAATACGTACTCCCCCTTCGTTGTTTGGGGTCGGTCTTTATGGAAAAGAGATAAGGCTCCTTCGCCGTGGCAGGGAGGGTTACCGCAGTGATATCGCCCTCTTCCTTCAATTTGTCGGAGAGCAGCTCGATCGACATTTTCTCCCCTTGGGTAGCCTCGACTACAAAATCATCGGTAAAAAACGACTTTATTTCATCTTCAAAAACAAGTAGGGTGCCACTCAAACAAACAAGGAACAAAACAATACCACTGGCCAATCCTAGCCATAAATGTACATCGTTGATAAATTTTCTCAAGCTATATTTCTGCATTGCCTTCGTATTGGTTGGTTCGGCACCCTAATTGATTCTAAAACTTATAAGTAATCATCCCATAGAAACTTCTAGGGTCGGTTTGATTGATATATCGGGTACGGTAGGCATTGTAACCGATTTCATCAAAAATGTTGTTCATCAAGACACGCACGCCCCAGTTTTCGTTAATTCGGTAGGCGACTTGTGCGTTCACCAAGGTATAGGCCTCAACATCAAAAGGTTTTTGGCCAGGAACGATACCCTCGTGGGTTACGGCTCCGGCACTCCAATCATTGATCGGCCGTTCACCCGTATAATAGGCGCCGGCTCCTATTGACAAGCCTTTCAAGCTGTTTCTAAAGGCGTAATTACCGTACACGTTAAACGTATGCTTAGGCGTATTCAAGGGTGCGGAACCATACACATAGGAAGTGTGTTCTTTATATTGGGCATCGATGTACGAATATCCGGTTATGACTTCGAAGTTTTCAAGTATACGCCCGGTAAGTTCTACTTCTACCCCTTGTCTTTGGTCGTTTCCTCCTTTTTGATAGAATCCGGTAGCGATCCAGTTCTCGTCATATACGGGAAGATTAATGTTCTTATTGTTGATTTTGAAATAGGTCAGGTTAAAGCGCAAGCGACTATCGAGCCAGTTGGTCTTAATACCGGCTTCGAACTGATCAAAACGCTCGTTACCCAATTCCTTACCGTCTTCCCCTAAACGGGTACCTGTTCTTGGGTAGGAGCTATTGGTGTAGGAAGCGAACACGTTAAGGTTCTCCATAGGCGAAACAATAATACCACCAAGGGGATTGAAGGCATCGCTATCCGTAGTTTCGGTCTCGGTACTGGTTTCCGTAGTACTGTAACGGAAGCCTAAAAACGATTTTAACCAAGAGTTGAAGGTAATAACGTCTTGGGCCACAAAGCCTATGGACCTAGACTCGGATCCGGCCGTACTTGGGTCGCTTAGACCAAGGTCGTCGGGCAGTTGATTCGATATGGTAGAGAAAACGTCCAAGGTGTCCAGCACGGCTACACTACTGCTAGAGGTGTTGTACTTAGAAGTTCTATAATCCATACCTACCTGAAAGGTGTGTCCGATAGAACCTGTTTGCATATCGTCACCGATAAGGTCTATTTGAAGCACACTGTTTTTATCTTCCCTGGTAGATATAGCATACCCTCGCGTCCTTAGATTGTAAACCGTGTTGCCTTCCCCGTCGGTAATGGCGCCTCCTAAACTGGCATTTTTAAGATCTAGATCCAAACTCGAGGCGAAATAAGCCGCATTCAAGCTCAATTTATCGGAGAGCGTCTTTTTAAAGCGAGCGGAATAATTCAGGTTCTGGGTAAGGCTTTTATCATTTTTATAGCCTAAAAACTGACTATGGGGAAGGTCATATATGGCATTGGTGTCGTTTTCTGCCAAATTTACCGTACCTGGATCGGGAGTCCTACTGTCATCAAAATAATCCATTTCCATGGTCAATGTGGTTCCCTCGTCGATACGCCATTCAAAGGAAGGGTTAATGTAAAAACGTTGGGAAGAAACCCCGGCGCGATAGCTATCGGCTTGTTCCAAGGCCCCGTTGATTCGAAAGGCGGTGTTTTGCTTTTCGGTCAATGGTCCGTAAACATCGAATGTGGGACGGGTCTGCCCGAAGCTCCCCCCTCTAAAAGAGGCTTGACCGCCAAATTGATACTTGGGAGTTTTGGTAACGATATTGATGACCCCACCAGGACTACCCAAATCGGTGGCGACGCCCTGGGTAATGGAAGCTGCCCCTTTTAGGACTTGAATGTTGTCAACCCCTTGCATATCGGTAAGGATACCCGTACCCCTAAAATCGGAATGCACACGTACCCCGTTCTTTAAAATAGGAATGCCCCTAAACCCTCGTGAAGACATACTTTCGCTACGATTTCCATAAGTAGCAAAGGAATATACCCCCGGTACGTTTTTGGTAGCATCGGCAATGGTAAGGGTACCTTGGTCTTCGATGACTTTTTCAGAAATTACCGAGATACTTTGGATCTGCTCATAGGTGGCCAATGGCAAACGGGTCAAGGCCTCTATTTTGTCAGGATGTTCATAACGCGAACCGAATACTTCTACTTCTTCAAGCTCGGTATCCATACGAACGGAAAAGTCGACCGTAATATCTCTATCGCTAAGGTTTACCGCTTTTTTTATGGTTTTAAACCCAACGGCACTGACCTGTAATTCGTAGGAGCCAGGTACCACCCCGGTAATTTTATATTCCCCATTTTCGTTTGCAGCCGCTCCGTTCTTGGCTTTCAGTATGGCAACATGGGCATAGGCCACAGGCTCTCCGTCATTGCTCGTTACCCTTCCGTTAATGCTATACTGTGCTTCTTGTGCATGCCCCCAAAAAAAGCTGAATCCAAGGAGGAATAGTAGAGAAAATCTCATTGGTTTTTATTTAGAATTGTTACAAATAGTTAAATTCGACGCAAAAATATAGCGACATTGCAAAACATCCAAATTATTTATACTAAATCTAAATAGAGATAATTAACTTGTTGATATACAAATCGTAAATGTTAAACTTTAACATTTAAAAGCGGGCCAAACCCTTGATATAAGCCATAAAAAAACCACCCTTGCATGACGGTGGTTTTTTATTTAGTAATCTATATTACTTAATGAAACCCGTATTTTTCGAGTCCTTTTCTACTTATCTTAATGGCTTCCAATGGTGTTGTTTTATAGGTTTTATCCTGTTCCACCATATAGTATTTCATACCGGATAATTTCTTCTCTTTTAAGATTCGGGCAAAATCGATACTTCCCGTACCTACCGGTGCGAACCAACCGTCTTCGTTCATGTCTTTTACATGCCATATCTTAAATCGCTTCGGATATTTTTTGAAATAGGCTACAGGATCGGCACCTGCTTTGGTCACCCAAAATAAGTCCATTTGAAAATTGACCCATTTCGGATTGCAGTGTTCTAAAAGATAATCGATGACCACTACCCCATTTTCATCCTTCTCAAATTCAAAGTCATGATTGTGGTACAACAACTTGAGTCCCGCTTTCTTGCATTTTTCACCCAGTATATCTAAAATTCCCGCCAAATTCTCGGCACCTCCCGTCATACCCATTGTCATGGTTTCCTCGTCAACCGTAAAGAGTCCCATCGGGGGTACGGGAACCACAAAGTACTTAAACCCGGCTGTTTTTACATCGATAATCATGGCATCGGCATTTTCAAGGGTCACACTTCCCTGATGACTGCTTATGGGCTTCAAGCCTAGTTCTTTTAACTTCTTTTTAAATTCCAATGGCGTCATTCCGTAGAACTTTCCGTCCTCATATCCTGCCGCTTCAATATACTTGTAACCGGCATCGGCTACCGCTCTCAAGGTGCTCTCCACATCGGAAGCCATGTCATCCCTTAGGGTATATAGAGCGAGGCCCCCGTAACTGTCTTGGGCGTTGATAAATGAGCTGCTTGCCATTAGTAGGCACATACATAGTACTTTAAATGTTTTCATTTGTCGTTGAGTTTTCTGTAATAAGCTAAGATACTATATCTGATTAAAAATTATCTGGCCATAATCTTAAAATACGGCACCTCTGGTTTAGAAAAACGGAAATTCACCTACATAGGTCGAATATAATTTTTACAAGCTCTTCGAAATATGTAGTTTTAAGTCTTAAATCTCTTCGTATGCCATGTCCTTGCAACCCTCAAGTGAACTATAGCGACTGCTGTAAAAAAGCCCATACGGATATTCGTAGCGTAGCCACGGCCGAGGCTCTAATGCGTTCCCGTTATAGTGCCTTTGTTTTAGGGGACATCGATTATCTACAAAAAAGCCACCACAGCACTACCCGACCAAACAAAATTGAAAAACGTAGGATAAAGACCTGGGCCAAGGCGGTAAACTGGTTAAAACTTGAGGTCTTATATACTTCCGAAGGAAGCGAAACCGATAGTTCGGGCACCGTAGAATTCAAGGCCTATTATATGGAAAACGGTCAAATGGGCGTTATATATGAAAAATCGAACTTTAGCAAAGAAAATGGTCATTGGGTATATGTTGATGGCGTCCATAGAAATTTATAAGGTTTGAATCACATATTTCGAAATGAGCTTCTATTAAAAACAACTGTATTAACTATTAAAAAATCCTACTATGGGCATCATAAAGAAAATATTCGGCAGAAAACAGAACATCAGGAAACGTAAGGGAAACCCAGATGTTTACGATATGCCCAATGAAGATGAAAGGATGAATTGGGCAATGGAAAAGGCCAGATTAACCTTCCATTATTTTAAAACCTGCACGGAAAACCCCAAGGAAGGACAGGCCTACTTTTCCGTTAAAGCCCGAATAGAAGACGGGAGCAATGTAGAACACATATGGCTTTTAGAACCCAATTTTGACCTTGAGGGGAATGTTTACGGTCGGGTCGGCAATGAGCCTATCGATGTTAAAAATGTAAGCCTTGACGAAAATATAGGAATCGCTTTTGACCATGTTTCCGATTGGATGATCGTAGAAAATGGGAGGTTGATCGGAGGCTACACTTTAAGGGCTATTAGGGAAGGATTAACGGGTGATGCCCTTCAAAATTTTGATAAAAGCCTAGGTGGAATAGTCATAGATGAAGGGGAAGATCATTTTCTCCCCGACCACGACACACCCGAAGGCGCCATATTGGCCTTAGAGGAAGCTTATGACCAAGACGACCTGGAAAAATCATTAAACTGTAAGGATTTTAGAAAAGAAGCCGAGTTCCTCCTCAAGAAAAGCGTACAAATCGAGATTGATGAAGAACTTATCCAAAACACTGCCGAAGTACTTAGGCTTTCCTTTATAAAAAACATGCAAGAAAACGGAATGCCCAAGTTCAACGGCATTAAAAGAGCCTTTCAAAGACAAAACCTATCCGACGAACATTGCATCGTCACCGAAATCTGTCGCTACCCCGATGGCGGGCTATCCAGACAAAGGCTCAACACCTACAAGATAGATGGCCAATGGAAAGTTTTGGGACTCGAAGAATAAGCGGATTTATTCAACCTTCAGTTCATTGCATTTTATGATTTATCAAATCAGTCACCACCCAAAAGGTGAAAGGCTCCTTTAATCAATACCGTATCTTTGGTAGTAACACCTTGCATATCGGCTAGAGCTACTTCCCCATTGTATGTAGAACCGGTCTTTACCGAAACCTGGTCAAAATAATAACCATCCTCCGTTGTCTCGTTTAGCTTTAGGAGTGAATGCGCATTCTCGATGGCTACAACAGCCGTTTCGGTTATGGCGTTGACTTCGGTCGTATCCGTAATGATTTCGGCCTCTACGAACATTCCCGGTAAGAAATGCGCCTGTTCTTCATTTTTAAGATGTCCGTGTACCTTGATGGTGCGATTGTCTTCTATGGCCGTACCGATTAAGTGAACTTCTGCCTCAAAAACATCGGTGGAAGATTCAGGGACCTTAAAATTGATTTCCTGCCCTTTTTTTAATTTCATGATATCTTTTTCAAAGACCGATAATTCTAGGTGGATATGGTCATTGTTTATGATTTCCATGATTGATGAGGCCGGGGACACGTAGGTGCCACGACTCACGTTTACCTTGGTAATACTCCCTGAAATCGGGGCATAAATACTTACTATTGAACTTATATTTCCACTTTCGACCTGGGAAGGGGAAATATTCAGAAGTGTTAGTTGCTTACGAAGGCCATTGTATGTTGCCAAAGCGGTTTTGTAGGTGCTCTCGGCTTGTAAAAAACTTTTTTGGGACGTAATATGCTCTGCCATCATCGTTTTTTGTCGTTCGTATTCCGACTTTAAAAAGGCCAATTTTTCGTTGACCTCCATATAATCTTGCTGCAACCTGATAAAATCGGGGTTTTCAAGGGTTAGCAAAACTTGTCCTTTACGAACCTTATCCCCTATCAATAAGGGCACGGTCTTGATGTATCCGCCCATAGTAGCACTGACCGATGCCCTGTTTTCAGGGGGTACATCTATCGTTCCCGAACTCTGTATGGTTATGGGAAAGGATTTTACCTCTATATGGCCCAAGGCCATCTCACTGCGTTCAAATTGGGCCTTGGAAACAAAGAGCCTATGGTCTATCTTTTGGGTGTTCTGGTCTGCGGCTGATTTATCTTCCGAGGCTTTACTGCCACAGCCCAGAAGGATCATAAACAAGCTTAATGTTGTGATGTTGTATATAGTGCGTTGCATAATGCTAATATTAAAGGGTTAAGTAATTTATGGCGATAACGATGCCGTTGTACTCTTCGAGTTTGTCCAGATAATCCAGTTTCACTTCATAAGCACTTTCCAAACTCTGTATATACTGGTAAAAATCGACTTCGCCGTTTTTGAAGCTACCATTGGCCGTTTTTAAAATTTCATCGGATAAGGCGGACCCTTCCTCTTCGTAGTAAGTAAGTGCCTGCGACAACTGGTCCATCTGGTCCTTTAATGCCCTATACTTGGCCGTAAGTTGAATTTCATATTCATTGAATTCTTCCGAAGCTATCGCTTCGGCAATGCCTGCGGCCTTTATTTTAGAAGCTTGCCCTCCGAACAAAAGAGGAATCTTTACCCCCAATTGATAGCCGTACAGATTACTGTTCAGCCCCGAATTCGTTCCCTGAAAGTAGTTCAGGCTAATGTCGGGCAAGAGCCGTTGTTTCTCCAACTTACGCTGTACTTGAAATAAGGCTATCCTATTTTGGTAAAATTCCATTTCCGAACTTCCTTCAAGATCCACAGTTTTAAGTCCCACTTTTAGCTCCCGTGCATTTGCTATCTTCAACGGGTTTTCCGATTGCACCGTTTTCGTTAAGTCAACATAGGCCCTGCTTACGTTCTGTTGTGACTCGAGATACTTTATATTGATTTGTTTTTGCTTAGAGGCAGCCGTGATTTTTTCCAGGTAATTGGTCTCGCCCAATTCAAAACGTCTCGCCGCCATATGGGAAAAGTTGGAATAGAGACTGTCAAGTGTTCTTAACACTTGCTCTTTCTCTCGGGCGATTTGATAAGTATAATAAGCTGCCGTGACCTTTCGTTCCAAGGCCTTTTTCTTGATGTCAAAGGAACTCGTTGCCAAGTTGTGGTTGGCCTTGTTCACTTTCCTTTCGGAAAAATATACGGTTGGAAACCGAAAGTCTTGTTGCACGCCATAGACGCGTAAGGCTTCATTGTTCGCAGCCAAGTTATTTTCGTCAAACTCGTAATACACTTGGGTCTTATCAAAGCTAAATGCACTGTTGATTAAGGCATGGGATTGCTCTACCTCTAGCCTATTCGCATTGAGGCCTGCGTTATTTTCAACGGCCGTTGTAATCAAATTTTCAAGATCCATTGGGGCTTGCTGTGCATGGGCGGGTAGGGTCATCAAGCCAAAAAGCATTAGTAAGCCCATGAGCTGATTGGCGTTTGGTTTGGCTTTTTCTTTCAAGGAGTGGAAATAGGCATACAGTACCGGTAAAACCACTAAGGTCAAAAGGGTGGCGGTAATCAATCCTCCAATAACTACCGTGGCCAATGGCCGCTGCACTTCGGCCCCGGCATTCGTTGAAATCGCCATGGGCAAGAAGCCCAGTGCCGCGGCCATTGCCGTGAGCAATACCGCTCGCAATCGGTCTATGGCGCCATGTTTGATCAGTTCATTGATATCACTGTAGCCTCCTTCCTTTTCCAATTCTTTAAAATGCTCGATCAACACGATACCGTTGAGTACGGCAATTCCGAACAAGGCGATAAAACCGACCCCTGCGGATATACTGAAAGGTAAACCCCTTAACCATAGTAAGAGTACACCGCCCACCGCTGCCAGAGGTATGGCCGAATAGATCATCAGGGCTTCTTTGACCGAGCTAAAAGCAAAATAGAGCAAGACAAAAATCAGGATAAGGGCAATGGGCACGGCAACCAACAACCTCGATTTTGCACTTTGGAGGTTCTCGAATTGGCCTCCGTAGGCAATCGTATACCCAACAGGTAGGCTTATGTTCTCGTTGATCAAGCGCTGTACATCGTCTACCACCGATTGTAAATCGCGATTACGCACATTGACCCCCACTACGATCCTGCGTTTGGTGTCGTCACGTGATATTTTGGCCGCCCCCTTTTGATAGGTGATATCCGCCAATTCACTCAAAGGAACTTTACCTCCCCTAGGCACATCGATATAAAGATTTTTTAGGTTATCGATATCTTGCCGCAAGTTTTTGTCCAATCGAACAACAAGGTCAAAACGGCGTTCCCCTTCAAAAACGTTTCCTGCACTACGGCCGGCAAAGCCCATGGAAACCATGTCGTTCACCTCTTGGATGTTGAGTCCGTACCGAGCAATTTTGGCCCGGTTGAACTTTACGTTCATTTCGGGCAGGCCGGCAATTTTCTCTACCGAAATATCGGCAGCCCCATCTACTTTTTCGATCAGGGCACCTATTTCGTTTCCTTTTTGGGCCAAAATATCAAGATCGTCCCCAAATATCTTAATGGCTATATCGGCACGGACCCCGGTAATAAGTTCGTTAAACCGCATCTCAATGGGCTGGGTAAATTCTACTTCCATTCCGGGTATGACGGCAAGGGCTTCCTTAAACCTATCGGCCAACTCGTCTTTGGAATCGGCCGAAGTCCACTCACTTTTTGGTTTCAGTACAATAATAACATCGCTTTCTTCCATAGACATGGGGTCGGTAGGTACTTCCGCGGCGCCAATACGGGTTACAACCTGTTTCACCTCCGGAAATTTATCCAATAAAATCTTCTCTATTTCCGTTGTGATTTTTACCGTGTTACTTAAAGACGTTCCAGTCTTTAATACCGGTTGGATAACAAAATCACCCTCATCCAAGGTAGGTACAAATTCGCCTCCCATATTGGAATATAGAAACACTGACACCGCTAAGAGCAAAGCTGCTATTCCTAAAACAATAGGCCTGCTGTGAAGGGCCCAGTGAATAATCGGTTCATATTTGGCCCTCAACCATTTCATAATACGTACGGAGATGTTCTTGTCGGATACGGTAGAGGGTTTTAAAAACAAGGAGGCCGCTACGGGTACATAGGTAAAGCACAGTAACATGGCACCTATAAGGGCAAAGCTAAAGGTCAGGGCCATTGGTTTGAACATTTTCCCCTCCACTCCGGATAGGGAAAGAATAGGGATGAATACGATCAAAATGATCAACTGCCCAAAAATGGCGGAATTCATCATTTTTGAAGCTCCTGTAACCGTAATTCTATCCTTTATCCGTTGTTGCTCGACTCTTGAAACGGCGATAATCTCATCTTTTTTCCGGGTGATCTGAAAGGCGATGAACTCCACTATAATCACCGCACCATCAATGATAATTCCAAAGTCAATGGCACCTAGGCTCATTAAATTGGCGTCCACACCAAAAACATACATAAGCGATAGCGCAAAAAGAAGACAGAGGGGGATTACCGAGGCAACGACCAGTCCCGAACGGAAGTTCCCCAATAAGAGGACCACCACGAAGATTACGATCAAACATCCTAGGATCAGGTTCTCCGATACGGTAAAGGTGGTTTTAGCTATAAGTTCGCTACGGTCTAGAAAAGCGTTGATATACACGCCTTCCGGGAGTGATTTTGAAATGGAGGCCACGCGCTCCTTTACCGCCTCGATTACTTTTTTTGAATTGGCGTCCTTCAACATCATTACCTGCCCCAAAACCTTTTCACCTTGACCATTACCGGTAATAGCACCGAATCGCGTGGCACTTCCAAAGCCTACGCTGGCGACATCTTTGATATAAATCGGTAAGTCTCCCTCGTTTTTCACTACAATATGTCCAATGTCGTCCAAAGACGTTATCAAGCCTTCCCCTCGAATAAAATAGGCTTGATTCACCTTTTCTATATACCCGCCTCCAGTGACACTATTGTTTGCCTCCAAGGCATTGAACACCTCTTGGGCGGTGATGTTCATGGCATTTAATTTTTCTGTATTGATCGCTACCTCGTATTGCTTAAGGAAACCTCCCCAAGTATTGACTTCAACCACACCGGGGATCCCTGAAAGTTGTCGTTTGACCACCCAATCTTGAATGGTACGCAAGTCTTCTATGCTATAACGATCCTTAAACTCGGGATTTACGTCAAGAATGTATTGGTAGATTTCGCCAAGCCCTGTAGTTATCGGCCCCATTTCAGGAACTCCAAAACCGTCGGGGATTTTTTCCGATGCCGATTTGATTTTTTCCGCAATAAGTTGACGTGGCAAATAAGTGCCCAAATCGTCGTCAAAGACAATGGTGACTACGGACAATCCGAATTTAGAAATGGACCGGATTTCTTGTACCCCCGGTAAATTTGCCATTTCCAACTCAATAGGATAGGTTATAAACTGTTCGATATCTTGGGTCGAAAGGTTGCGAGACGTAGTAATGACCTGCACCTGATTATTGGTGACATCGGGTACCGCACCAATAGGTATTTGGGTCAAGGAGTACAAGCCAAAACCTATAATAAAGCTTGTAAACAATAGAACGATCAGCTTGTTCCTTATGCTGAAATTAATGATATATGATAGCATTTTTTATGAAATAATAAACGTTAGTCGTCCGTTGATTCACCAGAGTGAACGGACCTTAAAAAAAATGAACGCGATTATTTTATGAATGCCGGGGCGGCTGAAGGATTCCCTCTGAATGAAGTGAGGAGGAGGGTGCCTGATAAAAGAAATTATGCGATTTATATTCCGGAATTTCAACCGTTTTAAAATCTTCTTTTTGGGAGTTTAAGACGAGGGCCGTAAGGGATGAAAAGTGTGATTGTTGTTGAAACGGCAACTGCTCATGATCCTCTTTTTCTTCTTGGTGCTCTTCGTTATGAATTGCTTTTAACTCCCCATAATGTTTTGAAATGAACACAAAAACATTATCTCCATATTGCTCACTATGAAATTGGGCGTGCTCTATAAATTTGTCTATTTGGGAAATATCATAGAGACTTATTCCAAAGCTTTGCAATAGAATAACAAATGATAGTGATATGGAAACGAGTCTACTCACGAGTATAAAGGTAGTGATTTGTGGGTTTGCTTCATCCCGGAGAAATCAATTCTTCGCTAATATAGAATCTGTCTACGTTATCATTTTTGGGTTTGAATCCCTTGAATATATCGAACTAAAACACTATTCTCTAGTACAGCCCCGCTGGTATAAATTTTAATGGCTTATTGAGTGCCTTGGCCTATGAAGCGCTAAGCTACCTCGATCCGATAATCGATGAAGCCTGCGTCGGGTTTTAGTTTTTTAAACCCTAGGCTTTCATACAGACCTTGTGCCGCAAAATTGTCGACGGCCGTTGAAAGTTCAACAAATTTTGCGCCTTTGCTTTGGGCAAATTCCATGGCCGTCTTGACCAGGGCTTCCCCTATCCCCTGTTTTCTGTGTTTTGCCTCGACAAACAGGTCGTTGAGTATCCAATTTTTTACCGCACGTACGGATGAAAATTTAGGATAAAGTTGCGTAAAGCCAACAGGGATTATTTCTCCGTCCTTCTCGGTTAATGCCACGAAGATTATGGACTCATTATGCTCCATTCGCGACTGTAAAAAGTCATGGGCCAATTGAAGGTCCGATGCTTGCTCGTAAAATACCCGATATTTATCGAAGAGCTTGACGACCAAACTAAGTTCGGAACTTGTTATTCTTTTTATCTGCATTGCAAATCTTTAGGAAAACGAATCATTGGAATTAAGAATGAACAAGTTAAAAAATTTTCCTTTTAAAATATAGGTTTATAAAAAGGGCCCATACTAATCGGTCCAATAATCCAATACCAAAACATCGGCAATTATAGGTCCTATCTGGCTTACCAAATCTAAATGCGCTTTATGGAAAAGGTAGATTTCCCTAGCATGCTCATCATTGAAGGTCAGGGTAAAGCAATGGGTCAAACCTTTGCTGTTCCCTTCGGCGCTATCATTTATCCCCCACTCTATATCGGCAATTTCAGGAATGTCTTTACCCAAATCAACAAAAGCTTTGACTGCTTCCGCTACCTGTTCATCGGTAGCTTCCTCTTTGTATTTCAGGCCGACCATATGTCTTAAAACTTTGCCCTCCCTATTGATTTTCGGGGAAACTTTGTAGGTGGCTATCTTTTTTAAATCAAATCGGAAAGAACCGGCAATAAGAAAATGGCTTCCTTCTATCGTATGGGACCTTAAACCGTAATAGATGGAAAACCCTGTTTCCAAATAATTTATGGGTGATAGTATGCCTTCTTCATTGAGTTTACACAGTTGTATACTAGCATCATCCCTGGTTCCGACCGCCAAAATAGCTTCATTATTATCTATTGAAACCACTTCAATTCTAGTTTGCCCCTGCAATTTGGTAGTGTCATCATCCTTTAGGACAAAATGAGGCTCGAGCCCGCCTTTTTTGTTCACTTTAAAAACACTTACCCCATCGCCGTGATAAACGAAATCCGGTCTTTTTATAAAGCCCCCTCTCTTGTAATACTTATGGTGTCTGTGACCTACAATCACATAATTGTTGTTGCCCAATGTGACACCGGTCACCGGGTAGGCCCCGGTTAGGAATCTATCGGTTGTATTGTCGCTTATATTGTTGATGTTTTTAAACCTACCATCTTCATACACCCTAAAACTACTCACCCCATTATCTTGAAATCCACTTGTATATAGAAAGGTTTTCCCCTTGATTTTATGGGTGAACATTCCTATGACACCATCGGTATGAATGGTATCATCGTCTTTCATAGACTGTACATGGGTCAATTTTCCGTCGTTCTGAATTTTGAAACTGCTTAAGCCAGGTGTTTCCTCTAGTCCGCCAATAAATAGGTATGACGATTTGTTCATATGAATAACCTCTAAAGTAATGGCCGTTCCTAGGTAGGTCTCCTCCGTATCTTCAACCAAGGCCACCCTTTTAAGGGAACCGTTGTTCAAAATTTCAAAAGTCTCGATTACGTTTCCGTGTTTGTTGGCTACAAAGAGAAAGTCGGTGCCATTAATGTTATCGGCCACCATGCCCCTTGCCGGTCCTTCTTTCCGGTAGAGTTCATGATTGCTTATCGGGGTAAGTATGCCTTCTTTGCTTAGGCTGTAGACATCTATATTTCCAACACCTCCGGCAAATACGTAGTGAGCGCCCCCTTTTTCATAGCTCGTTACCGAAACCGTATTGTTTCCCGATATACTTTTAAAGTCTTTTCGGTAAAGCATTAGTTCTTCGGATACTTGGGCCAGGCCTACTTGGGAGAAAACCAAAACTATGGCGAGAACGACTTTTTTTATGCAATTCATAATCTTATGCTTTTCTAATTTGATCCATCTATAATCGAGCTTGCTCCGGCCATGGCAATAGTACGGTCTTCGTCTATGGTACCGCCACTTACACCTATCGCCCCAATGATTTGGCCCTCTTGATTTTTGATGGGTATGCCTCCCGGAAAAGTAATCAAACCTCCGTTAGAGTGTTCTATGTTATAAATGATACCCCCTGGTTGTGTCAACTCCCCTAATTTTCCGGTATCAATGTTGAAATATCGGGCTGTTTTTGCCTTTTTTATGGCAACATCAATACTTCCGAGAAAAGACTCATCCATTCGTATAAAGGCTTTTAGGTTGGCTCCGGCATCGACTACGGCAATATTGACGCAGACCTTCGATTCCTCTGCTTTTTTCTTTGCGGCCAAAAGGGCTGTATGGGCTTGGTCGTGTGTAATATCTTTGGCCATCTGTGCCTGTCCTTTCCCTGTTAACAATAGTAATGCAAGCGTAGCGATACCTATTTTGAAGTGTTTTCGTAAGTCCATAATCCTATTTATAATTGTATCCTGCAAAAATTATGAACTATTCTAGAAAAAAAGTTGAACAAGTTCAACTCTATTGAAATTTTATAGGCCTTTGGACGATTTTTTAATTTTACTCAAAAACTCATGGGTAATGCCTAAGTAGCTTGCTATTTGTTTGTCTGTCAGTTTTGACACTATATTGGGATAGGTCTCCGCAAAATCGTGGTATCTTTCCTTTGCTGTTTGGCAATGGTTGTTAATCAAACGGCGTTGCCATGCTACGATGGCTTTCTGCGACATAATACGGAAGAGTTTCTCGGTCGCGGGAATGGTATCGTAAAGTGTTAATTTATCTTTCCTGTTGATGAGAAGTATTTTACTGTCCTCCAATGCCTGTATGTTCAAATTGGAGGGGTTCTGATTCATAAAGCTATCTATATCCATAAGCCACCAATCCTTGATCGCGAAATACAAGGTATTTTCTTTTCCTTTTTTATCTAGGATAAATACCCTGAAACACCCTTCCAAAACAAAACCTTCAAACTTACAAACACTGCCCTGAGTCAATAAAAACTCTTTTTTTTGAATAACTTTTGGTTCAAAATAACTACAAAGCTGCTCCAGTTCCGGTTTAGAAAGTTGCAGGCTTTTTTCGATATTCTGGATTAATAGTTCGTTCATCATGCTTTGTGCTTTGCGTTCGTATGTTTCCTGTACAGCGCTTATTTCGTGACTGATATGCTTATGCTGTCTTCAGTGCGATTCATAAATTCGTCCACGGCCGTAAATGTCAATTCAAAATGGCCTTCATAGGCGGGCACACCCGATAGGGTCATATTTTTATTATCGAATGTCAACCAATCGAATTGGTCATGATTACAGTCCAACACCAAATTGCCGTTATCAATATCTTTAAAATAATCCGATGGAAGGGTCAAGGTGAATTTTTCTCCAAGCGGTACCGTGATATCTTCCAGTGGGTGAAAAACAAAGGGTTTAAAGACCTTTGACGTATTGGTCCAATAAATATCGGATTCGGTCAGGCCCTTTTCCCCGATCTGTAAACGCGTAAAAAACAGAAATTTGTTGTCAATGCTTACAAAGGGTCTGCGGTCCCAATCTTTGGAATTTATTGGGGCATCAAGAGCTACTGCCGGGGTCCATTGTTTATGGTAGTCGCGGTAACTGATGTATAGGTCCACAAAAGAATTGTCATCGGTATATCTGCAAAACAGGATATAATCTTCATTTGGAGAGATAAATACACTTTCTTCATCGTTTGGCGAATTTAATTCGGAAACTCCTTTCGCGCTTTGATAGGTCTTGTCCTCCATTGTGGAATAGAACAAATCTGCCGTGGAGCAGTTTTCGATTCCTTGACAATTTCTATTCGACGAAAAATAGAGGCTTCCGTCATATGTCATACTAGCATTGGCTTCCCTGCTTGTGGAGTTAATAGGGACATGCATTTTTTTAGGTACGCCCCAACCGCCATTTTCCTGTTTCACTCTCCAAATATCGGTGACATACAGGTTGTTCGTATCCGCTATGCTTTGGGCGTAAAGCAGGGATTCCCCATCGGGTGTAAAATAAGGTAGGAATACACTTTTGTTTTCCAAAGATTTAAAAATCTCGGGGGTAGTCCACTTACCACTTGTCTTTTCCGAATAGAATATGCTTCCACTAAAATCGCTTGGGTTTAAGATACCAAAGGCCAATTGTCGCGTATCGGGCGTAAACGAGATACCGTGCTCGAATCGACCTTTGAGGGAAACGATATCCGGCGCGAAGATAACAGGAGTAGCACCAGGAAGGTTTTGGTTCAAATAATCGACAGGCTCCTCTCGCGACGCACAGCCCATTAAGCCAAGAATAAAAATATAGGACAGAAGTATTTTAGTCATTAGCGCTTCGTTTTTGCTGTAACGGTTATATATGTTCGGCCTTTGTTTTAAGATTATGTGCATTCGCAATCAATGTTGAAAAAATCGGAGCACATTTTTGTCTTTCACGGGCATCTACTAAGGCCTAAAAATAAACTATCCTTAAGAATAGGGCGTAAAAAAAGATTGGGAAAAGCTTTCTATTACTTTTTAGACAAAGCTTACGGGATTCCTGTTTTTATTTTATCTGGATATGTGGTAAAGCACTTCTGATTATTGGCTAGGTAATAATAGATAGGTCAAGGAAGCAAAAGCAACATCACCAAACCGGCCCTAAATAAAAAATCCTACCAAGAAAACTTGATAGGATTTTATTTTTACAAGCTACTGCTTGCTTGCGGAGAAAGAGGGATTCGAACCCCCGGAGGTGTGACCCTCAACAGTTTTCAAGACTGCCGCATTCGACCACTCTGCCATTTCTCCTGAGTGCCTCATCAGGTATTCCCTGAATGCGGGTGCAAATATAGTAACCTTTTTCTACTCTGTAAAATGTTTTGTTATTTTTTATTCTTTTCAAATTAAAATTCGCCTTCAATTTTGCTAAATTGCCCCCTTATGGAACAGCCCCTTGTTAGCATACTCATCCCTTTTAAGAACACCGAAGCCTTTCTTTCCCAGTGTATTGACTCCATCTTAAAGCAGACTTACCCGAATTGGGAGGTACTGGCCGTTAATGATGGTAGTAGTGATGGCAGTAAAAATTTGGTGGAATCTTATGCTAAAAACGAGCCTCGTATACATTTGTTTGATAATGAAGGAAATGGCATTATCGAAGGCCTAAGAATGGCATATAAGCATAGTAAGGGGGAGTTTGTCACCCGAATGGATTCCGACGATATTATGACGGAAGACAAGTTAAAAACCATGGCGGAATCTTTATTGGAACACGGAAAAGGCCACCTCGCCGTCGGACAGGTCCGTTATTTTTCGCACCGCGGTATCAGCAATGGTTACGAACGTTATGAACAATGGTTGAACCAACTCACCCAAACAGGGGACAATTATTCCGAGATCTATAAGGAATGTGTTATCCCCTCCCCTTGTTGGATGGCCTATCGCGAAGATTTTGAGCGTTGCGGGGCCTTTGAACCGGACCTCTATCCAGAAGATTACGACCTTACTTTTCGTTTCTACCAAAACGGATTAAAATGTATTCCCTGTTCTAAACTCCTACATTATTGGCGCGATTACGACACCCGTACCTCTAGGACCAGTGAACACTATGCCCAGAATTATTTTCTAGACATCAAACTTAGATATTTCCTCAAACTGAACCACGAGCCCGACCGACCGTTGACGGTTTGGGGTGCCGGTACCAAAGGGAAGGAAATAGCAAAAGGCCTGCAAGCGCAAAACATCGACTTTTATTGGCTATGCGACAACCCGAAAAAGATAGGCAAACATATATATGGGAAGGAAATGCTGCACTTCAGTAAACTCAAGGAACTCCCCAATCCCCAAAGTATCGTTACCGTAGCCAATGAAGAAGCCCAGCAGTATATCAGAAAGTTCTTTTCAGGCCTAGGACAAAAACCTATGGTAGATTACTTTTTTTTCTGTTAATTTTAAGGCTAGGGTCGCTATTTGGCAAGATACCGCCCTTGTAAAATAACTTTTCACTAAGCCATGTTATAAAGCGTGAAATGTATATCTTTACCATCTCAATTCAGGAAATGCAGTTTAAATATCCGGAACTTTTTTGGGCCCTTTTTCTCCTCCTGATCCCTATTTTCATTCATTTGTTCCAATTACGACGTTTCAAGAAAACGCCCTTCACCAATGTCAAGTTCCTAAAGAAGGTCGTTTCGGAGTCGAGACAGAGCAACACCCTTAAAAAATGGTTGCTATTGTTTACCCGAATGTCGCTCTTAGCTGCCTTGGTCTTTGCCTTTTCACAACCTTTTTTCGCTGAAAAGTCCGCCCTTAAACAAAAGGAAACGGTTATCTATTTAGATGATTCCTTTAGTATGCAACTCAAGAGCGAAGGCACTACCCTATTGGAAAATGCTGTTCAGGACTTGATTAAAAAGCTTCCTAAAACGGAACGCTTTTCACTGTTCACCAACACCAAAACGTTTAGAAACACGAGTCTTCAAGATATTCAAAATGAACTTCTCGCCTTGGGTTTCCATAACAAACAGTTGAAGATCAACGAAGTGTTCCTAAAGGGGCAGACCCTCTTTTCTTCCGACCCTTCAACGGAGAAAAACTTGATCGTCCTTTCCGACTTTCAACAGCGTATGGCCGGTGGTTCTGCCGAAAAGTTATCTCGATTACAGCTGCACTTGGTGCGTTTGGGAGCGGATGCGGTTACCAATGTCGCCATAGACTCGGCTTATATTACCTCGGAAACCTCGGAAAACCTTACGCTTTCGGTAGAATTATCAAGTACCAACCAAAAAGAAAGTGTTCCGGTCTCCTTGTTCAACGGTGATAAATTGGCTGCAAAAACTTCGGCTTCCTTTGACGCATCCCCGACAGTTACCATAAGTTTCAGCCTTCCTAAAAACGAGGTTTTCAATGGGAAAATCGAAATCGATGATTCTGGATTAAGCTATGACAACCGACTCTTTTTCAACATAGGCGAACGGGAAAAAATAAAGGTTTTGTCGGTGGGCAACCAAAAAAACGATTTTCTGAAACGTATTTTTACCGAAGACGAGTTTGCCTATACGGCCTTTGAGCTCAAAAACCTAAATTATAGCACTCTTGCTGCACAACACCTGATCGTGCTTAACGATCTGCCGCAAATTCCTGCCTCCTTGACGACCAGCCTAAAGGCTTTTATCGCAAATGGGGGGCATTTGACCATTATACCCGCCGTAGGTATTGATATGGATTCATACAATCTATTGACCTCAAATTACGCCACAAGCTTTGTCCAATCGCTTCGTGATGAACGCGAGATTACCAACATCTCTTTTTCGCATCCTTTGTACCAAAACGTATTTGAAAAAAACGTTACCAATTTTCAATATCCGAAAGCTTCCGAATTCTATCAAATCAAGACCTCGGCACCAACGGCATTGGGTTTTCAGGGCGGTATACCCTTTTTAGTGGGCGATGAGTCCTTCTTTTTGTTCACGGCATCCCTGGGACCCGAAAATTCGAATTTCACCAAATCCCCCCTGGTCGTACCTACCTTTTACAATATGGCCATGGGCAGTTTAAAACTCCCTCCGCTTTATACCGTATTGGGAGAATCTACGACCATAGACATTGCTACTACCCTTGCCCCGGACCATATCTTGAAATTAAAGAAACCGGACTTTGAATTTATTCCGCAACAGCGGTCACTGGCCCATAAAGTATCTCTTTTCTTTAATGGCGACCTACAGGAAGACGGCATCTATGCGGTGATGGAAGACCAGAAAACTACAAAGAATATAAGCTTTAACCACAACCGAAACGAAAGCAAATTGGCCTATTTGAATACCGAGCAATTGGGAAGCGATCTGTCCGCAACCTCTATTGCATCGCTATTCGACACCATTGAAAAAGACAACAGCGTAACCGAGCTTTGGAAATGGTTTGTTATTTTAGCGCTGCTTTTGCTGTTTGTTGAAGTACTCATTCAAAAATATCTTAAATGAACATCCTCTTAAAATCGGCGAAAATAATTGATCAAAACAGCGAAGAGCTTCATTTAAAGACCCGCGACATACTTATCAAAAAGGGAACTATTGCCAAGATAGCGGCCAAAATAGAGCCCGAAGGAAAAACAAGGGTCATTAAACATAAAAACCTTCATGTTTCCATCGGTTGGTTCGATAGTAGCGTGGCCTTCGGGGAACCTGGCTATGAAGAACGGGAAACCATCGCCAACGGTCTACATACCGCGGCCCTGAGCGGCTTTACCGATATAGTCCTCAACCCCAGTACCCATCCCGCACCCGATAGTAGTTCGTCTATTGTGTTCTTAAAAAATGCAGCGGCCGATCAATTGACCTCCCTTCACCCCTTGGGCACCTTAACGGTAGATGCCAAAGGCATAGACCTGGCCGAATTGTACGATATGAAAAATGCCGGGGCGGTCGGATTTTTCGACTTTAAAAAACCGTTGACCAATCCCAACCTCTTGAAAATTGCCTTGCAATATGTCCAGAATTTTGAGGGACTGGTCTACTCCTTCCCCATGGATACCCGAATCGCCGGTAAGGGCATTGTCAATGAAGGCGAGGTGTCGACCAAACTAGGACTTAAAGGGATTCCTATTTTAGCGGAAGAACTGCAAGTGGCCAGAGACCTTTTTATCTTGGAATATACAGGAGGAAAACTACACATACCCACTATTTCTACGGCCAAATCGGTGAAATTGATTGCCGAGGCCAAAAAGAAAGGTTTAGATGTAAGCTGCAGCGTTGCCGTACATAACCTAAGTTTTACCGATGACTGCCTTGAGGAATTCGATTCGGCCTATAAGACCCTGCCACCTTTACGGACAAAGACCGATGCGAAGGCCCTTATCAAGGGGTTAAAAGACGGTATTATCGACTTTGTCGCCAGCGACCACAGCCCTATGAACATTGAGGAAAAACGTGTGGAATTCGACAATGCTTCTTACGGAAGTATCGGACTTGAAAGTGCTTTTGGCAGCCTCAATACCCTTTTGGACACCGAAACTACCATAGGCTTGTTGACGAAAGGAAGGGAACGCTACGGATTAAAATCACCGGTTTTAAAGGAAGGGGAAAAAGCCTGCCTTACCTTGTTCGATCCCGAAGTAAACTATATCTTTGAAGAAGGACATATAAGCTCTACCTCAAAGAACAGTATGTATATGGGTTCCCCATTAAAAGGGAAAGTATACGGAACAATCAATAAAGGATTGTTCGTTACGGAGGAAGCATAAAAAAATAACACCTAAAACCAACACAATGGACCAAACTACGATCGACAAGGGTAAAACCATGGCAATTATCAGCTACATTACATTAATAGGAACCTTAGTGGCCTACATCATGAACAACAAAGAACAGAATGAGTTCGCCAAGTTCCATATCGGGCAGGCCCTTAGGGCATGGCTTACGGGAATTGTGGTATCGATTATCGCTGCCGTGTTGATTGTGGTCACGGGAATAGGCCTGCTCAGTTACCTTCAATACATCGGGTTGATTTTGGCCGTTATAGGCCTTATGAACGCCGTAAACGGGAAGGCGGAGAAAATTCCATTGGTCGGCGATATCGGGTAAGCCCTTTATTTATATACGATACAAAAAAGGGACCTTATAGGGGTCTCTTTTTTTTGTGCAAGACTAGCTCATATCTTAACTTTGACGGCATGAATACAGTAAAGGAAGGAAAAACCACGGCCTTAACGGCTTATTTTACCATTATAGGTTCGCTTATTGCCATAAGCATGAACTCCGATGCCAAAAATGAGTTCGCCCGCTTTCACACGAGACAGGCCTTTGGGCTTCACCTCTTTTTTTTGGGCTTTGCCCTATTTTTGAGCCAGTGGTTCAATGAGTATGCTTGGTACGGCCTGTACATCTGTTATTTTGTACTTTGGTGGTACGGCTTTCTCGGAGCCCTGAACGGAAAAAAACAGTCCGTTCCCCTAGTTGGTGATTTCTTTCAAAAATGGTTTACATTTATCCAATGACAACAGCCCCCCTATCATTAGAACACCTGATCAGACCCTCTAGCCTCAAAGAAGGAAAAGCCCCGGTTCTTTTTATGTTCCATGGCTATGGAAGTAATGAGGAAGACTTGTTTTCCTTTGCGCCGGAACTTCCCGAAGAACTTTGTATCATCTCGGTTCGGGCCCCTTACCCCTTGGAGCCTTTTGGTTACGCGTGGTACGCCATTAATTTTGATGCCCAACAGGGCAAATGGAGCGATGATGAACAGGCCAAAAGTTCTAGGGATAAAATCGTGGCCTTTATAGATGAGGCCTGTGCGACTTATGCCCTTGATGCGGAACGTGTCACCATTTTAGGTTTTAGCCAAGGAACGATATTGAGCTATGCCGTAGCCATATCCTATCCCGAGAAAATAAAAAACGTGGTGGCCTTGAGCGGTTATATCAACGAAGCGATCTTAAAAGAAGGCTATCAAGAAAAGGACCACTCCAACTTAAAAATCTATGCTTCACATGGTCAGGTGGATCAAGTGATTCCCCCTGAATGGGCGCAGAAAGCCCCTGAGTTTCTTAAAAACCTCGACATTGACCACTTATACGAAGAGTTTCCTGTGGGACACGGAGTCGCTCCCCAAAATTTCCATTCGTTCAAAAAGTGGTTGGAAGGTAAAATATAGCTATTCACTTCGTGTATAAAGCAAATGGTCAAGCATTGTAAAATCGACGCTTAGATCATCTTTTAGCTCGTACTTGATCAATAGCTCTCCCCAATATTTTCCGTCCGAAAAATCGGTCAATATCCATTTGTGGTTCAAGACTTTGATCTTGTTGATCTTAAAGTCGCTATCCATACCCTCATACGGCACCAAAGGATTGTCACCCTTGCTTTCATTGGTTTCCAATAGCTTGTCGGCAATATAACGGGATGGGTCCTCCAATTCCAAATGGTCGTAATAGGCCAAGGCATCATCGTTGTTTTCCAAGGAAAAATATTGCATTTCCAAAACTTTCAGCTGCGTATCCCGAACCGAATCGCGCAATTGCTCGATCTGCCCCCCAAGTTTGTTAATTCGGGAATCTTTGGCCTTTACCATATTGCCGTTGCTGACAAAAAGGTAAAGACAGATCAGTGACACAAAAATGAAGAGGTATAAAAATATTTTACTTTTCATAAAATGAAGAATTATTTACTCTTTAAACGGTTAAGGTCAAGTTATCGTAAGCCAAATGTACATTTTTTGGTAATTTTTTTTCAACTTCCTCATGAAAGCCGAGCATATGGCTAATGTGGGTAAGGTAGGCCTTTTCGGGTTGAATCTTATCGATGAAGGCCAAGGCTTCCTCTAGGTTAAAATGCGAATGGTGGGGTTCTTCACGAAGTGCGTTGACTACCAAAAACTTAGTGCCCTTTACTTTTTCGGCCTCTTCATCGCTTATGGTCTTTACATCGGTCAGGTAAGTAAAATGTTTGATTCGAAAGCCCAGTACCTTGATTCGGTTATGACTGGCCTCGATCGGCATAACGGAAACATCGCCGATAGTAAACCTATGGTCTTTGTCTATTAGGTTGACCGCCACCGCCGGTGCCCCGGGATATCGGTTTTCATCCGCAAAAATATAATCGAAACGCCGTTTAAGGGAATCGGCAACGCGTTTATGCAAATATATAGGTATATCGCCCTGTCTAAAGAAATAGGGACGAATATCATCTAGTCCCGCAGTATGATCGGAGTGCTCATGGGTGAAAAGGACCCCATCGAGCTTGCTTACCTGACTGGTCAACATCTGTTGCCTGAAATCAGGACCGCAATCTATCACATAATTGTAGTCTTTCCATGATATCAAGAGGGATACACGTAGCCTCTTGTCCTTAGGGTCCGTACTGTGGCAAACCGGGTGATTACTGCCTATTACGGGTATTCCCTGAGAAGTGCCCGTACCTAAAAATGTAATTTTAAACGCATCGCTCATCTAAGCTCAAATTTATAACTAAATAATTTAATAGATTAGCTGAACTTGTTAACTTTGTTGAAAGCAAAATCCAACTAAATGGCCTCAGTTCTAAAAAGGGACAGCACCTTTGAAAATATTCCTTCCATCAAAGCCAAAACTTTACGGATCAACCTAAACCCTGACATCTACGGAACTTTTGCTGAAATTGGCGCAGGCCAAGAAACAGCGAGACATTTCTTTCGTTCGGGCGGAGCGTCCGGTACTATTGCCAAGGCGATGAGTGCCTACGATAAAGATTTTAGCGATGCCATTTACGGTATTGAAACCGATGGTAGGTACGTAACACAATCTCGTTTAAAAAAGATGCTCTCGCATGAAATGACGCTCATGGAAGAGCGTATCAGCCGCGAGACCCATCCAGACCGACTTTTCTTTTCCTATGCCAATACAGTGGCAACCATTGATTTCTCGAAAAGATATAAGGGTCACGGCTGGGTAGGCATCCGTTTTCAACTCGATCCCACTCAAAAAGAGTTGGACGAAATCATACTGCACATTCGTTTTAAACAAAACGAAGCCCGATTGCAACAGGAAACATTGGGAATTCTTGGCGTTAATTTGATTTACGGTGCCTTTTACAAGTATCACAAACCAAAAAAGATGCTTAAGTATCTCTATGACCACATTGACAAGGATACCGTGGAAATCGACATGGTAAACTTTTCAGGTCCTAATTTTAAGGATGTGGACAACCGATTGATGAGCTTGCAGTTGATCCGAAACGACATGACCGATGCGGTGATGTTCGGCCCTGATGGCAACAACTTCTTGCCGGCGGCCGCATTGTACAAAAAAAATATCTTGGCCCTGCGCGGAAGCTTTAGGCCGGTTACCAAAGTGAACATGGATATGTTTCATAAATCGTATGACATTTTTATACGAGATCCGGCGGTCAACCAAGAAAGCACCATGGTCATTTTTGAAATCACCCTATCGAACCTTAAGGCTTCGGGGGAAATAGACGAACAAGATTTTATGGATCGCGCCGAATTGCTCTGTGCCCTCGGCCACAACGTAATGATATCCAAATTTCAGGAATACTATAAACTGGTAGAATACTTCAATCGGTATACCAAGGCCAAAATAGGTCTTACCATGGGAGTCAACAATCTGGTGGATATCTTTGACGAAAAGTATTACCGACATTTATCGGGAGGCATCTTGGAAGCCTTTGGTAAGTTGTTCTTCAAAGACCTTCAGGTGTACCTCTACCCTATGAAAAATGCTGAAACCGGTCAAATTATGACCAGTAACAACATTAAGGTCCACCCGAGAATGAAAGAGCTTTACAAGTTCTTCAAGTACAACGGTAAGGTGATGGACATTATAGACTATGACCCCGAAATCATGCATATTTTCTCGAGAGACGTGCTAAAGAAAATCATCAATGGTGATGAAGGCTGGGAAGACATGTTACCGAAAGGCATTCCCGAAATCATTAAAGAAGAAAAGCTGTTTACCAGAAAACTGCTGAAATCGGAAGATGAAGATAAAGTAAAATAGAAAGAGGGGCCTAAGCCCCTCTTTAATTTATATCGCAAATGTATGGATGTAAAATCAGTCCAATAGTTGGGCGGCGTGGTCCTTGGTCTTTACCTTATCGATTACCTTGGTCACTATCGCATTTTCATCGATGACAAAGGTCTTTCTGTGGATACCGTCGTATTCGCGTCCCATAAATTTCTTAGGGCCCCATACCCCGAAAGTATTGATTACCGTACGGTCTTCATCGGCCAACAAGGGAAACGGAAAACCGTATTTCTTTTTAAAATTGCCCTGTCTTTTTTCTGAATCGGCACTAACACCCAATAGTTCGTACCCTTGTTCCTGAAGTTCTTGGTAATTGTCCCTTAGGTTACAAGCTTCTGCCGTACACCCTGGGGTGCTCGCTTTCGGATAAAAGAACACAATGAGCTTTTTACCGCTGTAGTCAGATAATTTAATTGTATTCCCGTCTTGGTCTTTCGCTGAAAAATCGGGTACTTTGTCCCCTACTTGTAATGTATTCATAGCTATCGTTCTTTTTGTATACGAGGCTAAAATTAGACAAAAATGACAAAAGCGGAAAAGATTGATTTCACCATTACGACTTTACGTGATATTTATCCCTCTATACCGGTGCCCTTAGACCACAAAGACCCTTATACTTTGTTGATCGCCGTATTGTTATCGGCACAAAGTACCGATGTTCGGGTGAACAAGATTACCCCCCTATTATTTGAAAGGGCCGATAATCCGTATGATATGGTTAAGATGTCGGTAGAGGAAATTCGTGAAATCATAAAGCCTGTGGGCCTCTCCCCTATGAAATCAAAGGGAATCTACGGCTTGTCAAAAATACTTATCGATAAATACGAGGGCGAGGTACCGAAAGACATAGCGCTTTTGGAAGAGTTGCCCGCCGTGGGACATAAAACGGCCAGTGTGGTGGTCTCACAGGCTTTCGGTATACCTGCTTTTCCCGTAGACACCCATATTCATAGGCTTATGTACCGTTGGGGGTTTTCGAATGGTAAAAATGTGGTTCAAACCGAAAAAGATGCCAAGCGCCTGTTTCCAAAAGAACTTTGGAACGACTTGCATCTTCAGATAATTTGGTACGGAAGGGAATACTCTCCGGCCCGGGGATGGGATCTAGAAAAAGATATTATAACAAAGACCATCGGTAGAAAGACCGTAATCGATGCTTACTACAAAACAAAAAAGACCCGATAAACGGGTCTGTATCTTTAGTTTAAGCTGTTTTCAAAACGAAAATTATTGTATTCAACAATATGAAATTGTTTAGAAAAACTTAGTAAAAAGTTGATTGTTTCCTTCGTAGCTTTTACAGCATTGCCTCTTTCAAGGTTTTCAGAGTAAATTTTTTCCATAATAGTAGCATAGTTATACAATGGATAACGCAACTAGATTGGAAATATTGTTGAGAATTCTCAGCTACTTATTAATTCGTTAAAACAATATTATGTTTGTCAATGATTTTTCTAAGGTTAATAAGGGCATAACGCATTCTTCCCAAGGCCGTGTTAATGCTTACTCCGGTGTTTTCAGAGATTTCCTTAAAGCTCATGTCTTTGTAGATACGCATTACCAAAACTTCTTTTTGATCATCTGGTAATTCTTCGATCAAATGTTTAAGGTCAGAAGTAATTTGGTCTTTAATAAGCTGCTTTTCCGCATTTAACTTATCATCTCCGATTACGGAAAAGATATTGAAATCATCATTTCCTTCGAACATCGGCATCCTTTTGTTCTTTCTAAAATGATCGATGATCAAGTTATGGGCGATACGCATTACCCAAGGTAAAAACTTTCCCTCTTCACTATATGAACCTCTTTTTAAAGTTTTGATCACTTTAATAAATGTGTCCTGGAAAATATCTTCGGTCACATCGCGATCCAAAACCTTAGAGTAAATAAAACTAGATATTCTTTGGTTGTGACGGTTGATCAAAATCTCAAGAGCTTTTTCGTCTCCGCTGATATAATCTCTTACTAGTATTGAATCTTCGATTTGTTGGTTCATTGTGTAGGGTTTTTTAGTTTAAGATTTGAGACTTTCCTAAGAAAGACTACCGTTATTTAGTTATTTTAAGAATGTAATTTTATCCTTTGGTGGATGGCCTTGTTATTAATTATGATATAAAACTAGATAATAGAGGGGTCTAGAAAAAAACATTGTTGTAAAACCGCTTGTTTTTGATGTGAAAACCTACTTTTCCCTTTTTCAACAAAATAAAATGGTTCGAAGTGCGTTAGCCACACAAAATCAATACCCTGAAGATGTATGGCCTGGTATTGTTTTAAAAGGAGAATATACATATCATACAATACTTATTATAAACACAGGCTTTATGGGTACTTATTTCCTACAAAAAAGGCCCTTGCACAATTCGTGCAAGGGCCTTTTATATAATATAAGGTTATTCGTCAGTTCATATTTGACTCAAACTGTAAACCTTTGGCTTCTGTAATACTTAGAGATTTGGAATAAGCCAATAGAAACTCAACGGTTTCAGGCTTCGCTTTTACCAATCTACATTTGTCCGATTCTGTAGCGTAAATTTTTCCCATATATATTCAGTATTGTTACCGCATAATAACGCAACTGATATAAATATAATGAATTGCTTCGACCTATGGTTAATTAATTCGTCAAAGCAATGTTGTTCTGTTCAATAATCTTCCGCAAATTAATAAGGGCATAGCGCATACGGCCCAGTGCGGTATTTATACTTACCCCGGTATTTTCCGAGATTTCCTTAAAACTCATATCCCTATAGATACGCATGACCAAAACCTCCTTTTGGTCTTCAGGTAGTTCATCTACCAAAATTTCAAGGTCACAATCGATCTGGTCTTTTATTAACTGTCGTTCTATATTTAGCTTTTCGTCCCCTATGTGGGCGAAAATATCAAAAGTATCGGACCCCTCGAACATAGGCATTCGGCTATTTTTTCTAAAGTGGTCTATAATAAGGTTATGGGCGATACGCATCACCCATGGCAAAAATTTACCTTCTTCATTATAGGTGCCCCGTCGAAGTGTTTTGATGACCTTAATAAAGGTGTCTTGAAAAATGTCTTCGGTAATATCACGGTTGTTTACCTTGGAGTAAATAAAACTGCTGAGCCGCTGGTTGTGCTTTTCAATCAGAATCTCCAAAGCTTTTTCATCACCCGAGATGTAATTTTTAATAAGAAGGGAATCTTTTGTCAATATATCCATAACAATTACTTTAATAGTTAAAACCTGACGTCCTTTTCATAGAAAAGGTCTGGTAGATAATGTTTTAATCTTTCTAAAAGTAATTTTTCGCTATAGGCGTCTTAACATTTTGTTGGGGTCAAATATAGAAAAAATTAAATGACTTTAGAAAATTTCTGACGTTATCGACACATTTTTTAATGTGAACTGTACAATTTTAGCTATTGAAATCATCATATCGTATCTTTGTAAGCTTAGATAAGCACATGGCAGAAATAGTAGACGTAAACCCCAAGTACAACATAATCATTAAGGGAGCAAAACTGCACAACTTAAAGAATATCGACGTTGTCATCCCCCGAAACAAATTGGTGGTCATTACCGGTCTTTCGGGTTCCGGAAAATCGAGTTTGGCTTTCGATACGCTTTATGCCGAAGGCCAAAGAAGGTATGTAGAAAGTCTTTCGTCTTATGCAAGGCAATTCTTGGGCAAGCTAGACAAACCCAAGGTTGATTATATAAAAGGTATAGCGCCCGCCATCGCCATTGAACAAAAGGTGAATTCTACCAACCCACGTTCTACCGTAGGTACTACCACCGAAATTTACGATTACCTCAAACTGCTCTACGCCCGTATCGGCCGTACCATCTCCCCTATTTCCGGGCGAGAGGTCAAAAAAGATACGGTTACCGATGTGGTCGAACAGGTAAAGACATACGAGGAAGGCACCAAGTTACTTTTATTGGCCCCGATCCAAATAGATGCGAACCGAGATACCATCAAATCACTACAATTGCTCTCAAAGCAAGGCTACGCGCGTATCAAATATAAGGGCGAAGTACTTCGTATAGACAACGTACCTGATGATATTTCACGGAATTTCGATTTGGTCGTCGATCGGATTATTGTCAAAGATGACGAAGATTTCTACAATCGTTTGGCAAATGCCGTCGATACCGCTTTTTTTGAAGGAAAAGGTGAATGTGCCATTGAAGAACTCAACAGCAAAGAGCGCATTCCCTTCAGCAATAAGTTTGAGCTTGATGGGATGACGTTTTTAGAACCAAATGTACATCTGTTCAGTTTTAACAACCCTTATGGGGCCTGTCCGAAATGCGAAGGCTATGGCGATGTTATCGGTATTGATGAAGACCTAGTGGTGCCCAATACAGCCCTTTCTGTTTATGAAAATGCCATTTTCCCATGGCGAGGCGAAAGTATGGGGTGGTACAGGGACCAACTGGTAAACTCTTCCTACAAATTCGATTTCCCGATACACAAACCTTGGTTCGAACTTTCCGAAGAACAAAAACAACTGGTCTGGGACGGAAACGAACATTTTATCGGCCTACATAAGTTTTTTGGTCAACTAGAGGAAAAAAGCTATAAAATTCAAAACCGGGTGATGCTTTCGCGCTACCGGGGAAAAACCAAATGCAACGTTTGCCACGGAAAACGCCTGCGCAAGGAAACGGACTATGTAAAAATTGCCGGTAAGAACATTTCCGACTTGGTCGAACTTCCCATTAAAAAGTTGATTCCGTTTTTTGATGATTTGGTTTTGGATAAATACGATTCGAAAATCGCTTCCCGCCTTTTAAAGGAAATCAATACCAGGCTCGGTTTTCTCGATAAGGTAGGATTAAGCTATCTGACCATGAACCGAAAGTCGAATACCTTATCGGGTGGTGAAAGCCAACGGATCAACCTAGCAACCTCTTTGGGCAGTAGCCTTGTAGGAAGCATGTATATTCTTGATGAACCCAGTATCGGACTACATCCTAAAGACACCGAAAACCTGATCGATGTTTTGTTGTCCTTACGCGATTTGGGCAATACCGTAATCGTAGTCGAACACGACGAAGACATTATGAAGGCTGCCGACGAAGTCATAGATATTGGCCCGGAAGCGGGAACACATGGCGGTGAGGTAGTGGCCCATGGGACCTTGGACGACATCTTAAAATCGAATTCACTGACTGCAGGATACTTGAACGGCACGAAAGAAATCAGTGTGCCCACAAAAAGACGGACCTCTCCCGATTATATTACGATTAAAGGGGCCCGCGAAAACAACCTTAAAAATATAGATGTTACTTTTCCATTAAACATGCTTACCGTAATAACCGGTGTTTCCGGTAGTGGAAAGAGTACCTTGGTCAAAAAACTCCTCTACCCTATTATTTTAAAGGAAGTTGGTGGTTACGGCGAAAAGGCCGGACAGTATACCAAAGTAGAAGGAAAATACAAGACCATAAAACATGTCGAGTTCGTAGACCAGAACCCCATTGGTAGGTCTTCACGCTCAAATCCCGTGACCTATATAAAGGCCTACGATGATATCAGAAACCTCTTTGCGGCACAGAAACTGAGTAAAATCAGGGCTTATCAGGCCAAACACTTCTCTTTTAATGTCGATGGAGGCCGGTGTGAAAAATGTAAGGGGGAAGGCGAAATTACGGTAGAAATGCAGTTTATGGCCGATGTACACCTTCAATGCGATACCTGTGGGGGTAAGCGTTTTAAAAAGGAAGTCTTGGAAGTAAAGTTTCATGAGGCCAATATCGATGACGTTCTTAATATGACCATTGATGATGCCATTGCCTTTTTTGATATCCATAAACAAAACAAGATCGTAAACAAACTAAAACCTTTACAAGATGTTGGCTTGGGCTATGTAACCCTTGGACAGTCTTCTTCTACCCTTTCGGGCGGTGAGGCACAGCGTATTAAACTGGCTTCCTTTTTGGTCAAGGGCACGACCAAGGACAAGGCCTTGTTCATTTTTGACGAACCCACTACAGGACTACATTTTCACGATATCAAAAAACTTTTGAAGTCATTTGATGCCCTTATAGAAAAGGGCCATTCGGTCATTGTGATCGAACATAATGTAGAGCTCATCAAGTGTGCGGACTATATTATTGATCTAGGCCCGGAAGGCGGTGAAAATGGAGGGCAACTTTTGGCGGAAGGCACGCCCGAGGAAATAATCAAAAGCAGCACTTCGTTTACGGCCAAGTATCTAAAGGAAAAATTGTAGCTAGCCGTATAGCCCTTACAAATCAAATTAGAGACCCCATTTTAGCTTAAAGAATGGGGTCTTTTTTATGGATTTGATTCCGTATCAAATTATTTATAAAGCCTATTTCCTCCCTTTTTAAAATAACAATTCGATTTAATTAACTCAATATCAGATAGTTGCATTTGTGTTCCGATTTTTGGCACGCTGTTTGTTTATTACAACTCGAATGTAAATAATTACACTCAGGAATTTAAAACCTTATAGCATGAGAAACTTACTACTCTTTTTTTCGGCCCTTATTTTAGGCACTACCGGTGCCATGGCCACAGTTACAGTAGAAGATAAGGTTGCAGAACGCAATGCTTATGGATACAACGACTCATTTATTTTTGTCGAAAATGGCATTACGTTTTCGGTATATCCTGATGGTGAGTTTGATTTTTACATTGATGGTCGCGTCACCGGACGTAGAAACGGTGTTACCTTTAACTCTGGTTATGATTATAGCCCGTACGCCCAATATGATGATTACGGTGCGGTAATTCAAGTAGAGAACGTACCTATTTATTACGATTATTACGGACGTGTTACCCAAATAGGTGATGTTGACATAAGTTATAACAACGGACGCATCCGTAGATTGGGAGGCATGAGCATCTATTACAACCACAGAGGTCTATATGATTATCATACGGGGTATATAAACATTTACAACAGACGCTATGTCCACAGACCCTTCCATGCCTTTTTTACCAGACCGTCAATTGGCTTTTGTCTTGTGTACAACAGGCCTTATAGAAGATATTACAGTCCTGTTCGTTATACCTATTATTCTCCTTACAGACATAATACAAGACGATTCTATGCCAAAATCGGTAAAACCCATCGCTATAATAAAATTAGGAGCGAAAGATCAAGGGTATATAGAAACGATAAAAGGGTAAGCGTACGAAGCAGTGCCCGCAGAACTAACAGTTTGGCTTCCAATAGAAGCAGCAATGTTTCTAAATCAAGGAATACTACGGCCCGTCATAGTGCCGCTGTAAGAAGCACGAACAGAAGTAGCGCGGTGCGCAATGGAAAAACCAGCAAGGCCACGGTAAACCGGTCATCGACCCGTGTTCGCCCGAGTAACGGTACTTCTGTAACCCGAAAAACGACTACCGTACGCAAACCGAATAGAAGTACGGTAACCAAAAGAACAACGGTGACCAAAACATCATCGGCCAAGAGACCAACGCGCAGTGCGGTAAGCTCTAGCAACCGTAACCGCTATAGCTCTTCTCAAAATAAAAACACGGTCCGAAGCACAAAACGGACACCTACCCAGAGTAGAAGCAGCGTGTCGAACCGTAGTTCATCAAGAAGTTCCGTGAGCAAAGCCCCTTCAAGAAGCAGCTCGAACAACAGCGCTTCAAGATCGACTTCATCGAGAAGCTCAAGAAGATATTAAAATAGTTTTTAGGTTGGTTAGTTGTTGCCCCCGCAGTAGATTCGTCTGCTGCGGGGGTTTTATTTTAGATGGCTTTCTCAACCGTAACCTTAATCGATTTACTGATCGGTGTTTTGCTCTTATCGGCGTATTGGTCATAAGGCACCAAGACATTGGTTTCAGGGTAGTAGGCGGCCAAATCACCTGAAGGGATATTATACGGTACTACCAGAAACTTATGTGCCGTACGTACCTTTCCATTATAGGTACTTTTAATATGTACCACGTCCATCTTTTTCAAGTTCCTTTTTTCCATATCCTTGGCATTCATAAAAAGAACCCGCCTTTCATTGTAGATTCCGCGGTACCTGTCATCCATTCCATAGATCGTAGTGTTGAACTGATCATGGGAGCGAATGGTCATCAACATGAGCTCTTCATCCTTTAAATCGTGTTCGGGCAAGGGGTTTCGGGTCAGCTGGGCCCGACCATTGGGCAGCATACTAAAATCGAGATCACGAACATTGTTGGGTAGATAATACCCTATTCCTTTTGACCTTTCCTTTGTATTTTCAAACCCTTTGATGATTAAGTCGATACTCTCCCGAATTAGCTCATAATCCTCTCCCATGGCTTTCCAGTTTACCGAATGCCCGGCTCCAAAATGAGTATGGGCCAGTTCGGCGATAAGCTCTGGTTCACTTTTTATGTTCTCGGAGGTCGGTTTTAGAAGTCCACGTGATTGGCGTACACGGCCCATGCTATCTTCCATGGTCTGGTATCTCAACTTGTCACCTTTCATATCTTTTTCCGACCTACCGAAAGTGGGTAGAATGAGCGCCGTTTTTCCGGTCACCAAATGCGATCGGTTCAATTTCGTACTTATCTGAACCGTAAGTTCACAGTTCTGCATGGCCTCGGCCGTATACAAGGTATCGGAAGCCGCCATTAAAAAATTTCCTCCCAAACAAATAAAAACCTTACCGCTTTCATCATGCATGGCCTTAATGGCCCCAACAACATCAAGTCCCTCTTTATCAGGGGCCTTAAAGCCTAAATGTTTTTCAATACGCTCGTTGAGTTCTGGGTTTACAAAATGCATAATCCCCACACTACGGTCGCCCTGAACGTTGCTATGGCCGCGTACAGGACAGGTGCCAGCGTTGGGTTTTCCTAAGGACCCTTTTAACAAGAGTAGGTTCAAGTATTCGCAAATAGTAGCTACACCGTTCTTATGCTGGGTCAGTCCCATCGCCCAACATATCACGATATTACTACTTGTAGCCAATAAGGCCACGGTTTCATCGATAATGGCTTCCTCTACCCCACATAGTTCGAGTAATGACGATTCGTCGTAGCGGGCCAAGTCGTCCAAAAGTTCTTGGTAACCGTCTACATACTCGCCCAAGAAATCATGGTTAAATACTTTCTGACCGGCTTCATCCAAGGCGGCCAGTCGTTTTAAAATCAATTTCATCAGGGCTATATCTTGATTGATACGCACCTGAAGATGAATATCGGTAAGATTTTCACCTCCACCTATGAGTCCTTTTACATGTTGTGGATTCTTGAAATTAATGAGTCCGGATTCTTCAAGGGGATTGATACTAATCACCTTGCCTCCATTTTTCTTGCATTTTTCTAAGGCCGAAAGCATACGGGGGTGATTCGTTCCCGGGTTTTGTCCGGCCACGATTACCACATCGGCACCGTATAGGTCTTCAAGTTTTACCGAACCTTTACCGATACCCAAGGTCTCTGAAAGGGCTACGCCACTTGATTCGTGGCACATATTGGAACAGTCGGGCATATTATTGGTGCCTAGGGCCCTGGCAAACATACCGTAAAGGTAGGCCGCTTCGTTACTGGATCGCCCGGAAGTATAAAAAATGGCATCATCGGGTGATTTCAATCGCCCTAATTCTTCGGAAATAAGTTCATATGACTCTTGCCATGAGATAGGCTCGTAGTGAATACTGCCCGGCCTAAGAACAAGAGGTTCGGTAAGCCTACCGAATTTGTTCAATTGGTATTCAGTGAGTTTCGATAACTCTTCTACGGAATACTTCTTGAAAAATTCTCGGCCGATCTTATCGGTAGTGGCCTCATCGGCAACTGCCTTTGCCCCATTTTCACAATATTCCGCTATAGTGGAAGGTTTTTCCGGATTGGGCCAAGCGCAACTCGGACAGTCAAAGCCGTCTTCTTGGTTCAGCTCTAAAAATGCACGCATAGAGCGTACAATGCCCATTTCCTTAAATCCGTGGCGCAAGGCCTCTTTTACACCTAATTTTCCGGCAGCGTACCGTACCGGTTCTGTTATCTTGATATTCGAGAAATCTTCGGAACCAATGACCGATACCTTTCTTCGAAAGTTTTCATTCTGCATACTCAACTTATATTTCTAGTGTTGCAATTTAGGGTTAGGGTAATTATCGGACTCGTCTTCCCCCCTATCCTCTATACATGTAAAGTCTTTTTCAACCAAAAGTAATAGGTTTTGTCCATCTCCGAGTGGGACCGAACCATTAAATCCTATGCGGTTGTTGTCTTCCCAGTCTTTCACCAATTCTTGAGGCAAGACTACGGTAATGGTATTATCTTGAAAATCTGCCGTAAGACCAGACACATCTTGGGAACGCAAGGCGTAGGTAAATGAACCGCTTATAAATGGCGTAACCTCTTGTACCACGCCTTCTTTGCAGAGTTGTGTGACTTCTGATTTTGTAATCCGTACGCGAACGGAATTACCTTTGATCCTTATTTTCATCTTAGGTTCTATTGATAACGACCATTAAAAATGGTCTCAAAATTTAATTAGTGTTAAATATACAAGTCAATATCGAAACAACGCGGGATATTCTTCCTTTCTTGGGTCTTGCCCTTGTTTCTGTCTTCCTCGTACAACAAAACTCCTTCTGAAGAGTATATTTTAAAATAAACACCTGGTCCAGGTATGGAAGATATCGGGGTTTCAACACGGATCATCGGCGATAGAAATGTCTGTTTGAAATCAAGTCCCTTATAATCTATTCGAAACTGACCCTTGCTATCGGTCAGGGCACTTCCTAAAAAGTCGTCATTGATCCAGTCCGTATCAAATGCCGCAACGGTCACTCCCTTTACAGGGGTATTATGGTCTTCTTTGGAACGTATATGTCCGATAATCGTCCATATATCAAGTTCCGTGCGAACCTGGTTCCAAAACTTAAAATTGAAGCTATAATTAAAAATGAACTCCTTATCTTCTTGATTCTTACGCCAAACCGGATTCAACCGCCTTAGGGTGAACTGAACCGTGTGCGTCGCCTTTTTTGATTTGCCCTTATCACTAACCACCACATCAATTTCCAAGGGGCCACTACCGTATCGATCGGACAAAGGGATGTTATAGTTGCCCTCATCATCCGTATACCCACTGCCTATAAGATGTTTTGTTTTTTGGATAACGGTCTTAGAAGATAAAATAACAAGCTTACCCTTTTCGATATGGAGTTCATCGGCTTCCGGTAGTACTTTATAAACCCGTATTTCGGCATTTGTCAAAGTCTCATAGAACTCTAAATGCAAACATGCCCTCAAACAACCTCTAACTAAATGCCCCATGTACTCTTAATAAATCAATTGAAATCTAATTTCTTAATGCCTAATGCCATTTATGGCTTAATGTAAAAATTGGACAGAATGTCCACATTAAAGTGACTATCAAATGTTAAGGTAAAACTATTCGCCTTTCTTTCCAAATAGACCGTTCAGCACTTGGTAAACATCTTCTGAAATCTTGAATTTATACACCACCCCAACATAGAGTAAGCTAATCCCCAGTCCTTTGATCATGATATTTAAAATTGGATGAAAGGGAAGCGTAACAAAGTAAAAAACCAATACCGTTCCGATCATCAATAGGGTAACCGCGATGGTTTCCTTGGTAAAAGGAAGTATGTTGAACTTCATCTTAACATAGACCAGTTTTACGGTATTGTAGATAAAAAAGGCCAAAAAACTGGCGATTGCGGCACCATCGAGTCCGTATGCCGGTATAAGCCAAACATTTAGAAGCACGGTAACAATGGCCAAAAAGACCCCCATGAACAATACGGCCCTGTAGTAATCGGAATTGTAAAGAATGGAATTATTATTCCCCAATAGGGCATCGTACAACTTGGCGAGTCCCAACCAGACAAAGATAAAATACCCGTGCCTATAGGCGTCGGGTAGCAATTTGTACAAATCGTCGAGATTAAGGAAGATAAGAACAAAAAGCAGTCCGGAAATAACATAAAGTGTAAGCGAACTTTTTTGGTAAAGCCGCTTTAGCCCCACAGCATCCTTTCTATTTAGGAGTTCCGCGGTAAGGGGGTAGGTTATCTGGTGCATCGACCGCGAGGGTACGGCTATGACCAAAGCAATAAAGCTGGCCACACTGTAGTAGGCTACATTCTCGATCTTGATAAATTGGTTGATCATGACCTTGTCGATTTCCAATAAGACAATGGCCACGGAACCGCCTAAGATAATAAGGGCACTATATACTAAGATTTTAGGTGTATTTTCAGGAAAGTCAAAAACCAATCGAGGCCTATGTAAGCGATAGGCATATAATTTCATAACGAGCATTCGTAAAATATAGACGATTACGAGTCCATCTATAAAAGACGTAACCGAAATCACCTTAAAATATAACAGGACCAGTAGCGTAGTCTGCCCCACCCTACCGAAAATCTCTTTCATGAAATTGCCGAAAACCGATTTCATATGCACCCTGGCCCAGGCGTAAAAAACTTCAAAATAGGCCATAACCATGGCAATCAAAAAGATATGCCACACATAGTCTTTTACGATGGGATTTTCCTTGGATAAAAAACTTCCGATGGCATCGTTCACCACATATGTGATTCCGGCAATAGGAAGCATAAGTGCCAAAGGCAAAAAAAGCATAAGGGTCAAAAATCCGTCAGTAGATTTGCTATCGTTGAAGCCACTATAGAATTTGACCAGCGTATTCGGTACCCCAAAGGCCAATAAGGGCATTAAAACGACCGAGGCCGACAAGACCACCTGTAAGAGCCCGTAATACTCGGGGTCCATAAACTGCAAATAGAGAACCAAAGTATTCAGTGCCCCGAGTCCGAAACCGAGGTATGTAATAATTGAATTGTTGAGCGATTGCTTGAATACAATTCCCATTACAAGAGTTTTGAAAGTTCTTCGGTTAGGGCGCGTCTGCTAAAACGCTCCACATCCACCGATTCAGATACAATACTCCCTTTTTTATAGGCCTCATACCAAGCTAAAATGGTGTTTTTTAACGGCTCAAGGGCGGAGTAGTCGAATACCTTGCCCGCGTTTGTACCTTGAATGATCTCGCCCGCTTCCCAACCTTGGGGGCCGACCGCCAAAATAGGTCGCTTCGCCGCCATGTATTCAAACAGTTTGCCAGGGATAATTCCCTTGGTTTCTTCGCTATCGATCTCTACCAGAAGCAACAATTGGGAGCTTTGTTGTTTTCGTAAGGCTTCCGCATGTGAACCGTAACCCCTCATTTTAATATACGGCCCTAATTCATAACGGTACATGGTATCCATCACATCTTGACTTACCACTCCCATAAACTCCAGCTGTAAATCGCCCCTGAAGACGGCATTTTCCCTTGCTATTTGTGAGAGCACTTTCCATAGGTTTTCCGGATTTCTTCCGCTAAGCAAAGAACCGATATGGGAAATGGTAAATCCTTTATCCAAATCTACTTCCCCGCTATGCTCCAGATCATAACCGTTGGTAATAACCGAAATGGGCTGTTTTGTAATACTTTCGAACTCTTCTTTTGTGGTCTTACTGGTTACCACTATTTTATCGGCTTCATTGAGTACGGCATGCTCAAGGGCCTTGTGTTCTTTTTGTGAATTTTTTGAAAGCCGCAGTTCTTTATGGTAGCCTATAGAGGTCCATGGATCGCGAAAATCGGCCAACCATTGTAAACCGTGTAATTTCTTCAACTCTCGCCCAATGAGATGCACACTGTGTGGCGGGCCTGTGGTAATAATGGTTTTTAATTTTTCCTTGGCAATAATATCGCTCAAATATTTCACCGAAGGTTTTACCCAGTACTTTCGGGCATCCGGAATAAAAAAATTGCCCCTCACCCAAAGCATGGCCTTTTCAAAGACCGACTGGTTTTTGGTTTGGATAATTCCCGAACTGATGCGTTTTGTTTTTTTTGAGGAGAAAACCTTCGCTATGCCATAAGGCTCAAAAAGCGGCTGCGAATAAACGGTTAGGTTTTCGACAACTTCAGAGGCCAAAGTGGCGTCTTCTATAGGGTAATGCGGATTCTCGGGAATGTAGACCAAGGGTTCAATACCGAAATCACGAAGGTATTTAACGAATTTTAGCCATCTCTGCACCCCTGGGCCGCCCGCAGGAGGCCAGTAATAGGTGATGATGAGGACTTTCTTCATAAATAATTTTATTGTTGGATATCAGAATAACTCAACCTTTACCAGCTATTTTTTTTGTCGTTCAGTTCCTTTTCTTTCTTAGGGACAAAAAAGGTAAAACCAATACCGCCGAGAACGATAAGGGCCAAAAGGATGTTACTGGCCAAGGTAATCTTGCTCCCGGTCGCCACGACCTCCGGTTCGAAAATAAACTCGATTTTATGGCTTCCTTGTGGGACTTCCATGGCCCGCAGCGTATAGTTTACCCTAAAGAAATCTTGTGGTTTTCCATCGATATAGGCATGCCATCCATGTGGATAATACATTTCGGAGAAAACGGCCAGTCCGGGATTCTGGTTTGCCGATTCGTAGACCAAGTGATTCGGCCTATAGTCCGTTAAGCGAATGGAAGCCGTAGAATCAAGCGCAAACTCCAATCGGTCCAATTCTTTTACCTTGGCTTGGTTAACGACCGCTTCGGTCTTTGTATCCAAATCGTTTAAGGCCAAGATTTCTTCATCGGCCGAATCTACCTTGAGCACTTTACTTACGAACCAGGCATTGCCATTGGCGTTGGGGTTGACCGCAGGGTAGCTTTTGCCTTCTTCGTCTTGCTGCACTACATATTTTACATTGAGCATATTGAGTACCCCCAAATTCCCTTTGTATATATAGAAGCTGAATAGGTCTTCAAGACCTGCCGGTTTGGCGGCGTGATAACCTCCGATACTTTGGTGATAATACGATGTACGGGCCCCATTGATACCTTCTTGGGGGTCATATACGCGAAAAATGGATTTATCCTTACTGATTTCTTGATCTATGGCCGTTTCGGGAAAAGGCTGTGTCATTCTTCTCTTTGAAACAAAGTCTTCACCGTCTACGTATCGCAAACCAACACCGACCAAGTCAAATACGATCAAAGCTCCAAGGGCCACTATCGCCAAATTTTCCTTTAGCTTTCCCTTTATGTAGAACCAAAGTGCCAAAGCGGCCAAAATAACATATATCAACGAACGCAAAAGATCGGAGTTATATACGGCCTTACGGTCGGCCTGTATCAAGGAAACGAGCTCGTCTCCATAATTTCTTTTTAGGAATTCATCACTTGGCCCCACAAAATCGAAGCCCGCTTTAAAGATAAACAGGGCTACACAGAGGCCCAATACGGTAAAAAAGGAAATTTTTAAGGCATTGAGTTTTTCCTCTACCCGAACAGTAGGTGTAAACAGTTCACGCAGGGCCAAAATGGCCAATACGGGAGCACACAATTCCAAGATCACCTGTATGGACGACACCGCCCGAAACTTATCGTATAGCGGAAAATAATCGATCATAAAGTCGGTCAATAGGCTAAAGTTCTTTCCCCATGAAAGTAACAATGACATAATCACTCCGCCCAAAAGCCACCATTTGGTCTTTCCTTTGACCAAAATGAGTCCTAAAACAAAAAGAAAGAAGATGATTGCGCCAATATAGGCAGGGCCCGATGTACCGGGTTGATCCGACCAGTACAAAGGAAGTCCCTTAGAGAAATTTAAAGCTTGACTTCGGGAAACTCCTTGGTCGACCAAGAAATTAAAAGTTTTGGAACTCTCCCCCAGATTTTCACTATTGGATCCACCGAACAAGCGGGGTACGAAAAGATTCAATGATTCGGTAATCCCATAACTCCATTGTGTGATGTAGGATTTATCCAATCCGTTCGTATTCTCCTTAGCCGTACCGTCAGGATTGATCGTAAGTTCCGATTTTCCACGGGTACTCCAATCGGCATATTCCTTTGTGGCCATAAGGCTTGTGGCATTGGCCGCAATACCCAATAGAACCGCCGCCAATAGAATACCCACCGAACTGAAATAATGTACCAGCTTTCCGTTGCGAATAGCGTCATAAAGATAGACCGCACCTAGAATCAGTACTAAAAGCATGAAATAATAGGTCATTTGGTAGTGGTTGGCCTTTATTTCTAGGGCCATGGCAAAAGCGGTAAGGATAAAACCCCAAAGATATTTTTTGCGGAACACCAATACAATCCCTCCCAAAACCATGGGTAAATATCCAAGGGCATGGGCCTTGGCATTATGCCCGACCCCCAATATGATGATGAAATAGGTAGAAAAACCAAATGCCAATGCGCCTACAATGGCCAAACGATAATCGACCTTTAGACAACAAAGCAATATATAAAAGCCAATAAAATAAAGAAATAGGTAGTCGGCCGGCCTCGGTAAAAACCGAATCGCACGGTCTAATGTCTTGATATAGTCATGTGGATAATATGCCCCCAATTGATATGTGGGCATGCCCCCGAAGGCGCTATTGGTCCAATACGGTTCATCACCGGTCTTTTTCCTGAAATCATTCTGCTCTTTGGCCATTCCCGTAAATTGAACAATATCAGACTGTTCAATTACCTTCCCCTGAAGTACGGGATAGAAATATGCCAAAGCGGCGACAACAAAGAATACGGTAACAAAAAAATGTACGAAGAAGGCCTTCAATCCTTTTTGCATAATGGGAGATATCGATTGTTTCGGCTAAAATAATGAACTTATCGCTACTTTGGAATCAGAACGCACTATTAAACTTATAATGCCGTAGGTATGGCCCAAGCGTACCGAAAAAAATAAACCAAGGGATGGGAGGGAAAAAGACACCGCACCGAAAGAAATGGAAAAAACGGGAATACAATTACTCTACTTCCTCAAAGTCGATATAATCGCCTACTTTATTATTTGATTTACTGCCTTTGGAAGGTTTTTTTTCTATAATAACATCGCCGACGCGCTCTTGGGTCGCTTGCTCTTGTTGTGCAAATCCCCCAAACTTTTCATTAAAGTGCTCTTGTGTTTTGCGGGCCGCATAACCGAATATCTTAGGAGCGAACATCTTTACTACCAACTTGAACAGATAGTAGATCAATACGATGATCAATATAGTTTTTAAAAATGCCATACTTTTTTCGAAATAATTATATCAAAAATACGATTCTAACGTTGTAATAGCTGTGTAGAAGTGCTAAAATATTACTAAAGTACCATTTCAAATATATGTGTATACCCCATAAAACTCGCAAAATACAAGACTATGGAGGTATTGGCCTATAAAAAATGGTGTTCGTTCATAGCCTTCTACCTTTACAAAACGAATACGAGTTCAAAGTTAATCTAGCGACACCAAGATGAAAAAATATCTTTTGACTTTATTTTTTGCCCTACCCTTTATTGGGGCTTCACAATATACCGATGTAATCAACTCCAACAGGCCTGGACTTTCGGTCAGTGCATATGCCGTTGGCCGCAATGTGCTTCAAGTCGAGGCGGGCGTACTGTTCGAACAACGTGACCATAGCTTGCTCAATACCGAAAGTAATATTTGGGGTTCCGATATATCTTTACGGTACGGACTTCTTTTTGAGCAGTTGGAAATAAATTATGAGGGTACCTATGTCAACCAGAATATCACTTATACCGATTTTGGCACTTCAGAAAACCTGACCGATTTTTCAAGAAACCGGGTCGGACTGAAATATATGATCTACGACCATTACAAAAACCCGGAACGGAACAAACCCAACCTTTATAGCTGGAAGGCCAATTACGGTTTTAAGTTCAAGAATTTAATTCCGTCCATATCCCTTTACGGAGGGGCTACCTTTAATTTAGGCGATAACCCTTTTTATGTCGGTGACCCAACTGTGTCGTACCGTGGGATGATAGCTACGCAAAGTAGACTGACCCCTCGTTTTGTGTTGATCACCAATATAGCGTATGACCGGATTACCACCGATTACCCTGAGTTGAGTTATATGATATCCCTCTCCCATGCCTTCCGTAACCCTAAATGGAGTGCCTTTGTAGAAAACCAGGGTATTCAAAGCGATCGTTATTCCGATGCCCTTATTCGAGGAGGTATCGCGCATTTGCTCACAGATGACCTTCAGGTAGACTTTAACCTTGGCGCAAGTTTCAAGAATACCCCTTCACGTATTTTCATTACCGTCGGCGGCTCGTACCGTTTCGATATGCACAAAGACAAGTTGAAATCGATAGATGAGCAAAGTGCCGGCGAAAATGGAGGCCCCATCAAGAAGAATTCGATGAAGAAGAAAAAGAAGGAAGCCCGCAAAAAAGGGGAAAGTGGTAGCGGTGCCGAAGACATCGACCTAGGCCCTTCTAAAAAAGAACTCAAAAAGATGAGAAAACAAGAAAAGAAGCAAAGAAAGAACAAAAGTAAAAATCGTGATAACGGCGCCATTGATTTTTAAAGGGGCCAAGCTTTCACAATTTTGCAAAATTCAGTTTCATAATTTTATTCTCATCCTATTTATCCCTAATATTGACCTTACAAAAAAAATGGTATGGTCACTCTGAAAGAAGCGATTTCAAAAGACGAACTAAAGCAGTTCGTGAAATTTCCTTTTGCGCTTTATAAAGATTCAGCCTATTGGGTTCCACCTTTGATTGCCGATGAGATGGCGACATTCGACAAGGACACCAATCCTGCTTTTAAAAATGCCAGCGCTTGGTTCTATCTCGCCTACAAGAACAATAAGATTGTAGGCCGTGTCGTAGCCATCATCAATCACCTTGAGGTCAATCAACAGAACGTTAAGAAAATGCGGTTCGGTTGGTTCGACTTTGTTGATGACCCCGAAGTATCGGAAGCCTTGCTAAAAAAGGTGGCCGAGATAGGAGCTGCGCACAACTTAGAGTTTATGGAGGGTCCGGTAGGTTTTTCCAATTTGGACAAGGTAGGCGTGCTTACAGACGGCTTTGATCAGCCTGGAAGCATGGTTACTTGGTACAATCACGCCTACTATGTTAACCATTATGAGCGTTTGGGATTTGTAAAAGAGAAAAAATATGTCGAAAACAAGTTTCCCGCCAAGAATGCCGACCCCGCACTGTTCACGAAATTGAACGAATTGGTCAAACGTCGTTATGGTCTGCGTGAGATAAATTTTAAGAAAACGAGTGAGGTAATGCCCTTGGTCGACCAAATGTTCGACCTTTTTAACCAAACCTACTCCAAACTTTCTTCTTTTGTACCTATAACCGATGTGCAAAAGGAATACTTCAAGAAAAAGTATATCACTTTTATAGATCCCGAATACATCAAGTTCATTGTAGATAAAAACGATAGCTTGATCGCATTTGCCATTGTTATGCCTTCGTTCAGCAGTGCTTTGCAAAAGGCCAAGGGAAAACTGTTCCCTTTTGGTTTCTACCATCTATTACGTGCAAAAAAGCACAACAAGGATGCGGTATTCTATCTTATAGGCATTCACCCCGATTATCAAAACAAAGGGGTTACGGCCATTATCTTTAACGAATACTACAAGACCTTCAACAAAAGGGGGATTGAAATGTGCTACCGCACGCCCGAACTTGAAGACAATATTGCCATCCGTCAAATGTGGAAGCATTTTGACCCTAAAATCTACAAACGGCGCTGTACTTACAAAAAGAGCTTGTGAGGTATAGGCCGCTTCCGCCCTACCGGCATCAAAAATAGGTCATAAAAAAGCCCCGTTTTATAAAAACGGGGCCTTTATTTTTTAACGAAAAAGCTTCACTTACTCTCCCATTGCCGCAGCAACAGCTGCAGATAATCTTTTGTAGGTGCCGTTTTCCAAACGGTCCCTAATCGCGGAAAAAGCTTCCAATGTTTCTTCTATATCTTGCATGGTATGTGTGGCGGTAGGAATCATTCTCAATAGAATCAATCCTTTAGGTATTACAGGGTAAACCACTATAGAACAGAAAATTCCGTAGTTTTCACGTAAATCCTTAACCAGTGCCATCGCTTCTGGAATACTACCGTTAAGGTATACCGGAGTAACACATGTATTCGTGCTTCCTATGTTGAAGCCCCTATCTTTTAATCCATTTTGAAGCGCGTTTACGTTTTCCCACAACTTGGCCTTTAGCTCAGGCATGGTGCGTAGCATATCCAATCGCTTCAATGCCCCTTTTACATAAATCATCGGCAAGGACTTAGCGAACATTTGTGACCTCAAGTTGTACTTGAGATAATCGATAATTTCCTTATCGGCCGCGATGAAAGCCCCAATACCCGCCATAGATTTGGCGAAAGTGGCAAAATAGACATCAATACCGTCTTGTACGCCTTGTTCTTGACCCGTACCGGCACCAGTAGCGCCTAAGGTTCCAAAGCCATGTGCATCATCAACGAACAAACGGAAGGTATATTTTTTCTTGAGTTCGATAATCTCTTTGAGTTTTCCTTGCTCGCCCCGCATTCCGAATACACCTTCGGAAATGACCAAAATACCACCTCCGGTATGTTCGGCCATTTTTGTGGCACGCTCAAGGTTTTTCTCAAGACTCTCGATATCGTTATGTTTAAAGGTAAATCGTTTACCCATGTGTAGACGAACGCCATCGATAATACAGGCGTGCGAATCAACATCATAAACGATGATATCATCCTTGGAAACCAAGGCGTCTATGGCAGAAACCATTCCTTGGTAACCAAAATTCAATAAGTAAGCGGATTGTTTATCAACAAACTCGGCCAATTCTTTTTCAAGCTGCTCGTGAAAGTCGGTATGACCACTCATCATTCTAGCCCCCATCGGGTAGGCCGCTCCAAATTCTGTAGCCGCTTCTCCGTCTACCTTTTTAACTTCCGGAAGGTTGGCCAAGCCCAAGTAATCATTGATACTCCAAGTGATTACCTCTTTTCCTTGAAATTTCATCCTGTTGGAAATCGGACCTTCCAACTTAGGAAAAACGAAATATCCCTCCGCCTGTGAAGCCCATTTTCCTAACGGACCCTTGTTCTCTAGAATTCTGTCAAATAAATCTCGCATTTAGGTTTACTTTGTATTTAAGGGCAAAAGTAAGATTTTAAGAGCAACATTCATAAAATATTATTCCGAAACAAAAAAGCAATGACCTATAGTCATTGCTCTTTAACTTTTGCAAACCTCGTTGTTATTCTTTAATATATTGTACTTTTTGAATTTCGCCAACTTCCTTGGTGTCGAAAAAACCTTGGTCTTCCATCCATTGGTCACTATACACTTTACTCATATATCGTGAGCCATGGTCGGGAAAAATAACGACAACGTTATCATCTGGTCCAAATTCGTTTTCTTCGTTCAATTGTTTAAGGGCCTGCATGACAGCTCCACTGGTATAGCCGGCAAAAATACCTTCGGTCTTGGCGATTTCACGTGCGGTATGCGCACTTTCCGAATCGGTAACCTTTATAAATTTATCGATCACATCAAAATCCGTTGCGGAAGGAATCAGGTTCTTACCTAAGCCCTCTATACGGTACGGATAGATTTCGTTGACATCGAACTCTCGGGTTTCATGGTATTTTTTTAATACGGAACCAAAGGCATCGACACCGATAACCTTAACGTCGGGATTTTGCTCCTTCAGGTACTTTGCAGTACCGGAAATGGTGCCCCCTGTTCCGCTACAAGCCACAAAATGGGTAATCTGACCTCCGGTCTGCTCCCATATTTCAGGCCCCGTACTTTCGTAGTGGGCATGCATATTAAGCTCGTTAAAATATTGATTGATATAAATCGACCCACTGGTTTCCCTGTGCAAGCGTTTCGCCACCTCGTAATACGAACGGGGGTCGTCTGCGCTCACGTGTGCGGGACAAACATAGACCGTTGCGCCCATTGAACGCAACATATCGATTTTATCTTTTGATGATTTTGAACTTACCGCCAAAATACATTTGTAACCTTTGATGATGCTCACCATCGCAATACTAAAACCCGTATTGCCCGATGTGGTCTCAATGATGGTGCTCCCTTCGGTTAAAATGCCCTTGCGCTCTGCCTCTTCTATAATATGCATCGCTATGCGATCTTTGGAAGAGTGGCCCGGGTTGAAAGCTTCTACCTTGGCGTAAAAGTTACCTGTGAAGCCTTTTGTTATTCTGTTTAACTTTACTAGCGGTGTGTTTCCTACAAGTTCTAGGATACTGTTGTAAGCCTTGATTTTGTTTTCCATAAAGGATGTCTGGTTTCGGGAACTATCTATGGTATTCTAAAGATATCCACAAAATTCTTAAAGCAAAATTACTATTTTTTTTGAATATGTCATTTTAACATCGAAAATACCTCTAAAAAATGAAGATTTTGTGGCTTTTATATGAAATCATTAACATTTCGTTAGCATTATACACAAGATTTGAACAATTTAAAGGTTGTAAAATCACGGATATTCACTGAATTTACCTTTATCATAAAACCAAACGGTACAATTACCTATATTATTCTGTAACCTTACCTTCCAAATCTAAAAAGAAGGCGTATTCTTTGGCGACTTCCCGTAATGATTCAAAACGTCCGGAAGCTCCTCCGTGTCCGGTATCCATATTAATGTCCATCATCAATAGGTTCTTATCGGTCTTCATCTCCCTAAGCTTGGCCACCCATTTTGCGGGTTCAAAATATTGCACCTGTGAATCATGGAGCCCTGTAGTCACCAACAAATTCGGATATTCTTGTGCGACTACCTGATCATAGGGCGAATACGACTTCATATAATCGTAATACGTTTTGTCGTTCGGGTTTCCCCATTCGTCATACTCACCCGTGGTCAACGGTATGGAGTCATCGAGCATGGTGGTGACCACATCGACAAAGGGAACTGCAGCAATTACCCCGTTATATAGGCCAGGCGCCATGTTGATAACGGCACCCATTAGGAGTCCTCCCGCAGAACCACCCATAGCATATAAATGCTGGGGGGAAGTATACCCTTGTTCCAAGAGATACTTTGAGCAATCGATAAAATCGGTAAAGGTGTTTTTTTTCTTAAGCAACTTGCCATTTTCGTACCAAGGCCTTCCTAGGTACTCCCCTCCCCTTATGTGCGCCACGATATAGACAAAGCCCCGATCTAAAAGGCTAAGGCGTACCGTAGAGAAATAAGGATCAATGGTATGCCCGTACGAACCATAGGCATATTGTAATACCGGGGTCTCTTGGTTGAGTTCAGTGTCTTTATGGTATACGATCGACATGGGTATCTTTACCCCGTCGCGGGCCGTGGCCCAAATGCGTTTTTCCTTATAATTGTTCTTGTCAAATGCTCCCCCAAGTACTTCCTGTTCCTTTTTGACCTCTTTTTCTTTAGTTCTCATATTAAAATCGATTACCGAACTGGGGGTGGTCATCGAATTATAGGAATAGCGCAAAATTTCAGTATCGAAATCAGGATTCCTGCCTACGCCTGCCGTATAGGTCTCACTATCAAAAGGTAGATAATACGAATCGGAACCGTCCCATCTATTGATCTTGATTTGGTTCAATCCGTTTGATCGTTCCGATATCACATAGTAGTCCTTGAACATATCGACATCTTCCAGCAGAACATCTTCGCGATGGGGAATAAACTCTTCCCAACGATCCGAAGTGGTCGCATTTTCATCGGTTTTCATCAATTTGAAATTCGTGGCGCCATCTTTATTGGTCAAAATGTAAAAATGGGATCCGTAATGGGAAACACTGTATTCCACACCTCGTTCACGGGGCGAGAACATTTGTAACTCACCATCGGGATCATCGGAACGCAGGTATTGATATTCCGAAGTCAAGGTGCTGTACGAACCGATATAGATATATTTTTTAGATTTCGATTTGTATACGTATGTACCGAAGGTATCGTCCTTTTCATGAAACACCAGTACATCTTCTTCAGCCGGGGTACCGAATTTGTGTTTCATAATTTTGTCGGACCTCAAGGTAACCTCGTCTTTTTTGGTGTAAAAAAGAGTCTTGTTATCATCTGCCCAGACCGAGCCTCCCGTAGTATTCTCTATGGTATCCTCATAAATTTCACCGGTTTCAAGGTTTTTTATGCGGATGGTATATTGCCGTCTAGAAACGGTGTCAACCCCAAAGGCGGCCAATTTGTTATTAGGACTAATGGCTATTCCACCAATACTAAAGTACTCGTGCCCCTTTGCCATTTCGTTTCCATCGAACATGATTTCCTCAGAAGCATCAAGGCTACCTTTCTTGCGCGAATAAATAGGATATTCCTTTCCCGTCTCGTACCTAGTGATATACCAGTATCCATTTTGCTTATAGGGAACCGAAGCATCATCTTCCTTTATCCGGGATTTCATTTCGTTAAAAAGAAGTTCTTGAAAAGGTTTGGTGTGGGCCGTAAGGGAATCGTAATACTGCTTTTCGGCCTTAAGATGGGCAATCACCTCCGGATTTTCCTTATCGCTCAGCCAATAGTAGTTATCTACCCTGACATCTCCATGTTTTTCCAATGTAAACGGAATTTTTTTCGCTATCGGTGCTTTTGCTTCACTCATATTCATTTGTTGACTTTGAACTAAGGGCACAAATGTAAGGCATAAGCCTAGAACGATATACTTTTTCGCCAAATGGTTCATTGTAGACATATTTTAGCTACAATTTAGTAATTTCGCAAATTAGTCTAACAAAAAAAAAGAAAACTATGTTCGGAGATATGATGGGTATGATGGGGAAACTCAAGGAAACCCAACAAAAAGTAGAAGAAACCAAAAAACGCCTTGACACGGTGAGCCTAGAAGAGTCTTCCGCAGATGGTTTGGTCAAGGTGACAATTACGGCCAATAGGGAGGTAAAACAGATTCAAATCGACGATAGTCTTCTCGAAGACAAAGAGCAACTGGAGGACTTTCTGATCCTGACCCTTAACAAGGCCATAACAAAGGCTACACAGGTCAACGAAGCGGAACTTGCCGCCGTAGCAAAAGAAGGTATGCCCAATATTCCGGGGATGGACTCGTTATTTAAATAATGGCAGGCTATTTGCTTGTTAACGACTTAAATCCGTCAGCTATGAAATTCTTATTACTTTTCTTTCTGCCCCTTTGCCTGTTGGGCCAGACCGACACCCCTGCCAAGGAAGTCGATTGGCTAAAGAATTACGACAGTGCCATGCATATATCGAAAGAAGAAAATAAGAATGTTCTGGTGTATTTCACCGGAAGCGATTGGTGCCCTCCGTGCAAAATGCTAAAACGCGACCTTTTTGACACGGACGAGTTCTACGAACTATCAAAAAACTACGTGCTACTCTATATTGATATACCGCGGAATAGGGATTTATTGAGCACGGAACAATGGGAGCACAACCAAGGGCTATTTAAAAAACTGAACAAGAAAGGAGTCTTTCCCTTACTGACCGTACTAAGTCCTAAAGGAAAAGTTGTAAACGAATATTCCGGCTATGGTATGACGGGCGAAATAAGCTACCATCTGAAATTCTTAGAAAAAAACAAATAGAAAAAGGCCTCTGATCAGAGGCCTTTTTTTTATTGCAAATTTGCAGGAATTAGTTATTGATCAACCTAAATTCGGTCCTTCTATTTACCGCATGCTCCCTAGAGGTACAAGAAACCCCATCCTTACAACGGTTCTTAGGTTTTGTTTCCCCATAGCCGTTAGCGACCAAAAGACTTGAATTGATGCCTTTGGAAATCAAATACTGGGCCACGGCCTGCGCCCTTCGTTCCGATAGATCCTGGTTTGAAGATGCACTGCCCTGGGCATCGGTATGTGAGGCCAATTCTACTTTAACCCCGGGATTCTTGGCCAACACGGGCAATAAACGGGCATCGATAATGCTTTTGGCCTGAGCGGTCAAAGTAGCACTGCCTAAATTCCAATTGATAGGAAGGGCTTGATAGGTAACCAAGGAACACTCTACTTCTTTCCAAGTCGTTAACCCTCCTTTTTCTTTCAACACCTCTTTGGTGTAAGTCTTGGTTACGGGCGGCACAACTTCCTCAACGGTATAGGCATCTTTATCCAAGACCGTTCGGGTAATTTCGTCATAAACCGCAGGAACAACTTCTTCTACCACCTTGGCCGGAGAAATAAGGACCCTTTTAGTGTAGCTTGCGTTTTTTTCGGGAACCGGAGTCTTTGATGCACTGGCATCACGGACCAAGGTAGCCGTTTCAATAGTCTGAAATTCCGCAGGGTATCCTTTGTAACACCAATACCTACAATCGTCAGGGTTGCCGGAATCACAATCAGGAGCCGCCGCCCCTAATTCCCATTGTGCATAGGCAGGCTTCACTTCGATCGTTTCAGAGGCCGTGCCAAAACTGGCCGGACTTATACTCAAGGTATTACCGCCTTCCTTGGAAACATAGGTCACCTTTTCAGTGCCCCACTCTTCGGGAATAATGCGGAGTTTTTTACTCTCTTCCTTGACCAAAACACGCTCGGTAACGGTTTTGTAGGTTGCGGGAATCGTCTTTAATACCTTGTAACCGGGCTTTATCGTAACCGTAACGGTTTCGTTTACATAAACGTCCGGGGTGGTACATCGTACATAACACTTTCCGGGTTCAGGATTGGTGGGCAAATCTTGTGCCGCACCCAATGATGCCGTCAATACGGCAATAGAAAAAAGAATCTTTTTCATAGTTTAGTTAATGTTTATAGTTTATAGTGAACTCCAAGTTAATGATTTAATAAATTTTTAACAAGTACATTCTTATTAAAAACGAAAAACGTCGTTGAAATACATCATTTTAACCAGAAAAAAATATAGTAGCATAGCATAGACTGATTCTTGCGTAAAAATTGTTATTTCAAAAATCCGTAAATTTATTATCCATGAAGACATCTATAATAAAGACCCATTTTACCGATAGCAAATACAAATTTTCAGTTAGTTCCCTTAGTGGAAGCACTATATTAAACAGTATAGCCTACACTAATGAAGATGCCATGAAAAAGGCTATGGCTCAACTGCAAGGTATGCCCGTTGGCCGTGGCAATTTTGAACGAAAAACAAACCACGATGGTCAGTTTCTGTTTTATTTAAAGGACGCGAACGGACAAATACTAGGGCATAGTCTACCCTACGGCTCGGAGGCCGGCATGGAGAACGGAATTAAAAACCTTATAAATTCCTTAAACGCCCTAAAAGAAGAATACGATCTATAATCTAAAGGCTTCTTAGAATATCGATGAATTTATCGTGCATGGTATCGGTGTAATCCAAATGGGTGACAATGCGAAGTTTTCCTTGTCCCATACCTATAATATGTACCCCATTTTCCTTGAGTTTTCCCAAAAAAGCATCCGCTTTGAGGACATTTTCATCGATTTCAAAAATAATGATGTTGGTTTCAATGGGCTCAACCCTCTTAATATAAGATAAGCCCTGTAGCTCCTCTCCTATTTCACGGGCCTTGCTATGATCTTCTGCCAGTCGCTCCACATGGTGGTCGAGCGCATAAATACCCGCAGCGGCCAAATACCCCGCCTGGCGCATGCCTCCTCCGAAGATCTTTCGAATACGAAGTGCTTGGTCCATTTGCGCCTTGCTTCCTACAACGACAGAACCTACCGGGCAGCCCAGTCCCTTGCTCAGGCAGACACTAATGGTATCAAATAATTCCCCATAAGCTAAAGGACTTTCATTTTTCTGTACCATGGCATTCCATAAACGGGCACCGTCTAAATGATAGCTCAAGTTGTGTTCTATGCAGACTTCCTTGATTTTTTTTAATTCCTTGATGTCCCAGCAGGCTCCACCTCCTTTGTTGGTCGTATTTTCAATACACACCAATGAGGTCAGCGGACTGTGATAGAAATCCGGCGGATTAATCGCTGCTTCAACTTGATCGGAGGTAAGCATCCCCCTATGTCCATCGATCAGCCGGCACGAGACTCCACTATTAAAACTGACTCCTCCCCCTTCATAATTATAGACATGGGCATATTTATCACATATCAACTGTTCTCCCGGTTGGGTATGTAGCTTTATAGCGGTCTGATTGGCCATTGTTCCCGATGGGAAAAACAAGGCCGCTTCCTTCCCGAACATTTGGGCCACTTTTTCCTCAAGAGCGTTCACGGTAGGATCGTCTTTAAACACATCATCGCCCACTTGGGCAGACATCATGGCATCTAACATTTCCGGGGTGGGCTTGGTTACGGTATCACTGATTAGGTTGATCTGCATACTAATTGTATAATAAATTACTTATAAAAAGCATTCGTGCATTTAGCTCAATATCCTTAAAAATAGAGCGCGCCAAATGTAGCCAAATTTGACAAAAACGAAGGAAATTGTTTCTTTTTCGTACAAAATACAATAAAAAAGTCCCTTTATTATTGCTTGAATACTAATTTACCATTTCAATAATTACATTATTATTTGCTGTAAAGAGCTTAAAAACGAGTATCTTAAGTACAAACAAATGTACTATGGTAAATCTCGAAAATCAGATTTTTTCTTCCTACAAAAGAAACCCTGTCCTGTTTGATGAAATCTTTGATAAAAAAGGGCAAGTGAAGGATGTCTACTCCAAACTGTTCAACCTCTATGGAGAGCATTCCATAAAGGATTATGTCAATCTAAATGAAAAGGCAAAATCATCATTCTTTAACCAGGGCATCACGTTTCAGGTATATGATAAAAAGAAAACAGAGGAAAAAATTTTTCCTTTTGACCTTTTCCCACGAATAATCCCTCCCGAAGAATGGAACATTATCGAATCGGGAGCCATACAGCGAAGCAGGGCGCTAAACCTGTTTCTATGGGATATTTACCATGACAAAAAAATAATAAAACAGGGTATAGTCCCCATGGAGTTGATAAGCTCGTCCGCCAACTACTTGGATCAAATGAATAAGGTCGACCCGCCTGGTGGAATCTATAACCATATTTCCGGCACCGATATCATTAAACATACCGATGGACAATATTACGTGCTTGAAGACAATATAAGATGTCCAAGTGGGGTAAGTTATGTTATCTGTAACCGCACCGCCCTAAAGCGGGCCCTCTTTGGAGTTTTTAATCATTACAAAACCTATTCGGTTACCAATTACGCCGAAAATCTCTTGGACTTGCTTGAAACGGTTAAGCCAAAAGGTGTAGACGTCCCTAATGTTGTGGTCATTACTCCAGGCATGTTCAACTCAGCCTTTTATGAGCATTCTTATTTGGCAAAAACCATGGGAGTTGAACTGGTAGAAGGCAGGGATTTATTTGTGGAAAACGACTTTGTTTATATGAAGACCATTCAAGGACCACAAAAAGTAGATGTAATATACCGAAGAATCGACGATGCCTTTATCGATCCATTAGAGTTCAAGCCTGATTCTTCCCTAGGCGTACCGGGCCTATTTGCCGCTTACAAAAAAGGCAATGTAACTTTGGCCAATGCCCCGGGGACCGGTGTTGCCGATGACAAGGCGGTATACACCTATATGCCTGAAATTATAAGGTATTACCTAAACGAAGAACCTATTCTCAACAATGTGCACACCTACCATTGCAGTAGACCCAAAGAATTAAAGTACGTTTTGGAACATATAGAAAACCTAGTTATAAAACCAGTGGACGAAGCCGGTGGTTATGGTATCTCTATTGGAAACCGACTTAGCAAAAAGGAAATAGAAGTCGTCAAGGCGGAAATTCTTTTAAATCCAAGAAAGTATGTAGCACAACCTATTATGTCTCTTTCGGTTCACCCTACTTATATCGATAAAACCGAATCTTTTGAACAACGGCATGTAGACTTAAGAACGTTTACGGTTTTGGGAAAGGACAAGGAATTCGTCCTGAAAGGAGGCTTGACCCGAGTAGCCTTAAAAAGGGGCAACTTGATCGTCAACTCATCACAGGGTGGGGGATCCAAAGACACTTGGGTTTTAAAAACTTAATGGGAACGCAATAAAAAATTTACTCGAACACAAGGTTCACAACCCTAATACGGACTAATATTTAAAAATTGCCTATGCTAGCACGAGTCGCCAATAACCTTTTCTGGATGGGACGCTATATTGAACGTTCAGAGCACATTGCCCGGTATCTTCGGGTCAACTATTTTTCATCCCTGGATGCCCCTAACCAACTTTCGCAATCACGGCAATTCGTCTTACGTTCCATGCTCAATATGATAGGTGACCCCATAGAGGACGAATCCATCGTACACAGTGAAGAAAAAGTGCTGTATAAGATAGGGTTGGACCCGAATTATCCTTCTTCCATTATAAATAACGTGAGAAGCGTACGGGAAAATGCCAATAGTGCCCGAGACCTCATTTCCACTGAGCTATACGAATCTATCAATAAGTTTTACCACTTCATCTCAAAATACGACCCTAAGGTCTATACAAAAAATGGGCTTCACGACTTCACCCTTAACGTTACAGAGATGTCCGCTATATTGAGGGGAAAGGTAAGAAGTACGCTCATGCACGATGAGATTTACGCCATAATCATGATGGGCGCCAATATCGAGCGGGCCACACAAATTATACGTATCATCAATGCCAAGAGCAACGACGCACTAAAGGCACAGGGCAGCTATGGGGACAAATTTAAAAATAGTTTTGAGTGGACTACCCTTTTGAAATGTACGGAGTCTTATGATATGATGCGCCGGTACTACAAAAAAACCCCGAGCAGTATATCTACTTTGGAATTTTTGATCCTCAACCCCGATTGCCCCCGGTCAATTATGAACAGTTTAAACCAAGTGTTTAAACATATGCAAATTTTAGACCCCAATAAAAAAATAGATCGTGACTCTACAGCTTTTTTAGTTGCCAAGGTAAAGGCGGAATATGAGTTTAAATGTATAATAGAAATAGAAAAAGACATTCAATCGGTCATTGACAATACCTTGGACAGTCTTTATGAAATAAGTCAAAAAATGGAAGAAGAATTTTTTAGCTACTGATTCCCACCCCCGCTCAACTCATATCAAGACCGAACATAAACAGTACCCTTAACTAGTTTAACCAAATTTATATGCCATTAGAATATTTTATTACCTATAAAGCCCAAAACACCTATGAAGAATCGGTACATGAGGCCTATTGGCAATTTTTGGTCATCCCGGAAGAAAATGAATCACAGCAATTCATCGGAATCGACTTTGATTCTTCTATCGGCCCCAAATTTGAATTTTCCATAAACGGATATGGCTTTAAGACCATACGTGTCCATATGAAACAAAAGTTTGAACAAATTGCCTTTGAAGCCCGATTCAGACTAATAAAAAAAGAAATCAACCCCTTCGATTTTACACCTGAAGCCGATAAATCAAAGTCGATTGAAAAAATTCAGGGGCTAAATTTTAGAGTCGATTACGAGGCCTTCCTAAAAACAACCCCTTACACTCATATTCCCTACACTAAAAACATTTTGTTCGAATTTGATTGGGGCAATTCTATTTTCGACAACCTAATGGCCCTTAATAGTTATACTTACCGCTATATTCAATTTAACACTACGGCAACAGATGTACACACCACATTAGATGAAGTATTGGATATCCGTCAAGGGGTTTGTCAAGATTTTACCCATTTGTTTTGTGCTTTAGCAAGGACAAACGGTATTCCTGCCCGATATGTTTCGGGTTATCTACATCAAGGAAACGGTTATTTTGGGGATTCACAAATGCACGCATGGGCAGAAGCCTATATCCCCTATGCCGGCTGGATCGGTTTTGACCCTACCAATAATATTTTGGCAGCAACCGATCACATTAAGGTTGCGCACGGCAAAGACTACTCAGATTGCTCTCCGTTAAAGGGTGTTGTATACACCTCGGGAAAGAACCAAACCGTTCATTCCGTTCAGGTGAACAGCCAAGACCAACAATAAGGATTTCAGTATAAAAAACCTGAGTGCAGGGCATTGGCCGATCAACAAACCCGTGTTTGTCCCCTATCATAAACATTCGAAAATTTACTGCAGAATAGATAAAAAAGAGTAGTATTTTTGTATGAAAATAAAATACAATGACAATTACTACGGACCTGTTTAAGGGTCTTCAAGATCGCCTTGGTGCGTTAAGGAGGTATCTTTGACGTCGATGCCAAGCTTATTGAAATAGAAAACGAACAAGAGAAGACCTTGGCTCCGGATTTCTGGGACAATCCCCAGGAAGCCCAAGCCCATATGAAGTTCATACAGTCTAAAAAGCAGTGGGTGGATGATTACAATACCGCCAAAACACTGGTTGACGACTTAGAAATTTTGATGGAATTTTTTCAGGAAGGGGAAGTCACTGAAACCGAGGTTGCCGCCCAGTACGAAAAGGCCATTAACCAGTTAGAGAAGCTCGAGTTCAAAAACATGCTTTCGGAGGAAGGTGATGAACTTTCGGCTGTTCTGCAGATTACGGCCGGTGCCGGTGGTACCGAAAGTTGCGATTGGGCCTCTATGCTCATGCGTATGTATATGATGTGGGCCGAAAAGAACAAATACAAAATAAAGGAGCTCAATTATCAAGAAGGGGATGTTGCGGGTATAAAGACCGTAACCCTAGAGATAGAAGGTGACTTTGCGTTCGGATGGTTAAAAGGCGAAAACGGGGTGCACCGATTAGTGCGTATCTCCCCTTTCGACAGCAATGCCAAACGGCACACCTCATTTGCTTCGGTATACGTATACCCCTTAGTGGACGACAGTATTGAAATTGACGTAAACCCTGCAGATATAACCATTACCACCGCACGGTCTAGTGGGGCCGGTGGTCAGAACGTAAACAAGGTGGAAACCAAGGTACAACTGGTGCACCATCCTACGGGCATACAGATTTCTTGCTCAGATTCAAGGAGTCAGCACGACAACAGGGCTACGGCCATGAAAATGTTGAAGTCGCAACTCTACGAAATCGAACTTCGGAAGAAAATGGAGGCACGACAAGAAATCGAATCCTCTAAAATGAAAATTGAATGGGGGTCGCAAATACGCAACTATGTAATGCATCCTTACAAGCTTATTAAGGATGTGCGTACCGGTCAAGAAACAGGTAATGTCGATGCCGTAATGGACGGAGATATCGATGCTTTTCTAAAAGCTTACCTTATGATGATGGGCCAAAAAGAAGAAGATTGATTACAACAACAAATTAGCTATAAGATAGTATTACGATGATAAAGATATATCACAACCCTAGATGCCAAAAATCACGAGAAGGACTACATATACTCGAACAATCGGGCAAGGAATTTGAGGTCATAAAATACTTGGAGGACGTACCCAGCAAGGAAGAGCTTCGCAAAGTATTGGATTGCCTCGGTATCACCCCGGAAATGTTGGTCAGAAAAAATGAGGCTATTTGGAAGGAGAACTATAGGGGCAAGCTTTTGTCGCAAGAAGAAATTCTAGATGCCATGATCCTTCACCCTAAACTCATAGAACGCCCCATAGTAGTGAACGGCGGGAAAGCGGTAATCGGCCGCCCTCCAAAATTGGTGGAAGATATCCTTTAAGAATATCGTTCTTTCCTAAAAAATAAAAAGTAGGTATTTCACTAGAAATCAAGTGGATGCCTACATTATTTTTTAGTATATTTTCACCCTTAAGAATTTGGTACATTTGTTGCGTTATTATTTTAACAAAGCTTTAACCAAAGCAAGGTTAAACCATTCTATAAAAATATAATCTTACACCCTGATATCGTCATGAAAAACAATATCCCATACGTTATTTTACTTTTTGTTCTATTGTTTACAAGTCCCGAGCTAGTGGCCCAATACGGTTATGGTGGCGGTGGATACGGCTATGGTGGCGGAGGTTATGGTTATGGAAGGCAACGAAGTGCCATCCCTCAAGTTCAGGAAACACCAAAAGCCCCCGAGCCCAAAACTGCCGAGCAAATCGTTAATGACGAAATGCCCGGTATAGCCCAAGCCTTGGAGCTAAACGAATTTGAATCGGCCGTAATGAGTTCCGTATTGAAAAAGTATCTGCAAAAACGAATTGAAATGCAGATTCTTGAGCTAAGTCCCGAGCAAATGCGCGAGGGTATGGAAAAAATCACCAAGGCCCAAGACGAAGAACTGAAGGCCGGTTTGCCCATTGAAAAATATGAGGCTTTTGTAGAAATGCAGAAAAAGGGACTTCAAAAGACACAAAAGGAAAAGAAACGGGAGAAAAAACGAAAGAAAAAAAAATCTAAAGACTGACATGAGAAAAACCTTCTTGATCACCCTGTTACTGTTATCGATAAACGCATTCGCACAACGGCCACAGCGGCCCCAAGGTCAAGAACGGCAGCCCATAAAAATCACCGGAACGGTATTGGACAAAGACAATGGCGATCCACTTGAATACGCTACTTTAGTACTTCAAAGCGTCGATAACCCTGAAAAAGTTACGGGGGGCATCACTGATATCGACGGTAAATTCTCTGTTGAGACCCTTCCCGGAAAATACAACATCAGTGTTGAATATATCTCCTATAAAACTTACAAACTACCTAACCAACTCCTAAACGAATCTACCGATTTGGGTACGGTAAAATTGGCCCTTGACGTGGCACAATTGGAAGGCGTAGAAGTGGTCGGCGAAAAAACCACCGTTGAAGTCCGCCTCGACAAAAAAATCTACAATATAGGTAAAGACCTTACCACTAGTGGGGCGACCATTAGCGACGCCCTCAACAATGTTCCTTCGGTAAATGTAGACGTGGAAGGAGCCATTAGTTTACGGGGGAATGAAAACGTAAGAATCCTTATCAATGGGAAACCTTCGGCCTTGGCCGGTTTTGGTTCTACGGACGCCCTAAGGGAACTGCCCGCCGATGCCATAGAAAAGGTAGAGGTCATAACAAGTCCCTCGGCGAGGTATGATGCAGAGGGTACCGCCGGTATCTTGAACATTGTTTTAAAGCGGGAAAAAACCCTAGGTTTTAACGGTTCGGTAAGCGTAAACATAGGATACCCTTCACAAAGCAGCATGTCGGTCAATGCCAATTTAAGAACAAATAAATTCAATGTTTTCAATACCTTGGGCTACAGATATAATGAATCGCCTGGTCATGCCTTTTATGAAAACTCGTACAACGACGGCCAATACGATCAAATTAACGAAAACCGCGATTATACCCGCTCGGGCAAAGGTTTCAACAATAATTTTGGCGTTGAATATTTCTTTAATGAAAAGTCCTCGCTTACAGGAAGTTTCTTTATGCGTTTTCAAGATGGGGACGACCTAACCGAAAATTATAGTGACTATTTTGAGAGCGGACTTTTAACGAGAAAAAGTTTCAGGGAGGAAATAGAACTTGAAGATGAAGAGAACTACCAGTTCTCATTAAATTATGTGAACAATATCGATGACGATGGCCAAAAGCTCACAGCAGATTTACAGTATTCCAATGGTGACGAAGTAGAGAATTCTACCATTGATGACAACAACACCTTTCCTAACACAAGTTTAAACACGCTTGAAAGTATCTATCAGAATGAAATTGACGACGAATATCTCGTACAGGCCGATTACGTGCTCCCCATGGGAGACGCCCAGTTTGAAGTAGGCTATAGGGGTACTTTTGAAAGAGAGATTACAGATTATAAACTTGACTCGTTAAACAGGTCTACCAATCAATTTGTTACAAATGAAGATTTGACCAATAAATTCACTTACCAAGAAAATGTAAATGCCCTGTACACCCAATACGGTAATAAATTCGGTAAATTTTCTTTCTTGGCCGGGTTACGATTGGAAAACACACAACTAAAAGGAGAGGTCACCTCAGATTTTGATACATCTGCCATTGAGGATGCCTTAGGAGAAGATGTCGATTTAAATTTTGATAAAAACTACTTAGGCCTCTTCCCTACCCTCAACCTTATATTTGAAATTGGGGAGATGGAAAACATTTCTTTAGGTTACAATAGAAGGATCAATAGACCTAGAGGGCGTTTTATAAATCCCTTTCCATCTAGGGCCAGTAGAGCCAATATTTTTCAGGGAAATCCAGATTTGGACCCAGCCTATTCAAATTCGTTTGATCTAGGCTACCTAAAGCGTTGGGACAAGCTTACACTTACTTCCTCGGTTTATTATAAGCGTGAGACCAATTCATTTGAGTACATTCAGGAAGCCACTGGGCAGACCACAACGGACAGTGTACGAATCATTAGGTCTTTACCCATTAATTTATCCTCAAACGAAAGAATAGGCGCCGAAGCCGGTGTGCTGTACAATCCAAAAAAATGGTTGCGTTTAAATGGTAGTGTCAACTTCTTCCAATTTTCAAGTGAAGGGGAACATAACGGAACGGATTATGGAACGGATAACACAAGTTGGTTTGCCCGTTTCAGCTCAAAAGTAAGTCTGCCCGAGAAAATAGAATGGCAAACCAATGCCTTTTATATGGGGCCACGTCAAAATTCACAGACGGAGACCAAGGGTATGCTGTCTTTAAACTTGGCGTTCAGCAAAGACATTATGAAAGATAAAGGCACCGTATCGCTAAATGTAAGTGACCTTTTGAATTCAAGGAAAAGACAATCTTACACCGTTTCCGACGACTTTACCTCTAGAAGCGAATTCCAGTTTAGGCCCAGATCAATAAACCTCTCTTTCAGGTATAGGATCAACCAGTCTAAAGACCGAGACCGTAAAAATGGTAGAGGTGGAAATGAGAACGGTGGTGGAGAAGATGAAATGGAAGGTTAAAAAGAGAATAGGCTCAATAAAAAATCCCCGCTAATTTAATGTTAGCGGGGATTTTTTTATTCGATCAAGGGCACAAAAAAGCAGGAAAGCGAATATTCGTTTTCCTGCTTTTTCTATGTAAAAACGCAACTATGCGCTACGTTTAGCTCTTTTCTTTTCTCTCCACTCTTTATAGAGTTCCATAATATTTCCCCCTAACCAATAAGGTACTACAAAGGTCAATAAAAAAATCATCAACCAAAAACCGATGGTTAAAATGGTTAAGAAAGCTAAAAATCCAAGGTACTGATCAAATTCCATGTGCTAAATTTTGCTATACAAAGATACTTTAGAAAGAATGATAATTGCAAATGGAAATCAAAAAAAATGGAAGAAGTTGAAAAATCTAAATTTTTAAACTTACGAAGACGAAATAAAATGGTGAAATGCTACCTTTGTCATCTAACGTAATACTACCAGAAATGAGCTTTAGAATAGAAAAGGACACTATGGGCCAAGTACAGGTTCCAAGTGATAAATACTGGGGTGCACAAACAGAGCGTTCCCGTAATAATTTTAAAATCGGGCCTTCTGCCTCTATGCCCTTGGATGTAGTCTACGGTTTTGCCTTCCTTAAAAAAGCGGCGGCCTATGCCAATGCCGAGCTTGGCGTTCTTGCCCAAGAAAAAAGGGATTTGATCGCCCAGGTCTGCGACGAGATTCTAGAAGGAAAGCTTGATGACCAATTTCCATTGGTGATATGGCAAACCGGGTCGGGAACACAGAGCAATATGAACGTTAACGAAGTGATTGCCAATCGCGCCCATGAAATTGCCGGAAAAAAAATTGGCGAAGGCGAAAAAACGATTCAGCCTAACGACGATGTCAACAAATCACAATCATCGAACGATACCTTCCCAACGGGAATGCATATAGCCGCTTACAAGAAAATTGTAGAGACGACCATCCCGGGTATTACCCAGCTTCGTGATACTTTAGACAAAAAATCCAAAGAGTTCGCCAATGTGGTAAAGATCGGTCGTACGCACCTTATGGATGCCACTCCCCTAACCCTGGGACAGGAATTTTCGGGCTATGTTTCACAATTGGACCACGGCTTGAAAGCTTTGAACAATACTCTTGATCACCTAAGCGAATTGGCTTTAGGGGGAACTGCTGTCGGAACCGGTTTGAATACCCCAAAGGGTTATGATGTTCTTGTTGCGAAATACATTGCCGAGTTCACCGGTATGCCCTTCCGTACCGCCGAGAACAAGTTTGAAGCCCTTGCGGCACATGATGCCATTGTAGAGAGCCACGGCGCCTTAAAACAACTAGCCGTATCATTGAACAAAATAGCCAACGATATCCGTATGATGGCCTCTGGACCTCGTTCAGGTATCGGTGAAATTATAATTCCCGCCAACGAACCGGGAAGTTCCATTATGCCCGGAAAGGTTAACCCGACGCAATGTGAAGCAATGACCATGGTATGTGCCCAAGTCATGGGGAACGATGTAGCGATTTCAGTCGGAGGTACCCAAGGACACTACGAATTGAACGTATTCAAACCTATGATGGCCGCCAACATCCTACAATCCGCCCAATTGATCGGCGATGCCTGTGTGAGCTTTGACGTTAACTGCGCGGCCGGTATAGAGCCTAACCACGAAGTTATCAAAGAGCTTTTAAACAATTCCTTGATGTTGGTTACGGCATTGAATACAAAAATCGGCTACTATAAAGCTGCCGAAATTGCCAATACGGCCCATAAGAACGGAACCACTTTAAAAGAAGAAGCCATTAACCTCGGTTATGTTTCCGCCGAAGATTATGACGAATGGGTAAAACCCGCCGATATGGTAGGTAGCCTTAAATAAGTTGGACTTAGAAAAGTGTACAAATAAAAAGGGGCAATCTGTTAAGATTGCCCCTTTTCTTATATAAATGGTAGTGTTTATTATTTCAATGTGAACTTAGAAGTTCCTAGCAACTTAAGTCTATCATCATAAACGTTGACCATGTAGTTTCCTTCTTTGAAGTCCCCCGCAGGCTTACTGATGTAATCACAAACGTCCAATGATTTGTTTTCGTAGTAGAAGCCAGTTCCTTTGCTGTAAGTTACAGATGCGCCGGAATCATTGGTTTTAGAATAGCTTTCCCCTAAAACGTTACCTTGTGGGTCAAGAACTTCAATAAAGAATTCCCTGTCTCCAGCTTGGGCGATTACGTTATCGGCAACCGTAAAACAGATTTTGAATTTATCGGTTCTTTTTGCTCTTGACGTAGAAACCAATTTACCACTGCTGCGTTCCTTAACGGCGTCAACACTGAATTTAGATAAGTTAAGTGCAGATCCTTTTTCAACAACGTCGGCCAATTGCGTATTTTGAACAACCAAAGAATCGTTAAAAACAGTTTGCTTCTCTAGTTCAGTATAAGTACTGTCCCTTTGCATGGCAATAAGCGTGTTCGATTTGGTAAGCGAATCTACCTGCTTTAACAATTGCTCCCTTTCTTGCTTTAAGATGCTAACTTGTCTTCTATATCTAGACAAAGAAGAAATATCGGCTTTCATACTTTTTACAGAGTCGATATATTTTGCAATGTTGTCCCTTGCGGATACCAACTCTTCATTGGTTGCATTGCTTTCCAAAATAGCTTTGTCGTATTCAGACTTTAAACTATTCAAGTCTTCAACAACCAACTCTTTTTCTTGTGTAAGTGCAGTTTCGTTCTTTTTCTTTTCTTGATATAGACTAACGGTATAGATGATGGTACCCAAAAGTACCACACCTAGCAAGCCTGCCAGCACCTTCAAACCATTGTTACTTTTTGTTTCAGTCATAATGTTAAGATTTATTTCTAATAAGAATTTATTTGTTTGTATCGGTGTATATACGATAAGTTTTAATTTTTAGATTTTTTAATGTAAAAAAATCGTTTATTAAAGAAAATAAATCCTTACGAAACCTTAATTTTAAATACATCTATATATCACCTTCTTATAACTGAAATGGAAATAGTACCTTTTAATCCTCTGTACGCCTCGGCATTTAGGGACTTGAACCTGAAATGGATCGAAGAGTTTTTTGCGGTAGAACCGCTGGATACCTATTTATTGGAAAACTGCGAAGCAAGCATAATCGATAAAGGAGGTTACATCTTTTTTGCAAAAAAGGAAAACGATATCGTAGGGTGTTGTGCATTACTTCCTGCCGGCCCCACTACCTTTGAATTGGGAAAAATGGCAGTAGATCCCAACTATCGCGGTCATAAAATTGGACAAAAACTCTTGTCGCATGTATTGGACTTCTCAAAGAAAAAGTCCTTGCGCCGTTTGATTCTATATTCAAACACCAAATTGAACAACGCCCTGCACATCTATAAAAAGTTTGGTTTTGTAGAAGTTCCCATTGAAGAAAACCTTGAATACACACGAAGCAATATTAAAATGCAATTAACCCTATAAACCTAAAACACCATGAAGCGTATACTATTTGTATTGATTAGTGCAAGCATCCTTACTCTTGGGTGTAAAGAGAATAAAAAAGAAGTCGCCCCGGATCAAAAAGCCCTATCAGAGGCCAATGAAACGGCCTCGGTTCCCGCTATGGCGGAAAATGTACCTTCCAAAGTAACGATAAGCCCTATTGAGCACGCTACCGCTGTCTTGGAATGGAACAATATAACGGTCTATATAGACCCTGTAGGAGGCATAGACATGTTCAAAGGCCATAAATCGCCCGACCTCATATTGATAACCGACATCCATGGCGACCATTTTGACCTAGAGACCCTAAAAGCTTTGGGCACGGATAAAGCAAAAATTATAGTGCCCCAAGCCGTAGCCGACAAAATACCCGATGTCTTTACCCCTCAGATTGATGTATTGAACAACGGCGACAGCAAGGAACGCTACGGAATTACGATTGAAGCCATACCAATGTACAACCTAAGGAAGGAGGCCCTAAAGTTTCACGAGAAAGGCCGTGGTAATGGCTATCTTTTGAGTATCGATGGCCAACGTATCTATTTTTCTGGCGATACGGAAGACATTCCTGAAATGCGAAGCCTTAAGCACATCGATAAGGCCTTTATTTGTATGAACCTTCCCTATACCATGACCCCTGAAAGCGCTGCCGATGCCGTATTGGAATTCAAACCCAAACAGGTCTACCCTTACCATTACAGAGGTAAGCCCGATGTAAGCGATGTTTCTAAATTCAAACAATTGGTCAATGCTGCTGATCCCAATATCGAAGTGATCCAGTTGGATTGGTACCCTAAGGCTGATTATTAAAATACGTTTCGAGTATAAAAAAAAGCTCTTGAAAATTTTTCAAGAGCTTTTTTTCCTTAAAATCGATTTTATCTATCGAATCAATTTCTTGTACTTAATACGTTTCGGAATCAAATCCCCTCCCAATCGTTTTTTCTTGTTCTCTTCGTAATCGGAGAAGGAACCTTCAAAGAAATAGACCTGTGAATCGCCTTCAAAGGCCAGGATATGGGTACAGATACGATCTAGGAACCAACGGTCGTGGGAAATCACCACTGCACAGCCTGCAAAGTTTTCCAGACCTTCTTCCAAGGCTCGTAAGGTATTAACATCTAGGTCGTTGGTAGGCTCATCCAAAAGTAATACATTACCTTCTTCCTTTAGGGTCATGGCCAAGTGGAGTCGGTTACGCTCACCACCGGAAAGCATACTTACTTTTTTATTCTGTTCACTTCCTGAAAAATTGAACCTGCTTAAATAGGCCCTTGAATTCACTTGACGACCGCCCATCATAATAAGCTCTTGCTCATCACTGAAGTTTTGCCAAATGGTTTTTTCGGGATCTATATTCGAATGACTTTGGTCTACATAGGCGATTTTAGCGGTCTCGCCCACTTGAAAATCTCCTTTATCAGGAGTTTCCTCTCCCATGATCATTCTAAAAATTGTCGTCTTACCGGCTCCATTCGGGCCAATAACCCCCACGATACCCGCTTGTGGTAATTTAAAGTTCAGGTCCTCGTACAATAACTTGTCGCCATAGGCCTTACTAACGCCATTCGCTTCAAGCACGTTCGTGCCCAATCGCGGTCCGTTCGGAATATAAATTTCAAGTTTTTCGTCAAGTTGTTTTTGATCTTGGCTCATCAACTTGTCGTAATTCTTCAAACGCGCCTTTTGTTTGGTCTGACGTCCTTTCGCTCCCTGACGTACCCATTCCAGCTCGCGCTCCAAGGTTTTTTGTCGTTTAGAGGCCGTCTTGCTCTCCTGCTCCAGACGTTTTGATTTTTGGTCCAACCAACTTGAATAGTTTCCTTTCCAGGGAATACCTTCACCTCGGTCCAATTCCAATATCCATCCCGCTACGTTATCCAAGAAGTACCGGTCGTGGGTAACGGCAATGACCGTACCTTTATATTGGGCCAAGTGATGTTCCAACCAATGTACCGATTCGGCATCAAGGTGGTTGGTAGGCTCATCGAGCAATAATATTTCGGGTTCTTGAAGCAATAGGCGGCAAAGGGCCACACGCCTTCTTTCCCCTCCGGACAGTACCCCGATTTTTTTATCGGGCTCAGGGGTGCGAAGGGCATCCATGGCGATTTCTAATTTCGTGTCCAATTCCCAGGCATTGGAAGCATCGATCTTATCTTGAAGCTCGGCCTGCTTATCCATTAACTTCTGCATCTTATCGGCATCTTCATATACTTCAGGAAGACCGAACATATCGTTGATTTTGTTGTACTCGTCAAGTATGGCCACGGTTTCGCTAACGCCTTCCTTGACAATCTCCAACACGGTTTTGTTTTCGTCCAACTCCGGTTCTTGTTCAAGGTAACCGACTTTATATCCTGGGGAGAAAACGACATCGCCCTGAAAATTCTTGTCAACTCCCGCAATGATCTTTAACAAGGTTGATTTACCCGACCCGTTTAGACCTAAAATACCAATCTTGGCACCATAGAAAAAACTTAGGTATATATTCTTAAGAACAGGTGTATTCGCGTTCTTATAGGTTTTAGTGACCCCCGACATGGAGAAAATCACTTTCTTATCGTCAGACATATAATGGTTTTAAGTGTTTTAGAGGATATTAAAAAGAGTGGACTAAACCCGTCCTTTAAGTGCGTTGAATACCCAAGCAATAGCAAAGAATCCTATGCCTACGGAGGCAAAGCCCCATCCTGCTACTTCATCGTATCTAAAGGCTCCTAAAGCGATTAGGGCCAAGCCCACAAAAATCATTATAAAAGTGGCCCAGGCCAATACGGTATTTTTATTCATTCCCATGGTTTTTCGGTTTCGATTTTGGTAACTTCAAATATCGTAATTTTTAGGGTATTTCAAGGCTACACGCCCTCTTTTTGTTGTTCGAAAGGAAAAATAATGTTTGATTTTTGCCGCACCTCATAAAGAAGCCGGGCCAAATCGACACTATTGCGATGGCTCCACATCGAACTTTGCACCTTGCCGGAAGCCAAACAGCTGTGTACTTCCTCAATTTCATAAGTGTATCCCTTACCCTTGGTAGGCAAATTGTAATCGACCAATTCACCCTCCTTTTCTATAGAATACCCCTGTGCCTCATGCCATCGCGGCGATAAAAAAATACTGCCTTCACTTCCCGAAATCTCGGCTTTCATTTCAGATTTGGAATTTAATCCGCTATACAGAATGGCCTGCGCGCCTTCATAATCAAAGATCATTGAGGTCTGCATTTCTACCCCCGTCTTGTATAAATGCGACGAAGCTTGTATGTTTTTTGGCATGCCCAACAGTAAATAGGACAGAAAAATGGGATAGATTCCTATATCGAGCAAAGAGCCACCGGCCAGATCAGGGTTGAGCAGTCGGTTATCGGGATCCCTGTTCAGGGCATAAAAGGCAAAATCGGCATGAACAAAACCTACAGAACCAATTTCACCGCTTTCCACTAGTTGTTTCGCTTTCCGTATCGATGGATTAAAACGGCTCCAAAGCGCCTCCATTAAAAACACCTTGTTCTTTTCGGCCACGGCAATCATGCGCGCTACCTGATCTGGGTTCACCCCCATCGGTTTTTCGCAGAGCACATGTTTGCCATTTTCCATGGCACGTATGCTCAAGGCTTCATGTGAGGTGTGCGGGGTTGCTATATAAACCACGTCTACCTCCTTACTTTCAAACAGGGCATCGTAAGTATCAAAAGTATGGGCCACCCCATATTCACCGGCAAATGCCTTTGCTTTTTCAAGGCTTCTAGATGCCACCGCGGTCAAGGTTCCGCCCGTAACCAGGGCCAAATCTTTCGCAAAGGTGTGAGCTATACTTCCCAAACCAACAATTCCCCATCGTATTTCTTGTACCATATGATTTTCGATTTTTTCAAATGTAAACAATTTTACTCCTTATCTTTAAGCATTGAAAAGTCAAGGTAAAAAAATGGATATAAAATTCAACAAGAACGAAGACCATAACAAATTACTACTAAGCGACCTTAAAAGGCGCTTGGCCCAAGTAAAACTTGGAGGAGGAAAAGCACGCATCGAAAAACAGCACGCCCAAGGAAAAATGACGGCCCGTGAGCGTATAGACTACCTCTTGGACGCAGACAAGGACAGTATTGAAATAGGTGCCTTTGTGGGCGATGGCATGTACGAAGAACATGGCGGTTGCCCTTCTGGCGGAGTGGTCATTAAAATGGGATACGTTTCCGGGAAGCAATGTCTTGTGGTTGCGAACGATGCCACGGTAAAGGCGGGTGCCTGGTTTCCCATAACGGGCAAGAAAAACCTTAGGGCCCAGGAAATCGCCATGGAAAACCGCTTGCCCATTATCTATTTGGTAGATAGTGCGGGAGTATACCTTCCCCTCCAGGATGAAATTTTCCCAGATAAAGAACATTTTGGCCGAATTTTCAGGAACAATGCGATAATGAGCAGTATGGGAATTACCCAAATTGCAGCGGTCATGGGCAGTTGTGTGGCCGGCGGGGCCTATTTGCCCATCATGAGCGACGAGGCACTGATCGTAGATAAAACAGGAAGCATTTTCTTGGCCGGAAGCTATCTGGTGAAAGCCGCTATTGGCGAAAGCATAGACAATGAAACCTTGGGAGGGGCCACTACCCATTGTGAAATAAGCGGCGTAACCGATTACAAGGCCAAAGATGATGCCGATGCCCTGAATACCATTAAGAACATCATGGACAAAATCGGTGATTTTGACAAGGCCGGATACAATAGAAAAGAGGCGGTAAAACCCAAGGAAAATCCCGATGATATTTTCGGCATTCTACCCGGCTCCAGAACGGATCAGTATGATATGGGCGAAATTATAAAACGCCTGGTTGACAATTCCGAATTTGAAGAATACAAAGAAGGTTACGGTAAAACCATTTTAACGGGCTATGCCAGGATTGATGGTTGGGCCGTAGGTATAGTGGCGAACCAACGCAAGGTCGTAAAGACAAAAAAGGGGGAAATGCAGTTCGGCGGGGTCATCTATTCCGATTCCGCGGATAAGGCCACCCGCTTTATTGCCAATTGCAACCAGAAGAAAATCCCACTTGTCTTCCTGCAAGACGTTACCGGGTTTATGGTAGGAAGCAAAAGTGAACATGGCGGTATCATTAAGGATGGGGCGAAAATGGTAAATGCCGTAAGTAACTCCGTAGTTCCGAAATTCACTATCGTTATCGGCAATAGTTATGGTGCCGGAAACTACGCCATGTGCGGAAAGGCTTATGACCCAAGGCTTATAGTAGCTTGGCCAAGTGCGGAACTTGCCGTTATGGGCGGAAACTCTGCCGCTAAAGTACTTTTGCAAATTGAAAAGGCCTCGCTCAAGAAAAAAGGGGAAACGATTACCGAAAAGAAAGAAGCCGAGCTTTTCAATAAAATCAAAAGTAGGTATGATAATCAGGTTTCGCCTTATTACGCGGCTTCCCGTTTATGGACCGATGCGGTAATAAACCCTTTGGATACCCGTAAATGGATTTCTATGGGAATCGAGGCGGCCAACCATGCCCCTATTGAAAAGGAGTTTAACCTGGGTGTTATACAAGTATAACCCCATTTCTATAGCCAAGATGTTATAAGGCGACCTTGTTTAGGGTTGCCTTTCTTTTTATTTTTCCACTAGAGGTTTCTACAAAGGCCTCCACGGTAAAAATTTCCTTGGGCACTTCAAACTTTTTAAGGGATGTAAGATTCGCAATCTTATTTCTTAATTGCGCCGTTTCTTGAACTCCTTCCACTAGCAAAACCAATTTTTGACCTAATACTTCATCGGGCAGGGCGGCCACAAAAAAACGGTTTTCCATAATCGAGGCCAGCTTGGCCTCTATCTGTTCAGGGAATAATTTTACACCCCCGGAGTTAATGACATTATCAAGACGCCCCAACCACTTAAAAGTCTTTTCCGAAGTTAAGCGAACCATATCATTGGTATGGATGGTTTCATTGGATACCAATGGCGCATCGATTACCAAGCAGCCCCTTTCATCCGTGGTAACACTAACATCGGCCAAGGTCGTGAAAACGTCCAAATCTATATTCGATTCGATCAGTTCTGCCAATAAGGGCTTCACCGCTATGTGGGTTATGGTTTCCGTCATACCATAGGTTTCGTAGACCTTGGTACGCTGCGCCGCTTTAAGAAAGCTTTGTTTCAATTTATAGGAAACCGGTGCGCCCCCAACAATAAGTTTTTTCACCCCGTCAAGTTCATTCAAGGAATTTTCAAACTGCAGGGGAACCATGGCTACAAAGTCATACGATGCCGAGGTTTCCGTCAATGGTTTGGAGGATGGATGAACACAATCAAGGGAAAGCCCTAAGACCATGGCGCGGACCAACATCATCTTACCGGCAATATAACTGGCGGGAAGACATAGCAGGGCCGTGTCGCCAGGTTGGAGCTCAAAGAACGCGCCCGTAGCACGGGCCGAATTTACCATATGTTGCTTTTGCAAACTTATAGGCTTGGGCTTTCCCGTTGATCCCGAAGTATGAACGGTTAGACTGGGCGCATCGTTCAACCAATCGATAAGAAAATCGCCGATGGCTTGTTCATAGGCCTCCCCTTCCTTTACCAAACTATAGGCAACTTCCTTTAGTTCTTCCTTGGAATAGGAACATCCGTTAAGTTTAAATTGGTGATGAAGGGTCTTGTACGTCTGCATTATCGTTATTTAAGGCTAAAAATGTCTCTTTTGACGGCACATCCCCTGTTAGGCGTTCCTTCCAATCGGTCCACTTGTACTTTTTGGAAAACATATAAAGTAATAACGGATAGATGACAAAGACCGGCACCAAAATATCCCAACCTAAAACAGGGTCGGAAACATCACGGTACAAAGAGTTGGTCTGAAAAGCCGTCCAATCGGCCGTGACCAAAAGTGCTGCGGTCAAGTTGTTGGCCGCATGAAAGCCCAAGGCCAATTCCAAACCTTCGTCCATCAAAGTAATAATACCGAGAAAAAAGCCTGTGCCTATATAGAAAATCAAAATACCATAGCCCATTTTCGCAACTTCAGGATTAAAAACGTGCATGATCCCAAAAAGCAAGGAAGTCACGAACAAAGGCACCCAACGGTTCTTGGCCATAATTCCGAGCCCCTGCATCATATAGCCCCGCATGTAGTATTCTTCCATGCTCGTCTGTAGCGGAATCATCAAAACGGCGATAACTGCCAAGATTAAAAACGGCTCCAAGTTAAAATTGAATTCATAATTCTCCGGGGAAAGCACGATATCGACAGAGATAAAGGCCGTGGAAATCAAGGCCCAAACGAAAAAAGCAAAGAAGACCCTTTTAAAATCGATTTTCTTACGCGAAGTCGTAAGTTGGGTGATTTTCTGTTTATGTACCAAGGACACATAGGCAAAAAGGCCGATCAAACCGATTACAAAGGTCAACAACATCAAGAAAAACAGGGTGTTGGCCCCTAAAATATCGGCCATTACGCCCATATCCCCAGATCCTAAAACCGCAAGGGAATCGGCCTTGACCAAAAGCGCAATAATCAAGGGAATACCTCCTATAAATTGCCATACAAAAAAAACAACCAGGAGTCCGATAACATACCTCCACGAATCACTCAATCCTCTATACGCTTGTGCTATATACATAAATCTTCAATTAAATTACTTTTCCATTTTTTATTATCCCTATAGAACAATTGTCCCTTTTGCACCGTTAAGGGCGAATCGAGGTTGTTGGTATACAGGCTTCCCGTGCCCAAACCTTGTGGCATCGGGCTTTGCAAGGTGTAGGTCCACTGTGCGATGGCATTCAGCCCCACATTACTTTCAAGGGCACTTGTAATCCACCAGCCGATATGCATTCTTTCGGCAATTTCGATCCATTCTTTACAGCCCCTATAGCCTCCGACCAAACTTGGTTTCAGAATGATATATTGCGGTTGTATGGTTTGTAAGAGTTCTTCCTTTTTCGTTACACCGAAAACCCCGATCAATTCTTCATCAAGGGCTATGGGCAAGGGTGTCTTGGCACATAAATCGCGCATCAGTTGAAATTGGCCCTGCTTTACAGGCTGTTCTATGGAATGTAAAGAGAACCGGCCTAAAACACTCAGTTTGTGCAAGGCATCTTCGGCGGTAAAGGCCCCGTTGGCATCTACCCTTAATTCTATTTCCGAAGGGTCATATTTTTTTCTGATGGATGATAGCAGGGCTATTTCCGTATCAAAATCTATGGCCCCGATTTTCATTTTGATGCATTTGAAGCCCTCGCTCAATTTGTGGGCGATTTGTTCGTGCATAAAACTTTCATCTCCCATCCAAATAAGACCATTAATGGCAATCGGTCTGGACTTGTTCGTAAATTCCGATGGAAACAGTACAAATGGATTGTTGGATTCAAGAGAGGTAAAGGCCTGCTCTACCCCAAATTGTATACTCGGAAATTCCATCAAGGCTTCCCAAAGCGCTTCTTTCCCCAAGTGGATATTTTCACAGGTCCATTTTAATCGCTCCTCATAATCGGAAACATCATCAATACTCAGTCCCCTTAAAATTCCACATTCCCCTATTCCATAATTTCCATCCTCATGAAGAATAAGGAACCAGGTTTCCTTTTGGGTCAGTACGCCCCGCGAAGTTCCACTCGGGCGCTTAAAATTTAGGATGTATTTTTTATAGTGTGCCTGCATAATTCGCTTCAAATTTAGCTATATTTTACCTCTTAAATACCCAAAATGGCAAGCATAAACCACAAAACTGTTTGGATTACCGGGGCCTCTTCAGGAATTGAGGAAGTGAAGATAGCGACAATGCCAATGGCATGACGGTTAAAGATTTTGCCCAGAAAATGGTAAAGGCCATAGAAAAGGAAGAATTTGAAGTGTATATGGGCGGCGGCGAAGTCTTGGGCGTTTATTTGAAACGCTTTTTTCCTAAATTATTACATCGTGTAATGGTAAGGCGCAGTGCAAAAAAAGAGAGTTCTAACAGAAATTAAACCAATAACGTACACCGTCTTCGGCGGTCTTGTCAATGTTCAAAGTGGTCTGTAGTTGGTTGGCCAAGCGGTTCATCAACCTAATACCCATGGATGAATTGGCCCTTTCATCGGTGTCATCCGGCAGACCGATACCGTTATCGGAATATTCAAAATATCCTTCCTTTTCACCGATTTTTCGAATGTGGATGTAGATTTTTCCGTTTTCATCATTATCGGGGAAAGCATACTTAAAGGAATTGGAAACAAGCTCATTGAGCATGAGGCCAAAAGGAATGGCACGGTCAATATCGAGTTCAACACCTTCGGCATCTACCGTGATATTGATATTGTGTCCCCCTTTTTTATAGACCGACTGCACGCTATTGATCAGACTCTCGATATAGCTCTGCATTTCAATAACGGACAAATCTTCGTTTTGATATAGTTTTTGATGGATCAAGGCCATGGCCTTCACCCTACTCTTTCCTTCTTCCAAGGCTTCAATGGCCGCCTTGCTCCTCGTATTTTTGGTCTGCAGGCTCAACAAACTGGAAACCATTTGAAGGTTATTCTTTACCCTGTGGTGAATTTCCTTTAAGAGCGAATCTTTTTCTACCAAGGAATTTTCAATGATATATTTCTGTTCGGCGATCAGTCGTTGGTTTTTTATACTCTTCAAATAGGCATATACCAAGCCGGCAAAACCTAACAAGGTGAACAATAAAGAAATAAGTACCAAGTTGATACTGCGGTCCTTGGCCATCATATCGTTTCTTGATTTTTCAAGAGCACGCTTTTGCTCGGCCAACATGGTTTGCGATACCGCAAGATCCTGCCCCATTACCGCTGCCAATTGTTGCTTTCTCAGCTCCGACTCGTTGTTCAATATAGAATCGCGCACGCGAATGTTCTTCTTAAAGTAAAGGGCGGCGTTCTTGTAATCTTCCGTTTTCTCGTAATACATGGCCAACAACCTGTTTTTTCGCAAAAGGTTAGTGGTCGTTCTGGTCTCAAGATTATCACTTAGGTAATCCGTTGCCTTTTCATAGTTGGCCAACTGCAAATAGCATTCGGAAATGGCCAGACTATTTTCGGTAATTTCTGATGAGAGCTCTTTGCTTTTGTATTTTTTCAAGGTATTGATGGCACTTTCCAAATGTGGGATGGCATCTTTGTACTGCTCCAGTTCCACATGGCATTTGCCTATATTGCCTTCTATGATTCCCTTTAAAAGATTGGCGCTCTCTATCTCTTTATCCGATTTTTTTCGGGTAATGAGGTTCAAGAAAACATCGATATAGCCTTTGGCTTTTTTGTAATGGCTTAAGGCGGTAGGCGCAGATTCATCCAACCTTAAGTAGTTCCCTAGATTATTGTAGTATTCGGCTTGGGCATAAAAATCGTTCTCTTCTATGGTTTTCTTTACATTATCAATGTAATGTTCCATGGCTTTTCTATACATGCCCAAATTGGCATAGATATCATAGAAGGCGACATTCTCGTTAATACCGAGTTCCCTTTGTTCTTTGCGTATTTCAATTTGTTCGGTATACATGGTAAGCTGACCGTAGTTGTCATCCATGATATCCAACAATTTGCTTTTCATATTGTTATCAAGGTCTTCTTTATCGACATATAGTTCTTTAGAAATGGCCAAACTTTTATCGTAGTCGCCCAAATCGTAATAAATTCTGGCCTGCATGAGCTTGTAATACTCAATTTCCTTGACATTATCTTCTTTGATAGCCGCGTTCAGGTAGATATTGATAAGGTCTAACCAATCATAGGTAGAGTTTTCACGGTAGAGGTCGGGCGAATTAAAAAAGAAGTTCAACTGCTCATTGACGGCCTCAATATCTTGAAACCGCTGATAAGGGTTTTTCTCACTGTCATCTTCTTGGGCGCGTAGAGCTACCGCTAGAAAAAATACAGCCAAGAGTACAAGGGCTTTTTTGAATGAAAGGTTGTTCATATTTTGAAATGAAACAAAATCAGAGAGCATTATGCTAATTTATTACTAGATTCTATTCAGCTTTTGGCCTTGGGTCTTATACTCATAAAACGTTACCATTATGCATACCGGTAGCCAATTCAAATTAACTCATTTTAATTAAATATTCCGTTCATTTATCCATAAAGTTAAACAAAAGCTCGGGAACAAAATAACAGCACTTACATAAGGCTTTATACGCCCGAAAACATGGAAAAAAAAGTAAGGCTACCGTATGTGCCGTTCATCGACAATAAAAATACCACTTGTCGATCAGAACCGTTCAGCATTGTTGTGTAGGACGTTATTCTTGTTGTAAAAACCAGATCTGTCCACATTTTCGACCTACATTATATTGTTGACGGAAACATTTTATTTTAGTTTCCTACTACCCGAAAATTCCACATCACCTAATAATCTGCCTTTTTGTGGTACAGTTCTTGGGAAATTCCCGCTATTCGTCCTCCTTAGCTTGAACGTATCATCAAATTTTAACGTGATGTATATTAACAAATGAAATTTGCGATTGTTTATGAATAAAAAAAGGAACCATCAATGATGATTCCCTGGGATATATATATTTCCTTTTTCAAGAATTCATTGCCGAAATGATAAACTCTTTAAAATCTTTCGAAATCGGTATCAAGGTATCCTTTATCATGATATCCTTAGAATTGATTGCATCGATGTGGTCTACATTTACGATATAGGATTTATGGGCCCTATAGAACTTGTTTTTCGGTAGTTTTTCCAAATAATCCTTTAAGGGAGAGCGTACCAAGAACTTCTTGTCAACGGTATTCACTTCTAAGTATACGTTATCGGCCTTGATAAACCGGATATCACTAAACTGAATACGGTAGTAAAGATGTTGTTTTTTTACAAAAATAGAATCTTTCAAAACGGTGTTCGACATGGGAACATCTTCATTGCTGTTGACCACTGCCGCAGGCGATTTATCGGAGCGCGTGAAATTGGAAAGAGCGATTTCGATAGATGTATACAGGTCTTGCTGTTCAAAAGGTTTCACCAAATAACCGTTAGGTTTTACGGTCTTAGCGTTCTCTACAGTAGCCCTATCCGAGTTCGAAGTAACAAAAATAAAGGGAATGTCGTAGTTTTCACGGATGTGCTTTCCTAAATCGATACCCGTTTTGTCAGAGGCCAAAATAATATCGATCAAAACCAAATCTACATGTTGTGTCTTTAAGACTTCTTCCGCCTGTTCGTAGACGATGACATTATCTACAATCTCATACCCTATTTCTTCGAGCATAGATTGCATATCATCTGCGATGATCACATTGTCTTCTACTATTAATATTCTAATTGGTTGTTCCAAAATGGTTATTATTTAGTGTGTTTATATTCTAAATTTACAAAAAAATATTACAACTGATGTACATCAGTACTGACAAAAGAAAGGTGCTTAAGGCCAATTTCTTCAGTTCGGGATCTATTTGGTCATTTCTATCCGTTCGATATACCCTTTTCAAATGTAAAAAAATGGGTATAAACGCTAATAAAGGTAAGTAAGTCGCCCAACTTTTAAAATTCAAAATTGAAAAAACCAAGATACATATGAAGGCCGAAACCAATAATGCATAGTGGTACTTCTTACCGTTTGAAAAACCAATATAGACAATGAGCGTATTCTTATTTGCTTTTTTATCGGACTCGTAATCGCGTAGATTATTGAGGTTCAATACTCCTGCACTTAAGAAACCGATGGCCGCTGCGGGCAATAATGCCATGGCATTCAAGCTTTTTGTATATAAAAACATGGATCCCATAACAGCCAAAAGGCCAAAGAACAGAAAGACAAAAACATCTCCCAGTCCCCTATATCCGTATGCCGAGGCACCAATGGTATACTTTATGGCGGCCCAGATACTCGCTGCCCCCAATATGAGGAAGACTATAGGGTAAAACATATTTTCAAATCCGAAGGCACAATATACAAGGGCTACGACCAAAAGAAAGTCGATGACAATCGAAATGATTACCCCTTGTTTCAATTCCTCCCGGGTCACGATTCCACTTTGCAAGGCCCTTTTAGGACCTATGCGGTCTTCGTTATCGGTACCCCTTACCCCATCGCCGTAATCGTTGGCAAAATTAGAGGTGACCTGAAATCCTATGGTCGTCAATAGGGCCAGGACAAAAATGAGCATATCCTGTACACCGTATAAATTGGCCAGCGCGGAACCTACTACAACACCGGAAACCGATAAGGGTAGGGTTCGTAACCTAGCTGCATTTATCCAAGGACCTACTTTTGTCAAAATTATTGCGGGGATTCTATCCGTATTCTTTTTCCATCTTTATAAGACGCCACAAAAGCATCCTGAAAACCGAGTTCCACCAATTGTTCCCTGAATTTCTGCGCTTCCTGTAAGGTTTCAAAATTACCTAGGGAATAGGAATAAAACGGATTAGTTTTCACAAACATGGTATTGGTAAGTGCCTCTGAGGCCAAGGTCATATTGTTGTCAACAAATGATTTTACCTGTACGGAGTATATCTTCTCCTTTTCTAAAAATTCCTTTGCCAAATAGAATTCCCTTACTAGGCTCAACTCTTCGTTTTGTTGCTTCAAGTTGTCAATTCTAGACTTAATAGCGTCTAAACTATCTATAGATACCAATAAATTACTTGGGCTCTCGTAGTTGTTGGAAACGCTACGTCCTGCGGAAAAGGAAAAAACGATAAGACCGCCTATAAGGAAAAGTCCCGTTATACCCGCAAAGATATTGCGTTGCCATCGTTTGTTTCTAATCTCCTTGTTTTTGAACTTAATCTGATCTAGAAGACGCTCATTAATTATCTGCGCCTTGTCTATATCTTTGTGCAACTCCAGTAGGTCGCTTTCTTCTATAAATGGCATATAATTATTTTTTATGAGGTTACACTGTTAAAGTTAACCAAAATACCGAAAGATCGATGAAATGCACTTCCGGAATGTTGCAAAATTACCATATTCTGTGGTATAGATGTATATATCCGATGTTAAAAACTTTCCGTTCATCGATCAATCAGTGATTACACGGTAACGGAAGCAATTTCTTTTTCATCAGATAGCGTGTATACCATCTTCCTTAATTAAAATTTTTCGTTCCCTGTATAAGGTTCCCACTCCCTTTTTAAAGGTTTTCTTACTCATTTGAAGTTCCTTCTTAATGAGTACCGGGTCCGATTTGTCGTGTAAGGCCAAAAATCCGCCATGGGCCATTAGCCTTTTATAGATAGCCTCGGCCGCTGGCTCTAGGATTTTTTCGCCGATAGGCTGTAGGGAAACGTCTAATTTGTTGTCAGGACGAATATGCTTGATATACCCTTTGGTTCTATCACCGACCGCTACATGTTTATAGATCTCATTGGAATAAACCAGGCCTTTGTGTTGATCGTTGATTATGACTTCCCATCCCAAATCGGTCAATCGGGTAAAGAGTAGGTCTACTTCTTGGCGCTCCCTAACCGTCAGTTCTTCGTTACTTAAAAATTTATCGATTTTGTTCGAGCCGACCAAGCGGAACGAAACATCATCCATATAACAGCGAACGACATACCATTGCCCTTCTTTCATTTTCTCGCGCTGCTCACTAAAGGGAACCAACAAATGCTTTTCAAGGCCCCAGTCCATAAACGCCCCAATTTTATTCACTTCGGCAACTTGTAGAAAACCGAATCTATTTCTGATTACACTTGGGGTCAAGGTAGTGGCAATAGGTCTTTCTTCATGGTCTAGATAACAGAAAACCTTTATCATGTCACCAATATCTATGGTTTTTGGCACATACTTGTTGGGCAGTAGTATTTCGGTACCGGTATTGCTCCCTAAAAAGAGACCAACACTGGTATCTCTTAACACTTCCAGCTCATTATAATTTCCGAGTTCTATCATACTGCAAAAGTAACTTTAAAATTTGGGTATAAAAAAACCGCTCACTATTAATGAACGGTTTTTAGACATTATGCAATTTACATTAATAAGCAGATGCTTTATTAAAGTGTTTGCAGAGCATGTAATAAATAACTGCTCTATGCTTGTTTCTGTTGCTAGCACCATATTTTTCTACAACAGACTTGATAGCTTCCATCAATTTTGGGTCATCGCTCATACCTAATTTCTTCATTAGGTAATTCTTCTTAACCGTTTCCAACTCCTTATCATCGGAACCTGAAACCTTGGAAGCATCGATATTATAGATTGCAGGACCGAGGCCTACAGTAACTTTGGTCAAAAGATCCATATCTGGAGTTTCTCCAAATTTTTCCTTAATATCCTCAGCGTACTTTACAATCAAATCGTCTCTTTTACTCATAATAGTTAGTGTTGATTTATGTTAATGGTTTATATTAATCTCCTCGAAGATATAAAATCAAAATAACCGAGCAAAATTTTGTTGTTTAAAATTCTTGGGGTGTGGATTTCAAGAATTTTGGGGGTATCTGATTTTTTATAAAAATCTTTGAGCCTGTCTTTCAGGCTAGTTAGGTCGTTTGCCAACACATATTCAAAGCCGAATTGGGCACTTAGGTGCGCTACATTTTTTTCGTGGGCGGTTTCAAAGAAAGTTTCATAGTTTTCGGTTTCCTCCTGGCCCGGCAGGATCCTAAAAATCCCGCCACCGTTATTATTGATCACCACAATCCGAAAGTCGGAACGAATATAGTTGTTCCAAAGGCCATTACTGTCGTATAAGAAGCTAAGGTCGCCGCTAATCAGCAAGGTGGGGGTTTCCGAATAAAATGCAGCACCGACCGCCGTAGACGTGCTCCCGTCGATACCACTGGTTCCCCTATTACAAAAAATACGCAAGGAAGGGTCTAAATCGAACAACTGGGCATAGCGTACCGTGGAACTGTTGGCCAACTGCAATTGGTAGGCGTTGGGAATGTTCCGCAAAACATGTTCAAAGGCCAGCATATCGGAAAAGGGTATTTGGCCGAGGTAGACCTCTCTCCTAGCCTCGTATTGGGATCTTCTAGTATCTAAAAAGGCATAATAATCACTAGCCCTTGACCGAAGCCCGTCCATAAAATACTTAAAAAAAGTATTGGCATCGGTCTTAAAATGATGGGTCAACGAAAAGAACGTATCAAAAGCCTTCAGTTCATCAATATGCCAATGGTGGTCGGGTCGGTACTCCCTTAAAAAAGCTTTGATTTTTTTTGAAACTACAAGTCCCCCAAAAGTCAGCAGTATCTCGGGGCGTAGCCTTGAAAAAAGACTATCGGCCTCATCGCTCTTTTCCATAGGGGCGACCAAACTATCGATACTGGTAAAGAAATTCGGGTGGTGCAGGTTCGATGTCGTCTCCGTTAAAACAACAACGGATGGATCGGTGGCCAATACATCTAAAAACCTTTGCTCTACGGCATTCGGCGGGTTTACCCCTACCAACACCATTTTCTTGGCAGAGGCCTCCCAGATATCGGTAAAGTCCCCTATTTCCGAAAAATCCCATTCATTTACATCGGTATCCTGCACAATGTCGGCCGTTACCGTGGGTTCTACAATGGTATCGTACAAAGGCTCTTCGAAGGGCACGTTGATATGTACGGGCAACTTTAAGCGTAAGGCCAGGTTCAAGGCGATATTCAGCTCTTCATCATTATTTTGCTGTACTTCTTCTTGCAAGGCTTCCACACTACCTCCGGACAAATACTCCGGGGCATATTTTTTAACCCTGGGCAAGGCATGGGACACATCTTGCCTCAAGTTCGCCGAATACCCGATATGCCTATCAAAAACGTTGTCTTGGCGAATGGTCTGTCCGTCCCCAACATCAATTTTATAGACGGGGCGATCGGCCGAGATTACGACTATGGGAATGCCACTATAAAAAGCTTCCGCAACCGCCGGGTAATAGTTTAACAAGGCACTACCCGAAGTACATACTAGCGCCACGGGTTCGTGCAACTGCTGTGCTATGCCTAGCGCAAAAAAGCCTGCGCTGCGTTCGTCTACAATACTAAAACATTTAAAGTAGGGGTCTTCGCTAAAATCAATCGTCAAGGGTGCATTTCGCGACCCTGGGGATATCACTATGTTCTTTATTTTTTTCGCCTTGCAGTGTTGCACTACCAATTGGGCGGAGGGTATGCTGGAGTATCTCATGAGCCACAAAAATACAACGGTTGTATTTCTTAAACCAATCTTGTTTAAATTACTCCGTAGCCAAAATTACTTTAAGCATGGTCTTGCTCTTGGCAACGGTTTCCCCCCATTCCTTTTCGGGGTCCGAGTCCTTTGTGATTCCTCCTCCCACATAAATTTGTATCGTATCGTTTATCCTCTGCATACAGCGTAAGTTGACAAAAAGGGTGGTATTTTTCGAAATGGAACGATATACATTGTTTTCGGTATTTCCCGGACGGGTGTTCCTGTTCCGTTCCGTTTTAAAATTAAGTTCCCCTAAAAAACCGGTATAGAACTCCCTATCATAATTTTCTTCCCTAAGGATAAAAGCCTTGGTCTCCCCTTTGGGCATACCGCAAACGGCAGGTGTAGGATGTAGTGCATTTATAATCGCCCCAAGGTTTTCCTGGGTGGCGTTTCCTGAAATCTTGGTACGCAAATGCATCAATGCACCGGCCTTGACCGACTCCGTTGGCGTTCGTTCCAAATTGGAAACCTTGCCCTCAAGCGCCTTGAGGATATAGTTGGTTACCAACTGCTGCTCTTCAAGCTCTTTATTGCCCCAGGTAGGGTTAACGTTATCCGTATAATCTTGGGTACCCGCCAATGACATGGTGGTTAATTTTCTATTGTGAAAGGTCAATAATATTTCTGGGGTCGCCCCAAGCCACATTCCCACTTTCGGATGGTACCACAGGTAGCAAAAGGCTGTTTTATACTGATGCAATAGCGCTTGAAACAAACTCAAAGGTGCCGTATCGGTTTTGACCGTAATACTTCTGGAGAGCACGACCTTGTCAAATTTTCCGGCCTTGATATCGGCTATCCCCTTTTTTACCAAATCCAAATGAAAGGCATGCTGTTCCTCCCCCGGCTCTTCTCCAATATTCTTTGAAGGACTATTGGTTTTGTCGGGAAAAGCATCCAAATGTAGTACTTCATCCAGTCTCAGGAGAATGGCAGGCGCATCTGAATCAAAAGGGGCAAAAACAAAGCCCGTTTCCGAGTAGTCGTTCAGATGGAGCAGCCCATCATCGTTTTGAAAAATAGCCTTAACGCTTTCTTCATTAGGTTTACGGTAGGCCACAAAAGGTAATTCTTTCTCGAGGTGAGAATCAATTTTGTCAAAAAAATCCAAGGGCATTATTTTTTCTTAGGTAAGGCAATAGTGGTCAATTTACACACGGATATCAGTTTTCCTTCTCCATCCGTAATCTTAATGTCCCACAGTTGGGTCGTTCTTCCTTTGTGTAAAATCGTAGCTTTGGCAAACACCTCGCCTTCACGGACACTTTTAACATGATTGGCGGAAATTTCGATACCACGGATAGCAAATTGCTGGGCATCGAGAAAAATATACGAGGCCATACTGCCTATACTTTCGGCCAGAGCCACCATGGCACCTCCGTGAAGAACCCCGTCGGGTTGATGCACCCTTGGGTTTACAGGCATCTTTCCCACCAGAAAATCTTCCCCCACATCCGTATATTCGATTTGTAGGGTCTCCATTAGCGTGTTTTTCGAAGATTCGTTGCAAACCTTCAGTATTTTTTCTTTGTAGCCGTCCATATCATCTATTTTTGTCAAAATTAAGCATTACACCTTCAATAAAAGCCATTACTTTTATAGAGATTTTTGTTCTATGGATTATTCTGAAAACACGGTGTCGTATACCACCACAAATAGTTATGCTACACTCAATACGCTAACCGACAAAACCAAAAACGTTTGGGTCGTATTGCACGGTATTGGCTATTTGAGCCGTTATTTCCTGAGGTATTTTGATGAATTACCACCTGAAGAAAATTATATTATCGCACCTCAAGCGCCTTCAAAATACTACCTAAAGAACAGCTACCGCCATGTTGGGGCCAGTTGGCTTACCAAGGAAGCCACCCAGCAAGAAACGCAGAATGTCATGGCTTACCTAGATGCCGTTTATGCCGCGGAAAAATTCCCCATAGACCTGAATTTCATTGTATTCGGATACTCACAAGGTGTTTCGGTCGCCACCCGATGGGTCGCGCAAAAAAGAATACAATGCGACCATTTGGTCTTGTATGCCGGAGGAATTCCTGAAGAATTACGGGCGTCGGACTTTGAATTCCTAGCTAAAAACCAAAGTAAGATTACCACCCTTGTGGGCGATGCCGATGAATATTTAACCGAAGAAAGGCAAGCCTTGGAAACGAAAAAAATAGAACGCCTATTTGGAGGAAAGGCCAAACAAATTTTGTTTAAAGGCGGACACGAAATAAAAAAAGAGCTTATCTTAAACCTGGTAAAATGAATGCGGATATAAGCTTGGAAAACGAGTTGGTACAACTGCTTCCCTTATCTGAGAACCATGTAGATATACTTTGGCCCATTGCCCAAGAAATGGACCTGTTCCAATACGGCTCCAATGACATTTCTACATTTGAAAAACTAAAGGCTTATGTCGATACGGCCCTTAAGGAGGCCCGGGAAGGACGATCCATACCTTTTATCATTTATAACAAGATGACCCATGAATGTGTAGGAAGCACCCGTTTTGGACATATCGACCCAAAAAACAAGGTTCTTCATATTGGCTGGACATGGATTTCCCAAGCCTCACGCGGTACTGGCCTCAACCATCAAATGAAATTTTTGATGTTGCGCCATGCCTTTGAAGAAATGGAATTTGAGAAAGTAGAGTTTCGGATCGACGAAAGAAACCTCCGATCTCGAAAAGCCGTAGAGAAATTGGGGGCGACATTAGAAGGAATCCTAAGAAAGAACGTCGTTACTAAAAATAATTTTAGACGAAGTTCTTGCTGTTACGGCATCTTAAAAGAGGAATGGGGCCAAATCAAGGAAGCAAAATTTAAAGATTTTATATGAAACAAGCTATTGCACAAGTTACCCTTGTCGTACAAAACTACGATAAAGCCATAGAATTCTATACTAAAAAATTAGGATTCAACCTTGTAGACGATATCGCTCTGGAAGGTGGCAAAAGATGGGTGACCGTTTCGCCCCCGAGCCTTAGCGGGCTTTCCCTTCTATTGGCCGAGGCTACCAATGAAGAACAGCGAAAAGCCGTAGGCAACCAAAGCGGCGGCCGTGTTTTTCTGTTTCTCCATACCGATAATTTTTGGAGGGACTACAAGCGTATGAAGGAACAGGGCGTAACCTTCAACGAAGACCCTAGGGAGGAACCCTATGGCACCGTAGTAGTGTTTAAAGACCTGTACGGCAACCTTTGGGACCTTATCGAAAGAAAATAGTCCGCCTTTAGTAACTTGTTTCATCCAATTGCACCTTGCCCCTGAAGGTCCGATAGACAAAAAAGGTATACCCCAACACCAAGGGACCTCCTATGGCGACCATGGTCAACATGATCTTTAACGACTTTGTCGATGCCGCCGCATTATAGATGTCGATACTGTGTGCGGGATCCAAGGTGGAAAACAATAGGGTTGGGTAAAGTTCTATTGCTACAAGGGCCAATAGAAAACTGATGGTCAGGGATGAAAAAAAGAAAGCCCACTTATAGTTTTTCTTATTGGCCAACCTTGGCACATTGGCTATGCTTAAAAAGGTTGCCAAGGGCACGGCAAACAAAACGGGATCACTTCTAAAGGCGTCGGAAAGATGCGGAATATACAGCAAGGTATAGAGAGTCGTAACCGCAAAACTCACCATAAAGAAAATCATTCCCTTCTTTAATAAAAAGGTCAATTTGGCGAACAATCTACCTTCCGTCTTTAAAAGTAAATATATGGCACCGTGCGCCATAAAAAGAGACAAAGTGGTAAGTCCCGTAAGAATGGCATAGGGATTCAAAAACTCAAAAAAACCGGCTCCTTGGTATTGATAATCAGGACCAAGGGCAATCCCTTGAAGGACGTTTCCCAATACCACGCCCAATAAGAACGCCAAAAGTATACTGGAGACGCTATACCCAATATCCCATGTTTTACGCCACCATTTCATTTCTTCCTTCCCCCTAAACTCTATTGATATCGCCCTAAAAATAATACAGATCAAAAACAGCATAAACGGAATGTATAAAGAAGAAAACAGCGTGGCATACATCACGGGGAAACCGGCAAAAAGGGCGCCACCGCCTATGACCAACCATACCTCGTTTCCGTCCCATACGGGTCCCACCGCATTAAGCGCGATTCTTCTGCTCTGTTCTTTCCTTAAGAACAAATGCCAAGCCCCTGCCCCAAAATCAAAGCCATCAAGAATGGCATAACCGGAAAATAATCCTCCTACTACCAAAAACCACCATGTGGGATAATCGAGTCCTAAAAACGTTTCCATGCTATATTAATTTCCGGTTACTATTTGGGTTATTTCCTTGGTCAAGGGTCGATCGTCTTCATCGCTATCGTCATACGGACCGTGTTTTATCTTTTTATTCAGCAAATACACAAAGAGCAAAAACAGCAAGGTATATACGAACATAAACAAAATCAAGGAAAACAAGACCTGATTGGCACTGACCGCCTGGGAAAAGGCTTCGGAGGTACGTAAAAGTCCGTACACCACCCAAGGTTGCCTTCCCATTTCCGCCGTAAACCACCCCACTTGATTGGCTATTTGCGGCAATAGGGCCGTAAAGACAAAAGTCCAAAGCAGCCACCGTTTATCAAAAAGATTACCCCGCCACCACAAGTAACAGGCATAGAGGGTCAATAAAATCAAGAACATGCCTATGGCCACCATAATATGGTAGAACTGAAATACGGCATTTATCTGCGAGGGCCTATCTTTTTCAGCAAATGCGTTGAGTCCGGTTACAGGCGTATCGAAATCATAATCGAGCAAGAACGAAAGCCCCCCGGGTATTTTCAATCCGGTCACTTTTTGCTCCTCTTTATCGACCCATCCGAAAAGATACATATCGGCTGGGGCGGAGGCTTCAAAATGCCCCTCCATGGTAGCAAGTTTCGCGGGCTGGTTTACCGCCACACCTTCGGCGGAACTATGGCCCGTTGCCAACTGGCCCAAGGAAAAAACGGTAGCAACGACCAAGGTAATCTTAAAAGCTTTTTGCGAAATATGGACAAAGCGCCCCCTGAGAATGTAATAGGCATGTACGCTCAAGATCAAAAAAGTACCGGCCAGAAAGGCACCTAGCCAAACATGAAGAATACGATCCACACTCGACGGATTAAAGACCATGGCCCAAAAGTCTGTAATTTCGGCCCGGGCCTCTAGGCCCTCACCAACGATATGGTACCCGGCAGGGGTCTGCTGCCAGCTATTGGCCACTACGATCCAGATCGCCGAAAACATCGACCCGAGAAAAACCCCGATAGTAGAAACCAAATGCACCCAAGGTTTTACCCGGTTCCACCCAAAAATAAGCACCCCTAAAAAACCACTTTCCAAGGCGAAGGCAAAGATACCTTCCGCCGCAAGTGCACTACCGAAAATATCCCCCACATAACGGGAGTAGACTGCCCAATTCGTTCCAAACTCGAACTCCATTACAATTCCCGTTACCACCCCTATTCCAAAGGTCAGGGCAAAAATCTTGGTCCAAAATTTGGCGAGGGTATGGTATTCTTGATTTTTGGTCCTCATATACAAACTTTCGAACACGACCATTACCAAGCCGATACCGATACTCAGGGGAGGATATATGTAATGAAAGGCTATAGTGAAGGCAAATTGAATACGGGAAAGAATCTCAACATCCATAACGGTGGGTTTTGTAGTACAAAGATACTACCCACCCTTCTTTTTACCCAGTAACAATGGTTACGTTTTGTTCTATTTTTGTGTTAAATATCAAAAAGTTACAAGTGGATATTTAAAACCTTCTATCAGGGGAAAAAGCTTTGATATCCATAACGGTATTTCGGTCACCAATTATTTCCGATACCAATTTTCCGGTAACAGGCCCCAAGCTCCATCCCATCATGGCGTGGCCCGTAGCGAAGGTCAGGTTCTTCAATTTATTCGACCTTCCTATATAGGGAAGGCCATCGGGAGAAACAGGTCGTAGCCCCGTCTTGGCATTGGCTATCTCATTGTCGTTTATATCCACCGTAGGATAAAAGCTATGGGCTCCCTTGGCGATGGCCACGGCCCGTTCTTTTCGAATATGGTCGTTGAGTCCCGAAAACTCCATGGTGCCGGCAAAGCGGGTAAACCCTTGCATAGGGGTGACTGCCATATTAGACTCCATCAAAATGGCGGGGATAGATATTCCGGTAGGTCGTGCAACGTTTATACTATAGCCTTTACCTCCTTGTAGGGGTAGGTCTAAATTTATCTTTCGGGCGATTTTCCCGCTCCACGAACCCGCGGCCAGAACTACTTCGTCGGCCGTATAATTCCCTTTTGAGGTTTGAACCTCTTGAATATGGTTGTCCTTCACCTTTAGGTCCACTACCTCTTCGTTCAATCGTATCTCTACGCCTACCTTACGTAGGTGATCTAGCATTTTTGGCATAAATTGCGTAGGTGTGGTGTGCCCGTCACACTCGTAATGAATGGCTCCTTTGGCATCAATAGCCACATTGGGTTCCAGACGTGCCAATTGTTTTTGATCCAGTTCGGAAACTTCAAGTCCCAAAAAACTGGCCTTGTCCGCCACTTCCTTCTCATGAAGATATGCTTCCTTGGTTTTATAGAGCATTAACAAGCCTTTTCGTTCCAGTTGAAAGTCGCCCAAATCACCGGAAGCCTTAATAAACTGAAAGAGTTCACGGCTCAAGACATTAACCTCCTTAATTACGGGAATTGCCCTGGCTACTTTTTCCTTGGTAGAGGATTTGTGAAAATACCACGACCATTTGAAGAATTCGATATCCCACCGGGGTTTCATATAAAAGGGGCTGGCCGAATTGAACATCATTTTGATGCCCTTTGCGATCATACCGGGTGACGCCAATGGCACAATATGGCTAGGCGTAATATATCCTGCATTTACAAAAGAGGCTCCCGAGGTCATATCGGACTTATCTATAATGACGACCTCATGTCCTTCCTTTTGAAGAAAATAGGCCGAACACAGTCCGACGATCCCTCCTCCTATAATGATTACTCTTTTGCTCAATTTCCCTATTTGTTTATATCACCTGAAACCCATGTGCGTATGGGTCGTCGTCATCGATTGTAATGGTATTATGGCCATATATCCGGGCCCAACCTTGTATACTGGGAAAAATGGCAACCTTACCATCTAGTAGGGTTTCCTCTTCCACCCTTCCTATAAATTTAGAACCGATAAAGCTTTCATGGACAAAGTCCTCTCCCTTCTTCAATTTACCCTTGGCATACCATTGCGCCATTCGCGCGGAAGTACCGGTGCCACAGGGCGACCTATCTATGGCCTTATCCCCGTAAAAAACGGCGTTTCTAGCGGTAGCATCGGAGGAAATCGTGTCTCCCGTCCATAAAATATGGCTAACACCCTTGATGGTTTCGTTCTCGGGATGGACAAATACATTCGGGTATTCGGCATTGATTTTATCGCGGATTTCCTGACTTAGCTGCACCAGCTTCCCGGCCGTAAAATCTTGAATGCCCGAGAAATTTTCCTGTGGGTCGATGATGGCATAAAAATTCCCTCCATAGGAAACATCGAATACCAATTCGCCCAAAACCGAACTTTGTACGGTCAGTTCCGTAGCCGCCAAATACGATTTCACATTGGTCAACTTTACCCAATCTACCTTTTTTCCGGTCTGTTGATATGCGATTTTCACTAAGCCTGCGGGGGTTTCCATTCTTATGGTGCCTGGGATTTTCGGTTGTAGCAGTCCTTCTTCGATCCCTATGGTAATGGCCCCAATGGTGCCATGGCCACACATGGGCAAGCAGCCACTGGTTTCAATAAAGAGAATGCCAAAATCGTTTTCAGGATCGGCCGGGGGATAAAAAATGCTGCCGCTCATCATATCGTGTCCCCTAGGCTCGAACATCAGCCCTTTGCGTATCCAGTCATATTCCCTAAGGAAATGCTGGCGCTTTTCGCTCATTGACGCCCCGTTAAGTTCAGGGCCACCTTCGGCGACGACCCTAACCGGGTTTCCGCAGGTATGTGCATCTATACACCTGAAAACACTTGTAGCCATATTTCCATTATCAATTGTACGACCTAGATCTTATTCTATTTTTTTGTTGGTATGCTCACTGTCAACAATACGCATTATGGAAAGCGGATTGTTATCGCGTAATGCTTCCGGAAGGGCCTCTTGCGGCCAGTTTTGAAAGGAAACCGGTCTGACCCAACGTTTAATGGCGGAAACCCCTACAGAAGTGAAGCGACTATCGGTACTTGCGGGGAAAGGTCCCCCGTGTTGCATGGAAGGACACACTTCCACACCGGTGGGCACCCCGTTAAAAATCAATCGCCCTACCCTTCCCTGTAAAGCATCTATTACCGACCCGTAGCGTTCGATCTCTTCGGCATTACCCAGAACGGTACCCGTTAGCTGCCCTTCCAAGCAGTTCAATACTTCCGTTAATTCATTGGCATCGGCACACCTCACCACTAGGGAAAAAGGACCGAAAACTTCTTGATGCAGTTTAGGGTTCTTTAAGAAATTCACCCCATTGACGGTCAGCACTTTTTGCCCCGCATAATTCGGTGCTGTCTGTTTTTTATATTCGGCCACTACATCGGTTCCCCCTTGGGCCGACACTTCTTCCTTCCCTTTTTCGTAGTTGCTATGTATGTTGGGGTGGAGCATACAGCTAGGCTCCAATTTTTCTATTTCTTCGCCCAAGGCGTCAATAAAGGCATCTAAGGAAGTACTTTTTACCCCTAGGATCAACCCGGGATTGGTACAAAACTGTCCCGCTCCCAACATGACCGACCCAGCGTATTGTTGGGCCCAAAATACTCCTTTTTCCTGCAAGGCCGAAGGTAGGACTACCACTGGGTTAATACTGCCCATTTCCGCAAAAACAGGTATAGGTTCCTTACGTTCGTTTGCCAATTTATAGAGTGCGGTGCCCCCTTTTATACTTCCCGTAAAGCCAACACCCTTAACTTTTGGGTGGAGTACCAACTGCTGGCCTACTTCTATTCCGCTGCTGTTCAGGTTTGAAAAAACACCATCGGGCATACCGGTACGTTCGGCGGCCTTTATGATTGCCGAGGAAACCAGTTCTCCGGTTCCCGCATGCATCGGATGGCTTTTTACGATTACCGGGCAACCTGCGGCCAAGGCACTGGCAGTATCACCGCCCGCCGTAGAAAATGCAAAGGGAAAATTACTTGAACCAAAAACAGCAATAGGGCCGATAGGCAACAGCATTTTTCGCAAATCTAGCTTAGGAAAAGGTTGTCGGTCCGCTTGGGCCGTATCTATGGTTGCCTCTACCCATGAGCCTTCTTTTAAAAGTTCGGCAAAGGCACGCAACTGCCCCATGGTACGCCCACGTTCGCCCATGGCCCTTCCTTGTGGTAAGCCCGATTCCTTACAATACGCCTGTATCAATTCATCGCCCAAAGCATCAATCTCTTCGGCTATAGCTTCTAGAAACTGGGCCTTTTTTGCCCCGGAAAGGTTTTTGTACAGCTGAAAAGCCTTATCGGCCTTACCCACCGCACTATCTATCTCTTCCTTGGTAGCCTCGTAGAACGTCCACTCCGTAGCTTGATTCGCATTCGGGTCAAAGGTGTTGTATGTTTGGTTTCCTTTAGATGAAAGGTCTTTTCCTATGTAGTTTTTTCCTGTAATCATATTATCGTATTTGAAGTCTATTCAGCAGCCATGAAGCTACTATAATTGACCTTAAGCAGCAAGAATTTCCGCAAAAGACTTTCAGCTCCCCAGACCAAGGCGGGACCTATGTCCCGCTCATCTCGATCGGAGCATTCTTAAACCAAGTGTCAATCGCTTTTTAGCCTTAAGCCAAGGTTACGTTCAAAGGCTTTAGATTTTTATAATCGGGCAGTTGGGGCCTTGTCTTCAATCCTTCTTGAATCACCTTTAGCACTCTTTCACGTTCTGCTCCTTGCAATGGAAGCCTAGGTTTACGCACATTTTCGGTACCGATACCCGTGGCCACCTCGGCCAACTTGATATTTTGCACCAATTGAGGGCTTATATCCAATTCCAATAAAGGCAAGAACCATCTATAAATTTCGGTAGCTTCCTTGGCATAACCCGCTTTGGCCAGCTCGTAAATAGCTACGGTTTCCGCAGGAAAGGCACAGACCAAACCAGCGACCCAACCATCGGCGCCGATAAGAAGACTTTCTAGGGCCAATGGGTCGACCCCCGTCAAAATACTCAGGTCGGAACCGAATTCGTTTCTCAACCGTCCTATATTTATGATATCGCGGGTAGATTCCTTTACGGCCGTAATATTCTTTAGTTGCAAAAGTTCTTTGAACATGTCTACCGTAACCTCGATTTTATAGTCCACCGGATTGTTGTAGATCATAATCGGAAGCTCCGTGCTACTGGCAATTTCCTTAAAAAATTCAACGGTTTCATGGTCCGTGGATTTATAGCGCATGGGAGGAAGAACCATTAGTCCGTCCGCACCACTTTTCTCTGCATCCTTTACCGCTTGCAGGGCCACTTTTGTAGCCTGCTCCGCAATTGTCATGATTACAGGAATTTTCCCGTCAATGATTTGAACGGTTTCTTTGATCAAAATCTTTTTTTCTTCCGCTTCCAAGGTACTGGCCTCGCCAAGCGAACCGCCCAAAACTATACCGTGTACCCCTGCTTCTATCTGTGCTTCAATATTTGTACGGAACATGTTTAGATCCAATGTATCGTCGCTATTGAATTTAGTAGTTACCGCAGGCATTACACCCTTCCATTCAAATTTCATAAGGTCGTTTTAAAATTGTCTTAGACAAAATTAGTTGCGGAAGACCAAGGATAATAAGATGATTTTATCAAAAAATTAGACTATATTATCCATTCAGTATACCTTTACAAGAATAAGTGCATTAAATACGCTCAACACACCTATGAAAGTCCATCCGTTTCAGGTTCCAAAACCACTTCACCAAAACTTGATCGTTCAAGTAGACCGTGAACCGATCTTTTACAACAGGCTGCACCAACATGCTGAAATTCAGTTTACCTTGATCGTGAAGGCCAAGGGAAAACTAATTGTGGGCGATAGTATCCACCCCTTTAAAGACGGTGATTTTTTTGTGATCGGGCCGCATTGCCCGCATATGTTCAAGAACGACAAGAGTGATGCTATGTCGCATAAAATCTCCTTGTTCTTTACGGAGCATACTTTTGGGGCATCGTTTTTTGAGCTGCCCGACCTCGAAGAGTTACAACCTCTACTCGATATTTCAAGGGAGGGGTTTCAAATTATAGGAAATACCGAGCCGATACAAAAGCTTATGGTACAACTACCGGGTTTGGAAAAACTAGACCGCTTTGTGGCTTTCTTTCAGTTACTGAAACGATTGGGCCATGCCGATAAAAAAACCTTGACGAATTTTGTTTACCCAAAGAAGATCGGTAACTCCCAAGGACGACGTATGCAGACCATATTTGAATACGTAGTTACCCACTTTCAGTCCGAAATCGATTTGAACACGGTAGCCGCCCAAGTGCATATGACGCCCAATGCGTTTTGTAAATTTTTCAAACAGCACACCAATAAAACCTTCTTTCAATTCTTGATCGAGCTCAGGATAGAACATGCCTGTCAATTGTTGAACCGATCGGAAGACCAACTTTCGATCCTTGAAATATCGGAACAGTCGGGCTTTTCCTCCATATCGAATTTCAACAGGCAATTCAAAAAACTAAAAGGTATTACGCCCTCCCGCTTTTCCGCCCAACAAGAGGACGGAAAAGCGGTAAGCATCCCTATCTAGTTTTCTACAACCCCAAATTTATAGGTACAATGCGAGGTATAGGTTTCCCCTGGCTCCAATCGCGTACTCGGGAACTCAGGTTGGTTGGGCGAATCAGGGAAGTGTTGCGTTTCTAAACAGAAAGAGCCCCTACGGACATAAGCCTTTCCACTTTTACCGATATCGGTGCCGTTGAGAAAATTTCCCCCATAAAACTGAACTCCCGGCTCATCGGTATACACCTCTAAGGTTCTACCGCTATTGGGTTCTACCACTCTCGCTGCAAAAGTCAGGCCTTCCGCATTTTTAGGGGTTTCGTTAAGCACGAAATTATGGTCGTACCCATTCCCTAGCTTCAATTGTTCAAAATCAGCTTCAATATCTTGCCCTATCGCCTTCGGTGTTTTAAAATCAAAAGGGGTTCCGGCTACATCCTGTAGCTCACCGGTGGGAATCAATCCATTGTCAACCGGTGTAAACTTATCGGCATTCAACATCACGATATGGTCATTGACCGTACCTTCCCCTTCCCCTTTCAGGTTAAAGAAGGAATGGTTGGTGAGGTTTACGTAGGTAGGCTTGTCCGTCTTTGCCTCATAACTTATTTCCAAGGCATTATCATCGGTAAGCACGTAACTGACCTTTACCTCTAGATTACCCGGGTAGCCTTCCTCCATATCAGGAGAGGTTCGAGTAAAGGATATGGAGTTATCGCTTTGTTCTTCTACGTTCCAAACAACGCTTTCAAAACCGAGCAATCCCCCGTGAAGGTGGTTTTCATTATTGTTGACGGCCAAGTCATAAGTTTTTCCATCCAAGGTAAACTTCCCTTTAGCAATACGGTTTCCATATCTACCGATTACGGCCCCGTAAAAGTTCTTTTTGGCACGGTAATCCTCTAGCTTATCGAAGCCAAGAACCACATCGGTAAATTCCCCATTTTTATCGGGCACGTATAATGACACCAAACGTAGTCCGTAATTGGTAAAGGTGGCTTCCATTCCGTTAGCGTTGGTCAAAACATAGAACCCTACGGAATCACCTTCAATAGTTGTGATAAAGTCTTGGGCGTTAATATTCTTTTCAAATTTGGCTTTTGGGGTTTCAGAAACGGATTCCGTCATTTTTTCTTTTTTGATTTGGTTACACGACATGGATATAGAGCCTGTTAAGGCACAGGCGATTAATAGTTTTAAAGCTTTCATAATTTATTTGGATGTTGGAATATAGTCAAAGCTCGAGCAAGTTAGTTAAAAAAGTGATTCTTTTCGAAGCATAATTATTGTCTGGGCAACAGACCTTTTCTATTTGTTTTCGTTATTTTTGGAAACTTTATATAAGTATAACCCATAAGACATGAAAAAACTCATTATTCTTGCCATAGGATTGGCCATGGCCTGCAATTCATCACAAACAACGGTTTCGGATGGAGATAAAAATGCAGCTAACAAATCTACCAATTCCCCAAAAACATTCGCGGAGACCATAACCGAGAGTGAACTCAAAGATCATTTATATACATATGCTTCCGACGAATTCGAAGGAAGGGAAACCGGTCAACCCGGACAGAAGAAAGCCGTGGAGTACCTAAAGGCCCAATATGAAAAAATGGGTATTCCTGCCGCCCAAAAAAACGGCGATTATTTTCAAAAGGTACCCCTTCAAGTTAGCCAATTGCCCGTTGGTTCCCTTACCGTTGATGGCAAGGAATATCCTTTAGGGGAAAGCTTTCTTACCTTTTCAAAGGCCCAAGGCACCTTTAGCGAGATCGTATACGCCGGTTATGGTATAGAGGAAGGTACTTATTCGGATTATAAGAACCTTGATGTAAAGGATAAAGTGATATTGATCAAATCGGGAGAACCGGTAGACGCCAACGGCAATTATCTATTATCGGGCTCGACCGAAAAATCGATATGGAGCAATATGTCCGAATCTTTGGGCAAACGATTGGAGCTTGCCAGCTCTAAAGGCGCCAAGGGTATCTTATATTACGATGAGAGCAATTTTTCACGATTTAAAAGTCGCTTTAAATGGATGGAGACCAACGATAGCGGAAGAATGGAATTGGCCAAAGACGATAGCGACGGCTTTTTTAATTTTTTGATCAACTCGACCTTGGCCAAAGCCATCTTACCTACGATCGTATCGGATCACAAGCCTAGAAAAATAAGCAAAAAGATTTCGATCGATGTGGAGAGCGATAATGATGAGATTTCATCTGAAAACGTAGTTGCCGTATTAAAGGGCTCAGAGAAGCCTGACGAGTACGTGGTAATTTCATCTCACCTAGACCATATTGGAATTACGGCCGACGGGGAAATCAACAATGGTGCCGATGACGATGGTTCGGGTACCGTGGCCCTTTTGGAAATTGCCCAAGCCTTCAAAAAGGCCGCCGATGCTGGTAAAGGACCCAAGCGATCTATTGTTTTCCTACATGTTACTGGTGAAGAAAAAGGACTTTTAGGCTCACAATACTATACCGATGTAGACCCCATATTTCCATTGGAAAATACAGTGGCCAACCTCAATATCGATATGATAGGACGGATAGACCCAAAACGTGACGGCGAACGCAATTATATTTACTTGATAGGCTCTGACAAGCTCAGTACCGACCTACATGAGCTTTCCGAGGAAGTCAATAACAAATACACCCAGATAGAATTAGATTACACCTATAACGATGAAAACGACCCAAATCGCTTTTATTACAGAAGTGATCACTACAATTTTGCAAAGAACAACATTCCGATCATTTTCTATTTTAATGGAACCCATGATGATTACCACAGGCCTGGGGATACGCCCGACAAGATCAACTATGATCTACTCGAAAACCGTACTCGTTTAGTTTTCTATACGGCATGGGAAGTGGCCAACAGAGACCAACGCGTAGTCGTGGACAAAGCTTCTAAATAATATCCTTAATCTCTATAAACTGAAAACCTGCCCAAAACGGCAGGTTTTTGGATCAAGCTCAAAAGTTGTGTGTGAATTGAAATAGGAGTTCGATATTTGCAGTAAAACGAACAGCATTGGAATTATCTATCGACCTATTAAAGCTTATACTGCCGGAACTTTTACTAACCCACTTTAAACTAGTTTCCCATGAAACTGAAGATGGTATGCTTCATTTATATTTTGAAGAAAAAGAGGATACCCCTAAAGAGGAAAAACACCGCATTTTAATAGGCCATGGATTTCATAAGGAGATCGTCGTCCAGGACTTTCCATTGCGGGGAAAGTCGGTCTTTCTCCACATTAAGCGCCGCCGTTGGCTGGACAAGGCCACGGGGCAAGCCGTGCAAAGAGATTGGGAGTTGGTGGCCCAGGGAACTCGTATGACCGTAGAGTTCGCTGCTTTTTTAAAAGTACTTGGTCAGTACTAAAGCAAATGACTGTCATACCATCGGCCAATTCTATGGGGTAAACGGCAAAAAACTACAGCGACAGTTTAGGGATTATCTAAGCGATTTCAGGCAGTGGAAGGAGAAATCCCATGCCAAGCAATGGCTTATATTCCCCGAAAACATAGGGCCTAATCTGTCCATTGACGAAACAGCACTCTCCAAAGGAGAACTCTACACCATAATCACCAATAAAAAAGGCAAGGGCAAGAAAGGGTCCATAGTGGCCATATTCTCCGGTACCAAGGTGGGGCCGATTATAGAGCAGCTGTTAAAGATATCTGCCAAGAAAAGGGCCATGGTCAAAGAAATCACTCTGGATATGGCCAACTCCATGAAGACCATCGCCAAGACCTGCTTCCCAAAGGCGATACAGGTAACGGACAGGTTCCATGTGCAAAAACTGGCACTGGAGGCCCTTCAGGACATCCGAATCAAACACCGATGGGAGGCCATAGACCAAGAGAACCAACAGATTAAAGAGGCCAGGGCAAAGAACGGGACATTCGTCCCAAAAGAGTTTAGCAATGGGGATACCAGAAAACAACTCTTAGCCAGAAGTAGGTACCTACTTTACAAATCACCAAACAATTGGACGCAGAACCAAGCCGAAAGAAGTAAAATATTGTTCGCCCAATATCCCGATATAAAGGTCGCCTTCGATCTTGTGCAGGGGCTCAGGAACATATTCAATACAGCAGCTTCTATACAATCTGCATATACAAAGCTGGCACATTGGTACAAAGATGTACAGAACACAGGCTTTAGGGCCTTCAATACCATTGCCAATACGATATCACTCAATTATAGGTCGATCCTAAACTATTTTATAAATAGAAGTACGAATGCTTCTGCGGAATCCTTCAACGCAAAAATTAAAGCGTTCAGGGCACAGTTCAGAGGGGTGAAAAATGTAGAATTCTTCCTTTACAGATTGACGACAATTTTTGCATAAACACAACAATTGGTCATGATCCAGGTTTTTTTATGTTCGATCGATAGATACCATATAAAACCAAAAAAGCCCTGTCAAAATTGACAAGGCTTTTTATTTCGGGGTGGAAGACCGGTTTCGAACCGGCGACCTCTTGAACCACAATCAAGCACTCTAACCAGCTGAGCTACAACCACCATTTGTAAGCGGTGGCAAAGGTAATTTTTTTTATGTAATCTTTCAAAATAAAAAGGGCGTATTTTTTCCTCTACCCTCAATTCCTTCTAAAACAAATTGATAATGAGGCAATAAAATCTTTCGTCTTCCTACAAATAATCGGTAAAATGCGTAAAATTCACGACAAAACACACAATTTTTGGCGTTTCACAACAAATATTATAAAGATCTACAACCTATGAATAAATTAGACTCCTAATTGATTCAAAATGTCTTTTGTCAAAGCTAAATTTTTGACCTTTACCCTACTTCCCAAATTGGGCATTGTGCTATTTGGGTGGGCCATTTTTTTTAGCCCTCCGCTTAAAGCCCAGACCAAGGCAAAAGATAGTATAGAAACCCTGATCAAGGAAATGAGGGCCCAACCCGGTTTCTCCGCAAAGGATAGCCTTCATATCGATTTGCTCAATGAACTCGCAAGGAAACAGCGTTTCTACCATACCGATAGTATTTTACTGCTCTCACGACAAGCCTTGGCCTATAGCCAATCGATTTTTTATAAAAAAGGAGAAGGTGATGCACTTGTAGGTTTCGGAAATTACTATACCGACAAGGGAAACCATGAAAAAAGTATCGCCTATTTTCAAAAGGCGCTTTCACTTGGCCAGAAAATCAACAACTCAAAATTAATCTTACGGGCGAGGAACAATCTAGCTATGCAACATAGCTATATCGGCGATTATGCACAATCACTGATACATTATTTAAAGGGCATCGATTTGGCCAGTGAAACCGATAACAAATTCATGCTATCGGTTATGAACGAGAATGTTGCCAACCTTTATGCTTCGCAAAAAGACTATACCCAAGCCCTGGCATTTTACAAAGAGGTCAAAAAGCTCAATGAAGAACTGGGCAACGAGATCTATTCAGCGGAAACTATGAGCAATATGGGTTCAATCTATGCGGATATAGGTGAACTTGAAAAAGCTATGTACAATATCAACTCGAGCATTTCGGTTTTTGAGAGACACGGCATTATGGAATGGCTGGCCTACGCTTACGAGACCAAGGGAGAAATTTATTTAAAGGGCGGAAAAAACGAATGGGCCCTCTACTGGTACAGGCAGAGTGAAATGCTACATGAAAAACTTCAGGATGACCGTGGAAAAATAGAGCTATTCAACGGTATGGGTAAAGCTTACTTGGGTATGAACCAAGATAGTATTTCAGAGTATTATGCCCAAGAAGCGTATAAAATTTCTACTGTAATAAAAGACATGGAAGGCTCTAAACAATGCGCGAAGACCCTTTATAAGGTACATAAGAACAAAGGCGACTATGAAGAGGCATTGAAATACCATGAAATTTATCAATCTTTGTCAGATACCCTATCAAGAAACGAAAACAAAAAAAGCTTGACCATGCTCATAACCAAAATGGAGCATGAAAAACAAAAAGTCGATCTTATAGCGGAAAACAAAAAACAATTGGATACCCAGCGAGCCTATGTTAATGTAGCCCTAGGAATTCTCTTTATTTTCATTGTAGTGACCCTTTTGGTCGGGCGAAGTGAAAAAATACAAAAGAACCTAAACGCCGAACTAAAGAAAAAAACCAAGGATTTAGAGAAAAATGAGTTGGAGTTACAGGAAATCAACCGTACAAAAGATAAACTTTTCTCAATCATAGGGCATGACCTTAGAGGCCCCATAGGCGCCTTTCAAGGCTTGTTGAAACTTTTTAAGAACGGAGAAATCGAAAAGAACGAATTTATAGGCTTTATGCCGAAACTTGCCAATGACATCGACCATATTTCGTTTACCCTGAACAATCTATTGACTTGGGGCCAAACCCAAATGAACGGAGCCATCACCCAGCCGGCCGTAGTCGCGCTCGATTCCTTGGTAAAAGACAACATCGACCTATTGTCGGAAACGGCCAAAAACAAGTCGATCCGACTTATAAGCCATCTTAACTCGAATACCTTGACCTGGTCTGACAGTAACCAAATAGACATTGTAATCCGCAACCTGATAAGCAATGCCATAAAGTTTACGCCCGAAAACGGAATGGTGACTATTTCGGCCATTGAATTAAACCAACAGTGGCAAATATCAATTCGAGATACAGGTGTCGGTATGGACCAAGATACCATTGAAAAGCTCTTTATCGCCACTTCTTCGGTTACCACCTATGGTACCAATAATGAAAAAGGCACCGGTCTGGGACTCTCACTTTGTAAGGAAATGGTAGAAAAGAACAATGGCGCCATCTGGGTCGAAAGCAGTTTGCGCAAAGGCAGTACCTTTCACTTTACCCTGCCCAAGGCCAACAAGAATTACCAAAAAACCGCTTAAATCAAGTCGTCGATATTGTTGACGCCCACAAAACGTTCAACAGTAAAACCTTCCGCATAGTCCACCCCTATCAGTCTACCGAGATCTCTGGCCCTATAGTTTACACTATCTATAAAGTTTTTACTACTAATAGGTGTTTCCGGCTCTTTACTTTTGGGATCGTGAAATTGTGAGGAATAGGCCAATATCGCTTCCGTTTTCTTTGCGATATATCCCGACACATCTACAACAAAATCGGGTTCAAGATTTTTCCATTGAATGTAGTGGTAAACGACCTTGGGCCTCCATTGCGCTTGCACGTCATCCGCATCGTCAAGTCTGGTCTCGATTTTTATCAATCCACTTAAAAAACAGGCATCACTGACCAATTTACTGCCTTTGCCATGGTCGATATGCCGATCATCTATGGCATTGCACAGCACTATTTCAGGCCTGTACTTACGCACCATCTTAATGATTTCCAGTTGATGTGCCCTATCGTTGACGAAAAAGCCGTCGGCAAAGCCTAAATTTTCCCGTGCCACTACCCCAAGAACCTTGGCGGAAGCTGCAGCTTCACTATCCCGTATTTCCGCAGAACCCCTTGTTCCGAGTTCTCCACGGGTCAAATCTACGATACCTACTTTTTTTCCGTTCGCAATGGCTTTGGCAATGGTAGCCCCGGCACCAAGTTCAACATCATCGGGATGGGCGCCAAAAGCTAATATATCTAATTTCATTCTTTTTTTCTTGAATTTATTCTATGTACTGGGCAGTACCACTAACTAGTCGTTGCTACCCTGCCCAACCTTACTTTTTCCAAGGCCTGTTCGATATCGGCAATTAAATCTTCGGGCTCTTCTATTCCTACCGAAAAACGGATCAAACCATCTAAGATACCTTGTTTTGCCCTTTCTTCGGCCCCCAAAAGGGCATGAGAGGTCTTGGTTGGCGAAAGCATGGTGCTCTCTACACCTGCCAAACTCATGGAAGGCTTTATCAATTGTAGTTCTTTTTGAAACTGGGTAGCATCGTAATCTTCATGTAATTCAAAGGACAGCATGCCCCCAAAACCGTTCATTTGCGATTTGGCCAATTCGTGATCGGGATGGCTCTTTAAGCCTGGGTAATAGACCCGGGTAACCGCTTTGTGCCCGAACAGGTATTCGGCCATATGCTGGGCGTTGGCGTTTTGGGCCTTTACACGCAATCCCATGGTCTTCAAGCTTCTTTCGAGCAGCCAGACCGTATAATCACTAAGGCTTCCGCCAAAGTTCTTCGCCAAAGCGAAAATTCGATTGATATTTTCTTCGGAGGAAGCCACTGCTCCCGCCAAAATATCCGAATGGCCTCCCATATACTTTGTAGCACTATGAATGACCACGTCAATACCGAAGTCTATAGGGTTTTGGTTTACCGGACTTGCGAAAGTATTATCGATCATAGAGATGAGTCCGTGTTTTTTGGCCAACTTCCCGATGGCATCCAAATCGGTTATGGTCAAAAGTGGATTGGAAGGCGTTTCTATATATATCACCTTGGTATTCGATCGGATCTTTTTCTCGAAGTCTTCAGGGGCCCATCCATGGGTAAAGGAATATTCGATACCAAATTTATCGAATTCCTCCACCACTAAATTATAAGTACCTCCGTACAACACTTGCTGGAGTACCACGTGGTCCCCTGCCCTTAAAAATGCCATTAAGGAGGTAGTAATGGCCGCCATGCCACTACCGAATATCAGACCGGCTTGGGTATGCTCCAAAGCCGCTATTTTCTTGCACAGGGCCTCTTGGTTGGGAGTGTTGAAATATCTGGGATATCGTTTTACATCAACGTCTTCAAAGGCATACGAACTACTCATATAAAGTGGGGAAACCGCTCCTTTAAACTGTTCATCTTTCACCTCGCCCACATGGGTACATATCGTATTGAGGCCTATTTTCTTCTGCTGCATAATTTCAAGAATTTAGAAGGATAAAGTTACAAAAAGCCGATTAGACACTGACCTTTTTCCACTTCCCTTTTTTAAACCACACCATAGAGATGACGGCCAATAGTATCTCTGCGGCAGTAATGGCGACGAATACGCCCATTGCCCCCCATTGAAACGCAATGGCCGTTAAATAGGCGAAAGGCAACTGAAACAACCAAAAAGCAATAAGGTTCAGTTTGGTCGGTGTACCGGTATCACCTGCCCCGTTAAAAGCTTGGGTCACGACCATGCCATAGGCATAGAACACGTAGCCCACCGCTATAATCTGAAGGCATAGACCGCCATTTTCAACCACTACAGGATTCGTATTGAACCAACCTACGATATCATATGCAAAGAAGAGGTAGACCAAAGAAACAATGCCCATAAACCAGGCATTGTATTTTCCCGTCTTCCAAACCGAGGTTTCCGCGCGATCGGGCTGTTTCGCCCCAAGGTTTTGGCCCACTAGGGTTGCCGCTGCATTGCTCATCCCCCAAGAGGGCATCAAAGTAAACAGCATGACCCTAATGGCTATAGTGTAGCCTGCCAAGACCTCACTGCCAAATTCCGACATCATCCGCATGAGAAATACCCAACTGGATGTACCTATCAGGAATTGGGCGATACCTCCGAGCGATACCTTTACAAGGTTGAGCATTACCCCAAAACGGATTACCATGTCCTTAAACCCGATCTGTATTCGGCTCCAACCAAAGAACAAGACCGCCAATTGAAACACAACGGCCGCTCCCCTGCCAATATTGGTAGCTATGGCCGCCCCCATGACCCCATACTCCGGTATAGGCCCCCAACCAAAAATAAATACGGGGTCTAGAATAATATTGAGTCCATTGGAAAGCACCAAGGCCCACATGGCCACGGAAGCATCGCCTGCCCCCCTGAATATGGCGTTGATCAGGAACAATAGCAAAATGGTGATGTTACCGCCCAACAAGAGTTTCGTATAACCGGAGCCTTCGGCTATCAAGTCGGGTTCCGCCCCCATTAAGGCCAGAATATCCTTGGCATATATAAACCCTAGTACCCCGACTATAAGCGAAACCAAGACACCCAAGGCTATGGCCTGCACCGCCGCTTCTTGGGCGCCCTTTACATCCTTCGCCCCTATTCTTCGGGCTACTATGGCCGTTGCCGCCATGCTAAGTCCTATGGCAACGGCATAGACCAAGGTCACTACCGATTCGGTCAGACCAATGGTGGCGACGGCATTTACACTTACCTGTGAAACATAGGCAATATCTACAATGGCGAAAATAGACTCCATCATCATCTCCAAGATCATGGGGATGGAAAGCATAAAAATGGCCTTACGGATGCTTCCGGAAGTAAACTCTGTTTCTTTGCCCGTAACGGCAACGATAAAGTGCTGAAACAGTCTTTTTAAGGTAATTCTATTTATATGTGGCATTTGAAAAGAAATTATGTTGAAAAAAGGAAGACATGTCAAAACCGAACGAAGAAGGTTCGATTAATTTAGGACAAAGGCCTAACGACATCTATACGAAACATAATTTCTATAACTTCATGATGGGGCAAATATCGATTTTTTTTGGATAACAAAAAACCGTTCCTAGTACAAAATACTGAAAAAGAACAGCTTCTACACTAGGAACGGTATGTATTATGGACCTGAGTTCGATTAAAACAAAGTTGTTTGATTAGTTTTTATGGTTTGAAATTTGATACTTGGTTTTTTGGCAGGAAGCTATATGCAATAAGCCCTGCGATAATATTTACCAAGAAATTACCAAAGCTTCTATGTCTTGAATGTTCTATTTGGCAGATGTTTTTGAGTTCATCATTGACGGTCTCTATTACGGAACGTTTTCTAAGTAAAATTTTATCACTCATGGTCATTAGTGAATTCTTCATGTTGTTTCTAACCGATGTGATTAGGTGTACGCCATCAACAAAGAGCATCTGCATTAAATCTTTTCCTATGTAGCCTTTGTCGGCGAATAACTTCCCGTAAATTTTGTCTAGAAACCGCTCTTTCTTTAATGGCTCCCTATCGTCTACGTTAGCCTGTGTAATTGTGAAGTTTAAAATCTCCCCTTTGTCATTTATGATAATGTGCAACTTAAAACCGTGAAACCAACCCATGGTAGACCTACCAGTAGTAGCAATACCCTTAAAGACTTTATGATTGTGTATTCGTTTATTCTTGCGGACCCTTACAGGAGTAGAGTCAATAAATGATATTCCAGAGCAATCACCCAAACAGCAGGTTTTTAAAAACAAAGTCATAGCCATTAAGTTCTCTTGCATTAGTTCTGTAAATCTATTATAGGAAACTGTGGCAGGAAAATCATTTTTCATATGAGTCTTTACATAGAAAACATAGAAGTGTTTAAAGGTTCTAAACCCACTTAATTGGAAAATAATTGCTAGTGTGATTATTTCACTTTGAGACATTATCGAAGGACGCTTTGCTTTATTCCCAATAAGGGCTTTATCCACTACTTCAGCATATTCCTTACAAAATTCATCGACTAAACAGAAAATTTCTAACTTTAGAGTAAATTATCATAGATAGATTTTTAGATTAAAAAATTGATTTTCAACACTTTAATTTACTAAAAATCTATCTTTTTTGCTGTCTAATAATCAAATATTATTAATCGAACTCAGGTTATAAAGTAAAAAAACAAGGATAAACCACAATATGTTACCCTTATAAATCACTATTCAAAAATCGTTATTTATAGGTATATTATTTCTCTTAATGCTTCTTTAAATTTACTTATAACAATTCAAGTGCACAATACTAAATTGTATAAAAAAATAAACTAATGAATATCTTTAGTTTTACCGCTCATTTTGATAGCGAGGAATCATTTTAAGCAAGAGTGGAGATAAGGTATATGTTTCTTCTCTCAGTTCTCCCATACTGAGTATTATTGGAAAAAGAGCCGTTGGAGTTATGAGTGCAAGAAGTGTTGTTCTCGGACTTCGTTGCTTAGTGGTACGATTATGTAGAGTTCTAATCTTTCATTTTTGTATGGTATAAGACTATGTTTCTGATGAGTGTTACTAAGAAAAGATTTTCTACCAAGGTGATAAAGAAAAAGCTAGGGTTGAAAAGTTACGAGCCTGTATGGGTAGTGGTACATAAACCTTGTGGCCATTGGGGAATAGGGGTGCAGATATACACTTGTAAAACATTAATTTTAAGCATTCATTTAATAATGTTATCAACAATTATTATGGACCAAACACACACAAACCCAAAACAACTATTTGATCCAACACCTTATGGTTTTTGTCATTCTGTAAAATCGCCTTCCAATGGTGAATACATTTTCATTTCTGGACAAGGTGGTGATCAAGATTTAGATCATACCCTTTCAAGTGACTTTAGAACTCAATTACAATTTACTCTAAAAAATATTAAAATTGTACTAGACGAATATAACCTAGAACCTGAAAACATTGTTAAAATTACCGTACTGATTGTTAATCATAATGAAGAAAAATTAAAAATTTGGAGTGAAGAAATGAGTGAATTTTGGACAAATAAAATTTACCCTGCTAGCACATTAATCCCCGTCCCAAGGTTAGCTCTAGACGCTATGCAGGTTGAGATAGACGCGATTGCTTTTAAGACAAATAAATAATATTGCTATAGGAATTTTTATCGCTTCATTAATACCACTCTATATATTATATCTGCAACCAAATTACAGGGCTTTAACATTTAACTTAACAATAAACATCCAAATGAAAAACACCTCAAATAATAAAAAGATAATACTCCTAAAAAAGGAGCTTGACAAAGTAGGAATCAAATATGAAGAAACTAAGGGAGAATACTTCCCCACGTATTCTCAAATGCATAATCGCGCAGCAATAATTCCTCAAATTGTAGTATCACCTTGTAGCGATTGGGGAGTAGCCAGAGTATTGTCTTTATTAACATCATTAGAAATTTATGAGAATACTTCGGTTTCTGTTAGATCTGGCGGACATGGATATTTTAATGGCGCTTCTTGTGACGGTATAATGATAAATTTATCTATGATGGATAACTGTGATTTAAATGAAAACATCATCTCTCTTCAGCCAGGATGTATTTTAGGGAAAATAATATACCTACTTCATCAAAACAATAAAGCTCTTCCTCATGGTGATTGTTTTGACGTACATGCTGGGGGACATTTTACTACAGCAGGTTGGGACTTTATACTTAGTAAAAAGTATGGTCTTGGGTGTCAACATGTAGAAAGTGCTAAAATAGTTCTTTGGAGCGGAGAGACATTAGTCGTAAATGAACATTCTCATCCTGATATTCTTTGGTCTTTAAAAGGCGGTGCTGCAGCCGAAATAGGTGTAGTGACAGAATTAAATTTGAAAGTCATAGAAGCCCCATCTACGGCAAGTTGGTGTCTGAAATTAATGTCAAAAAACCAATTGAAAGTTTGTGTAGCAAATAAAACATTTTTGAAAGCCCATCATTTACCTAGAGAGATTAGCGTTTCATTTAGAATCCACTTTGAACCAGGTTATTCAGAACCTATGTGTTCGTTCAATGTTTTTAGTTTATTCTCTATTTCAGAAACATTAAAAATTTTGAGACAAGAACTTGGCGAAACAGTTGTCAAGATAATTGAAAACTCTGATGATTGGAAGACAGGTTCTATATTGGATGTTAGGATGATCACCGCATCAGATTATCTTACTGAAACTCCCGAAGCTATATCAGAAGTAACAAGCGAAAAATTAAGACGTTCACCTCTAACATACTGGGAAGAAACGTCTTGGAAAAGAGAAATGGTAGATTCATATTTTACTACCTTATCAAGTTGGAGTATACCTGATTGTGATCAAATGTTTTTAGATTTAATAAATGCTTGCGAAAAAATAAAAGATCATCCATTAAAATGGCGAATGTACATTCTTACAGCAAGCGGAGGAGCAAAAATAAAAGAAAAAAGGTGCTCTATGGAGTTAGGAGAAGTGCTTACAAGGTTTGAACTACACTGGGACGAACCAAATGGAGAAGATGAATATTATGCCAAAGAGTTTACTGAGGATATAAATATCATCATTCAAAAATATAGAGACTCAGGTCCTAAACGGATTTATAGAGGTGATATTTGGCTTGCTGAGCAAGGTTATTGTGAGAAGTTGGAAAAAATCAAAGCAAAATACAGTCTATCAACAAACAAAATCTCAAGTCATAAATTAACTTGCTCTAGTTTAGTTATGCGTTGATATTAATTTCTCATATTGATATTGGATTTGGTCAAACCGCAGTAGTGAAGTTTGTCGTAAAACCAAATTACTATAAACCTGAGTTCGATTAAAACAAAGTTGTTTGATTAGTTTTTATGGTTTGAAATTTGATACTTGGTTTTTTTGGCAGGAAGCTATATGCAATAAGCCCTGCGATAATATTTACCAAGAAATTACCAAAGCTTCTATGTCTTGAATGTTCTATTTGGCAGATATTTTTGAGTTCATCATTGACGGTCTCTATTACGGAACGTTTTCTAAGTAAAATTTTATCACTCATGGTCATTAGTGAATTCTTCATGTTGTTTCTAACCGATGTGATTAGGTGTACGCCATCAACAAAGAGCATCTGCATTAAATCTTTTCCTATGTAGCCTTTGTCGGCGAATAACTTCCCGTAAATTTTGTCTAGAAACCGCTCTTTCTTTAATGGCTCCCTATCGTCTACGTTAGCCTGTGTAATTGTGAAGTTTAAAATCTCCCCTTTGCCATTTATGATAATGTGCAACTTAAAACCGTGAAACCAACCCATGGTAGACCTACCAGTAGTAGCAATACCCTTAAAGACTTTATGATTGTGTATTCGTTTATTCTTGCGGACCCTTACAGGAGTAGAGTCAATAAATGATATTCCAGAGCAATCACCCAAACAGCAGGTTTTTAAAAACAAAGTCATAGCCATTAAGTTCTCTTGCATTAGTTCTGTAAATCTATTATAGGAAACTGTGGCAGGAAAATCATTTTTCATATGAGTCTTTACATAGAAGTGTTTAAAGGTTCTAAACCCCTTAATTGGAAAATAATTGCTAGTGTGATTATTTCACTTTGAGACATTATCGAAGGACGCTTTGCTTTATTCCCAATAAGGGCTTTATCCACTACTTCAGCATATTCCTTACAAAATTCATCGACTAAACAGAAAATTTCTAACTTTAGAGTAAATTATCATAGATAGATTTTTAGATTAAAAAATTGAATTTCAACACTTTAATTTACTGAAAATCTATCTTTTTTGCTGTCTAATAATCAAATATTATTAATCGAACTCAGGTTATGGGTGAACTGTGAGGTATCCTTCGATAAAAATCACGAAAGACAAGACCGTTTAAGAATCGATTATTTCAACTCCAGTTCTTTGATCTCAACGTCATTCTTTCCCCTTATGGCTTCAAAACCTTGAATCATTTCCTGAAGTTTTTCAGGGTTTTCCTTGGCCAAGTTCTTGGTTTGGCCAATATCATCCTTAAGGTTGTACAGTTGATATTCACTATCATTACCCAATTCTATATTCACCTGCTTGTTTATGGCAGCACCTTTATAAGGAGGGATCATGGCCCAGTCCCCTTTTCTAAAAGCCGTTCTTGAACCCGCCTCTAAAACCAATTCTGTTCTACCTTGGTCGCTTTTCCCCATTAGGACGTCCAAAAAGTTTTCGCTATCCTCGCCTTTTTTATCACTACCTACCAAAGCGGCCATTGAGGTAAGTAAATCTACCTGACATACCAAGGCCTCCGATTTGGCCGGAGCGATCTTGCCTTTCCAATATGTAATAAAAGGTACGCGTGTACCTGCGTCGAACAAGCTGTATTTTCCACCACGCAAAGGACCTGATGGTTTGTGGTTTCCTAGCTTCTCTACCGCATCATCATAGTAGCCATCATTTACCACAGGGCCATTATCACTGGAAAATACGATTAAGGTATTCTCTAAAAGACCTTGTTCCTCTAAGGTCTTCATGAATTCACCAACAACCCAATCCGCTTCAAGAATAACATCGCCACGTGGACCCATTCCCGACTTTCCTGCGAATCGTGGATGTGGCGTGCGCGGTACGTGAGGTTGTTGCAAAGCGTAGTATAAAAAGAAGGGCTCGTCTTTATGATCTTTAACATAGGCTTGGGCCTTGGCCAAAAAGTGGTCGGCCATATCTACATCGCTCCATTTTGCCGCTTCCCCACCTTTCATATATCCGATACGTGGAATACCGTTCACAATGCTGTTGTTATGACCGTGATGCCATTTCATTGTAGTCAATTCCGGGTTTTCCAATCCTGTAGGTTCTCCTTCAAAATTTTCTTTGTAGCTCACTTCTATAGGGTCGTTGGGATCTAAACCGTCAACATGGCCATCTTTAATATAAACGGTAGGCACCCTGTCTTGAGTGGCCGCCAAAATATAGGAATAATCGAAACCAACCTCATTTGGACCAGGGGAAACCCTTTCGTTCCAGTTTACGTTTCCGCTTCCCAGACCTAAATGCCATTTACCTACGATACCCGTAGTATAGCCTTTTTCCTTAAGCATTTTCGGAACGGTCAGTTGATCGGTACTGATAATCAAAGGAGCCGTGCCCGGAAGTATTTTGGCATCTTTGTTCCTCCAAGGATAGCGTCCGGTGAGTATGGCATAGCGACTTGGCGTACAGGTAGCCGAGGTGGCATAACCGTTGGTGAACTGCACACCGCCCTCTGCCAAGGCATCGATATTGGGCGTGCTCAATTCAGTGGCGCCATATGCACTTAGGTCGCCATATCCCAAATCATCCATATAAATGAAGACAATATTGGGTTGCTTGGGACTATCGTCCTTTACGACCGTTTTTTCCTCTTTGGACTTACAGCCCGACAACACCAGTAACAGGATGGCGCCATTCAAAAAATAATTCCTTAAACTTGTCATGAATCGTTTTGTATTTATAAATTAATTTACACTCAAATTTATAGCTTTTCACCTATACAGAAATCACCTTTCTAGAATCAATAGTTATTTCTATACCACTTATGGTTTTTTTCGTGTCTCCTTCTCCTATGACTATAGTGTATTTGCCCAATTGATAAACTGAAGGGACATAGGTATCACCTTTTACCCTCATGGCGTGCACCAATTCTTTAGTGTCTTCATTAATGACCTTCACGACTTGATCGGCGATGGCCATTTTCAATTTAGGAAGATACCCAACGGGACGTCGACCATCATTATCAGTTTGTTGAATGGTCAAGGGCCATCCTGGGAAGGTATTTGCCTCGGAAGTACGTTCCAAATCGGCCAAAAAGCGAATGGCTTCCATTTTTATGGTCCGTTCCATGGTATCAAAAGTAACGATACCATAGCCCGATGACTTCTTTTGTGCCCTTTTGTAGCGATCGGTCTCTTCATCAAAATCATCGGTTGGATTTCCGACCGCATAAATATAGTTATCATTACCAAAACCATCGCGGTAGCAGCCTGTATTCGGCAAACCGTGTTCGGGGCGATCCGTAAAGGGAACGTTTACCGAATCGGGTTGTCCCCACCTTGGGTATCCTGTGGAAATGGCCGGTGTACAAAAGGTCCATCCCCCATCCCTAGGCTCATCTATACTGTATTGTACCACAAAAGGCAAATGCTGGTCTCCATTAATATGAAAGGCACAGGCTTTTCTAATGGTCTCAATTACTTTGTCCCTTTTTGATTTCGGCCACCCGCCCGAATCGAGGTCTCCGAATAGAAACTGTTTTTTGGGTCCGTGATGTGTTCCCACATTCGAAAACAAGGTCTGGCTGAGCAACACTTTCATATTGGCCCCTTTCCAGTCCGCTACCCAATCGTTTAAGAAATCGAGTTGTCGTTGTCCTACAAAGGTCAGTTCATCCCCCTCCAGTTCCCCGGGCTTGGCCGGTTCGGTAAGGTGATCGATCCTCCCCTTACCCGGCCTCACCATTTCGGGCCCCGATTTAAAGAGTCGGTCACTGACAATGGCAAAACTTACCTTACCATAGACCAAATGGGTATACCATGTACTGATATTCGATTTCATCGGTGTCCGATCATAGGCATCCGGCATATGACCACATTGGGTCTTGTTCACTACATTGACAAAGTTGGGCGTTTGTACAAGACCTCCATGGGCATCACGTACATTTTCCCAATCTTCAAATGAGATTCCCTCGCCTCCTTCTCCCCAGAGGTTACCTTGATAGACATCGTGATCATCAGGGGTACAGATACTAGGTCTATCCCTCAGCACTTCGCCAAAGGCCCAGCCGAACATATACCATTTGCCCAAATAATTCAAGATGGCCTTATCCTCGGGTTGTCTTTTTATGGGATAACCTCCGTTACCTTCATATAACTGGTCCCCTGAAAAATAAAGTATATCGGGGTTCGACTTCTCAAGATTTTCAACGAGCGGACGATACGGGAAGCCCATAGCATGCTGACAAGTGAGTCCGCCAAAAACCAAGGACCTGTCAAAGGGTTCTTTACGTATGACCCCTTCATAACTATGTCGTTCTTTATCTAAACTATACCGCAAACGGTACTTGATATCTTCGGAAGCATCCCAAGCGTCAATAGTAAAAATGGAGGTAAAGGAAACCGGGTCTACCTGGCCTTTCGCCTCTTTTACCCATTTTCCCTTCCTTAAAAACTGAAGTTCTACCTTTTGTGAATCTTTGGCCCCTATAGGAGGAAGTTGGGCCGTAAGCTTCAACTTACCCCTTGAGAGCGTGTACATGGCCCATAAAATGGGACCAAAACTCTGTTCGGGCCTATGTTGGATCTTTGTGCCCGACAATTGCATCCCGCCCCACCAAAAGGTGCTTTCCTTTTTTTGTTTCCCCTTGTTTTCCAAGGCGATCAAACCGTTCAGCTTCCCTTTTACAGGATGTTGCAAACGCTTTGTCTTTCCGTTGGCATCGGTAAGTAGAAGGGTCAGTTCCGTAGAACCGGCCGTATGCTTTCCTTTGAGCTCTAGTGAGAAATTATCGAAATTGAAGCCAGTGGGCAGTATTTCCACTTTGTCTTCGATGTAGGCCTTACCTTCCAAGGTTGCCCCGACGGAAATACCTTTTCCAAAATAACAGGCGGCCTTTACACTATCGGGGTCGGTATGGTCTTTAATCCCTATGGCAAAACCGACACCTCCTTTATTGCCTTTGTTTTCCAACAAACCCAAGTTTCCCGAAATGGCAAAATCACCTTCGCCATCACCAAGTACATGGGTCAGTACATGGAGCCTTGATTGGGTTTCCGCTCCTGAAAATTCAAGACGGCGGTTCTTAATTTCCCAATCTTCCATAGGTACGGCCCAGAAAGAACTACCGATCCAGACCCTCTCGTTCAGCTTGGTGAAATCTACCAAAAAAGAAGAGCTATCACTCCGAGGTGGCATTTCGTTGGTAAAAGCCATTTCTTTTGCAAGAATGGGATTTAAAGGACTTGCCAGCATGGGCACGGCAAGTCCTAGGTTTTGTATAAACTTTCTTCTTTTTATCGTCATGTTTAGTTGCCTAATTTAGGATTAACGTTCACCTCAGATTCCGGTATAGGCCAAACATCATCTATTCCAACTCTAAAGTCCTTTGAAGTAACATACCACCTAGACTGCGGATCGAGTTTCTTTGATGTGGTTGGATACAGGGTAGAATCGGGAAAAGGAGCGCCCCAGAAATCACCTACCAGAACCTCGTCACCAATACCCCATCTAAAAATATCCCATAGACGTTGGCCTTCAAATGCCAATTCGATCCTTCTTTCATTTCTCAAAATAGGACGAAGGGCAGCGGCATCGGTCTCGGTTATAGGAGGAAGTCCTACCGAAGCCCTCCCACGCACTTTATTAATCGTCTCATCCAACAATTGTTGTGTAATAGGGTTGCCTGCCTCGAGTTCGGCTTCCAGGTAGCTCAACAATACCTCGGCATATCTGATAATAGGAATGTTCCCGCCATAATCGGATTGAAGGTTACCGCTGAACGATTCATCAAAAAACTTTCGAAGTCCGTAGCCGGTTCTCGTGGCTTGTTTTGAATAGGTCAACTGATCGAGTGATTCACTATGGTCTGGGTGGCAATCATAGATTTTATCCCCAAATGAAGAACCGTCCCAAAGAAGGTTATATCGAAAACGCGGATCGCGATTCGCCCCCATATCGTCATAATCAAACTTGGGGTCATCATAAGACAAAGGGGTTCCGTCATCAAAACCATAGGCATCGGCCAAACTTCCCAAGGGGTTTACAATATGCCATCCCGAAGCTACTGCCGGATAGGCATGTTGTGGCAAGGCGTTACCCGCTTGTCCTCCAAAATATTGGGTACTGAAAATGTTCTCGCTACTGGCCTCATTCACCGGAGTAAAAAGGGAAGCATAGTCGGGATCGATGGTATTTTCCCCCATGTCGATGATTTCTTTGTACACTTTAGAGGCTTCGATAAAATTCTTTTCGCCCAGATACATTCTTCCCAAAAAAGCTAAAGCTGCCTGTTTGCTCGCACGCCCCGCCTCTGAACCGGTGAGTTCACCAAAAGACGGTAAATCTTCTGCTGCGGCCTTGAGTTCACTGATTACAAAAGACACCAATTCCGCCTTGGTGGCCTTATCTACGTTATTGGCCTCTTCAGGTGTTAAAGTGCTGGTAACCAAGGGCGAACTACCCCAGAACTGGGTGATATAAAAATAGGTCGCTGCACGAAGAAAACGTACTTCGGCCGCCATTCTATCGATTTGCGCTTGATCCATAGGTACGTTGTCTATGTTTTCAAGAAAATCGTTGCAAATCGCTATACGCTTATACGAGCCTTTCCAGTACCCGTTTACCACATTATTGTTCGGTAAAAGCGTACCATTGGTCAATCTATTTTGCGTTGAATTATCCCCTCTACGGTCATATGCATTATCGGTTGCGAACTCCATAAAAACAATTCCACAGTAGGTCCACCAGTCTGATGGCACTACCTGCGTACCGTATTCAATAGCGCCGCGATAGGCACCCGTAAGGGCTATATTGGCATTCGATTCCGAAGTCCAAAAATTATCTTTTGCAAAGGCGTTGCTCGGAAATTGCTCCAATTGTTTGTCACAGGCCGAAACCATTAGCAATACCATTGCCAAAACAACAAACCTGCCAAAACCTGATATGCGAGTTCTATGTGTATATAAAAAGTTTGTCATGTTCTAAAATTTTAAGTTTAAACCAAAGGTGTAGGTCGTTAAAATAGGGTAATAGCCTCCTGCCGAATTAATTTCAGGATCCCATCCGTCCCTGTAAGAGTTGAAAGAATGTAAATTCTCGGCCCCTACATAGACCCTAAGGTTATCAATACCGATAAGGTCGGTTACCGGATTAGGGAAATTATAGCCGAACTGAACGTTTTTAACCCGAAGGTAACCTGCGTTTATCACCCAGAAATCAGAAGTGGTCGTGTTCGGTGTCCCACTATTGGTAACCACCTCCAGTCTCGGATAATCAGGGTAACGCACCGGATTGTTCGGGTCAAACCGACCATCCATCTGCCATTGCTGAATATTTCCAAGATTAAAGAAGGCATAACCCGCATAATTGGTCAATTGTCCTTTTACGCCCCCAACGCCCTGAAGAAAAACGGAAAAGTCGAAATTCTTATAGTTCAGGTTGATATTTGCCCCATAGGTATATTTAGGAATACGACTTCCCAAATACGTCCGGTCATAGGTAGGGTCGACCTTTCCATCGGGTACGCCATCGGGTCCACTAATATCCTTATATCTAAAATCACCCGCCTGAGAGGTCGGATTTACCGCCGATTGATCGGGCCAATTTGCTATTTCCCCATCATTCAAGAATACCCCGTCGGTCTTATAACCATAGTACATTTGCATAGGAAAACCAACAAAGAGGTCAGAGCCGTTACCCACGTAACCATTGGGTTGTTCTACATTACCCAGGCCTAAGGTTACTACCTCGTTATCTATCACCGAAAAGTTTCCGTTTATCGAATAGCTAAAGTCTCCTTTTGTGTCACGATAACCCATATCGAATTCCCATCCTGTGTTCTTTACGGCACCGGTATTGGTTTCACTGATACCCACCCCAAGTACAGAAGACACACTTGACGACGGCTTGAAAAGCACATCTGTGGTATTTCTTCTAAAATAGGTGGCATTGAAGGTCAGTTTTCCATCGAAAAAGCCCGTTTCAACACCGACATCGGTAGTTTCGGTAGATTCCCATTTGATATTGGCATCCCTATAGGTAGAGTATGCCGCCCCAGTTGAAAGTCCCCCTCCAAGCGCGTAATCACGACCCGAGGCCAAAACGGTTTGATAGGGATAATTTCCGATATTTTGGTTTCCTAGAATACCCCAAGAAGCTTTAAACTTCAAGTTCGACAACCAAGATACATCTTGTAAAAAAGACTCTTGGGAAGCCCTCCAGCCCAAGGCTGCAGCAGGGAAAACCGCGTATTTATTGTTTTTTGGGAATCTAGACGACCCATCGTAACGAAGGGTGGCCTCAAAGAGATAGCGTTCATCAAAACTATATTTCAAACGGGAGAAAAACGATTGCAAGGCCCATTCCGCATCAAAGCCTGACGATTGTTGATTTTCGGCACTACCCAAGTCAAGAACGGTATAATCGTTGCTTGCAAAATTCTGACGGTATCCGTTGAAAAAGGAAAATTCCTCGTTTTCAAAAGAATATCCTCCCAAAAAGCTAAAATCGTGTACCCCAACCTCTTTAGACCATTCACCCGTAAGCTGTAAGGTCTTGTAGATTTCCTTATTGCTGTACTGATTGAGATAAGACTGTCCTAAAAATATATTCTCGTCCAAACGTTGTGATGCATAGTACGAGCGTTCCTCATGCAAAGTGAAGTTATATCCCCCAATGGCCGAAAACACCAAATTGTCGTTCGGCTTGTAATCCAACTTTACGTTTACGCCCGCCTTTGTCCGCGGGTTTTCCAAATATGAATCAGAGGCCAACCATGCTACGGGCGTACCGCCACTTTCAGGTCCGATACCGAAATTACCCTGGGAATCTTGCCCGAGTTCAATGGCCGGATATCTCACGGCATTCGAAACCAATTGGCTCATAAAACTACCTGCATTATTTGTGGCATCCGTAGCCCTATTCGCTTCACTTTGGTATCCCGGTCCTTTATTTCCAGTTACCTGTGGTTCTTCCCTTTTTTCCACAGAACCAAAAAAACGCGTGCTCAATTCAAACTTATCGCCCAATTTATTCTGCAAGTTCATACGGAAATTATACCGGCTGAAGCTATTTTTCGGGATGATTCCATCCTGTTCGAGAATACCTGCAGAGACGTAGTATTTATTCTTTTCATCACCTCCGTTAAGGGTAAGGGTATGCGAAGTTTGAACCCCATTTTTAGAAAATAGGTCTTCAAGAAATTTAGTATTGGGATAATTATCGGGATCGTCTTGCGCCTTGTACTTGGCAATATCCTCTGCAGTAAAACTGTTGCTTCCAGAAGCAATATTATACATTTCGGCATATTCCCAAGAATTTACAAATTTAGGAAGTTCGGTTGCTGCGTTAAAACCGACATAGCTATTGTAATTGACAGAAAATTTGTTCTCGCTACCCGATTTTGTGGTAATCAAAATAACACCATTTGCTGAACGTGCACCATATATAGCTGCGGAAGAGGCATCTTTAAGAACGGAAATGGATTTGATATCATCGGGGTTGATGTCGTTCATACTACCCGCTATCCCATCAATTAAGACCAGTGCATCGGGTGTTGCCCCAAAAGAACCTACTCCCCTTACACTGATATTACCACCGCTTTGACCTGGCCTGCCCGATCTCTGTACCACGGTAACTCCGGGCATCTGACCGGTAATGGCTTGTGAAACTTGGGTAACGGGCCTGTTCTCAATGTCCTTGGAGGACACTTGGGACACCGAACCGATAACGTTCACCTTCTTTTGTGTACCGAAACCGACTACCACGACCTCTTCTAGGCCAGCGGCGCTTTCCACTAATTGAATGTTAAAAGTGGACTGTCCGGCAACAGGAATCTCTTTTGTAGCAAAACCTATATAGGAAATTACCAAAACGGCATCATCGGAGCTCAGTTCAAGACTAAAGTTCCCATCAAAGTCGGCCGTAACTCCGTTGGTCGTACCTTTTTCTACCACATTTGCGCCCGCCAAGGGCACACCCATTTCATCGGTAATGACACCGGTAACCACTCGTTGCTCTTGATCGATTTTACTTTTACGGAGTGGATTTTCGATGGGATTATCAGGCCGTTTACTTTTAAGAACAATCTGATTTTTTACCATGGTGTATGTGACACCATCCCCAAAAACCATTTGCAACACTTCTTTTATCGGGGTCTTTTCTATACTGAGCGTCACCCTTTTAGACACGTTAAGTTGTCCGGTCTTATAAAAGAAACGGAACTGGCTTTGGTTCTCTATTTTTTTCAGTACACTTTCAATAGTTTCGTTATTGGCCTCTATAGAAACCTTCTTGTTTTGCGAATAGGAATTCGCGTGAAGATTGAACAAAGCCAAAGCAAACATTAGAACGGAGATTTTCACTGTACGATTCTTGTTAAGAATGTTTTTCATAAGAATGAAAAACAATGGTTTTTTTTCCATATTTTTAAAGGATTTTGATTTGTTTTTACTTGGATTAAAATCACTCTTATTCGGGGGACGTGGCCGCGTTCCCCGATTTTTTTAAGTTTTTGGTCACTTCATAATTACACGGGTTTTTTAATTCGTATTTGGTTATTGGCTATCTCGTAATCGAACTCTGCACTTTCTTTAAAGGTATCCAGTAAATCTTGAATGCTCTCATTCTTAAAAGCTCCCCTGAACCGTACCGATTCCAATTCGGTATACCCATTTTCAATACGCACGCCATAGCGACGCTCTATCTTTTTTATAATATCTTTGAAGGGCTCATTGTTAAAGGTTAAATCCCCATTTCGCCAGTTCAGGTAATCGTTGATATCGACCTCACTAATGACCAATGCATCTTCTGCCATAGCCGCTTTCTGACCCGGTTTTAGGATGCTTGGCCCCCCACCGCCCCCATCATTGCGCTTGTCATTGATGGCCACACTGCCCTCGGCCAGTACGGTATAATTTTCTTCATCGGTATAAGAGCTTACGTTAAAATGGGTGCCCAAGACTTGGACGTCCATATCTTTGGCCACTACGGTAAATTTATGGTCGGGGTCTTTGGCTACTTCAAAGTAGGCCTCCCCATTTAAAAAAACCTTTCGGTCTTGACCTGCTATAAAGCTGACCGGATATTTTAGGGATGTATCGGCATTTAAATGAACCAAAGTACCATCGGAAAGCATTAGCTCGAACCTTTTTCCTTTAGGAACAATAATTTCATTGTACACCAGTTCGGTAGTCGATTTGGCCCGATATTCCATTCGGTCATCGGATTGCGATGCCAGAACGTTTCCTTCGGCATCGGTAATGATACCCTCCTTCCCTGTAACGATTTCACGAATCTGATCGTTGGCGGTCTTTAATACGATAGCGTTGTCTTCTACAATTAACGTCGGTTGCTCAATGGTATCCGACCTTAAAAATTTAAAGAAGACTATTGACCCTACCAAAGCAATAAACACAGCCGCGTATTTGAACACAAAGTGATTGAAATAAGATCTCTTTACCTTTTGTGGCTTGGTCGTGCCACTTATCTTTTGCCAAAGTTCCTGCTTCGTTCCGTTATCGAAACTAAATTCGGATAAGAGGGCATCTTTATCTTGGTACGATTCAAGAAAACGTTCGAGCAATTCTATCTCTTGGGGCGAGCATTCATTGTTCACGTATTTCTTGAAAAGTTTTTTGGCACTTTTTGCATTCATTTTAACTCGATTAAAAAGGGGGTGTCATTATTAAGTACCCAAACTCATACGATAGTACACGTCAGATGGTCGTTTTTTTCAAAATTTAATAAAATTAACCGGCAAGAATTAGGGAATCCTCAAACAGAGTAACCCAAAAAAGCAGTCTGAACAGGCTGAAATACAGTGCCGTAAATAATATCAGACCGGTATTAATGTAGAAGGACAAGACAAAGAAAAACCGCATCCTCTAGCTGAAGATTACTACGAAGAAAGGCAAGAGCTTTTGAAATTTGGTTTTTTACGGCCTGTACGGAAATTTCCAGCTCCTCGGCGATTTCTTTATTCGATTTGTGTTGGTAACGACTCAGAACAAAAATATGACGACATCTTTTGGGCAATTTGGCCACGTAGTCGCGTATGATCTGGTCAAGTTCCGAATACTCCAATTTCTGGGAAACGTTCATCGACACGTCAATGATATTCAAACGGGTCAAATCTTCTTTCGAAAACTTATTATTTCTGAAGTGATTGAAAATTTGATATTTTACGGCTTGAAAAAGATAGGGTTTCAACGAAGTTATCGTATTCGATTTCCGTTTTGACCAGAGTGATATAAAAACCTCTTGGATAATATCTTCACAGACCGCCCTATCCTTAATTATGTTATGGGCATAGAAGAACAAGGCTTTGGCATATTTGTCATATACCGCCTTGAAAGAGGCGTTATCTTCTTCTTTCATACCTTTTAAGAGCCTACTATCTTCTGTTATCATTTTCATCACACGGCGAACAAGATGCTAAATCTATAAAAAATAGACTGGAAATTACTAATTTCTAAAGAAAACATAACGATTTGAAACAATATAACAAACGTTTGTTACCCTATACTTCAATAGCATAGCCCGTTCCCAGCCATTTCTTCTATCGTTCTTAATGTAAAAAATGGGGGCGATTATAACTTCGCCCCCATTATCCACTATTTAAACTCACTCAACTTATTCTAAAAACATCCCATAGATAAAGCTTCTATGGAAACTAAGCCCCCATTGGAAATATGACCTTATCACATTATCGTGCGAGCGGTTCAAACCATCAATACAAAGGGTTTTGTATTAACAACTCGTTTTTGTTCAACTCTTCCAATTTGATCGGAAAAAAATAGAATCGGTCTTTCCATTCGCGTTCCTGGACTTGAATAATGTTATATCTAGGTCTTTCCTCATTCAAGTGGTATTTGATGTCTACACCAAAGGCATTTTGCATGACTTCCGGGGCGATCATCCACCTTCTGATGTCAAAAAAGCGTTGGTCTTCGCCCATCAATTCAATTTTTCGCTCGTGTCGTACGGCATCGACGAGATCGGCATCGACTTGGGTCAAATCAGGCATCCCTACCCTTTTCCTAAGCATGTTCGTATAGGTTCTTGCTTCGCCATACTCGCCCAATTCGGCGCATGCTTCGGCATAGTTCAATAGTATCTCGGCATATCTGATAAACCTCCATGGGGTAGTCGTCCTCACTTTAGGGGCTTCTATGGAGATATCTTGAAATTTCCTAAAATAATAGCCCGTGTGGGTTCCGCTCCAGGTGGTAACCGGGGTATCGAAAGAATCTAATCCACCTACCCAAGTTCCGTCAGGTTGCTCGTAGCTTCCGGTCTGGATAATACCATAAGGGTCGGCCGCCACAACGTCTTCTGGCCTCTGTCTCCATTGGGCCCCATCAAAAAATATGTTGACATAAAAACGGGGATCTCTGTTTTTATAGGGTTCCGCGCGATGTTCGGGGTTATCCCAGTCAAATTGCTCTCCCGTTGCCATCTCAAAATCATCTACCATTCCGTTGATCGGAGCCATATTTCCCCACCCCTTATAACCGGTCGGAAGGTTTTGTACCCCTATGTTCAAACTCCAAATCTGACCCGATTCGGTAAAATTGCGTATAAAGATATCTTCCTGTGTTTGTTTTAATGTAAAAACCTCGTCATAGTTTCGGGCCAAGGAATCATTTTCGGTCGGCTCTCCTTTATACAAGCTATAAATTCCCATGTCCATTACGGCCTTGGCCGCATCCTTGGCCAGTTTTAGCCTGTCGGTCTGGGATCCTCCTACATAACCAACCAGTTCGGGGTTGCTATATCCCTGCGCCCAAGCGGCATCAGAATTGTACAGTTCACTGGCCGCATAAAGCAGCACCCTTGATTTTAAGGACATTGCCGCCCCTTTGGTCGCCCTGCCCAAATTGGACCCTTCATGCATTTCCGGCAATAATTCGGCGCCTTTTTCACATTCTTCGACAATAAAATCAATACATTCTTCAAAAGTGTTCCTTGCCAAGAGAAAATCGTCGGTAAGTTCATAAGACTTTGTAATCAATGGTACCCCTCCGTACTGGAAAACCAGGTTGTGGTAGTGATAGGCCCTTAAAAAATGTACTTCTCCGATCAATCGGTTCTTGAATTCCTGATCTTCATATTCGTTATTCTCCACTTGTTCCAAGAACACGTTGCAAGCGCGAATATACTTGTAATGATGTTCCCAACGCATTTTAGATGTTCGGGACCAAGTATCGAATACGAGGTAATCACTAGGCGTAATCAATGATTTTACAACGTTCCCGTGGCCTTGGTCCGATCCCGGATCGAACATGGTCTCATCGGTAAAGACCGACATCATAGGACGATCAAAACTATGCCCTACGTTCCAATATATGTCGTTGACAAATTGCTCCATCATCGGCAATTGGCTCCAAACATCATCTTCGGCAAATTGATTCTTCGGACTCCTGTCAAGAAAATCCTTATCACAAGAGGTAAGCAGAATAACACCTAGTAAGCCAAGCGTTATATATCTATATATATGTTTAATTTTCATAGTTCTAAAATTTAATTTCAATTCCTCCATTAATAACCCGTTGTACAGGGTAAGGTTGTGAGCCCCCGCTTAAGCTGCGTTGGTCACTTTCAGGATCAAAATCCTTGAGGTCAGGACTATAGGTCAAGAGGTTATACCCATTTACGTACAATCTGGTTCCCTTACTTCCGAATTTATCGCAAAGGTCCTGTGGTAAATTATATCCTAGTTCTAAAGTTTTAAGTCTTAAATAGTCCGATTTACGAAGAAAGTAGGTATTCCTATTGTTCCTCCAGTATTCGGAGTCCCTATTGTGCGCCCTTGGGCCCGGTGCATCTGGGTTATCGGGTGTCCATCTGTTATCGTAGTAATCCTTAAGGAAATTACCGATCAGACCAGACTCGGTAGAAATATACCTGACCGCACCTGCAGCCCCTTGAAAAAGCATGGAAAAATCGAATTGTTTGTAATTCAAGGCCAAGTTCAAGCCTCCTGAAAAACGAGGGATGTTATTTTTTTCGTCCCTAACCCTATCCAAGCCATTGATTACCCCATCTTCATTCACATCCTTGAAAATAATATCACCAGGTCGTGCCCCTTCCCAATGCGGAGTGGCATCTACTTCAGCTTGGTCGTTAAAAATACCTTCGGACACGTAATATAGGTCTTGGTCTATATCTTCGGGAACCGTAGGAATAGGCTTCCCTGTAGATTGCTGCCATTCAGGTCTTCCCGGGGATTCATCCCAAAAGGTGATCTTGTTTTTTGCATATCCTCCGTTTAGGCCTACGCTATAGCCCAAGTCGTTGATGTTTCCACGATAGCTCAAATTAAAGTCGAAACCTTGGTTGGTAACCTTTCCGATATTCTCCCTAGGTAAATTGATACCCGCCGAAGTGGGTACGGATGCATTCCTCCACCATAATATATCGGACCTTCTATAGTCGAAAAAGGCCAAGTCGAAGTAGAGTTTCTTATCTAAGAAATACGACTCTATACCTATATCGAATTGATTGGCAACTTCCCATGAAACGTTTTCATTTGGGATTCTTTCTTCAAATAGGAGTTTGTACGATTCGTTGACCCCAAAATTGTAGATAAAATCGCTATAGCCATACGAAGCCAAATACTGCCATTCGCCAATTCGGTCGTTTCCTGTTTGTCCGTAGGAAGTCCTTATTTTAAACTCATCGACAAAAGACAGGTTCTCTTTCCAAAACTTCTCTTCCGACATCCTCCATCCTAAGGAAACCCCTGGAAAAAAGCCAAATCTGTTTTCCTCGGGAAAAATATAGGAGCCATCGTATCTCCATACGAATTCAAAAAGCAACTTCTCCTTAAAATTGTAATTCAACCTACCGAAGTAGTTTAATCTTGCACTTTCGTAAGACCCACCGGTATTGTCCTTATCCTGGTCCCCTCCCGCGAACAATTCTGGGGTGGTACTCGAAACATAATGACGCCTAAAGGCATTAAAATTGCCTCCTTTGTCTTCCCTTGATTCAACCCCACCAAGAAGTTTGATATTATGTATCTCGTTAAAGGTTGTCTCGTAGTTCATGACGGCATTGGTGAGGAGCGATTGTTTCTCGGCACTATACTGTGTCAATCTCGGGTCATTGAACGGAACCATGGCCGAATTTAGAATAGGCTTGTCGTTCGCATCATAACTCACTTGGTCCCATGAATTTACTTCCCATGGTGTTTCGAAGCGTTTTCTGTTTTCGAAGGATTTATCAAAATTCGTGCTTAAGTTAAGTGAAAGCCCTTCGATCCACGGAATTTTAAAATTCAACTTAAAACTACTGTTCAGTGAGTAGTTTTTTGTTTCATCGAAGCCCGCGGCACCTGTACTTATGGTTACCGGGTTTTGACCTCCAAGGATGTCGGGACCGGGACTACCATCGGGCCAGACTGCAGGAATGTTCGGGTTACCCACGGTGGTAGTTCTAAATATGGCACCAAAACCCTGTGTAGGGGAATTTGTATCGGCAAATCTTCCATAGAGGTCTACGCCCCAAGAAATATTATCGGAAAATTTCCCATCGATATTGGTCCTGAAATCGTATTGTTTATAGTTACTTACACTATTGCGATAATAGGCGTCTTGAAACTTATATCCCCCGGAAATGAAATAGTTGACATACTCACCTCCACCTGATATTTGACCATTTACATTTTTCTGACCCGACCAGGGTTTTAAAACTTCATCAAACCAGTCCGTATTCGGGTAAAGCCATGGGTCAGAGTTGGAAGAAAACATGGCAATTTCTTCATCGGAATAACGCGGCGATCGACCGGCATAAATATCGATTTCACTTTGCAATCTAGCATATTCGGAGCCGTTGGCCATTTCAGGAATCCTTGTTGGCTGATTAAACCCCTGATTATAATTGAAGGTCAAAGACGGCTTGCCCAATCTACCCCTTTTTGTTTTGACCAATATGACCCCATTGGCCGCTTGAGAACCATAGATTGCCGCGGAAACATCTTTCAGTACCGTGATGCTTTCTATGGAATTTGGGTCGATCCTTGACAACGAACGCCCGGGAACACCGTCAACAACGACCAAGGCGGAATTATCCCCTAAGGTATTGGAGCCCCTGATTCTAATAACGGTATCATCGGCACCCGGCTCACCACTTCTTTGAACCGTAGTTACCCCTGCCATTCTTCCCCCTAGGGCCTGACTGACGTTGGTTGTTGGTGATTTCAGTACTTCCTCGCCTTTTAAATTGCTAATGGCCCCGGTAAGGGTAACTTTCTTTTGCGTTCCGTAACCTACTACTACCACTTCTTCCAAGCCGGCGGCGCTCTCTTTTAATTGTACGTTGATGTTCGCCTGCCCTTCGGCCGACACCTCCATTGTAGAGAAACCGATATAGGAAATCACCAAGGTGGCATTTTCATCGGCCAATTCAATCGAGAAATTACCATCAAAATCAGCGGTTACCCCGTTGGTCGTGCCTTTTTCTACAATATTTGCCCCCGGTAGCGGGTTTCCGTCTTCATCGGTAACCATTCCCGAAACCGAAAACTGATCTATAACCGGCAAGGACTGTCCCGTTAAGGGAAGTACGACCGGTTTTTTTATGGGGATTTTGGCTTTTTTTAGAATAATCTGCTTGTGCAAGACCTCAAATCGAATATTGGTCCCCTCAAAGAGTTCGTTCAAAATAGTAGAAATCAACTTCTTCTTTACTTTTATCGATACTTCCCGATAAAGGTCAACGTCTTTTCTGTTTAGCAGAAACTTATAGTCACTGAGCTGTTCTATCTCTTGAATGACCTCTTGCACCGTAGCATCGGGCATATCAAGCGATATTTTTTTGGATTGGGAATACGTATTGGCCTGTATTTGAAACAAGGATATTATCGTAAGAAGCACGGTAAGTTTCATCTTCAAGCTTAATTTTAACGTGCATACGCACACACCCCTTGAGTTAAAGAGTTTTTTCATAATTTTACGGTGTTAATTGGTTTAATTTAGTTTAGACCACTTTAAGCTAATCGGGAAATGTGTCCGCATTTTCCGATTTTTTTTGCCCCAATGGTCTTTTGGTCATTTTTACTCTATGATCACTTCATTGTCTATTATTTTATAGGTTATGGCATAACTTTTACTAAACGACTGCAGTATTTGATCGATCGATTCAATGTCAAAGGTGGCATCGAACAATTGTTCATCGAGATTTTTGTTCCCGTTATGGATCTTGATGTTGTATTTTCTTTCTAGGGTCTGGCGTATCTGTCGAAAAGAACTATTCCTAAAAATCAGTTTTCCTTGGATCCATGCCGTGTATACCCTGGTATTCACTTTTTCTATGGAAATCTCGGTGTCACCCTTATTCATTTCCGCCTTAAATCCCGGCTCAAGAGGCACAGCTTCTCCACTAAGGCTTCCTTTATTGTGTAGCTCCACGGCCCCTTCAACAAGTACGGTGTTGATACTTGAGTCTTCGAGATAATGGGAAACGTTGAATTTTGTACCCAACACCTTTACGTTCATTTCATCGGCATTGACCACAAAGGGGTGGCCATCATCCTTGGTTACCTCAAAATAGGCCTCCCCTTCCAAGAAAACCGTTCGATCCCTGTCTTTATGAAATGTAACCGGGTAACGCATGGTAGTCCCTGAATTTAAAAATACACGGGTGCCGTCAGATAAAACAAGATCGAACCTTTTGCCATAGGGCACATGTAAGGTATTATAGACTAATTCTTTGGAGTTGGGGTTCCCCGTGTAAATCAGTTTTCCCTTGTCTTGATTTCCTACCACATTGCCCTTGGCATCCTTAACCTTTCCTTTTCTGTTGGGGTCCAAAGATTCTACCGTACCATTGTCCATGGTTATGGTTATCTGGGCTTCGCCCGGAACAAGGGCCTCGTTTTTCTTTTTGCCGAAGAAATCGATTTGGTACAAATAGCCAATAGTCAAGAACAAAACGGCCACAGCGGCATATTTGAGCATATTTTGAAACCGCGCACCAGAGGTCTTCCGTTTATCACGTTTGATTTCCTCTAAAAGCTTTTTCTTTATCTTGTCCGTATCCGGTTCGTTCATAGCCAACATTGTTTCAAAATATATTTTAACATATGCCTCAAAGCGTGATTCGTTCTCGCTCACGAGAATCCAATCGGACAGAAAGTCCAGATCATCAGCACTTGCTTCGTTGGTCAGATATTTTAAAATACGGTTTTCCGTTTCTGGAAGTATCACATTTATGCCTTTTCTATTAGTAATGACAAAGCAAATTCACAATACCCTAATTATTTTGTAATTTTTTTTACATATTTGTAATAATTCCCCCTTAAGACCATGACCAACCTTAATATTTTATGAATAACGAAAAGGATATATTTTTAATTGAGCGATTAAAAAACGGAGAAGAAGAAGCTTTCATTTATTTGGTCGACCATTACAACAGACGCTTGTATGGATATGCCTTGACCTTAACCAACAATCATGCTTTGGCAGAAGATATATTGCAAAATGTATTTTTAAGGACCTGGGAGCAGCGCAAAAAAATAAGTATTACGGCCTCTTTACAGAATTACCTTTTCAAATCGGTACATAACGAGTTTATCAACCAATACAAAAAGAAGCGCTCAACAATGGTGTTGGAGCAGAAGTACTTCAATGCTTTGGAAAAAGCTACGGCCGCCCATGACGATATTTCCTTGGAAGGAGTGATTTCAAAAATTAAAAGGGAAATAGAAAACCTTCCTCCCAAATGCAAGGAAGTATTCTTGCTCAGCAGAAATGAAGGATTGACCAATCTAGAGATTGCCCACCATCTCAACGTTTCCATAAAGACGGTCGAGGCCCAGATTACCAAAGCCTTTTCTACCCTGAGAAAGGAGCTCGCGACCGAATACAAAAGTATGTTCTTTATTCTATACCCAATGACAAAGCCTAACTAAAACCCTAAGGGCTATTTTACATAGTTGACCCTATACCTCCAATTACTGATAGCCCCGAGAATCACGGCTCCGAGAGCAATGTACCATACGTAATCGGGTGTTATGGCCGCGGCACCACTCTGTCCGTAACTGTGCAGTCCGACCAAATAGTAGTTCACCCCAAAGTAGGTCATCATAATACTACCGAAGGCTATAACACTTAAAAAATTAAAGGTCCATTTGCTGCGCAAACCGGGTACCAGGCGTGCATGAAGTACAAAAGCGTACACCATAATCGAAATCAGTGCCCAGGTCTCCTTGGGATCCCAACCCCAATATCGCCCCCAACTTTCATTGGCCCACTGCCCCCCAAGGAAGTTCCCTATGGTCAACATGACCAAACCTACCGTCATCGACAATTCGTTAATTATGGTCAATTCCTTAATATTCAACTCCATTGCCGCCTTGTTCTTCTTATTCGTAAAAATCATAAGAATCAAGGAGACCAAACCTAGGATCATGGCTACGGAAAGCGGTCCATAGCTCGCCACAATAACCGCAACGTGTACCATTAGCCAATAACTATCCAGTACGGGAACCAAATTGGAAATTGCAGGGTCGACCCAATTCAAGTGGGCTATGGTCAATAGCATACTCGCAACAAAAGCCGATGCAGCGATAGTCATATCACTTTTCCTCGCAAAAAGTAGTCCCATCCCCATGGTTGCCCACGATACATACAGAATACTCTCATAGGCATCACTCCATGGTGCATGTCCTGAAATATACCAACGCAATATTAACCCTGCCGTATGCCACAGGAACAGAATAAAAATCGTTCCCTTAAAAAAGTAAACGGTGGCGCGCCAGATGGAACGGTCTTTAAAGATCTGGAAAATCAACACAAAGAACATCAACACTCCTACCATGGCATATAAGCGGTAGAGGTAGTTAAAAATATCGAGCTTATTGTACACCACTTCTGTATTGATCTTGGCCTGTGAGGGCAAGACTTCCGCACCGTGGTTCAATTGGTTCTGTTTAAAGGCCTCCAAAAGCTTATCGGCATCAGTGTAATCACCTGTTTCCTTGGCTTTGCGCAAGGTCATTAGGTAGTAGGGAAGTGAATTCTTTATAAAATTGGCATAAAGGGAATCGGAAACCTGGTATTGGCCTCCCCTAAATTCCACGGCCGAAATCCATTTGTTGTTCTCGTCGTTCAACAAGGGGAAGATCTTTACGATCCTACCACTTAAGGCCTGGTCTAAAAGGCTCAAACGGATATTGGCCTCTTTAAGGTCCTTGTCGAACTGATTTGGAATATTGGTCGCGGTAGCCTGTCTCAAAAAGGGCTCCAATTTGTAATTTCCCTTTTCATCAAAGAAATCGGTAGCCTTGGCGTGGGTCTGACCTTCCGGAATACCGATTACGTGCCTTATACTATCGTTCTTTCCTTTTTTGTCGACCGCTAAAAACTGGGCGTTATACCATGCGGCAGGGCGCAACATCATCGATAAGAATACCTGGTCGGCATTCATATCCTTATAAATATCGTCTAAACTAAGTTTTCGAAGCAACTCCGATGAAAATGTATTGATCGGCTTCATTCGCCCGCCATCGTCTTGGATCACCAGTTTTCCGAATTTTTCGGCATGGTCTTTAGATACGATGGTCGTACGCAACACTGAATCGATCTGTTGCTGTGTAGGTGCGGAACTGTTATGGTCGTGACCGTCATCGGCGGTATGTTCTTGGGCGTTGACGTTCAATAACATTCCCAGAACAAGAATACCGGTAAGTTTGGCCTTCTTGCCCTTGAGCTTTTCCAACGATGCCCCTAAATCCTTAAAGCGTGTTTTTCCAAAGAACATAATCCCCATAAGTCCGATATAAAGTAAGAAGTATCCCAAGTAAGTGATGCCGGTTCCCCATTGGTCATGATTGACCGATAAGACCGTTCCCTTTTCATCGGGATGGAAACTCGACTGAAAGAAGCGGTAGCCCCTGTGGTCTAAAATATGGTTCATATAGATACTATAGTCGAACGGACGGTCATCTTCTACGGTCACCTTGCTCATAAAAGATTTGTAGCCCTGTTCCGTTCCGGGGTATTTTTCAGCTATAAAATCGTTGAGTTTAATACTGAAGGGCAATTCGTAAATTTTAGAGCCATAACTAAGCTTAAAGTCAAGACCGCCCAAACTTATCTTATCGGTAAAATCGGCACTACCCCTACCTCCCAATAATTTTTGCCTGGTTTTTTCACCGTTGACATTAATTTCAACGACCAAGGCATCCATGGTAGCATCGGTCACTTCCTCCTTAGGCACTTTAACTACGCCATACTTGCCTTTTACTACCGGTTCGGGAATAACAAACTGCATACCCGCCGTATTGTACAAGGAGCGCAATTGCAGTTCTTGTAAACTATCTTTTGCCACTTGGCCCTGAAACTGGTCGGCCATACGCATAAAGCTCGCGTCAAAAGCGGATTTGATCTTATATTCGCCCTTATCCTCAAAAATGTTGATAGCGCCATCGGTTTCTTTGTTCAAGGCGAAAAGTACGCCATGAATGCTCGTAACCGTCCCGCTTTCCAAGAAATGCTCGTGACGCTGGCCATCTCCGGCCTCAACGATCTTTAAATAGGTTTTTCCGTTTTCATCGGGAACCAATCCTTGTTTGGCCCCTTTGATAAAATCTACATATGAAATGGTAAAAGGAATCCCTTTGAAGTCCGATTTCCAGGGTAAATTCGATTTTAGTCCCTCAGGCGTAACAATGATATCTTCTTGAAGCGTTTTTCTTTGGAACTCCTTTTTCTCTTCACCATCTACCTCTACTTCGACCTCACCTTCAACATGGGCCGTTAGATAGGTCTTATCGGAATAGAATATTTTTTCAGAATTCCCCTCACGTATGGGCATTACCCCTTCATAACTGATATATCGGGTAACGAAAGCCCCTATGATAATGAATATCCATGAAAGGTGAAGTACCAAGACCGCCCATTTTTCCCACCTCAAAAGACGGTAGCGAAACATGTTCCCGATAAAATTGATGACAAAAAAGACCATGATCGCCTCAAACCACCACGCGTTATATATCCAGATCCTAGCCGTTTCAGTGCTATATTTACTTTCGACAAAAGTGCCTAGCCCCATTGCTATCGCAAAGACTATAAAAAGAACGGACATCAAGCGAGTGGAGAAAAAGAATTTTTTGAGCATGTTCATCGTCAGCAGCTGAATTGGTTTTCAGCACGCAAAAATACGCCCTTTTTATTATTTACAGGAAAATTGACAGCCCTAAAGTCTTGACAATACTGTTAATTATAAGTGAAAATTTTATGAAGTCTTTTTGAAAAAAAGAAGTCCATTTCAAAAATATAAAACCTTGGGGCCTCTTTTTACGAATCGCTTATCTTACAAAAAACTCCCCGTTCTATTTGCAATGTTCAAGCTATCTGGCGAAAGCATATTTTTCAAAGGAACAAAGCCTTCTATACGTAAATATATGCTTATTTTCGCCCCATGATCAAGCTTAGTATTTTAGGTACCGGCAATGTGGCCACTCACTTATTCAAGGCTTTTTTACAGGCCGACGGCGTAAAGGTCGTAGAAGTTGTCGGCCGGAACGAAGAAGCCCTATCCAAGTTTGCAACACAGGTCCAAACGTCTTCCGATTTTTCGGCACTAGCGGACGCCGATATTTATATTATCGCAGTAAGTGACAACTCCATAAAAACTGTATCAGAGCTTCTTACGGATAAAAATAAATTGGTGGCGCACACCTCCGGAAGCACCCCCATGGAAGAACTTTCGCGACACAAAAGAAGCGGGGTCTTTTATCCTTTACAGACTTTTAGTCCGTCCAATCCGGTCGATTTTAGCAAGGTGCCGATTTGTGTAGAGGCCAAAAACGAGAAAGACTTAAATTTATTAAAGGAACTCGGGGCCCGCATCTCCGAAAGTGTGTATGAGATAGGGACCGAAGAGCGAAGAAGCCTTCACTTGGCCGCCGTTTTTGTAAACAATTTTACCAATCACCTATACCATATAGGCGCACAAATTTGCGAAGAGAACAAGGTTCCATTTAAAATTCTGGCCCCCCTCATTCAGGAAACCGCAAAAAAAATAGAGACCCTTTCACCTTACGCCGCGCAGACCGGACCGGCCAGGCGAAACGACTCCAAAACGATCACGAAGCATTTAGAACAAATAAAAAATCCCGAGTTCAAAACAGTTTATGAACTCCTGAGCAAATCAATACAAACAACTTATGGAAAAGAGCTATAAAGAGTACCTTAAAGATATAGATACCTTTATTTTTGATGTTGACGGTGTATTTACCGATAGCACCTTAGTGATAACCACCGATGGCGAAATGCTGCGACGCATGAGTGTCAAAGACGGTTACGCCGTAAAGACCGCCCTGAAAAAAGGTTATAAGATCTGCGTTATCTCCGGAGGTACCAACGAAGGGGTACGTAAGCGTCTGCAAGCCTTGGGAGTCACCGATATCTATTTGGGGGCCCACCATAAAATGGAGGTATTGGAAGAGTACATGGACATTCACGGCATCGATACGAGTACCCTGTTGTACATGGGCGATGACATTCCCGACATCCCCCCCATGCAAAGGGTAGCCCTCCCAACATGCCCTCAAAACGCGGTGCCCGAAGTAAAGGCGATATCAATGTACGTTTCCCATAAAAATGGCGGCGAAGGTTGTGTCAGGGACGTCATTGAACAAGTACTGAAAGTAAAGGGCGATTGGGCCGGCAATTTTAGCGCAGCAAACGATTGATTATGCTAGACCTGAAACACCACACCCTGATATTGGCCAGCGGTTCCCCTAGAAGACATCAATTTTTAAAGGAAATGGGACTCCCCTTCGAGGTCCGGCTCAAATCGGTCGACGAGGTGTATCCCCCTGAGTTAAAGGGAAGCGAAATCAGCGATTATTTGGCCCAACTAAAAGCCAGTGCCTTTAAAGGCTCCTTGGCCCCTGGGGAAATACTGCTTACCTCCGACACCGTAGTTTGGCACAAGGGCGTATCATTGGCCAAGGCAGCCGATGCCCAAGAAGCTTTTGAGATGCTCAAGGCCCTTTCCGGTGATTGGCACGAAGTCATTACCTCGGTCTGTTTTACCACTTCCAGCTCACAAAAAGTTGTCCACCAGGTGACACAGGTGAAGTTCAGGGAACTATCCGACGAGGAAATCAAATACTATATCAACACCTACAAGCCCTTTGATAAGGCCGGGGCATATGGCATTCAAGAATGGATAGGCCTAACAGGCATTGAAGAGATAAAAGGATCGTACCCCAATGTAGTAGGACTCCCTACCCAATTGGTATACAAAACGTTAATTGAAATGGTCAAGTAGTTCTTTTTGATTATTTTTAAACAAAACTACTATCCTATGAAAACTGCAATACCGAAAGGCTTATTGACCATACTTCTTGCCCTATGGGTTTCATCTGTCCAATCTTGTAAGGAAACCAATAAAAATGAGGAACAAGCTATGGCCCTTCATTCCGAAAAGGCCCAGAAGCTCCCCAAAAAATCCCTCTCGGAAGAATTTAAAGCCTATTGGTACGCCGGTGATGCCGAGATTACATCCTATAAACTAGAACTGGCTCGTTATGGCGAAATCCGGGATGGCAAATCGGTCCTTATATATGTCACCGAGCCTTTCTTGAAAGAAAAGCAAGTGAAAGCGGACGAAAACCATCCTGACAATATCCCCGTACTAAAACTCAACGCGACCAAAAAATACCTTACGGGCATCTACCCCTACTCAATAATGACGAGTACCTTTTATCCGGTACACGATAACGACCATGCAGTCAAGGTTTCATTTTCGGCACAAGAGTGGTGCGGACAGGTATATGCTCAGCTGAATAATCGGGAACAATTTGATATTACATCGCATTCCTATTTCGAAAGCGAGGCCGACCAAGACTTCAAACTAGAGAAAACCATACTTGAAAACGAGCTTTGGAACAAAATCCGGATCTCTCCTGAAAGTTTACCTACGGGAGATTTGACCATTATCCCCTCGTTGGAATATATTCGCTTGTCCCACAAAGAATTAAAACCATATAAGTCAACTGCCAGTCTAAGTAGCAAAGACGGCATTTCCACTTACGAAATAACCTATCCCGAGCTAGAAAGAAGCTTAAAAATCAATTTTACGACCGCTTTTCCGCATAGTATCGAAAGCTGGTCCGATACCTTTTCGAGCGGTTTTGGCAAGAACGCAAAAATTATGACTTCTACGGCTACGAAAATCAGCACATTAAAAACGCCCTATTGGCGACAAAACGGAAATAAGCATATATCTTTGCGCGATAGTTTAGGCCTATAGTTAGTGCTATGCAAGAATTTCTTTTTTCCTACAGACACGAATTGATCGGAACCGTCATTACCTTTGGCCTGCTGATCATTCTAAAATTTATAACCGATAAGACTATTCGTAAAATCGGCAGGATCAGTGATATTGTCGAGGCAAGAACCCTGTTGATCACCAAATATGCATCCACCTTATGGACTGTAATCGGTTTTGGTGTCATCTCATTTATTTGGGGCGTTAACTTTAGGGAAGTAGGCCTCGTATTTTCTTCGGTATTTGCGGTTATAGGGGTGGCCCTATTCGCCAGTTGGTCTATTTTGAGCAATATAACGGCAGGTGTCATCTTATTTTTCTCCTTCCCGTTTAAAATTGGCGATCGAGTGAAGATCATGGATAAGGACATGGAAATTGAAGAACCTTTTTTAATAGAGGATATAAGGGCTTTTCATGTGAGTTTACGAAAGAAAAATGGCGAACTCCTCATCTATCCGAACAACCTGATGATGCAAAAAGCGGTTACGCTTATCTATAATTCGGAGGACGATCCTGACGGTAGTGAGGAAGCCTAGTGCCCTAGAGGATTCTTTAGTGCAACAAGAGGGAAATCTATTTTGTTAAAGAAGTTTTAAAAAAGCAGTCGAGCCCTTTAAACTTTCTATCTTTGGTATGGTGCCACCTCTACTAAATAGTGGCTTCTACCGAACAAAAACCAACTTTATGCGCTATTTTCTAGTATTCTTTACAGGAATACTTTTATCATCGTCCCTGATCGTTGCACAAAAACCCGAGCAACGGTCCTCTTCCGAAATATACCATTCTCTGGAAAAATTAAACTTTTTGGGTACCGCGCTTTATATAGCGGCCCACCCCGATGATGAGAATACCCGTTTGATTTCCTATCTCTCGAACAAGCTTAAGGCTCGTACGGGATATCTTTCGTTGACGAGGGGCGACGGAGGCCAGAATTTGATCGGTTCGGAACTTCGTGAGCTGTTAGGGGTCTTACGTACACAAGAACTTTTGGCGGCGCGGCGCATTGACGGCGGGGAACAGTTTTTTTCGAGGGCCAATGATTTCGGCTACTCCAAACACCCTGATGAAACCTTAAAAATATGGAATAAGGAAGCCGTATTGGGCGATGTTGTCTGGGCTATCAGAAAATTCAAACCCGATGTGATTATTAACCGTTTCGATCATAGGAGTCCCGGTACCACACATGGGCACCATACCTCTTCCGCCATGTTGAGTTTTGAGGCCTTTGACCTCGCTAATGACAAGAATGCCTATAGCGATCAATTAGAACTCACCGAAACTTGGCAACCCAAAAGGTTGTTTTTCAACACTTCGTGGTGGTTTTATGGCAGCGAGGAAAAATTCAAAAAAGCGGACAAGTCCAACATGGCCCATTTAGACATTGGCACCTACTACCCTATTTTAGGAAAATCGAATAACGAGATCGCCGCTTTGGCGAGTAGCCAACACTTGTGCCAAGGCTTTGGCCGATTATCACAAAGAGGCTCAGAAAACGAATATATAGAGTTGTTGAAAGGAACGATGCCGAAAAATTCGGGCGATATTTTCGAAGGTATCGACACTTCTTGGTCTCGCGTATCGGGTGGTAAAGCCGTTGGGGATATTTTGTATGAAGTGGAAAGGAACTTTGACTTCACCGACCCATCAAAACATCTGCCCCAATTGGTGGCTGCATACGACTTGCTTCAAAAAGTAGACGACCCTTATTGGAGGAAGCTTAAGACAGAGGAATTAAAAGACATCATTGCCGATATAAGCGGCCTATACCTCGAAGCTTCAGCGGAAACGGCTTTGGCCAATCCAGGAGGAAAGGTTAAAGTAAACATTGAAGCCGTTAATCGTAGTTCCGTGCAAATGAAGTTAAAAAATATATCTATTTCTTCTTCAGATGCCCGTATTGCCCCTTCCATCCCCTTAGCGAACAATAAAAAGGAAACTTTTGAAATCGAATTGCAGATTCCAAAGACCACAGAATTCACCAGTCCGTATTGGTTAAAGGAAAAAGGGAGTTTGGGCATGTACAAGGTAGACGACCAAAAACTTATCGGCAAGCCCGAAACCCCACGCGCCTTTGTGGCCAAATTTGATATTGAACTAAGCGGTCGCACCATAGCATTTGAACGCCCCGTTATACACCATTATGCAAAACCTGACAAGGGAGAGCTATTTCAGCCCTTTGAAGTGCTGCCCGAAGCTACCGCCCGATTTAACGACAAAGTCTTGATCTTTGCGGATGGCAAGTCTAAAAACATACCGGTGACCATCAGGGCCCATGCCGATAATATCAAAGGCGAGCTAGAACTGCAGCATTCGAAGGGATGGAAGGTAGATGTGGCATCGCAAGCCTTTGAAATTGCCAAAAAAGGCGACGAGCAGACCCTTGTTTTCACCTTGACCCCACCGGAAAACGAAGATGAAAGTTATATTTCACCGATCATAAAATTAAACGGGAAGCAAATCTCCAAGGAATTGGTGACCATAGCCTACGACCATGTTCCTACCCAGTCGGTATTGCTACCTTCAGAAGCCAAGGTCGTACGTTTGAACATTAAAAAATCGGGGCAACATATCGGCTATATTGTAGGGGCCGGCGATGAAGTTCCCGAAAGTTTGAGACAAATTGGTTACATTGTACATATTATTGAGCCCAATACGATTACTAAGGGCTCCTTAGACAAGTACGATGCAATCGTTGTAGGCATTCGGGCCTATAACGTGGTAGAGGAACTGAAATTCAAACAGCGTTATCTTTTCGACTACGTTGAAAACGGAGGTAATCTGATCGTTCAGTACAATACGGCCAGCAGACGAGGTAAGCAACTTGAAAATTTGGCGCCCTACCCCATCACCTTATCCCGTGATAGGGTAACGGATGAAAATTCAGAAGTAAAGATATTGGCCAAAAAACACGCACTTATGAATTACCCGAATACGATCGGCCAAAGTGATTTTGAGGGATGGGTACAGGAACGCGGACTTTATTTTCCAAATGAATGGTCCAAGGAGTTTACACCTGTTCTCTCTATGCACGACAAGGGGGAATCTCCGAAAAAGGGAAGCCTTTTGGTGACACCTTACGGAAAAGGGAACTATATCTATACCGGATTGAGTTTCTTTAGGGAATTGCCCGCCGGTGTGCCAGGGGCCTATAAGTTGTTCGCCAATATGCTTTCTTTAGAAAAGAACGTACAACCCACCAAATTGAATTAAATACTATGTTAGACAAGTTCGATTGGAAAAAGGAATATTCGCTAGTACTCATACTGAACATCGTATACGTGCTGATTTTTTGCTATTTAATGACCGCTTTTACGTAAATGGGAACATTAGACTGGATTATTTTATCGAGTACACTGCTGTTCATTGTGGCCTACGGCGTATATAAGACCCGTGGCAGCAAAAACGTGAACGATTATGTCGGTGGTGGGAAGGATGCCAAATGGTGGACCATAGGTCTGTCTGTTATGGCCACCCAGGCCAGTGCCATTACATTTTTATCTACGCCAGGGCAAGCCTTTCACGATGGTATGGGCTTCGTTCAATTCTATTTCGGACTCCCCTTGGCGATGATCATCATATGTTTGGTCTTCGTGCCTATATATCACAGGCTGAAGGTATATACGGCCTATGAATTTTTAGAGAATCGATTTGATTTAAAAACACGCTCCTTAGCGGCCATTCTATTTCTGATCCAACGCGGCTTGGCGGCGGGTATCACTATTTTCGCGCCCTCCATCATTCTTTCTGCCGTGCTCGGATGGGACTTACGCACCCTTAACATCATTATCGGGGTGCTCGTTATCATTTATACCGTTTCCGGAGGAACCAAAGCGGTAAGCGTTACCCAAAAGCAACAGATGTTCATCATCATGACGGGTATGTTCATCACGTTCTTCTTTATCCTCGGTTACCTGCCCGCCGATATCAACTTCGGAAAGGCCCTTAAAATAGCCGGTGCCAGTAATAAATTGGACATTGTGGACTTCAGCTTTGATACCAAAAGCAGATATACCTTTTGGAGTGGCATTACTGGAGGACTCTTTTTGGCCTTGTCGTACTTCGGAACCGACCAAAGCCAAGTACAGCGTTACCTTTCGGGAAAATCATTGCGCGAAAGTCAACTAGGGTTAGTCTTTAACGGTATTCTAAAAATACCTATGCAGTTCTTTATCCTTTTGGTGGGGGTTATGGTATTTGTATTCTACCAATACAATCCCTCCCCCTTGAATTTCAATCCTGCGGCTACCGAAGCGGTTATGAATTCTGAATACGCCGACGACTATAGCATTCTACAAAAGGGACAAGAGCGTTTGGAAGAAGAAAAGAAAATGGCCCAACACAAATTTTCTGCGGCCCTTGAATTAAAGGAATACAGCGTGGTCGAAGAGGCCAAATTGCAAATCATCAGCCTTAACACCAAAGACAGTACCAATCGCGCCGCGGCCCGAGCCCTGATCAAACAGGCCGATGACATCGTCGAAACCAATGACAAGGATTACGTTTTTATCCATTTTATCCTTAACAACCTACCTAAAGGACTCATAGGTTTACTCCTCGCCGTCATTCTTTCGGCGGCCATGTCTTCAACGGCATCGGAGCTGAACGCCCTAGGTACCATAACGGCCCTTGACCTATACAAAAGGAATGCGAAGGCCGACTTGGGCGAGGCCCATTACGTAAAGGTCACCAAGGGATTCACCCTGCTATGGGGAATCATAGCCATATTCATTGCCAGTATCGCCAACCTTTTTGACAACTTGATCCAACTGGTGAATATTATCGGCTCCATCTTTTACGGTAACGTACTTGGTATTTTTCTATTGGCATTTTTCTTTAAGTTCGTAAAGGGCAACGCCGTATTTTTTGCCGCCCTGTTGACCCAACTTATAATTTTCGTACTCTTCTATAACCTTATCTATATCTACCCTACCGGGGAAGAAAAACTAGGCTATTTATGGTTGAACTTCATAGGTGCGGGCATGGTAATTCTAATGGCCCTTGTCTTTGAAGGCTTCGACCGCTTACTGAAGAAACCGCCGATAGAATCCTCCAATACATAGATACTAGGGAATACGACTTGCTTTGTATTTTCACAAGCCATAAAAAAATCCCGGCTCCTTAACGGAACCGGGATTTTTTATAGCTTATAAAGTAAAGGCTTGTTTAGCGCTTCCACTCTTCGATTGATTCGGTATTCATTTTAACGTAATCATCGTTACCTGCTTCCTTCGCTTTTTTCAAGGATTTTTTAGCGGTTTTGATAGCTGCCTTTTTATCCCCTGACTTAGCTTGGATAAGCGACTGCTGACGCAATTGCCAAAACGCAGGCTCTTCGATCATTGACATGGCCTTGTCCATCCACTCGGAAGCCTTTTTAATGTCTTTTCCTTCACTTGAATAATACACGGCCGCTCCATAGTAATCATCGGCCTTAGGGCTTCCTGCCATAGTCTTTTCGATACTTGCCATTACCTTGCTGTCGGTTGGAAACTCAACAGGCACGGCCACATAGGTTCTTTCCCACATCAATCCTAAATTTGCGGTGTTGGTACCCAAGTCGTCCCAAGTAATCGTAAAAGTTTCGATATCGACAGGCAATTGATACACCTGCGCCGTAGTTTTTGCGGCTACCTTGCTATCATCCCATTCTTTAGGTGTTCCCCCTCCATCGGCTTCCGTATAGAAGAAAACTTCCCAAGAGGTTTTTCCTGGTTTTGTGTAAAGGGCATAAGAACCCGCCTTGAGCTCTTGTCCGTCTACTTTTACGTCGTCGCTAAAGGTGACTTTGGTTCGGGCATTGGCACCGGTTCTCCAAAGTTTACCGTACTCCAAAAGTCCTCCAAAAATCGTCCTTCCACGCATAGAAGGCCTTGAATATTCAACGGTTACCTCGGTCAAACCGACGGTCTGCTGCAACTTAGAGGCCGGGCTCGGTGCCGGCGTCGCAATCTGGGCCTGCATTGTAACAGAAGCAAGCATTACACTCGCTAAGAATAGAATTTTTTTCATTTTGAATTAATTTTTAGATTTTTACAAATCTAAATATAAACCCCTCCTAATCTGTTAACAAACTCTTAAATAAAGCCGAATTATGGGGCGATAAAAGCCCGGGAAAGCACCTCGTTCTCCAGAACCAATGTAACAAAATAAAGTCCCGTCCTTAATCCTGAAATATCTATTGAATTACTATCGATACGACTGCCCAATGTATAGGCCATACGCCGGCCCGAAGCATCGTATAAAGCCCTTCCCAAAACCCTATCGTCATGACTTAAACGATATTCCAAAAACGGACTGCCGAATTGTTTTTTCAAGATCAATCTATCTGATGGAAGTCCATCCGTTTCTGGGTCGGGCCCTCCTATTATAGGATCGACCGCTCCTTCATCTTCCCCTTCGTCAATTGACTCTTGATTTTCTTCCTGCCCTTCTTCCTCTTCTTCCTCTTCTTCAGCCTGTTCTTCCTCTTCCACTGGCTCCTCCTCTTCTTCGGTATCTACAGGGTCGGTTGAAAACGCATATAATTTTGACTTCAGTAAAAAACCAAGGTCCGCTCTTTCAAAACGCTCCGAACTCAGGAAATAGGTTTCGGCATCCACTTGGGCAATACTCTCTATTTGTGCCATGTTCACGTCTACTTTCAGCCGTTCAACGGGCCCTTCAAAAATATTGGTTTTGCTTGCCCCATCGATCTTGTACAAGAAAGGGGAAAGACTTGGACTATATCCCACAAGATAGAGTTGCCCGGATACGGGGTCATAATCGGCCCCCGTGACCAAACCATCCACAGCATATCCATCCAGTCTTTTGGCCTTATAACTTCCGGGTTCGATGGGCACGGCATAGGCCACCGTTCCTTGGGTATTCCATTGTTTGGTCAGCACGACCAGCTGGTCTTCCATAACAAACAAGGCCTCGGCATCCCAATCGCTATTCCCGTTGTTTTCAAAACTCGTTTGGTCTTCGTAGCTAAACTCAATTTTTTCGGCCATCAGGGTATTCGATGTCAAATAATCGGATTTGGCAATTCGATAAATGGCCAGGTTTTCCCTGGTTCCGTTATTATTACCAAAATCACCAATGTAGATAAAGGTTTCATCTTGGGCGATATCTTCCCAATCGTGGTTGGATACGTTCCCTATGGTTACGGTACGGCTTATGGTAAGCGAAAGGGTATCGATTTCATACAGCTCGGGCAAGTTTCCCGAATCGTTATGGGTAATCAGTCGATCATTAAAAAAAAGGAGTCCCGAACTTTCAGACAGGCCATCGGGCATCTCGCCTACTTCCCTTATGGCTTCTTGGGCCGACAGGGATAGACCGATAAAAAAAAGCGCCAGAAACAATCTTTTCTTTCCCATAATCCGGTTCTGAGGGAAATGTACAAAATCAAAACCAATATTCCATCCTCCTTATTTCATTTAAAATCAAGAAGTCCCGTAGGAGTGTCGTATACCGATGATGTTATTTTGTTTATCAATAAAGCAAAATTATTAAACAAAATACAGCTATATTTGTATATGAAGTTATACCAGTTACACGCCAAACAATCGCTTCCGATAACTCCGGAAGCCGCTTGGGCATTTTTGGCCGATCCAAAAAACCTAAAAATCATCACCCCCGAACACATGGGTTTTGAAATATTGTCTGGCGACGACCGGCCCATGTTTTCCGGACAGATCATTCACTATACGGTTTCCCCCTTTAAAGGCTATACTACCAAATGGGTCACCGAGATTACCCATGTACAGGAAGGAAAATACTTTGTAGACGAACAACGTTTTGGCCCCTATGCCTTATGGCATCACAAGCACTTTATCAAAGCCGTTGAAGGTGGTGTGGAAATGGAGGATATCATCGATTACAAAATTCCTTTTGGCATCTTTGGTCGCCTTGCCCACCCTATTGTTGTCAAACGACAGCTGCAGCAGATTTTTTCCTATCGGGAAAAAAAGCTGATCGAACTCTTCGGCACCCTAGAAAACGGAAGCAGGGAACTTTACTTTAGATCCTTTTAAACCTAAGCGAGAGATGAAAAAAAATATACTATTAATCGGGGGTTCATACGGTATCGGACTTGAATTGGTAAAACAACTTCAGAACGAATATTCCGTATATGTAGCCTCTCGAAGTTTTGGACAACTAGGTAATACCAACGCCATACACCTGCCTTTTGATAGTAATAATGATACTATCGACACCACTGCCCTTCCCGACCAACTGCACGGCTTTGTATACTGCCCCGGCTCTATCAACCTAAAGCCCTTTCAGATGATGGGCCTAGATAATTTTGAAACGGACATGCAACTCAATTTTTTTAATATGGTCAAAGTGGTAAAAACTATTTTACCTTTAATGGACGTGAGTAGTTCCATAGTACTTTTTAGCACGGTAGCCGTGGGTACGGGTATGCCCTACCATACGAGCATCGCTGCCGCCAAGGGGGCCGTTGAGGGTTTTGCCCGTTCATTGGCCGCGGAATGCGCGCCCAATATTCGGGTCAACGTAATTGCGCCTTCCTTGGTAGATACCCCATTGGCCAAGCGCCTGTTGAACAATGATAAAAAAATAGAAGCCATGTCGCATAGACATCCGCTAAAGCGCATCGGAAAAGTAGAGGATATTGCCAGTGCCGCCGCTTTTTTACTCAGTGAAAAAAGTACATGGATCACCGGTCAGGTCATGGGAGTGGATGGTGGAATGTCAACCTTAAATTTAAGCTAAGCTTATGTCGGATACAATTTCCATATTTTGGTTTCGAAGGGATTTACGCCTAGACGATAACTTGGGCTTTTTTGAAGCCCTGAAAGGCAATCATGCCGTTATGCCCATTTTTATATTCGACAAGGAAATTCTTGAGAACCTCCCAAAAGATGATGCCCGTGTCACCTTTATCTTTGAACGCCTCCAGGCCATGCGCGATACCCTTCAAGATGATAACCACAGTTCCATAGCCCTATATTACGGTACTGCGGAATCCGTTTTTAAAAACCTTCTTGAAACCTATACTATCGATGCCGTGTATACGAATCACGATTACGAGCCCTATGCACAAAAACGAGATCAGGCCGTAAAAGAACTTTTAGCCTCAAAAGAGGTTGGTTTTCATTCGTTTAAGGACCAAGTCATTTTTGAAAAAGACGACATTCTAAAGAACGATGGCGACCCCTATATTGTTTATACCCCCTATAAAAACAAATGGAAATCACTTTTTGAAGCCGATAAGCACTTAAAGATCCATTACACCAGCACCTATAGGGACCATCTCCTTCGAAATACCCGTTTACCCAATCTTAGCCTATCGGATATGGGCTTTGAGACCTCTTCCATACAAGTGCCCGATTACACCCTTACCCCAACCTTGGTAGCGGAGTATGAAGATACCCGAAACTATCCGGCCATTGAAAACGGCACTTCCCGTTTAGGTCCCCATCTGCGATTCGGTACCGTTTCGGTTCGAAAGATGATGAAAAAGGCCATAGCCGAAAAGAATGAGGTCTTTTGGAACGAATTGATCTGGCGTGAGTTTTTTATGCAGATCCTATGGCATTATCCTAGAACGGTGCATGAGGCCTTTAAAAAGAAATACGATCGCATATCATGGAGGAACAATGAGGGTGAGTTTGAAAAATGGAAAAAGGGGGAAACCGGATTTAAGCTGGTCGATGCCGGAATGCGTGAACTCAATGCTACCGGATATATGCACAATCGCGTACGTATGTTGGTAGCCAGTTTTCTATGCAAGCACTTACTCATAGACTGGCGCTGGGGCGAAGCCTATTTTGCCGAAAAGTTGTTGGATTATGAAATGAGCAGCAACGTAGGTAATTGGCAGTGGGCCTCAGGTAGCGGTGTGGATGCCGCACCCTACTTCCGTATTTTTAACCCAATGACGCAGGTCGACAAATTTGACAAAGACCATACCTATATCTCCAAATGGGTCCCCGAACACAACACTAAGGAATACGCCGATAAAATGGTCAACCATAAGGAAGCCCGTGAACGGTGTTTAAGCACCTATAAGGAAGCCTTAAGCTAAGGCCATTGTCCAACTTTCGCTTAACGTGAAAGTTGTCGCTCTAACTGACGCTTCTCGGCCATACGGTATTTCAGTATGTTTACATAACGTAAGGCCTCTCCGTTATTATAATCGGTATACGATTTTGAAGCCCATTCCATGGCCTTTTCAAGATCGCCGTTGATTTCATTGATGATGGCCATATTATAACAGGCCCTACCCGCTACCTTGGCATCGGGGTTGCTTACTTCTTTTTCCCATAGTGCGGCAGCTCCGTCCCAATCTCCGGTCTGGGCGCGTCTTTTGGCCACAACAAAATTGTCGGTTCCTTTTACGAAATAATCCCTTGAAATTCTTTTATGTAACGGACGCACATCGTAACCGTATGAATTACCGATATGGCTACTGCGTTGTATAACGGCTTCCTTCCTCCCTATTACCGCCTCAACGGCTTTCATGGGGTTGACCCCTGATCCTACCGATGTAACATAATCATTGGCGATATACTCATCCAAGATCAACTTACTCTGTGGATCGTACACCCTCCAACCGTTTTTAATGGCGGTATTGAGTGTTACTTTATGCCCCGGTAAAGAAGCCTTTATTCCAAGGCTATTGGGAATGGTCACCGTAGTCGCCTCATAATTCACCTTGGTCTCGGTATCGTAAAATTCCAAAGAGAAAAGTACGTCTACATTATTGGCTTCACAGATTTCCTGAACATCTTGCCAGTTCAAGGCCGCGGGAAAAACCCCTAAACCCTTTCTTTGCACATCGATATCGTTAATGATGGTAATATTCTCAAAACGTTCGTTACGGGTAAGCTCATCAAAGAGTCCCGTTACCGCAGATTCGGCACCTTCCTTGTCAAGGTTAAGCCCTTCGAGCGATAAGACCTTGTCTATTTTATCGACTACCTTATTTTCTTCTGAGGGAATACTCCTATTGATCAGCCCAATGCGAACGGCATTGGAGGGCAAAGTAATTCGGGCGGGTTCCGTAGCCCCCATCGTAAGTTTGTTGGTCGATGCACAACTAGAAAAAAGTAGTAGGATAACACATGCGGAAAACAATCGGTTAAGATTTCTCATGGGACAAAAGTTATATCGTTAGGCTTTTCAAAATTTTTTAGAAAAGCAAAGTAGGTTCGATATTAAACTAAAAGCGCCCCCAATTATTGCCTCAGGCCTAGCTATGACCCATAAACTCGACCAACAACACTACAAAGTAGGGGAAATCTTAAAAAACCGGACTTTAAAATCCTTACTTACAGCTATCCACCCCCTGGTTTTAGTTCCACATTAAAATGCTTTTGTATCTTACGTCCCGTTACAATAAGGTGCTGGCCCAGTGGCAAGCATTTCCATAAACCATACTTTAGTCCTTACCCATGAAAAACCTATTCCTTGCCCTCTTTTTTGTTACCGGCGTCCCCCTCTGTGTTCAAGCGCAGACTTTCGATTTTAAAATCGACCATTTTGCCTTGGTCGTTGAAGATTCTGATGTAAGCGCCGACTTTTATGCCAACATCCTAAAACTGGAGGAAACTCCCCACCCGGATAAAAAGCCCGGTTTTCGCTGGTTTATTGTAAGTGGAAATTCTCAGATCCATCTTATAGAAAAAGATTTCGCCCCTTTTGAAAAGAACAAATCGATGCACCTGTGCCTTTCTACCCAAGATTTGGATGGTATGATCGCCCACTTGGAAAAGAACAACATTCCGTATTGGGACTGGCCCGGAGAGCAAAACGCGGTTACCCTGCGTTCCGACGGTGTGCGTCAGATTTACATTCAAGACCCCGACAAGTATTGGATAGAGATCAATACCGCAAAGCACTAAAACACAAAAAGAGGCCACATGGGCCTCTTTTTTTATTCTCTCTAAACGATTAAAACGTTTATTTGATGTTGTACCCTGGGGCCAGAATACCTTCCCCAACTTCGGGATGCCTCTTGAGGTAGGCCGCAACAAAGGGACACAAAGGTGCTATTTGCTTTTTTTCCTTCTTCAAAAAATCGAGCACTTTCCCTACTAAGGCACTTCCTACACCTTGACCTCCCAATTCAGAAGGTACTTCGGTGTGGGTCAGATAGACAATATCCTGTTTTGAAACCATGTATTCCACAAAGGCGATATGCCCGTCAACATCTATTTCAAACCTAGCCTTCTCACCTTTCTTATCCACTAAGGGTATCTGGGAATAATCTCTTTTTTCCATGGTAAAACACACTAATTATACTCGGGAAATCTTGGCGCCGATAGCACGTAAGCGTGTATCGATGTCTTCGTATCCACGATCGATCTGTTCAATATTGTGAATGGTAGACGTACCCTTTGCGGATAGTGCGGCTATCAACAAGGAAACCCCTGCCCTAATATCGGGAGACACCATGGTCGTAGCCTTTAAGGTCGATTTAAAATCGTGGCCGATTACCGTGGCGCGGTGTGGATCGCAAAGAATGATCTTGGCGCCCATGTCGATAAGTTTGTCCACAAAGAACAAACGGCTTTCAAACATTTTTTGATGGATCAGCACTTCACCTTTGGCCTGGGTGGCCACTACCAAGATAATACTCAATAGATCGGGAGTGAGTCCCGGCCAAGGCGCATCGGCTATGGTCAAAATGGAGCCATCGATATAATTCTGTATTTCGTATCCGTTGGTATGTGCGGGAATAAAGATATCATCGCCCTTCTTTTCCAAGGTAATGCCCAACTTTCTGAAGACAGTGGGAATTTGTCCTAGGTCGTTCCAACTTACGTTCTTAATCGTCAATTCGCTTTTGGTCATAGCGGCGAGGCCGATCCAGCTTCCTATTTCGATCATATCGGGAAGCATGGTATGATCCGTTCCCCCTAAGGATTCTACCCCCTCAATTTCCAATAGGTTCGAGCCTACACCGGAAATCTTGGCGCCCATACGGTTCAACATTTTACACAGCTGTTGCAAATAAGGCTCACAGGCCGCGTTGTAAATGGTCGTTTTTCCTTCGGCCAAAACGGCGGCCATCAAAATATTGGCCGTACCTGTTACCGAAGCTTCATCGAGCAACATATAGGTGCCCTTTAATTTTTTGGCCTCGACCCCGTAAAAGTATTCTTCCTTGTTATATCTGAACTTGGCCCCTAATTTTATAAATCCTTCAAAATGGGTATCCAAACGACGCCTACCGATTTTATCACCGCCGGGCTTAGGGATGTATCCCTTTCCAAAACGCGCCAACAAAGGTCCGACCAACATAATAGATCCACGAAGTCCGCGACCATCTTCCTTAAACTGGTCCGACTGTAGGTAATCTAAATTGATGTCGTCAGCCTTAAAGCTGTACGATCCCTTTGCCTTCTTTTGGATTTTTACGCCCAAATCTTCAAGCAATGCGATCAGTTTATTGACATCTACTATATTAGGAATGTTGTGGATCGTAACAGTGTCGTTGGTAAGCAATACGGCACATAGTATTTGTAAGGCTTCGTTTTTAGCGCCTTGTGGCGTGATTTCACCAGAGAGTTGGTGACCGCCTTCAATTTTAAAGGTACCCATGTAAGATTGAGGAGTGTTAATATCGCTTTTTACCGCGATTGTTATTGTTGCGTTGGTTATTTTTCTTTCCCGAGTTGTTGTTTCTTGGGGTTTTTGCCACCCTGTTCTTCAAGAACTGGCCACTATCGGTAAGACTCTCTCCCGTCAGGTCTATTTGACCGTCACTAAGTTCAAGAAGATGCTTGAAAATAGCCTTATCGTCTACCGTGTCTTTATTCCAGTTCAGGTAACATTTTTTCATGTGGTTGGCAATGGCGTATTCCAATCCATCGCGCATATCGCCTTTTTCCCATTTTACGGCCACATCGATCATACGTTTGATGTTGTTTCCGTAGAAACGGTATTTCGGGAAATTCTGAGGATATTCCAAAGGCTCGGGACGCTGTCTCAAGACCTCTTTACTGGTAATGGGAAAGGGCGACTTTACATCCAATTTAAAATCGGACATAATGAATAACTGGTCCCATAATTTATGTTGGAAATCGGGTACGTCCCTTAGGTGTGGCTGAATATTTCCCATGACGCTAATAATCGCCTGGGCCACTTTGTTTCTTTCTTCGTCGTCTTCTATGGAAATGGCGTGATCCACCATTTTTTGAAAATGACGTCCGTATTCTGGAATGATCAATTTTGACCGTTCCGTATTATATTCTAGGTTTTCTACTAAATTCAAATTGAAAAGTTTTGCTTAAAAAATAAGGAAGTGTTCTTATAACGTCTGCAAATTAAGAAAATTATGGGTCAAATACTATTTATAGGCTGATAACCCCCTTAACCTTGCCCACTTCCTTGTATTTTGCTATTACATCGTCAGGGTTTTTCATGTTTACCGTAATCGACAGACTGGTGTACTTTCCGTTCTTGGAACGCTTCGATTCGATTACGGCACCGGTATTGTCGAATATCTTATGGATCCGGTCTACCTTTGATGCATCGCTCTGTACAATAAATTTATAGAGGTAATTGGAAGGCCAAGTGGTACTCTCCCCTAATTGCTCACGCAAGCGTTTATAGAACGCTTCTGGATTCTCATTTTCCATATTACGATTTTGTACAAAGGTAACGGTTCGGGCCCAATTTTAAAATCATTCGGGAATGATTACTTTTGCAAGAATAAGATTTAACTATTGGAGCTTAAAAAAGTAGTCATTACAGGCGGCCCGAGCACGGGCAAAACTTCGGTCATAGAACATTTGGAGAGCAAAGGCTTTCCCTGTGTGCACGAGCTTATACGTAGTATGACCCTCTCTGAAAAGAAGGAAGCGGGCAATACCGATTTTTCGGTCAACCCCATTGTTTCGGTCAAAGACCCGAAAAAATTCAACCAACAGCTTTTGGAGGGACGGATAAAACAGTATACCGATGCGGGGAACACCGTGGGCGAAGTCGTCTTTTTTGACCGTGGCATACCCGATGTACATGCTTATATGAATTGTTTCGGACAGGAATACGACGAAGCCTTCGAGCGGCCATGCCACATCTATCGCTACGACAAAATACTTTTGATGCCGCCATGGAAGGAAATCCACGTAGTGGACAACGAACGTTTTGAGTCTTTTGAGGAGGCCGAACGTGTTTATGAATATCTCAAGTCTACCTATGAAAAGGTCGGCTACCCTATTACCCTTGTCCCCAAAGGAAGCATAGAGGAACGTACCGAATTTATCTTAAAACAGCTAAACCTATACTAATGCACGAAGACCCGATATCCATTTTACGGCAATATTGGGGCTTTGATAGTTTTAGAGGGTCCCAAAAACAGATTATCGACGCCATTTTAGACCGGCGGGACGTATTGGCTTTGCTGCCTACGGGCGGCGGAAAATCGATTTGTTTTCAAGTGCCGGCCATGGCGCAAGAAGGACTCTGTATTGTGGTCTCTCCCCTTATCGCCCTGATACAGGACCAAGTGGAAAACTTGAGAAAAAGGGGAATCAAGGCCATAGCCCTTACGGGAGGCATTCCCTTTAACGAACTCTTGGACCTGTTGGACAATTGCCTTTACGGCGGGTATAAATTCGTATACCTATCGCCCGAGCGCCTGCAACAGGAATTGGTACAGGAGAAAATCCGCCAGATGAACGTAAACCTGGTAGCCATTGACGAGGCCCACTGTATTTCACAATGGGGCCATGATTTTAGGCCTGCCTACCTAGAATGTGCCGAGATCCGCAAACTTTTGCCCCAGACCCCTGTGGTAGCCCTGACCGCTACCGCTACCCATAGGGTGGCCGACGATATCGTAGAGAGCTTGCATTTGACCGCCCCTATTATCGTTAGGGATTCCTTTGCAAGAAAGAACATTGCCTTGAAGGTACTTTGGGAAGAAGATAAACGCCATCGTCTGGTAGAACTGTGTTCACAGGCCCGGAAGAGCGTGATTATCTATGTAGGCACACGCCGGGGCACCGTAGAGCTCTCCCAGTTACTGAATTCCAAAGGCTGTAGCGCCACCTTTTTTCATGGGGGAATAACCAAAAAGGAGAAAACCCAGCGCTTAGAGCTCTGGTTGAACAACAAGGTGCAGGTTATGGTCGCCACCAATGCCTTTGGTATGGGCGTAGACAAACCCGATGTTTCCTTGGTGGTGCATTACCAGATTCCCGACTGCCTAGAAAACTATTACCAAGAAGCAGGCCGGGCCGGCCGTGATGGCCAGGCCGCACAAGCCGTGCTCATTACGAACGCCAATGACGAGCAACAACTCAAAAACCAGTTTTTGAGCGTACTGCCCGATACGGCCTTCTTAAAAAAGATATACAACAAGCTCAACAATTACTTTCAAATAGGATACGGCGAGGGCAGTAATGAAACCCTGCAGTTCAATTTCAACAAATTTGTGAGTACTTATGGACTGAATTCGTTTTTGGCCTACAATGCCCTCCGTATATTGGACCGTAATTCCGTCATTGCCCTTTCCGAGGCATTTTCAAAGAAGACCACGGTGCAGTTCATTTCGAGCAAAGAAACCATATTCGACTATATCGATACCCACAAGGCCTCGGCCGATGTCATCCAGACCATCTTAAGGACCTATGGGGGTATTTTTGATTTTGAGACAAAAATCAACACCCATTTATTGGCCAAAAAGACCAATAGCTCCGAAAAACGGGTGCTCGAAGTACTGGAACAAATGAAAAAAGACGAGGTCATTACCTACGAATCACAGCATAGCGATCTAGAGATTACCTTTCTTGTACCCCGTGAAGACGATCTTGTTATCAATGTTTTTGCGAAAAAGGTAGAAGAGCAAAACCGCATCAAAACCGAAAAGGTATTTCAGATGCTGGACTATATAAAAAATAATAAGGTATGTAGGAGCCGACAGGTTCTGGGTTATTTCGGGGAAGAAGACACCCAAGATTGCGGTGTTTGCGATGTCTGTTTGTCAAAAGCCCGATCTGACCGACCTGATTACGGACGTATTCAGAAAGACATCGCGGCCTTATTGCAAAAGGGGCCCTATAGTTCAAGGGCATTAATCGCCCATACATCGCACGAACAAAAAGAGGTATTACATGTTTTACGGGCCATGCTCGAGAACGGAAAGATTCAAATAAACACCAAGAACGAGTACCAGTTGACCTGATGTGGCCAGACCTACTCTTATATAACGATATAATAAATACGATATACGAATGAAAGATTTACGCATAGTCTTTATGGGAACCCCAGAGTTCGCCACAACCATTTTGGCAAAACTGGTCGAAAACGGCCATAAGGTGGTAGGGGTCATTACCGCACCGGACCGACCCGCCGGCCGGGGCCGAAGCCTGCAGCAATCACATGTAAAACAATATGCCGTTGAAAAAGGGCTTAAAGTCTTACAGCCCACCAACCTGAAGAACGAAGCGTTTTTGGCCGAGTTAAAGGCCCTGAACGCCAACATACAGGTAGTCGTGGCATTTCGAATGTTGCCGAAGGCCGTTTGGGCCATGCCCGAATACGGTACTTTTAACCTGCACGCATCGCTATTGCCCGATTATCGCGGTGCCGCCCCCATCAACTGGGCCATTATAAACGGGGAAAGGGAAACCGGGGTCACCACATTCTTTATAGACGATAAGATCGATACCGGGGAAATCATATTACAGGAAAAAACGGAGATCGAAGAAGATACCACCGCGGGTGAACTGCACGACAAATTGATGGTCATGGGCGCCGACCTGGTATTAAAGACCTTAAAGCTTATTTCGGAAGATAAGATAAGTACGGTGGCACAGCCCCAGAACAAAAAACTAAAAGAAGCCTTTAAAATACATAAGGAAACCTGCCAAATCGATTGGCAAAAACCCATGGATGCCATTTACGATCATATTCGTGGACTTAGTCCCTACCCTGCCGCATGGACCCATCTAAAAAACGGGGAAGAAGAGATTTTTGTAAAAATCTACGAAGCGATGAAGGAAAAAACGCACCACGATTTAAGGGTGGGCGACATCGTGTTCGATAAGAAGGAAATGAAAGTGGCGGTCGAAAACGGGTTTATCAAGCTCCTAGAAATACAGCTTCCGGGCAAGCGAAAAATGAAAACCAAGGATGTTTTAAATGGTCTGAAAATCGAAAAAAACGCCCAAATGGCCTAAACCCCCACCACCATTGGGCTGCGAGAAGCGTAAAAAAAGCCCTACTTTATCAACAAACGCCTATAGTTATTAACAAAAACATGGATTTCATCCCTTTTTACTTGCGTTCGACACAAATCCATATAAATTTGTTCAACATTAAAATTCGTTTAACAACAATTAATTATTTAAATTATGAACAAAACAGAATTAATCGATGCAATGGCAGCAGATGCCGGCATCACTAAAGCCGCAGCCAAAAAAGCATTAGAGTCTTTCTTAGGAAACGTTGAGGGTTCTCTAAAAAAAGGTAACCGAGTTTCTTTGGTTGGTTTTGGATCTTGGTCAGTATCTAAGAGAAATGCAAGAGAAGGAAGAAACCCATCAACTGGAAAAACCATCAAAATTGCAGCTAAGAACGTTGTTAAGTTCAAAGCAGGTTCTGATTTGGCAAATTCAGTAAACTAGTAGTCGTTTAGACCACAATATAGAAAGGCGTCCACATTGTGCGACGCTTTTTTTATTTCCCCTTGTTTGGTTTTTATAAGAAATGTCTTATTTTAGATAATAATAGTTTACAAAACCATGGTAGAACTTAAACCAACTAAGGGCAAACTCCTAATCGCCGAACCGACCTTGACCGGTGACGTTTCCTTTAACCGTTCGGTTGTTCTTTTGGCGGAACACAACGATGAAGGTTCTGTTGGATTTATCTTGAACAAACCTTTGGAATACAGTATCAGCGACCTTATCACCGAGATAGAGATTCCTTTTCAAGTCTATAACGGAGGCCCTGTAGAACAAGACAACCTATATTTTATCCATAAGGTACCCGAACTCATTACCAATAGCATAGAAATCTCCGATGGGATTTATTGGGGCGGTGACTTTGAGAATACGATCCAACTGATCAATAAAAAAGTAATTTCGGAAGAAGACATCCGTTTCTTTTTGGGCTACTCGGGCTGGTCTTCCCTACAACTCGACCAAGAGCTCTCGTCTAGATCGTGGATAGTGGTCGAAAACGATTATGAAAGCGCCCTTATCCATAAATCGGCGGATGCCTTTTGGAAGGAAAAAATGGTAGAACTGGGCGGTAATTACCTCCTATGGTCCAACTCCCCTGAAAACCCTAGCCTGAACTAAAGGCCTCTATGCGAGTCTTGCTATGGCATTTAGTTTGCCCAGCAGCTCCTTGGCCACCTTGTTCCCAAATTCTTTTTTACGGTACTTTGTAATGGGGCGTATGCCCACTACACTATTGGTTACAAACAACTCATCGGCCTTTTGTAGTTCAAAGGGCGATATGGATGCTTCCTCAAAATCGAAATTTTCGAGTTTAGAAAGTATCTCGATCATTTTTTTACGCACGATTCCGTTCAGGCAACCATCTTCTAGAGGTGGGGTCTTCACCTTTCCATCCTTCACCAAAAAAACATTGGCGTTCAATGATTCTACGATCTGTTTGTCGTTATTGAGCAAAAGACAGTTTTGATAGCCGTTTTCTTCGGCAAAAATACTACCCACCACATTAATGATCTTATTATTGGTCTTTAGGGTCGAAAGCATATCGCGATTCACATAGAAATCCTTGAAAAGTTCTACTTCATACGGACTTTCGTCTACCACATAAAAGGCCTCTTTTAGGGGCGCTACCTCGATGATATATGAAATATCGTTGGTTAAGGGGGTGTAGAGGCCGCCATCGTTTCGGTGGACGGACAATCGCACCCGGAGCTGTTCGCCTATACCCTCGTTGGCCGCAATGGTCTTTTTGATTTCCTCCTCCAAAAATTCCATGGTAAAATGCATAGGGATTTCCATACGGAGGATACGCATAGATGCCATAAGCCTAAGATAATGGTCTTCCCAAAAGAACAACTTTCCCCCGACCATTCTCATGGTTTCAAAAAGAGCGTCGCCATAGCGTAGTCCGCGATTGTTATGGTTTAAAAAATTCGTGTTTTTTCCTAAAAGGTCTCCGTTGTAGTTTACCATAAAAAAAGTCCCGATAATTATCGGGACCAAATATAAGGTGATATTAATAATTTAAGGTTATACAGAGCCCAAAACCTGTTTGAGATCACTTACCTGGTTACGCCAAAGCATCTTAGCTTCGTCAACTTCATCCTCTTCGGCAAAATCGGTTATAAAAAGGGATACGTCTTTAGTGATTTCGTCTACTATGATCTTCATTTCAAAATATGAATCATCATCGTTATCGACCCATGTGAACCGAACGAACTCATCACTTTTACGTTTCAATAATTTGGCTTCTTCTTCAGAGCCATCCCATATAAAACTGAACATTTCACCTCTGGAGTTCACGTTATCGGCAAACCATTCGGAAAGCCCTGATGGAGTTGACAAATACTGGTATAGCAACTGTGGCGAGGATTGTACTACAAATTCTAGTTCAAATTTTATTTTATCGTCCATTCTTTAGTGTTTTCTTTGGGCAATATATAGATTTCCTTATGATAAAAAAATAAAACGCATAGAATAATTTTTTAGCAAAGAATTGTTGAAGAACAAAAATAAACTTTATATTTGCAGCCGCTTTCAAATAACAACGCGGCGAGGTAGCTCAGCTGGTTAGAGCGTCGGATTCATAACCCGGAGGCCGAGGGTTCAAGTCCCTCTCTCGCTACAAGGTTCAAAACCTGCAAAAAAAACGGTTTGTGTAGAAACACAAGCCGTTTTTTTATGCCTTTAGTTTCCGTTCTTTAGAAAGCCACTCCCTTACAAAATGCTTTTTTATTGAATTCTATCTTTGGCGCTCCGAAATTATATTCCTGCAAAATGGCCCCGGCCCTATATGGTGATTTCTAAGTTGGAGATTGCCCTATTCACTTTGATGTTGCCTTGTTTTTTTTTGGACATGTCCGTGTAGAAAGGCTAAAAAAGAAAGCAAGCGAGCGAAGAATTACTTAGCCACCAAATTCTAGACATTATAAGATTGTACGAGTGCGCTTATTTCCTTCTTCCTTGCTCCCAGCCTATTTTTAATTCTATCGGGGTTCTAATGCATTCATATGCGTAATTGAAGCCATTAGCCGGGCTTTTGTTCCAACAACCTCGTCAGATCATGGCTGTACACGCAAGAATTAAGTCCTCCTTGTGTAAAACGCCTTAACTAGACCGAGGGTTCGGTATCGACTGTTGCCTCTAAAACCGATTCTACGGGATCGGATAGGTTCTCAAAAAGGTCATAACCGGTCAAGCTTTCTATGTTGTCTACCGTGGTTTTGAATTGAATCCAATCCGTATTGATGTCTTGGTCATTGGGAACCAGTACGGCAATCACCCTTGTGGAGGTGGTCACACGTTGAATATCATTGCTTCCATTAGGCAAGATCAAGGCTACTTTCCAGAAGGCATCCGGTACGTTTATCTCCCCATTTGATATGGTGTTTGCCGCCCCCTTACTTCCCGAGCCCCCGGTTCCTAGCACTCCGGAAATGATATGGACTTCATTACCTTCCAAGGTCAACGAACGCAGATAGTTCTCAAGATTGGCCCATGACCTCTGGTTATTGTCCGGTGCCTGCGGTGCGATATTGGTCATATAATAGGTATTCTCATTGGAGTCCTCGCTACCATTACGGTCTGCCGAAGGACACAAATGCCCTCGGTCAAAGCCCGAATTGGTATAGTCGCTGGTGGTCGCCCTAAAGAAAGTATTGGGCAGGGTGGTATCCGATTTAAAACAGTTACACCTTGAGGTAGTACCCGTCCATGCCGTACTCAAATGCCAGCTAACCCAATTGGCCGTTCCATTGCTATTATTGTAGGAAAGGCTAAAATCCGGTTTTGAGAGGAAGTAATTATCGGGCGAAGATGCGGCGTTGGAGGGATTGCCAAAGGTTAGGTTACTATCCATAGACGGGTTATCGCCTCCACCCGATGTATTTATATCAATTTCAATATTATCGATATTGATCCTATTGGCCCCGCCAGAAACCTTATAGATTCCGTACCGAACGCTTTGCGTTTCATTTACCTCAAATGTCACCGTATTCAAGGTGGTGGAATCCGTTGTTATGGTATCCCCGACAAAGTACCAGCTTGCACCGTCATCGTAGGACGCTACCAACCTCCAATCCGATGGGCCATTATTACCGTAGGCCGCATGGCGTACAAGAACGCTGCTCGCGCCATTCTCCATATTAAAACTCATGGTCAATGCCCCGCTATTCCTAATTCGCACCGACTTGGCCCCAAACTTTCGATCATTGGCCAAAGCCCCTAAAAGGGCATCGTCAAGATACCACTCCCCTGAAGGGGATAAAGTTACACTGCCCGCCGCATAACTTCCCTTGCTGCCCGATTCAAAGGTTTCGGTAAAACCGACCACCTTAGCCACTAAGCCCTTGGGTTTGTGTTTATGTGGCCCCTGATTATCATAGTAATACGTAGGTACATCCAATTCGCCATTAATGGCAAGTCCTTCTAAAGGAACTTCCTGGGCCGTATAAGGATCGGGACGGTAATCCTCTTTAGAACAAGCAACGAAAAAAAGAGAGGACAGAACAAAAAGAGCAAGGTAATTCGGGGCGAAATACTTCATAGGGCTATTACTTTATATCGTACAGTGTAGTACGACATAAAGATAATGTAATATTTTACTTACTTATTACTAGGGCGATATTAAAGTTTTACTTGTTTGCGTAATTGCTAATTTGTTTAGAGCTTGGGATGAAGCCATGATAGTCATACCATGCCATTAACTATGCCTGGTCTTTCTAAAAAAACGACAGCCTCAGTTAAGCCGACCTCAGATAAAACAAGGACAAAATATTTTAAGAAAACCACTTAATTACTTCTTCGCCCAAGTTTTCATTTAGCTTGTCCCCGCTAAGGACATTTAATCTTCCAATTGCGCATTGATGCCTTACATTGTAAGCTTCCCCTAAATAGAACTGCTTAGTTTTCTAAAACTTCATTATTTGTGGTCTTCACATTGAATACCTCTGACCAAAAGATGCTTATAGCAAAGCAGTTTGATAATTCTATTAGTTTTGTATAACACCTGTCCTAAAGATTGGGGCATCTACACTATTTAAGCACAAACATGCGATTCTATATCCTTTATAAATTTTGCTAGTATTCAATATTGCTGCAAAATCTCAAAACCACTTACTCCTGAACTCCCTACCAACCTAACACGAAGTCTAACCCCTACCTTCTTTTCCTAAAGAAATGATAACATTTTGTGAATCTCCCTAATTTGCTATTCCCTCTTTGGGCTCAATTGAATGCTTTATGTATTTTTATGGGATGCGCGAACCAAAAATTAATTTTAATAACATAGCATGAGCAGTTACTTTAAAAAATACCCGAATGACCAAGGGTTTTTCGAAGATTACGGTGGGGCCTTTATACCACCGGCCCTAGAGGTCGAAATGAAAAAAATAACGGATGCCTATCAGACCATTAGCAAATCGCACAACTTTATAGAGGAGTTGCGTAGCATCCGTAAACATTACCAGGGACGCCCTACCCCGGTCTACTATTGTTCCCGTTTGTCCAAAAAATACGGGGGACGGATTTATTTAAAACGGGAAGACCTGAACCATTCGGGAGCGCATAAGCTGAACCACTGTATGGGCGAGGCCTTGCTGGCCAAGCACCTCGGTAAAAAGAAACTGATTGCCGAAACCGGAGCGGGCCAACACGGGGTGGCCTTGGCCACTGCCGCAGCCTATTTCGGATTGGAGTGCGAAATACACATGGGCGAGGTCGATATTAAAAAACAGCATCCGAACGTGGTGCGTATGAAAATATTGGGGGCCGAGGTGGTGCCCGCGACCCACGGTCTAAAAACCTTGAAAGAAGCCGTCGATTCGGCCTTTGAAGCCTACCTTAAGGATCCCGAAAACACTATTTACTGCATCGGTTCGGTGGTGGGTCCCCACCCCTTTCCCATGATGGTCCGTGATTTTCAACGGGTGGTGGGAATCGAAGCCCGAGAGCAGTTTATGGATATGACCGGGGAATTGCCCGACCATGTCGTGGCCTGTGTGGGCGGAGGAAGTAATGCCATAGGGATATTCTCGGCATTTCTCGAAGACGATGATTGCAAACTGCACGGCGTTGAACCGGGAGGTCGCTCCTTGGAAATGGGTGAGCATGCCGCTACCATGACCTTTGGTACCCCAAACATCATCCACGGTTTTAAATGCTATACCCTACAGGATGAGAATGGCGACCCGGCACCGGTATATTCCGTGGCGAGCGGACTCGATTATCCGGGTGTCGGACCCGAGCACAGTATGCTCAAAGACATGGGGGCCGTCAACTACGACATCATCAACGACAAGGAAACCATAGACGCCTTTTACGAGCTAAGCCGACTGGAAGGGATCATTCCCGCCCTTGAAAGCTCCCACGCCGTTGCCTATGGTATAAAACTGGCCCAAGAGCATCCCCAGAAATCCATACTCATCAATTTGAGCGGTAGAGGGGATAAGGATATCGACTATGTGGTGGATACCTACGGCCTTCCGGAATAGAACACCTAAGCTTCCCCTAGCCTATGAATTTATGGGGACTAGAAAACAAAAGGACCATGCCTGTGCATTGGTCCTTTTTTTGTTTTTATGAGTATTGGAATCGCTCTCGCAACAATTTTGATACGATCTGCTTCATAACTACCATACACGAAGCTAAAGGACTGATAGCTTTGTAATTGAGCAATCATTCATGACCAAAGGTCTCACTTTATTGCGAAGACCTTCGCCAAAATATCGGCCTAATGGCCCTATCGGGACAATCGCTGTTTATCAACCATTTAAACCTAAAACACTATTATGGGAAGCAAAAGAATCACCTTAATCGCCTTATTCTTCGTTTGTATAGTTCAGGCACAAGCCGAAGTGGAATTTCCAGTTGAAGTGGGCATGAAACCGGAGAGCATTACCAAGGGCTTTAACGACAACTATTACGTAACCGTAATGAACGCAAAAGAACCCGGGGATGGCGAAGTGGTAGAGATTTCCAAGAAGGGTGTAAAGGTGTTTGCCAAGGGTTTTGATGAACCCAAGGGAATCGTCTACCTAAACGGGGAGCTGTACTTCTCCGATGTGACCCGTATCTGGAAGCTTGATGAAAAAGGCCAAGCCCGTATTTTTGTAGATAAAAGCGACTTTCCCGAAACCGTCCTCTATTTGAACGATGTTTCCCTAGATGCTCAGGGAAAGGGAATCTTGGTAGCCGATATGGGGGCGACCCAATACATGCGCGACCCCGAAAATAACTTATGGCCCCTAGATAGTGAGGAAGCCAAGAAAGTCCCAAAACTTGGGCGTATCTACCATATAAGTTCAGAAGGGCTCATTACCATAAAACAAGATACTTCCCCACTTATGCCAAACCCCAATGGCGTGGGGGTTGACAAGGATGGAAACCTTATGGTAGGTGCTTTTTTCAAGGGAAATTTCCTGATTACCGAAAATGGCGCGCTTCGTCCGCTTAAAGGTGAATATAGAGGGGCCGATGCCGTAGAGCAAGATCGTAAGGGCAACTACTACGTTAGCAGTTGGGTTTCTGGAAAAGTTTGGAAAATAGACCCTAAGACCGAAGCCTCTACCGTACTGATCGAAGGATTGGAATCGGCTGCGGATTTTTATCTGGAGGAAGATAGGGGAAGGTTGTTGGTGCCCGATATGATGGCCGGAAAAATATATGCGGTTCCGCTTAAAAATTAGTTGTGGAGGGAAGTCCTTCCTCCCTCAAGAAACCTTGTAGAACCTTGGTTGGACGCCTTCCCGTGAAGGGTTTGAACCCATCCAAATCGCCTTAGAACTATGCTGTTTTAATTTTACGGCAAGTTGGATGGGTTGGAATTCCCCTTAATAACTCACTTTTGATGTATTGTTAAGCTTATCTTCTACGATAGGATACAGATCATAGGTAGGATAAATCTCGGAACGAAAGGCTTTCCAAGCGCTTCTTTCTATGGCCAAATTTACATCCTTAAGCTTTGAGGCGGGCAACTCCAGCACCACCATTTGGCCAATCCCCATTACTACGTACCAGTTCACAACGGAAACCCCTTCGGGCGGGAAGTTTTTATAGAAGCCCTGCTTCTTTCTAACCTCCTCTATCTCGTTCAGGTTCATCGACTGATCGTGTTTTAAGAAGATCGTCAACAGCAATTTGTCCGAATCCCTCTTATCGGCATCCGAAGATTGGGCATAGGAAAGACTTGTTATACATAGCATCGCCCATACGGCAAAAATCACATTTTTCATACGTTGTATTTATTTAACTATTTGTAATGGAAACTTTCTTTATTTTACGGTTTCTAAAATGGCCTCTTTGGCCAATTTTGGTTTTTTGTCCCGGTCATACAAAAGGGGATAATTGGTTCTATTGGGGATGGGATAGCCATTCTTCCAAGACAATCCGTCATGTACGCCCCAAAGGGTAACCCTATCGATTTTATCGCGGTTCTTTAGGAAGATCTCAAAAAGCTCCTTGTAACGGGCGGCCAATTCCACCGAAACCGAATCCGGAAGCCCTTCTTTATAGGGGTCTAGGAAGGATTCAAACTCCTCTAACTGAAATTGGGGTTCCATCATACTTGTGCCAATGATCTGGCCTTCCTTGGTCAAGGGAAGCACGTCTACATCCAACTCGGTTATCATCACCTTCACCCCCAGGGCGGCATAGGCGTCTATGGCTTGTTGAATGTAATCGTTCTTGGGAAAGTTGAGTCCCCAATGGCCTTGAATACCTATTCCGTCTATTCGGATACCTTCCTCCTGCAACATCTTTACCATACGTACGATCCCGTCTCTCTTCTCGGGTCGCCATGCATTAAAATCGTTGTAATAAAGTTCGGTGTCAGGGGCGTATTCACTGGCGTACTTAAAGGCCAATTTTACCATTTCATCCCCATCGCCTATATATTGTATCCAGTTCGTGGGCCTATAAGAGCCATCATTGTCCATAACCTCATTGAGCACATCCCAGGCATGCACTTTTCCCGCATATCTTCCGGCTACGGCTTCGATGTGCTTTCGGAGCTGCTCCTTTTGCTCCTCGGGCGAATTCGGCGCTCCATTTTCATTGGTAAAAAACCAATCGGGAGTCTGGTTATGCCAGATCAAGGTATGGCCTACGATAAACATGTTGTGTTCCTGACCAAAGGCCACAAACGCATCCGCTTCCTCAAAATTATACACATTGCGTGCCGGGCTCACGGATTCCGCCTTCATACAATTCTCGGGCGTAATCGTATTGAACTCTTGGGTTACGATTTGTAGCGAGGTCGCATCCTTCCCCGAAACCACCGCCCCGTTTATGGCGGACCCCATCTTAAATTGGTCCTTAAAGGCTGTTTTTAGGGGGATTTCCTTGGTATCGGACTTTATATCCAAGCTCGTGTTTTCACTACTTTCCTTTTCCTTGCAGCCCATTGACATCAGCAACAGAAGACCTAGCAGCCGAATGGTCCTTAGCTTAATACCTCTTGTTTTTAGCATCTTTTTCTTTTAATATATCTCTATTCTCGCTTATTGCAATCCCTCTAAAAAGCCATCATAGGCCTGTTTTTTATTATAATTCCCATCGAAGAGCAAAGGCCATTCCGGTACACCGTAGTAATCGACCAACCAAGACTCATTGTCGCGAAGGCCCCATACGGTAATCCCAAATTTATTTTCAGGGGGAACCGCATTGTATATGTTTACCACTTCCTTGAATTTGGCCTTTTGGCGTGCGGCCTTTTCCGCGGATAGCGAAGATAGGTTCTTGTCGTTCTCCAAGTTGGTGCGAATGTCGAGTTCCGAAAAGTGCAGCTTCAATCCTCTTGAAACGGCCCCATCGACCACGGCTTGAATATCCTCGGCCGAAGGATTATCGATTGAAATGTGCATTTGCGCCCCGAGACCGTCGATCAGATCTCCCAAGTCATCCACCAAATCAAATATGGCCGCCCTCTTGCCGGAACTGGCCGCTATATTGAAATCATTGTAGAACAAAATAGCCTCGGGGTCGGCATTACGGGCAAACTGAAAACACTTTTTGACATAGTCGTCCCCCATTCTTTGCCTAAAAACCGAGTTTCTTAAGGGATTGCCCGCACTTTCGTCCACGGCTTCATTAACGACATCCCAAGACCGTACCTTACCCTTGTATCGCGTCATGGTCGTGGTAATATAGTCTTCTACCATCTTTTCGAATTCAGCATCGCTACCCGTAAAATTCTCTACCCAATCGGGAGAGGCTTCATGCCAAATTAAGGCGTGACCATGAACGTACATATCATTTGCCACTGCAAAATCAACAATGGCATCGCCCGCACTAAAATCATAGCTGTCTTGTGAGGGATACATGATGTTCATCTTCATCTCGTACTCCGCTGTCAAACTATTGAATTCCTTTTTCAATACTTGAGTGTGGCTCCCTCCTTCGTTAATTCGGTACGATTGGGTTATTACCCCAACGCTAAAGGTATCCGTCCCATCCTTTAGCCCCTTGTCCGATAGGTCCTCGCAACCACTGGTAGGGCAGACACCATACCGCTGGTCTACCTTTATCGTTTTTTTGGCGATTGAAGTCCCGGCCGCATTGCTTACCTCAAGTGTAATCGTGTATTCGCCGGTTTCCGTGTAACGCACTTCTTCGAGCCCCGCTTTGTCCGCAACTTTCTCGCCTCCCTTTCCAAAATCCCAAACCGCGGTATACTCACGCTCCGATTCCGTGGCATTGTCCAATAAAATGGCATAAGGATCTTCCTCGGAAATCGTATAGTCGAAGGAAGCTTCTACCTTGGCCTCCGGAATTTCATCGCCCGCAACATCGTCATTGAACCCTTCCTTATCGGAAGAGCAGCCTAAACCAAAGATGATAAGGGGCAGCAGTAAGTATTTCTTAATTTTTTTCATTTTAAATTCCATTTCAAAATTATTTAACAAGATTACTGTTGATTCCATTAAAAACACATGCTTCGAAAGTATAGCTTAGCCTATCGGAATGCTATAATAAATTGTGCATTGTCTAGTAAGGATGTAGCATTCCCTCATGCTTCACCCCTGTTCTTTCCTACTGATCACGCCACTCTACCGCCTAGGACCGGAAGAATGGCATCATCCCGATATAGGATGCCCTGTTCCTTTTTAACGGGAAACGCGACGATCTGCAACAGAAATGATAATTATGGCTTCAAAGATTATAGTGTGACGCCTAGGCCTCCTTTAAATTTACTACCATAAAAATGAAGAGGAATGACCAACAATTTGCATTTACATCGTTTCACTATTACGTCCGCGCTATTCTTTTTTCTAATGGGAAGCTGTCCCCTTTTTTCCCAAATGCCCATCCCGAAACAATCGGAAAGATTGGAACAGTATTTAGGCTTTTGGGTAAGTTCGGTCGACCCGAAAACGGACAGTATCGCCCCCTTGCCAAGTATCAAAATGAACAACTATCCTAAAATAGATCATTCCACAATGTCGGTAGATGTATTTCAAAGGGATGGGAAAACCTACAAACACACCTTAATAGAACTTATCGGATACGACACCAAGACCGATTCCGTTTTTGCATTGGGGAAAAGCGCCCAAGGTGAAATGTTTCTGGGGAAAGGCGGATTTACAAGTAAAAAGCATTGGGTAATGAAAGACCGCGACTTTACAGGCCGAGAAACCATGACGGTCACTTTTGATTTTAAGCACCAGACCGATGTTTATGTAAAGGGGACCGACCCACAAAACGAGGTGCTTTGGGAAACCCGCTATATCAAGAAAAACCCTAAGGACAAAAACATAGGTATCCAGCTCGTATCGGTACACAATAAAATGCTGGAGGATCCTAAGCAAACCTTGAAGTATTTGGATAGGATGGGCTATAGCTATATTGAGACCTTTGTCTATAAAGACCGCTCGTTTTATGGACTGTCCCCCTTAGACTTTAAAAAATTGGTAGAAGAAAACAATTTGAAGTTTACGGGATCTATGACGTTTTACGACCTGCCTACGAAGGACGATAAAGCGTGGAAAAAAGCCATGAAATGGTGGAAGGAATGCATCGATGACCACAAACAGGCCGGTGTTGAATACCTCACCATATCGAACAATCAAATCAAGGAAATCACCACCCTTGACGAACTCAAGCGCTATTGTGCCTACTATGATGCCATTGGGAAACTTTGTAAGGAAAGGGGAATTCAATTCGCCTACCACAATCACTCCGATGAGTTTAAAACCATAGAGAAGCAGGTGGTCTATGACTACTTCATAGAGCATACCGACCCCGAATATGTTCATTTTCAAGCCGACCTATACTGGATGCATTTTTCGGATGTCGACCCAATCGACTACTTTAAAAAATACGACGACCGCTTTATAAGCTGGCATGTAAAAGATTACGAAGAATTGGGCCAAAGCGGGAAAATGGATTTTGAGGAATATTTTAAATATTCGAAAACCGCTGGCCTAAAATATGTTGTGGCCGAAGTGGAAGCCTTTAATTATCCCGTGTGGTACAGCATCAATGCCGCTTGGAACTATTTATACTTTAACATCTTATAACAATCGACTCTCAACACTCAACACTTCAACTTTATGAAATCCAGAATTTTACAATTCACCTGTTTTATCATTTTAACTTTCAACCATATGGCTTTTGCCCAAGACCAATTTAAGGTGTTGTTATTTACCGTACAAGACACCTGGCACTACGAATGTATTCCCAATGCGGTAGACGCTTTTCACAAAATGGCCGCCGAACATCAGTTTAAGTTTGATTGGACGCAAAGTTCCGAAGACCTCGCCCTAAAATTACCTTCCTACGACGTGGTGGTATTTTTAAATGCGAATACCGACAATTTAACCAATGAACAGCTCAAGGTTTTACAAACGCACATTCAAAACGGGAACGGCTTCGTGGGAGTCCACTCCACCTCCGATAGTGAGATTAGAAACCCTTGGTTCGACAATCTTATAGGCGGGGTTTTTAGGGACCATCCGCAATTTCAAGCTGCCGTTCTAAGCAATCATGATGCCAATTTCCCCTCAAACCTACATCTGCCGGAAAAATGGTTGTGGAGCGACGAATGGTACAATTTTGACCTCTTGAAATCTGATGCCATCAAAGTACTTCTATCCGTAGACGAAGACACCTATGATTACCAGAAGGGATATGACGAAATACCGCTAAAAGGTATGGGCAAAAACCACCCTATAGCATGGTATCAATTCTACGATGGTGGGCGTTCTTTTTATACGGCACTGGGCCATAAGCCCGAAGCGTTTGAAGATCAAATGTTTTTAGACCACCTGTTCGGAGGTATCTACTGGGCCGCCCAGGGGGAAAGTAAACTACCTGGGGGCAAGCCCGCGAGGCATTAAAAGGAATACCCCTTGATTTCGAGGCAAGCCTCGGAGCATTTAATCTCGATTATCGGGTAAATGATCAGGGATTTGGGTTCACTAAGGCCACAATGGCTTTTTTGAGTCCATGCTGGTCGTTTATTCCAGTTTAGTGTACCTTGAAATGCCGCAGTGCATTACTGATATGTGCTTCGACCGTTCGGATAGAGATATCGAGCTCTTCGGCGATTTCCCTGTTTTTGTACATTTTGATCCGACTGAGATAAAATACGTTCCTACATTTTTTGGGAAGCTTGTTCAAGGTGGTCTTAAACTCCTGTTCCAAATCATTTTCACGCAACTTATCATCTATCCCATTCGGGCTGGGAAGGGTCGCAATGATGGTCTCATCTAAATCTACGTACTTATTGTTACGATATACATTGATAATTTTGCGGCGGAGTGCCGTAGTCAAGTAGGCCTTTAAATGTACGATTTCGATAGTGGACTTCTTTTCCCACAGGTGTATAAAAAGTTCCTGTATCAGGTCTTCTGCCAGTTGCCGATCTTGCAACAGTGCCGAGGTATAGCCATATAGGTCGTTAAAATATCTATCGTAGACCTGTCTGAATGACTCTTGGTCGCCCAATCTTACTTTATCAAGTAGCTCCTTGTCAGATAAATGGTCACTCATTTTCGGGTTGGTATTGAGCCTCTAAATTACGTATGCTATAGTCGCGTGAAGTAATTTAGATTATATGCCTTTGTTAAGAAATGGTTAGAAAGGATAAAATAAATGCCGCCCACTTTTATGCAGCAGGCGGCATTTTAAACATGACATTAACGTAAACTAACAATTACCTTGATAGGAAAGTGGTCGGAAATATAATTGCCTCCCCTTTGCCCGTCTATAATGTGGTGCTTATGGACTTTTACGCCTTGGGCAATAAAAACATAATCTATTCGTTCCCTACTTTGATCAGGCTCCAAGGCAAAACCGTTGAAAGTGTAGTCGGGACCGTAAACCATTTGGGCGCTATTTTTACTATCGATTACGACAAGGCTTTTGGGCTTTCCGCTCGTCAATTCGGTATAGGCCTCTTCGGAAGGCGCAAAATTAAAATCGCCCGTAATCAAAAATGGCTTATCCCCCGCTATCTTTTGGATCTCTTGCCGTATGAGCTTGGCACTTTCCAATTGGGCCGTCTTACCACGGTGGTCAAAATGGGTATTGAAAAAATAAAACGCCTCTCCCGTTGCTATTTTTCGAAGTTTTACCCAGGTCATGATTCTCGGCAAAGCTGCATCCCAACCTTGGGAATTCACCTTTTCCGGCGTTTCTGAAAGCCAAAACGTGCCGCTGTCCATGAGTTCAAAGGTCTCTTTTTTGAAGAATACGGGACAAAACTCCCCTTCCTTGTCCCCATTTCTTCCAATACCGACGTAATCGTAGGCAGGAAGCCTTTCGACCATGTCGTTCAATTGGCTTTCTATCACTTCCTGTGCCCCAAAGACATCTACATCAAAAAAATTGATGCCCTCGCAAAGCCAGTCCCTTCGGTTTTCCCAAATATTGATACCGTCCTTGGGGTTGGCATACCTAATGTTAAAGGTCATGGCACTTATCACTTCGGCGCTCTGTGCACGGGATAAAAAGGGTCCTAGCAACAGTAGGGCCAGTATACTTATCTTCTTTATTTTTTTCATTTGCCTCATATTATTCCCAACCCGGATTTTGGGTCAGGTTCGGGTTTAATTGCAACTCCACTCTCGGTAAAGGGTATAGATAGTCCCTCTCTTCGTCAAACATCCTATTGTTGAAATCAGGTTGTGGGTCGATTAAATTATCGGCGTCAAAGAAGATATCCGACCCGATCTTAATGTACTGCACCCCCTGTACCTGGCCTTCTGGCTCATCACCTTCAAACAAGACCACATCGGCATTCCCATCGGAATCCATATCGTACTCTCCCGCCCCGGGAAAATAGAGTCCGCGTAAGGGCTTGGTCAATGCTTGACCGGCCTTCCAACGCACAACGTCGTTCCAACGATGGTTTTCCATATAGAGCTCTATACGTCTTTCCCTTCTGATTTCAAGAATTACGCCTTTGTTCGCCCCGCTAACATTGGGGTATTGGTCTTCCAAAAAGGCATCGGGATTACTATTGGCATCATCGAGGCTCATGGCGGGCATTCCTACCCTATTTCTCAACAATTGAACCGATGCATCCAAATCTGCCTGGCTAAGGGTGCCAAGTTCGGCTTTGGCCTCGGCAAAATTCAACAGTACTTCCCCAAAGCGAAGGACTGGTAGGTCGGAAATCGACTCGTCATAGGTATCGTATACCGGCTCCGAAACATACTTGATCAATTGGTAGCCGGTCATGGTCGCCCCAAGGTTCGGGGCAAGCTCCATAGCTTCTCCCTTACGGGTGTAACCCGGGGTACGCACGGTCTGCGAAAGCCTTGGATCCCTATCTGCCACTTCATCGGTAAAAAAGATTTGGTTGTAGTTCGGTAAATCGGTAAAGCGTGAACCATCGGCCATCAAATAACTGTTAACCAAGTCTTTGGGCATACCAGGCCTACCGTAAGAAGACGTGGTAGTATAGTAGTTCACATTGTGATCTACGGCAACCGTTTGGGTAAACTGCCTACTTAAGATCATTTCGCTGGTCTGGGCATCTTGGGAATTGAAAAGGTTCATGTAATCAGTGCCTGTACTTCCTGTACTATACACACCGTATGGCGAGTTTTCCATCAGTTCGAGGGAAGCATCGACACTGGCATTTAGATAGGTTTCAAATCCGGGCAGATTGCGGTATTTGCCAAAGGTACCTTCATATAGGGCCACCCGTGATTTTAGGGCAAGGGCACTGTATTTCGTAATACGATAGGCTTGGACTTCCTCGTTCAAGTTGGCGATTGCACGATCCAGATCCTCTAAGATCCGATCCGTTATAAACTGACGGCTCTCGCGTGGTGCCTGAAGGCTTTCCATATCATCGGCACTAATGGTCGTCTCGTAATAGGGCACTTCGCCAAACCTTTGGAGTTTCTGGAAATAGAAATACGCCCTAAAAAAATAGGCCACTCCGCTATAATGGAGCTTGGCGGACTCATCTTCACACTTTTCGTAGTTCTCGATAAAATAGTTGATGTCCCTCAGATAGGCCCAATCCCATCCACCGCCTGTGGTAGGTATGGTCCTGGCCCCTCTCATTTCCTCACTTAGGGTCGTTGAAACGATATTGTCGGCAACCGCGTCCCCATCATAGATACTCGTACTTGGTAACATTCTATAAAAGCCATTGGTGTACAGCTGTAAATCGCTTGCCTTTAAAAAGAAATTGTTCTCGGTGACGTCGGAGAGCGGTTCCTTATCGAGATAATCATCGCTACAGCCAACCAAAAGCAAGATGCAAATCAGTATTGTATATTTAAATTTCATAGTGGGTGTATTTTAAAATTGTAGTGAAATACCTAGTGAATATATTTTGGAAAACGGCGTTGATTGGGCCGTACTCCTATTCGTGGAAGTCGAGGGAGAATTAAGGTTTACCGAATTACTGGCCGCTTCGGGGTCGATGTAATCGGTGAGTTTACTAAAGGTCAAAAGGTTCTCACCGCTAAAATAAAGTCTTAGTTTATTGAAGGGCATGCGTTCGGTAATACCACTTGGCAAGGTATAGCCCAAAGTCAGGTTCTTCATCCGTAGGTAGGCCACACTCTGCAAATATCGATTGTTTACCGCTCCCAGTGCATCGCTTTCGGAAAGTGCGATATACCCAAAAAGCCTTGGGTAATACGCATCGGTGTTTTCGGGCGTCCAGATCTCACCGACCATATCCTTTCGGATAAAGGAATCATAAGGTCGGTTGTACATGGCCCAAAACAATCTCGAATCGCGATTCGGATACCAATCTTGCTTGCCAACACCTTGAAAGAAGGCGGAAAAGTCAAAACCTTTGTAGGCGGCATTCAACTTAAAGCTATAAAGGTATTGAGGGGCAGTATTCCCTAAAATCTTTCTATCGCCAGGATTCTCCAAGGTATTTTCACCATCATCGATTACCCCGTCGTTATTCAAGTCGGTATACTTTACATCACCGGGCTGTAGACCTCCGGCGGCCACAATTCGGTTCGACACCCTGGTCTGATCGGCATGGGCGGCCACTTCCTCTTCCGTTTGAAAGAGTCCCTCCACATCATAGCCCCAAAGCTCGCCGATCGTCATACCTTCATAAAAATCGGATAGACTATTGTTCGGGTTATCGAAGCGGGTAATTTTTGTTTTGGAATTCGACAAGGTACCTACGACCGAAAACTCAAAAGAATCATTCCCAATTTCGAAGGAATCATTATAGCCCAAAGACAGTTCAAAGCCCCTGGTTTGCAAATCGGCCGCATTCTCTTGGGGCGATGGCGCACCCAATACACTCGGCAAAGTCGCTCCTTTGGTCAACATCCCTTCGGTATTGCGCTGATACCAGTCGAAACTAGTGGTCAAGCGGTTCTTAAAGAAGGAAAGGTCGGTACCCAAATTCAAGGTCTTTACCTCTTCCCAAGTAATTGCCCTTGGGTTCAGGTTGGGCGACTCGATATAATCTAAGGTAGACCCATCCATGGCATAACCGAAATCAATATCCTTATTCAAAGTAGGGATATAGGCGTAGTCATCAATGTTTTGGTTGCCCAATGACCCATAAGAGGCACGTAATTTCACTTGGCTGACGGCGTGGACCTCCTTTAGGAAATCTTCGTTAGAAACTACCCAGCCTGCAGAAACCGAGGGGAAAAAGCCCCAACGATAATCAGACGGAAATCTCGACGATCCATCGTAGCGACCGTTCATCTCCAAGAGATACTTTTTCTTATAGTCGTAAGACAAGCGGTAAAAAACACCCTGCAAGGCCCAGGCCGAGGCGCTACCACTGGCTTCGGCGTTGGAGGTGGCCAAACCTAGGGAGTTTAAATCATCTGAAATACTATTCAGCTTGCTGGCTTCAAAACTCTTGGTTTCAAAAGACTCTTGGTTGAAACCTACCATACCGCTCACGAAATGGTCGCCCAATTGTTTTTTGTACTCTCCATAGATATTAAAGGCATCGTAACTCGATTGGGTGTTGTACTCTTTTAAACGATCACTACCCATGGTACCGACCTCCCCAACAAATATGGAATAAGGTATTCGCGTTGACCTTTGGTACCTGTTGTAGGTTTGCTTTCGCAAGGCGTAGCTCGTAGTAATATCCAAACCTTCAAAAGGACTAATGACCGCTGTAGCGATATTCGAGAATTCCTGATTTACGGTTTCTTGCTTTGACTTACCGTGCAAGAGGGCCGCATAGACCCCGTCGCCGACCGTATAGTTGTTCAATTCGGTTCTCCATAGTGCGTTACCGTCGGGATTGGTAGGGCTATAGGCCGGAATGGCATGTACCCACAATAAACTGCCCCAAGGGTCGGCATAGTTTCCGTATTGACTGCCCCCGTGTTGTAGGTCGTTCGAACGGTTGAACTGCATGTTGTTCGTAAAGGTCAGCCAATCATTCGCATCTACCTCTATCTTTCCCCTTAAGTTGTATTGCTTATAGATATCATCTTGAACCTTTAGAATACCCGTAGATTCATAGTTTCGGTACGAGAAAAACGTCCTAACCTTATCCGAGCCTCCCGAAAGGGAAACATTGGTAATGTTCGAAGGTGCGCTTTTTCTAAAGAAGGTATTCCACCAATCGGTTGCCCCATAATGCACGTACTGGTCGCGCCCATTTCTATTATCGATGACCACCCTAGCCTTTGAAGGATCTTGGGACACTTCCAAAAGTGCGTCGTAATCTTGTTCGGTATAACCGGTATACGACCTTCCTACCGCCGTTCTGAACGCTTCATCGACCAACATGGTAGACTTATACGGGTCGGTTAAAAAGTCCGTGTTCATGGTCGGGGAACTAAAGGCCGTGGTATGGTTTACATTCACTGAAATATTGCCCTTCTTCGCTTTTTTTGTCGTAACCAAGACTACCCCAAAAGCACCTCGGGCCCCATAAATGGCAGATGCACCGGCATCTTTCAATACACTAACGGACTCAATATCGCTAGGGTTCAAATTATTGATATCCCCTTCTACCCCATCGACAATGACCAAGGGAGACCCTCCATTAATGGAAGTAAAACCGCGAATATTTATTCGAGGCGATTGCCCCGGTTTACCACTTGACTGGGTAATGTTCAAACCTGGGCTCACCCCCTGCAAAGCATTGGCCGCATTTGACAGCGGTCTGTTTTCGATAGTGGAAACATCGACCTTGTTTACGGCGTCGATCAGCTTTTCCTTGCTTTTGCTACCGTAGCCGATAACGACTACCTCTTCCAACATTTGTTCGTCAGACTTAAGAACAACGATCAATCCCGATTGATCTTCCGAAATCGTCATGGTCTGGGTCAACATCCCCATGTAGGAAAATTCCAATGTTCCCCCACGTGCCATTTGAATTGAAAAATTGCCATCAAAATCGGTAACAATACCATTTTGGGTCCCCACTTCCATCACACTGACCCCCATTAAGGCCACGCCTTGTACATCTTCTAGGGTTCCCGAAACTTTCACCTTGTCTTGTACGATATCGGCAAGGGTTACGGTGACCGTTTTGGCGATAATCTTATAGTTTATGGGGAATTCTTTTGAAAGACGGTACATTACCGCTTCTAGTGAAGCATCTTTAAAATCGACACTTTTGGTAATATTCAAACGCTGTATCCTTTCACTGTAAACAAAGGAGGCATGGGAAACCGCTTCAACATGATCGAATATTTCGACCAAGGTCTTATTGTTCTCCTCTAGCGTAATTTTGATTTCATCGACCTCTCCATTGCTTGGCTTTGCAAGCGCGGTAAAACAGGTCGACAGAAGTAAAAATCCAATGACTTTTAGCTTCAATCTATTTTTTAGTACTTTTATTTTCATTTTAGGTTTTCTATTAGTTCTTCAGGCTTTTAGTAAAATCTTCGGCCTTTTCTATTCGTGTAGGAAAGGCTTTTTTTGTTCAGGGGGACATGTTACATAGGCAAGCGGGTTTTAGGAATAACTGTATACGTAGATGGCGACTTCTCCTTAAATTCTATTCCGAGTAAAAAACTCAAGCTCTCCATGGTCTGCCGTAAATTGGGATTACGATATTTCCCTATTACTTTTTTATCTGCCAAGGAGGGGTCGGATAGACGTATGGACACATCGAACCATTTTTCCAACATATATAGGGCCTCTTCAAGCCTTATGTTATTGAGATAAATGGTGTTGGAGGTCCAAGCTGCATCTATAGCAGATTCATCGGCCGATTTTCTATAAGCATATGTGGTTTTGTGATAATGCAATTGATGGTCGGGAAGTAGAATTTCCTTTAGCCCATCGCTGTTTTTTACCATGACCTTCCCAGTGGCCACACTTACGGTAATGCTGTCTTTCTCAGCAAATGAATTGATATTAAACGAGGTGCCCAACACCTCGGTGGTCAGCTCTTGGGTCTTTACACGAAAAGGACGGCTCGTATCTCGGTGCACCCTGAAAAAGGCTTCCCCTTCCAATACAACTTCCCGTAAACCTTCTTGGAACTGGTCGGGAAACTGTATGGAGCTCCCAGAGTTCAGCATCACAAAAGTACCATCGGGCAATAGCACTTCCTGCTTTTCGCCATAGCGGGTTTGTACCGTACGCATTGTGGGCTCGGGCCCGTAGCCTAGAAATATAAAGAGGCCGATCACAAGAAGAATACTGGCCGCAATGCCTATGCTATAAAAGGACCTGTACGAGGGACCTATATGCTTGACCTCTTTCATCTCCCCTTCTATTCGTCGATACAGATTCGACTTTGTCTTCGCTGTAGATAGAGGTGTAAGGTCAGATGGTAATTGTTGTTTATCAAAATACGCATCCACGATCTCCCTTTCCTCTTCCGTGGCGTGACCCGAAGCATACTTCTCTAATATTTTTATGAATTCATCGGTATTCAAAAGCACAATTTTTAGTGTTGCTACTACTAAGTAGACACCTAAAAATGGCTATACACGTAAATGGGTTTCGAGAATATCGGGTATTTAATCATTACGTAACATTCCTCTATCCCTACACAATATTCCCTTAACATTAGAGGTAAGAACGCTAGTAGTGCCTTCGTCTTTTGAATTATGAGGAGGCCGTCAAAGAATAGCCCTTCCCGCGTAAGCCAAAAATGCTTTTCCGCTTCGTAAACCAACTCGGGGCATTTAATCTCGATTATGGCGTAAAAAAGCCATGATTGGCCTATCCATAAAACAACAGATCCCCACAACTTATCGTTATGGGGATCCGGGAATAATTTAAGCTTGGTAGGGCCTAGGCTTCCAATAATTCCTTTAGCTCCTTGGCCGCTTGGGTAGGGTCTTCGGCACCGTAAATGGCGGCTCCCGCTACCGCTACGGTTACTCCGGATTGTTTTACGGCCGTAATACTGCCTAGGTTTACACCTCCGGCAATAGACACGGGTACTCCCGCCCTGGCAGCTTCATCTATCAATACCTGAATGGAATATCCTTCTTCGGCCTGTTCGTCAAGACCGGCATGCAATTCCACAAATTCGGCCCCCAAGGCAATGGCCTCTTGGGCACGTTTTACCCGGTCTTTTACGCCAATGGTATCGACTACGATACCCTTGCCATGCGCTTTTGCCGATTTTACCGCCCCGGCTATGGTCGCATCACCCGTTGCCCCTAGCACCGTAATGTAATCGGCTCCGGCACCAAAGGCCATATCGGCTTCCAACTCCCCTGCATCGGCCGTTTTTAGATCGGCCAAGACCAATTTATCGGGAAAGGCATCTTTCATCTTCCTGATTCCCGATAGGCCCTCACTCTTAATAAGGGGCGTTCCCAATTCTATGATGTCGATGTACGGGGACACCTTGGTCGCCAATGCAATGGCATCTTCTATTCTTAATAAATCTATTGCTACTTGTAACTTTGCCATAATTCTATGTTTAAAATGTTCTATTATTAATTCAGTATTGAAATCGAATATGTTATTCCATATTGGCGTGCCGCTTCCAAAGTTCGGAAGCCGGACTCCCGTCCAATTCCCAAAGGGTCTGAAATAAAGCGTCTAAACCCAATAAGAGCGATTGTTCAAAAAGACTGCCCGCATATTGCTTGGAAATAGATTCGTCACGTCCCTGCTTTTCTGCCGCGGGTATGCGCACCACATGGTCAGACAATAGGGCCAATCGTGAATCGGGGTTGGTCGTAAAGCATATCAGTCCTGCCCCTACCCGCTTCGTGGTTTCCGCGGCGTTGACGATACCCAGGGTCGTACCCGAACCCGAACCGGCAATCAGTACATCGCCCGCACCTATGGCCGGTGAGGTGGTTTCCCCCACTACATGTACCTCGTAGCCTAAGTGCATAAAACGCATTGCCGCCGCCTTCATCATGAGTCCGGTGCGCCCCGCTCCCATTATAAAAATACGTTTGGCCTGCGTAATCACGGGAATTAAAGCGGCCCATTCCCCATATGGGATAAGCTCCATTAACCTAAGGTGCTCGTTTGCAATGGACTTCATTGCACTTTCCACTAATCGGGTCTTGCTTTCATCAAGTATGTTCTCCATCTCTAAATCGTTTCCTTCCTTAAACTCGAGTACAAAATTAGGCGGGTACCCATGGCGAATAGTTATACAATCTGATAGATATGTGGTACAATTTGCCCACATCGCCATTTAGGGTGGTGCTATTCGCTATTTTTGTGGTACATTTTGGAAACGGGGTGCCATCGGCTATTTAAACCCCTCGTCCGCAAACAATAAAACAGAGGTTTTATGCTCAGTGATAAAGTGTTATATATTCGAGATTTGGGCAATTGCCCCCCGGCCTATTTAAACGACCCGGCAAGAAAGGATTTTTTTGAAATCGTATGGTTGCGCAATGAAGATGCCCTTCATGTTCCGCAACACAGTTTTCAAACCTTAAAAGGGGATTGGATCTATTTGATTCCCCCCTATAGGGTCCACCAATTGAACAAGGCAGGAAAAAACGGGGTATTGATTTCCTTTAAACAAGAATTGTTGGAGGGCGACTTAAAGGAATTTCTGTTGGATGTGTTCCGGATGTTCAATATACAAGGGGAATTTTCCTGCCTTCAGGTCAACGAGGAGAGTTCAAAGGGACTCATTTCGGTTCTTGAACTTTTGGAAGCCGAGTACAATCAGGAAACCATCAATTTAATCATGGTAAAGGCCGTCTTAAAGGTTTTTCTTCTCCAATTGATCCAGCTAAAAGAGCAGCATTTTACCTTGCACGATATTAACGAAAAGCGGGTCTACGAGTTTATGCTCTTGCTCGAAAAAAATTACGAAGATCAACGCAATGCCGAGTTCTACGCCGGAAAACTGGGGATAAGCGCTAAGCGCCTCAACCAAATCCTCAAGGAGAAACTGAACAAGACCGGGGTGCAAATCATACACGATAGGCTCATATTGGAAGCCAAGCGGCAGATCATACACAGTGAGAATACCATTAAGGAAATAGCCTATAAACTTGGGTTTAAGGACCACTCCTATTTTAGCCGCTTTTTTAAACTACATGCAGGACTCACCCCTTTGGAATTTCAAAATAAGGTGAAGGAACATGTGATTTCCCATGAAAATACTTTGTATAGCTAAATCAAGTGGATTCTTTGGATGGGAAACCGGCCCTTAATACCGAAAAGAGTTTCGGGTCTATATGACATGATATTAAATTCCTGAGGCAAAGAGAAATAAAAGATAACTTCTTACCGTTAGACCTTTGCCGTAACTTTAGCAATTTCAGTTCGTACTTGTTATTTTGCCTTAGGTATCGTAAGGTCGGTATAGGCCAATGCTTAAGTATAAAAGCGAAAAGTCAGTGGGAACACATTTGAAGTTCTACCGGTTGAAATCCCCCGTAGACGTATTAAAAAAGGCATCGAAAAATGAATAGGCTTAGCATAAAACTCAGGGAAGTTTATTTCCCTTTTTTGATCATCTCCATAGCTACCATTCTGTCCTACAACCTTTTCAGATGGATTTTCGATATCAAATTGGGCATTCTCCCCCTAAAAGAAGACTTGCTGAACTTTTGGATTCCCTTTGCCATTCCATGGGTACCGATATTACTTTGGCTAAGACGAAGGATTCGCATCCTAAAAATAAGTAGGAAAGGCGGGGACGGAAACTTTGCCTATCAATTTGCAATGGCACTGGCCATGACGGTGCCTATCATCATCAGTCAGAATTATCTTCAAAAAGCTTCCTATGATTTAATCTTCGTCAACAACATTCAACAGACCAAGGCCCATGAAAAGGAAAAATACTTTAAGGTCAATACCTATAGCCTTGACAAGGGCACGCTATTGCCCTATGTAACATCACGGACTTCCGGAAAGTATAATAGCCGCCTTAATTTCCACCTGTACATATCTTGTCCGTTTAAGAACGCCGAGAATGTTTGGTATGGTATTACTTTCAAAAAAACGATCAGCAATAGATTAAATGATCACGAAAAAGATGTCGCCTACAAAAATTTCATACAGGCATCGGAACGAAAATTAAAAACCTACAGCTTTCAAAATGCCAACTACTTTCAAAAGCTAGGAAATTCAGATGACAGGGACGGCTTTCTAGGGGCCATCAAAACGGCGAATAAGGGTGTAGATGAAAAAGGGCAAATCATTCTGGTACCAAAGATGGAATCTTTTGTCGATAAGCACGACAATAGCTTTACCTGGATCTTTGCCTCATTCGGCATAGGGGCCTTCGTTTTGCTTTTGATGACCACCCTTCCCGGAATTAACAAGAAGGAGTTGAACAACTTCAAAAAAAGAAAAGACCTCAAAGACGACGACCTCAAAGAGTTTTTAGAATACTTGAATCCCATGGGGCCCTATAAGTCCACCTCGATCTTATTACTCTTGAATATCGCGGTATTTCTGGTGATGATGTTTTCAGGATTGAACATCATCTCCCCCACACCACAAGAACTTTTGGAAATTGGGGGAAACAGAAGGGCCGAGGTAATGACCGGGGAGTTTTCGAGACTTCTTACATCGACCTTTATCCATGGCGGTTTGCTACACCTTGTTATGAACTTGGTCGGTTTAGGATTGGGAGGAATGCTATTGGATAGTATTCTCGGAAGATTCCAATTCATATTGAGCTATATCCTTTGTGGAATCGTGGCCAGTATCGCCAGTATACTTTGGTATGAAAATACGGTAAGCGTTGGGGCTTCCGGTGCTATTTTCGGACTATATGGTATCATTCTGGCCTTTACGATCTTTAAAATCTTCCCGCGTTATATGCGCTCAACAACGTGGATTCTATTAGGACTTTATGCAGGAGGAAGTTTATTGTTCGGATTTTTTGGAGGAATCGACAATGCGGCGCATTTTGGCGGCTTGATAAGTGGATTCGTAATTGGAGGAATCCTCATCGTAACCCAAAAGGAAGCCCTAATGCAAAAGGCAAAATGATAATAGGGCCACAACACCCCTTCATATAAAAACGGCAGGCTTTCAAACCCACCGTTTTTCATTTCTAAATTTCTGTACCCCTCTAGCCCTTCCGATATCGACCTGCCCTTTTTAAGGAATTTATTAAAGGGAAGGACGACAACCTAAAAAGGACTACGGCATTATGCGGTAAGGTCTACCTTTATGCGTTTGAGCGGTTCCCGCCCCGCTTTTACTTTGTATTGCTTGTTAAGTGACGGGCTACCTATAATTTCTAAGGAAATACGATATTTCCCCTTGGCAAATACGCGTGGACTATACGTATTGGAAGGTAATCGCAATACATATAGCAAAGAACCGTCTTCTTCAAACACCTTTAATAAGGGAAGCTTTTCTGAAGTGATATGCAATTCGGGTAAAAACAGATCAGCCTTTGAAAGGTAATTGTCTTCCTGTTTCACGGTTATCGGCCAACCTGGGTATTGTGCATCGCTTTGTAAGGGGTCGTAGAAGCGTTTATAGCAATCGGTCCTTATGGTGCGTTCCTTTTTATTAAAGCTTACTATTCCGTAACCATTGGCCCTGTTGTGCAAAATGACCGGTTCTTTGTGCGAATTATACGGATTGCCCACAGCCTCTACGGTAATCTTATTTCCAAATCCATCGATATGGTCGCCCGTATAGGCCGGGTTATCGTGGCTATGTCCACTGCCATCGACCGGAGGCCAGAACCTTCTCGGCCATACATTGTTTAGGGCAGGACCGGTATAAGCATAACCGCAATCGCCAAATTCGTCTACCCCATATTTAATAAAGGTGCTCAAATGCTGATCTCCCGCGATGTGGAAGGTCATGGCTTTTCTGATGGTCCTTAAGGCTTTGTCCCTTTTATTCTGGGGCCAGGCGTTGCTATCGGCATCCACGGTCATCACATCTCCTTCAATGTATTCCCCCTTTTCCGGAACATGCAAGGTCGGCACCATGGTTTCGCCCGTATTATTGTCTTTGGGCAAGGTAGCGACCGCGGCAAAAATGGTCTGTGACAAAAGGGCCTTCATCTGTGTGTCTTCTTGCCAGTCTTGTACCCAATCTTCAAGAAAGGCCTCTTGGCGTTCCCCCAGTAGATCGGCCTCAATATTCCTGTGTTTTTTGATATCGAAATTTTCGCCCACGATAAAACCGTTATAGACTTCGGCCTCGGGCGGTAATACCATTTTTGGGGCCGATTTAAACTTACGGTCTTCCAAAATGGCAAAACTCAGTCCGGCATAATCCCATTGCGTATAGTATACATTGATCCCTTGCTCCACAGGCGTAGCATCGTAGGGGTCGGGCAAATGGGCCGTCTGTGTAAATTGAAGGATATTCACCCATTCGGGATCCATTTTATATCCTCCCGAATCTTGGGCATCCGAACCGTAGCCCAAACTAGGGTCCGTATGGCTCCCTCCGGCACCCCATAGGTTACCTTGGTACACATCGTGGTCATCGGTAATGACGGCGCAGGGTTTATGCCGGAATACTTCGCGGTACGACCAGCCGAACATCATCCACTTTCTTAAAAAATCAAGACAGCGTTTATCGAAGTCGCCCGTAAATTGAGATCCGTAACCACCATTCCGTTCATAAAACTGATCCCCAAGAAAGGCGCAGATATCGTAGTCCAGTTTACTCAAGGCCTCATGGATATCACTATCGGGAAAACCGTAATCGGCATTGCAATTCAATACGGCCAGTTTAAGCTCATCTTTATCCTTGGGCTCTTCGGCGATAGTCCCTTCATAGTAGTATTGAAGAACGCCATCTTTTCTGGGCAATTCTACGGCAATACGATAGGGCACATCCTTGTTTCCTTCCCAATTGTCAATAACAAAAAGTTCCGTCCTCCCGGCATGCGTCAAGCTTATTTCCTTTTCTACGGCCCATCCGCCCTCTTTTTTAAATTCCAGCCTCAGTTTATGTCCCGGTATTTTTTCAAAGGGGGCAAACTGTCCCTTAAGCTTTAATCGCTTTCTATGTAAGGTGTATTGGGTAAAACAAATGGGTCCGAATATCTGGTCCTCGTTTTCATACAATGATGAAGATTGAATGCTCCAATCGGAGAAGGCACAAGACGGGCGATCTTCGGTAAGGCCCTTCCCTTGAAAATCCGCCATAAGGGCAAAATTCCCAAGTACCTCCGTTTTTTGCACGACTAAGTCCTTGCTAAGGAAGAGGGTTTTATTTCCCGCTAACACTTCAACTTGAAGCTTCTGGCTGTCATTTGGCCCAAGGGAAGTGCTTACCGATAAGGTAAAGTGTTTGGGCAGCTCCTCGAAACCCGTTTCGATTATCGCCTCGCCCACCTTTAACTTACCTGTTGGTGTCAGCCCTATAACCAATCCGTTTCCAAAAATGGCGGACCTATAATCTTCAAAATCGCCTTTCCCCCCTAAAAGCATTCCCACGCAACCCTTATCCAATTGTCGTATTTCGGGGTTTACCACTTCAATGGTGACCGAGGTACGCACCCCGGCATCGCCGTTATGGTTTTGAACGGTCAGCAGCTGCAAGTTTCTGTTCTTTGCCGTTATATTACAAAGCAACCTGCCGTCACGTATTTCCCAGTCTTGTAACCTGTTTCCCCAGTATTCGGGGCCTACCCACTTCATATCGTACCACAGGTCCCAAGCACTCTTAAACTGTACGGGAACATTCTTCCCTAATTCCTTTTTAAAAAATCTAGACATCCCATAGCCCGAAAACGCCATAGGTATGATCGCTCCTAGCGACACCGTCTTTATATAATCCCTACGTTTCATGTTACTTATAGTTTAGTGGACTAATCCACATTCAAATAGTTTCCCGATTTATCTACCAATTCATCTTCTACTTCTATGCTGTAATCGGGTATTTTAAAATAAATGAATTCGTTATCGGGATCGGGAAACTCGGTCAGTTTCAACCTAAATTCATGTTTGCGATCTGCCTTTCCACTATTATTTTCCCTCCAACCGCTAATAAAAACAGCTGTACCATCAGGACGTACCGAATCGTCACTTTCAGGGCCGCTCAAGGTACTCGGGTCCAACAAAATCCTTCTCAGGTCGTAAAAGGAACGCTTCCCGTTTGCGGTGGCTTCCGGATTTTTATCAAGGTTCAACCCATAGACTATGGGGCCTCGCATGAGGGCCACCCGTCCCGAATTTCTTTTCCTTCCTTTTATAAAACGGATATCCATCGGAAAATCTAGAAGTACCCGATCCTTCGACGTCCATTTTCTAGTAATATCCACAAAAGTCCCCGGTTTGATTTCTCCCTGCCATTTTTCGCCATTGACCATTATAGTCGCCTCCTTGGCCCACGAAGGGATCCGCAAGGAAAGCGGAAAAGTCGATGCCTTGTTCGGGGAGACCGATAACTCTACCCTTCCCGAGGTCGGATAGCTGGTCTTCTGTTGTACGTCTACCGTAATACCGTCATTGAGCTCTACCCTTGCTTCGGATTGGGCATAAAGGTTCACGGCCACCCCATCTTCTTTCGACCGGTAATAAACCATTCCGGGCAGCTCGGAAATAATCCTTCTAAAATTGCCGGGGCAGCACATGTATTCCACATCGTAGTAATGACGCTCCCCTTCAAAGGGGGTATAGTAGCGTAACTTTCCCCCGTCTGGTGATTGGGCGCCAAAGAGTCCGTTATACACGGTTCTTTCAATGAGGTCGCCGTACTCTGCCTTTCCGGTCAAACGGAGCAAGCTTTCATAAACCCTGGTTTGATATGCGGTAGCACAGGTCTCCCCCAATTCGTTTTCCCCATCTTGGTCGTCGGTCCAAATCTCACGTTGTCCGGCACTTCCCGAAATGGTCAGGCCATCTTCCGCCAAGAAAAACCGCATGGCATTCTCGGTCTGTTGCAAGAGCTCCTTGTTTCCCGTATACCGGTAAAGTTCAATTTGCGCCATGCACATGGCAAAATAGGCGAACATATGTCCACTTACCCCAGGTCTACGGCCGATTTCGATCTTGGTATCCCATTGGTACAAGGACTTGGTCTTTTCCGAAAAATTCAGGAAGCGTTTTTCACCCGTGGTTTTATACAGTCTGAAAATAGCCCAATCGATTCCCGTGTCGAGCACGTGCATATCTACTTCGGCGGCGTAATCATCGGGCATTTCGTGCCAATGTTCCATAATAAAATCAGCCGTCTTTATGGCCGCTTTGAGCGAGCGTTTGTTCCCGAACAGTTCATAGTCGGATGTTAGCCCGTCTATGATAAAGGCCATTTCATGGATATCCCAATTATCACCACCCCCTTGGCTGTTCCACAGTCTACGTTCCGGCTTATAAAATCCAGAATACCCATTTTTCAGCTGTTCGTCAATAACCTTATCGACAATCTCGTTCTTTATTTCCATCATTTTCGGATCATGGGAATAGGCCGCCAATCGTACGGAGGCATCTATGAGCATTCCCATACCGATAAAGGCCCCTACCACTTCGGGTCCGGTTTTGGCCTTAAAGTGATCCGTGAAGTTTTCATCGAGATGGAGTTTTTTGATGTTGTTGTCCATGGTCACATCAAGTCGCCTTCCGATTTCGCCTTCTATCTTGACGTTCTTTACCAAAACTTGATGAAACTCATCCGAAACTTTAGCCGGTACAACATCTTGGGCATGGAGCAGTGGAATACCTACCGCAACTAAAGCGATGTATACAAGAGTACTTTTCATTATCTTAATTGTTTTAAATTTTTATTATTCATCTATCCTTATAATTTTGCTGTTCAGCGCTTCCCCAAGCTTATCGTAAAGGTCTTGGTTTCTCCCTCTTCAAATGAAATTTTCAACGGACCGCCTTTACTTGTAAGCTCTTTTCCCGAGTTATCTTCGCTGGTCCAAGTGGTGTGATAGTCCCTGATCAGTAGATTGATATCCTGCTTTTTATTGGAGTAGATGGTACAATGCACTACCCCCTTGTTAAAATCCCACGATAGCTCCTTCACCCGGGCTTGGGTCCGGCACACTATATTTGTGATCTTACCCACGGCGATATCTTCCTTCCAGGCCGGCAACAACTCAATAAACCCCGGGCGAGAGTATACCAAGGCTTCGGCCACGACGGTGGGCAAACTACAGAGTGCATCGGAGTTAAAAATTTCGAGATCCGGATTATGGGAGGTAAACATCCCCCTGTAAATAAACTTTTTAGACAGCATATAGCCCAGGTTTTTATACAGTAAATCGGCCTGTTTAAGTCTTGCGCCGATCAGGGCCCGATGCATGAGTCCATGCGCGGAAAAGTTACCGGATTTTCTCTTATTTGCCGCTATTATGGCCGCATCAAAAAGCTCGGGCGTCTCCTCAGGGTTAATCTCATGTCCCGGCCACACCGGATAAAAGTGCGATGCGTGGCGATGGTCGTAGTTGTCCTCTAAATTGGGGGCGGCCCATTCCTTTAAACCTCCGATATCGTTGATAAGGTAAGGAGGAAGCTTGTCTATTAGTTCCTGTAATTGCTTTCTCCTTTCTGATTCAATTCCCAAATCATCGTACACGGTAATCAAGTTGGTAAAAATCTCCTTGGCTACGGCAATATCCATGGTAGCGTTTATTACCCCGCCCACCTTTAAGTTTGACGGTGTATTTTCCGGAGAATAGGAAGGAACGAAAACAAAATTTCCCTTACTATCCTTAACGGTGAGGAAGTCCTCATAAAAGAGAGCGGTCTTTTCCATCATCGGCAACAAACGTTCCTTCAAGAACTTCTCATCCCCTGTCGTTTGATAATACTCATAGCATGGGGAGAGCAGCCATCCTGCCCCTGACACCCAAAACTGACCCGGAAAGGAGGCGTTAAAATGGGTATGTAAGCCCCTTCTCCCCGAGGTCCTGAATCCTGATAAATACCCTCTGCAACCGTAAATGTTCTTAGCATTTATTTCCCAATCGGGGGCAATCCGCTCCAACATTTTCATATAACTGTCAATCGCCTCGGGCATGTCGGTAATGTTCGCCGAGGAAATCTGTAGGTTTACATTGGCATCGGTGGTAAAATCACCTGACCATTCCGGTCTCCATTGCCCGTTCCATATCCCCATTAAATTGGGCGGGTTTTCGCCACTCGAAGACAATAAGGCGTACCGTCCCATATAGAACATGGTTTCTAGAAATTCGGGAGAAATACGATCGGGGTTTTTAATCTGTTGGGCAATCAGTTCTTCTGTCGAGTGCCGGACCGAATCGTTGGGATAAATATCAAAGTCTACCCGGTTGAAAATTTCCCCATGAACTTTAGCGTGACGTGCCAATAAGGATTTATAGTCTAGCCCAACTTTGTTTATGGCTTTTTTGGCCCCTTCAATTTGGCTTTTTCCAAAATCTTCCAAAGGAATGATTTTACTGATCAGCAAAACTTCTTCCGCATCCCGAATACTCAAAACACTGTCGTTTACAGCAGTATTTCCTTGGTTTACAACCACCTTGGTAAGCACTTCATAACCCCGTTCATTGACCCGGTAATTCACCCGAAATGTAAGCCAATCGGAGCTTAGCGACCGTGTAACATCTGACACCCCATAGGGAACTTCTTCCCTAGTGGCCCAATCTTCCGGCTTTGCCCCCTGCATATCCATTGAGATTTCGCAATTGATAGCCCCATCACCGCCAATTTTTTGAACGATGACATGGTCTTTTCTGCTTACAAAAGATCTGCGGTCAAAGCGGTGTCCGCCATCTTTCCAACTTACTAGCACTTCCCCTGTTTCAAAATTTAGGCTTCTTCCGTAATCCTCGATAGAATTGATCTGTGGTTGTTGGATGTTCATGACAAGGGCCGGATGGTAAGGATCCGTCCATAGCAATTTTGGGAGGCCTTCATCTTTTGCCCTATCAATGGAATAGGTAATGGCCCCTTCATAATCGCCATTCATCAACATTTTTCTGGTCTGCGGTAAGTACTTGGCAATATCGGGTGGTTCAACATTTTCATTCCCGATAGGTTCATAGAGGAATTCGTGATTAAAGATGACCTGTTCATTTTCAGGTTGACCAAATACCATGATACCCATTGCCCCATTACCACTCACGAGGGCATCTTGCCACATATCCGCGGGTAGCACACTATATATAGCTTTGGAATAGCTTTCTTTCTTGGTATCGCTTTGGCGGTCACAGGAAAGGAAGGTTATGGCCACTATAAATAATTTGACAATGTTGTATTTCATTATATTTTCTTTCTTTTGTTTCCTTCAATAAGTTACCTGTTTATATACCACTTGCGCCAGAATAAAAATTAAATATTGGGGCGATAGTTATCGCCCCAATTTCAATTGTAAATAGCGGTAAATTAAGGTTTACCAACCTGGGTTTTGTTCCAACTTTGGGTTTATATTGATTTCCCTTGTGGGCAAGGGCCTCAAATAGTGTTTTCCTTCATCGAAATATCGCCTTTCGGAAGGCTCTACGATAAGGAAGCCATTCGCATCGGTTCGGCTCTGGTAGTCTTCCTTGAGATATATGTTCTTATCGTCGTCATTGATGATAATAGGATCGGTACCCCATTGTGAACCTACTATTTTGATACCTAAGACGGTCTGTGGTAGAACTTCCTCGGCGATCTTCCATCTTCGCAAGTCGTCGTAGCGATAGCCTTCCAAGGCAAGTTCAACGGTACGCTCCCTTCGTATCTCCTCCTTCATGTCCAATCCGTTCGAACTAACAAAGGTGTTTTTTAGAGGCAGCATCCCTACCCTATCACGGATCACATTGATCGACTTATCTAAATCGATATCACTGATACTACCATTTTTTTCGTACAAGGCTTCCGCATAGATAAGCAATACTTCGGCATAGCGAATCACATGGGTATCCCATCCGAATTGGTTCTGTTGGGTGGTATTCCCAAACTCGTTTTCAGATCTGTACTTGTTGGTCATATACCCCGTATTCCCATTTCTTGACGGGAAAAATGGCCAACTTTCAATAGGTTCCGGGAAAAGTGACCAGACCACGGAACTACCGGGACGGACAAAGGTCATTTCCATACGGGGATCACGGTTTTCGTATTCCGAAGTCCTTGTATCATACCCATTGAAATCATCCGATTTATCGATGGGGAGTCCATCGGTACATAAATATTCATCGGCCAATTTCTTGGTAGGGATATATTCCCCACCTAAAATACGGTCACTGAAATTCTGACCGCGTACGTTCACCTCATAGCGACTGTCCAATATACTTTCAGGGGAGTCGTCTCCTTCCTCGATAAAGAGGTATCTATAACTTTCGGCACCCTTACCCGTAAACAAGCTGAACTCATTACTATCGATGACCTCACTGGCCGATGCAATGGCTACATCTAAGTATCCCCCATCACCAGTGCCGTGATATTTCCCCCAAGTTCCTTCAAAAAGGGCGATTCTAGCCTTTAATGATAGGGCGGCACCTTTGGTGATCCTACCCACGTCAGCTGAAGCAAGACTTGATTTTAAAGGCAGGTCTAGGGTAGCATCGGTAAGGTCTTGTAGCATAAAATCGACAGTTTCCTTTCTTGTGGCCCTTGCGTCGTATAATCCTTCCGAATCGATATCGGGTACATCCTTTATCAAGGGAACTCCCCCATACAACCTAAAAAGCATCCAATAGTTCCAAGCCCTGAAAAATTTAGCTTCCGCAACAAATCTTTTTACATCGGCATCCTCTAATTTTCCAGAATTTTCCGCTTCGGCAAAAATCTTATTGCACTGTCGAATGTAGGTATAAGGGGTATTCCATTTATCATCGGTATCGGAAACCACATAGGTTCCGTTACTTATGGAATTATCGGTAAAATACGCAATTTCAGACTCTACATCGGCTTCTATCTTTTGCTGAGACAGCGAATAGTAAAGGTTGTTGGAAGCCAATTTAAAATCATCGGCAGTCTCCCAAAAGGTGGCATCTGAAATAGAGTCAAGAGGATATAGATCCAAGTCTTTGGTACACCCGGAAATTAGCAAAACAACCAAAATAATATAATTATATAACTTTTTCATTTTTCTATTTGTTAGGGTTTAAAATTTCAGGTCAACGCCCAGTGAAATGGTTTTGGTAAATGGGTAATTCTGGTACGTCTTGTTTCTACCCGCGAACAAACTTTCGGGATCATAAGTATTGCCCCATGTGCCCTTACTAAAAGTAAAAAGGTCATCGGCACTTGTATAAAGTCTAAAGCTCTCCAATCGCAATGATTCACAGATGGACTCTGGCAGGTTAAAGGCAAGTACCAAGGACTTAACCCTTAGGTAGGAAAGCTTGTTTACCACCCGATCGGAATATTTGTAGTTCCAGTCCCTTAGTTCATCCCATCCTACACCACCGGGGATGATTCTAGGAAATTCGGCATCGGTTCTTTCGGGCGTCCATGTTTTTCCGTGAAAGTAACTTATAGAAGGGTGCCATACGTAGTACAAGGGCATGCTAGGTACACCTTCCCTGATACCGACACGCTTGCCCACTCCCTGAAAGAGCATGCTAAAGTCAAAATTCTTGTACGATAGACTGATGTTCGAAGAATAGGTATACCTCGGGTTGGTATTCCCTAAATACTTCATATCGCCCGTGGTACCCGCTTCGGGGTTGCCAAATGCCGTAATTTTTCCGTCACCGTCCAAATCGTTGTACATGGCATCACCGATACCGATATTCTGGGGAACGTTTTCCAATTTTTTGTATTCGTCCAACTGCTGTTGATTTTGGATAAAGCCGTTGGATTCAAATCCGAAATACGAATTTATGGGGTAGCCCTGTCTTGTCGACACCAATCCTTCGGCATAGGAATCGTTTCCTTCCAGTTTGGTCAGTTTGTTTTTGGCATCACTCACGTTGGCCGAAATGGAATACTTAAAGTCGCCCTTGGTATCGCTCCAACCTATGGAGAAATCCCATCCCTTGGTTTCCAAATCACCGATGTTCAATGTAGGGGCCGTACCACCGAGGGTTGCCGGCAAGGTTACATTGACCAACATATCGCTGTTCTTCTTTACGAAATAATCGAAACTACCGGCCAACCTTGATTTAAACAAGGCAAAGTCGATACCGATATTGGAAGTCTCTATCGTCTCCCATGTACGCGATTCGGAGGCTATACTGGCAACCGCACCTGGCAAACCAACATTGGGCGAGCCCAGAGGATAGTTCCCCGATACCGTAATAAGGGGAATATAATCGTAGTTACCGAAACTTAGGTTTTGGTTCCCCGATTGGCCCCAAGAAGCCCTTAATTTTAAATCGTTGATCGTATTCGAATTCTTTATAAAATTCTCCTCTCCCAAATTATATGAAGCCGATACGGCGGGAAACAAGGCACTCCATCTTTCGCTGGCCGCAAATTTTGAACTTCCGTCTATTCTTGTGGTTACATCGACAAAGAATTTACGGTTGTACGAATAACTGAACCTTCCGAAGTAGGAATTCAATGCCCAATCGGTCAAGGACCCTGTATAATCCATAAAGGCTACATCGGTCCTGTCGGCCAGGTTTAGGGTAAATATGTCGTTCGATTTAAAGTTATAGCCCGTTATACTTTGACTTTCGTATTCATTTTGCTCGTGCGAGACACCACCCATTAAATTAATGCGATGATTGTCGAACAGGGTTTTATTGTAATCTAAGTATGCCGTATATGAACCATAGGTGTTTTTAGAATTGAAATAGGTTGCGGAATTCGGATTGTTTCGCGTACCGAAGGTTTCATCGTCCCAATTGATCAGATCGAAGGTACGATTAGAAGCATTGGAATCGTATATTTCGAAATTCACCCCTACCTGGGTTACCAGCTTTAAATCGTCGGTAATACTAAGGTCGGCCTTTAAGTTGGTTTGAAATTTCTTTAGGTCTGAACTCTTCTCCCCGTTTTCCTCTAACAATTGCACCGGGTTTTGATAGTTTTGATACCAGTAAAACTGGCCATCGGGCGTATATGTAGGGGCATAGCTCCACATCAGGTGTGCACTTTCTATGGCGCTTCCCAAAGCCGATGGTTCCTTAACCACATTGTTGTCGAATGCCGTACGTAGGTTTACCTTTAACTTGTTCTTAAAAAGATTGAAGCCGAAATTCACCCTGAGGTTGTACAGGTCCGATTTTGATACACCATGGGTGATGACACCATCGTTCGATTTGTAGCCTGCCGAAATCAGGTAATCATGATTCTCTTCCCCACCTGAAATCGATAGGTTGTGCATGCTTTGGGTTCCGGTTCCGTAGATATCCTTCAACCAATCGTGCGAGCCGTAAAAGCCAGGGTAGTTTTCCAAATACTTCATCCACCCATTGCCCGGTTCTGGCGCAGCGTTGTTTCTAATTTTATCGAATACTTCCTCGGTCACCCCGGGCTGCCCGATGTTTCGCATTCCCTCATCGTACATTTCCGCCATTTGCAAGGTGTTGGTCATTTCGCTTATGTAGGTTGGAATATTGACCCCATAGTTATAGGAGTAATTTACCGACAAGCGACCTTTCTTTCCCTTTTTCGTGGTCACCATCACCACCCCATCGGCCGCACGCGCACCGTAGATCGAAGCTGCCGCATCTTTTAAAACGGTAACATTCGCAATATCATTAGGGTTTATGGTGTTGAGATCTCCGGGAATTCCATCGATCAAGATCAAAGGACTACTACCCGCTATGGACGAGGCGCCCCGAATATTTATGGAATAGCCTTCGCGACCCGGTTGCCCGCTACTTCGGGTTACGGTAACCCCTGGCATGGCCCCTTGCATGGCATCCAAGGTATTGATCACCGGACGGTCTTCAAATATTTTATCGCCTACTTTCGATACCGAACCTGTCAATTCCCCTTTTAGCTTGGTTCCGTATCCCACAACAACGACTTCATCCAAACCCGAGGCACTTTCTTCCATTTGTACACTTACCGAAGTCTGTCCCTTTAGGCTGACCTCCTTGGTCGCGAAGCCTATGTAGGAAATCACAAGTATGGCGTTTTCATTGGCCACGTTTATGGCAAAATTACCGTCAAAATCGGCCGTGACCCCGTTTGTAGTGCCCTTCTCTACGATATTCGCCCCTGGAAGCGGTTCTTGGTTCGCATCTAACACAACGCCCTGAACTTGCCGTTGGACCACCGTGGCTACCTTTGATTTCTCGGGCACGACCCGTGTTGTTTGGGCTTTCGAAGCATCGACCTTGATAACGATCTGCTTTTTCAGGATGATATAATCAATGGGCGTTCCCTTAAAGAGTATGTCCAATATTTTCGCTACCGGCTGATTGGTAACCTTGACCGAGACCAATTTCTTTATATCCAATTTTTGGTTGTTATAAAGAAATTTAAAATCCGTCATCGACTCTATTTCCTCAAAGACCCGGCGTATTTCTACCTCGTTCAGGTCAAGGCTGATCTTTGTTTTTTGCGCGTATCCGTTAGCCTGTACGGAGAAAATAGAGAGCATTATAAGAATTGCCGAAAGTTTCATTCTTAAATTTAATTTTAACGAATGGGCACTGTAGGTACCCATGCCAGTACATTTTTCCATATTTTTGTAAAGTTTTTTAGTTGACTATTGAATAGTTGATTATCGTAAGTCGGGAAATGTTAGCGCATTTTCCGATTTTTTTTGTTCGATAACACCTATTCGATTTTATTCAATTCACTCTTTTTTGGTTATTTCATAGGCACTTGGTATTAGTTGGTTTTGTGATTATTTTGGTGGGAAAATGATAATATGGTTATCTGTTATTTGATATTCAAAAGGGGTTTCGAGCGTAAAGGAATTTAAAACATCGTCTATGGTCTCTACATCAAAGGTGGCGGTAAACACTTGGCCATTTAGTTTTTCATACCTATTCTCTATGGTCACGTTATAATGCCTTTGTAGTTTCTCTATAATCTGTTTAAAGGAAGTACGCTTTAGTACCAATACCCCTTTGACCCAATCGGTATAGGTATGGGTATCGACTTTTTCAAATTCTATTTGTTCATAGAACTTATCCCAGTCGGCCTTGTATCCGGGTTGCAATAAAGTTCCCTCCCCATTTTTGTCTCCTTTTTGGGCGGGATACAGCATTACCGACCCCTCCACCAAAACGGTACTTACTTTTCTATCTAATTTATAAGACGATATGTTGAACTGGGTGCCCAAGACCTGAACATCCATTCCTCCGGCACTTACAACAAATGGGTGCCTTTTATCTTTGTATACATTGAAATAGCCTTCACCCGAAAGAAAGACTTGTCGGTTTTGCCCCGGTATAAATTTGACCGGATACTTTAAGGAAGACCCCGCATTGAGGTGCACTACGGTACTATCGGATAAGATCAACGTAAATCTTTTACCATAGGGCACTTTTAAGGTGTTATAGGAAAGTTCCGTGTCCTCCCTATGTATGGAATAGTCCAATTGCTCTTCTACCTGTTTTACCAATACGCTTCCCTTTTTGTTGGTAATGGACTTTATCTCGTTGGGGGCAATCACCTTGACTTCACCATTGCCCAGTTGTAAGGTAATGGCATCGGTCGGTGCCACAGGGCTATCGGTATCGTCACCGTATTTCAAATAGCCCAGACCCAAGGCCAGTCCCACAACAAGCAGTGCGGCATATTTCAAAGGAAACCGTTGGAAAGAACGGAGCTGTGTTTTTCTTTTTTGTAATTGTGAACGCGCTACAATACGGTGCCAATCCGCTTCGATATCGAGTTCCAAAACCTCTGAAACGTTTCCTCCCCGCTTTTTAACAGCTTGAAGGCGACGAAACAAAGATCTATTTTCCTCGGAATCATTTATCCAAGCATCAAAATAGAACCGTTCTTCATCGGTAAGTTTGTCCTTTAGTTTTTTAACTATAATCGGGGCTATGTCCATAGTCTTCATTCCGTTCGATCAGGCTTAAAAATTGATCGCTTTGGTATATGACCCAGGAATGATAAAATAGGGTGATGCTATTTTGAAAAAAGTTTAAAATTTTTTGAGTAAAAACTAGAAAATCCAAAAAAAGAAGAGGGTATAGTGCACATTTCCCAAATTACTTCGCAGAATGCGATATGCCTTTTTCATTTGGGTCTTTACCGTATTCACCGAAATCCCTAAGGAATCGGCGGTAGAATTGTATTTCTGGCCCTTTACCACACAAAGTTCAAAAACGTTCTTGCATTGGGGAGGAAGTTTTTCGAGCGCATCTTGCACCTTCAATCTTAGTTCATCATCCGGCTCCTCTTCCTCCAAGGCGATTATCAAGGCATTTTGATTTAAGGGCTCTAATTTTTTGGAACGTTCCAAATGTTTCAGGCTTGTATTCTTAACGGCCCTCCAGATATAGGCCTTTAGGTTTAGAATTTCGGCTGCCTGATCTTTGACCAAGATTTTTACGAACACATCTTGAACAATATCCTTTGCCTGGTCCATACAAGCCACGTAACTATAAGACAACAAACAGAACTCTCTATAGCATTCCTTGAAAATAACCTGCACCTCTACCCGTATACCATTTTCTTCTTTGGTATCCACAGGTTTCCGTAAAGAGCTATTAGCTGTTAGTTTCATCGATTCCATCCGTTCATAAGAGCTTAATGGTAAAAAAGAGAATAGCCTCTGTACAGCATCCATACAACGCAAGCTTGTCTTAAAAAAGAAAGACAATGCGCCTGAACGTCTTAGAAAATTTCCATAAATTTTGAACCAGAGGGAACATCCCTTAACAGATATATCTCTTTCAAGTCCCAACCCCCCAAATCGGATTTGTAATTTTCTTAAATATCCTTATGTATTTATAAGAAAACCATAATTTGAACGATGTTAAAATATTGATTTCACTACCCAAAAGAAGCTTATACCGCTTTGTGGCAAAACGAAAATCGGGTTAAAAAAATGCATGTGTAGTCGTTACGTGCAGTTCGTTCGCCGTTGTAGATATGATAATAGAAAGAATAGCAAGATCCTCCCCCATAGAGCTAAAGGTTTTTTTGAAAGCCTATGGCGCGTATACTAGCCGACCTTATCAACCACTAGGGTTTGCCGATTACTCGGTCTCTTCGCCAATACCGATATTCTTAAAGGTTTGGATGATCAGCTGCATTTCCTTTTCGTGTAAGTGCTTATCGGAAATCGCCATATTTTCAAGAATCTGTGCCAATACCTTCTTTTTAGGGAAGGTCATATTATGAAGGGACACCAATGCTTCGTCAACCGTTGTGTTTTTGGCCTCATTGATCAAATCATTGTCCATATCGATATCTTCTTGAAGTTGTCTCATAGCTTCAAGCTCGCCCGGATGTACGGTCCCATCGGCCATTACCACCTCATGGGCCATAACATAGATCGCTTTCTTTTCAACGGCTTCAAATTGTGCTTTTTCTAAATTCTTAGTTTTCATAAGGGTCTTATATCAACTTCACTTGTTCATAGATTCAAAGATATAGGCCATTAAGCTACTTTCCTTAGTATGCTTAAAACCGTCGGAAATAGCCGTCATCTCTAAAATCGATTCTAGGTTTTTCTTTTTTTCCTGGGGCATTTGCCTCAAAATGGAAAGGGCCTGTTCACTTTCAATATTCCGGGCCTGCATGATAAAATTACTATCAAAATCGATTTGCCGCATCAGTTGGGAAACGGCGTTGATTTCCCCATTATGCACCTGTCCGTCTGCCAAGATAAGGGAATTTACAACGTGTACCATGGCCAGTTTTTCGGCCAATGTAAAGACCGCTATTTTCTCTTGCATAAATGCTTAATGGTTTTTGTTTATTCCGGTAAGATAGTAAATTCTTTGAAAGTGCTTCCAATTTTACACCAATAGCGGTTAGAAGACAGAGAGTGTAGGTTTCAGCTTGGAAGACAATTGCAATTTTGAGGGGATTATCCCAATGCTGCCATAGAGAATTTCATATACGGCTTTCCTTAGCAAGCCTTCTTGGCGGGAGTTATTTTATCTTTTTTCTTCTTCCTTTTTCATATCTATAATTCGAGTCCCTTCCATATCCAATTTCATCTATCACTTCAAACCTAAAGTTTTTCAAATCCTTGGTCTTTATTACCTTGATGCCGAAGGGTGCGTTAACAAAATAGGCATACTTGTCATCCTTGGCATAATAATGAATATCACATTCCAAATAATATGGGGCATCCTCCCCTATGCATTCTTCCAAGAATTCAAAAGTGTCCGGATTGGCCCCTTCTACTATTTCATTTTTAAAATACAGATGGTCTTTGTCCTTAAAAAGGGTTTGGACTTTTGGGTGGACTTGCTCAAAAGTATCGACATCACAAGCCACTTTTCGGGTATGGCCAAAGAATATGGTGTCTTTTACCCTTTGATAGCAGCCATTGATCGGAATCATCTCGGAAAGCGCATAAGGCAATTTGTCTTCGTACCAATAATCGGATTCCCCCGAAGTGGAATAGCCGTTATCGATATCTACGATTTGAAAATCGTTTGGGTCTGCATTCGGCAAGGTGGCGAAACCGCACATATAACTTTTTAGGTATACGGCCTTTTTATCTTTAAAATAAATGGTGTTTTCGGCTTCATTTGCTTCAATTAGGCTAAAGCTGGCAATATCGATGTTCTTAAGTTCTTTCTCAAAACAGGTGTCGCCATAGAAGTAAATCCACTCGCTGTTCTTTGAATAACTGTGTCCTAAATGTACCCAATCGGTGTCATAATCCTTCCCCCGAAAAATTTCGAATTCCCTGCCAGATTTATCTTTGACCAGTTGTCTATCCCAAAATAAATCCAAGATTACTAAATCGTCCATGCTTAATTATTGTTAGGCTTATACTGTTGTTTTACGTTTTGATATCCATTTTTCGCTATCGAGCTACATCTTATGCCCTGCCAACAACTTCCACCGCCTTTGTCTGTGCCGGTAAAACGAACGGGCCCAACTAGAGATAAACCCGGTTAAGATTCCGCCGAAAATAACAATTTCATCTTCATAGGAAATAGCTCTATCCCCTATGGACCTCATGGAAATTTTATGGTTCCAAACTTTTGCGAAACTGTCTTTTTCAACGGTTTCCAAGATATAATTATTGTCATCTATTTTGGAAAAATGCAGGGTATGGAGTCCCCCAAAAGGTATAAAGCCGTATACCCTCATTTTTGTGGTCACCGTCATTCCCTCTTTCCAGGTCTCCGGAAATTTCCCGCCCGTTGGTGTAAACTCTATTTTCCCCTTCGCTATAAATTCAAGCGTGGCGCTTTTTTTTACTTTTTCCCAAGCGGATTCAAGGTCGATTTCAATTTCAGAGCTTACCGTCAATCTATGGGCGCTTACTTCTTTGTTCCCATAAGGTATTTTTATCTTTTCAATTCTTGAGGTCATGGCTTTTAAATCGATAGGTGTTGGAATGCCTTTTCGGCACTAAATTTCCCTACAAGTTATAGTAAAAATAGATTTTGCCCCTATTGTGGCCAACGAAGGACCTAATTTTTGTAGAAAGCGGCCTTTCGTTTTTTGAAGGGTACAAAAAAACAAAGAGGGCCATATGCCGCTGTTTTTGCTATGGTGGTTTTTAATGGTTTTGCAAGGTTTCCAATACTATTTTCCAAGAATCATCTGCCTGTCTTTTCCAATTGGCAATATAGCTTCCTGTATTTTTAATGGTATCCAAGCTTTCTGCAATAAACCCAATACTCTAAACTCAAAGCTGCTGAAGGATAAGGTCTTGGAACTAATCACCGGCATAAATTTCATCCTTGTCGTTTAGACCAAAAAGAAAAAATGGCAATAGGATTATGGCATTATTTATTTTAAAAAAATAAGGATGTTGGACTCCATGTCGAGTTGTGCAACGCTTACCCTTGTTGTAAGCCGTTTTATTCCGCAGTGGTATTCGGGTTATGTCTGATTTTAAAGTTACAAGAATTAGCGATAAAACACATTTTATTTGCTTGTCCGTGTAATTCATTTGCTTTGTCAATCATATTCAAATCCGTGATTTTCACTTTAGGATTTAGAGTAACCTCCGTAAATTTTCCGCTTCCATTTTTAGTTTCCTCCATAAGTCCTGTTGCGTTATCTAAATATTCGGTAACTACAATTTTATGTACTGAACATAAATGTAAATACCAAAGCATATGACAAGCTGACAATGAAGATAGAAAAAGGTCTTCAGGATTATATCTCGTCTTATCTCCCAAAAATGATGGATCAGATGAACCCTTAATACCATCATATTTTCCGTCAGCCATGATTTTATGGTTTCTATTGAAAGATTTATAATTCAGAGTTCCGTTTCCCTCGTTTCCTGTCCATTCAACTTTGATTTCGTAATAATGTTTTTTCATTATTCTCACTTTAATATTTTGATTTAAAATGGCTTACGCTTCTTGTATGGTGCGTACGCTTCCCGTAGGGGGCATATGCATTATACAAATTATCAGCAAATGTCACTTTATTATCTTACCCTTTGAATTGATGATGACATCTTTGTTGCCAACTTTTGCATTCGCAGTATTGTTATCAGAAAACTCAGAAATAAAATCAAATTCATAAGGTATAATCAAATTTCCCGTTTTATCAATTGCTCCGTATTTGCCTCCTTTTTGTGTTTTATAGGGACCGTTTTCAATGACTTCAAATCCCCTTCGTACAATAGCGATTTTATTTTTGAAGGGAGTAACACTTTCAAATTTAGCCTCGACAACTATTTTTCCGCATTGGTTTATAAATCCTAGTTTTTCATTTTTCTTAAATCTGGCGAAACCTTCATGAAAATCATCAATAAAATTTCCCATTTTTAAAACAGGTATATTTAATTTTTTTCCAGTTTTGTCAATAAAATAATTTCCATTTACACTATCTCCAACGGCTGCAATACCACAGTCAGTAAATTCACTAGCTATTCCAAATTTAGGTTGAATTATAATTTCCCCATCTTGTTTATACCCCCAACCTTTATCGGTTTCAAATGGTATAATTTCCTTCGACTGCGAATTACAGCTTGTAATTAAGAAAAGTGCTATTAATTGAAAGATTTTTTTCATCTTCTGCATTTTTTATTTTAATACCTCCCAAAATTCCATTGAGTGAGCTGTATTAAATAAATTATAAGTTTTTACCTCTCCTTTTTCCCATAGGTTAACATGAGCATTTAAGCCAGATATCTATTCTTGAAATATGATTATTTCTTGTTCGTTTTCAATTTCTTTAGCAAAGTCATCCCTACCTGGATTACTTGTGCCTTCACATTTTTTTTAATAGGAGACCGATATTTACCATTATTGCCTGTTACATCATCTCTAATAGACAACCCAGCTGCCCGAACCTCACTTAGTGAAATTCTATGGGAAATCGTATTTTTTAAGGCGTAACGTAAGCTAACACAACAAGTGTTATAAAAATAAGTGTGAAACCAATATCGAGCAGCTTCACTTGTTTAAGGGCTATTACTTTTACTGAAGGATTTTCTAACACTGTTGATTGATCTGGATACGACATCCACATTGCTTGAAATTCATTTAATTTAGTTGTTGCTTTTTTTTGATTTTAGAGTTACTAATTGCCAACAATGGGATATAGTTATTGATGCTATCCACCCTATAACCCCGGCAATCCTATATCTTTCTTTTTTAGACACTTCTAATTTACAGACCCCTGTGTACAGCTTTTTATTTCAGTCGTTTTTTTATTTGCATTCGCTGATGTAGAATTCTAAGGACTTCAACAATTTCATTTTCGGCTTTTCTGTAAAAAATAAGATGCGATTTGATTTTCGTTACTCGATAGTTTTTTCGAGTTTGTTCAGCGGATTTGCCAATTTGATAGTTGTCCGCAATAAATTCAATTTCCCCTATTATTAAGTCGTAACATCTATCCGCTTGTTCTTTAGACCATTTATTAAAAGTATAGACCCAAATATCATTTAAATCATTAATCGCTTGTTTACTGATTCGATATTTGTTTTTACTCATGAGTGTTTGCGATGTAATTCAGTCAGGTTTTGTTTTGGGTCAAAATCTTCCACAAATCCGCTATTTTCTCCAACTTCGAGGGCTTTAATCAGTTCTCTTTCCTTTTTTTCTTCATGTTCTAGCAAACGTAGCGCTGAACGAATTACTTCGCTAACCGAACTGTACCTACCCGAATTTACTTCTTCTCTGATAAAATCTTCAAAATGATTTCCGAGTGATATTGAGGTGTTTTTTCCCATTTTGACTAACGTTTTACTCAAATGTACCAAATCTTGGTAATTTAGCCAAATTGCACACAACGGCAGCCCCCTGCAACACCGAATCTGCCCATCCTGTAAAAAGGGAGAACTGGTGACCCTGCATACGTTTTCCGCACGGGGACCAGCGGCACACTGGATCGCAAAACTTAAAAAATACACTAAAGCACAGTAAGAAAATAAACGCCCCTTGGACGGGATAGGGAACCCTATGTCCGAAACCAAGCAAAAGCCGCCAAAATACCCCCGAAAACAGGAAATTCAACAGCATCTAAGAAGTGATTGCATACTCGGGAGAAAACAAGACCTCCAAATCACTATACGGGTTCAAGTGCAGACCTCAAATAACCCATCCCAAAACAGACCAATACCCATAGAAGGCTGACCGACACAGAACCGGTTCAGTCAACACGGTGTTCATGCTGGGTCGTACCGACCACACGAATGCTTAGTTATTCTAAACCGTTTTATTCTTCAGAAGGATAAGGTTCATCGTATTCCTTAATGATTTTTCCCGTAACACCATCTATTATTATAACACCTAAAAGCATATCTTCCTCACTTTTATTATAGGTTATAGCCCAAAAAGGTTTTTCGGTTTCCTTACCAATATTTGCAGTACCGAAGCCAAAACTTCTTGTAACTTCAAATCCATAGGCATCCATATCTAATTTTCTGTCTTTGATAAGTTTCGAAATATCTTCCCAAGTAAATTTATAGGGAGCATCATAATCTGTTTCTTTTATTAAATTTCCTTTTTCGTCATATTCTTTCATTATTCCTGCTAAAAAATCATTGGGAAAATCTTGAACAGTTGATTTCAACTTGCCATTTTCATAATAGTCATTTCTAATTTGAAAATTTGAATTTTTAGATTTGATTATTTCATAATAACCAAATTGACGTTTTCTTTGTTCAACTACTGCACTGTCTTTAGTAAGAAAGTTATATTCGTTTAATTGGTTTTTGTTCCTATTAAAGGTTTCTATGTCAAAAGTCTTCATTTTTGTATTTTTTTGTGGTTTGTTTTGTGCTTTGCAGTTAGTGAAAAGCATTAAAAGCAAAATGTATTTTAAGATTGTTTTCATACGTTTATTCTTTTCTAAGATCTTTATTTTTCCATAGTTTTTTCCATTGCCATAACCAAGTATTTGTTCTTGTAGCAGAATAATCCATTATGTTTTGGGTTGCTTTCTTTTTGTAACTAAAAGTGGCACTATTATCGAAACTATGTCTTAACCCCATACAATGTAATAGCTCGTGTGTTACAGTTGCTTTGCGTTTACCAACAAACATAATAGCTGATTGAGAGTTGAAGCCGTTAGCATATCCTGCTAGTTTCACAATTTTCACTACTTTATCTGTTCTACCACCTGTATCTCCAAAGAAGAACACTTTAAAATAGTCCTTATATTTTGGCAGTTCTTTGTTCAAGGTCTTTTCCATATACTCGGCTAAACTATTTCCTCCTTTATTATGATATTTGTTAAGTATTTTTTTTCCATTTAAATCTAATAATGTATAATTTTTGTTGAAATCGGGATATTTTGGTTTTTTAGTTGTTGAATCTAATTCAGTCAACTTAAAATCAATTTCGTCTAATTCTAATTTAGTATAGGCTTGTTTTAAATAACGCGCTAACATCTCCTTTTCAGGCTTCCCTGTTTTGTTGGTTGTATTACCAAATTTAGGTTTTCCACTATTCAATTCAGTTTCGACCTTAACAAAGACAACCTGTGCTTTTTTACGATTGGCTTTATCATTTTTAAGAATATTCAGTTGTCCCAACTGCCGTTTTTGGCACATTGCTTTTATAACTTGGTCTGTACTAAACTCTTTAATACACTCAATGGTTAAATGGTCGTCCAACCTTTTTTTTCCTTTGCTTTGTGCGGGTATTTTATCGGTATTTAGTTTAAAAAGTGTTTTGTCGTACTCAAAAGTTAAATCTAGCTTTTTAGGGTTTTTAATGGTCTCTATCTGTAAACTTAATATCTGTGTTTCTTTTGGGTATATGGTCAACCAACTTTGTATGTATTCATATGCGCTACCATCTGGGTTTTTATGCCAATCTATAGGTATAGTATCGTAAATATCACATTTTAATTCTTTGTATTTAGTGTCTGTTTTATATTTGGTAAATTTATTTACGCCCTTTATGGATTTGTTTGTGCCTAAGATATCTTTATAGGTCAGTTTGTCGTCCTTGTCCTTTTTATCTCTCATGAAATCAAAACCGTATTCGCCATCGTAATTTTTGCTTGGTCTAAAATCTACAATTACCTTTGGAGGAGTTATGATTTGCAGAACATTACTTTCTTTTTTAGAGCCTTTATGGCTTACTTTAGCAATAAGCCCGTCAGTTTCGGAACTTCTAAATTCATCCCATTCTTCTTTGATTTTTAGGGAGCTTATTTGCACAGTTCCTTCATCGGTTAAATACTCGGTAAATGTTAATGATTTCGTACCTTCTTCGAACTCGGTACCATCTTCTTTTTCAATGGTGATTTCAACGCTACCGCCTTCGGCATTCGCTACTTTGACCTCCAATGCTACTTTTTCTTGGTAGGTGGTCTCTTCAATTGTTTCTCCTTCAACAGTTTTCCACTTTACCGATGCCAATTTTGGTTTTGGCACAATGGGTTCGGGCGTTATGTTATTCGTCAAATTAGAAAGGTCGGTTATCTTCCATGGTTTTTCGAATACCATATCGCCAATTCGCAGTATGCCCGGGGAGAATACGTAGGTATCTTTGGCGGTGGATAGGTCATCATAATTTCTTTGGCAGCTTACCACATAGGTATCAAAGAACTCATAATCAGTAAGTTTTGACATTCCGCCCCGATTGTAAAATCGTATATATCCGCTGCACATTGTATCTCGTGCCAAGGCCAGAGCCAATATATCGGTTGTGCCATCTGCCTCTACGGTAACGGTAAATATACCACCTTGCGGGAGTGAAGTTGGTTTAAAAGTATAAGGGTCAATGTTTTGGTCAAAGTGTATATCAGTATCTAATACGTTTATTCTTCTACCGTTGATAAAGAGTTTCGCTAAAAAGCTCATTTCATATTCTTTTTATTCTTTTAATCATTATTTGAACAACGTTAGTATAAGAAAATTCTTATGATATTAGGTTGTTTATCTGTAAACGGTTTAGAACGTACATAGAGGTGTACAATTACACATATACCTTTTTATTCGGGTATAAAAGCAATATTTTCAACCACTTAAACCCACACGAATACAAAAATTCTTACAATTCCGGTCTTACAGAAAAGCGTAATCCTATTAAAATGAAGTGGTTTTGTATTCGGGAGAAGAGGGACTGTAGCTGGTGTTCTTAAACATCCCCTACCCTTCGCCCCCCTTCAAAGGGGCTAAACTGCACGTTATACGATCAATATAAAAGCAGGGCATACGTCCATATGGCCAGCAAGAACATATTGCAAAAAACTAAGTTAAGCCTGGCATTTTCGGTAATCGTTTTGCTTAAAAAAACATATAAAATTGAAACAAGGATCACGCTGGTACATAAAATCAACAACACCTGATTCAATCCGTTAAAACCCGAAGCCAATGGTATCGTCTTTTTTGAGGTATCCACTGTTTTTACCGTCTTAAGAAGTGGAGTTACCGTCAATGTTACCTCAGATGACCTTATGGGCGTTCCGAGCGTGGAAAATTTGAGGTTGGTCGCGGTAATGTATTTATACCCCAAGCTTTTACTGGTCCTCACCGATGTTCCCCCGGCACTTTGGGGTATCCTTACATTCTCACCGTAAGCGAGAACATCGGTTATTTGCCTTTCTGGGAGGATAAAATAATCGGTTAAAAATACAAGACTTGCCAATAATGGCCCCGAAACCAAAAGCAGGAATTTTGTTTTGAACCTTTTTTTAAAAAACAGGTTGACCTTTCTGGTTATATCGTTAATGTCCATTATCTCCATAAAACGTAAATAACTTATAAAAGAATAGTTTGTGTAAGGGTTACTTTTGTTGGCAATTGGCTTTTTATTTAAATAACTGTCCTATTGTTTTCATAGGAAGGAACATTTTACCACAATCAGGTAGATCAATAAAGCCATATTTTAAATAGAACCTTTTAGCTTTATCGTCAATGGGATCCACAATTACTGCAATTGAACCAATGATATCCTGAGAGACATCAAATGCTCGCTTTAGTGCATCAATTAACATCAATTCTCCGAATCCGTTTCCTTTTATCGTGGTATCTATTGCAAGTCTGCCGAGCAGAGTAACAGGTAATTCATTGTAGCTTTTAGGGAGTCGCTTTGTTACGGCCTCTGGAAGTAAATTTCGCTTAATTGATGCATTTGAAAGTGTATAATAACCTTTTACGATATCTGATTCGTCTGATAAAACAAAACATATCGATAGGTTTCTTTTTATATCTTGACTAGCTTGCTTTTTTAGATAATTATCTAATAAATCATAGCCACAGTCAAAATTACCTCTATCATGATTTGACTGTAGAGGCCCTGTTTTGTAACCCATCTGGTTCAATTATGTCAAGATATCTTTTAGCAGCTTTCTTAAGTTTGGAATTAGGAGCAGGAGGATTCATTAGGGCATTTGCAAATATTTCTTGATCTCTTTTTGTAGAGATAATTTGCTCATGTTTTTCAATAATCTCCTCAGCACGCTGTTGTACTGCGAAAAACACAAACTCAGAAAGGGAGCGAAAACCACCTAATTTTGATGCACGTTCGAACAAACTCTTTTGTTCCTCAGTCCATCGGGTATCGAATCTTGCAACTTTTGTACTCATGACACAAATGTACGGAATATTACCGTACAAAAAAATTATTTATGTTTGTTGCCAACAACTGCATATGCGTACAATTCCACATATAATTCGGGCTTAAAAGCAACATATTCAACTACTTAAACCCACACGAATATAAAAATTCTTACAATTCTGTTCTTACATAAAAGCGTAATCCCTTAAAAATAAAGTGGTTTTTTGTTCGGGAGAAGAGGGACTGTAGCCGGTGTTCTTAAACATCCCCCGCCCTTCAGGCACCCCCTTCAAAGCGCAGCACTGGGCCTGTAGAAGTGGGGGATTTACAGGGTGTTGTTTTCATCATTACGGCTTGTGCAAGGGCTAGCTTTGTTGGGAGCAGTTTTCTTTCCACGTTTAATGTCTATTCTAATTTTGTCCGCATCTTCATTAAGCGCTTGAATAAAGAATTACGTATGTTATATTGTAATTCGTGCAGAGATTTAATCGTATCATCTTTGTTTGAATCCAAATCCTGCGTTTTTAGCAATTCCAATCGGTTGTTCTTAAGTTCTTCAATAAAATCAATCGCGGATTTGCAATCGGCGATTGAAAGGTCAGCTATTTTCATTTCCTAAGTATTTAAAATATTGATGCTAAAATAAAAAACAATAGGAAATATTGATATCGAATAATTCGTTAGTTATTAACTTATTATCAACTAAGGTTGTTTTTTTGTTCAGCCTATGTTATATGCCTCTTTTAATGATTTTGCAAGGTTTCAAATACTATCTTCCAAGAATCATCTGCCTGTCTTTTCCAATTGACAATGTAGGTTCCCGTATTTTTAATGGTATCCGAACTTTCCTTATTAATAAAAATCTCATTAAAGGTGTTGTAGGATATGGCCATATCTTCCGAGGGTATAATTGTGGGCCTTCCCCGATGGACGAGCTGTACATCGTATTTTTCGTAGATCCGTTCCCAATGAGTTATTAAAGAATCTTTTGTCAAATTCTGAATAGGGCCATCTGGGTAAATAGCTACGTAATTGTCCGCGTAAAATTCTATCCAATCGTAATCGAACCGTTCATAGACAGCGTAAAGGCTGTCTACCTGTTTAGTTATTAGCGCCGTTAGCTCAGCGTCGGATGTTTTTGCAAGAGGTAGGGGCTTTTTGTCACTTTGGCATCCAATGATTATACATGGAATTAGGATCAATAGCGCGGATAGTAATTTTAGGCTTTTCATACCGGTTTGTTTTAATTGTAAATAACAGAATAGGATTGTCGTTATTAAATTACTGATAATTAGCGATATATAAAATAAAACACTAACCCAAGGGACTTGTAGGTGTTTTATTGTTCCGCTTAGAGGGTACAATGGTTTGTGTTGTTAGTCGGGATACAGCATTCTAGGTTCAGCAAAGCACAAAATCCTTATGCCCATGTTGGTATTCCCTTCCCCTGTCGTCCCTGATTGTTACGGTACAGGCAAAGGGAGTTTCGGTAAACCGGGTATCCTTCGGATAAGGCCGGCTGGCGTTCAAATCAAAGCACAGGGTCATTTTTGCGGATTTGACAAAGTCCATTGACGAGCCGCTATGCTTGACCAATTCGGGAAACCAGTCGTTCCAGCTTCGTATGGCAGCTTCAATTTCAGTGGTAATCAATTCTTTTGGTGTGGCCTCGTTTTTTAAAATATCAATGTCAAGACGGTCTTGTCCGGTTTGGCGCATTTTTTTCAACAAAAGATCGAGAAAATAGTCGGTTTCCACATAATTGACCAAGCTGGTAAATGAACGTCCAAAATTATGTGAAACGCTCTGTAATGTTTTACGACTGGGCATTTAAATCTATCTTTTTTTGTGGCGTTACACGTAGTGCTGTTGTGGGCGTTTTTCTAATTCTATGTCGGGCCAAAGATTATGGTTATTCGAAATGGAATGCCCTATTTTTCCATTTTTTAAATTAACACTAAACCGTTTATAAATACAAGTTCCTATTCCATAGGAAAAATATAAAAAATATCGTAGTCCGCAGAATGTGAGTCGGCGTCGTGTAGGCTAAAAATAAATGTGATCATAGAAAATAAAAAAAGGCCCTGTATTGCTACAGCGCCTTTTTGACACAAACAAACCTATGTTAGAAAGATCAGGTTATTTTCGAATAAGCTACATACCAAATTTGTACCCGAAAGTCACCAATAGGGCTGTATTTTTCAAAACGTTTTTTTCATTACCCGAAAAATCTAAAAACCCGCCTTCGTACGATAGGCCCAATTGAATTTGATCGTTGAAAAGAACCCCCAATCCAACGTTCAAACCAAAATCAAATCCCTTTACATCCGTTCCGATCTTGTAGGTAGTGTTCCCTTGTTTGGCCGATAGTGCCGTAGCTAGGTAAAAGCCAGAGGCGGCGTAGAAGGCACCGGAACCTCCTATTTCAAAAATGTTGTATCGGGCGCTTAACGGCAATTGAAGGTAGTACATGTTCAGATTGTCTTCCGTAGTGGATGCCCCCTTTTTGGCAAACATCAACCCGGAGCCCAAATAGAGGTCATCGGTAACATCAAATTCAATGGTTCCTCCCAATTTGACGCCCAAAGTCCGACCATACAAATCGTTCACATAGGTATCGGGCGAAACGGCACTGCTCAAGCCTAGCCCGGCCTCTATCCCAAAAATTTGGGCCTGTGATGAAACACCTGCCAACGCCATGAATAAGACGACTAATACTTTTACTGAATTTTTCATATTTTCATTTTAAAGTTTGCGGGTGTCCGTGTTCTCGAAAACCCCGATTAATTTATGATGGCAAGGTATAGGAAGGCCATATTTTTTGAAATACCGCCTTTATTGTATTTTTTTCTACCTGATTTCCAGTAGAAACCGGGTGGGGCCCTACAAAAAAGTCCGACTTCAATAAAGCCGGACCCCTAACAATACATCAACTTAAAAAATCAATTTTGCTTTCCGCGATAATAAGAAGGGCCGAAAACCCCGTTATCGGCTACGACCAAAGGCACGATATGGGAGCCAAACCTAAATAAGGGGTTGAGCCATAAGGTCTCGCCCGTATTGGCATCCATGGCCAACAAACCCACACTGTCCTCGTCGTTTTTGTTACGTAGGATATCGTGTCCATGGGTAAACAAAATACCGTTTGCGTAAACCGGGCTAAAATCTACACTTACATCTTCGTTGTTCCATAACTCCTCGCCATTTTGCAGGTCCAAAGCAAAGGGTTTGGCATTGGTGGCCCCAGCAAAACTGGAGCCTTTGTCGTAATTTCCGAACACAACGTTTTCCTCTATTATAGGATTCCACAGTGTATCGGCCCCCGTATCTTTTTGCCATATTACCGACGTGGTATTTAAATCTATGCAATAAAGGGCGGAAGTGATACCTTGTCCCGCAGGTATGCCATTTACGACCAACTTATCCCCCGATATAAATGGTGTGCCGACACCATTGGCCTCAAACTTCCATAAAGTGTCAAGGGTATTCAGGTCTATGGCATATAGGTTTTTGGCCGGCATATACAGTATACCGTCATCGACCAAGGGTGTGCCTGTCAATTCATAGGGCAATTTGATCTTTTGGATCAAGTTGCCGGTTTCCTTATCAAGTATGTGCATGTAAGGAGGTAAATCGCTCAAAAAACTTTCTTCTGAAAACACGTATACCTTATCTTCATGCAATATTTGAGTACTGTTGCTGTGCAATATATTGTCAAGTTCACCAAAAAGTTCAGTGGTATAATACCATTTGATATTACCTGTTGTTTGGTCTACGGCCACTACCACTCCCGAGGTGCCCGAGGCATAACAGGTGCCGTCGACGCAGATGGGCGAAGTAACCTCATAACTGCTGTAATGATACTCCAACATAAATTGTTCCCACATAAAATTTTTATCGCCCACGTCAATGGCATTAATGGAATTGTCGTTCGCCGTCACGTAAAGCATACCCGCTCCATAGTGTGGAACCGAGACGTATTTGGTTTGGTAGGGGAAAGAATAAAGTTCGGTTTCTTCACCGGTTTGGGCGTCAACGGTATAAAGGTTTTCATCATTTGCCGCTATAAGAAAATTGTTCAGCTCCGGATCGCCCGATACGATCTGCCCACCTTTTTCCGGATGGATCACCTCCCCGTCTTCATTGAGTTCCACCCCGTCATCCTTGGTACAGCTTGCCACAAAAACAAGCACGATACCCCAAAAGACCGTTCTTGACAAAAATGTATTTTTCATTTATCCTACTTTAAAATTAAAAACCTCCGACTGCGATGTGTTTCCCTTGCCGTCCATCACCGGAACGTCCTATTTCGACGATGTTATAGCGAGCGCTTTGCCATAATTGATGAAAAACCGATGAATGCGACTGTTGCAACCTCTAGTACTTTTACGATTTTTCATAATTCTGTTTGTAATGATTTCGGGTATCCGTGTTCTCGAAAACCCCGATTAATATATGATGGCAAGGTATAGGAAGGCCGAATTTTTTGAAATACCGCCTTTTTTGTATTTTTTACTCCCTGATTTCCCGTAGAAACCGCGTAGGGACCCACAAAAAAGTCCGACCTCAATAAAGCCGGCCCCTTAGCAACATATCAACTTAAAAAATCAATTTTGCTTTCCGCGATAATAAGAAGGGCCAAAAACCCCGTTATCGGCTACGACCAAAGGCACAATATGGGAACCATATTTAAACAAGGGGTTGAGCCATAAGGTCTCGCCCGTATTGGCATCCATGGCCAACAGGCCCACACTGTCCTCGTCATTTTTGTTACGTAGGATATCGTGTCCATGGGTAAACAAAATACCGTTTGCGTAAACCGGGCTAAAATCTACACTTACATCTTCGTTTTTCCATAATTCTTCCCCGTTTCGCAGGTCTAGGGCAAAAGGCTTTGCATTGGTTGCACTCGGAAAATTTGTGCCTTTATCGTAATTGCTAAAGACCACGTTCCCTACAATCAAGGGTGCCCAAAGACTGTTCGCCCCGGTTTCTACCTCCCAAAGAGTACTTTTGGTGTTTTTATCCAAACAATACAGCACCGAACCGATACTCTGCCCGTACGGTATGGCACTTACGACCAATTTATCACCCGAAACAAACGGGGTTCCAACACCGTTGGCTTCGAACATCCAAAGGGTGTTCAAGGTATCTAAATCTATAACATAGAGGTTTTTGGCCGGCAAGTACATGGTGTTTTCCATAAATACGGGGACTCCCGATGGTTCATAGGGTAGTTTTTGCTTTTGTATAAGCCCCCCTGTTTCCTTATCCAAAATGTGTAGGTAGGCGGGTAGATTGGAATAATAGCCCTTATTGGAAAACACATAGACCTTATCCCCATAAACTATGGGGGGCTTGTTAACGTTTAAAACATAGTCCAATTTCCCATTGGGGTCCGTGGTATAGTACCATTTTAAATTTCCTGTGGCTTCATCAACGGCAACTACCACCCCTGATCCCCCTGAGGCATAACAGACCCCATCGATGCAAATGGGCCGGGTCTCCCCCATGCTACCAAAATTAAATTCCAGCATGTACCGATCCCATAAAAAACGCCTATCGGCTACGCTCAGTGCATTTATTGAATTATCATCAGATGTTACGTAAATAGTACCGTTGTTATAATCCGATGGCCCCACAAAGTCCGTAAGGTCGGGAAAAGCATAAATTACGGTTTCTTCACCGGTTTGGGCGTCGACCGTATAAATGGTTTCATCTTTTGCGGCTATAATAAAATTGTTCAGCTCCGGATCGCCCGATACGATCTGCCCGCCTTTTTCCGGATGGATCACTTCCCCGTTTTCATTGAGTTCCACCCCATCATCCTTGGTACAGCTTGCCACAAAAACAAGCACGATACCCCAAAAGACCGTTCTTGACAAAAATGTATTTTTCATTTATCCTACTTTAAAATTAAAAACCTCCGACTGCGATGTGTTTCCCTCGCTATCCTTCGTCTTTACCTGCCAATAATAGGTCCGTCCCGAAACCACATCGGTCTCCATCGTAGTCTGCCCGGTAGTACCGAGAAGTATCGACGGCGTGGTTTCCGTGCCAAAAAACACCTCAAAGGCCACAATATCGTCATCAACATCCGAGGCCTGCCATTGAAGGCTTACCTTGGTGGTAGCGGGAATGCTTCCTCCCCTTTCGGGATACTCGGCCTCGGCAGGAAACGGGGCGTAGTTTACCACCCCGGCACCGGCATTGTAAAATTTCCATGTGGCACTTTTAAGGGCCATATCGGAGGCGTTGCTTTTGCTGACCACAAACCATTCATAGGGCGTATTGCTCGCAAGGGTAATGGTCGATTCGTTATTTCCGGCCTCGGTCAACCGCGTACTTCCATCGATAAGGTTTTTCAGGTTCACCTCGTAATAATCGGCGCTTTCCGAGGCTTCCCATTGAAAGGTAACCGCACTCTGCAGTTCGTCGACAACGGCCCCTTCCGTACACTCCGAATTGTTTTCGGGAAATATCAGGGAAACACTTCCGGGATCCCCTAGGGAGTCTGGATCTACACCGTCGTCTTTACTGCCCGGACACGCCGTTAAGGTTAGCAGCAACAACAGCGACATTGCGAATTGGGTCGTTCTCATTGTTTGATGATTTTATAGGTTTTTGTTTCATCGTTGATTTGAACCGACAATACGTAGACACCGGCCGTTAGGCTTTCCGCATCCAAGGTGATGGTATTCGTCTGGGGCGCTATGGCCTTTTGAAAGATGATGCGTCCGTCGAAGGAATTTAATTGAACGGGAATGGTGTACCCATAGGTTTTACCCAATACCACGGAAATCGCTCCGCTTTCTACAGGATTGGGATATACGATCACCTCTTCGTGCAGCATCAGGTCTTCGCTATAGGTCCCTTGGCAACTCTTATTGGTTTTAACGGACAATTTTGCGGTAGAGCTTCGAAGGGGCAAGGTAATCTGCGCTTCTTGGGTAACCACCGTTTCGTTGTCGAGTGAAATGATGTATTCCTCAGCTCCCGATAGGTTCAGGCTTACCGACCTTGCGGATAAATTAACTTTTGAGCTTACCGAAAGGGCTTCGGGTTCGGATACGTTCACCTCAAAACAACGTTCATAGTCCGCCTGGCCTGCTACGGTAATGCATACCGAATACGAACCACTTTTTAAATTTGAAAAAGAAACGGAGCTTGTAAAACTTTGGGTTTCACTCACCCCGTTTCCGGCTAGTGTAACTGTATAGCTATGGTTACTATTTGCAGAAATATCAATACTACCGTTATGGCTGTCCATACACGATTCCCCTTTGGCCGATACGGTAAAATTGGTACTCGGCAGGGAGAAAATCTCACAACCCGTAAGGTCTACCGTAGCCCCTAAGGGGGTATTGGGACATAGGTCGTCGGCATTGGGTACGCCGTCGTTATCGGTATCGTTGGGGTCGTTGGCCATTAAACGCACCGTAAAGTCCTTGGTCGACCCATCCTCTGCCGTTACCGTATACACCACGGGCTCGGTAAAGTCGTTAAAACTCACCCCGCTCTGCTGGGGCAGGCCCGATACGGAAACCGTGGCCCTGGCCGATGTGGCGAAGGTGGCCACTAGATTGCCAGGGTTAATGTTCGCGGGCAAGGCCATAACAATCTCATTGCCGTTGATGCTTCCTACCGTGGGCGGGGAAGTAACATTGAACCTGAAATCGGTGATTTCCTTTTCACTGCTCAAGGTACTTCGGGATCCGACCGTATACCAGATGCCCCACTTGCCGTTCGGGATCAATTCCTCCGCACTGCCCGTCGGGGTCATTTTGTCGGCGGCCAGGCCAATGGCCATGATGTCCTGGTCGGAACCGTTGTAGGTATCAAAAATGATCTTGTCATCGGTTTTTGAAAAATTGGGGAAGCCCAACTTGTTGTTGTCATAAACCTTTTTTACATCACCTGTTTCAATATTGACGGTGATGATACTGTATTCCCCTTCGAGTTCGTTGAAGTAATCAAAGGCGAGGATATTGCCCGATGTTTTAGAAAAGGAAGGGTTACCGATACTGACCCCCTCGGGCAGGTTCGTAAATATTTTTTGAATACTGCCGTCGCCAAAAGTATTGGTTTGGTTGTCCCACACCTGCAAGGCCCCAACATCCCAATATTCGATATTGGTACCATCGGCATTGTTCAGTCGGTTTAGGGCATCGTAGATCAGGTACTGCCCCGAATAATCCCATTCCAAGGCATCGGGATATAGCACCTCTCCCGTGGTGACGCCATCGGCGGAAGTAGGGTTGTACAGTTCAAACTCCTTGAACTCACCGGTGACCAGGTCGGATACATAAATGATATTGGACTCGTCGTTTATGACCGATGCCAGTTTGGTACCGTCTTTGGAAAGTGAGACCGCCGCCCATACGGGGTCTTCGGAAATAACCGATTCTTCGGGGGCGTTTACGTCGAGCGATATGGCGTTTACCTTGTTCTCTTCGGTGACGAAGATGGCAAAGCTTCCATCGTCGGATACACTGGGTTTTCTATGGACCCCGGTCGTGGTCAACGGATAATAGATCGTAGCTTCCGTATCGGACGCATAGATGGTATTGGGGTCGGTGTCCCTAATATCCAAACTTAAGATAAACTCGTCCCCTTCCGCTAAGGGAATGTCGTTATCGGTATCGGTAGAGGTGCCCGCGGTAATCCCCACGGTATCAAAGGCCGTTTCAATGGCCGCTACTTCGGCCGAGTTTTCGCCATGAAGATCAAGGGCCGATTGAACGACGGCGATCCGAAGATCGATGAATTGGGAAGATGCGGTCAGGTAAGTGGACAGGGCGCGGTAATAGATCTGCTCCGCCTTATCTTTCCCTATATCGGTGGCAATCAAATAGTAGGCCCGGTTTACGATTCCACTGTTCATATGTACCCCGCCGTTATCCTCCTCGCCGGAATAGTACTCCGTCATGTCTTTGGGCTGCCATCCCCTTTGCCCCTGGCTTGCTCCGTTGTTTGGGTCTTGCAAATTGCGCATGGCCCCCGAATTAAAATATTCCCGGTTTACAATATCCTCCCCCAGTAGCCAATCGTCGCGATCAATCATGGTTCCGAAAATATCGGCAAACGATTCGTTGATCGCGCCCGATTGATAGGAATACTCCAAATTGGCCGTAGCCTCGATCACACCGTGCGACATTTCGTGTCCCCCTACATCCAAGGCGCCGGCCAAGGGCGAAAAAGCGGCCTTCCCGTTTCCGTAAAAAATGGCCTTTCCGTTCCAAAAGGCATTGTCGTAGCCCCCGCCATCGTCAGCAGCCACGTTAACAATCGATATGATGGTGCCTCCTTGGCCATTGATCGAACTTCTGTCAAAGTTTTTTTCAAAATAGTCGTACGATACTTCGGCATTGTACTGTGCCGAAACTGCCACAGGGTCGTTCCAGGTACTGGTGGTAGAGGTTACGTAATAAAAAGTGGCGTCCTCCTCCGGGGCCTTGTTTTTTAAATCCCATGTCATGATGGCCCCTACGGGATTATCGGGTATTTTCGATTGCCCTGAATTGAACATCGATTTTGAGGTGTTGATCATATAATTTTTACCGTCAATGCTATAGGTATCCAGCTGCCGGGTCACCCCGTTTAAGTCCGTTCCCGAAGTATTCGAAGGCGGCGGTGCCAAACGGCCCCTCTCATGGCCTTCCTTCCCATACTCATGGTAGAGCGTACAGGTATGGTATATTTTATTGAGGATACGCCCGTTCTGCGCATCGATAAAATACTCCCACCTGTCCTTTATATTCGGATGTACGGTCAAATGCCTGGCCAAAACGTTCTTCCCTTCAAAGGGATAGATCAAAAGTTCCTCCTCATAATCGGAATTTAAAAAAACGGAATTTGTCTTTCCGGTCTTGGTAGGGAAGGAAACGCCCAAATCCTTTTCCACCCGTTGCAAGGCGTCTTGTACACTTAGTTTGGGTTGCGTACGCTCTATACTTGGGGTAGGCTTGTTTCTGCCGTTCATGGCATCGACCTTGTTGCCTTGGTCTAAATGCAGGATCAGTTCGCCCCCGTACACCTTTATCCCTTTGAACACCTGCTGCATTTTAATGTGCTTCTGGCCCAAGGCATCGGTATGCTTCGATATTTCTACAAATTCGGCATCGGGATCCTTAACTTGGATAAGGTGTTTCACTCCGGCCAAATAATCCTTGATCACTTGTTCCGATGACTGTTTTGCGGTCAAGCTCGCTACTTCCTTTCCCGCCTTGCTTTTAATAAACAAGGGGATACCATCTTCCGACCTTCCAATAACCTCGTGCTCATAAACCGCATCCCCGGAAGTGATTTGAAAGACCGAAGGCATCTGAAAATTGGTGCGCCCCGGTAGGCTTTGCCCCTTCTTTTTGGCCGCAAGTTTTAAGGCGTTGAACTTTTTTATACTCCCGGTCTTGGCCGTAGTGCCCTTGTCGTGTCTTTTATCATCAAAGGTATCTTGTGCCCTTAATGAAGAGGCCGCCAATACGACTAGAACAAAGGTGAGCAGATAAGGTCTATTTTTCATGGTCGGTTATTTAATGTGACTTTTCAACTCTTTATAAAATTCCAAGCAGTCTTTGGAAAATTTGTGATCTTTGGCTCCCCATACGATCCTGTGTCTTTGATTTTCCTTGACTTCCTCCAAAAAAAAATAGCTATTGCCCGGGTGGTAGAAATCGATTTCCGAAAGGCCGAGTTCCTCGATTCCCATAAAAAAGGCGCTGGCCTCTTTTTTTGAGAGCGCTTGTAGTTCTTTGGTCGTTTCGGTTACGGAATTGTGATGGAACAATTGTCCGTTTTGAAGAAGGATATAAGTGTCTACCATTCCTGCCATTCCGCCCCCCTTTCCGAAGACCAGTTGCACATCGGGCAGCTCGTCAAAAGAGTAGCGCGGAGATTTACATCCCAGTAGGGCCAAGAAAAGTAAAATCGAAAATACTAGCGTCCGTTTCATTAGTTATTATATATTCGTTCTTTAAAGGTACCTGCGCGAGACACCGTGACCATTGGTTTTTATGCGTTCTACCCGATAGTTTGGGCGAATACGGATTTGTTGATGGCAAGGTATTTTGAAAATGCCGCCCATGAAATACCGCCTTCGTTGTATTTTTTTCTACTGGTTTTCCGGTATATTGATTATGGGGTGTTTATTGTGCGGTATAGATATGGTATCTTGGCTATTGATAAATAAAAACCCATCGGACTAAATGCGTTCAACTGTATTTGTTTTCATTCTTCTTCTATCGTTTTTCGGGAGGTCTCAAACGGGGCGTGAAACGCGAATCGATAGCCTTGAAAATGCACTTAAAATGGCGGAGCACGATACCACCCGTGTACTTGTCCTTAGCGAACTGGCGCGAAGCTATGGCGGCGTAGATTCCTTAAAGTGCTTTGAAAACGGGTTTAAGGCCATCGGCCTAAGCAAAAAAATCAATTATTTAAGGGGAATGGCCGATGCCCACATTAACTTGGCTGGTGGTTATCTCGATTATTTTGACGTTGAAAATGCCAAAAAGTATTTTGAGGTCGGAAACCGTTTGGCCGATAAGCTCGTGGCCAAGGATTCTTCTGCGGCCAATATGAAAATTTGGTTGCGGGGCTATTACAATTTAGGGGTGGCCTACGGCTACGAAGGCAATGTCGCCAAAGAAATTGAAATGGCGGCGAAAACCATACCCATAGCACAAAAAATGGGCGATAAAATGTTCGTGGCGAACGGCAATACCAACCTGGCCGTAAAATACAATAGTCTAGCGATGTTGGACGAGTCTTACGAAATGTTCAAGATTAGCCAAAAACAGTTTCAAGAAATAGGCTCGCCCGAAGATATGTTATACCATAGCATCTCTTTTTCGTCATGTTTGGCGAGTATGGATTCTTTAGATCAAATGAAATCTGTTCTGGACATCGCAAAAATAAATCTGGACAAGATTCCCAACTCGTTCTATCGAGGGCCTTATTATGCGGAATTAGGACTCTATTACGGAAAGGTAGAGGAGTATGACAAGGCCTTGGAAGCCTTGGATACATCCTATGCGTTTTATCAAGGCAAAAAATCGTATCACTACTTAAAACTACTGTACCAAAGGTATGCCACGATTTATGCCAAAATGGGCGATTTTGAAAAAGCGATAGCCTATACTTTAAAGTACATCAACTTTAGTGATAGCGAACACTCCCCCTCCGACAAAGTAAATTCTTATTTTATCCTTGCCAAATATGAGGCCGCACTTGATAATTACAAGGATGCATACCACTACCTAAGGGATTATGTAATCGCCGTTGACAGCATTCGGGCGAGGCAATTGGGTAATGATATGCAACAGTTGGAGATACAGTACAAAACCGCTAAGAAGGAAAAGGAAATACTGGCCCTTAAAAACGAAAAGAGCGAGGCCGCCCTTGCACTTCAGGTCAAGAGGTCACAAACCTACCTCCTGGGAGCCATTGCCAGTTTATTGGCCTTATTGCTCTTTGTCGGTTTCTATGCGTACAACGACAAGCTCAGAAGGGCAAGAAAAAAGGAACGCGAGCAAGAGAAGGAAGTAGCACTTTTAAAGCAAAAGCAAGAAAACGAAGTATTTTCGGCCATGATAGAAGGCCAAGAAAAAGAACGCAAACGCCTTGCCATAGATTTGCACGATGGTTTAGGCGGAAGGTTGTCGGGCATTAGCCTTAACCTCTCAAAACTCAACAAAGACGAACCCAAGGAATACCCCAAGGCCCAATTGCAAAAGGTAACGAAGGACCTGAATGACGCCCTGACCGAATTGCGTTCCATTGCGCGAAACATGATGCCGGAAACCTTGGTCAAGTTCGGTCTTCAGGCAGCCTTAAAGGACTATTGCAGTAGCATGACCGGGAATGGCACCAAGGTTACCCTGCAGTTTTACGGTACCGAAAAAGGAATCGATCTCAATCAACAGGTGACCATGTACCGCGTTATTCAAGAATTGATCAATAATGCCGTTAAACACGCCAAGGCTACGGAAGTACTGGTACAATATATGAGGGATGGCAATAGGGTCGACATTACAGTTGAAGATAACGGCATAGGCTTAAACAAAAACGATTTTGAAGAAAAGGAAGGTGGTATGGGCATCTCTAACCTTAGGACCAGGGTCGCCTACCTCAAGGGCGATCTGGAGTTCCACTCCGAAGAAAACGAGGGTACCACCGTTAATGTACAAATTACCGTAGATGCAGCATAAACCTATACAAATTTTAATAGTAGATGATCACCCCATGGTGATCGAAGGTCTTAAAACCTTATTGAGCGACGACAACCGGGTGACCGTCAAGACCCATTTTATGAACGGCACCGATACGCTTTCCTACTTGGAAAAGGATACCGCGGATGTTATTTTGTTGGATGTAAACCTGCCCGATATCAATGGGGTGGAAATGGTGACCAAAATTCTCAATATTAGGGCGAATATTGGTATTATCGGGCTGAGCACCTACAGCGAGCCGAGCATTATCAACCAAATGATCAAAAATGGGGTCAGGGGATACCTGCTCAAGAACGCCACGGCCGACGAGTTGGTCAATGCCATTTCGCAAGTGCACCAAGGCCATTTTTATTTCGGGAGCGAGGTGCAAAAAATACTTGCCGATTCGGTCACCCAAGAACACAACGATTTGCCCAAGTTGACCCGAAGGGAAAAGCATATCCTCACCTTGATCGCCGATGGAAAAACCACCAACAACATTGCCGAAGAACTGTTTATCAGTCCCCTTACCGTAGAGACACACCGGCGAAACCTTATGCAGAAATTGGAAGTTTCCAACGCGGCCTCCCTGATCAAGGTGGCAGTCGAAAAACAATTGATATAAAGGCAAATAAAAATCCCTTTTTAACAAAGCAGAAGAATGTTCTTAAAAAGAATGGAAATAGGATATACAAACACCAAATAATTTAAGTCGACCATCTTTGCTACGATAATCATTCCAATATTTGATAAAATTAAATCATATTCCATATCAGGTATGTAAGATTTTCGTTACTTTTATTAAAAAGCAAACCCTCCTTACATGACCCAACCTACCTCCCCAAGCACTGAAAATCAGCATATTAAATCTCAAAAAAACGAATTTTCAATAATAGGCGTCGGAGCAAGTGCAGGAGGATTGGAGGCTTTAAAATCATTTTTTGAGGATCTACCCGCCAAATTTGCCCATAGCTTTGTGGTTGTTCAACACTTGAGCCCCGATTACAAGAGTCTTATGGGGGAACTCTTGTCTAAAAACACCGACATGCCCATAATCGAGGTCAAGAAAAAGACCAAGGTCGAACCTGGTACGATCTATCTTTTAACCCCTAAAAAAAATATATTCGTCAAGGATGGACACCTGCTCTTAGAGAACAAGCCCACGGATAGAACCTTGAACCTTCCTATCGATTTATTCTTCAAGTCCTTGGCCAGGGAAAAGACGAACAAGGCCATTGCCGTAATCTTAAGCGGAACAGGTAGTGACGGAACCTCTGGGGCAAGGGACATTAAGGAATTCGGTGGAATGGTTATGGTACAGGACCCCGAACAGGCCGAGTTTGAAAGCATGCCGCAAAATGCCATTAACACCCATTTGGTAGACTATGTCTTACCTACCGAACAAATGGGGGAAGAACTACAACGCTTCATGCAGCACCCTGCCGTATACGGATCTCTCGAAGAAAGTATTTTAAAGGACGAGGAGACCCTTATTAAGATTTTGAACTTTGTAAACAGTCAGACCAAATTAGACTTTGAATACTACAAGAGGCCTACTTTAATCCGGATGATTGCCCGAAGAATTGGTGTAAAACGCCTAGATTCCCTTCAAGAATACAAAGATTTCCTATTGGAAAGACCTGAAGAAGCCCACTTTTTGATAAGGGAATTTTTGGTCGGGGTAACCAGTTTTTTTAGGGATGATACGGTTTGGGATCTTTTGACCAATGAAATCATCCCCAAATTAATTTACGATAAAAAGAAAAATGACACCATAAAATGTTGGTGTGTTGGGGTAAGCAGTGGCGAAGAAGCCTATTCCTTGGCTATAATTATCAACGAGGAGCTCGCCAAACAAAATAAAAAAAACCTGGTCAAAATTTTTGCTACCGATATTGAGAAAAACCACCTCAAAGATGGCTCTAAAGGCATATATAACGAAAGTTCGGTTTCAAACATTCCCGAAAAGCGTTTACTTGCAAATTTCACGAAGAAAGGTGATAGTTACCATATTAATGAGAACATAAGGCGTATGGTCATTTTTAGCAAGCACAATGTGCTAAAAGACCCTCCTTTTAATAAAATGGATATTTCCTTTTGCCGAAATATGCTCATTTATTTGCAACCCGCCGCCCAAAATAAGGTGCTCGATGTATTGCACTACTCGCTAAACAGGAACGGCATTCTAGTACTTGGAAGCAGTGAATCTTTGAGCAGGCAAAAAAATGCTTTTGAGGAATTACATCGAAAACAAAAAATATACCGCAACATACGACCAGCCAAAATTTTAGGGCTTCAACCCTACAATTCAAAAAATACACTAAGAAATTCCTTCGGCACGGAAACCATAGGCTATGAGCGAAATACAAAACAGTTTATAGTAGAGGCTTTAAGTGACAATCTACACCTAGCTTCCATCGTAATCGATAGCAATTTCAACATTGTGGATGCTTATGGGGAACTGAGCAACTACATCAGCCTACCTAACAAAGGCTTCAGTATGAATCTTTTAAAAATGGTGCCTGAGAGTATAGCTATGGTGTTGAGCTACTCTATAAGAAAAGTAGGCACTACCAATCAAAAACTTAAACATGAAAATCTAAATTTTTCAACGGGTAAAGAACCTGTGATGGCCAATATGCACGTGGCTTCCTTCCAGAATCCCTTAAACAGCAACCCCTCGAATTTTTTGGTGATCATAAAGCCTGTTGAACTACAATCTTCCCACACTTTAGTGCTCGAAGAAACCAATGTTGTCCCAAAAAACACAAGAGAACGCGAACTAGAGTCCGAATTGAAAGAAACTAGGGAGAGTCTTAAAAATATGATCGAAGAGGTAGAGACCAGCAATGAAGAATTGCAAGCTACCAATGAAGAACTCTTAGCCTCAAACGAAGAGTTACAGAGCACCAATGAAGAGTTGCAAAGTGTAAACGAGGAGCTACATACCGTAAATGCGGAACTTCAGGAAAAAATAGAGGAACTAGCAATGCTTAATTCAGATTTGGACAACCTTTTTAAAAGTACGGATATAGGCACCGTATTTTTAGATAAGGAACTGAGAATACGAAAATTCACCCCTAGCGTAGCTAAGCACTTTAATCTATTAGAAAACGATGTCAATAGACCTCTCGAACACTTCGCCAGCTCGTTTCACAAGAACAACTATAAAGAGTTCATCTCAGATATTAAATCCGTAATAATCAACCATGTCCCTAAAGAAAGTGAAGTAAAAGATGCCAAGGGCCAATGGTTCTTGCAAAAGATCGTGCCTTTTCAAGATGGTGGAGGAAATGTGGCCGGAGCTACCTTAAGCTACGTTGACATCAACAAACTTAAATCGGCGGAACAACGCTTGCAAAACCAACAACTTGCCATTGAACAAACCACCGATAGTTTTTGGGACTTGAACATAGCCGATAATACCTATTATGTAAGTCATTCAATTGCCGAAGTTCTGGGTTACCATAAGGATGAAATCGAAGAAACTATCGAGTTTTGGAGCGCCTTGGCCCATCCTGGCGATTTGAAAATTCAAATAGAGGCCATGCAAAAGCATATTGACTCACAAGGCAAGGAACCCTATGCGGTGGAAACAAGATACAAACATAAATTGGGCCATTATGTTACCTTACTATTAAGAGGTAAAATTATGGAGTGGACAGAAGACGGACAGCCCAAAAGAATGATAGGCACCACGACCGATGTTTCCATGCTCAAAAAATTGCCTAAACTGGAACAGGACCTACTCGACCGAAACATGGTCTTTGAACAGGTGTTGGAAATAACCATGGCCGGTTTCTGGGACTGGAACATTGCCGAAAACAGCGAATACCTTAGCCCTACCTTTAAGAAAATGTTCGGTTATGATGAACATGAAATGACGGGCTCCGCTGAATCATGGCAGAGAATCGTACACCCGGACGATTTGCCCGGTGTACTCGAAAAACTTGATGCCCATGTAAAAAGTAAGGGGGAAATACCTTACGATAATGAAATCAGGTACTTCCACAAAAACGGCAGCATTGTATGGGTATGGTGCAAAGGCTTGGTCATAGAATGGGGCGAGAACGGCGAACCCAAGAGAATGGTGGGCAGCCACATCAACATAACCCAGTTAAAGCAACTATCGCGAAGCAATAAGGAGCTAGAGCGCTTTGCTTATGTGGCCAGCCACGACCTGCAGGAACCTTTACGTACGATACGTGATTTTGTAGCATTGTTCAAAGATGAGTACAATACCCTTCTCGACAATAGGGCCAACACTTATCTCGAATTTATAGAAGAGGCCTCCTCAAGAATGGGCGAATTGGTAAAAGTGATTTTGGCCTATTCAAAAATAGGGAGCAACACCAAAAAAGAAATCGTAAATTTAAAAGAGGTAGTCGAAAACGTGCAGAAAGACCTTCAAATCCGTATCGACTCCACCAAAACCAAAATTCTTATTAAGGAACTGCCTACCCTAACCGGACATAGGGTCGAACTGCATTCCCTTTTTCTTAACCTTATCGGCAATTCCATAAAATTTATAAGCAAAGATGAAAGTCCCAGAATAGAAATCGGCACCCTAACTTGTGAAAAGGGGGAACATATTTATATAAGGGACAATGGAATAGGAATAGACAAAAAAAACCAAGAACACATTTTTCAAGTATTTAAAAGATTGCACAACCAAGAAGATTATGAAGGTACCGGAATAGGTCTGGCACACTGCAAAAAGATCGTAGAGCTTCATAACGGAAAAATTTGGGTGGAATCAGAAATGGGAAAGGGAAGTACCTTTCACTTTAACTTAAATCTATAACTTTCTTTACTATGATAAATACCATCGTACTTGTAGACGATAACAACGCTACAAACTTCATTCACGAAACTTACTTAAGACGGGTCAATTGTGCGGAAAACATCTTGGCTTTTACTATGGGGCAAAAAGCTATCGACTATCTCAGCAATGCGGAAGCCTTTCCCGAACTCATATTCATCGACATAAATATGCCCACCATGGATGCATGGGAGTTTATGGACCTATATAGTGAACTAGACCCAAAATTAAAGATCAATACCCGGGTAATCTTATTGACTACTTCCATTATACCCAGTGATGCCGATAAAATGACCAAGTATAGGGAAATCAAGGATATGATGTACAAGCCTCTAAACGAAGAAGCTATAAGGGGAATAATGCACGAGCACTTCAATCTTTCCTTTTAGACCTCCCTAGTTTTTGTCCATTTATATATCTACAACATGACCTAGCCTTTTCTTCAATCCCTTAAAGTCTTCTACCGCCCTACCCTTTAGTTTGGGGCGGCCGATATCAAAGAGGTTCCGACCTTCTCCATGACCGATATTACCATCACCGATAAACAAAGAAAGCCAACACAGATACATCCGAGTTGGCCTTCTCCTTAATCAAAAATTATTTATGGCGCCCAGTTAAAGGTTACGTAAGACGCCTTGGAATGTGAGCTACGTCTAAAGACATAACCGGAAAAGCTTCCCAGAATAGCCCTATCCGAAGTTACCATTCGTATTCCATAGGCACAGTCAACATTGGCATTGATAGGATCGGCAGCCATATTATCGATTGTCGTCAACAACTTGCCTTTTCCAGGATCGCTAGCTCCTACAATCCCATTGCTATCGAGCTTGCCCCCTTCATCGTAGCGATTTACGGCAGGGGTTATCTTTATACCTGCAGAGGGCAAGTTTCCGCCAAATATCTCTAACGAAAAAGCGTTGAAGTGGTCATCTTTAAAATTACCATAAACCAGTACCTTTTCAGCTCCTTTGTACTTGCCACATTCTTTTACCTCACCCGCACTGTTCTTTACGGTAAGTCCCAGTTGTGGTATGGGGCTATCGGTAAAACCATAATGTTCTGGGTTTTTATTGTCCAAGAAAACCGAGACCTCGCATGATTGAATCGGTGTTTTTGAGGCGTCCGCACACTCTAAACGCAGGCGGTATTTACCTGTTCTACTTTCCGAATCCCAGTTCGCCAGAGGGGTGTCGCTATAATTCCCCAAATCGTTATTATACTCATCTATACGGAACCATCCGTTTTCATCGGGTACGCGCAGGCCTATAGTGAACAATCCTTGCTTATACCTTCTTCCGTCTTCAACTACAGTCCATGAACTTTCGCTCTCTTTCCGGAAGAGCATTCGAAAATACTTGCTTGTCGGCACATTTATATGGCCCCAGATCGCAACAATATGTCCGAACGGACGGTCGAACAGATTTGGCGATAAGGTCGTACCGTTGATGTATTTACGAGCATAGCCATCGCTATTAATATCTTCGACCAAGACCTTGTTCACATGTTGGATCTCGCAATTATTATTGGCCCCATCATATGTTCTTACCTGAACGCGACATTCCTTAACATTGCCCCATGCAGGTCTATAATTCGGTCCGGTAGGAGCGACTTCCCAACTGAGGATGGCCCTTACCTTTATTATATTTTCCACCTTACATGATTTCGACTTTCTATCCATATCGTCTACCCGAAGATTCACCGCATACATTAAGGGGTTGACGTTTCTAGGGATGTCATGTACCTTAAAAAATCGGGTACCCTCGTGGCGATAGCCCAGACCATCGCCCCAATCGACATAAAAGGCAACATACTCTTCACTGCCCAAGCTACACAGATTGCCCTTATAACCATTTTGGCGCTTTACCGCTACTACCGCCTCGAGCGTATTTTGTTCGGGGAACAGGCCTACACAGCTCAGTTCCTCAAACGAAGTGTTGTACTTCAAGGGTTTAATCGGAAACAGCCATTTGGGATCGATCAACTTTGGCTTGAATTTTTCCAAGATCTCGGGCGGTAGCATATGGACTTGATCATAGGCATTCTGGATCTCGTTTTCATCTGCCATTCCCGCGTAATAATTCGGGTTCTTTAAAATGTTCTCCTTAAAATCGACACGGTCTTCCTCAAGGTCTTTTTTGTTATAGTCAAGCGAACCTTTCACTTTCTCTAGGAGTTCTTTCTTGAGATGCTGCAGGTCGCTATACGATTTTACGAGGCTTAGTTCCTTGAAATCACCTGTAAGAATCTCCCATGCTTTTTTACTTGGGTTAATTTGTACCCACGCCTCTTTTACATTACCCCAAGTAGGTACATAATGGGGTCCCATAGGTGGGGTATTCCAACTTAAAATAGCCCTTACCTTTACCAAGTAAGGGGTTTTACAGCTCTTTTTTTCAAAATCCACAACCTGTTTTACCGCATAGCACAAGGGGCCTTTTCGGGCCGCCCCGAGGTTATGTGCGCTTACCGAAACCGCTGGGCCGACTGGTTCAAATCCCGAACCATAGTCCACATAAAAAGCAATGAATTCCTTACTGCCAGAGCCGCATAGTTCACCTCCGTATCCGTAAGGCAATTTCACTTTAAAAACCGCCTCCAGTTCGTCGGTTTCAGTGTAGAGCCCTATACATTCAAGTTCTTCATACTTGGTATCTCCCTTCTTCGGCTGTATGACCGGTATCTTTATCGGTAGCTTTAGCTTTTCGAAGGCCCCAAAGTAATTCGGGTTGATGCTTACCAATGATTTGAACTGAAATCTTGAGAAGTCGTAAGATGCCGCCTGTATCGCCTCATCCGGCACGACAAGCTCAATCTGGTCCAAGGCGCCCCCTTTTGAAAAAATTTCGGAATCGGAAACAAAAATGGGCGCCCCGTCTTTGTTCAGCACTTGCAAGTAACCCTTGGGTTCCGATTCCTTTTTTGAGCTCTCAACGGCCAAACTGAACCGACCTTGCTTATCGGTTATTGCCGGTTTTACCCCTTTCATTTTAAGAAGATTCCCGTCTACCAATTCTACGGCCAAGCCTTCTAACGAGCTACCGTCCTTTTTACTAGATACCTTACCATAAAGCATCTGTTTAGATGATGATTTTACCATAACATTTTCATTTTTATATAGATTATTATCCTTTTTCCTATGCAACAAAGTCCTTAACACCAATTGATAAGGGTATGGGGCGTTAAAATTTTCTAGGGGGAATAATCGGGAGAAAGCTGTATCAAGCACTCAAGAATCGGCTTGTTCGTAAGGAAGGTGGTTGGTCTTGTCAATTACCGTATCACGGAAATCAACGAATCAAATATATACGGACTCCCGCATCTTGGGGAGTAAATTTGTATGGACCGTCGGTATTTTTGTATAAACAGTACGCTTCATTACCATCAACGATCCGGCCGGGGCCGAGGAGAAATAGTTATAAATAGCTCTATGATAACCACATCATCTTAAAAAGTCCGGATTTAGTCTAAAGGGGCTTTTTGGTCGAATTTCTAACGATAAGGCTGGTTTTGACCACCTTTGTTTCAAATTCCTTTTTAGAGTCTTTGTTCTCGATACGGTCGATCAGTATGTCGACAGTCGTTTCGCCAATGTATTTTCCGTGTTGACTTACCATGGTCAGGGAAGGCGTAACATATTTTGACAGCTCGCCGTTCGTAAAACCGATAATGGATATATCCTCCGGTACGCGGTAACCTCTTGATTGCACTATGCTCATCACTTTAACCGCGGTTATTTCGTCGAGGGTCATTATAGCATCGATAGGTCGGTAATTTAAGAGAAACGACATAGTTATGTCTAAATCATCTTCCTTACCTATAGGAACTATTAACTTTTCATCGAAGTCCACCCCCATTTCATCCAATGCCTTTTTATACCCGTCTATCCGAAGTTTGCTTATATTGGAATCTTCTATAGGGGTAACTACGGCAATGGTCCTACAGCCGGTATTGATAAAAAAACGCGTCGCCTTATATCCCGCCTCGTAATCATCGACAATAACTTTGTCACACTGGATCAAGTCGGTTACCCTATCGAACATGACCATGGGTATCTGATTATCGTGAAGCTTTTTTATCTGTGGCACATGCCCAGGCAGTTCCGATTCGTCGGCAGCCGATGAAATGATAATGCCGTCAACGGAGCCCGCACTCAATAATTCCAAGGTTTTGGTTTCCTTTTCAAGGCTCTGGTTGGTGATGCAGGTAATTATACTATATCCCTTTATATCTGCCACACTTTCAATACCATATAAGACTTGAACGAAAAAATAGTTCAATATGTTGGGGATTACAATACCTATGGTCTTGGTGTTTCTGTTCAACAGGTTTAACGCCACCTTATTGGGGCGATAGTTATTGGCCTTGGCGTAGTCTTGAATTTTAGTCCGTAGCTGCTCACTTATTTCATAACTATCGTTAATGGCCTTAGATACCGTGGAAATAGACACGTTAAAATGGGTCGCTATTTTCTTGAGTGTAATTTTAGACATTTCTTCAAGTATGGATAGGTTTAAAAACTAGAGCCGATTCCTTTTAATTTGGCCTCGGCTTATAGGTTTATGTATTCATGGCCAACATAAGCCGTTTACATAAGATTAGCAAGCTTCTTGCCACAAGATACAGTTTACTCGGGCCATACCGCTCTTTACCCATCCAATTCTTTATACTCAAACCATTTGAAATCGGCATGATGGTTATGCATGGCCAGATCTTGACAACAAATGCCTACGAAACTCCCCGTAAACGCCGGTCGATACCTACTTCTTCCATCGCGCACATAATCATCCGACAAAATGCTCGCATCGAGCTCCTCGCCTAGTTCTTTGAAATTATTGCCATCGGCACTCCAATAAAACTGTAAACGGTTCCTGTTCATCACCCCCCTAAGGTATACCGCTTCATAGGCCGTGGTATCTTCCAGTTCTTCTTGAAAACTCATCTTAAAGTTATCGGAAGAGATCACACACAAGTACTTTTTCGTACCTTCGATATTAGCGGTGATACAGGCATAATGATAATGGCCCGCATTGTAATAAAACACCAAGCCGGCCATATGATGGATATTTTCGGGGCGAAACTCTATACAGGTAGAAACCTGAACATGAAAGGCCTGAACCCTTCTTGCCAAAAGACTTTGATAATGGAGGGAATTCAACGACTCCCTTCCATAGAGCCTTAAATACCCCTTTCTATGGGAAAGGCTACACCATTCCCCTGAAATGGGCACCCGAAGTGACTGAAAATCGATAGGGATTTCCGAACTGTCGAAATCTACCCTTTCGGGGGACTTTTCAAAAGGAAATTCAGGTAAATCGGGTAAGGGGATCTCTTGCCTTGGCACTCGGCTTCCGCCTTTCAGATAGGGCCAGTCATCCCTCCAAACCACTTCCTCTATGGCCGTTTCCCTTCCTAGTGTACAATTCCCGTGTACGGTCAGGGGCCTTCCCACCAAAAAAACGGCATACCAATCGCCCTTCTGGGTCTGTACCAAATCGCCGTGTCCTGATTTTTGTAAAGGATTTGTTTTGTCGCTAGCCGCCGAGACCAATGGGTTATTGGGGTGAAACTCATAGGGTCCGAAGATATCCTTACTTCTTCCAACGGTCATGGCATGGCCATACTCCGTTCCTCCTTCAGCCAAAACAATATAATAGAATTCGTCTTTTTGATATAGGTGGGGGCCTTCGGACAGTCCCAATGCCGTGCCAGGCGTGAGGTAATGTACCTCGCCTACGAGTTTCTTTTGTTCCGCATCATAGGCCTGCATTTCAATCCCTCCGAAAAAACGGCCATTGCGGTGATCAACCAGCATGTTCAGAAACCATTTTTTACCATTCGTATCATGAAAAAGGGAGCCGTCAAACCCTCTTGAGGACAGATAGATCGGTTCGCTCCAATCTCCCGTAATATCGTTTGTGGTCACCAAATAGTTCGGTGTGTCCTTCCATACCCCGTCAAAAGACCTAACGTTGGAGTATACCAAATAAAAGGTACCCTTGTCATAAGAAAGACATGGAGCCCAAACCCCGCACGAATCGGGATTTCCCCGCATATCCAATTGTGATATACGGTTTAGGGGGCGCGCTATCAATTTCCAGTTTTTCAAATCCCTGGAATGGTGGATCTGTACCCCAGGGAACCACTCAAAGGTAGATGTGGCAATATAGTAATCGTCTCCTACCCTACATATTGAGGGATCAGGGTTAAAGCCTGTCAATATCGGATTTTGTATCGTACTCATTCTCTGATTAATTCTTTTTCAAGTTCTTCTAAAGACTTCCCCTTGGTTTCCGGCAGTATTCTGTACAGTACGGCAAAACCGATTATGGCCAGTACGCCGAAAATGAAAAAACTCATGGCATTGCCTAGGTTGGATAATTCCCAAGGGAAAAACTGTTGTACCAACCAACTTGCAAGACTATTGACAAAACCAATGACACCAATGACCAAGCCCCTGTACTTATTGGGATACATTTCAGAAAGCATCACCCACATTACCGGGCCTAAGGAAAAAGCGAAACACGCTATAAACCCTAGAATTCCGATCAGTACCAAATTAGGGTTCATGGTTGTAGCCGCTTCCATAATCGCCCCTTCATTCTTGGTGAATTCCCGTATTCCGAAAGTAGATTTCATGGCATTTTTAAAATCTACGTCATTTTCAAATTTGATGTTGCTCACCTGAAACAGCTTGTCTTGATCTAGCATATTTAGGTTGCCACTAGTTTCGGTCTTGAGTTCATATGTGGCATTGTTAAAGGCGTACGCACACAAGAGCATACTAATGCCTATTCCTACCAAACCGGATAACAGCAAGGGTCTTCTGCCCAGTCTATCGATAAGGAAGAGGGCCAATACGGTAAACACTACGGTAGTAAAACTTAAAAGAACCCCCGAAGTAAAGGCGGCATCGGTTCCTATACCGGTTTGTTTGAAAATACTCGTCGCATAAAAATACACCGCATTTATACCTGTAACCTGCTGGATTACGCCCAGAATAAGGCCTACGACCAGCACAAACCGCAATGAGGGCTTCAACAAGGTCATAATCGATACCTCTTTATTCTTGCTCTGTGCCTCAATATTTCTTTCTATACTTTCCTCTTCGGCCTCGGCCTTTTCGATGCCGTGAAGACTTATCAAGACCGCTTTGGCTTCTTCCTTGAAGTTTTTTTGGTACAACCAACGGGGACTCCGTGGAACGAAAAACATCAAAATCAAATAAAGAAGGGCAGGAAACAACTCGACCCCGAGCATCCATCGCCAGACCGTTTGATCGTTCAAATAAAGACTACCGGGACCATTGAGACCGTTTAAAATGTTATTGCACAGAAAAGCCGCAAAAAAGCCGAGTACTATATTCAACTGCTGCATGGAAACCAGTTTGCCCCTATTCTCCGCATTGGATATTTCGGCAATATAAGTAGGAGCCAATACGAGGGCCGCCCCAAAGGCCACACCCCCTATCATTCGGGTTATATATAGCATTTCGTAAGAGCTGGCATATGCCGACAAAAGGGCAGAAAGTGCATACAGGAAAGCTACGACCAAGAGAATTTTCTTTCTCCCCAACATATCACTCAGCCTACCGGCAAACAGCATGGAAAACATGGCCGCAAAAGAAGGGGAACTTACCGCCCATCCCGTTTGTGCATCGTTCAAACCAAATTCTGGCGTAACATAGGAAATAACACCCGATATAATACCGGCATCAAAACCAAAGAGAAAACCACCAATGGAAACAACGAGGGCCACAAAAAACGTCTTTCGACGAACTACTCTATCCATACGCTATAGAAAGCTTATACCTTCTAAATTTTTTATTTGAAAACAGTTTGTTTTCATAAGATTACGACTCCTTCTAATACCTTTATTAAGGCCTTAGTTTTTGAAAAATACAAATCAAAAGGTAAAGCACAGTGACATTGTGCTATTACCTTTTGAAACTAACTAAACAACAAAGTCTTACTTAAAATATATCGTTCATTAATAACCTGGGTTTTGAACCAAGTTTGGATTCTTTTCAATTTCACCGATGGGAATAGGAAGAAAATCAAAATGCTCCCTATAGGTACGGTCTTCCTTTTCCGGATAGGTATAGACAAAACTTCCGTCAGACTGCCTAACCGCAAGGGCCTCATGGATGGGCTTATTGAAGACCTCCATGCCCTTTTTCCATCTACGTACATCAAAAAACCGGTGTTCCTCATACACCAATTCTACCCTTCTTTCATTCCAAATCCGGGATCTCATTTCATCTTTTGAAAGTCCTTCCGGCAAATTGGGTTGACCGGCACGGTTCCTGACTTGGTTGATGGCGTCGTACACTCCTTGATCCGGCCCCACCGCCTCATTTTGTGCTTCGGCGTAGTTCAACAATACCTCGGCATACCTAAAAAGCATATAGTTGTTCTCTTGCGCATAAGAACCGTTGGACAGAGCCGTACCAATGGGGGCCTCTTCATCGAACTTCTTCAACCCATAACCGCAGTTTACCGCCTTATTGGTGTGTGCATTTCCCGCCAATTGGGGGTCTTCGCTATAATCTGTATAGAACCCTACGTTCTCTACGCCTCTCCAACTCGAACCGTTATAGACTATGGTCGCATCGAGACGGCTGTCCCTATTCTTATACGGATCGTTCGGGTCATACCCTGAACTGGAATCGTTAATAGGAAGGCCATTCGTCATTTCATAGGCATCGACAATATCTTGGGTCGGACTAAAACCGCCCCATGTACCGGCACCGGGCACTGATCGAAACCACATTCCCCACGTAACATCAATGGTATGCACCGATTCGGGAAATTGAAACTGGCGTTCAAAAATAGACTCCTCATTTCCTTCATTGGCCGCTAAAAAGAGCCCTCTATAATCAGGAAAGAGTCCGTATTTACCTAAATCCATAACATCCTTTGCGGCATCGGCGGCATCGCTCCAACGCGCGATATCGTTACCGGGGTTGTTCAATGGACTCGCATAATAGAGCATGGCCTTTGACTTCAAGGCTAGGGCAGCTCCCTTTGAGGCATGTCCTGAAATCACATCGGTTTCCAAATTATCGGCCGCAAAATCACATTCGGAAAAAATAAAGGTATAGACCTCTTCGATAGAATTTCTAGGCAATAGAATATCGTCATCACTTATCCCCTGTACTCGGTCTATAAGCGGTACGCCGCCGAAGGTCTTGACCAATTCAAAATAGGCAAAGGCCCTTAAAAACCGTACCTCGGCTATATAGGTAGCCACTTTGTCGGCAGCAATAACATCATCCGATACCTTTGCGACACCCTCTAAAAACACATTGGCCCTACGGATCAACTTGTAGTTTTCAGACCAGAACTCGTTGGCATAAGGGGCGTTGGAAGGCGTTATCCCACCAGTATTGAATAACTGAATGGCCGCATCGATTTTCCCATTTCCATCATCCGTAGCCAAATCGATGTGACTAAAAGCCGGTATATCGTACAAATCGCCCTTTCTTGTAAACGGGGTCAGCGTGGTACCATATATATTGGCCAAATTCTGTTCTATGAGTCCCTCTTCTTCCCAAATCGATTCATTTGAGATAAACGTAGATGGTTTTACGTCTAAAAGGGAATCATCGCATGCCGTGAACATGCCTGAAATTACTATGGATAAAATGAATAACTTTTTCATTTTGTATTGTTTTCTTGATTAAAAATCTATTTTGATACCGAAGTTGTACGACTTAATGTTCGGATAGGTCTGCCCCATACTGTTGATCGTTTCGGGATCTACTTGGGGAACATCGGAAAAGGTCAGTAAATTTTGCCCTCCCAGATAAATGCGAACATTCGTGAGGTTCAATTGCGAAACCACTTCTTGGGGAAAGGAAAAGCCCAATTCTATATTCTTCAACCTAAGATAAGAGGCGTCATATACATAAAGACTACTCGTAGCATCGGTCGGGAAATTGTGGTTATTGACATCTATATTCGAGTACTGTGCGTTCGGATTGCTCGCCGACCAATGATTATCGGCCCAGAATTGCGGTACGCCCCCATCGTTAAAGAAGGGCCATACAATTTGCGATTGTAATTGATACTGAACATCTGCAGCACCTTGGAACATAAAGGAAAAATCGAAATTCTTATAATCGAGGCCTCCTGAAAACCCATAAATGATATTGGGTACGTTTCCTTCCCCTAAATAAGTTCTATCACCCGCATCAACCTTTCCATCACCATTGACATCGGCGTATTTTACGTCTCCCGGTTTTGTCTGGTAACCTTCCCCTTGGAGTTCCTGTGCTGCAAAGCCATCAATTTCGGCCTGCGTCTTGAAAATTCCAAGCGCCTTGTAACCGTAATAGGCATCTATGGGGCGGCCTTCCCTTCTTAGAAATTCAGAAGTACCCTCGGCTTCATCCATGTTGATGATCTTATTCTTGGCATAGGTGAAGTTCCCGTTTAAATAGAAGGTCAGTTCTTCCAATCGCTTGGTATAGCCTAAAGCGACCTCAAAGCCTTTGTTCTCTACCTCCCCGATATTTTCAAGGGGCAAGGTGGCCCCAAAGTGAAGCGGAACCGAAGCCGAACGTTGGGTCAAAATGTCGGAACGTTTTTCCGTGAAATAGTCGAAGGTAAAATCGATATCCCTAAATAACTTTGCATCTAGCCCAATATTGGACTTAGTGGAGGTTTCCCAGGTAATACTTTCATTACCGAGTGCCCCAGGTTCATAACCCTTAACATAGGATCCATCAAAAATGTAATCTCCATAATTCAGTTTACTGTTCAACCAGTTTTTAGCCGTGTATAGGTTGTATTTGTTATAGTATGGAAATCGGTCGGTGTTTATCTGGTCATTACCCAGTGTACCGTATGACCCCCTTATCTTAAGGAAATCTATGCCCTTTACATTCTCAAAGAAATTTTCTTCGGAAAGGATCCAAGCCCCGGAAAAGGAAGAGAATGTTCCCCATCGATAATCAGGCGCAAAATTCTCGGTACCGTCACGACGAACATTAGCCTCGAACAAGTATCGTTGCTTATAGGAATAATTTAATCGCCCGATATAACTCTGACGTCCAAATTGATCGGTATTACCCGTAGATACATTCTGTGCCGCTGCATTTATTTGCTGTAAGACTTCCGAGGAAAAATCAAATGCCCTGATGTTCGAATAGCTGACATTCGTTTCCTTTTGAAAGAACATGGCCAGACCTGAAATACTGTGATCTCCGAAAATCCGGTTATAATTAAAAGCCAATTGGGTCTCGAGAAACTCCGACTCATTTTGGGTCAAGTTCAATTGGGGTTTTTGCCGTGGCGATTTTATATATTCCCCATTAGCTTCTATGCTATAGGTCTGGGGGTCACTGCTCCAAGTCTCCCGTTTGTAATAATTCTTATCCAAGGAAACCACTCCCTTAACCGATAAACCCGGTATCCATGGAAGTTGCTGTTCGAGCTGCAACCTAGTAAGAATACTGTTGTTTTCGGTATTGGCATAACCACCATCCTTTATGGCCGCATAGGTATTGTTGTGCCCCCCAAAGGGCGAGGCCAAATTCCCGTTCGAAAAAACAGCCGGCATTATCGAAGCATTCCGAAGAGATTCGGCAAATACCGCTTGACTCGAAGTGTTCGACTCTTTCGTTTCTTCCATGCGGCCCGAGATATCTACGGAAAATGTAGTGTTCTTGCTAAAGTCGATATCAACATTGGTCCGTAGGTTGTAGCGGTCAAAGTTCAAGGCATCGTAAAGTCCACCCTGATCCAAATAGCCCAAGGAGGTAAAATACTTTACCATTTCGCCACCTCCGCTCATAGAAAGGTTGTGCTGTTGTTGCAAGGCAAAATCGTTCTCAAGAATTAGATTGTACCAATCTGTATTCGGATAGCGGTCAGGGTCGGAACCATCTTTAAACTTTTGGATTTCTTCGTCGGTAAACCGTGGCGTAGTACTGGTGGGATTCATAAGCTTCTCCCTTTCATTGGCCAAGGTCGCATACTCGTATGAATTGGTGAATTCGGGTAATTGGGTAGGACTTTGAAAGCCGAAATTAGAAGAAAATTTGGCCGATAGTTTACCTACCTTACCCCGCTTCGTTTTGATGACGATAACCCCATTGGCCCCACGCATACCGAAAATAGCCGCGGAAGCCGCATCTTTCAACACGTTTACCGATTCGATTTCATTGGGATCTAACTGCGAGAAATCGGACATATTACGTTCGATACCGTCAATAATGATACCTGGCGTAGTGTTTCCTTGATAGGTAGCAACCCCTCGTATATAAATATTCGAACCATCCTTTCCAGGTTCCCCGCTGGCCTGTTTGGCCACAACACCAGGTGTACGACCTACAATGGCATTACTGGCGTTGGCAACATGGGCCTTTTCAATTTCCTCGGTCTTGACAATACTGACCGCACCGGTAAGATTCGATTTTTTCTGTGTACCGTATCCTACCACAACGACCTCGTCCAACGATTGCGCATCGTCTTCCAAAACGACATCTATATTGGTTTGCCCGCCGATCAAGACCTCTTGGGTTCTGTACCCAATGTAACTAAAGACCAAGACCGCATCTGCTGTAACATCTTCGACCGTATAATTACCGTCAAAGTCGGTCTGTGTTCCCATAGTTGTTCCCTTCACTACAACACTTGCCCCAGGCAGAGGGCCACTTTTATCCTTAACACTGCCTGTAACTGTCTGCCCTAGAACGTAGTTCGAACTTGTTATAAAAATAAAAAGTGCCAATACATTCTGAATCAACCTCCTGCTCATAAATTTTCAGATTAATTAGTTTCTTTTATGGAATGGAAGATTACCCGTCATCGATAATTTCATTCCAACCAAATGTAGAGTCAAGCCTTGTTGTTTTATGATTTTTTAACAAATGGAAGCAACGAAGACGATGAAATTCATTTTTTTTAAATACACGGAAAAATAATTTTAAACCACTCTAAACCAATTAATTAAAACTGAATCCAAGATTTTAAAGGAACAAGCGAAAACGCTTTCGTAGAAAAACGTCCTTTTCATTGCTCGACTTAATGAATTGACATTATTTTGCTATAAATATTTACATATAAACAATTTAACCCTCAATAGACTGACTTATCTACATCTAAATGAGGCGATAATCCTATAATTGATTAAACCAGAGCCATATGAAACCATCCTCATTTTTCCTCTTAGCCATTGTCGCTTTACTAACCAATGTAGACATAGCCCATGGGCAGGAAATACATGTAGCCAAACACGGAAGTGATCAAAATAACGGAACCAAGAAAAGTCCTTTTTTGACCATTTCAAAGGCCGCTAGCGTAGCCGTTCCCGGAAATACCATTATGATCCACGAAGGCACCTATAGGGAGTATATCGACCCTGCACGCGGAGGGAGCTCCCCGTCAAATAGGATTACCTATAGGGCCGCCGATAAAGCACAGGTTTACATTAAGGGCTCTGAAGAATTCGATACTTGGGAAAAACAAGCAAACGGACTGTGGAAACTTGAAGTGCCCATTTCTTTTTTCAAGGGGTATAATCCCTATACGCTAACGGTTGACGGTGATTTTCAAAATTACGGCCAGTGGCACCATAGGGGCGATGTTTACTTGAACAATGGGGCTTTTCACGAAGTACAAAGTTTAGAGGAATGCCAGACCAAGACTTATACGTGGTACACTACTTCAACCGAAGAGACGACAATTATCTATGCCAATTTCGAGGGCTACGACCCCAATAAGGAGCAAACGGAAATCAATGTACGCGAACTCATCTTCTTCCCTTCCCGCCTCAACATAGACTACATTAGCTTAGACGGACTCAGGTTTTTACATGCCGCGCCCAACTGGCAGGCACCCAATGTAGGTGAGACCGATCCGAATCCACTTACACAAAAAGGAGCTATAGGTTCTAAAATGGGACAAGGTTGGATCATTGAAAACTGTGAAGTAAGTTATTCTAAAACAGCAGGAATAATGATGGGGGAATCGTTTGACGATTTTGATTCTTTTGAAAACATAGAAACCTTTGGCAACCATCTGATAAAGAACAATATCATTACCAAGTGTGGTGAATACGGAATTGCCGGTCAAAAGGGCCTCTCTAGATCGACCATCATCGGCAATAGAATAGAAGATATCAATTACAGAAATGAATTTGGGGGCTATGAACCTGCAGGTATAAAGATTTGGAACTGTACCGATGTACATATTGAAAATAATCTTATCAGGAATATCACCTCAAAGCAAGACAGTTCTTCGCAATCGTATTGCATTTGGATAGACTTTGCCAACCAAGGAACCCGAATTACCCGGAATTTCTTGATCGGTGGGGAAAGGGCCACTACTCCATTATTTTTAGAGGCAAATATCGGGCCGACCCTTGTTGACAATAATGTTATAATCGATTTGCCGAGCAAGGCCGTTCAGGTATTCTCCGGAGGCTCGATATTTGCCCATAACCTGTTTATCGATACCAACTTTCACTTCGCCATACAAGAATTCGGAAATGGGGGTTCGGGCGCAAGAAATGCTTACACCGTAGTACCACATACCTTAAAAAAGGTAAATGACGGACTTAAGGTCGAGATTGAAAACAACAAATTCTACAATAATATTTTCGTCGGCAAAAACGGAAGTTTCGATCTTGAAATCACCCCGCATAACGGTAATGAAGTAGCCTATAACCTTTATGTCGGTGGAATACGCCCGAACAAAGACCATAAGCACTCGGCCGAAAGTCCGTTTGACTTTACCTATCGGATAAAAGAAAGCAAAAAAGGCCTTAGTTTCAAATTTAGGTTTGACCGTTCTTATGAAAACATCAACGCCCCATTTGTCGATCCCGATCTTATAGGACAGATTCCGCATGCCGAACAGAGTATAGCCGACAAGTCGGCAACCCCTATTACAGTAAACACGGATTTCAATGGAAGTAGAAGAATAGGAGCCCACCCTAAAGTAGGTCCCTTGGAAAGTCTTTCAAAGGGAACAAATACCCTACATATAGAAACAGCCATGCAGCCCACACCGGGAATCAAGTATTAATGGTTTCACCCTTTTCCAATAAAAAAGCAGTGTCAAGCACTGCTTTTTTTTGTGGTATAAGCTTTATTTTAATCGGTATTTCTCTAAGGTAGCATCCATATCCAACATAAACTGGGCCCCTTGGATCAGGTCTTCCATATGGTCAATAATAGCTTCGTCGACTTTTAAGCAGATATCGACCAAAGGACTGGAGCACCAAATCTTATTGCAATGATTCCCACCACAATCGGCACAGGTACAGGGCTCGTTAGATTTACGAACAATGCCCAAAAGGTGGTCTAGGTCGTCCCTAGACATAAACACGCCTACGGTATCTACAATCATTTGCAGTTCGCGTACCCCCGTTGTTCTATTGTTCATTTTATACATCGCTCCATAACCATTTTGATATAGTAGTTCCATTTTATCCTATTTATTGATTCATAAAAACTATTTCGTTTAGTTTGAGTCACTTTGTTTGCAGCTGTTTTACACTTTTTTAAGTTAAAAAAACCGGACACCTGTCCATGTCCGGTTTCAATGTTTTCAAACAGACTTTAGGTCAAGGGCTATTGAAGAAGTGTGTACTCAAAAGCGGGGTATCCCCTAACACCACTTTCATTTACCAAAGCCGTAAATTTCAATTTATAGTAATTGCCATCGCCATCCTTTACGATAAAGAATACATCTTCTTTTAAGGAAGGCAGGGTACCTGGTCCGCCTCCATTTCGCCAACTGCTTCCAATAGCTCTTTGGTCGGTGTCCAAGGCTTCCGTATCAATGTCGGATATCGTAAATTCCTCGTAAGACTTACTTTCGGCATCTACCTTATAGGCCGAAACCTCGCCTTTGCTATTGGTAGCAACAAAATCGGCATAGCCATAAGACCCATACCCTTCAATCTCATTGGTAAAAACCGTAAAATTGAGATCCCATTTATCCTTTTCGGGTTCAACACTAACGAGCGTATCGGATATAAGACTGACAAATTGAAAATTGAATGCCGCATCCTTGGAAACACTTATTTCCTTATGCGTGGTGTCCTCAAGACGGGCATATTGTAAGGTATAGTCATTACCGTTTCTCAGCACCCTGATTTTCATCCATCCACGGGAATCACCTGAAGTATTCACCCCACCGGTTTCCGGTTCTTCCGTACCTATTTTTGATCCCATGTTGAGCAAATACACTTTGTTCGCCGCATCGACTTCGGGTACTTCTTTAATGGCCGTTCCCTTGATATCACCACTGGGCGCATCTACATATGCCGTATTGGCCGCATCAAAGGTCCCAACGGCCACACTGGCCTGAAGCCCGGCTACCTGCTCCGCCGTAACGGCATCGATATCTATATCATCAAGCTCGGCCACAGCCATGTAAAGGGAGCCGTTAATGGCTACCCTAAACGCATCCCCATTATAAAATGCCAAGTCCCAGGCTTCGCGACTTATACTGCTTTGGTTTTGGGCACTAAGGTCAATGTAGACCTGATTCGGCTCATTGGGGCCTCCTACCTCAGGTGCCATTTGACCTCCAAGGGCCGCAGTTTCCTCGAAGGCCACTTGCATACTTGTGGTTCCATTCGACAGGCCATCGGAAAGATGAACAGCGCTTATCTCTAGGGTTATCGATTTTTCGGTGCCTTCAACCGCATCTTTTAACTTCTTAAAAACAAAGGAAGCACGCTCTGCCCCACTTGCGATATCTAGGGTAACAACCCCGTTCACAGCGGCCGGTACCGTTACAAAATCTTCGGTATCGCCATAGGTGGCATTGGTACCCGTAAACGAAATTTCTACAGAACCGTTTTCCGGCGCCGCCGTTGAAAACACCAGATCGATATTTTTTTCGTCTTCCGAGGCCCCGAAACTCACTGACGGATTTTCAAAAGCGACAACAAAATCTTCCTGTACAACAGTAGCGTCATCAGAACTACAGGCCGAGACCAACACAAGAAGCAAAAGGGTTAAAATAGGTTTGATGGTAATTTTCATAAGTATAGTAATTAGAGATTAAGATTGTACGATAGTTTTAAAAAGTATGACCTTCCGTAACCGAGCAAAACGCTACTTGTAGCGTTCGAATGGACGGTCCCTCCCCCAGCCGAAACGGTGTTCACCCGGGTTATGTCCATGAGGTTTCGAGCGCCAAGGGTTAGCTGAAGTCTGTTGTCGTAGAAGGATTTTTTTACGGTGGCATCTAGCCAACCGTATTGATCTTGTTCCCCCTTGATAAAGATGACCTCCCCCTCTTCATTCTGATCTTGTAAAAACTGATATTGCTTCCCCGTGAACTTGTAGTATGCCGAAAAAACGGTATTCCACTTCGGAAGACGGTACGATAGGTTTCCATTCAACTGTACGGAATAGAGGTAGTCATCATTGAAATCTTCCTGACTTTCCAAGCTTTTGGATTGCCCGGAGAAAGAGATGCCACCACTCAGTTGCAGCTTATTATAAGATAACGTATTCGCATAAGAGAGACCCCATGTTTTATAACCGTCAATATTGTTATACTGAAAAGCCAAGGGATTGGTATTGACTATCGTCAACTCTATTCGATCATCTACGGAAAGGTACCAAGCGGATAGTTTTCTTTTTAAAGACCATGCGCTGTCTTCCGCCCAAAACTCCTTATTTAAATGTAAAAAGGCAGAGTAACCCCGCTCGGGATCCAGGTCTTCATTCCCTCTAAGGTCATGGTTGATATCTACGAAATAGGAGAACAATTCATCGTAATTCGGACTCCTAGGTGAAGTGCCTAGTACCGCCCGCAATTGATAACCGTTCTCAAAAAAATAGCGCAAGCTTAAAGAGAGGGCAGTCTGAGGGTCGAACTTTGAAGAAAAAAGGGAGCGTACCCCAGGCCGTACGGAAAACTTTTTGCTTACGATGTACTCGGCCGAGGCAAATATATCGTACGATTCCAATCGTCGTTTGATATGGTCTGTCTCAAAATCGCCTGCCAGCGAAGAAGAGTAACCATCAATAGCGTTCACCTCGTATCCGAACTGGTAATTAGACCACTTATTTCGAAACAGGTTATTGAGGGTTCCCCGAGAATAAAACCCTTTACGGGACTCATATTCAAAAGACTCTTGGTCAAACTTTTCATTTGCCCTGATCCTATAATTATAGGTTTCAATATCGCGTTTTTGTTGCTGATATGAGAATGAAGCATCATAATTTATGGTCTCGATAAGGTTTCCCGAGAGGTTGAAGTGGTGGTTGAAGCGTTTTGATAAGAAGATTTCATCGGATGCGGTAGGGTTCGTAGTTTGAGTGGCCGAATTTAGATTGGTACGCACCAGTGAGTCATATAGCGCAACTTCCTCGTCGAAATACTCGAACCTGTAAAAAGCCTTAAGCCCATCACCATTATAACGCACAAGGGCTTTGGCATTGTTCTGCAATTTGGGCAACCACTCATGTCCCCTATGACCATCGTTCCGTTCGTAATCCTGACCCTTTCGATCTCCGAAGTGACCGGCGAAATCGTTGCGGGTATAGGTGCCGTTCATATACCACTTTTTCGAAATGTTATGCCCTACTTTCAAGGATTGGATATGGCGTCCCTTATTGGCAAATCCATATTCACTACCAATAGTCTCTTCTTGAACATAGGGGTTGATCTGCCATTTATAGGCGGAAGATTTTTTCGTAATTATATTGATTATACCCGATACGGCATTCGATCCGTATTGTACCCCCATAGAGCCCTCTACAATTTCCACCTGTTCCACATCATCTAAGTTCAATTGTGTCAGGTCGGTATTATTCCCTAGACCTTCATCATTGATCAGGGGCACATTGTCTATCAAAATCTTGAAATACTGTGAGTCCAATCCAAATAACTGAACCCCACTTTTTCCACTTGAAGGATTCGGAACAATATTGATGTTCAAGGTTTGGTTCAGTACATCGGCCAAATTGTTCGCCGCTAGATTATCGATAACCCGACGAGGGACAACCTTTACTTGAAATACGGATTTATCGACACTCTGCCTATTGTACTGTCCGGTTACCACAACCTCTTCCAACTCGGTCGTACCTGTAGAATCGCGCTGTTCTTGGGCATTTATGGTAACACAGAAAAGGGTCGATAACACGGTAAGCGATACGCGAAGGGACATGTATATTGTTTAGATTGATTCTTAATAGCGAGCAAATATATGTATTATTTTTAATCAGTCTAAATAAATTTTATAATTTTGCGGCTCAAACATTTGACCAAAATAAATTATGATCATCATGAAAAAATCCCTTTTTCTAGCCCTTGCCTGTACCGCTATAAGCTTTCAAGGAAGTGCCCAAAAAGACAAAAAAGAACAAGATGCCGAAGCCATAAAAAAAATGTGTGGCTGTTACGAGGTAACCTTCAATTTTGCCGAAACCTTCAACTATAGTAACGACTCCCTGTACAAGCCTTCAAAAACCAAAATCGACAAGGGCCTTGAGTGGGCGCAGCTCGTAAGCGATGAGTCCGATAAAATATCCATACAGCATATCCTACAGGTAGGAAATCCCGCCGACCCTATGATCATTAAGCACTGGCGTCAAGATTGGTTATTTGAAAACAGGGACCTCTATCTGTACAATGCCGATAATGAATGGGTCTACCAACAAAAAACAGAAGAAGAGGTAACGGGACAATGGACACAAAAAGTGTATCAAGTAGATGATAGTCCCAGGTACGAAGGCTCCGCCACATGGGTGCATGTAGATGGAAAAAGTTACTGGGAAAACACAACCCCCGCCCCCCTTCCCCGTAGGGAATACACCACCCGAGGCGATTACAATTTGACCTTACGAGGCAATAGGCAGGAAATAACCGACTACGGTTGGGTACATGACCAAGACAACACCAAAATTTTACGACAAAAAGGTCAAGAAGATGTCATCATCGCCAAAGAAAAAGGCTATAACACCTATGTAAAGGTAGATGATTCGCGCTGTGCCCCTAGCGCCGAGTGGTGGAAGTCCAATGCTAAAAAATGGGCCATGGTACGTACGAAGTGGGACGAGGTTTTTGCTCGTAAAACAGATTTACACCTCGCCGAAAAAGTAGACAACAAAGTGCTCTACAAGTATCTCTTTGATGAGGAGATGGTAAAAAAGAAGCGTATAGAAAAAGTAATCGAATCATTTGTAAAATAGATGTAAAACAAAAGGACTGTATGCGGTTTATACCCCTTATTTTTCCATTGGTAAGCTATCTGGAAAACGATGTTCTTCGATTGCGCTCATAAGGAATTTTCTGCCCTAGAATCTGACATGGTCGCAAAGGAAGATACCCCCTTTCATTGCGGCTCCTCCTTGGGTCAAACACCTTCCTGTTTAGCATATCGTTTGAAACACGGGGGCATATAATCGCTAAAACGAAATTATGGACATTGCTTATCACTTAGGCCCTGAAAACCCATACAACACCAACTGATTATTGTAATAAGTATCTGATTCCTACAACATAAAAAACATGAAAAAACGATATCTGCCCCTTGTCTCTATTACCCTATGCCTAGTGGGATTGACCAGCTTTACCTTTCCCCAGGAAAGAATCGGTTACAAATGTTTGATCCAACTGACTAATTATACGGGAGAAGGGGCCTATATCGTAGTATCCTTGCTCAACAGCAAGGAAGAATACGTAGAAACCCTGTATGTACAAGGCGACGATAACGAATGGTACCGCGACCTCGAGGAATGGTGGAAACAACTTTACGGTAAAAAAAGACCAGACATCGATGCTATTGTAGGTGAAACCGTAACGGGTGGACAGCGTAAAATGACCGTATTGGGAATTCCCCTAGACAAGATAGATGCGGGCTACAAAATCCGTTTTGAATCTGCCGTTGAAGACCAAGAGTATTATAAAAACGATGTGGAATTTGAACTTACTAGCGAAAACCTAAAATCGAAGATAAAAGGTAGGGGCTTTATCCGTTATGTACGTTTGCTTCCTCAGTAAACCTACCCTCGGCCCTTTCCCTACTTCACCCCTCAATGCCCAATACCACTAAGGAGCGAGCTCTCTTTTCCTTAACTCTCAATTATCAAGGCCTCCACTTATTCGATGCGGGACCATTGCTTCCGGCCAGCTTCAAAAGGAACTGATCCAAATCATGTTCCACCACCCTAACAAGAAGTAACTTTCGCCTAAAATTGAGGCTCCTATTTATCCAGGGTTTGGTGATAGACAGGAAGGCCCACAAGCAAATAAAAAACCTCAATACATCCTATCAAAATATGTCTAAAAACGGAGAAGCACCAGGTGCTCCAGGAATTGAGGCCAGATGGAGCTCTAGTACAAAATCAGGAATCGGAAAGGCCCTAAATTCGGCTTCCGACGTAACTTTCACCCTTAGCCACGGTATTCTGAACGAAGCCTACTACCCACGTGAAGATATTGCCTGTATACGTGATATGGGACTCATCGTTACGGATGGACATGGATTTTTTTCTGAGGAAAAAAGAGATACGGAACACTTTACAAAAACAATCGAAGAAGGTATTCCCGCCTATCATATCGTCAATAGCGATCCCTCCGGGAAATTTAAGATTACCAAGGAAATCATTGCCGATCCTTTTCGCAATACTATTCTGCAACGTATAAGGTTCGAAGCAAACCATCCCGAACCCCCATTACAATTATTCGCATTGCTCGCACCCCATTTAAACAATGAAGGGGGCAACAACTCGGGCTGGCTTGGCGAGTATAAGGGGGTTGAAATGCTATTTGCCAAAAATGGCGACATAGCCGTAGCCATGGCCTGTTCCACCAAATGGCTGCATCGGTCCGTCGGCTTTGTAGGTACTTCGGACGGATGGACAGATTTACACCAACACGGTAAGTTAAAATGGCAATATGAGCGTGCTTCGCGTGGGAATATCGCCCTTACCGGCGAAATAGACCTAAGCGAAAATGACTTTGTTTTGGCCATAAGTTTTGGCCGCACCCATTTAGAGGCGGCCAACCATGCCAGGTCGAGTATCCTAAACGGTTTTAACTCGGCAAAAAGACGATATGTACAAGAGTGGCAAACCTGGCAAAATACCTTGCCCAAAATATCTGCCAAAAATTTTAAGACAAGCGCCGCTACCCTACGTATGCACGAGGCCAAAAACTTTCCCGGCGGCATTATAGCGAGCCTTTCCATTCCTTGGGGAAACACAAAGGGAGACTCCGACAAAAGCGGTTACCACGTTGTATGGCCCCGTGACCTCGTGGAAAGTGCCGGTGGGTTCAACGCCCTTGAAACCAAGGCGGACATATCGCGTATTGTAAACTATCTGATGTCTACCCAAAATGCCGATGGGAGTTGGCCGCAGAATATGTGGCTTCAAGGGGAACCGAACTGGACCGGTATTCAAATGGACCAAATTGCCTTGCCTATTTTGGAAATGCTCAAAGGTTATTTGCGCAACACCATAGGAAAAAATCGTATGAAACGATATTGGCCCTTGGCCAAAAAGGCCCTTACCTTCCTATTGATAAACGGCCCTTATACCGACCAAGACCGATGGGAAGAAGAAAGTGGCTTTTCGCCCTTTACCATGGCCACAGAAATTGCCGCCTTATTGGCCGGGGCAGAACTGGCCGAGATAAACGGGGAAGAAACCTTAGCCGCCTATTGTCGCGAGACAGCCGATACTTGGAACGATACTATCGAATACCGAACCTATGTTACCGGTACGCCCTTAGCACAAAAACATGGGGTAGACGGCTATTACATCCGTATCAATCCCTTTGCCGATATTCCCGCTGCCGAATTGGGGGACAGAACGATCAATTTAAAAAATCATCATTTTGACCATGGCAAAACGCCCATTAACGAACTGATCAGCGTAGACGCATTGGCCTTGGTCAGGTTCGGCCTTCGTGCACCCGATGACCAAAGAATCTTAAATACCCTAAAAGTAATCGATGCCGAACTAAAAGTCGACACCCCCAATGGCAGCTGTTGGTACCGTTACAATAATGACGGCTATGGGGAACATGAAAACGGCGACCCTTATGACGGTACGGGAAAGGGTCGGGCATGGCCCCTATTGACAGGAGAAAGGGCCCATTATGAAATCGCCGCGGGCCATATCGAATCGGCCCGGAAACTCCTAAACGCTATGGATGCCTTTGCCAATAACGGCTTACTGCCCGAACAGATATGGGACAAAGACGATATACCCGAAAAGGGACTATATCGCGGTAGGCATACAGGGTCGGCAATGCCCCTGACATGGGCCCATGCCGAATACATCAAACTCTGTATTTCTATAGACCATAAAAAGGTATTTGATATGCCCGAACAAACCTGTGAAAGGTATTTGCGCAAAAACACCGTATCGGATTACCAAGTGTGGCGATTTGATAACGGAACCCGTGTCTTACCCAAGGGAAAAACATTACGGATCGAGACCTTGGCCGATTGTACCCTTCATTGGACGGACGACCATTGGAAAACCACCTATCAAACGCAGGCAAAGCACCTTAATATCGGACTATTTATCACCGACATTCAGCCCTGCCACAAAGAGGCCACATCCTTGGAGTTCACATTTTATTGGAAAGAAGCGAAGAAATGGGAATGCAAAAATTTTTCGGTGCGTATTGAAAACGAATGAGTTTTATGGAAGGGCTTTTCAACCTAATTTAACAGAAAGTATTGCGCTAAACCTGAATCATCAGTTCTAAACGGCCGTCTCCCCCTTGTTTAAAATTCGTTTTAGCAAAATGGAGTATATCGGAGCATTACCAAGCATTGTCGTACAGACCGAAGCCGTAACCGCAGTAAAAATCAGAGGTAAAATCAACTCATAGTTTGCCGTCATCTCAACCGAAAGGGCCAATCCCGTAAGCGGGGCCCTAATGGTCGAGGCAAAGATACCGGCCATACCCGCAACACCAAAGATGGCCGGGTCTTGAACCACATCCGGAAAAAAATATTGGGCCATCCCGCCAAAAAGCATTCCCGAAATTACCCCTAGCGTTATAAGGGGCGTGAAAATCCCTCCCGGCACCCCTGACCCATAACTCATAATCGAAAGGAAAAACCGCACCACAAATAAGGCCAGTAGAAATTTTAAGGTAAAGGAATCGTTGTAAGCATTCGCAATGGTGCTATATCCCGAACCAATCATATCTTCGGAATACAGTCCTACGGCAGTAATGACAAAGGCGATACCCAAAGCAATGACCATAGGGTTTATCCTTATTTTTTTAAAGAAATCCAAAGCTTCGATCAACAGTTTATTAAAGGCAATTCCAATGAAGCTGAGTATGAGTCCGAATACCACGAACAGCCATAGTCCCGATAAGTCTTCAAAAGTAAAAATCGTGGTTTTTAGTATCGGCCCGCTTCCTACCAAGAACCTGACCACCATATCGGCAGAACCGGCACCGATCATAAGTGCCGCAAGCGAATAAAAATTGAACTTAAAATGCCCGTTCATTTCCTCTATGACAAAAATAATTCCCGAAAAAGGGGCATTAAAGGCACTTGCCAAACCAGATGCGGCCCCTGTACTGATCAAAGGGTTATCTTCCTCCACAGATTGTTTAAAAACATCTTCCACCATTTTGCCTACGTTGGCCCCTATTTGAACGGTCGGTCCTTCACGGCCTAAGAGCAAGCCGCTACTCAAGGAGAATATTGAGGCAAAAAACTTTATCGGTAACACCTTGCGCCATCTCACAGCTCGTACACCATCAAGGGCGCCTTCTATTTCCTGAATACCACTGCCCGCGGCTTCAGGTGCGTATTTTTTTACCAAGAATATGGAAAACCAGATACCGAAAAAAGTAAAAAGCATAGGCCAAAACCAATCTTGCCATAGCTGATCGGCCTGTCCTATTTGAAATGTTGTCCTAAAAGTTGATAATCGCGCAAGCACCAACCTAAAAATCGAACTCAAAAGGCCGGTGATCACACCTATCAAAAGGGCATTCAACAAAAGCTTATAATTCCTTATGTCAAGGTTTACCGACCGATCTTTACTACTTGTTCCGTTTCTATTGCCCATTGATTTCATATAAACTCCCCCATAGAAAAACGGGATCGCACAAAATTAAACCTTGGCTATGCCAACAAGAATGACCCACATCAGCATTTTGACCAATATGCTTTTTTTTCTTGGCATGACCCAAATCATTCAAAACCCCTCGTAAGACCTTTACATTTGAGGTTACGCACGTAACCAATTCAGAAAATAGATTTGAACTTCAAGACTCCAAAAAAGATAAGGCAATGGCTGATCGAGATCGGGGAGCTCTCCTATTTCGCGGCTCGTTTTTTCAAGGAAGCCTTGCGGCCACCGTATGAATTCAATGAGTTTTTGAGACAGTGTTATCAAATTGGCTATCGATCCCTCACCTTGGTATTGGTCACCGGTTTTATTATAGGCCTGGTCATGGACCTACAATCACGACCGACCATGATACAGTTCGGTGCCGTTTCTTGGATGCCCAATATGGTAGGAATCTCGATCGTACGCGAACTCGGGCCCGTAATCACCGCCTTGGTCTGTGCCGGAAGGATATCTTCGGGTATAGGTGCGGAACTGGGATCGATGCGGGTTACCGAACAGATTGACGCCATGGAAGTATCGGGAACCAACCCTTTTAAATTTTTGGTGGTCACACGCGTTATGGCATCCATAATGATGCTCCCCCTACTTGTGGTCGTGAGTGATGCCGTTGCCCTTTTCGGATCGGCCTTGGTTGAAAATATAGAAGGAAACGTTTCCTTTCAGCTCTATTTCAATACTGTTTTTGATGTACTGACCTATACCGATATTATACCCGCTACCATCAAGACCTTCTTTTTTGGTTTTGCCATTGGAATCGTAGGTTGCTACAAGGGCTTTTACAGTAAAAAGGGAACGGCAGGTGTCGGTATTGCAGCCAATACGGCCGTAGTAATGGCTTCCTTGCTCTTGTTCGTTATTGATTTTGTGGCCGTTTTTATCTCGAATATTTTTTATGACGTATGATGGATGAAGAGAAAAACATACCCGTAAAGAATCGTCCTAAAGCCCCTACAAAGGAGGTGATCATGGAAATCAAAGATCTCTATAAGAGTTTTTCGGGCCATAAGGTGCTCAATGGCTTCCATATGAAATTGCATAAGGGGGAGAACCTAGTGGTCATGGGGAAATCGGGCTCGGGAAAATCGGTGATGATAAAGTGTTTGGTGGGGCTTATACAACCCGATACGGGGTATATTTCGGTTATGGGGAAGGAAATTAAAAACCTAGATCGCGAAACCCTCGATGAACTCCGCTCCGATATCGGTTTCCTATTTCAGGGAAGCGCATTGTACGATTCAATGACGGTACGTGAGAATTTGGAGTTCCCTTTACGACGGCACAAGGAGAAATTCGGAAAACAGACAGATACCCAGGCCTTGGTAGTCGAAGCCTTGGAAAATGTGGGGCTGGCACATACCATCGACCTGATGCCAGAAGAACTGTCGGGAGGAATGAAAAGAAGGGTAGCCTTGGCCCGAACATTGATCTTACGCCCAAAAATCATTCTTTACGATGAGCCTACAAGCGGCTTAGACCCGATCACTTCCAAGGAAATCATTGAATTAATGCGCAACATACAGTTAAAATATGGCACCTCTTCATTGATCATAACACACGATGTCGATTGTGCCAGGGTCATCTCGGACCGAATGATCCTATTGGTCGATGGTATCAACTACGCCGAAGGTAGCTACGCCCAACTCTCACAATCTAAGGACCCCAAAATAGAGGCCTTCTTTAAAAAATAGATTATGGAAAAATCAGCATCGGAGAAATTTAGGTTAGGGATTTTTGTTCTCATAGGTACGGCACTACTGGTTCTGGTCATCTATTTCATCGGAAACCAACAAAACATGTTCGGCAATAGCTTTACCCTAAAGGTTAGCTTTAAGAACATACGGGGGCTACAGAATGGCAACAATGTTCGTTATGCCGGTATCAGCATCGGTACGGTAAAGTATATTGAAATGATCAACGATACCACAATCGAGGTAGATATGCTCATCGATGCCAAAATGCAAAAACACATCAAAAAAAACGCTATAGCCAATATCGGCTCAGATGGCCTAGTGGGCAGTATGATCATTAACATCGTTCCTGGCGTAGGCGAAGCACCCTATGTTGAATCTGGGGATGAAATCAATTCGTTTAGTGGAGTGGCCACTGCGGATATGATGAATACCTTAAGCGTAACCAATGAAAATGCCGCCCTATTGACCGAGCAGCTCCTTCATATTACCCGCTCTATCAATAACGGAGACGGAACCTTGGGCCGTTTACTCAATGACACGCTTATGGGAGGTGACTTAAAACAGACCTTGATCAACCTAAAACAGACCAGTAACGATGCCCGCACGACCATGCATAAACTAAATGAACTTGTACAACATTTCAATTCAAAGGAAAGTGTTGCCGGAACTCTCTTGGGCGACTCGCTTTCCGGGGCAAAAATCCGAAATGTATTGGATAACCTTGAAAACGCATCCGTAGAAATTGAGGGAACCGCAAAAAACCTCAACACCATAGTAGACCGGATAAACAAAGGCAAAGGGGCCATAAACTATTTGGCAACGGATACCACCTTGGTACACCAGCTTCAAAACTCCGTAAAGAACGTAGATGAGGGGCTGGTCAAATTCAACGAAAACATGGAAGCCTTAAAACATAATTTTTTGACCCGTGGCTATTTCAAAAAGCAGGAAAAGCAACAGGAAAAGAATCAAAAAGAATAATTGCGTAATTACAGTAAACACCTAGTAAAGACGTATAGAAGCTATACTCTTTTGATCGCCCCATGATGATATGACATAAATCATATGGCGTTTTTTAATACTGTAATACCTTCACCCCTGTTAACCGATTTGCCCGCATACAAACGGATAAGACCTAGCTAAATAATTGAAAAACAAATGGCTGAATTAAATAATTAGCTTAACTTAAACATGAAGTTCCCTTCCAATAAAATAGAAGCCCCATCATTCAAACCTTAATACTTATAAAACACCCCATTTATGAATGAAATCTCAGTTAGTGAAAGTACCAGTATCCTTAGAAAAAATTACACCGGCCATCTGGCGTATATCTCAGACGGAAAACCCTATGTAGTACCCATAACGTACTATTTCGACCCTGAGGACAATACTCTCATAAGCTACACCACGGAAGGTCATAAAGTGAATGCATTGAGAAAAAATTCATCCGTTTCCCTGGTAGTGGAAGAAATCCAATCCATGGTGAATTGGGAATCCGCCCTTGTCCTTGGCGAATTTGAAGAGCTTAATGGCGAAAAGGCCAAAGAGAAACTTCATACCTTTGTAGAAGGCATAAAAGGGATTATCCATAGGCAGGAGCATAAAAATGTTGAATTTATCAATGAGTTTTCAAGTAAATCCTATTCTAGGGGCAATCCTATCATATATATAATCAAAATCCTTGAGATTACCGGTAGGCGTCGCGAGACCTAAAAAAACTATGATGGGGTTAATGAACACGGAACACCTATCCAAATCTGGAAACAGGTATAAACCGGCCTTTAGCGTGCCATAGCACCCTTGGTCGATACGCTTGGTGTTAGCCCCCCAACTTCCTGTCTTTCTTCAGGGCCGTAAAACCGGAGACCACATCAAAAAGTTCTTCGTCTATTGAACTTTGCCTTAAACGATGATAGGTGTGGCCTATATCATCGAGCAATTCTTCAATGTTCTTTTCTGCGCGTTGCATGGCATTCAACCTGCTTAAATTTTCACAGGCCAATGATTCCGTACAGGTTTTATATAGGCTAACAAAGAGATATTCACGAATTAAACTCCCTATAAGCCTAGCACTGTCGCCAATCACTTCGGGTTGTTTTGGGGAAGGCCATTTTAAGCGTCCGTTTTCTTGTTGCCATTTTACATCTAGGGGAAATAGACGTGATTTTTCCTGTCGGTAAGAACCTTCCTTTTCCAAATGGTTATGAAAAAGGTAGTACTCATCTATGCTTCCATTCTCATGGTTTTCCTCTATCTGCAGCAAAATAGACCCGATAAGGGCGGTAATGGCGTGAATGGAGTTGGGTAGATTGAATTCCTTGGTTACGGTCATGCCCCTATCCTTCAACAATAGAGGTACGCGCACCCCTACGGTCCAGATTTCCATTTTCCCCTCGTGAGCGGATAAGGACTCTTGCACGTATTCCGAAAGGGCATCGTTAAACTGCCCGACAAAACCTTGATCCGATCCAAAAACAATAGCGCAAATAGATTTCGGGCCTTTTTTAGGGTTTTCGCCCTGCTTTACAATAGGGCTTTCCAATCCGATGTATTTTAAATATGCTACAAGTCCCCAAGAAACGTTGGCCCAATAATCCCCTAAAGATTCCATGGCCCTTTCATACTGGCCGATATTAGCGGCGGCCATAGCCTTCATAGTACGCACTATGGAGTTAAGCTCCTTGGCCCCGGTAATCTGTCTCGTTAAACTTTCCAATGAATCCATGCCTCTTATTTTTGGTGCTTACCCTTCCGCTTGAAAGGCGCTAAGTGCCCTTTTGGCTGCCGCTAATATGCTTTCCCGCCCAGTCTCGTCTACAACATCATTAGAGTAAAAGCTTTTTTGAACGGACTCAGGCAAGGCGTCTATGCTTTTTATGACCGCCTTTTCGGCCTCATACATATCTGCAATAGGAATCGTATCAAAAAGGCCTTGGGTGAGGGCCAGAAGTACACCTATTTGTTCCGCTACGGATAAGGGTTCTAGTTCATTCTGTTTGAGAACTTCCCGAATACGCTTACCGTGTTCGATCACCTTTTTTGTTTCTTCATCTAAGTGGGAACCAAAACGGGCAAAGGTCTCCAATTCCTCAAACTGGGAAAACCCAAGTTTTAAGTCGCCCGTAATGGCCCTATAGGCCGGTAGCTGGGCCTTTCCCCCCACTCGAGAAACCGATTTACCCACCTCAACCGCAGGTAGAATACCCAATTCAAATTGTTTGGGCGATAGATAAATCTGTCCATCGGTTATTGAAATCAAATTGGTAGGTATATAGGCCGAAATGTTCTGTGCCTCGGTTTCGATTATAGGAAGGGCGGTCAACGAACCACCTCCGAGTTCTTCGCTTAAATGAGTAGAACGCTCCAACAGTCGGGAATGGATATAAAATATATCGCCGGGAAAGGCCTCGCGTCCCGGAGGTCTTTTCAACAATAGGGAAAGCTCACGATACGCCCTAGCGTGGTTCGTTAAATCATCATAAACGATAAGCACATCCTTCCCCATCTCCATAAAATATTCGGCTATACTCGTAGCCGCATAGGGAGCAATATATTGAAGCCCTGGTGAATTATTCCCCTCGGTTACCATAACGATGGTATACCCCATGGCTCCATTTTCCTTTAAATCGGCAATAACCTTGGCAATCGATGATGCCCGTTGCCCAATGGCGCAATAGACACAAATGACATCTTTATCTTTTTGATTGACTATGGTATCTAAAGCAATGGCCGTCTTCCCGGTTTGCCGATCACCCAAAATCAATTCCCTTTGCCCCCGCCCTATGGGAATAAGGGCATCTATTACCTTAATTCCCGTTTGTAAGGGCATGCTGACCCCGGCACGGTCCATAATAGGTGTCGCACTCCTTTCGATAGGTAGTCTTTTTTCATAGGAAATCGCCCCTTTTTCATCCATAGCCTGGCCCAATGGCCCAATGACCCTTCCAAGGAGGGCCTTGCCCACAGGAACGTCCATTACGCGATTCGTACGTTCAACAAGGTCACCGGTATTTAAATCGGAATCCTCTCCTAAGAGAATGGCGCCGATTTCATCTTCATCGATATTAAAGGCAATACCGTACCAGTCTCCCGGGAATTTCAACAACTCCTCATATCCCGCATTAGGCAAGCCCGATACTTTTACCACACCGGCGGAAACGCTGGTAACACGCCCTATTTCTTTTGGCGATAGCTTGAACTCGTGATGTTCCGTTTGTTTGGCAAGTTCATTAAACGTATCGTCTACTAAACCATTATAATCCGTTGCTCCCATTTCATTTCGATTTCCATTCTATCTAGCTTTCTATTTCCACAGCTTCTTCAAAAGGTTTTAAATAGTCCCTTATACTCCAAGACAACCTATAACCATTCGACAACATTTCAATTCCGTTGATCAATTCCGGTCGGGTTTTAAACTCAAGAACAGCTTCTGTTTTCAACAAGCCTTTTACCGCGGTTCGTATGGCTTCCCGTTGTTTTTCCGATAGCGGAAAAGTACTGTGTACCAATATGGGTTTGCCTCCCTCAAGGGCTTTTGAAAGTTTTATTTTTTCATCGGCTTGCAAGCCCTTTATTTTATTTAAAAAGACCTCAAGGGTTTGCCCTTCCAGACTAGCGGACGACAGGTCTTTCAGGGTTTTTCGGGTAATATCGAGCACTTTGCCCTTTATCCTTTTCGCCATACCATTGTTTTTGATGGTTTGGTCTTCGGCAAAAGCCTTTTCCAAGCGCTCCTTCAGTTCATTGGCTTCATTTCTCGCATTTTCCCTTAGCCTATCCCCTTCGGCCTTGGCTTCCATAGCTGCCTTTCGCATTAACTCATCCTTCTCCTTATCAAAAATCTCATTTTTGTGGTTGAATTCGTCCCTTGCCTTGGCCGCTTCCCTTTTTTGCGATTCAGCATCCAAGAGTTGCTTCTTTATATTCGTTTCCCGTTCATCTATGGAAGCTAAAATGGGCCTATAGAGAAAACGTTTCAATAACCACATCAACACCAAGAAATTGATGATTTGGGCTATTACGGTAAACCAGTCGATTTTCATGTTTTATTTATTTAGCGATGAAATGGTTCCAGAAAGGATTGGCGAAAATCAAGATCATTGAAATCACAAAACAATAGATGGCCAAAGATTCAAGCATGGCCAGCCCCACAAAAAGCGTTCGCGTCACCGTCTGACTTGCGTCGGGTTGTTGGGCCATTGAAGTCAATGCCGTTGAAATAGACTTACCCTGCCCCAGTGCCGGTATCATACAACCGATTCCCGTTGTTATACCTGCGGTAATAATTGAGACCATAGCGATTATCGTAGTATTATCCATAGTGTTAAATTTTATTGTTAAACCAGTTTTGAATTAATTTAAAAAAGGAATACCCTTCCTTGTCATTTTGAGTTCGTTACCCTTATAGATTTGTGTTTCATTTTCTTGACCCGAGCCTTCTTTTTGTCCGATTCCTCGGTTGCGGCAGCAATATAAACCGTTGCCAAAATGCTAAATATATAGGCCTGTATAACCCCTGTTATAAGCCCTAAAACCGTCATTAACACCGGAAAGAACAAGGGCGCTATACTCAAGAGGATGCTTACAATAAGTCCCCCGCTCATTATATTACCGAAGAGGCGAACCGCCAATGCCAAGGTACGAGACACTTCACTAATAATGTTAAAGGGAAGCATTATGAACGTAGGCTCTATAAAGGTTTTCAAATAGCCCAAGACCCCGTTTTCCGCAATACCGAAAAGGGGTGTCGCCAGAAAAACACAGAGCGCCAAAGCCACCGTGGTAGACAGAGAACTGGTGGGCGGTTCATAGCCTGGGAAAATAATACACAAATTGGCAAAGGCAATGAAAATGAACAGGGTTCCAATAAAGCCCAAAAACTTTTCCGACTTCTTTAGTCCCACTTCCTTTATCTGTTGGTTCATTCCGGTTACGAGCATTTCCAAAATGCATTGCCACCGCGATATCTTTAAATCGCTACGCAGTTTTCGGGTTACCAAAACAGATGCCACCACCAGTACGAACATTAACACCCAAGTGGTGACCAAGGTTAGGTTAATGGTGATAAAGCCATTTTGCCAAAAAATCGTTTCGTCAGGACTCAGTTCCATATCAATATTCCTTTTCTACAGGTACGGGTTTCATCGCTTTGGTCTTGGTCATCCGAATGACCATAAAACGGGCGGCAACAAAGCCCAAAAGACAAATCAACATATACTTAAAATTGTTTTGGCCCATATAATAGAATCCCAAAAGGATAAGGCCCACCCTTATGAACAAACTTCCCAAATACCACAATACCGGCTTTTTAGACGATAGCATCTTTTTTGATGTAAACCAGAGACCTCCAAAAAACAGGAATCCAAGGCAAGCTCCACCAAAGAGCACGGATAAGGTCATTACTAAATCATTCATCTTTTTTATTTTTATGTTCGTGCATTGATTTATTCTCTTTGTCTATCCACTGCCAGGCAAGGGCACAACCGACAAACAGACCGGCAAGTAACAAGGTCAGCGTCCATGAAAAAGTCTGTGGGTATCTCTTGTCCAACCATAGTCCTAACACAGCTCCCAATACGGTCGGTACGGCAACGGACCACCCCACCATCCCAAAAGTGCCAAAGCCCCTCCACTCACTCCTTTTCTCTTCATTTCGGGCGTGTAACATTTGTTTTTCCTTACTATCCACTTGTTCTAAAAAGCCCTTTCCCCTTTTCTTATTCACGGTTTTCCCACTCATGATTGACGAAGTTTTTTAATCCCTTGAATAAATTCACTTTCCAGTTTGGCCACCGCCTTCCGCACGTCTCTTTCCTTTTCATCTAGATCGATAAATTCTCGCTCTACGGCATCCCTTAATTTTCCTAGATCAGCCCCCGCAATGGCATTTCGTACCGATATCCCTACATAGGCGTCCCTTTTCGTGAGTATACCTTCATCCACCGCTACATAGTGTTCTTGTCCATCCTCCGTCTCATATATCAATATTCCCGGAACCAGCGCGGCAACGCAATCGAGCCTATGGGGCAAAAAACCGTAGGAACCGGCATTGGTATCTACTACGATACGCCGCACCCCTGAAATTTTCAGGAATATCTTAAACGGAAGTAAAATATGTAGCTCCATGGTTTTTTGTTTCGTTCTATGCCTTTGCTATCTCTTTATCAGAAGTAGCCGCGTTTTGTGTCCCAGCTTTGCTTTCTTTTTTACTTTGTTCCTTTTTAGCCTTTTCGATAGCTTCGTCTATGGTGCCCACCATATAGAAAGCACGCTCTGGCAAATCTTTAAATTCATCTTTGAGAATACGTTCGCAACCATCAAGGGCCTCTTCTAATTTTACGCCTTTCCCTTTGAGTCCGCTAAACTGTTCCGTAGTAAAGAAGGGTTGTGTAAAAAACCGTTCTAAGCGCCTCGCCCGGTTTACAATAGCCCGGTCATTTACCGAGAGTTGTTCCAAACCTAACATGGCTATGATATCCTTTAGCTCCTCATATTGGGCCAAGGTTTGTTTTATTTGCTGTAGAAGGTGGTAGTGTCGCTCCCCAATAACCCCAGGAGTTGCCATTTTGGAGCTTGACTGCAATAGGTCTATCGCAGGGAAAAGTCCTTCGCCCGCTCTCTTCCTTGATAAAGTGATCGAGGCCGAAAGGTGGGAAAAGGTATGTACCGCCGCGGGATCCGTCAGGTCGTCCGCAGGTACATATACGGCCTGTATACTGGTAATGGCCCCAGTATCGGTATTGGCTATCCGCTCTTCCAATTTTGCAAGTTCGGTTCCCAAAGTAGGTTGATAGCCCAATCTTGAGGGCATTTGCCCCATAAGGCCGGAAACTTCCATCCCCGCTTGAATAAAACGAAACACGTTATCGATAAGCAAAAGCACATCACGATGTTCGTCATCCCTAAAATATTCTGCCATGGTCAAAGCGGCATGACCTACCCGAAAGCGCGCTCCGGGCGGCTCGTTCATCTGCCCGAACATCATCACCATATCTTTCAGTACATCGGCCTTTTTCATATCATGGTACAGTTCATGGCCTTCACGGCAACGTTCACCAATACCGCAAAACATACTTATACCCTGGTGATAGCCCACCATATTATGGATCATCTCGGTCAACAGTACCGTTTTGCCAACACCTGCCCCACCGAACAAACCGGCATTACCACCATGTTGTAAGGGCACCATGACATCGATAGCCTTTATTCCAGTTTCAAAAATTTCAGATTTTGTAGAGCGTTTAGATAGGGGTGGCGGCAATTGGTGTACACTTTTACGAGGCAATTCCGATAAAGCTTCTCCGTGGTCGATAGTATTGCCAAAGACATCGAACATACGTCCCATGATTTCTTTGCCTACAGGAACAGATAACTGTCCGCCATCGGTTTCCGCTACCATTCCTCTTGCCAAACCCTGTGTAGGCGTTAAGGCAATGGCCCTGACCCTATGCTCATCTAGTTGTGATAACACCTCGACAACAATGGTATTATCGGGCCCAGTACGTATTACAGTATTGATCGAGGGCAAGTCGCTATCGAACCAAATGTCCACTACACTTCCCTGTACGGCAACTACGCTACCGAAAATGGGGGTACTGTTATGATTTACATCCCTTGCCATACTTCTCTGCTTGTAAATGAGGTGGTAAAAGTATGGCCCCGTAGTTCCAGAGGAAATGACCTAAGTCATGGAAGAAAAAATGGGGTATGACCTAGGTCATTTCCATTGGCAGGGAATCATCGGAGATTCGTATTCTGAAATCTTGGTCGGGAACGACCTTATAAACACATAGCCATGAAAAATTACATACGTCACTTTAACGAAATTGACATTAACGATGTTCCTACCGTAGGTGGAAAAAATGCATCCTTAGGTGAAATGTTCCAAAAGCTGACCTCTAAAGGCGTACAGGTACCTGATGGCTTTGCTACCACAGCGGAAGCATACTGGCATTTTTTACAAGAAGTACATATACAGGACGAAATTTTTGGCCTTTTGGCAAAATTGAATACTAAAGATTTTTCGAACTTAAAGGAAATTGGGGCCTCGGTGAGAAAGGCTATACTGGGCACCGAGCTTCCTGAAGATATAAAGGAAGCCATTAAAGAAGGATACAATTCCTTAGCAAAAAAGTATAAAGGAGATATTTCACTGGCGGTACGCAGTAGCGCTACGGCCGAAGATTTACCCAACGCCAGTTTTGCGGGCCAACAAGAAAGTTATTTAAACGTAAAGGGGAAAGATGAGCTTATAGATGCCTGTAAAAGATGTTATGCCTCGTTATTTACCGACCGGGCCATCAAATACAGGGAAGACAACGGTTTTGACCATACCAAGGTAGCCCTCTCCATTGGTGTACAAATGATGGTCCGCTCAGATTTGGCCGCTTCCGGGGTAAACTTCACCCTAGACCCCGATACGGGTTTTGACCAAGTAGTAATGGTCTCCAGCATATATGGATTGGGCGAGAATATCGTACAGGGCAGCATAAACCCCGATGATTATTTTGTTTTTAAGCCCAGTCTAAAAAATGGCGTTGAACAACCTATTGTCTCTAGACGTTTGGGCAGTAAGGAAAAAACCATGGTCTACGATAAATCGGGAAGCGGTACCGTGAACCTTGATACTCCGGTGGAAAAACAAGAACAGTACGTACTTACCGATGCCGAAGTGGTAAAACTGGCACAGTGGTCATTGATTATTGAGGACCATTACCAACGCCCTATGGATATTGAATGGGCGAAGGACGGACTCACCAATGAACTTTTTATCGTACAGGCCAGGCCAGAGACCGTACAGAGTGCCAAAAAGAACAAACTCAAAATCAATACCTATACCTTACTGAACAAGGGAAAGGAAATTACCCGCGGAATGGGCCTCGGCAATAAAATCTCTTCCGGTAAGGCCCGTATATTACACAGTCCTGAAGAATCCGACAAACTACAAAAAGGAGAAATCCTCGTTACCGAACGTACCAATCCCGATTGGGACCCCATTCTAAAAAAAGCAGCAGGTATTATCACGGACCAAGGCGGGCGAACCAGTCATGCGGCCATCGTGGCACGGGAAGTAGGTGCCGCAGCAATAGTTGGTAGCAACAATGCCACCAAGGTCATTAAAGACGGACAAGACATCACGATTTCTTGTGCCGAGGGCGATACCGGTATTGTTTATGACGGACTCTTGGAATGGAATGAAAACGAAGTGGATATTGCCGCCCTTGGAAATCCGAAAACCCAAGCTATGCTTATTTTGGCCGATCCCGAACAAGCCTTCAAATATTCATTTTACCCTTCTGCTGGAGTGGGCTTAATGCGCTTAGAGTTCGTTATCAACAACTCTATTCAAATCCACCCCATGGCCTTAAAACATTTTGATAGGTTGAAAGACCCTGCCGTTAAAGAGAAGATTCAGAAGTTAACGCACCACTACCCTGATAAGTCCGATTATTTTGTGCACAAACTTGCCGAAGGCATTGCCACAATTGCAGCAGCCTTCTACCCCAAAGACGTTATCGTTCGTACCAGTGATTTTAAAACCAACGAATATGCCAACTTAATAGGCGGAACCGAATTTGAACCCGTAGAATCTAACCCAATGTTAGGGTTCAGGGGAGCATCGAGGTACTATAACCCCAAATACCAAGACGCCTTTGCATTAGAGTGCATGGCATTGAAAAGGGTACGTGAAACTATGGGCCTTACCAACGTAAAAGTTATGATTCCCTTCTGTCGTACCCTAAAAGAAGCTGCTAAAGTCGTATCGGTTTTAGAAAAAAACGGTTTGAAACGAGGGGAAAACGGACTTCAACTGTATATGATGACCGAAATACCCAACAACATCATCTTGGCAGAGCAATTTGCCGAATACTTCGACGGATTTTCAATCGGCTCCAACGATTTGACACAGTTGACCTTGGGTGTGGATAGAGACTCCGAATTGTTGAGCGACATTTTTGATATCAACGATATCGGGGTGAAAAAGATGATTGCCATGGTCATCGAATCGGCCCGTAAGACCCATACTAAAATAGGACTTTGTGGCCAGGCGCCAAGTGACTACCCCGAATTTGCCCAATTTCTTGTGGAAAAAGGCATCAACTCCATATCCTTTAATCCCGATGCATTGATCGCCGGTATCAAAAACATCACTAAAGCTGAGAAAAACAAAATCGGATATGGTATGGCCCAAAGCAGTAATTAATGTCAAGGTCAATATCCATTAGTTTTGAATTATACTAGAACTTAAAAATGAAAATAGCAATATTCAATGTACATAATTGGGAAAGGGACTATCTGCAAAATGCCAATAACGGCAAGCATAGCCTAAAAATGCTCGATACTTACCTGAGCTTGGATACGGTAGATTTGGCCAAAGGCTGTGATGCCATATGTATCTTCACCGAAGACAATGCTTCTGCCCCCATCTTAGACCGCTTGCACGAACTTGGTGTTCAATATGTAGCCCTACGTTCGGCCGGTTTTAATAATATAGATGTGCCCCATGCAAAAAAGTTGGGTATCCGCATGGCACGGGTGCCCGAATATTCGCCCTACGCCATTGCCGAGTTTACGGTAGGCATCATGCTGGCCCTCAACCGTAAATTGGTCAGAACCCATTACCGGATAATGGAAATGAATTTTTCATTGAACGGGCTCGTCGGCTTTGATATGAACGGAAAAACGGTAGGCATCATAGGCACGGGAAAAATTGGACGCGTAGTGGCCAAGATTTTACATGGGTTTGGCTGTAAACTATTGCTTTATGACATTGTTGAAGATAAATCCTTGGTAGAAAAATACGATGCCACTTATACCGATCTGGATGCCTTGTGCCAACAATCCGATATTATTACCCTTCATGCCCCCCTAAACGAAAAGACCCATCATCTTATTGATGCGGATAGGATTTCGAAAATGAAAAAAGGGGTAATGTTGATCAATGCCGGACGGGGAGGCTTAGTAAATACCCAAGATGTCATAAACGGACTCAAATCTGGGCAAATAGGCTATTTCGGGATGGATGTCTATGAAGAGGAAAAAGGACTCTATTTTGAGGACCATTCCGATGATATCCTTCAAGATGATGCCATGGCCCGTTTAATGACCCTTAGAAATGTATTGATCAGCAGTCACCAAGCCTTTTTGACCGATACCGCCCTTGAAAACATTTCACAAATCACCTTTGACAATTTGGAATGTATGGAAAAAGGAAATGCTTGTAAAAACGAAATAAAATAAGCCTATCATGGGAAAATTAATATTGGTCAGGCACGGAAAAAGTCTTTGGAACGTAAAAAATGTTTTTACGGGATGGACGGACATTGACTTGGCACCGGAAGGTATGGAAGAGGCCAGAAAAGCCGGGGAACTGATAAAATCCAACCTTATTGAGATAGACCTTTGTTTCTCCTCCTATCTAAAAAGAGCCATCCGCACGGCCTGGATCATATTGGAAACGGCAGAGATGATGCACGTAGACACCCGCTATAGCTGGAAGTTGAACGAAAGACATTATGGCGATTGGCAGGGAAAGAACAAGGACGAAGTGCTAAAAGAGGTAGGTGAAGCCTTCTTTTTAAGCGTTCGTAGAGGTTACGATACGCCCCCTCCCAGCCTTTCCAACACCGATAAAAGGAATCCTGAATTCGATTCTAATTATAAGGCCTTGGACACCTCTGTTTTACCCTTGGGCGAATCGCTTAAGGATACTTCAAAACGAGTGGTCAATTACTTTTTTGAGGCCATTGCACCTGAATTGGCCAAGGGCAAAACCATATTGATTGCCGCTCACGGAAATTCATTACGGGCCCTTATCGAATATTTAGAACATATTTCATCCGATGAGATCGCCAAAGTAGAAGTGGCCACGGGTGTACCCCATATGTACGCCTTTGACGATAAACTCAATATTACCGAGCACTACCCATTACGATAAAACGAACGAATCTGTATTAAAAATTCCTAAGATGGCACAAATAATCACACTTACCGTAAACCCTGCGATTGACAAAAGCACTACCGTGGCAGGCATGAGCCCTAACACGAAATTACGCTGTGCCGAACCCAGTTATGATGCCGGTGGCGGAGGCATAAACGTATCACGGGCCATTCGAAAATTAGGGGGAACATCACTTTGTAGCTACTTTGCAGGTGGGCCAACGGGAGAATTTTTAAAAAAGCTCTTAACCGAACAAAACATAGAACAATCGGTAATTCCCATTGAGGGATGGACCCGTGAAAACCTTGCGGTAACCGATACCACTACGAACCAGCAATATCGATTTGGGATGCCGGGTCCGCCCGTAAAGGAAGTAGAATGGAAATCTGCCTTAACGCAACTCGAACAACGACTCCATGAAGGAGACTATTTGGTGGCCAGTGGAAAACTTCCTCCCCATGTACCAGAGGACTTCTATTTAAAAGTAGGTCGCATGGCCGAAAAAAAAGGAGTCCGGTTTATTCTTGACACTTCGGGCGAAGCGCTTATGGAAGCCGCTAAGTCAAAAGTTTATATGTTGAAGCCCAATTTGGCCGAACTAGGGGCCCTATGTGGGGTGGCTTCTATAACCGATTTAGACTTGAAGCCCTTGGCCCAACAGTTTTTAGAGCGTCATGATTGCGAAGTTCTTGTCGTTTCCTTAGGGCCAAAAGGCGCTTTATTGGCCACAAAAAATACAATGGAACAGATACCTGCTCCCGTGGTTCATCAAAAAAGTACCATTGGTGCCGGAGATAGTATGGTTGCCGGAATGGTCATGAGCTTGATATGGGGCAAACCCTTGAGCGATATGGTCAGATACGGCGTAGCCTGCGGAACTGCCGCTACCATGCACCACGGTACCCAACTCTGTCATAAGGAAGATGCAGACCGGCTTTATGATTGGATAAAAGGACAAAAACCTATTTAAAATACAAATAAAGCACCCAAAATGGAACTTGAATACTATTTGAAAGAAGAAACGGCGTCTTTGTTAGATCATACATGTACGACCATTCCCAACGATAAACTGAACCTGCCCGGACCTGATTTCACCGATCGCATTATGGCACCGACAGATAGGTCTAACCGGGTTTTAGGAAGCATACAACAGTTATTTGATCACGGTAGGCTGGCCGGTACGGGCTACCTTTCGCTCTTACCGGTCGACCAGGGCGTAGAACATTCCGCAGGGGCCAGCTTTGCGCCCAATCCCGACTATTTTGATCCCGAGAACATTGTAAAACTCGCTATTGAAGGAGGGTGCAACGCCGTTGCCTCAACCCTCGGTGTGCTCGGTGCCGTCTCAAGGAAATACGCCCATAAAATTCCTTTTTTGGTCAAATTGAACCATAATGAGCTCCTATCCTACCCCAACACTTTTGATCAAATCTATTTTGCCCAAGTAGAACAAGCCTGGAACATGGGCGCCGTAGCCGTTGGGGCCACTATTTATTTCGGCTCTCCAGAATCTGACAGGCAAATACAGGAAACCGGCAAAGCCTTTAAACGTGCCCATGAATTGGGCATGGCCACGGTTCTTTGGTGCTACCTGCGCAATGATGCTTTTAAAAAGGGCAAGGACTATGCCCTTAGTGCCGATTTGACCGGACAGGCCAACCACCTTGGGGTAACCCTGGAAGCCGATATCATCAAACAAAAACAAGCGAGTAACAATGGCGGTTTTCTTGCCCTAAAAGACTTTGGAAAAACCAGCGACCTTGTCTACAGTACACTCACTAGCGATCACCCCATAGACCTGACCCGTTACCAAGTGGCCAATTGCTATATGGGCCGGTCGGGACTCATTAACTCCGGAGGGGCTTCGGGCAAAGACGATTTTGCCACAGCCGTACGTACGGCCGTAATCAATAAAAGAGCGGGTGGTATGGGACTGATTTCCGGTAGAAAGGCCTTTCAAAGACCGATGAAGGAAGGAATCAAGTTACTAAACCTTATTCAGGATATTTATTTAGACCCATCAATTACGATAGCTTAAAATAAAAATAGACCCTTATGAAAATGATAGAAGGACGCTCTTTTCCAATACTCCGAAATTCCCTAATACCATTGGCCATAGGGTCCCGAAAGAACCTAGGCCATAAAAACGGCATTGTATTGGCCGGGGACATAGGGGGCACAAAAACCAATCTCGCCCTTTTTGAATACAAAGACGGCCATCTTTCCCCCTTAAAACAAAACTCGTACAAAACCAAAGACTACAATTCCTTACTCGAGATCATACATGAGTTTGAAGTAAAGGAAATAACCCCAATCGATAGTATGTGTTTTGGTGTAGCGGGGCCCATAACCAATGGCAAGGTGTACGGTACTAATTTCCCCTGGGGCATCGATGCCCAAGAACTGACCCGTGAACTTCACCTTAGATCCGTTTTTCTAATAAACGATATGCAGGCCAATGCTTATGGTTTGGCGGCCTTAGGGGAAAAAGACCTTGACCCCTTAAAATACGGCTCGCAAATAGAGGGTAATGCCGTGATTATATCCCCGGGCACAGGCTTAGGGGAAGCCGGTCTGTATTGGGACGGCAAGGCCTACCACCCCTTTGCCTCCGAGGGCGGTCATTGCGATTTTAGCCCGAGAAATGATTTCGATTATGAGATTTGGAAGTACTTTCAGCAGAAATATGGCCATGTAAGCTGGGAACGCCTATTATCGGGACAAGGCATTCGCGATACCTATCAGCTCATTCGCAATGTCAGTGGTGAAAAGGAATCCGATGCCTTTAAGGCGAAAATGGCCAAGGAAGACCCTGCGGCCGTAATTACCAAGACCGCTATAGAAGGGACAGATCCGGTCTGTATGGAAACCCTTGATCTTTTTGTCCGCTTTTTGGCCATAGAGACTTCTCAACTAGCCTTAAAATTCAAGGCTACCGGAGGGATTTTTATTGGTGGGGGCATCATGCCCAAAATAATAAAGGGAATGAACCGGGAAGCATTCAACGATAATTTTATGCAATCGGGACGTTTAAACTCCCTTTTGCAAATGGTTCCCGTAAACGTTATTCTCAACGACAATACGGCATTGCTCGGAGCAGGCTACTATGCGGCCATGTCACTTGAGTAAAACACTTGTTAGTAGATAAAAAAAGACCGTGGACTTAAGGGGTTCACGGTCTTTTTTTTAGCTATAACTTATCCATTTCAACATCGTATTCGACCACTTTAAAAAGTCGCCTTCTATTTTCCCTGACATTCTTGACAAATTCAGCCATGTCTTCCTCGAGCTCGGCGTGTTCCTCCCTAAAGGCCTTTTCGTCTTGGCTTTCGGAATTGCCAATAATGTTGGAAAGATGCGATAGATGGGTATCTACCCGCTCTAGGAGTTGGTCACAATCCCTTGTGTCTTTCAAGATACTTTCCCCTACTCTACGGATGTTTTCCAAATCAGCTTCGGCCTTTATCCATAAAAAATATTTATCCTCAAGATGTCGCAAGAACTTAAGGTCGTCCTTATAGAACAAAAGGTCAGACTTCCAATGCTCGGTCAAGACATACAGTTCTTGCCAATTGCCTTTCTCGATAAAATCGCCCTTGGGCCTAGTTCTAAAATTATCCATGTAGTAACTATTTTATAGAAAACAATGATTTTTTCTTTTCTTCAATATGAATCAGGACTACTCCAATACAAGAATGGGCACCTTGGAATTTTGAATCAACGATTGCGTCAACTGTCCTTGGGAAGGAGCGCCATGTTTCGCATGGTTTCGGGGAAGGATGGCGACAAGGTCTATATCATGCTTTATGGCATAATTGGAAATTCCTTCTAAAACATCATCATTTTTAATGAAAACACGTTCTTTATAAAAGGTTTCAAGATAATACTCTATGGCTTTCTCGTTCTGCTCTTCCTCTTTGCTATAGCCATAGATGCCAGGCTCGTTTTCAACGGTCAGCACATGCACTTTGGCATTGCACTTTCGGGCTATCCTCAAAAGACTTCCCAACACCTTGGCGTCATCGATCTTTTCCTTGCCCAAAACCAAGGCTATCTGCGCCAGATTGTACTCTTTATAGCTATGCGGAACCACCAAAACCGGACATTTACTATCCAATACAAGTTCTTCGGTATTGGTATGCTGCTTTTCCCCATGGCCTTCAATACCCGATGTTCCCATTATAATGAGGTCTATCCGCTCGGTTTTCTTAATATCCAACAAAGTCTGGACGAGACTTCCGTTTTGTATTTTCCATTCAAGTTTGTTCTTCAGCTTTCCCCTATATTTTTTCTCCAATTTCTCAAAATTCTCTGGCAATAACTCGAGATTACAGCTTCCTGAAACATAAGCCAATACAATTTTAATATCATCAAGCCGACCTACAAAGCCTATGGCATATTCCAATGCCTTTTTTGATGCCTCCGTAAAATCGAACGGTACTAGTATTGTCGATATTCTGTCCATATTAATTTGTCTTTGAATAAGGTTTTATAATCCTATTAAACCAAAAATACCCTGAGGTCTCAAGAAAACCCATGACCTGTATCATATGCCGTTATTTTAAACAAAGGGTCTAACTATTCAGGCTTATCCCTAATTTTGGCAGTTCTAAAATTTGGGCTTTACAATTTTCCATTTGTTCGCCTTGTCCTTTACGGCCAAGAGATGGTCCGAAATCATCTTGGCCTGTAATTCCGGTAGCTTATATAATTTTCCAGACATTACGATATTCTGCCGTTCTTGTATGGGCCATATCATTTCACCTACTTCATTGACCACGACCTCGGTAAAGTCATAATCGTAAATCTTTAATTGAAAGGTATTTTTCCCTCTTAGCGATTTACTTTCGTAAATACCCACGGCATGGCCTTCACTGAAGGGACTGACGTTCAAAAATTCAGCCGGTATGGCCATGTTTCCCTTTTTATCTATAAAGCCGTATCGGGCAATACCATCCTCTTTTACTTCCCTCACCACACAGCGTCCGTTCTTGAACTGGGGATAGCCAATACCTTCAACCCCCGGATTATCGGTTTGTGGATTTTTATTCCAAACCAGGTCATTCCTAAAACCAATAACCAATTGTCCTTCTTCATCAATAAATCCCCATTGGTCTCCCTTTCTAACCGCCGCCAAACCATCACTAAAAGGCGTGATTTGGTCGAGTTCGGCCACTGTGGGTTTATTGATTTGTTCTACCGTCTGTGAAATACCTAAATAAGGTATCAACAATAAACATGTGATAATAAGTAAGTGTTTCATCTTTCATTATTTTTTTGTGTTCACCCAAAGGTATGTGCTGCTTGTTTGGCCGGAAATGACTTGGGTCAGTTGCTTCATAGTTTTATAAAGCCCGCAAAAAAATGTGATACCGGGCCTTATCTTGTATAGGCTTCTGGCCTATCATGGCCATGCCTAGCGTTGTTTTCCCCTTCCAAACGCATAAATTCCCCTTCTTCCCTGATTTAAATCATAGTTTACCATAATCCTTTAAAATAGTTTTGAGCTTGTTTTAAGTACACGATCAAATCACTCCAATAGTTTAAACTGAAAAACATAGCGCCATGATCAAAGACTATTCAAAACGGTATAACGACCTTACCCGATCAATAAAAGAATTAGGTGTCAACATTCCCGACACCATCGGTGGCTTTAATAGCCTTCACAAGGCCAGTACCGCCGAGGGCGTACTTTCCTCAAAGACCAAAGAACTCATTGCCCTGGGCATCGCCATTACCGTCCGCTGTGACGGTTGTATTGCCTTTCACGTAAGCGACGCCTTAAAATCGGGAGCCAGTGCCGAAGAAATTCTAGAGACCATAGGCGTTGCGATAATGATGGGCGGAGGCCCTGCCCTTATATATGGCTGTGAAGCTTTGGAAGCATTGAACCAATTTGTGGTAATGGAATAATATGAAACAGCAATCGAACACAAATACCCCCAAGGGGAAGAAAGCCCCAAAACCAAACCCGCCTTCAGGCGGACTAGGATACTATTGGGTCTACTTGCTACTTTTTATCTTTTTAATGGCATTTACCTTTTTCTCCAACCCTATTTCAGGAGCTAAGGAAATCAGTTGGACCTTTCTTCAAGATTCGCTTTTAACGCAGCAGAAGGTTTCTAAAATCACCGTGGTCAACAGGGAGTTCGCAGAGATCTTTACCAAAAACCAAGCCGTTAAAGACCCAAGCTCCACAGGTCAAGCCCCTAGTTGGTTCAGCTCCGTTGAAAGTGCGAAATACCGCATAACCATCGGCTCGGTCGAGAATTTCGAGAGTAAGCTACAGACGGCACAAGCCGATTTTTCGCCTGAGGACAAAATCGACATTCAATACCAAAACAGGACAAGCTGGATAAGCCTATTATCATGGATTTTTCCCATAGCCCTATTGATCCTATTCTGGTTCTTTATACTCAAGCGCATGGGAAGCGGAGGTCCTATGGGTGGTTCAATGCTCAACATAGGAAAGTCTACGGCAAAACTGGTGGAAAAGGGAACCAAGAGCACCGTCACCTTTAATGACGTAGCCGGCCTCAAGGAAGCAAAGGCCGAGGTTATGGAGGTCGTAGATTTTCTCAAACACCCTGAAACCTATACCGAATTAGGCGCTAAAATTCCCAAGGGAGTTATGCTCGTCGGCCCACCGGGAACGGGAAAAACACTGATAGCCAAAGCCGTGGCGGGAGAGGCCCAAGTACCTTTCTTTTCCATGTCCGGTTCCGAGTTCGTTGAAATGTTCGTAGGCGTTGGAGCCTCTCGGGTTCGCGACCTCTTCAAAAGGGCGAAGGAAAAGACCCCGAGCATTATTTTTATCGACGAAATAGATGCCGTGGGTCGCTCACGTGGTAAAGGCGGCGGATTTCAGTCTAACGACGAACGCGAAAACACCCTGAACCAACTCCTGACCGAATTGGACGGGTTCGGCCCCAATACCGGGGTCATTGTCTTGGCAGCTACCAACCGCCCCGACGTACTGGACAAAGCCCTCTTGCGCCCCGGAAGGTTCGACCGCCATATTTATCTCGAACTCCCCACCAAGGAGGAGCGCATGGAAATATTCAAGGTCCACCTTCGCCCACTCAAACTGGCCAAAGATGTAGATGTGGTAAGCTTGGCCGAATTAAGTCCCGGATTTTCAGGAGCCGACATTGCCAATATCTGTAACGAGGCAGCCCTTATTGCCGCCCGGAAAAAGAAAAAAACGGTACACTACCACGATTTTCTCGAGGCAAGGGACCGTATCGTAGGCGGAATGGAACGAAAAAGTAAAATCATATCCCCAAAAGAAAAAGAAACCGTAGCCTATCATGAAGCCGGTCATGCCGTAGTAAGCTGGTATCTAAAGCATGTTGATTCTTTGGTAAAAGTGTCAATCATACCGAGGGGCAAATCATTAGGTTCTACCTGGTACCTCCCCGAAGAAAGACAAATTGTTACCAAGGCACAGTTCATCGATCAGATGTGCGCCTCCTTAGGCGGGCGGGCGGCAGAGGAAATTGTATTTGATGAAATCTCATCCGGCGCCCTAGACGACCTGGAAAAGGTCACCAAGCAGGCCTATGCCATGGTTTCTTATTACGGACTTGACAAAAAGATTGGGCCTATGAGTTTTTATGACTCCTCGGGTCAAAACAATCAACTGCTAGGCAAACCTTACAGCGAAGCTATGGCCGAACTGATAGACAATGAGGCGCAAGCCCTGATCCAAACAGCTTATGAGAAAACCAAGACGTTATTGTTGAGGCACCGAAACGAACTGGAAAACCTGGCGCAGCTTCTACTCAAGCAAGAGGTTGTGGAAAAAGACGATCTGGAAAAACTTTTGGGAAAAAGGATAGAAAATAAAACCAAGGATAACAGCACCCATGACGACAGCCCATTGTCGCTTCTAAACACACATAAGCCCTAAGGCCAACCGTGTCATCGACCTTTGATTTCCGATAGACCGAAGCTTCAAATATAGCTTGTCTGGATAAAAGTCGAAAGTATGACTTTCGTCATACCAATTGTGCCCAGATAATTACACCTTTGGTCATAGCATTTATTCAAAGTGAAATTCTTACGAACCTAATTTATAGAGCGATTATGAAAACAGCAACAATTTACAATTCCGACTTACATTTTGAACACCAACAATGGAAATCTGAGCTGGCCTTTTGGAAAGATGAACTAAAATCTTTTAACAACCGATTGAAGGAGTTGGTAAACCGTTGGACCGATAAGGAAGTACTCGCACAACTAGAACATTTTCAAAATGAATTTATCTTACACTCAGGTGTTATTGAAGATTTGCAGGAAACCATAGCGGAACACGAAATGAATATTTCAAAGCAAAGAGACAATAACCATGAGTCGATGGATGTCACCATGGTCAAGAACCACATACAGTTTCGCGAGAAAATGGAAACCCAAAGACAGATTTACGCCGACCTTAAAAAAGAGTTCTTCCGTTTTCTAACGAAGTATATGTAATACATCCATAGCATATGGCAGCATTCAAACTCCCGAAGCAACAGGAAATAAAAAGGTACGCCACACTGTTCAACGTCCTCGCCAAATATGGTTTTGAGGACGTTTTGGCAAATAGCGGTATTATAAAGGCTATCCCTAAAACCTACTTAAACCAACACCCCGATACCGAAAAAAACCTTTCATTTTCTACTTACGAACGTATTCGTATGGTGCTCGAAGAACTGGGGCCCAGCTATGTCAAGCTAGGCCAGATCTTTAGCAATCGGGAAGACATGCTTCCTCCTGAACTCATTAAGGAGCTTGAAAAATTACAAGACCATGCGCCCCAATTAAAAAACTTTGATGTACAAAAGGTACTTGAAGAAGAACTAAACATTTCCCTCCCCGACCATTTTCTCTCGGTGGATCCCGAGCCCTTGGCCGCTGCATCTTTGGCCCAGGTGCACCGGGCACAATTGTTGACCGGCGAAGAAGTGGTCTTTAAGATTCAGCGCCCCCTTATAAAGGAAATCATAGAAAGTGATCTGCTGATCATGAAGCAGCTAGCCCGAGCCCTTGAAAAATACAGTACCCATGCACAAGCCTTACAACCCGTACGTATCGTCGCTTCCTTTGAACAAAGTATTCACGAGGAGCTTCAATTTTTACGGGAAATAGAAAACACAGAAAGGTTCGCGAGGAATTTTGAGGACAATGAGCTGATTCATGTACCCGTAATCTATCGCCACTTTTGTACCGACAGCCTTATCTGCATGGAATTTCTCGACGGTATCAAAGTCTCTGAAATCGATAGGCTCAAAGCCGCAAATATAGACCCTTCGGCCGTAGCCAAAGTTGGGGTCGACCTCTACCTGGCCCAAATTCTTGAGCACGGATTCTTTCATGCCGACCCACATCCGGGAAACATTTTTGTGCTTCCTACAAGCGGACAAATCTCCTTTTTAGATTTTGGTATGATGGGTAGCATCATGCCGAACGACAAGGAAGTCCTAGGAGACCTACTCCTGTATTTCTTGAGGAAGGACGTCAAAAAAATTAGAATCCTCCTTGAGAAAATTGCCGTAAAAACCGATATTCCCGATCAAAAGAAGCTCGAGCAAGATATATATGAATTGGTATCAGGGGTCAGCGATACCGCCCTACAGAACGTAAAGATAGGAAGCACCCTCACCCAGTTCAAAACCGTACTGTACGAAAACAAAATTGTCTTGCCCCACTATCTCTACATGTTGATAAGGGGACTTATCATCATAGAGGGCGTAGGCCGAAAGCTAGATCCCGCATTCAACATTTCCGATAATCTAGAACCCTATACCGCGAAAATCATCGGCAGAAGGTTTAACCTAAAAAGGCTCTTTAAAAAGAACCTAAGCCGCTTTCAAGACCTTAATGAGCTCATAGACACCCTACCCGATGATATCAACTCCATTTTAAAAAAGATAAAAGATGGTAAATTAGTGGTGGTGCATGAACATAAGGGCTTAAAAGAATTCCAGACCGCAACCAGCAAATCGGTGAACCGTTTGGTCTTTGCCGTCATTATAGCCGCCCTTTCCATCGGGTCGTCTATTCTGGTCATGGCACAAATGCCTCCCTTGATCAACGGCATTCCCTTGTTGGGAGCCATGGGCTTTGTTCTTTCGGCCCTATTGGGGTTTTATATTGTGATATCCATATTCAGGAACGATCAATTCTAAATGTTCTACGACCACTAATCTAAAAGCCTATGGTGACTTTTGAAGGTATAAACGAATTTATGGACAGCTATATTCTCGGCGTACTCATCAGTATGGGAATAGGCCTTATCATCGGCTTGGAACGGGAGTATAACAAATTGAAGGATCAAGGTTTTGCGGGCATCCGTACCTTTCCCATTGTCGCCATACTGGGCTTCACCCTAGAAAACCTGAGCGACAAATTTACGGTTTGGCTATTGATCGTCGGCCTTGCCTCCTTTATATTGTTCTTGGCTTTCAACCATATTTATCAAAAACAAGAAGAATATAGCAAGGGCCTGACTACCAATCTAGCCTTGATCGCCACTTTTATCTTAGGGGTCATGGTATCGGCGGAATACTATAGGGACGCAGTGGCCACATCGGTGATTCTCGTAACGCTACTTTCCCTAAAAACAAGGTTTCGAACGGTAATCAGCAACATCACTTCCGAAGAGCTTTTTGCCTTTATCAAGTTTTCCATTATTGCCCTTTTGATATTGCCCTCCCTACCTAACAAAAGCTACGGATCAAATGGCTTATTGAATCCGTTTGAAATCGGTTCTATAGTAGTAATCGTATCCTTTTTAAACTTTATAGGTTATTTTTTGGTGAAATATGTAGGTTCTAAAAGGGGCATATTGCTAACGGCCATCCTTGGCGGTCTAATATCGAGTACTGCCGTTGCATGGAGTTACGCCTCCCGTAGTGAAGAATCACCCGAACTCTCAAAAAAATACGCTGCCGGAATCATTATTGCGTCGGCCATTATGTTTCCTAGATTGGCTTTTTTGGTATATATCTTCAACAGCGCCCTTTTGACCTATTTGGCACTTCCATTTACCTTGTTGACCTTGATCTGCCTGGTCGTATCCTTAGTACTCATCCAAAGGGACACCAAAAAACCCGATACCAACATTAAATTGGGCAACCCGCTCAATATACTGAACGCCATTGGTTTTGGCGCCATTTATGTGGTCATCCTATTCGCTGTTTTCTATAGTAATAAATTCTTTGGCGAAAGCGGATTGTATTATTCTGCCCTTATTTCAGGCTTGGCCGATACCGATGCCATTACCATTAGCATGGCGAAATTTTCACTCGATACCGATAAGCTAAATTTGGCTTCTTTGGTAATCATTGCCGCTGTTTTAAGCAACATGCTGGTCAAACTGGGAATCAGCATCCTCAAAGGCTCAAAAACTACCGGAAAACTTGTTGCCTATACTTTTGGGGCCATCATTCTTGTCAGCGTAATCTATATTCTTTCCCACAACATTTAACAAAATATCCCAATTATTCCATTGGTATGATTTAGGTCATTCCAATTGGTATCGAGACAGGGCACCTTTGCACCTGATAAGGTTAAACTCTTATATACAGATGAAAGATCGGGTTAGAAAAAGGTGTAAAGCGTCATTCACCAATATGACGCTCCTGCTGTTGATAATGCTCTCGTCATATATACAGGCGCAAGAGCAAGAAATAAGTATTTCAGAAGCATTGGAACTCAGTTATGCCAACAATGAAAAAATCAAGCAATATAACGAGCGTGTACAGCAGAAAGTCTACAACGACAAAGCGGCCAAAGGCAACTTTCTCCCTTCCTTGAACCTCTTGGGCGGTTATACTTATCTCAACGAAAACATTCAGGTCAACACCTCTCAGATTTCCACTTCCCTAGATGATCTGGGGGGGAAATACGGTGCGGCATTTGTAGCCGCTTACGGCGAGCAAATAGGTTTGTCAGGGCTAAGCACAGAAAGTGCCTATAGTACATTGGTAAGTGTATTGGGCCAATTCCCACCCTACCCGAATATGGAAATAGACAACCGGCAATTCCCTACAGCGGCATTAACGGCGACACAACCCTTATTTACCGGTGGAAAAATCATTGCCGCCAAGAGATACGCCAAGGCGGAGTTGCGTTCGGCCGATATTGAACTAAAACAGGTAAAGGATGAAATCGCGAACGAACTTATCGAACGCTATCTAAACGTAGTGCTATTACAACAGGTGGTCAAGACCCGACAGGAGGTTTATGACGCAATGCTCAAGCATAAAGAGCAGGCAGAGCGTTCGGTCCAACTGGAAATTCTCCCTAAACACGTATTGCTAAGGGCCCAAGTAGCGGTAGCCGATGCCCAAAAGGATTTGAACAACGACCTGAACAAAGAAGAATTGGCCACCATGGCCTTACGTACTACCATGAACTTGGCGGATACGATTCCCTTTAAGGTAATGGATAGCATTTCTTACAAAGAACTCTATCTCGATTTCAACGAGCTGTTGACCACGGCCTATGCAAAACAACCTGTTTTAGGCTTAATAGACCAAAAAGAGGAAATGGCCAAACAGGCACTGGCTTTGGAAAAATCGAAGTTTATGCCCAACATAGCGGCTTTTGGTACGTACAATATGTTCCGCGATGAACTGCCTGTAGTCCCTCCCCAATTTATGGTCGGCGTTCAGGCCCAAATCAATCTCTTTAACGGGTTTAAGGACATCAACCAATTGAAATCAAGCAAACACTTGGAAAAAGAAGTCAAAAATGCCAAGGATTATGCCTTTAAGCAAATTCATTTATTGGTACAATCCAACTACGTTACCGCACGTAACCAGCAAAAACTATACAACAGCCTAACAGCTACGGTAGAATTGGCGAAAGAGAATTTACGGATCAACACCAGAAGGTTTGAAGAAGGTCTGGGAAAATCCATAGATGTAATCGATGCATCGCTGTTGTACAAGCAATCCAAAATAGAGCAATTGGTAGCCCTCAATGGGTACTACCAAGCGATTGCCAATCTCTATACCGCCATAGGAGAACCCGAAAAAATAATACCGTTTATCAATAAATAGGCACATCATGAAAAAAGCATATATAACCTTGGCCCTACCTATACTGATCATCGTCTTTGCCATTGCCTTCTTTTTCATTAAGGCGAACAGCAAGGAAGAAACCATCTATTCCGGCATGTTGGAAACCACAGAAATAAATGTGTCCTCTGTGATTTCCGGGAGGGTACTCAACCTATTGGTAGAAAAAGGAAGCACCGTAGAAAAGGGAGATGTACTGGCCAAGTTGGAACCCGATATATTGAACGCTAAGAAGGGCCAGGCCCAAGGCATGGTCAAAGCTGCCAAATCCCTTTTCAACAAAGCGGAATACGGAGCGCGACAAGAAGAGATAAATGCGCTTCAAAACCAATATCAAATGGCTAAAAGTCAATTTGATTTTGCCGAAAAAACCTATAAGCGGTACCAAGCCCTTTATGCCGATAATATCATCTCAAAACAGGAAATGGATGAACTCCAATTCAAGTACGATGCGGCCAAAGAGCAGATGAATGCGGCCAAATCGGTTTGGGACATGGCCAAAAAAGGAGCGAGAAAAGAAGATATAAGTGCGGCCTACGGCAGTTATGAAAGTGCTAAAAGCGCATATAACGAAGTTGAGGCATTTTATGACGAGCTACAAATCGTAGCCCCTGCCGGAGGAATTATCAGTAATCAGATTGCGGAAGAAGGAGAAGTCATGGCGGCCGGATATCCTATCGTGACCATACAAATTCCCGAAAAGGTCTATGCGATCGTCAATGTAAGGGAAGACGACCTGTCCGATTTTAAAATGGGCCAAGTCTATAAGGCCACAGTGCCAGGACTTAGCAATGAAGAAATAGATTTTAAAGTCAGTTACATTGCTCCCATGGCCGATTTTGCCACTTGGGTTCCGGTAAAGGCAAAGGGCGAATATGACCTAAAAACTTTTGAAATTCACTTAAAGCCCCAAGACCGTATATTGGAACTAAGACCGGGCATGTCCATACACTTTCACAAATAATATTATGTTAGGCAACTGGGGTATATATCGTGTTTTTAAGCGGGAATTGCTGCGACTGGCACAGCAAAAATCCGTTCGGAACCTATTTATTATCGTGCCGCTTTTGGCATTTTTTATACTTGGCGCCATATACTATAAGGGAGCGCTAAGAGAATTGCCCATTGCTGTTTACGATAACGACAACAGTTCTATGAGCCGTACCTATATCAGGTTTTTAGAGGCCTCGCCCACTTTTAAGATTACCCATTACATTTCCTCTGATGAAGACATTGAAAGGGCCTTTGTAAAAAATGATGTCGAGGCGGTATTTTACATTCCTAAGGATTTTTACAAAAACGTATTAAAAAAAATACCGGTACAAGTAAAAATATACAGCAACTCTACCAACATTGTCTTTGGAAACCTGGTATACCGATCAGCGGTTCAGATAAGCCAGTTGCTAAGTGCTTCCGTTGCCATCAAGCGAATGGCACCCTTGGGCATAGACCCAAGTAAAATATCGGGAACCGTTCTCCCCATTCAGGTAAACTCCCGGGTTCTGGGAAATCCCCAATACAATTATAGTTACTACTTAATTCCGGGGCTAAGCATCGTACTATTGCAAATGATCGTATTCATTGCTGCCTCTAGGGCCTTTAATAACGAATGGAAAAACAACACTTTTCAAGGACTGGTTACGGCTTCAAAAGGAAACTTTCTTTCTATGCTCTTTGGAAAATACTTAGCGTTTCTGGTCTATGGCCTTAGTTTATGTGGAATGGTTCTGGCCGTATTGTTTCCCGTTTTCGGAATACCGGTTTATGGAAACATAGGTGGCCTAATGGCCCTACTCTTTCTTCTGATTACGGTAAATATCTTTTTGGGGTTTGGACTCTCCTTACTGTTTAAAAATGAGCTTATAGCACTTGACCTTGCCATCTTCTATAATTCGCCGGCATTTGTCTTTAGTGGGTTTACCTTTCCCATATGGGCCATGCCTTGGATCAACCGAGCTTATGCCGATATCATTCCCTTTACCCATTTTCTGACCGGCTTCCTTAAGATTTACCAGTTAGATACTCCGGTTCATTTTATATGGCCCGAAATAGGGAAGTTGCTGGTATTTCTCTTGGCTGGATTTATATTGATTTTAGGAGGATTGACCTTGAATGGAAAGCTCATTTTTCCCGTAAAAAAAATAGAGGCGATATGAACTTAAAAATCATCTGGAAACTCATACAAAAGGAAGCGCTTTTAGTAGTTAACGACAAAAGCATTCTCCTTGTTCTTTTCGTTGCCCCCTTTCTATATCTTTTTATGATAGGGACCACTTACATCAAAAAAGACGAAGAAAAAGTAAGCGTCGGTGTGGTCGATATGGACCATACAAAAAGTAGCAGAACATTTTTAAATAAGCTCAATGCGACCCAAAAAGTAGACTTGAACCATGCGTATTACAGTCTACCGGAAGCCCATATGGGTATTTCCGCCTTTGATGTGCAAGGCTATGTCTATATCCCGTACGGCTTTGAAAAAAAACTAAAAAGAAAAGAAACCGCCCCTATCGGACTCGTATTGAACAACACCCGTTTTTTACCCTCTAACGACATCAACAAAGCCGTTAATTTGGTCTCCTTGGACTACGCCCTAGAGTCTCGGGAAAAATTCTTTGAATCAAAGACGATCCTACCACAGTTGGCCAGCAGTAATGCCGATCCTGTAAGGGCGCAAGTCAATTCGGTCTACAACCCTACCAATAATTACGGCGATTTTTTATTGCCCTTCGTACTGTTTCTCATACTGCATCAAACCCTACTCATAGGTCTGTCGGAAAGCGTGGCATCGGATCGTGAAAAAGGACTCATGAAAGTTGGTTTTAAGGATAGCAACAACAACTTTATCAATTATATATCAGGAAAAACCGGAATCTACCTTCTCTTGTTCCTAGCTTATAGTTTCTTTGTGCTTTTGGTAGTGTTTCCTTTTTTTGATTTACCCATCCACGGAAACTTCCTTGCCCTCATGGGAGGCTCCATCATTTTTCTTTTGGCCACCCTCTTATACGGATGGTTCTTTGCCTCTTTCTTTAATACGGAAACTGGGGCTATGGAGGTCATTGCTTTTACCTCTTATCCCGTATTTTTAATTACGGGGGTAACCTGGTCTATAAATGAGATGCCATTGTTCGTTCAATTTATATCAAACCTTATTCCCCTAAGACCTTTTTTCGTCTTGCTAAAAAAACTTGCCATCATGGGGGTCGACAGTCATTTTTACCTCAACGAGGTCATCCACCTTTTAATTTTATTGCTTGTGGGGTATGTGGCCGCGTTTTTCAGGTTTCGTTACCTACAAAAAGGAGAGCCAAAACTAGCGGACAATAGGCCGGTTCCCCTATCGAGCGATTGAAATTTTGTTGCCACCCCCTTCTTTTTACACATCTTCGGCCGAACCGATCAAGGATCCATCTGCTTATTATATAAAAACAGCCCTTAGTTTCAATGACTGAAACCAAGAGCTGTTTTACTAGGGGCTAAAAACCCCTAAACTATTGAAATAAAACGTGTTTCTTTTGCTTACGGATACCCCATCCCCACAACGTTATACCCGTAAGCTTAGAAACTTAAAGATTTTTCACATAACCGAAAACCATCTTTTTAAACTCACGAAAGTTATCCGTAAAGGTTTCCATTCGTTTTTTGAGTTGACGGTGCTTCTCCCTGTAATCCGCATCGGCCAGACCGCTTTCTCCCATTTCCAAGCGAGAGAGCAACCTTTCGTGCTCTTCGATATCATCGGACAAATAATCGAACAATTCGGAATGTACCGCATCCAAATTTTCAAGAATTTGGTTGTATGCCGTTTGTGCGGCATCTTCGGTCTTTCCCTTCTCTATCAAATCGGCAAAAAAACGGGCCTCATCTTTATAAAAGGCTATATTGCTCAACCATTCCCTACTCTCAAAATGAAGCACCTCTAAACTTGCCCCTAAAAGTAATTCGGTTTTTGGATTCAGTGTTTGTGTTTTCATACTCCTATGCTTTTAAAAGTTTTAATATTTATGGCACCAATGAACTCATGGTGGTCTTAAACATATATCAATTGTTGACGGCCTACTTATTTCTTAACTTCATATCTATTAAAGAAACTGACTTCAAGGGTCTTTCTGGCATTTTCCAAAAGTTGCTTCACTTCTTCCAAGCTTTGGTTTCTGATCATGGCGATTTCATCTACCGAGAAATGAAATTCCGTGGCCAGTTCAAATACCGTACGCATGGGCAGTGGAAGATTGTGCAGTACCATGGTGGTATGCCTCCTAATATTTTCCCGTCCCAATTCCTTATCTAATTGCGCTATCAACTCTTTATTATGGTCTTCTATAAAGACATGGTTCAATACGTAGTCGTTCTTAGCATAAGATATATCATCGAGTTCGTCGATCATGACAAAATCACCATCACCATCGGTACTGAACTTTTCCTCCATGGCATCCCATTCAGGTCGGGAATAATCATCGATATTCTTCAGAAAGTAGTCGTCAAACTCCTCATCTACAATCGTCTCTTCCAAAAGCTCATCGGCTTTTTTGAACAACCATGGATGTAGCTGTTCTTCGCTGTCCACCTCAAAAAAGTTCGTATAAGCCTCTATAAATAGCTGATCTACAAAATCATCTACTTTGTACTTTCCCTTCGGAAGATTTCCCTTGCTCAGGGCCGCGGCCAACCTTTTGCCAATGTAGCGCTTTACCTGATACAGGTCTTTTAGCAGCAGCTTATTGAAGGAGGTTTGGTCGTTCTGTTCTTTGAAGCGGGTAAGGTCAGAAAAGGTACTCGCTACGAATACGTTAAATTCTTTTTTATTTTCATAATATTCAAGAGTGTCCATGCTATGTGTTTTTGATTAGAATACATCATAAAATTGCGGCTATATGTGCTAGAAAACTATGACCTAGGTCAGTCGCATCATATAAAGCGTATTAGGGTTTGTCCATATCGACCGAAGTGTCCAATTTCAATTCCAATTTTTCAAGATCGAAACGATGGCCCCTAGCCACGAACAGAGTTGCACCTTCACTTAACTTTTCAACACATGCCAAGGCTTGTTCCTCGCTCACTCCCAATCCCCTTAATATACCATAAGGTCCTCCGGAAAGCACCCCTATCGCGCGGTTGCCCACAGGGTCAAGAAAGGTCGAGACCAAGAAACCTGCAACGAACAAACGCCCTAATTCGGGGTTATAGAAGGTGTTGAAGGCGGTATCTTCACCTAGAAGTTCCTTAAAAAAATGTCGTAATTGCGTTTCTTTGAACGTCAATTCTTTGGAATTGTCCGTATAATCATCTTGTAGATTACCGATTACCGATATTACAATTTTATCAAAATCCATCTGACCGACCACTTTTAAGGCCTTTTCCAAATCTGAAATTTGGTCGTACGGTTTTAGAAAAACCTGTTTTTGTTCTGTTTTCGGGACGTGCATATTCTTTTAAATTAGAGACCGCATGGTCATAAACTCGGAGCATTCTCCTTCGCTAAAGTACAAGTAGATATTTTCTATATGCCTGACCTAGGTCATATGGTCAAAAATTTTACCTGACTAACTTTACCATTCACAATTCATACTAATTAAAAACAAAAATCATGGCAAACGATAGTGGAAACATTCTTCTTGCTCTATTGACAGGAGCAGCAATCGGTGCGGGTATCGGAATACTTTATGCCCCCGACAAAGGAGTTGAAACAAGACATAAAATCAAAGACAAGGCTTTGGATGCCAAACACGACCTAACGGAACGAATGGCACATGCCAAAGACGAACTGACCAAAACGGCCAACGAAAAGAAAGAAGAGTTCGAACAAAAACTAGATGAGACCATTAGCAATATGAGTTACAAGGCCGATGATATCATATCTACTTTAGAACGTAAACTGGAAGACCTTAAGAAGAAAAACGCCCAACTACACAAATAGTGCGATATGGCATTTGAAACATTAAAAAAAGACCTCATTGACGTAGATGCGGATATGAGGTCTTATCTTGAAACCAGCGAAGAATATTACAAGCTCAAATTCTTTAAAGTACTCATGGGCTCCATTACGACCCTGGCCCAATCTTTAATCATAGGGGCTGTACTATTTTTAGCCTTGTCCATGGTATCCTTGGGTATCTCCCTCGCCCTTAATGAGGCTATGGGAAGTTTCTATTCGGGCTTTTTGATCGTGGGCGCTTTTTATATAGTTGTGGCCCTTATCTTTTATTTCTTCAGAAGTGTATTGCAGCGGCCATTGCTACAAAAATTCTCAAAACATTATTTCGACCGGCCATGACAAAAAAATATAGTTCGTTTTCGGAAATAGACCATGATCTGAAAATTTTACGACTCCAACGTGAAATTGCGAAGGAAAGCTTGAAACTTGACCTAAAAATCACAAAAGACCACCTCGAGCCAAGGCAAATGATACAAACCGCAAGCTTTGACATTAAACGGTCGTTAATCGATTTTGCCCTGAGCAAGGGACTTGAATGGCTACGTCGCCTAGGGCGGAAGTCATAGCCTTAACCTAGCAGGTCAACTAGCCAAAGTCGGCCACCTGTTGCAATTGTTTTTTATCCGAGAGTATAATTCTACGCGATTCGCCCAATTGGATCAACCCTTTATCCTTAAAACTCGATAGTACCCGTATGGCCGTCTCCGTCGCCGTACCGATCAAGCCCGCAAAATCTTCCCTAGAGATACTGATACCCATATCATCATCTTTGATAAGCCCTTTATCGTACAGTTCCAACAAAGCGGTAGCGGCCCTTTTACGTACCGAATCGAAGGCCATGCCCATCAATTGGTTTTGCATATGAAGAACATTGTTCGAGATCATACCGATAAACTTATGCGATACCTCTTTATTGTTGAACAACAGTTGGGTGAAATCTTTCTTGGGAATACTACATATTTCACAGTGACTAAGGGCCACGGCCGTTTCCGTATACATACCCGAACTTCCCAAGACACAAAGTTGCCCTATAAAATCGCCCGCACTGAACATGCCGGTCACATACTCTTTACCGTTTTCATTGTGCTTGTACGTTTTAACCTCCCCACTTTGTATAAAGTAGAGATTATGGGCCATGCTCCCTTCCGAAAAAATCTCTTCTTTAGGCCTATACTGGGTCAAGCTACGGTCAGCCGAAAGATCTTTTAGGTTTTGATATTTTGAAGCCTCCTTTATAAAATCATTGATGCCTTGTACATTTCTTGAAAATTCTTTGCGCAAAAAGGAATTCTTCCTGAGCCGTGCCTCTATGGCTTCGATCAAATCTATGGCCTCAAAAGGTTTGGTCAAGTAATCGTCGGCCCCCATGGCCATTCCCTTCCGCAAATCGGATTTTTCCGATTTGGCCGTTAAAAAGATAAAGGGGATACAGGCCGTTTTTTGGTCTTGGCTCAGTTGTTCAAAAACGCCATAACCATCCATTTCGGGCATCATTATATCGCAAAGAATTAGGTCGGGGGCGAAAGACCTCGCCTTTTCAATACCGATTTTGCCGTTTTCGGCGGTGGCTACCCGGTAATTTTCAAGTTCCAGAATTTCCGCGGTCATTTCACGTACATCGTAATTGTCTTCAATAAGCAGTATTTTTTTCATTTGTCAAAAGATTTAAGGGGAGTTCTACGATAAAAGTGGTGCCTTGGCCAAGTTGGCTCCGAAAGCTGATAGTTCCGTTCATTAAAAGCGTGTATTGCCTTACAATGTTCAAACCTAACCCTGTACCTTGAAAATTGGTGGCATTTTTTGCCCGATAAAAACGCTGGAACAGGTAATCTTGATCCTCTGCCGGTATTCCGATACCCCGATCCGCAACCTCAATAAAAAGCTTATCGTCCTTGGTATCGATTTTTAACGTAATAGGCTTGTGCTCTTCAGAATACTTTATGGCGTTAGACAATAAATTATGTACAATATGTCTTAGTAATTTGGTGTCAAGCCCTACTTCTATACGCGAACGGCTGTTAATGACATCTATGGTCTGTCCGTTCTTTTTCACACCTTGGACCTCTTCTACCAATACCTCTATAAATTCAACAAAATCGAACAAGATGGGCTGGGCCACTACCTTGCCCTCTTCCAATTTACTTAAAGATAGGAAATCGTTCAGTATGTCTACCAAATTTTTCACACTGCCCTTTATGGTTTGAATATACTTTGTTCGCTTTTCTTCCTGACCGTCGCCATTTCGCCTTTCAATAAGGTTGGTTGCCGATAGAATGGCACTTAAGGGAGTTCTGAACTCATGGGAAGCCATTGAAATGAATCTAGATTTCAACTCGTTGAGTTCCTTTTCCTTTTGCAGCGTATTGCGAATCTCGACCTCTACCCGTTTTTGGTCGGAAATGTTATTATAGACGATCAAGGCCTGAACCACCTCTTGCTCCTCATTGAACAAAGGGGTGGTATTGACCAAATACGATTTGCCTTGTACTTTCGCCTCAAAGGAGCGATGTTCGCCTTTTAAGGTCTTTAGTACGTTTTGCTTCACTTTTTTCTTTAGTTCGGCAGGAACATTGTTTAACTCGTCAATGGTATCCCCCACTTGTATAGCCTTCCTGAAATTGAGTGTATCGAGATCTTCGCCCTCTATGAACACTACACGTAAATGCATATCGACCACCCCTACAAAGCCCTTGGGAAAATTTCTAAAAATGGTAACCAACAACTCTTGACTGGCAATAGCACTGTTTTCGGCGGTCTTGGTAATCTGAATTTGATCTTCGAGATTCATATTCGACTCCACCAACTTCCGCACCATATCCTTTAATTCAACGGTACGTTCGGCCACCTTGTTTTCCAGTGCTTCGGCATAGACGGCCAGTTCTTCCCTACTCTTCCGTAGCGCTGCGCTGATATTGTGCTGCTCAATGGCCACACTTGTGGCCTGGGTGATATTATATATGATTTCCTTTTCGGTATCGAGCGGTATTCTCGAAACATTGAAGTAAATGGCAAAGGTGCCCAGCAATTCTTGGTTGGACGAAAATATAGGGAAGGACCAACACGCCTTAAGGTTGGCTTCCTCGGCCAATTCCCTAAATGCGCTCCAAAGCGGATCACTAGAGGTATCGGAAACAATGATTTCTTTTTTTAAATAGGCCGCTGCACCACAAGACCCGTTTTCTGCTCCTATTTGCATTCCCTCAATGGCATCCGTAAAGCTTTTCGGCACGTTTGGTGCCGCCAATTGCCTTAAACTGCCCGTTTCCTTATCCAATAACAGAATTGACCCATGGCAATTGGGAATGGCGGTTTCAATGGTCTCTACAATTTTATAGGCAATGTGTTCCAATGGTTCATGTTGAATGATCATATCCATAACATGGGATTGCCCGATCTTAAAAAACTCCTCTACCTTATGGGCCGTAACATCGTTATGTACCCCAACAAAATGGGTCAACACCTTTTCTTCATTGTATATGGGCGTAATACTCACCTCGTTCCAAAACAAGGAACCATCTTTTCTATAATTACGCAACACCACACGGCAATCCTCTCCATTTCTAATAGCCTCGGACATTAATTTGATCTCGAACTGATCCTTGTCCTCACGCTGTAAGAAACGACAATTCTTCCCCATAAAATCGTCCTCATCATATCCCGTGGTCTTACAAAAGGCCTCATTGGCATATATAATAGGATGGTCGGGCTCTCGGGCATCACAAATAATAATCCCGTTGGCCGTTGCCGCCAGAGCCTGATTGCGCACATATAGAATATTCTCTATGGCCCTTTCGTTCGTAATATCACGGATAATGGTCAGAAGGCGGTTTTTGTCCATAGGGACAATACGGCCTTCGTAAAATTGCCTTCCCTTCTCCCCGTCAAAATTGTACTCTACAAATTGTATTTCGTTAGTTTTAATAGTTTTATCGATTCCATCGCGAATCGCCTGGCAAATATGGGGCGGCAAGAGTTCTTTTATATGCCCCCCTATTATACTAGACGCCGGAGCGAACAATTTTTCGGGTTCGGGTACATAGTAGTCAAGAAATTCCCCTTCATAATCCAATATAAACATCATATCGGGCAAAGCCTCTAGCAAAGCTTTGTTCTTGGTCAGGTTTTCTTCGAGTTGCTGTTCGGTTGCCTTTTGTTCCGTGACGTCTTGTATGGTGCCGAACCATTCCAAGGGCTTGCCCTCATTGTCATATGAGGCCTTACCCCTTGCCGTGATATATCGTATGCTACCATCGGTTCTGACCATTCTTTTATTGTTGGAATAGGAAGTTTTGTTTTCAATGGCGTATGCAATGTCGTCTATGGTAGCTTGACGGTCGTCTGGATGAATGAATTGTAGGACCGTATCAACATTTAACCGCTTATCACCAGGAGGCAGGCCGCATATTCTATAAAATTCATCCGACCAGTTTCTTTCATTGGTCCTCAGGTTCCATACCCAGCTACCGATATGGGCCAAACTTTGTGCCTCGTTCATTTTCTCGGCACTGACGGCGGCCTTTTTTTCGGCCAATAAACGATCGGTTATATCTATGACAAAGGCAACCACAACGTTTTCATCGTTGATTTGGGTCGGACTCAAACTGATTTCCACAGGAAACTGTGAGCCGTCTTTTCTCAGGGCCCATAGATTCCCTCCTTTTCCCATAGGTCGGGACGTAGGTTTTTTGGCAAAGTTCTTTCTATGGTTTTGATGGGATTTTCCATATTGGCCCGGCACAAGGTCTTCTACCGTTTTATGGGCCAATTCACCCGGTCCGTAGCCGAACATTTTTTCTACTGAAGGGTTGGCCCTGAAAATGCGCCCCTTATAGTCCACCACAATAATACCTTCTACCGAAGATTCAAATATTCCTTTGAAAAGGTCATTGTCTTTTAGTTTTTCTACCATTGGGTACAGTCTAGAAGCCTTATTTTCAAACTAAATTACAAAAAAGGCGGGGCCACGTTGCAAAATTGGGCCTATAAATATGCATACCTAGACCGACTCCGAATAGTGGGGCGTAGTACGCTCCGAATACTATAGAGGAAAAAAGCGTCCATGTATGATTTTAACAAATATATAATGGTCTTCCTTATAGAAACATGACCTTTGTCATGATTTCTACTTTAACCGACACTATTTGCTATACTATTCAACCGTAAACTGCAATGCTACGTCGTTTTCTTCAAGATTTTTTTTAGCGGCCCGATAGCCCAATTCAAATATGGCATCGATACTGTTCATATCGAAGGTGCCGAAAGCGGAAAGACCTTCAGGGGAGATAATCATGTCAAATTCCGCGAATTTTAGCATGGATTCGGAAGCGGACTTCAATTTATAGGCCCGCTCCACGACAGTATAAGAATGTTTTAGATCTTCCATTCTTATTTTTTTCAGTGGATTGACATAGACCCCGATAATTTTATCGCACTTATTCTTTAGCGGTTCAATGGGGAAATTATTGAGAACCCCCCCGTCAATATAATAAGCGTCACCTATTTTTGTAGGGGTAAACATTCCCGGAAAGGAAGCCGAGGCCAATACTGGTCGAATGAGTTGCCCCTTATGGAATATTTTGAGCGTACCCTTTATGATGTCGGTACCCGTTACGTAGAGCGGTTTCTTTAATACACTAAAATCGTCCTTGGGAAAAAATTCCTTGAAATTATCATAGTACTTCTCCGTATCTAAAAAGCCCGGTTTGCTACGGGCATACTTCTGTGTACGAAATAGGGGGATGGTTTTAAAAAAATGTAATATTTCGGCCCAACCGACACCTCCCGCATAGAGTGCTCCCACAATGGCTCCGGCACTGGTACCCGATATATGTGTCGGGAATATCCCGTGCTCCTCTAAAGCCTTTATAGCGCCAATATGCGCCACTCCCCTAATTCCTCCTCCTGAAAGTACAAGACCTATATTCATTTGTTTTGCGCTAATTGTGGAAATTTACGAACTATACCTCTATCTAAATATGATCCAAATCATAGGTCATATTACAAGACGGGACTAAATACTTTGGCGAGTCCCTCTTTAAAACGCTCGGACTTGGGTCGCCGTGTAAATTCCTTATAATTTATTTCTTGGCTAATTTTGCAATCATTTAAAAAATCACGTTTTAGCTGCTTTGTCAGTTCTTTATCATAGGCCAAAACATTGACCTCGTAATTTTGTTCAAAACTCCTCACATCGAGGTTGGCGGTACCTATGGTCGTCAGTTCATCGTCGGTAAACATGAGTTTACTGTGCAAGAAACCGTCAGGATATTGGTAAATTCTAACCCCGGCTTCCAAAAAGTTTTCAAAATACGAGCGTACGCCCCATCTGACCAAAAAACTATCGGAGTTGGATGAAAGCAAGATCCTGACATCGACCCCGCCCAAAGCGGCTACCTGTAAAGCTTCCATAAGGGCTTCCCCCGGAATAATATAGGGGTTTACGATGTAGATGTACTTTTTGGCGCTGTTGATCAATGAAAAATACAGTTGATGCACCGACGGAAAATCGGAATCAGGGCCGCTCGAAACGGTCTGTACAATAGATTTTCCAATCTTGGGTATGTTCGAAAAATACGACAATGTCAGCATATCGTCCTTGCCACTGGCAAAACTCCAGTCCATGGCAAATACCGCCTGAAGGCTATTGACTATAGGCCCCCTAAGTCGCAAATGCATATCGTGCCAAGTACCCAACACCGGGTCACCGTTAATGTACTTGTCCGATACGTTAACACCGCCCGTAAAGGCGGTATGCCCATCAACCACCACAATCTTCCTATGGTTTCGGTAATTAATGGACGAGAGCAGCCTTTTGAACCGAATGGGCAAAAAACTAAATACTTCTACCCCTGATTCCTTGAGTTGGTTGACATAGGCCTTACTTAAGGTATTGCTTCCCAAACCGTCGTATAGAAAACGGATTTCAACCCCTTCCTTTATTTTTCGTTGCCAAAGGGCCAGAAATCGATCGGCCAGTTCACCTTCCTCAAAAATATAGTATTGAACATGTATAAACTTTTGGGCACCTTCCATAGCCTGAAAAATGGCGTCAAAGGTTGCCGGTCCATCCTTTAGGGGAGTCAGCTCATTACCTAAACTAGGTAAAAAGCTGGAGTTTTTGGCTATGAGCTTTACCAATTTGATGTGGCCTTTTATCGGTTCGGGCACGTTCACCCCATTATTTCGATCTATGTCATCACAATAGGCCTCGACCGTTTTTAGGTATGCCGATATCTCTTCGGTCTTTTTAAGGCGGTAAAACTTGTTTTTTCTTCTGTTACGCCCCAGAACGAAGTAAAACAACATACCGCCGACCGGTATGGTAAAGATGGCCAAAAGCCAAGCAAGGGTCTTTGTGGGGCGTATACCATAGAGCAGTAACCTGCCTACCAAGAACAGGGCCAACGAAAAGTAAACGATAAGTGCGATGGTCATATTCCAAATGTTATTTTATCCAATGCAAACAAATCATCTTTTCCTGAAGACCTACTCACTGATGCGCATTTCAAAATTAACCACACCTCCATCAATAGTAGCATGATGCAAAATACCTTTTTTATAAAAGTATAAGTTTTCCTTGCCATTCGCATTGATTTTCTTGTAGCTATGGTTTCCTAGGGCCACTATGGTATTCATAGTACCATCTTGTTCCGAATAGCAATAATCGATATGCTTTGGCTCCTTAAAGTACAGCAATATAGTGGTATAGTCGATAGAATCTTTCAAGTTACTTTCCTTTTTGTTCTTTAGGATACGATATTGATCATTTTTCCACAAAGTACTTGTCTCGGCGTGGGGCCTATTGTTGACCAAAATATTGACATTGGCCTTTTGAAGGTGGTCATTGTCAAAGCTTACATCATACTTATAGTCTACCGCTATCGGTGTCAATAGCTTGGTTTTGATGCTGGTAAAACTCTGATAAGTAGTTACGGTGCCCACGGTCTTTCGGCTTACTTCTAAACTCCCTATAAGCTTGTTTTTCATTAGGATATCGTATTGCAATACCGTATCGGGAACAAGGCTATCGCCCATAAGACCAATGCAAAAAATAAGTCCGATTACGTATTTGACCATAATGTTAAATATAGTAGGGTATTTGTATTTGTACAAATTACCGTAATTAAATACGGTCTCTCCCTGACCAATATCATAAAAGAAAGTGAAGTTTTTTTGGACCAAACGCCGAGCAAAGGTTAATGGCGCCTTACATATGGCAGGTCAGAGGGTTTATCGTCAAACCCAAGAAGAAGAAGAAGAAGAAGAAGAAGAAGAAGAAGAAGAAGAAGAAGAAGAAGAATTATAACAAAAAGAAAGCCCTCATATCTAACCTACCTACATGGACGCATACAGGTTTTGATAAGAAGGCTGTTCTAACGATTAGTGTTTCTTATGATATCTCTACAGTTTTCGGACTGTGTTTTTTGGCTTCTTCTTTTTTGGCAATTTTGAATTTGAGAAGGCCATCTTTATAGCTCGCCTTTATTTTATCGTCGGCTACGCTTTCAGGCAATCGGAGTGATTTTTGAAAAGAGGTATAACTAAACTCCTTACGGCTATAGTTATCTTCCTCTTCTTTTTTGACATTGGAATTTTCCGCTGAAATGTTCAGGCACCCATTATCGATACTCACATTGAAATCTTTCTTGTCATAACCAGGTGCCGCAAGTTCAATTTCAAAATTATCTTCGTTTTCCTTAACATTCATGGCCGGCTCTTCTAGTTTTCCCAACCAAGAACCTCCATTAAAAAAATCGTCGTTGTTGAAAAAATCATTACTTACAAGATTTCCCCAGGGTCTTTTGTTAAATTTAATTAGTGACATAATATCAACTTTTTAGTTAAACAATTAACGTACGGCTAAAGTATAATGGAAGCACAACCAAAAGAATGACCTAGGTCAGGATGTAGGATTTTAACAAAAAAAATAAAGAAGTATTTGAAAAACTAGATCTTCGAACTCAATTTCAACATTTTACCACTAAGGGAAAAGAGCCAACGCAACTGTTCGAGTATGAGATAGGCTTCCTGCAAATTTCTCACCTTACCGGTCTTTACGGCATTTTCAAAATCCCAGGCAATCGTATCGAACCTAGAACGATTGTCCTCAAAAGAGCGTTCAAGGTTTTTGATTGAAAAATCAGTATTTTCACCTTCATGGGCCAAGCTATGCATGGCCCGATCCATATTCTCCCCTATTTGGGCTATGGCCGATTTAAAACCTTCGGAAGCTTCCGTAGTGTTGTGGTTCTGTATGTAAGAGCTTAAAGAGGCCAAGGAGGCTAAAAAAGCATGGCTAAGCGCCACAAACTCATACACCTCGTCTATATTCCTTTGCTTTGACCTAGGTTCTTGGACCATTTGTTGAAAGGCAGAACTCAGGTTAGAGGTTTCTACAAAAGCTTTCTTTCGGGTAACGCGAAGCGGGGCAAGCAATTTTTCCTTCGCACTGTAAAAACGGCCTATTTCAATTAAAAAGTTCTTGTGGGCCCGCAAAGAGTCCTCAAAATTCTTAGCGATGTTCAGAAAGCCCCATGTAGGCCAAAGCCATAAGGTGGCCAAAAACGACAATGCCGCGCCCACTACCGTATCGAGGATCCGAAATTGGATGACGGTCAAAATATCGGGCCTTAAAATACCGTAAATGAATATCACGCTCAAGGTGATAAAGGTAGCCGCCGTTTTATAATTCCGCTGTAGCATAGAAAATGCAGCTACCAAGGAGGCTATGCCCAACACGGCAAAAACATAGGTATTCTGTACAAGGGAAACTATAACAAATGCAATGGCCCCTCCGATAAGGGTTCCTATGATCCTGTCTTTTGAACGGGCCTTGGTAAGGCCGTAACTTGGCCTAAGGATAATGATGATGGTCAACAAGATCCAATACGGGTTCTGAAACTCAAAAATCGTACCCACCCCGTAACCGATCATTACGGTGACCGCCAAGCGCAAAGCATGCTTGAATATAGACGAGGCAAAACTAAAGTTCTGAACAAGTACCTTGGGGTCATAATCGGGCAAGGCTACAAATTTACGGGCATATTCTTCGTCGATCAACTCTAGTTCCTCGGGTTTGGGGTCATCGAGCAGCCATTTGATCTTTCTCAGCATTTCCACCTGCTTCTCCTGATATTCAAAAAGGTTTTGAAGCATTAAAAAGCCTTCCAAGTTTTCGTTCTTCGGTATGGACCTTAATTTGGTAATCTCTTCCTTGATTCTCCCAACACACTCTTTCAACTCCCTATTGTTCGGCAACTTCCTCCTATCACTACCGGCATGGCCGATTTTTTCCAATTGGTCGGAAATTCGGAACATAAGCCTTTGAAACATTTCCATGTATCCTCGATGCCTTGAAAAAATATCATCCATCTTCGCATAGTTGACGGGGTTGGAAATGGCCGTTTCTAGCATCTCGACCAACTGGGTAAGTACCAATAACCGTTTTCCGTTGTACATGGATTGTCCGGAACTTTTTCGCGAGACGATAAGCATCTCCCGTAAGCTATCGTGGTTCTCGGTGAGCTGAACCTGTATTTTCTGTAATTCGGAAAGTAAGTCATCTCGCTTGGTATTTGATTCGATCAAACGCCCCCGGATATGCAGGAATTTTGCCGTCAAAAGATAAGTTTCCGTAAACACCTCTTCAACTTCCCCTGTGGGGTTGATACGGTGCCAAACGACGGCCAAAAACAAATACCACAGACCGCCCAAGCCGACAAAGAGCGCATACTGATATACCTCCAGATTTTGAAGTTCATGGGCAAAACTCAATACCAAGGCCAAAAGCCCCGAAAAACTGATCAATGAAGCCCGAAAGCCAAAAACGGAGAGGTAGGCTATGGTAAAGGTCAGCAGCCCCAAAACGGGAATCAAGACAAACAGGTTCAAATCGAGATAGCCCCCAATAAAGGTAACCACGACCACCAATGCGGCAGAGCAAAGAATACCGATCTTTTTATGCCTATAACTACCACTGACATCACTGGGCGAGCTCCAAAAAGCCCCAAAACAAAGTGCCAGTCCAATTTCGAGCCGATCGAAATACAATCCCAATAAAATAGGGACGGTAACGGCAACCGCCACCAATATGGCCTTTGAAAAATCGGTGCTTTTCAAAAACTGTAAGAGTTCCCTAAAGTTTACTGCGATGGTATTGTTCAACATACTGAAACGGCCCTTTACCATGGCAAAGATAAGCTATAAACAGGGCTTCACATCAACTGCGATAGCTTCTTTTAAGAATCTCCCCCTAGAACGACAAGGAGGGGCCAAAGATTATTAACACCCGTTTCTTTAGTCGGTTTTACTTTGTTTAATGCAAATCCTGACCTAACTTTAGCTCTAAATTAGCCGTATGAAGAACACGATTTCAGCAAGGGTCGCCGATTTTTTAAAAAACTATCCCCCCTTCAATGAAATAGATATCAAAGAAATAGAAAGCCTATCGGAAGAAATAAGCATTGTCTACAAAGTAAAGGGAGAGGCTATTTTCGCCATCGATGAAGAAGCGCACAAGTATTTTTATGTCGTGCACAAAGGGGCGGTCATACTCACCAAAGAACCCAATGACGAGGTCGTGGACCTGTGCGACGAGGGTGACATCTTCGGACTGAGGCCGCTTATTGCCAATGAAAATTATAAGATCGGGGCCAAGGCCTACGAAGAGACCATTCTTTACGCCATCCCGATAGTGGATTTCAAACCGATCATAAAAAAGTACGACGAAGTAGGCACCTTTCTTATCGAAAGCTTTGCGTCGAACACCAGAAATCCCTATTCAAAGAGTCATAGGGGCAAACTCTACGGGGCCTCCGAATCGACAGAAAATGCTAAGGTAGGCGACAATCAACTCCTAGACCTGCAGTGCGTCCACTATTCAAAAAAGCTGGTCACCTGCACCGAAAACACCATGATCAAAACCATTGCCTCTACCATGACCGAAAAAAAAGTAGGGGCTATGTTGGTCTTAAAAGACAAGCTTCCCGTGGGAATCATAACGGATAAGGACATTAGGAATAAAATTGCAACGGGACTCTTTCCTATCACCTCAAGGGCAAAAAGCATTATGAGCTCCCCAGTTATTACCTATCCGAAAAAAATGACCGTGACCCAGGCCCAGATGGCCATGATGAAGAGTAACATCAGCCATCTATGCCTAACCTTGGATGGTACACCGAATACAGAGGCCGTAGGTATCATAAGCAAGCATGATATCATGTTCGAGTTGGGCAACAACCCTGCGGTATTGATCAAGGCCATCAAACGTGCCAATGGTTTCAAAAAGCTAAAGGCCGTACGCCGGCAGATCATGAACCTGCTTCAAGGATATCTCGACCAGAACATCCCCCTCACCCTGACCTCGAAAATCATATCGGAACTTAACGATGCGTGCATCAAACAGATCATCAAGATTGCACTTGATAAGATGGAGAGTCCTCCTCCGGTTAAATTTGCCTGGTTGGCCATGGGCAGCCAAGGGCGCAGCGAACAATTACTGCATACAGATCAAGATAACGCCTTGGTCTTTGAAGACGTACCCGATTATTTATTAAGGTCGACCCGAGCCTATTTTTTGAATCTATCCAAGATTGTCACAAAAGGTCTTTTTAGTATAGGCTATGAGTACTGCCCTGCTGAAATGATGGCTTCCAACCCCGAGTGGTGTTCCAGTATTTCGGAATGGAAGGAGCGGATTTACCATTGGATCACCAATCCCGGTCCTGACCAGGTCTTGTTGTCTTCCATATTTTTTGATTACAACCTATCGTACGGAGATCCCGATTTGGTAAGCGAGCTTAGTGCCCACATATTCGATACGACGGAAAAATTCCCGAACTTCTTTTTACACTTGGCCAGTGGCGCATTGCAGAGTCCTTCCCCTAGTGGTTTTTTCAGAAGTTTCTTGGTAGAGGAAGATGGCGAGTACAAAGACTTTTTCGATGTAAAACGAAGGGCCTTGATGCCCTTGATCGATGGTGCACGTGTGTTGACCCTCTCCCATAAGGTAAAGTCGATCAACAATACGGCGGAGCGATTTGAAAAATTGGCCGAACTGGAGCCCAACAACGAGGAATTGTTCATGGCCTGCTCGTACGCTACAAAAGCCCTTTTGAAATTCAGGACCAGACATGGACTCCTACACAATGACTCGGGGCGTTTTATAGCGCTTAACAAATTGACCAAAGAAGAAAAAATCAAGTTGAAGCGATGCTTTAAAACCATTAAAGACCTCCAGGAGCTTCTAAAAATACGCTTTAAAGTGACAAACCTATTGGGCTAATGAACCTGTTTAAAAAACGAAAAAAGAACTATCCCGATTTTTGGATGGATTACTTAGAGCGGTTCAACGCCAAGCCGGAGAACGACCTCTCAAAGATCCGCTTTGTGGTACTCGATACGGAAACTACGGGCTTTGATTACGAAGCCGACCGTATCTTATCTATCGGGGCCCTAAGCCTTCAGAACAACCATATCAATGTAAACCAAAGTCTTGAGGTCTATCTATACCAGCATTTCTATCATGCCGAGAACATTCAGATACACGGTATTTTACAGGAAGAGCCCAAGGAACGTATTACGGAGTTGGATGCCCTGATCCAATTTTTAGATTACATCGGCAATTCGGTTCTTGTGGCCCATCATGCCGGCTTCGACCGAACCATGATCAACAAGGCCCTCAACCGGCACGGGATGCCCGACCTAAAGAACAAGTTTCTCGATACTTCCGTCCTTTACAAGCGAACCCTGATCCAATCGCCACTGTTACCGGTCAAGCCCCAATATTCACTCGATGAGCTGGCCGAAAAATTCGATATCTCCAAAAAAGACCGGCATACGGCACTAGGCGATGCCTACATTACCGCCATTGCCTTTATGAAGATTCTGCAAAAATTAAAAACAAAGAAAAATTTTTCGGTTAAAAAACTACTGAAGTAGGCCTTCAAGCCTTTAAATAAGCCAACACGTTCTTTTCAATACGGGTTTGGATATCCGATATATCGGCCTTTTGAAAAGCTTCGCCCGTTATGTTTTCGTACAGTTCGATATAACGTTCGGAAACCGTTTCTATATACTCATCGGTCATATGGGGCAAGGTTTGCCCTTCAAGCCCCTGAAAGCCGTTTTCAATAAGCCATTGGCGTACGAACTCTTTCGACAATTGTTTTTGGGGCGCGCCTTTTTCCTGTAATTCCGCATAGGTGTCGGCATAGAAATAACGCGAAGAATCGGGCGTATGGATTTCGTCTATCAAAACAATCTTACCGTCCTTGGTCTTTCCGAATTCGTATTTGGTATCTACCAGTATGAGTCCTCTTTCGGCCGCAATTTGGGTACCCCTTTCAAAAAGGGCTTGTGTATATTGCTCTAAAACTTCATAATCCTCCTTAGAGACGATACCTCTTTTTAAAATATCCTCTTTAGAAATATCCTCATCGTGATCTCCCATTTCAGCCTTGGTAGCCGGGGTAATAATGGGGTTGGGGAATTTATCGTTTTCCTTCATTCCCTCTGGCATGGCCACGCCGCACAACATACGCTTACCTGCTTTATATTCACGGGCCGCATGCCCCGAAAGATAGCCCCTAATGACCATTTCCACCTTGAAAGGTTCACAGGCATGCCCTACCGCTACATTGGGGTCTGGCGTAGCCATTAACCAATTGGGAACGATATCTTTGGTAGCATCCATCATTTTAGTGGCGATCTGATTCAGGATCTGCCCTTTATAAGGAATACCTTTGGGCATCACCACATCAAAGGCCGATAGGCGATCGGTGGCAACCATGACCAAGATTCCATTATCAAGTTCATATACTTCACGTACCTTGCCCTTGTAAATACTTTTCTGGCCAGGAAATTCAAAATTCGTATCTGTAATGGTACTGCTCATTCTATGCGGGTAATTTTCTATTAAAAGAGGGTTTCGTATTAATTTTGGTGTTCTATATTCTTGTATGCGTCAATCACCTTTTTTACCAGCTTATGACGAATCACATCTTTATCGTCGAGATAAACAATTTCAATACCCTGGGTATTTTTAAGGATCAAAAGGGCTTCCTTGAGTCCTGAAATCACCCTTCTCGGCAAATCGATCTGTCCGGGATCACCGGTAATCATAAATTTGGCGTTCTTTCCCATACGGGTAAGGAACATTTTCATTTGTGCATGGGTCGTGTTCTGGGCCTCATCCAAAATAACAAAGGCATTATCCAAGGTACGTCCGCGCATAAAGGCCAATGGGGCTATTTGAATGATTCCGTTCTCTATCAAGTGGGCCAGCTTTTCCGAAGGTATCATATCCCTAAGTCCGTCGTACAAAGGTTGCATATAGGGATCTAATTTCTCCTTTAAATCCCCTGGCAAGAAGCCTAGGTTCTCACCAGCCTCGACTGCAGGTCTTGTTAAGATAATGCGCTTTACCTGCTTTTCCTTCAAGGCTTTAACCGCCAAGGCTACGCCGGTATAGGTCTTTCCCGTACCTGCCGGGCCAATGGCGAAGACCATATCGTTGTTCTTGGCCGCATCGACCAACCTTCGTTGATTGAGGGTCTGTGGTTTTATAAGACGGCCATTAACCCCATGTACCAAAGTTTCCCCACTGTTCTCGGGAGACTCATAGTCTTGGGACGTATTGCTGGTCAGCACACGTTCAATGCTATTTTCGTCTAATTTATTGTACTTGCCAAAATGGGCGGTAAGCATATCAAAGCGGCGTTCGAACTCTTCGAGGAGTTCTTCATCACCGTAGACTTTAATTTTGCTTCCCCTTGCTACGATCTTGAGCTTTGGAAAATACTTTTTTAGTAAATCTATATTTTGATTTTGTTGCCCGAAAAATTCGCGTGGGCTAATCTCTGTAAGTTCTATTATCAGTTCGTTCAAAAAGTGGAGGTGTTAAAATGAGAGCCCGTGAACATAATATTTCGCCTGACTGTTTTTTTGTTATAATTTTGTTTAACAAACTTAACGAAAATTTCAGTTTGCCTAACTAAAACATATCAACATTACTGTATGATAGCGAACTTAAATAATCAGATTTTTACATTTTCCAGTAGCATCTTGCATTCCTTTCTATATCGGTTTAGCGTAGTTATTACCGTTGCACGCCTCATCGTCCGACCCTCCCAAGCTCGTTTAACACCTACTTTTCTTGATATAAATGAAAAGAATTCATGACTCCGATTATAACGCTTACTACAGATTTTGGTCTAAAAGACTACTTTGTCGGTACCCTTAAGGGAACTATCTATAAAGAGCTCTCCGATGCAAAAATAGTTGATATTTCCCATGATATAAGTCCGTTCAACATTCAGGAATGTGCCTATATCTTAGAGAATGCCTACAAACATTTTCCTGAAGGCACCATACATATCGTTGGTGTAGATTCGGAACCCACCCCAGAAAACCAACATATTGCGGTTCTAGTAAACGGCCATTATTTTATCAGTGCCAACAATGGGGTGATCGGACTCATTACCAGTGAGGTCCAGCCCGAAAAAGTCGTGGAACTGAACATACCCAACCCCAGCCACGGTTCCTTTCCCGTGCTTGACGTTTTTGTACAGGTAGCCTGCCATATTGCCCGTGGAGGTACCTTGGAAGTTGTGGGCAAGCCTTTTGACGGATTGAAGGAGCTTAGGGAATTTGCCCCCAGCGCCACCGATAACGGTAACAAAATCATCGGCAGCGTTATCTATATAGACAACTACGGAAACGTGGTGACCAATATCCATAGGAACTATTTTGAAGCCTACCGTAAGGGACGCGATTTTGAACTCAACGCCCGTACGACCAAAATCAAGAAAATACATAATAAGTATAGTGACATTATCAATTTTGACCTAGAAAGAAGCCAGCGTAAGGGAGCTGGTGATCTTTTGGCCCTTTTTAACAGTGCCGGATATGTGCAATTGTCCATATACAAAAGTGACCTGAACACCGTAGGTGGGGCCTCTACCCTACTCGGACTCGATTACAGGGATACCGTTACCATTAGCTTTGTATAGAAATCGCCTACAAACCGATTAAGAATGAATCGAACAAATACTGGTTTAAATTGAAATTGTTTATAAATTTGATGACATGGTTTTAAGCTTTCATCATAAAACAACCTCAAACCTAGCTGTATTTCAGACCGACCGGAAGAAATACACCACAATCTAGAAGCTTTATATATGCTCGCCATTTTCAAACGTGAAATACAATCGTTCTTTACTTCGCCCATAGGGTATTTGGTCATCGGCCTTTTTCTTGTTCTCAACGGACTGTTTCTATGGGTTTTCAAGGGACCGTTCAATATTTTCGACTACGGATTTGCCGATTTGGGCAACTTTTTTCTGTTGGCCCCGTGGGTCTTTCTTTTTTTGATTCCCGCCATTACCATGAAAAGTTTCTCGGAGGAGAAAAAACTAGGCACCTTAGAATTGCTCTTTATCAAGCCACTTACCCTTTGGCAAACCGTTTTAGGTAAATTTCTGGGCACCTTGGCTTTGGGAGTAATTGCCCTGATCCCGACCTTGCTTTATGCTTACACCGTATCCCAGTTGGGCACTACGGCAGGTAATATAGATACGGGCCTGGTCATAGGTTCGTATTTCGGGACCCTATTCCTAATGGCCTGTTATACCGCCGTGGGGCTTTTTGCGTCTACGCTCTCGGAAAACCAGATCGTAGCCTTCATTACGGGGCTCGTACTTTGTTTTATACTGTATTATGGTTTTGAAGGTCTGGCTACCATTATGGATACCAGTGAAACCGTTGTTTTTGTTCAAAAATTGGGTATGAAACATCACTTTGAGAGTATTGCCCGGGGCGTACTCGACACCCGAGACCTGGTTTATTTTGTTTCCTTGACCGCTTTCTTTCTTTTTCTTACGGTAGAAAAGCTTAAAAACACAAACCGATAATGAAGAAAAATGCTATTGGCGTAGTTGCCGCATTGATCGTTCTACTGATAATCAATTTTGCCTCCGGTTGGGTGTATACCCGTTTTGACCTTACCGAAGACCAAAGGTATACCCTATCGCAGGAAGCCTTGAACACGGTAGAAAATTTTGACCAACCGGTTATCGTAGATGTGCTCCTGGAGGGCAACCTCCCTCCTGAATTCTTAAGACTAAAGACCGAGACACGCCAGTTGCTGGAGGAATTCGCCAGTAAGAACAACAATATAAAATTCAATTTTGTAGACCCGCTTGAAGATACCGAAAACATTGAAGGCACACTTACCGACCTACAGGCATTGGGCCTAAAACCCGCACAAGTTACCGTAGAGGACAGTGGCAAGGTGTCACAAGAAATCGTTTTTCCTTGGGCCATGGTCAACTATAAGAACAAGACCGTTAAGGTGCCCTTGCTCAAGAATAAGTTAGGGGCCTCCACCGAGGACCGGGTCAACAATTCTGTACAGAACTTGGAATATGCCTTTAGCGATGCATTTGCCAAGGTAAACCTTACCGAGAAAAAACGAATTGCCATATTAAAGGGGAATGGCGAACTTGATGATATTTATATCGCTGATTTTCTCACCTCCATTCGTGAGTATTATAATATAGGTGCCATTACACTTGATTCGGTGACCAACAATCCGCAGGGGACCCTAGACCAATTAAAGGAATTTGACCTTGCCCTGATCGCCAAACCTACCGAAGCCTTTACCGATGCCGAAAAATATGTGCTCGACCAATACATCGTAAACGGGGGCAAGTCGATGTGGCTTATCGACCAGGTGAATATGGAATTGGACAGCCTTTTTAATCAAAGTGGTACGGCCATGGCGCTTCCGAGGGACTTAAACCTTACCGATTTCTTCTTTAAGTACGGTGTACGGGTCAACGGCAATTTGGTGAACGATATGTATTTCACCCAAATCGTAATTGCATCGGGAGAAGGAAACGATTCACAGTACAATCCCGTTCCTTGGTATTACCACCCGATGGTCTTTTCAAAAAACGACCATCCTATAAACAATAACCTTGAGGCCATACGGTTTCAATTTGCCAACTCTATAGATACCTTGGCCAATAGCAATAAAAAGACCATACTACTGTCGAGTTCGCCCCTGTCAAAATTAGACGGTACACCTAAGCAAATCAGTCTAGACCTTATAGACCTAAACACCCCTCCCGACAAAGAACGCTACAACAAGGGCAACAACCCCTTGGCCGTTCTTATCAACGGTAAATTTACATCGGCATTCGCCAATCGGGTCAAGCCGGTAGCCTTGAAAGGCACCCTTGACCAAGGTCAAGAGAATGCCATGTTGGTAATTTCGGATGGCGACATCATACGCAATCAGGTACGGAACAATAGGCCCTTGGAATTGGGTTACGACAAGTGGACAAACAACTATTATGGAAACAAAGAATTTTTAATAAACGCCATGAATTACCTTTTAGACGAAAAAGGACTTATAAACATTCGAAATAAAAAAGTGGCCGTACCCCTCATGGACGCCAAAAAGATTGTCGACCATAAAAGCTATTGGCAGCTAATAAATATTGGGCTTCCCGTAGGATTGACACTTCTTTTTGGGGCATTTTTCAACTATTTTAGAAAGCGCAAATACGGGGCCTAGATGTTAATAAGTTTGTTTCGGTAAAAAATGCATTTCAAATATCTTTGTTTCACTGAGTTTTTCGGAACTTGGTTTAATTTCGAGACATTTTTAGACACTATATCCCACAAATTGAAATAACGATTCTCCTATGAAATTCATAGTATCCAGTACGTATCTCTTAAAGCAGTTACAAGTTTTAGGTGGTGTTATCAACAATAGCAACACGCTACCTATTTTAGATAATTTTTTATTCGACCTTGACAACAATAAACTAACGGTCTCCGCTTCGGATCTTGAAACTACAATGAGTTCGGTACTGGATGTGGATTCTGACAACCAAGGGACCATTGCCGTTCCGGCGCGTCTTTTATTGGAAACCCTAAAGACTTTTCCCGAACAGCCCTTGACCTTTGTTGTAGAGGATAACAATACGGTAGAGATCAGCTCAAACCATGGTAAGTATGCCTTGGCCTATGCAGATGGTGCCGAATTTCCGAAAGCCGTTGAACTGGCCAACCCTAGTTCAACTACCCTTCTCGGCGATATTTTGGCCACGGCCATTGACAAAACCATATTTGCGGCCGGTAACGATGACCTTAGGCCGGTGATGAGCGGTGTCTTTTTTCAATTCTCACCCGAAAACCTAACCTTTGTCGCTACCGATGCCCACAAATTGGTAAAATATCAAAGAACGGATGTTACGGCTTCGCAAGTAGCCGAATTTATAATGCCGAAGAAACCCTTAACACTCTTAAAGGGAATTTTGTCCGGTAGCGAATCTGATGTCGTTATCGAATACAATGACAGTAATGCCAAGTTCAGTTTTGAAAATACCGAACTTATCTGTCGTTTGATCGATGGAAAATATCCGAACTACGAAGCAGTAATCCCTAAGGAGAATCCTAATGTACTTTCTATTGCCCGAAATCAATTTTTGAGCTCGGTAAAAAGGGTCGCTATTTTCTCTAACAAGACTACCCACCAGATACGTTTAAAAATCGCAGGGGCCGAATTGAATATTTCTGCCGAGGATATCGATTACAGCAACAAGGCCGAAGAGCGTTTGACCTGTTCTTACCAAGGTGACGATATGCAAATTGGCTTTAACTCCCGATTCTTGACCGAAATGTTGAACAATCTCAATTCCGATGATGTTTCCTTGGAAATGAGCTTGCCGAACAGAGCAGGTATCCTTACCCCTATCGACGGACTGGACGAAGGTGAAAATGTAACCATGTTGGTTATGCCGGTTATGCTTAATAGCTAAGAACATTACCCCAATATAAAGTAGAGCCCTGGAATATGTTCCGGGGCTTTTTTTATTGAAAAAAATCCTTACGCTTCATTCTGCCCTATATTAAGTCGGAATGCCCTGATGCGCCTGCCAATCTCTAAAGGAAGAAGCATAAAACGAAGTAAATCACCAGCTTACCACTCCCTTATTCCTTCAAAAAAATTATAATACAACAACTAGACCGTCGTTTATTTCGTACATCTTTAAACCCCGAAATTAAAATTGTATGAAAAAGTTGAAGATTTATCTATTCTTATTAAGCATCGGTTTCTGTGTTATAAGCTGTACGAACGACAACTTAGGCTTGGTTACGAATGACGATTCCGAGGAACAAGAAACGGAAACCCCTACCGAAGAAGAGAACACCGAGGAAGAGGAAGATACCGATGAAAATACCGAGGGCGAAAACGAAACCCCTATTGATGTAGCTACGGAACTAATCGCTAACGATTTAGAGCCACACCCCATGCAAGATGTAGCAAAGCCCGAATACTTAAAGACCATTGTCGACCCATCCTTTGGAACGATCATCCGTAGAATCTCAAATGGCGGCAACGGTAGTGTCATTAAACCCATGTACAGTACCATTCAAGCATGGAATGCCGATGAGAGCAGAATGATCCTATACGACCAGACCAATGGCGTACATCAATTACTAGACGGTAAGACCTATGCCTTTATCAGAAACCTCGACGATGTTCGCCCCGATGACCTAGAGCAGCTGTTTTGGGATTTTAACGAAGCCGACATTCTATATTACCTCGATAAATCTACCGACGATTTTATCAAGTATACCGTGTCATCGGGTAACAAAGAAATCATGGTAAACCTTAAAGAACTTACAGGCTGTAACGGAAGCATCAGTATGGGCAACGATGTACAGATGATGTCGTGGGATTCAGATGTTATCGGTTTCCGCTGTAATAACGACCAAACCTACTCCTATCGCTTTTCGACCAAAAAACTAACCCTTCTCAAGGTAGGCGATGTTAATTATACGGCCGCCATGCCTGCTCCAAGCGGTAATCTTTTTTACCACAATGTATCCTCATACGATACTAATGGCAATTTAAAGGCCCAACTGAATAAAAATAAGCCCGAACATTCGTGTTTGGGTCAAATGGCCAACGGAAGCGATACCGATTTTTCAGTGAGTTTTGGCGAAGGTCCGCGTGGAGGCTGTTTGGGCAATATCATTGCCTATGATTTGAATACGGGCGATTGTATCCCCGTAATATCTGAAGATTTAGGGTATGATTATCCTAAAAGTGGTACGCATATTTCTGCCGTAGCCCATAAAAATCCGGGATGGATCGCAGCCTCTATGGTCGGTTTTGAAAAAGACGGACAAAAACTATTAGACCAAGAATTGGTCATAGCCCGGGTTGAACCTGGAAATGTAGAAGTATACCGTATTGGACACCACAGGGCGGACGAGGACGAATTCGGTTATTGGGGTGAGCCACATGCCGTCATCAGTCCCACAGGAACACGCGTACTTTTTGGTTCGGATTGGAGCGGTAGCGAAGATGGCAAATCTGTAGAATCATACGTTGTTGAGCTACCTTCTTATCAACCCTAATCGTTAAATTGTTTTATCGCAAGCCATATAAGGTTAACACCTTGCACTTTTAACGCACTTAAGAACAAGCCCCAAAAAAGGGCTTGTTCTCGTTTACACCTATTCCATTTACACAAAAAACGGGGTCAAGCGAACATAAAAAACTTCGCTTTACACAGAACTGCATTGTTTTTTTTATTTAATTAATATATTAGTAATTACATAGTTCTGTGCAACTTAGATTGGGATGATTTCAAAAGGGAGGTCCTATGCCCATGTTAAACTTTCTAACATCGAAATAGACACCAACCGAACCATTGATATCATGAATAGTAAAAAGTCGAAAAGACTTATACCGAGAATTTAGATAACTTAAGGCAAAACGGATGGTCACTTATGGGGCTCTACCAGAGTTTAAGGCTCCAAGGAAAAAAAAGAGGAGGCCCAGACCATTGAAGCCGAATTTTATAAGGCTTGGGGCATGCCGATATAAAAATCGAAACATCGGTACTATAAATTTAACAATGCCATGAGTGCATCAAAAAAAACGAAGTATTCTTTTATCGCCATAGCCTTACTACCTATTTGCGTTGGCCTTTTTTTATTCCTTCTTTTTTCCACGGAGAAAAAACTCCCTATTTTTAACGCTACCGACTTCAATTCCGAATTAGTAGACCTTTCCATTCAGGGCAGTTTAAACAAGCACAAGGTCGCCAATTTCAGTTTAATCGACCAGAACAATACCCCCATTACCCAAGAGAATTACAAAGACAAAATTTACGTGGCCGATTTCTTCTTTACCCGGTGCCCCAATATTTGCCCTATTATGGCCAACCATATGAAAAAATTGCAAAAGGCCTTCCTGAACGACGATGATGTGATGTTTCTATCCATGTCCGTTACCCCTGAAATTGACAGCGTATCGGTTTTAAGGAAATACGCCAACAAACACGGTGCCATTGACGGAAAGTGGCATATTACCACGGGCGACAAAAAACACATTTACGAGCTGGCCCGTAAAAGTTACTTTGCCGTGATAAATCAAGGGGACGGTGGGTTACAGGATTTTATCCATACCCCAAACTTTATTTTAATCGACAAAAAGAATAGAATTCGGGGTGTTTACAACGGCACAAGCGACAAGGATGTTAGCCGGTTGGCCATTGATATCAAGACCTTACAAAAGGAGGATTTATAAAACCAAGCCCTTATTTACGTGTAGGCCTGGGTGCCTCTAGTTTTTCATTATAATACTTTAACGCTTCTTTCAACTCTTCTAATTTATCTGCTCGGGTTTGCGCCACATTATGCTCCTCTGAGATATCTTCCTTCAAATTATACAATTCATAGAGGTCATCCTCATAAAAATAGATGAGTTTCCAATCCCCTTTTCTAACGGCTTGCCCTGGAGTCCATCCACTACCGTGATAATGCGGATAATCCCAAAACAAACTCTTATGGGACACATTTTCCTTTCCATCCAGTAAGGGGGAAAGACTGATTCCGTCTTGATGTAAATCTGGCCGAAGCGGCAAATCAAGTTCGCTTAAGATTGTAGGGAACATGTCCATACTAATAACAGGAGCATCAATTTCATTTCCCTGCTTTTGTCCCGGTCTCTTGATCAAAAGCGGGATCCTAATTCCTCCTTCATAAGCCCAGCCCTTACCCGCTCTTAACGGTCTTACACTGGTTGGCGCCTTTCGGTTGGCCATAAGCGTGGTCAGTCCTCCATTATCAGAAGTAAAAATCACCAAAGTATTATCCATTATATCCAAAGCTTCCATTTTTTCCAGAAGCCTACCTACATTCTCATCCAGTGCATATACCATAGAAGCATAGGCTGCATTGTATTGGTTGATTACCGTTTGCCCTATTCCTTCTTTTTTGAACAATGCCACGCTATCTTTTAAGGCCTGCTTCTTTGCCTCGAATTTCGCTATGTGTTTTTTTGAGGCCTGAATAGGCGTATGAACGGTGTAATAGGATAGATATAATAAAAACGGATGGTCTTTATTCTCCTCTAAAAACGCCATAGATTCATTAGTAAGCCTGTCGGTTAAATATTCGCCTTCCGGGCCATCTGAAAGTTTCGGGTTTTTATAGGGCGAATAATAGCCTCCTGGCGGACGCCCCTTGTGATGACCGCCTTTGTTTATGTCAAATCCTTGGTCTTCCGGATAAAAACCGGTGTCGCCCAAGTGCCACTTCCCTGCAAAAAACGTTTTATAATCCGCTTCCTTTAGTACCTCCGCAAGAGTGACTTCCTCCAAAGGCAATTCATACAAGTCTTCAGGCCCCTGTAGTAAGGTGTTTTTATTTTCATAACCGGGAATCCAATCCGTTATCCCTACCCTAGTGGGATATTTACCCGTCATTAGGGCCGCTCTACTGGGCGAACAAACGGGATTGGGGCTATAAGCATTGGTAAACCGATTACTTTGAGCCGCCAACTTATCAATATTAGGCGTCTCATAAAAGGAACTACCATAGCAAGCCAAATCTTTCCACCCCAAATCATCGACTAAAATAAAAACTACATTTTTAGGTTTCGTTTGACCTTTAGCCTCCGGTACTTCTCCTGCCGGTTTTTTCTCTTTGCAACCTATCAAAATTAGGCCAAGGGCCACCAGGGTCATTATTCCGTTTTTCATTATCTCTATATTTTTTTCTCCGTAATCTTAGATCGAGAACCCAAGACCGGAGGTGTTCTCACATCTTTCCCTATGGTCTTCTAAAAAAAGGCACGACTACTTTCCCCCTAAATATATTGAAATATAGATAGAACAAGAGATATCGGCATTGCAATGGGGAATTTAAATTCTAGGATAGGAAAAAAGCCCAACTAAATTTTCAATAGTTTTGCGCTCCAAAGAAAATGATATGACCGTTCAGGACCTCGTTGGCGAGTATTCGATTATAGGAAGCAATCAAGATGCCGAACCGCATTCGTATAAAGGAAAACTGGTTTTATCTTTAGACAGGAATGCCAGAATCGTTGCCAAATGGACTATCGGCGCGAAGCAAGAGCAAGCCGGTACCGGCTTTTTCAAAAACAATATCCTTGTTATAAACTTCAGGTATGTCGGCGAAGACCAAAATATTTACAAGGGCGTTGCCGTATACCAATGCATCAGCAAGGACATCCTCGATGGCTTTTGGTCTGAAAAATATGGGGATCCGCTTTATTTAGGGGAAGAACGTTGTTTCAGGATCCCTACCAAGCCCGAATTACTAAATTAAAAGGCAAACATAATATGGCAAATAATGAACCCTATCACCGCTAAGACGATGCCCACCAAGAAGACATGAAAAGAGGTTCTAAGGAGTTTGAATTTTTTATCTATGGTCTTTCCCAAATGAAAAGTATCTTTTGCTATGGTCTTGTAAAGTTCGTCTCCTTTGTACATTAAGCTGGTGAGCTCTTCGGTGTACTGCTCTTCTTCCATGGTATTAAAATTACCGTAGAACAAAAGGTTGTTCGTTGCCTTATTTCCGTGTGTAAGTTCGGGTCTCGTAGCAAATATGGCATACCCGATAGAGATGAGATTGGTTCCCAACATTATGATCGCCGGAAATATAAGATGCGGGTCTTTGTCCAATTGCGTGAGTACCGTTCCCAAGATAATGGAAAGAATAAGGGCGTTGATGGAAATAAGAATGTTCGATTTTCTATCGATCATGGTATTCAAGGTATACTGGTTTCTAGATACCAAGCGAAACAAAGTTTCCGCACCCCGTTCCGAGCGCGGTTCTACTTTTAAAAGTTTCTTCTTTAGTTCTTTTAGCTTCTCCTTATCAATTCCCAGTTCGGCAATCAATTGCGTATCGATTATTTTTGCTTTCGCCTTAGCGTCTTTCATATCGTATTATAAAGCGATTAGTTGATTCTTTGAAAAATCAGGCATCTCTACATTAAAATGTCTATAAACAGCCTTAGGGATTCCCAAATCGGCCACAAACACTTCTATGCCACTTGGCAATTGCTCCAATATCGTTTTAGGCGCCGCCAAGGTCATTACCTGGTCTGCTTCAAATCCCGATAACTCACCATTTTTGGAAATACCGATGGGAATATCCAATGATATTCTAAATGCCGATGATGCGTTGGCCAGCCCAATACTTTTGGCAAAGGCATCTGACAAGGGTAACCGTTGTGAAAACCCTAAATAGGCATCTACCCAAATATCCGTTGTTTCCGGTATGCCTTCTTTAGCCCCGAATAACAAGGCTCGTTCCAATTGTGTTTTGGGCAGGTCTTTGGTAATAGGCACTACCACATCTAAATACACCTTAAACCCCCAAGCAGCCAGTCTACGGGCTGCTACCAATCCGCCACCACCATTGTTTCCATTACCCACACCAATTGTGACGACTGAACTCTGAGTTGCCTTTTTAGCGACTAATCTGGCTAATTGAAGTCCGGCATTTTCCATCATCAATTCAATGGACAGCTTATATTTTTCAACTGCCCAATAATCCATCTCTTTAAAGGCTTCTAATGAAAGACTGGTTACCTGCATATTTACTTTTTATAGGTATTGATAGCTTCCGTAAAAAAATGTACGACTTGAGCTTCGTTAATTTTTGTAGCCGGTAAAACTGCTCCTTTAAATCCTTCGTTTTTCCATTCACCCATAGAAAGCGAAGTAAAATTTGATGTTTCTATGCCATCGTGACCTTTGTATCCGCTGATATAAAAATAGTGCTCATTGATCATCGTATCGGGTACAGCTAAACCAAAGCCAATAGACAAATCATCAGAGATAATAACGTAAGCACCTGAATCGAAGTGATGGGGCCAAATACGGATGTCTGATGATAAACCATTTGCCTCAAGTGTCTTTTCTAAACTAGATTGCGCCAAAGTCCTTAAACCGGTAAGCTCCTTTAATTTATGCGCATCTAGTTTAAAGGTGAAAGAATCATCAATTGAATACGGCAGGTCATAATGAAAATCATAGGTATACTTCTTACCCAAAAATGCATCCGCCGAATTCGTTAGCCACTCCAATACTTGCTCATGGGTTTTTCCATCCAGTGCAAAAGAAGCATTGTTCTTAGGGGAATTCCATTCTAAGGAAAAGGTATTATAGTTTAAGGCAAGAACATCGCCATCTATTGATAACGGGTGTGTTTCTAGACCTTGTTTATCAATTGACCACCCAAGATTCGTATGGCTATCATCTGCCTTCTTCTCTACAAAACTTATTCCTGCCGCAGCTAAATATTGTGCTGCTAAATGCATCATTTTTTCCATAGTTATTTTTTTAGGCGTTTACACCGGCGTAATTAATTCCGGTTAGTTTATGCATATCATAATTGTACGTAGCGAGGTCATCAAAGTTGAATTTTGAAACATCATCATGGCCACAAGCTCTTGCGACCACTTTTATCAAGTTATTTGTTGCATCGAAATAGTTGTGTAATTGTTTTGCCGAAGACTCAATTATCAACCTACTGCGCAGCGATTCTTTTTGTGTAGCGATCCCTACCGGACAGTTATTGCTTCCACAGGCCCGCATACCCAAGCAACCGATAGCCTGTAAAGCCGAGTTGGAAACCGCAATAGCATCTGCACCCAACATCAAGGCCTTTGCAAAATCTTCCGCAATTCGCAAGCCTCCGGTAATTACTAAAGTTACGTCAGTTGCACCGACTTTGTCCAGATACTTTCTTGCCCTTGCCAAAGCGGGTATAGTGGGTATGTTGATATTATCCCTTAAAATGGTAGGCGCAGAACCGGTACCTCCCCCTCTACCATCTAAAATGATATAATCGACACCCACATCTAATGCAAATTGAATATCTTTTTCTATATGACTTGCTGCAATTTTGAATCCAATCGGTATACCCCCTGTACGCTCTCTTACCTGCGCTGCGAAAGATTTGAAGTCATCTACACCATGAAAATCTGGGAAAGTGGCTGGTGAAATTGCAGTCTCTCCTTCTTTTAAACCTCTTACCTCAGCAATTTCCTTACTTACTTTAGCACCTGGTAAATGACCACCCGTACCTGTTTTAGCTCCTTGTCCGCCTTTAAAATGAAAAGCTTGAACTTTGTCTAGCTTATCCCAAGTAAATCCAAACTTTGCCGAAGCCAATTCGTAAAAATACTTGCTGTTATTTTCCTGTTCCTGAGGCAGCATTCCGCCTTCTCCCGAACAAATACCCGTACCCGCTAATTGCGCACCTTTTGACAATGCTATTTTAGCTTCGCGCGATAAGGCGCCGAAACTCATATCACTGACAAACAACGGAATATCTAAGGTCAATGGTTTCTTTGCTTTAGGTCCGATCACTACCTTTGTTGCCACACCGTCTTCATCTAGCAAAGGCCTGCTCGCCAATTGGGCCGGCAAAAATTGAATATCGTTCCATTTTGGCAAGGTATTTCTATCCACTCCCATAGATGCGGAAAAACCATGGTGACCCAGATTCTTCAATCCGTTAGTAGCTAACTCTTTTATATACCCCGTATAAGGTTCTGTCTCTTCAGGATGGGTATCTGCGTAAGCGCCTAAATAGGCATCCCTGTTAAAGGGCTGTGGACTATCTACCAAATAGGCATCGATCTCTTCCTCATCTACAAAAAGACTGTCGCCTTCAATTTTAGTAGAAAACTTATGTAAAACCTCAGCATTATTGTATTCCGAGACCCCGGTATCTACTCTATAATCCCAACCGTGAACCCCACAGATAAGATTATGGCCATCTACATGGCCGTCTGACATCAAAGCTCCCCTATGCAAGCATCTACCGTACAATACAGAAATATCATCGTCAAATTTTACGATAACCAAATCCAAACCGTTGACCAGTGCGTGTTCCGGTTTCTTATTTTCTAAGGATGATACTTGGGCAATTGCAATTGGTTTTTTCATAAGATGAGTTTTTAAATATTAAAAAGAAAAGCCGAGCACGAATACAATTCGCCCGCCGTCTGCACTACTAAAATAACCTAAATTAGTTGTAAATGCCTCTGCGCCAATGAGCCAAAGCGAACCTCCAACGGAATTGTGCCATGTATTGGAGATATCATTTTCGGTCCAAACCCTACCATAATCGAAACTGCCGGTAACCCCAAATCTAAACGGAACAAGGCTCGTTCGCACGCCACCTAACGGAAACCTAAGGTCTGTATTCTGATAAAAGGATTGTTTTCCCGTAAAGCGTTCATTTCTAAAACCTCTTAGACTTTTATTGCCTCCTATGGTTGCAGCATGATAAAACTCAAAGTCATCACCTATAAGGGCCTCTCCTCCCAACTCTGTTGCCAAAACAATGCTTCCGCTTTTTGTTAACTTATGATTTACCGTTAACTTGGGCTGCAGATAGGCGAAACTATTATCGGACTCCGTATTATCAATATTGGTTTTATAACCTATTGTTAATCCTGCATCTAGTCCTAAGGTAGGGAAAGCATTACTATTTTTATTTTTAAAATTATAAGCGGCCTCTATTCCTCCGTAAGTTTGCCGGTTAAACATAGTGTTGTCTACAGGAAATTCCTCTACAAATCGATCTTGGGTATTTTCTACACTAAAAGATTCTATCAAAGGTTTAAAATAAAAGGAGCCACCACTAATTCCTTCCCATTTTAATGCCAACGCAGCTTTAAACTTTCGAATCCTCACCCGGTTAAAATCTAAGTCTACCGCATCATTATCGTATTCCGTATCATTTCCGAAACCGAAAAAGTTTTGTGCAAAATTAGGACTGGTATATAAACCTTCTATGCCAAAATTCCAGTTGTGGAATATGTTCGAAAACTCCCCGCTATACGATAAATCATAACCTGAAGTACTGGTGTAAAAGGCCGCATTAATACTATGCTTATAAGTGAAAGGATTGCGTTGTAAACTATAGGAAGTGTGGTTACTTACTACACCAATTTTGAGTCCATCGTCTGGATTCACAGCTAGTACAGGAAGTAATTGATTAAAGTTGTACTTTACTTTTTTATGGTCGTAATTATTTAATTCATAATCATTTACCAGCCACTTCTTAGAGCGTTTGTTCACTATAGTATTCTCTTTGTCCTTGTAATCGTATAACTTTACATTTTTGGTGTTTCTAAAATCATAGGTATCATTCTTCTTCCCCCCAACAATCTTAATTTTAATAGGATGGTCTCCCTCTCCTTCTATCGTGAACGTATCTTTGCCGTCTAAACCAAAAAGCCATATTTCCTTGGTAATATCTTTTGAGTACGTATGGTTTAAAATCCCTAAATCCTTCCGGTCTATTTTTAAGGAGGTTTTTCCATTGGGCAACCTAGTTATGGTAAAATCATCGGCTTTTTGGGTACCGGTAACTACCTGAAATTTGTTGAGATATAAGTAATACGCTTTAGCGATTTCCATAAGGTTATCCCGCCTGCCTTGCAACTTCACTTTAATATCTTCTATTACGGGCCCCTTTACTTCTTTAGGAATAGCCTCAAAAGCCTTTTCTATATCCGCATTGGTAAGCCCATTTTGAATATGACTGGCCTGCTTTTCCCATTCGTCCCAATCTGATGCATGTATCAATGTCAAATCTAAATGATAAGGCGATGATGCAAACCATTTTACACTTCTTAGCTCCTCGTCATACGTTTGCATTTTACGCAAACCTGGTATAAGTCGGGTTAGGGTACTGATTAGTGTACCGTCATATTTAGAAAATGCCTGATCACGGTCTCTTGGGATAGGACTGCAATACTCCGTGCCATCTTCATTTTTATAAAGTGCCCAACGCCATTGATCTTCATGGCGGTCCCAATCTCCCAAGAGCATATCAAACAACCTAGCTCTTATATAGGAAGGCTCGTCTACAACCGATTTTCCCGATTTATTTATTTCCTGCAAAACATCGGCCGTACTCAATATATCTTCAGGCGTTCCAAAACTTTCGGATTCTATTTGTGTATCCCCTACATGCTCTTCGATCATATACAATTCATCGCCAAAATCATCATTGTAATTCCCCAATACTTTCTGTTTGGGGATATAGTATAATACCGGATTCGTATGGTTTACTCCAACTGCCGCAGAAAGACTTCCAATGGCAAAAGGAGTATATGGGTTAGAAGTGGTGTAAAAATCCGCCAAGAACTTATCTACGACCGTACCGTCTAAAACATCGCCAACGTAAGTTTCTTGAAAAGCGTTGGCCTGTAGAAATTTAATGGTACTCTTTTTTAGGGCACGCATCACATATTGCTTACCTGTTTTATCTACTAATCGTAAAGATTTTGATTGCTGCCCACCGCCACGTTTTACAGGCGTTAACCCTCCCATTAAAGTATCTAATAAAACTACGGGTGCATTCACCTCCTTACCATAAAAATTGCGGTAATGCTCTCCCCAAAGTGCTTTGTAAAATCCACTTTTTGTAGCTGCTTTTTTAGTGTAAACGGAAGCCAATTGCGTACTAGGATAGTTTTTCTTAAAAACGTATGATTCCGTATGGTCCTTACCTCCCCTTAGGACTATGGTCTTAAAGACTTCCTTAGCAGCTCCATTCTCAAGTATTTCATAGTGTGCAATTACCTCACCATCCGTTGTTATATCTAAACGGACATATCCATTCTTTCTCAAGGAAAAATCGCCTTCCTCCCCTTTTTTAACGGCTTCCAAACTACCTGCCGCACCGCTATTAATTTGGGGGACACTTCCTTTTATATACTGTAGATTCCTTCCTTGTCCCGATAAAAAAATTACATTCTCTCCTCCTCGAGCTATGGTTTTTAACCTGTTTCTGAGCGTTCTATATTGTTTATTCTGAAAATCTTGACTAGAAAACCCTCCAATATTTCTAAACAGTCCTTGTTTGCTATTGGTCTCTATAGGGTGATACATGGCTACAAGAATGATTTTTCCTTGTGCCTTTTTTATTCTGTTCTCAAATTCCAAAAAGAATAAGGTTCTATTCTGAATTTCAGAATCTTCATTGATATACACATGCTTATCCCAGTCCTCTAAAAACCATTGGGAATCTACCGTAATCAATTCTACGTTTTCGCCCAGATCATGATGCTTAATAGGTTCGGCATCATCTGGGGAAAATTTGGCGTTACTATTGTCTTGAATATAGTCTTCAATGTTCCTAACGCCTTTATGCCCTTTTGCCCATTCCTTGTAACCCGGAATAAACAATACCTCCTTGGCACCATTTAAAACTTTAAGCTGAGGGGCGACAGTCTGCTTAAAATCGCTATTCGATACTGCATTTCCTATAATAAGAAGAGATGAAGTTGCTTGGCCGTTCACTTCTGAAACGATATGTTCCAATACTCCCGAATCGTTATCATCCGCTGTGTTTGCAGTTATGAATATCGACCTTTCAATTTGTTGGGAAAATACTGTACTGGCTACAAAAAAAAGAAGGTAGGCAATAAAATGGTTGATTCTAAAACACTTCACAATAGGTTGGTTTCGACCTTTTGTCGTAAAAAAGAGGACTTTCTTTCATTTATATATTTATGAAGAGGATAACATATAAAAAAAAGGAAGTCCCGCTACTCAAAACAAACCCAAACTTTAGGGTTTACCGCGTAACCGCTTGAATTGTTTGTAGGCCTTATCGACGGCTTCTTTCGGTGCTTTTTGGAATTCCCTATCCGTTACCTTGTACACCTTTTGGAGGCTATCAAGTTTATCATGCATTTGATCGATAATGGAAGTATAGGTTCGGTCATCGATGAGATTATTCAACTCCTTAGGGTCTTTGTATAGGTCGTAAAACTCCCAACTGTCTATATCATCATAAAAATGCATGAGCTTATACCGTTTGGTTCGAACCCCATAGTGTTTCTTGACCATATGAAAAGCGGGGTAATCGTAATAATGATAGTAAATAACATTACGAAAATCATCGGGATCCATACTTCCATCCAGCAAACCTTTGAATGATTGCCCCTGCATGGCTTCAGTTTTATCCGTCACCCCCGCAAAGTCTAGAAAGGTCTGTGCGAAGTCTAGGTTTTGGACCATGCCATCTATTTGGGTATTAGGGGGAATCGTGCCTGGCAATTGCATCAACAAAGGTGTACCAAAGGAGGTTTCATACATAAAGCGCTTGTCGAACCAACCGTTCTCTCCCAAGTAGAATCCCTGGTCGGAAGTGTAGACCACCAAGGTGTTTTTATCGAGTCCGCTTTCCTCTAGGTAATCTAAAATCTCACCAACACCTTCATCTACTGCGGCAATGGTAGCCATGTAATCTTGCAGGTAGCGCTGTCCCTTCCATTGGGCAAGGGCCTTTCCTTCCAGCTTTGCCTTATGAAAAGCATTGTTTTTGGGCAAATAGGCCTTATCCCAAGCCTTGCGCTGTTCGGGCGACATACGTTCAAAATCGGTTGTCCATGGGTTGTGAGCCAATTCGGTGCTGCCGTACCCTTGGGTCATTTTTAAATCATGCCCTTCGTACATATCATCATAAATGGTCTGTAATTGCGCTTCTGCCGCCCTTTGCTTTTTAAAGGAAGAAAAATAGGTATCGGGAAGGGGAAACTCTACGGAGTCATATTTATTCAAGTGACGTAAGGCGGGCATCCAGTTGCGGTGTGGGGCCTTGTGATGCACCATCATAAAAAAGGGAAGACTATCCTTTCGTTGATCTTTCAACCAGCTCAAGGCTTCTTCGGTTATGATGTCGGTAGCATAGCCTTCCACCCTTGTGGTATCCCCATTTTGAACAAAATCAGGATTATAGTAATTCCCTTGGTCTACGAGTACCTTGGAGTAATCGAAGCCTTGGGGTGCGCTGTCTAGATGCCATTTTCCAATCAAAGCGGTCTGATAACCTGCTTGTCCGAGTATTTTTGGCAAGGTGGTTTGGTTACCGTCAAAATGGTCTCCGTTCTGTCTAAACCCATTCAGGTGACTGTGCTTACCGGTAAGAATAACCGCCCGACTTGGACCACAAATGGAATTCGTTACATAACTATGCGTAAAAAAGGCCCCGTTCTTGGCCAGCCGGTCTATATTCGGTGTAGGGGCCAATTGTGCAATCGGATGATTATAGGCACTTATGGCCTGAATAGCATGGTCGTCGGCCATGATGAACAGAATATTCGTCTTTGGCACCGTCTCTTCCGCGTGTGGGGGATTCTCTTTACAAGCTATAAAAGCAAAGGCAAAAAATACATATATGAAGGGTGATCGTAAAAGCATAGTAAACTGATTGAGGCTATTTTAATCTAAAGGATGTTTTTAAATCTGCCGTAGCGTCGGTTCCCACAAAAACTTCAAATTCCCCTGGTTCTGCAACAAATTCCAAGGCAGCGTTATAAAACTTCAGGTCTTCGGGCCGCAAGGTCAATTCAACGGTTTTTGTTTCCCCCTTTTTTAAGAATATTTTCTTGAAACCCTTTAGTTCGCGCATAGGCGGGGTTACCGTACGTACTACATCCCGTAGATATAACTGTACCACTTCTTCCCCGTCATATGCGCCAGTATTGCTCACCTCTACAGAAACCGAAATCGATTCGCCCTGTTCGATTTCATCTTTGTTCAATTGGATATTCGAATAACTGAAATCGGTATAGCTCAGGCCATGCCCAAAAGGTAAGAGCGGCGTATTCTCCACATCGAGATAATTCGATTTAAACTTTTGGAAGTTATCTCCCTCTATGGGCCTGCCCGTATTTTTCATACTGTGATATACTGGAATTTGCCCTACGTTTCTGGGCCAAGTTGCCGTTAACTTTCCTGAGGGATTGTAATCCCCAAAAACCACATCGGCTATAGCATTGCCCGCTTCTACACCGGGATGCCATACTTGAAGTATACTTGCGGGAAGTTCCAGTTCTTCGGCAATGGTCAATGGTCTTCCGCTCATCAGGACAATTACCAGAGGCTTTCCGGTCTTTGCCAACTCCCTTAAAAGTCGCTTTTGGCTTTTTGGAAGGGAAATATCGGTTCTACTGGCCGCCTCTCCACTAAACTCACTGGCTTCCCCTACTACGGCCACAACGACATCGGCTTCTTTTGACAGATCCAAGGCTTCCTTCAACAAGACCGCAGAAGGGCGCTCGTCTATTTCTACCCGTGTTCCAAAAACATTGGCCCGTTGGGCCAAATCGGGGTCATCTGTAATATTGGCGCCTTTGGCATAGCTTATTTTTGCTTTTGGGGCCACATTCTTGAAACCTTCTAAAACAGGAACGGACAACTGTGGGTCACCTGTAGGGGCCCAAGTTCCCAACATATTGTTCTTATTGTTGGCCAAAGGCCCTATCAATGCTATTTTGGACTTCTTCTTCAGTGGAAGTATATCTTCTTGTTTTTTCAGCAGTACAAAAGAGCGCTTTGCTGCCTCACGGGCCAAACTTCTGTTCCCATCCGTAAGAATGTCTTTTGCCGGTCTACTCTCATCGGAATAGCGATAGGGGTCGTCAAAGAGTCCCAATTTATATTTGGCGGTCAATATTCTACGGCATGCCTCGGTGATTGCCACTTCGGTAATCTTGCCCTCGGCTACCGATTGCTTTAATGTGGTAAGAAACCCTTCCCCGACCATATCCATATCAAGTCCCGCATTCAAGGCCAAAGCCGATACCGTCTGCAAATCACCTAGCCCATGGGCAATCATCTCGTTTACCGAGGTATAATCGGAAACCACGAAGCCCTCAAAACCCCATTGGTTCCGCAAAAGGTCGGTAATCAACCATTTGTTGCCCGAAGCCGGAACCCCATCAATATCATTGAACGAAGTCATGGCACTACCTACCCCAGCATCTACCGCCGCCTTATAAACCGGTAAGTATTGGTTGTACATTTTCAACCTGCCCATGTCTACGGTATTGTAATCACGCCCCGCTTCGGCCGCACCGTACAGGGCCAAGTGTTTTACCGTGGCCATCATCGTATTAGGAGCTGAAAGATCGCTTCCCTGATAGCCCTTTATCATCGCCTTGGCAATGGCACTCCCCAGATACGGGTCTTCACCGGCACCTTCGGCAATACGCCCCCAACGGGGATCTCGGGCTATATCTACCATAGGTGAGAAATTCCAGTTGATTCCATCTGCCGTAGCTTCCTTGGCTGCGGTTTCCGCCATTTTTTGAATTAGCCCTACATCCCAACTAGCGGCCGTTCCCAAGGGTATGGGAAAAGTCGTTTTGTAGCCATGTATGATGTCCGAGCCAATAAGCAAGGGAATCTTTAGCCGTGAATTTTCAATGGCTATTTTTTGGGCCTGCCTTACTTTTTCAGGCCCGGAAACCCCAAAAAGTCCACCTACTTGGCCCGCCTTGATCTTTGCCTCTACATTTTCACTCACTACCGAACCTGTAGCAATGCCCCCTCCAGGAGTCAATAGATTGAGCTGGCCGATTTTTTCATCCAAGGTCATTTGGGATAGAAGCTGCTCCACCGCTTCTATCGTTTCTTGGGAGCGCACAAAAGTCGAAAAGCCGAGTACAAGCGTCAAAAAACAGATTCTTCTCTTTATATTCCTCATTTTCTGTTATTTATATTTTATATCAAATTAGATTTTGGCAAAACCATCCCTTTGACAAATCAGTTTAAACCGATTCCCACGGGGTATTCGTTTATTCTTAAAGTGAATTCCTAATAGGTAAAACCTAAACTATCGAGTCCGCGCTGCACATCTTCATTTTGCATAAAGAGCCGCCATAGCAATCCCGATCTATGATTCTCTATCATTACTAAAATAGGACCTTGGTCAATGGCCAAATAGGCATCGGCTACCCAGAAATTGTATTGGGGACTAAAAGCATCATAAAAACCGGCCGGACCTAAAAGTTCGTCCTTGTTGCTATAAAAATACCGTAGCGCCCTCATGGATTCCTCTGGTGTATAGGGCATAGAGCTTAAAGCCGCAGTAGGGGAAATCACCCCCGTGTCATTTGAGGGACTATGCGCATTATAGCCTAAACTTCCATCTGCATTTCTACTATAACTGGCCGTAAGCCCCCAACAATCTTTACCGTAATCTTTATAATTCTTGGGGTTATCCACACAATAGGCATGATTGATCTTGGCATGGTTTAGCGTGGCATCCGCATAATTCACAAAGGCATCGGCCAAGTTACTAGGGTCTAAGCCCATATAGGAATAGTGTGCCCAGAACAATGGCCCGCCTTTTGAGGAACTACCTGCATGATTGACAATGAGTGGAATATCGTAGGTCGAAGCCCCGTTGGCAATCGCCCCATTAGAGGCCCAGCCGTTTTCGTACACTTCTTTGGCAATGGGGTAATCAGGGGAAGCCGCTGCCATGACATAGGTAATCAGCACTTCATTATACCCCTTCAACTCAAGACCGATATCAAAACCGAAATCAGGACTCCAATGCCAGTACAAGGTGTTTTTATTTTGTGTAAACCAGTCCCATTCAACAGCTTTCCAAAGTTCATCGGCTTTTTGGGCCACTACTTGTTCTTCGGAATTGCCCTCTTTCAAATATTCTTTTACACAGATCAGCCCTTGTGCCAAAAAGGAAGTTTCCACCAAATCGGCGCCATTATCCTTTTCACTAAAGGGAAGGGTATTCCCGTTCCGTCCATCCAACCAATGGGGCCATGCCCCGTGAAACCTATCGGCACCTTCTAAGAAAGAAATGATTTTCTCCAGTCTTTCAACTCCCTCGATACGGGACACAAAACCTCTTTCCATAGCGACCAAAATCCCCATAAGGCCAAAGCCCGTTCCCCCAACGGTTACCGTATTAGGGTCGTTTGACGGGTCTTGGGGATGATACCTTTCGCGGGCGGCACCCGATTCGGTCTGGGCGAAATCCCAGAAATACTTAAAGGTTTCTTTTTGGGTTAGGTCGAGAAGCTCCCCATCGGTCAACTCCACTTCTATTTCAGGTTCATTTTCCTCGGGTACTTCTGGAAGTTCGGAAACCCCGATTGCACCACCATCTGCATCATCCGAAGTACAAGAAGCAAAAACCAAAAACACCAAAACGAAACCCAATGCTCTACTCATCATCACTGTTTTCAGAACTAAACCCTAATTTTTTCAATCCCTTTCGAACATCGGCATTCTTCATAAAAAGCTTCCATAGGAGTCCACTTCTATAGTTTTCGATCATCACCGGAATAGGTCCTTGGTCGATGGCTAGGTATCGAGGTACGTACCATTTGTTTTCAAGGCTAAAGGCATCATAGGGCCCGTATTTTCCGATCAAGGAGTCTTGTTCGGCATACATATACCGTAAAAAATCCTTGCTCTGTTGAGGCGTGTAAGGCATGGACGAAAGGGCGGCCGTAGGAGAGATGACCCCTAAGTCCCTATCGGGCCTATGACCCGCATATCCTTTCATCGAATAGCTAGAGGTCAAGCCCCAAAGATTCTTTCCATAGCCTTTATATTCATGTGGATTTTCAAGCGCATGGCGGTATTGGATCAGGGCGTGGTTTTCGTTCAGCTTCCAATAATCGGCATATTGATCCCTTAGTCCTTTGGGGTTAAGTCCCAAATACGAATAATGTGCCCAAAACATGGGGCCTACAGGAGACCTATCATGCTCGTAATGGTTCAGTACCGTTCGAAGGCCATAAAAAGTCGTATCGTTCATAATTTTCCCATTTTGGGCCCATCCTTGCTCATAGACCTCTTTACCGATAGGATGTGTAGGCGATGCTGCAGCCAGAATGTACATGATCAAGGCTTCATTATATCCTCCTACCGGAAAATTCATTTCCCATTGGTACTCAGGAGACCAATGCCAATAGAGCACATTCTCCCCACCCTTGGTATACCAGTCCCATTCGACCTCTTCCCAAAGTTTTTGAATGCGGTCCGCCAGTTTCTTTTCACGCGCGTTACCGACTTCAAAGTATTCCTTAACGGTCAATAGGCCCTGGACCAGAAAAGCGGTTTCAACCAAATCCCCACCATTATCCTTCTTGCTAAAGGGGGTCATTTTTCCATCGGGCATAAGCCAATGGGGCCAAGCTCCGTGAAACCTATCGGAGGTTTCGAGAAAGGAAACACATTTTTCATAGCGTTCGAGAGCTTCTTCACGGGTAATAAATCCCCGTTCGACCCCCACTAGAATGGCCATAAGTCCAAAGCCCGAACCTCCCGTAGTAATGATATCCTTATCGTGAGCAGGGTACACATTGTCCATGTGGATGCGTTCCCGGGCCAAACCCGAAGTAGGTTCGGCTCCATCCCAGAAATAATCAAAAGTCTGCCTTTGGATCAAGTCGAACAATTGGTCATCGGTCAGTTCTTGATCGGCCTTTACCTCTTGTTGGTCTTTTTTAGAAGGATTGCCTCCGCAACCTAGTGAAAGTGCGCCCATGATCAGGGCCAATAAAACTAATCTCATATATTTTTTTAAAGTGATTTTCAGACAGGTTTTCTTGGGAATTACAAATTGTGGTTCATAATCCCCTGTATTTCTTCTTGGGTCAAGGCCTTATCAAAAAACCGAAGTTCATCGATCAGGCTTTCGTTGGACAAGTGGCCCCATTCGGTAAACCTAGGTGCTCCCGATCCTATTGAAAGTATATCGCAACCCGACCAATCGATACCGCCATCTACGCTATTCTGGGCAACGATCTCTCCGTTAATATAGAGTACGGCATCGCTTTCTGAGATAGAAAATGCCAAATGAACCCAACCAGCCGTTGTCGGATCTATAGCTGCCGCATCTGCCCCATCGAGCCATACGTCAGATTCACCGGTACCAACATTCAGTTTAAAGACCTGTCTTGTAGCATCACCTTCCCTAAAGAAACGAAAACCACTGGTCCTTAAATTTTGCACTTCGGGGAAGCCCTCTTTTTCAGTGTCTTCAGGACTCATTACCAAGATGCCCCCATTACCCGATGAGGCATCCACTTTATACCAAAGTGTAGCACTAAACGCATCGGGAGTCAATCCGTTTGAAGGAACGGTCAAATAAGAATCCGTAGCACCCATGTAAGAAGCATCACCGGCAACCACATCATCCTCAGAAAAACTAGGGGTGCCGACAAGATCAGCCGCTATGTCAGTAAACAAATTTTTATAGGTACCATCGAAAGGCATGTAGAACATCTCTCCCGGAAAATTGGGAGGGTAATCAGAAACGACGATACCCGAATCATCTTGAATGATCTGTCTGATTTCATCTTGGGTAATCGCGCGGTCAAATATGCGCAACTCATCCATTAAGCTTAGGTCCGATTTATGGTTCCATCCCGAAAAATTAGGTTCTCCCGACATTATGGAAAGTACATTGACATCATTCCAGTCGATTCCTCCCAAAGGTCCTTGAGAAACAATTTGTCCATCGATATACACCACGGCTTCCGAACCGGAAATGGTAAAGGCAAGATTTACCCATTCTTCCGAAGCTGGGTCTACTTCCGCAGCTTCACCTCCATCAAACCAAGTATTCTTGTCCCCTTCCCCTACGTTTAACTTGTAACGCTGTTGGCCATTGGCATTCTCACGAAAGAACCTAAAACCACTGGTCAGTACATTTCCTCCTGCATCATCGAGCGGCGGACTCATGGCCAAAATACCGGCACGGTCGGGCATCGCATTTAATTTTACCCAAAAAATGGCACTTAACTCCGTATTCTTAAATCGTTCGGAGTCTAGGGTAAGATAAGCCCCTTCAGCGCCGGCATACGCCCCACTTCCGGCCAAACTTTCTTCACTGATCGCCGGAGACCCCACTTGTTCGGCCTCTTCAAAGCTCAGCAGGTCGACATATCCTCCATCGAAGGGCATGTACAATATCTCTCCAGGGTACTTTGATATATAGGCCGGTTCTTTGGTAAAATTGATCACCTCACTAGTCGATTTGCCGTCTAAATCTTTGGCTATAACCGTAAGTTGATGCGCTCCATCTTCAAGTTGGTCGTATACTAAATCATCTACGATCAACTTGCGGTAATCTTTAAAAGTATTGTAGTTGCCTATTCTTGTTCCGTCAAGCAATACTTCTACCGAACCCAATTCTATATCGTCTTCGGCCTGAAACCTAACGGTTATGGTTGCCAATTCTTCATTCACTTTTACGGCAGCGCCTTCGGCAGGTGACGTAATAGTAATGGTCGGGGCCGAGGCATCTGCCCCTGGGTCGACTTCTGTTAAGGCATCGATACCTTGGTCACAGCTGTAAAAAAGTGTAGCGACCATCAGGCACGATACTAGGTTTTTGATATTTTTCATCTTTCTGATTTGTTAGTTGATTCGATTAATTGTCCAATACAGGAAACTGATCAATTTGCGGCTGTGGATAAGGAAGGTATTTCTTGTCTTCCGTAAAGGTTCGTCCGTCATAGCTTAGCTCATCGTATTTTTTCAATCGGAGCATATCGTAGTAACGTTTTCCCCATTCCATAGCGAGTTCGGCAAACTTTTCATCTACGATCTGATCTAAGGTCACACCGGACAAAGCAGGCATTCCGGCTCTTTCCCGTACCAAGTTTACCGCTTGGTCGGCAGTCATTACAGAACTTGAAGCCCCTTGCTTTAATGCTTCGGCATACATCAGTAGAATTTCGGCATAACGGATAACGTTATAGTTTTTATTACTGCCATAGGCGGTTCTTCCCGCAATTAGCTGATTGGACGGCAGATAGTGTTTCCCACTTGAAAAATAGCCTCTGGAAAAATCGTTTATTTTATCACCGTCCCTAGTAACATTGGTCATAAAAGAAGGTAAATCGGAATAGGCCGCATCGGTTTGTAATTCGGCAATACCTCGATCCGTAAAGAGCACACTAGTCTCTAAACGAACGGTTTCGCCACGGTCTAACATAAATTTGATAAACTTGAAGCTAGGTTCATAAAAACCCCATCCACTTGCGGCCCCTTCTACTGCGGGTGTCCAGTTTACCGAACCGTAAGGAGCGTACAAATGGGCGAATCGATCACCTTCCCCTTGATTAAAATCGGAATATTGCAGGTCGAGTATACTCTCGTCGCTCAACTTGCCCGGAGTTTTAAATAGCTCATAGAAATCTGGGTAAAGACTGAACTTGCCCGAAGCTATAATCTGTCCTGTGGCATCGGCAACTGCTTGGTAATTTTCCAACTCTTGGTTTGCCAAGGCCTTAATCGCCAAGGCAGTATATTTAGTCACCCCTCCTTTTAAATCGGTACGTTCGTTGGGACGCATTTCGGGTAAAAGTGGTATGGCCAAATCCATCTGATCGGAAACATGTTGCATCACTTCCGCCTTGGTCGGTAAGGTTTCTACCTCTAACAAGAGTTCCGTATCGGAGGACTCAGGAATGAACACATCGCCATACACCTGTGAAATCTGGAACAACATCATACCACGCAACACCTGAATTTCGGCTATGTATTGGTTCCCCAAGGCAATTTCCTCATCGGAACCGAATTCTTGGTAGCGTGCAATCTGTTCCATGGCCGTATGTGCGGAAATCACATCGGCATAAGTGTTTTCCCAAAGGGAATTCACCATCCAATGATCTTTACTGTAGTTAAATTTATCCATTTCGGTAAACTCGGGCTGATCGCCCAAACCACCGGAATTCACATCGTCGCCCCGAACGGAAATGATCAAAGGCTGCTCCCACCCCCTCGAATAAAAAGCCTCATAGGCACCAACGGTAGACAGTAACATCCCCGATGAATCGGTAAAGTCCGTTCCCCCGGCAAAATTATTGTTCAGTTCAGGTTCGTCAAGCTTATCGGTACATCCCCAAACAGCTAGGACGAAAAGCAACACTAGGGAAGGTTTTGAAATTTTTATAAATCGTTTCATAGTCGCTCTTTTTTATATTTTAATATTTACGCCTATCGTATAGATAGCAGGAATTGGATAAGTTTCATTGTCTACACCATTGGATACTTCAGGGCTAAAACCGTTATAATTGAAAACCGACAAAGGTTTCTCGGCCGTTACGTAGATACGGGTCTGCGGAATACCCTTTGTTGCCCCGTTTTTATTGATGGTATACCCTAAGGTGATGTTCTGGATCCGAAAGAAGTCCCCTTTCTCGATAAAGAAATCGCTTAACTGCTGGTTCCATCCTTTTCTGATACCTGCCGAAGAAGGGTAACTGTTTGAAGTACCTTCGCCATGCCAGCGGTTCAAAGCAAAATCGCGATCCCAATTAGTGTCATTGGTAAAGATGACCTCCCCACGTTTACGGTTCAAGATTTTATTCCCGCCTTGGCCCAATGCCGCTGCCGAGAAATCCCATCCTTTATAATTAAAGCCCATATTGAAGCCAAAGGAATAGGTTGGTAAATAATTGCCCAACATAACGCGGTCATCCGCGGTAATACCATCTACCCCGTCTTGATCCTTAAATTTCAAATCTCCGGGAACAATGGCATTTCCATTGGCGATTTCTATTTGTGCTGCGGGATCAGCAGCAATTTCCGCATCGTTTTGATAGACACCCTCGACTTCCAAACCAAAGAAGGAGAAAACGGGATCACCAACCCGGGTCCGTTGTCTGAATTCGGCAGAACCTGTATCAATATTCAACTGACGGTCGGTGTCGAGTACTTCATTTTTCAAGGTGGAAAAATTAGCCCCCAATGAGTAACTAAAGTCATCCGAAACCTGGTCGTTCCAGTTTAAAGCCAATTCCAGACCTTGATTTCTAATTTCACCTACATTCTGTCGCGTTGCATCAGGAATTAAAGGAACTTCAATAGGAATTACCGCATCTTTGGTATCCCTCACATAATAATCCGCCTCCAATGAAAGCCTATTATTAAAGGTACGTGCCGATAGACCTAGGTTCACCTCTTCGGTAACCTCCCATTTTAGGGCCGTAAAATTACTTGTTGTATTCACCCCACTGACCATAGTGTCACCAAAAGCCGTGGTGACCACAGTAGAGGTAATGGCGCCTTCGCTACCAGGTACTTTATCGTTCCCCAGTTTACCCCAGCTACCGCGAAATTTCAGAAAGTCGAAAACGCCATTGTTCTGCATAAAATTTTCTTCGGAAACAACCCATCCCGCACCGATTGTTGGGAAATACCCCCATTTTTCTTGATACTTATTGGTTCCATCCGCTCGGTAGGTACCGTACAACAGGTATCTATTATCGTAGTTATAGGAAACCCTGCCGAAGAAAGACAATCCATATTCACGACGGCCATCATCCTTAACATCGTCTTGAACAATGGTCTGAGCCTGATCTAGATAATAGGCCTCTTCACCCGACAATGGAAAATTCAAGCCCTTGGCCTCCAATCGCTCGAAGGATTCATCCCTAAAAGAAGAACCTCCAAGAACGGTTAGATTATGTTTGCCAAAAGATTCGGTGTAGGTTAAGGTGTTGTCCCATATTTGATTGGAATAGGTATCGTTGCGCTTTATAAGCTCCGCATTTTCCCGCTGAAATCCGTTACCGATAAAATAGGGCAAGCGAACCTCTCTGCGCTCAACGGTCTCAAAGTTGTGGTTATAGGCCGTTTTAAAGGTCAATTTTTCAGGAATGATATGTACCTGGGCGTAAAAATTGGCCAGTACGTTCCTTATTTTTGAGCGCAGCTCACTATTGTCCATGGTCGGAAATGGATTCTGCCCACCGCGGTAACCCAAATCCTGGGCATTGGCATAATTGGTAGGAAATACATTTTCATTTCCGGCAAGGTTTTCGTCGTATACGGGAAGGATCGGAACCGCATAATAGGCTAAGCGAAAAGCCGAGTTTTCGGCATCGTAACGGGTAGCGTTACTGATGACCGTATTCCCCCCAATGGTCAAATGGTCATTGACCTTGAAATCGATCTTACTTCTAAGGTTAAAACGCTCGTATTCATTCTTCATTTTAAGAATTCCCTCTTGTCCAAAATAATTGGCGCCAATAGCATAGGTAGCATTATCGCTGCCACCGGTAACCCCTATACTATGGTTTTGAATTAAAGCGGGTCTCAAAATTTCGTTATACCAATCCGTGTTTACATTAGGTACATTCGGGTTAATTCGGCTACGCCCGTAACGCTGCATGGCATTGTCGATAAATTCGATATCAGGAGCCGAACCGGACTCTTGTGCCAAGGTCACAAATTGCTCAGAATTAGCTAATTTTAACACATTCTGTGCCACTTGAAAGCCCGAATACCCATCATAAGTAATCTCTGCCTTTTTATTATATGCCCCCGATTTGGTTTCGATGAGTACTACCCCGTTTGCGGCACGCACCCCATAGATTGCGGCGGCGGAAGCATCTTTCAAAACTGAGATAGAGGTAATATCGGCCGTATTCAAAAAGTCGATATCATCAAAGAACATTCCGTCTACAACATAAAGTGGACCAGAGGCACCGGTATCATATGAACCGATACCACGCACCCGAATAGTAGGCCCTTGACCCGGGCTCCCATTACTCACCACCTGTAGGCCCGCCACCTTGCCCTGTAGCGCCTGCATGGGTGAACTAGTAGGTGTGGCCGATAGTTCTTCCGCCTTTACCGTTGTAATAGAAGACGTAAGGTCTTTTGACTTCATTTCACCATAACCGATGACCACCACCTCATCTAAGGCTTGCGCATCTTCCGATAAGCTTACGTTAATGTTCGTTTGTCCGTTCACGATAACTTGTTGCGTGGTAAAACCCATATAGCTTATTACCAATGTCGCATCTTTTGGCACATCGTTGAGAGTATAGTTGCCATCAAAATCAGTTTGGGTACCCGATGTGGTACCTTTCACCACAATACTTGCTCCCGGTAATGGTTCCCCATTGATATCGCTAATCGTACCCGTAACGGTAATATCGTCTTGAGCAAACAATACCACCTGAAACAAAAAGAAGCATATCAACAAAAAAATGTTCCTTATTTTCATAATTGTCTAAAAGTTGAGTTATAAATTTATCAATACGTTAAATTCAAGCACAAGTTATCAATTCCACCCCCTCACGCTTTTGAGAAAGGCTACATAAAAAGTACATCAAGCCCATTAAGGCACTTAAACCCAGTAATACACGATATTTGCAGTAATGTGAAAGCGGAATAAACTTAAAACTTTAACAGTATGATGTAGTAGTGATGTAGTATCGTAATTCCATAAAAACTAGATATGTAGGAATTAGACTTACTTTAAGCACCCCTATTTGAACTTGATGAGGAAATTCGATAGGTTCTGTGAACTATCTATCCCCAATTTCTTTCGTAAACGGTACCGATGTATTTCCACTCCCCGAATAGAGATAGCCATTAGCGGGGCAATTTCCTTACTGGTAAGGTTCATCTTCAAATAGGCACAAAGTTTTAAATCTTTAGGTGTAAGTTTTGGAAACTGTTGCAATAAATTGTCGAAAAAGTCATCGTGCAGTTCTTTAAAATTGACCTCGAAATTCTTCCAATCTTCATTCTCATTGATCGAGCCGTCCAACTTCTTGGTCAATGAGCGGTAACGTTGCTTGTTCGGAAAGGCATCCTTGTTCAGCACCATCAAATCTTTAAGCTCTAATATGAGCTCGTTCTTTTTGGCTACGCTCATGGTGGTTCGGGCCAGTTCGGTCTGCTTGCGTTTGATTTCCTTTTCCAACTTTTCTTTCTCCAACTGTGCCAAACGCTCGTCTTGTTCGCGCTGCAGACGTATTTTTAAAAGTTCGTGCTTTCTTTTTAACTTTTGTCGATTGTACCATCTCACCCCCAAAATCACGGCTATTACCAACACCAAGTACCCTAACATACTCCAGTTTGAAAGGTACCAGGGCGGAGCTATATTGAAGGTAATGGTCTTTGGGGCGCTCTTTCGGTTATCCATACTTACGGTATGAACGTTCAAATCATACCTGCCATGGGGTAAATTTTGAAAATTGAGGGTACCCTCGGTAGTGTATGCCCCTTGGTAAAATGGCCCTTTAAGTTCATAATAGTATCTCGGTTGGATCATACGCGGGGCCGCAAACTGAAACCGCAAATCACGGGACTCCGCATAGGCCACCTCAAACACCGTATCGTTGATGGAATAGCGCCTATCATGGGCTCCAAAAAATGAAAGTTCCGGAACGGGAATCGTCGCGTTATGCAACTGACGTTGTAGTTGGGTAAGGTTCATTTGGGCGAAGCCATCGCTCAAAGTCAAAAGATATGTAGAATCGTTTCGCCTAACGGCCCGTTCCATATCGGGCATCAAGCGCTGGTTCAACTGAACCTCGCTGATAGCAATGGCATTCTCTCGTAGATCCGTATATAACAGTTCTTTGGTCTCCCCGTCCTTTAAAAACCAGAAATGCTCTCCATCCGTATAGATCAAGGACTTACCCGTAAAGGGTTCGAACTCCTTTAAAACATCTATTTTACCTACCAAGGGATCGTACTTAAACCATTTTCCCTCGCTCTGTAAAACAATCTGGTTTTTGATGTGATACAGTTTTACGTTATAAATATTAGGGAGTACCGACGTATCAAAAACCGTCCTTTCCTCTACCTTCGATAGATCGGCGTTCAACCGAAAGCGGAATAGTCCCTTATAATGATGGGCGGCCCAAATGGTCTGCTTATCTTCAAAGCACAGTTGTTTCACCGGAAAATCGATACCTAAAATCGTACTAATATCCCATTGCCCGTTGGGCTGCTTTTTGAATTTGGCCACGCCTGTATAGGTGCCCTGCAAAAAAATATCGTTCGTTTCAGGTACTTTAACAAATTGATACCCCCCTGCCCGATCCGATATTTTGGTCAGCCTTTCGCCTTCCAATTTAAAGGTTCCGGTATTGTGGCCGGCCAAAACATCGCCACCGATCGACTCAACGTCCCAAACATGGCCCTGTGAACCTTCAAAAAAATGCAATTCGTCTTCCTTAAAGTAATAGATACCCGTATTGCTTCCCAAATACATGGTGTTTTCTTGTATGGCCACATCGTGTACCGTGCCCAAGGCTCCCGTATGGTCGGTGTAAAAGGTAATGGGTGAATTCACTTGTACACGGTCGATACCATTTTCCAGACCTACCCAGAACTGATCGTTGAACCCGGCCAAAGAAAGCACCGTATTGTTCTGAAGTCCTGTTTTTCTATTGAGGTTGCGAAATATTCCTTCATTATAATCAAATAGGTAAAGTCCGTTCTTGATCGTTCCAAAAACAATTTCCCCCGTGTCCAAAGGCAGAATTTTATTCAACTGGTACTCCTTTAACCGGTCGTTCATATTTTTGTCGATCGGGGTAAACTCTCCGTTATTTAGAACCACACAACCATTCAATTGCGTTCCGATCAAAAGTCCCCCCTCAAAAGATACCATGTCAGTTATGGTCTGATCCTCAAATATTTCATTGTTAGCTACGGGCTCCAATTTTTGTCCCTTGAGCCAATAGAGCCCCATGTTTTTTGCCGCTACATAAACTTCGTTATCGTAAACTGCCAAACCCGTTATAACGAAATCGGGGTCTATGACGTTTATCTGCCCCTCTTCATATTTGTATAGGGTGGAAAATGAACGAAAAACAATAGCATCTTGAAAAGGTTGTATTTGCCAAAATTCCTCACTGGTAAAGGTGTGGTCCTTAATAAGGTGGGTCAACGAAGTATAATCAAGCCCTCCCTGATCCGTGGTCTGCCAATATCCGAATTCTTCGTAAGACCCGGTGTAGATCTTATCCTTAACCGAGGCTACCGAACGAAGAATGGTAGCATTGGGGAGTTTGTTCAACACCCATTCTTCGCCGTTAAAAGAAAGTAGCCCCTTGTCATTGGCCGCAAAGACCCTTCCGTTATCATCTACCGTAATCCCCCAATTTTGCGCCCCTGCATTGTACTCAAAGACTTTATAATTATAAATTGGGGGCAGCAAGGTTTGGGCGCCTAGGCTTAAGGACCAAAGAAATACAAGGGAACCTATGTAATACCCTATTCTCATCAACATCTCTACTTTACATATTAAATAAAGGGCTTCGCCCCCACTAGAATTACGAACAAAGATAGGTAGTTTATGGAAGCTTGGGTGCGCTGTTCTTCCGTGAAAACCCTAGTCATATCGTAATCCTAAGAAAATGTATCTTAAATACCACAAGCCAAGTTGTAAAAAACTAGCTTTTACCAAGAATCGTTTTATACGCTTCCATCCTATGGATATAAAACGGCACAGCCCCCAAAAAAGGCTTATAAAAACCCGTAAAAAAATGTAATTTACACCTTTATTGAATTGATGCATATACCCTTATTTCTGGACGAAATACTTGTAAGGAAGCACATTTGAACAAGTACTTTTCTTTCGTACAGTCACGGTATCAACAACTTATAGTTATAATTTATGGATTTAATGAAAGAACACGAGATGTTTATGCGACGTGCCATTGAAATGGCCGCAAAGGGAATGAACTCAAATGCAGGCGGTCCTTTTGGCGCCGTAGTCGTTAAAGACGGCGAAATAATTGCGGAAGGACATAACAAGGTTACCTCTACGAACGACCCTACCGCCCATGCCGAAATGGTAGTTATTAGGGAAGCCTGTCAAAAATTGGACAGTTTTCAATTGACCGACTGTATTATTTATACCTCTTGCGAACCCTGCCCCATGTGCCTTGGCGCTATTTACTGGGCCCGACCCAAAGCGGTTTTTTACGGTTGTGACAAAGCAGATGCCAAAGCCATAGATTTCGATGATCAATTTATTTATGACGAACTCGACAAAGATATGGAAGACCGGCAAATAGGTTTTAAACAAATGCTTCGGGACGAAGCCGTAGAGGTCTTTGATAATTGGGCCTCAAAAAACGACAAGACGAAGTACTAGGGAAATATCCGAAGACAAATACGGAACAAACGTTTCGCCCTTTATTCATTATCCCAACCTAAACTACCATGACCGAAAAAGAAAAGATGATGAAGGGCGATGCATATGATTCGCGTGACCCGGAATTACTCAAAATGTATCACAGGGCCCGTAAACTACTACAGGCCTATAATAGCCTAGACTCCGAATTACCCGAGGAAAGGGAAAGGCTTTTGACCGAATTACTATTACACAAAGCCTCCGGTGTATGGATTGAAGCGCCGTTCTTCTGTGATTATGGGGCTAATATTTCTATTGGCGAAAATACCTTTGTGAACACCAATTGTATGTTTATCGATAATAATAAAATTACCATTGGCAAAAACGGATTGATAGCCCCTTTTGTTCAGATTTATACGGCTACGCACCCTTTAAGGGCATCTGATAGAATTATTGAAGATGGGAATTCTACCCGCTATTTAACCAACACAAAACCCGTTGTAATTGGAGATAATGCCTGGATCGGAGGAAACTCCATCATCTTTCCCGGTGTAACCATTGGCAACAACGTAACCATAGGTGCCGGTAGCGTTGTCACCAAGGATATACCGGATAATGTACTAGCTTATGGCAACCCTTGTAAAGTCATCAGAAGCCTGTAAGTAAAGGGAGAAACAAGAAATCCCCAGATTTTTTATCCCTATCGAGGCATCCCTTTATTTCAGATACTTTACCTGAAGGGGAAACTGTATTTTTTTCGAGAAGTCCTCCAAGTAATTTTCCCATTCTTTCGCATTGGCAAATTGCTTGCTTTCCTTCCATGTAAAACCGGCATAGTATACGACGCTGCCCTCTTGTACACTTAGGCCCGCGTAGACATTGTTTTCATCAGGGCGGCCGTTTTGGTATTCTTCCACCTCTACAATACGTTTGGGCTCGGCTACAATGGCGGTTCCCAATTCCGAATCTTCATGTGGCTGCCAATAACTTACATAGCCTTTATCTTGGGCTACGCTCACTTGTCCGTCATTTTCATGCATGGTCAAACCAACCGAAAGCTTATCCGTTCCCCTAACCTTAATTTCAAATCGAGAAAGATTGGAGCCATTATCAAGTGAAATGTGTTTTTCTTCCTTTATTATATCTTCCCCGGCCTTCCAATCCTCATATTTTAGAACAAAGCTAGTGCGAATAGGTCCCTTGGTAAGCGTTTCATAACTGGTGAAATTCTTGGAAACGTGGTAGCTAGAATCCCTTTTTACGGCTATACCGCCTACGCCCCTACTAACACCTACATGAAAATTGTCTAGACCTTCCCCGGTATCCTCATGATAGCTGCCGTCGGTTTCGAGTTCCTTCTTGTACCATTTGTTTATGATAGGGTAATCTACCTTTTTTAACCAAGCGTCAATCCCGCTGGACAAGGTGCCTCCGGGGACCCCGTCTTCTTTTAATTTTTGCGCTGTTGGACCATAGGTTCTAAACGCAACCCGATTATTTTCCCATGCATAGTCGTCGGTACGTTCGGGAACGAACCTTGAATAACAAAGGGGATCGGCTTCCTCAATTGTTTTTTCTTCGGAAGCGATTATTTCAAATAGTTTGCTCTCTCCGGCATCGACCTCGGGCTGAAACAAGAGTTGGTCCAAACTTCCATCACCATCCAAATCTACCGCTTGTGAAGTGACTTTGTTTTGGGTGGCCAAATCAAAGATTTCATACGATTTTGCCGACGCCCGAATAGCGTTCTTAAAAGGTATTGCCGCTAAATCGATTTCCAACGTTTCAAGCGACCTCGCTTCGTTCAAGGGGTTGACGATTTCAATACGATAGCGGCCCTCTGTGGCGTCAGTGCATCCCAACTGTAACAATGCCCCGCATACGCCTAAGGTAAAAAAGAATTTTAGTCCCATAGCATTAGTTCTCGTTAGAAGGTTTTCCGATGGTAGCCAAAATTCCCCCATCGACATACAGTACATGTCCGTTGACAAAATCACTGGCCTTAGAGCTTAAAAAGATTGCGGCCCCTTGAAGCTCGTTGGGGTCGCCCCATTTGGCGGCCGGTGTTCTATTGATAATAAATTCGTTGAACGGATGCCCATCGACCCGAATAGGTTCGGTCTGGGAAGTCGCAAAATACCCTGGTCCTATTCCGTTCACCTGTATATTGTGTTTGGCCCATTCCGTAGCCATGTTCCGGGTCAACATTTTGAGTCCGCCCTTGGCTGCGGCGTAGGCTCCAACGGTATTTCTTCCCAATTCGCTCATCATGGAGCAAATGTTGATGATCTTTCCCTCTTTACGGGCGATCATGCCTTTTACCACGTGTTTTGAAACAATAAACGGACTCACCAAGTCAACATCGATAACTTGCTTAAAATCGGATACTTCCATATCCTCAAGGGGCGTTCTTTTGATGATTCCCGCGTTGTTCACCAGAATATCGATTTCACCGACTTCCTGTTCTATTTTTTGGATCGCTTCCATCACGGCCCGCTCATCCGTCACGTCAAACTTATATCCGTGGGCGGTAATACCTTCTTTTTTATACGCCTTTAAGGCCGCGTCTATCTTTTCTTGGGATGAATTTCCGTTCACAATCAGTGTAGCGCCCGCATTGCCCAAACCTTTGGCCATAGCCATACCCAAACCGTGTGTACTGCCTGTAACCAAGGCTATTTTTCCTTTTAAATCAAATAAAGAAATGCTCATATCTATCGTAGTTCTGTAATTTTAGCCACATCCATATCGTTGTAATCGAGGTTCTCTCCGGCCATGCCCCAGATAAAAGTGTAGTTCGAGGTTCCTGATCCACAGTGGATAGACCATGGTGGGGAAATGACCGCTTGATGGTTCTGCATCCAGATATGACGGGTTTCCTGGGGCTGCCCCATAAAATGACAAACAGATTGGTCTTCAGACACATCGGTATAAAAATAGACTTCCATACGACGGTCGTGAACGTGTGCTGGCATAGTATTCCAAACACTTCCGGTCTTTAGTTCGGTCATTCCCATCTGAAGCTGGCAGGTGGTAACGATACCCCCAATGATCATTTGGTTAACGGTTCGGTGATTCGCCGTTTCCAAGCTACCTAACTCTAATTTATTGGCCTCCGCCCTACTTACTTTTTTAGTGGGATAGGCCCTATGCGCAGGAGCGGAATTAAAATAGAACAAGGCCGGGGCATTGGCATCATTACTCTTAAATATTACCTTTTTGGCCCCTTGACCTATATAAAGGGCATCCTTATGATCGAGTTCGTAGGTAGTACCATCAACTTCGACGCTGCCCGAGGCCCCAACGTTAATTATACCTATTTCCCTTCGTTCTAGAAAATAGTCCGATTTCAACGGATCTATTGCCTCAAGTGCCAAAGGCGCTTCCGGAACGACTCCCCCGGTAATGTATCTATCGTAATGGGAGTAGGTCATGTTTATTTTTCCCGGCTCCAGTAAATTTTCAATCAAAAACTCTTCACGCAATTGAGTTGTATCATATTTTTTTACCGCTTCCGGACTTGAAGCATAGCGCGTTTCATAATTCACATTCATATCTAATTAAGGGTTTGTTTTTTTTAGAATTTCAGCACATAAAAGTAGCCTTAACCGCACTAAACATAAGGGGGATATCATTTTAAAACAGGGGGTGTATAAGTTTTTATCGCCTATAAGCCTCCCTAACACAATATAGACTGGTGAGGTAACAAAAGATTCGCTAACTTTTGGCCTAAGAAACCAAATCAATCCATGAAGTTTCATTTCGCCATTCTTATATTATTGACCCTTTTCGGACAAGTTCAGGCCCAAATACCTGATGTCCCCGCAAAGGAACTGGAGTTTAAAAATTATTCTACCGAAGACGGACTCTCACAGCGTTCCGTGGTTTCAATAATTCAAGATACCAGAGGTTTTCTTTGGTTCGGCACGCGCTACGGACTCAACAGGTTCGACGGCAAAAAATTCAAAAACTACTACTACGATGCCACGAACAAAAACAGCCTTAGCAACAGCTGGGTAAAAGTACTCTACCTCGGCCCTAAGGGCACGGTGTGGGCGGGGACCAAAAACGGACTCAACAAGTACAATCCCGATACGGATGATTTTACCCGTGTACGTATGCCCAATAACGGGGACAGGCCTTTTGAAGGGGAAATTTTCGACATTGGCGCTGCCGACGATGAACATATTTGGGTGTCCGCCGAAAAAGGTCTGATGCGCATTAATACCATATCTGGGGAAGTGCACGATTTCAATCAATTGCACAGCGATTTAGAACTAGACCCCCATACGGTACTTTCCGTTCTAAACCCTAAAAAGACCCATCTTTGGTTTGGCAATCCTAAAAAAGTTTTCTTTTATGACGATACAAAAAAGCAGCTAGAAACCTATGACTACCCCTCAAACCAATCACCTGAAAAAACTAAAAATTACCACACCGTTCTATTCAAGGACCAAGGAGGCACCGTTTGGCTGGGCTATAACGGAGGGCTGGCATATTTTAATGAGATAACACAAACTTTTTCGGATCTTTTAGACCCACAAGGAGCCTTAAGAATAGACAGTCCCGTTCGCACCATCCATGAAGAAAACGGAGAGGACTTATGGGTCGGAACGTACAACGGACTCTATATCTACAACCGTAAAACTAAGGATTGGACCCTCTATAAAAACAACCCGGACAATCCCAAGAGCCTCAGCCAGAATTCCATTTACGATATTACGGCCGACTCTAGGGGCGACCTCTGGATCGGTACTTGGGCGGGCGGAATCAGCTACCTGAATCGAAAATCAAGCATTTTCAAAAACTACCAAATCGGCTCAAACGGATTGAATTACCCCGTGGTCAGCTCGATCATAGAAGATAACCATAACAACCTATGGATCGGTACCGAGGGCGGTGGACTCAATTACTTCGACACCTCACAGAAGAAGTTCACCTATTTCACCCATGTCAATTCCGAAAAGAATTCTATTGCCAGCAACAATGTCAAGGCCATGGACAAAGACCGGTTCGGCAATCTTTGGGTAGGCACGCACGACCAGGGGCTTTCTTACGCCTCCGTTCAAGACGATAAACTTTCCTTTAAAGATTGGAACTCGATAGCCACCCCCTCATCAAGGCCGAACAAAAACCGTATCACCTGTCTGTTCGAAGATGGTCACGGCAACGTCTGGATGGGTACCGACAATCGCGGATTGAATTTTTACGACATTAAATCAGGAAACAGCTTCAGGGTGGGAGACCCTAAAAACATATTGGGCACCTTTGTCTCCATCATTACCCAGCCCCAGTCCGATGGCAATATACTTGTTGGAGGAGAAAACGGCCTAGGTTCCGTTTCGGTCGATTCAAGGGAAATCACCCGGATAGCCTTTAAAAAAGAAAGCGATGACCCTTACGACATCAAAAAGGTAATTAGTATTTACGCCTCTACCCCCACCCTCCTGTGGATCGGGACCGAAGGTGATGGCCTATACCAATACGACCTAAAAACCCATAAATCTACCCGCTATGGCGTCAACAGCGGCCTTCCCGATGAAGTCATTTACGGAATCTTGCCCGACGACCTGGGCCATATATGGCTTAGTACAAACAAGGGACTCAGCAGATTGAACATCAACTCTGGGGAAATAAAGAACTATTCACGGGCCGATGGCCTGGTCAACAATGAATTCAACTACGGCGCACATTTACGGACGCAAAATGGGAAATTGGCTTTTGGCGGGGTTAATGGTTTTACCATTTTCGACCCTAAAGAGATAGAACGCGATTCTTTTATCGCCCCAGTGGTCATTGAAAAACTGAAAATCGCCGATGCCTCCGAAATAACCATAGCCCCCTCCACTTCACATTTTGAACTGAAGCACGACGAAAACGACATTACCTTCGATTATGTGGCCCTCGATTTTTCAAGGCCCCAAAATAATAAGTACGCTTATAAACTCGATGGTTTCGACACCAAGTGGAATTTCAGCGGCAACCTAACAAGAGCTACCTATACCAATCTAGACCCAGGCAACTATACCTTTCTCGTAAAGGCCTCCAACAGTGACGGCATCTTCAATGGGGAGGTGGCTTCCCTTGAAATAAGCATAACCCCACCTTTCTGGAAGACTTGGTGGGCCTATCTACTCTACTTTTTGGCCCTAGGGGGGATTTTCTTGCTGGTAAGAAGGTATACCCTTATCCGCATCAAAGAACGGCACGATCTTAGAAGGGAACGACAGGAAAAGACCCAAATGCAGGAACTGAACCGCTTAAAACTACAGTTGTTCACCAATATATCGCATGATTTCAGAACACCGCTAACCTTAATTACGGCCCCGCTACAGCGACTTATCGAAGAGAAAAAGGATGATCCGCAGCTACACAGACAATTAAGCGGTATGCAACGGAATGCCCGTATTTTACTTCAACTTATAAATCAATTATTAGACTTCAGAAAGGCCGAAAACGGAAAGCTGAAACTAGCGTTTTCAAAGAATGACATTATACCCTTCGTAGAAGACACCAAGGCTTCGTTCAACGAACTTGCCCAAGACAAAGGCATCAATTTTGTGCTCATAGCCCCAAAACCACCATTGGAAGTCTGGTTTGACCGTATCGAAATGAAAAAGGTAATCCTGAACATTTTGAGCAATGCCTTTAAATTTACCCCTCCCAACGGAAAAATAAGTATACAGATCGAAGCCAAGGACGATTCGGTCGACATTCTAATAAAAGATACCGGAAGCGGCATCAACCAAAAAGACATCGAATTTGTTTTTGACCGCTATTTTCAATTGGGCCAGAAAAACGATTTGCGTTCAGGAACAGGTGTGGGGCTAGCCTTGGCCAAAGACATAGTAGATCTGCACCACGGTAAAATCTCCGTAGAAAGCGAACTCGGTAAAGGCTCATGTTTTTCGATCAGCCTTCCTTTGGGCAAGGCCCATTTAAAGCCCGAAGACCTCACTTATGATGAACGTTCCGAAGAAAACGACCTTTTAGATTATTACGACCCCTCGATTTTAAAATCGACCTGGGTCAAAGATGAAATCGAGACCGCCCCGAACCTAGACGACAGCAAACAGACCATATTGGTGGTCGAAGACAATAAAGAGGTCAGAACCTTTGTAAAGGGAATCTTCAATGATGAATTTAACGTGATAGAGGCCAATAACGGTCGAATGGGAATAGAACTGGCCAAGACCAAGAACATAGACATGATCATTAGCGATGTCATGATGCCCGAAATGGGCGGTATTGAAATGTGCGAATCCTTGAAGTCCGACGTACTTACCAGTCATATTCCCGTAATCCTTCTGACGGCAAGGACCTCTTCCAAAATTCAGAAAATAGGATTCGAAACGGGAGCCGATGCCTATGTCACCAAACCTTTTGAAGCCCACCTCTTAAAATTACAGGTACAAAACCTGCTAGCTACGCGAAAAAAATTGGCCAAGAAATTCAGAAAAGACCTGGTTCTTGAACCCAGTGAACTGAAGTTAGTATCTACCGACGAGGTCTTTCTGAAAAATGCGGTCGACATTGTAGAGAAAAACCTCTCGAACGCCGAACTCAATGCCAGTTTCCTAAGTGAACATATCAACATGAGCCAATCGGTACTATACCGAAAACTCAAGGCCCTAACCGGCAATACCATATCGGAATTCATCCGTGGCATTCGCCTCAAGAAAGCGGGCCAACTCTTACGGGAAACCGAATTGAACATCAACGATGTGGCCTATGAAGTAGGCTTTAACGACATCAAATATTTCAGGGCCTGTTTTAAGAAGGCCTACGGAAAAACGCCTTCCGCTTATAAAAAACAACAGCCTTTTGACCCTGAGCGTGTCTAAAAATCTTAAAGTCCCCCTTTAAAAACGCATTTCCACCCCCTTTAAAAGTAGTATCGGCGGTAGTTTAGCACCAAACCGAAGACAGGAAACAAAATACGCTCATACATTTAATCGCGACCTGACTTCATAATCTATACCAATGAAACTAACAAAAATCGTTTTACATGCTGCATTGGCCTTTTTAATGTGCGGCTGTACCTTTAAAAAAGAAGGGACTAAACCCGACCACAAAGAAACAACCACTGTTAATGTCGATGAAATTGTCATCAAGGCGACCAAACAATTAGACCTACAATCTAAAGTTGCGGAGCAAGCAAACCGCATCCCCAGAACAGTGACGCCAGAGGGGGAAATGCATTGGACCGGACAACAATTTGACTGGACGGAGGGCTTCTTTCCCGGGAGCCTATGGTATCTTTTCAAAGCAAGCCAAGATGATATTTGGAAAACAAGGGCCGAAAAATTCCAAGCCCTTTATGAAGATCATAAATACAAGACCACCAATCACGACCTAGGCTTTGTCTTTAACACCTCGTACGGTAACGGATACCTTCTTACCGAAAATGAAGCCTTTAAAGAAGTAATGATCGTAGCGGCCGATTCGCTTTCCTCCCGGTTCAACCCCAACGTGGGGTGTATTAAGAGTTGGGACGTTGATCGAGGATGGCAAGCCTCACGAGGTTGGTTGTTTCCCGTGATCATAGACAATATGATGAACCTTGAACTACTCTTTAAGGTTTCGGAATACACAGGCGACCCCAAGTACAAAGAGATAGCCATTACACATGCTGAAACTACCTTAAAAAATCATTTTAGGGACGATAACAGTTCGTATCACGTAGTCGATTACGACCCCGAAACCGGAGCGGTACGATCGAAACAAACGGCACAGGGCATTTCCCACGAAAGCTCTTGGGCCCGAGGTCAGGCATGGGGACTTTACGGCTATACCATTTGTTACCGTTATACCAAAAATCCCGAATACTTGAATATGGCAAAGAAAATCGCTGCTTATATCATCGGTCAGAAGGCGCAAAAAAACGGTATTCCCTATTGGGACTATCACGCCGAAAATATTCCTGACGAACCCTATGATGTATCGGCCGCGGCCATTACCGCTTCGGCGCTGCTAGAATTGAACCAATATACCAATGATACCTATAAAAATGAGGTAGAAACCATTTTGACCGCTTTGGCTTCGGATGAGTTCACCGCCCCAATCGGTACCAACCATAATTTTATCCTTAAACACAGTGTGGGCAGTATTCCTCATAAAGCTGAAATCGATGTTCCCTTGAACTATGCCGATTATTACTATCTTGAAGCATTACTAAGGTATAAAGAACAGTATCATGAAAATTAAGCTAGTTGGCTTGTTCTCCTGTATTATAGGCATGGGCTGCGCCGCACAGGAAACTGCGGTATGGACCAATTATAAGAATGCCGCGAAGTCCCATACCGAACCCATATTGCCCAATTTTTCCTATGCCGGCTACAAGTTCAGTGAAATCGGTATTCCCGAAGAAAAGCACCGGGTTTTTAACGTACAGGATTTCGGGGCACGGGCCGATGACGGTATTTCCGATAAACAGGCAGTCGTTGAAGCCATAAAGGCTGCCGAGGCAAACGGAAGCGGAATAGTCTATTTTCCTGCGGGAAGGTATCATTTCAACACCCCTGCCGACGATTTAGACCCCATACAGATCAGGTCTTCCAACATCGTTTTTCGGGGGCCGAAAAAGACTTCCGAAAAGGCCGTCCTGTTCTTTGAACGCGATATACCCCCCACTGTACCAGAAAAAATATGGACCTCGCCCTATGCCATACAGACCAAGGCTTCCGAAAAAAGTCGGTTCATAACCGATATCAAAGGAAATGCCACAAGGGAAACCCATACCATAGAGGTTGCCGACGCTTCCCAAATTAAAAAGGGCGATTGGGTCATTGTGCAGCTTAAGGATAATGACCCCGAATTTGTTGCCCAAGATATCCACCCCCTTCCACTAAATCCCAAATGGAGGACGATCATTGAAGAGGGCGTACAGGTCAACGAACGCCATAAAGTGGCATCGGTATCGGGAAATACCGTTACTTTTGTCGACCCTATCCACTACAGCATTTCCGAGCGACAAAACTGGAAACTGTATACCTTTCCCCACCTTTCCCATGTGGGCTTTGAAAACCTAAGTTTTGAAGGCAATTGGAAAAAAGAGTTCGTACACCATAGATCGGCACAAGACGATGGCGGATGGAGTATTTTAAACTTATCGGGGCTCGTTGATTCTTGGGTAAAAGACTGTAGGTTCACCAATATCAACAGAGCCATATATTTTTCACATTCGGCGGCCACTACCGCCATTAATGTGGTCATCGACGGAAAAATAGGACATAGTGCCATTACCGTAGGCGGTGGCTCCACGGGGGTTCTATTGGCCCATATCGTTGACGAGGCCGGCATGCAGCACGCTTCGGGCGTTGGTGGGGGCAGTACCACGGGTACGGTAATCTGGCGCTCGAAACACCCCGCTCATACCAGTTTTGAATCGCATGCCTCACAACCCCGCTCTACCCTTTTCGACAATGTTGAAGGTGGCTTTTTCAAGGGAAGGGCTGGCGGCGCCATACAAAACTTACCGAACCACGGACGCCATCTCGTATTGTGGAATTATAAGGAAACCGATGAAGCCGAAACGAATTTTCCCTTCGTCGCTACCGAAACCTATTACTGGCGTATGGTTCCCCCCATTATCGTAGGGTTTCATGGGGCGGGCACCACTTTTAAAGAAGACGAAGTACAATTGATAGAAAGCCTAGGCAGCCCCGTACAGCCAGAATCCTTGTTCGAAGCACAACTGCAATTGCGCTTGGGCAAATTGCCCCAATGGATATTAGACTTAAAAAATAGCTTAGCAAAAAAATAAAAACGACTTGCCATAATGCGAATAGTTACGATAATGACAGCCTTGCTTCTTGCTGTGGGATGCGCCGAAAAGAAAGAAGCTATAACTACCGCTTCCAAGGATGCAAAGCAGCCCAATGTTTTGATCATTTACCCTGACCAATTAAGACGCTACAGTGCCGGTTTTTGGTCTAAGGAGGAATACAGAAAATACGTCATAGGAAAACCTGACCCCGTAATTACCCCTAATATTGACCAATTGGCCGAAAATGGGGTGGTCTTCACCCAAGCGGTCAGCAATTTCCCCTTATGCAGTCCCGCAAGAGGCATGATCTTATCGGGGAGGTACCCCGAACAAAACGGGATATGGAACAATTGTAGAAAAGACCGAAGCGAAAGCTTAAGAGACGACATCCCTACGATAACCGACCTGTTCTACGAGGCGGGTTACAACACCTCCTACTTTGGTAAATGCCACTGGCTCAAGAACGAGGCCCTGTTCGACGAAAACGGGACATACGTAGGCTCTACCGAGGAACCGGGAGGGCATTACATCAATCGATACGACACTTATGTGCCTCCAGGGAAATCTCGCCATAGTATCGAGTATTTTTACCAATCTATTCGAGATACGCATTACGATCCGTTGGTCTACAGTAACGACCCGAATACCGTAGCGGGTAAAAAAGATGGCGAATTGCATCAACCCAAGACATTTACACCCAAGAACGAAGCCGAAAAAATCAAGGCTTACCTTGAAAACAAGCATAAGCTCCGCGATTCCGACAAGCCGTTTTTTATGATGTGGTCGATCAACCCACCACATAACCCCTGGGACGATGAAAACACCGATATGGAAACCTTGGCGAAATATTACAATACAGATAAGTTTCCGCAAGACAGTTTATTGGCGGTACGTGAAAATGCCGATTTAAAGGTAGCCAGCTATGTACGTCATTATTTCGCCAACCTCACTAGCGTAGACCATTATATTGGCGAAGTAATGGAAACCCTGAAGGAAATGGGGAAACTCGACAACACCATCATTATCTTCAGTTCAGACCATGGTGAAATGCTGGGCAGTCATGGTAAGGAAGGTAAAAATGTATTCGAAACCGAAGCCTTGGCCATACCTTTTATCGTGCATTGGCCTAAAGGAATAAAGGCCGGAGGCATCAACGATGTGCTTTTCAGCGTACCGGATGTGCTGCCTACCGTTATGGGATTGGCAGGTATGGGGCAAAAGATTCCCGAAGCGGTTCAAGGATATGATTTCTCCCCTCTTATAATCCCTTCTAGCGATACAAGCATTGAAAAACCGAAGGGAGTTTTACTTATGCTCGCCAAATCGAGGGGCATACTTACCGACCGCTATACCCTTTGCGTAGAACAAAAGGCCGACCGTAGGAACAGAACACCCGATGATAAGGATATTTATCTCTACGACAACCTAAAAGATCCTTACCAGCTGAAAAGGCTGGGTCTTGACGAAAGGCCCCAAGAAGCTGCTGCGCTTTTACAGCTTTTAGGTTCGGAATTAAAGCGGACCAACGACCCTTGGTACCAACAAAAAAAGTTCAAAGATGTTATACGGTACGAATAAGGTACCCTTACATCTTTGAACTTAACAACACTATTACGTAAACTATAAAAATTACCTTAAAAAGTCTTTCATAGGCCTTGTTTCATCGAAGACCTTGATTTTTATATTCCTATAAAATATTTCAGCAGTTTCTGCCTGTAGTCCTATTTCCCCTTCGGAATGACTGAGGTTGGTCAGCACATTTACCACTTTTCCGTTGAGTTTGTAAATGGCATACGCCTTGCCCATCACGATTACCTCGCATTGGTTCCATTGTCCATCAAGCGCATGGTACTCCGCATCTTTATGGGCCTTGTGCTCCCCTCCGCGATGTTCTTGGGCCACGCCCCCATCCTCTTTTGATAGATAGGTCCTTAATTTAGGGTTCGCCTCGGAATTGTCACCATACCAATCAAAGCTTGCCCCCGAATTCCACACACAGCCCGTGTGGTTCTCGTTTCGGGTATCATCGTAACGCACTTGATACTCCAATCCCTTAGGCCAAATATTCACGTCGAAAACATGAAAGTACATACCGGCATCATACTGAAACTTATCATAATTATTAAAAACTTTATCACCCCACTTATATTCAAACTTAAAGCTGTAGCGACTGTACTTCTCTTTGGTAAAAAACATACAATGGGTGCCATTTTTTCCCGTAACCCTTCGGTCTCCATCGGGAAAATTTTTATATACATGCATTTCCCCATTATCGCCCGCAGAAAATACCTTTTCGGCCAAACCGGGCGTTTTGTCTCGGCACATAATGTTCCAGTTCCCCATATCCTTCCCATTGTAAAGGGAAACGTAACCGTCCTCATCCTTAGCGGAATCGGACGGCGAAACGTTCTTGGCCTTACATGAGAAAAGGAAAACGCTTATACCCGCTACGGCAATAAATCTCAAGTGTTTCATCTAGCGTTTATTTAAGCCTACGTACCAAAATAGTCCAATCTAGCTGCTTTTTATCGGGAGACTTCCCTAGGTCGACCATACCTCCCCCTCTTACTTTCTTAACCTTCGATTTTTTGAGATCCCCTCCTTTTTTAGGATTGAACCAAAGTACCTCAAACTCTCCGGAAGCATGGGACAAATCTAGTTGGGCCGTAGGCTGTGAATTCAAGTATACCATATAGACCTCATTTTCCTTGGCCAAACAGTACACCGTGTTTTCATTCTTGCTATTGCCTACCAGATCATTTCTGTTTTCTGTTTCCCAGAAAGGAATATCGTTGTTTTTAAAGAAATTCATGGCATGTACCGCTTGATCCCAGAAGAGGTCCCTAGAACGATAATCTTCACAGGTAAGGTCTGAATGGGGATGCGCATATCCAAAATACCATTCATTGCCCCATCCGCCGGCCATAAAAGTGCCCCAAAGTGCATTTCTACGGGCATTATCATGATCCGGATCTTCTCCATCGGTAATCAATGAATGTTGTGCATCACCAGGTTCATCGACCGCTACGGCCCACTGGAAACCTGCTTTTTTAGAGGCGTCTAGCCAATGCAATACCGCCTTGTGAACCCTACTGAAATCTTCTTTGTTGGTCTGTACCGAAGGTCCCGTAAGACCACTGTCCGGTCCTAACAAATCATCAAACTCAATTCCGTTGTGGATGACCAAATGATGGTGATAGGGGTCGTTCTTTTTAAAATACGCGGTCATGGCCAAACGTTGTTCGGTTTCCTGCGGTGGTGTTGTAGGGTTGCTTACCCACTCCCCATTTTCCTCACAAAGATTCCAGTTCAATGCCAGGTGATGTCCGAAGCGCGCCATAAGCTCGCGGTAGTACAATTTCGTGTTCGCTCCTACCCCTCCATTGTCCAATAGACCTTGGTTTTCCACTTCAAACATCTTAAAGTGTAAAAACAATCCCAGTTTTTGGGCGTGCTCAAAAATAATTTCCCACTGGTCCATTTTCGAAATATCGATTCGATCATAGGTATCGTAATCGACATACGGAAAAACATTTTGATCGTCTCCAGCGATATTATTGGTCAAGAACGAAACGGAATTCAAGCCTTTAGACGCCAGGTAATTCAAGGCTCCGATAATGGCTTTCCCCTTTCCGTTTTTCCATGTGGGGTCGTTCTGCTTGTAATCTTGCAAGTGGGCCGACCAAGTTTTTACCATATTATCTTTATGTCCGTCGTTCTTAAAAGTTCCGTCAAGGTCGGCATACGATAGAAAATTCTCGGGAGCATCGGGGCCCTGTTTCAAGAAATACTCGCCAGTTTCTGCAAATTTCAAATAACGCTCGCCTACGTACTGCAACCTTCCTTTTGCCCTAAAATCGTTGCCGGTCTTATCGGTTTCATCTATTTTGAAGCTACCCGTTGCGCCATCCATATAAGAGCCGCTTAACCCTGTATTGGGCTTGGTGCTCACAGCGGCATAATTTCCCTTTCTAAAATCTACTTTATAGGTCCATTCACCTGTTTCATCGGGAGCAAAATGTACACGCCATTTGTTGCCTTCCTTGGCGGAAGACTGTCCGGCATCCCCATCGGCGGCATAATAGCCCGGTACCAAATATGATTTACCGCTCTGCTTATGGGTAAAGGTTACATTAAACCTATAGTTCATAAACGGATTGTAATCTGCATCCTCCGAAGTATTTGGACCGTCGAAGGTCAAGGTTACCTTGTGCCACTTCTTAAGCTCGCCCGTAATTTGCATCTGGGTTCGGGCTGCCATTTCTTGTTGTAATTCTTGTATCAATTTTTTACCCGTATCGGCCTTCACCAATACCAATCCGCTCCATCGGGCACGGCTAAACTCCTTACCGTCCCTGCTCTTGGGAACGGCCTTCACCCCAATAACATCATCGGTATTTAGCTTGATATTCGAGTATACCTTAACATATTCAAGTCCTTCCTCAAACATATTGCTGCTTAGGGGCGTTCTAAAATCTTGAAAATTTTGGTCGTTCTTTTTCAAGGTATAAACCGAGCGGCCATCGTTTTCACCTACGGTAAACAATACGACGTCATAGTCTCCTTGGGCTCCATCAAAAGCAAGGGAAGCTTCGGCCTCCTTAAATTTTTCAGGGTCTATGGCCAACCACTCCTTATCCTTATAAAAAGAGTTTTTTGTACTCTTGAACCATTGTGCCGGATATATTTTGGCACTTGGCCTCACATCCTTTACGGTAGCCAATAAACCTTTATAATCCGAAGAGCTGGCCTCTTCTTTCTGGGGATGGAAAGTCCTATCGGTGGTTAAAATAAATTGGTCCATTTCAAAACCGTCTTCACGCATACTGAACTGAATGTCGTGTTCACCGGCCTTATCTATATCGAGATAAATAAACCCTGGGATACCACAGTGCCTTTCCTCGGTGCGCTGGTTATTGCCCCAAGTCCAAGTATCTTTACCCTCGCACCATTGCATACGCTGCCCCGATTCAGGCCAGGTTCCATCAACACCCACGTGAACACCGTTATCTTCACTACCCGTGCTATAGGCCCGTACCCAAACGTAATATCTCCCCGGTGTAGAAAAATTGACCCTATAATGTAAAATACCGATTTTACCAGGCTCATTGGAGAAGTTGACCCCAACGATCAGTTTTTCGTCATGGTTGGTTCGCGTATCGGGTAAGATCTCTATATACTTACCGCCATTCGCCCCTTGGGTGTGTAAATCGCCGTCGTTGGCTTTTAAATCGGTGCTAAAGCCCTTATCGACCACAAACCATTTTCGTTGATCGGTATTGGTCTGCTTATAGAAATCTTCGGCTTCTACAACCACATGGCCTTTTTCCTCGGTATGCACCTTGACCTCTTGTTGATGGGGCTTAAATGCGGAAAAAAGGAAGCATAAGGCCGTCAGGGACCAAAAAAGCGTGAATTGTTTTTTCATGTGTCGTGGTTTCATAGGTTCATTGTTTTTGTGTTCATGTTTAATATCAACGCCGTAAAGGCTGGGTTCAGTTTTTTTTATTCTTATTTGTAGAATTCCGTATCACGATGAAGGAATTGAGCACCTTCTTTTCATAATTCAGCTTAAACTCGGTAGAGGGTTGCAGCAGTAGCTTCGCCGATTCTTGCCCCATAGCGAAAGCCGGTTGGTCGATACTGGTTAGGGAGGGTTCCAACAGCTCACCCACCGGTTCGTTGTTAAAACCTATAATGGAGAGTTGCTCTGGAATGGAAATCCCTCTTTCCTTTGCGGCCAACATAACACTGATGGCCATTTGGTCACTGAAGGCCAAGATACCGTCGGGATATTCCGACTGATAAAGCAGGTCCCTAGCGGCGCTCATCGCACTTTCGCGATCGAAGGTGCTGAACCTTAGCAAGCTTGCGTCTTGCCTTAGTCCGGCTTCCTTTAAGGCTTCCTTATAGCCTTGCGCCCTGTCTCGATTGATCTGAAGGATTTCAGGTCCGCCCAAATAGGCTATTCGTTCACATCCTATGGAAATCAAATGTTGTACCGCATTATAGGCGGCCAACCGGTTGTCTATCGTTACCTTATGGGTCAAGACCTCATTGCATTCCCTATTAAAGAAAACCAAAGGGACTCCATTTCGCTTCAACTTCTCAAAATGTCCAAAAGTTTTGGTCTCACTGGCCAAGGACACAATTACGCCCTTGACCCCGATATTGATCAGTTCGTTTACCAAATCTTTTTCGCGTTCACTCGATTCATTGCTTTGGCAAACGACAATGCGCATACCGAACTGCTCGGCTATTTGTTCAATACCACTGATAGCCGTTGCATATAGGTGATAACCGATCTTAGGAACGATAACCCCGATCAATTTAGAGGCACTTCCTTTTTTTAGCCCTAAGGTATCAATGGAGACATAGCCTAGTTCCTCGGCCGCACGTCGAACCTTTTCTTTGGTAAAACCGCTGATACGAGGGTTATCTTTTAACGCACGCGAAACGGACGATACCGATAAGTTTAACTTCTCGGCTATATCTTGTAAAGTGGCATTTCGTTTGTTCGGACGCTGTTTCAAAAGATATTCTTTAGCAAAATCAATTGAGCAAAATATTGCGCAATAATTTGTATTATTATCAAAATTGATAACCAAATTTACATATATTTGTCAAAAATACTTAATTAATCGATAAATTAACATTTAATATTTGTGCAAATTTGTGCAACAAAAATTTAGCTTTATTCAAGAACTATGGGCAAAACATATAAAATAGCCGTTGTAAAAGGAGACGGCATAGGATCCGAAATTGTACCAGCGGGCGTATCCGTATTAGAGGCCGTGGCAGCAAAACACAATTTTTCCCTAGACACTACCGATTTTTCATGGGGTGCCGGTCATTATTTAAAGCATGGGGAATTCATGCCCTCAGACGGCATAGAGCAACTAAAGGCCTTTGATGCCATATACTTTGGGGCGGTTGGCCTACCTGCGGTGGATGATACCCTTCCGGCAAGGGACTACACGTTTAAAGTACGTACCCAACTGGAGCAATATGTCAACTACAGACCGGTAAAACTTTTTTCCGGGGTAAAAAGTCCCCTAAGGGACAAAACCGAAAAAGACATCGATTTTGTCATTCTTCGTGAGAACAACGAAGGGGAATTTGTCCAAAACGGCAAAATACTTTACCCTGACACCCCCAATGGCGTCGCCGTCGACACCAGCATGGTCACCCGATTAGGCGTTGAACGTATCGCCCATTACGCCTTTAAATTGGCCCGCAAGCGCCGAAAGCACGTGACCAACGTAACCAAATCGAACACCTTGATCTACACCTTGGGCTTTTGGGACAAGGTCATAGCGGAGGTTGCGGAGCAATATCCTGATGTTACCTATACGAAAATGTACATTGACAATGCTTCGGCCAGCTTTGTTTTGAAACCTGAAGTTTTTGATGTTATCGTCACTACCAATATGATGGGCGACATCCTCTCCGATCTTGGCGGTGCCATAATGGGAAGCTTAGGCCTCGGCGGTAGTGGAAACATCAACCCTGAAAATAATTTTCCTTCAATGTTCGAGCCTATTCACGGTTCTGCACCCGATATTGCAGGACAGAACATTGCCAACCCTATAGGTCAAATCTGGTCCGCGGCCATCATGCTGGAACATTTGGGCGAATCAGAGGCTGCCCAGGATATTCTTGCCGGTATAGAACACACTACCGCCAAGGGCAATTTAACCAAGGACCTCAAAGGAAACGCCACAACTTCCGAAGTGGCAGAAAGTGTAGTCGCATTCATAAAGGCCAATTAAAACTGAATTCCCAAATGGGTGAAAAACGAATCATAGACCTAACACAGACCATTGGCAACCATATGCCCGGGGCATCCATAGAAAATGCTAAAACAGTAGCCGATGATGGATGGAACGCCACCACCTTGCACCTATACTCGCATAGTGGCACCCATATGGACGCCCCGATTCATTTTGAAACCACTGATCAGACCATAGACGAGTTGCCGGTAAGCCATTTTATTTCAGAAGCCTGGGTCGTAGATATCACTTCCATCTCCCCTAGCGAAGAAATAAAGGTTTCCCATTTGGGAGACGTGGCCCATTCGTTCAGAAAAGGGGAAAGCATATTATTGCGTTCCGGTTGGAGCAAGCGGGCGGGGACCGATAGTTATAGAAACAGCTTACCGCGTATCGGCAAGGAGCTCGCCCTTTGGCTCGGCAACAACGGCGTTAACATATTGGGCGTGGAACCCCCATCGGTGGCGGATGTCAACAATATTGAAGAGGTTACCGAAATACACACGATCTTATTTAAGAACAAGGTAATCATCATAGAAGGGCTAACCAACCTTGAGGCACTCTCAAAACCCAAGGTCACGCTCATCGCCCTTCCTTTGAAAGTAGCAAAAGGCGATGGCGCGCCGGCCCGGGTCATAGCTATAGAAACTGAAAATTAATGGAACAAACGGCAATTTTACGTTCGATTACGGAAGGTGATGCGCTACCCGGATACGAAAGGGCTATTCTTAAAGCGTTGGAGACATCCCCCAAAAGCATAGTCGTTCTAGATGATGACCCCACCGGTACCCAAACCATATACGACATACCGGTAATAACGGAATGGACCCAAGAGATCTTAGAACGGGAACTAGTTGATAACCGTATTTTTTTTATCCTGACCAACTCAAGAAGTTTACAGGCCGAAGAAGCCAACTCCCTTGCCGAATGCATCGGTCAACGCTTAAAGATAGCGGCCGACAAACTTGATAAGTCCGTTTTGGTAATCAGCCGTAGCGACTCCACCTTACGAGGCCATTATCCGAACGAGGTAGAAGCCCTGGTCAAGGGATTAGGGTGGAAAAACACCAAACAACTGTTGATTCCCGCTTTTTTTGAAGGGGGAAGATACACCTTCAATGATGTGCACTACGTTGCCGAAAAGCAACACTTTGTACCAGCTTCCAAAACACCGTTCGCCCAAGACAATACTTTTGGCTATTCTTCATCCAACCTTAAGGAATACATTCTCGAAAAGTATGGGCCCCGCATATCTCCCGATGAAATCGGGTCGATATCGCTAACCGACTTACGCGCATCGGATTTGACGAAGGTCCAAAAAGCTTTAACCTCTAAGACGAAAACACATTTTGTTGTCAACGCCACAAGTTATTCCGACTTACAGGCCATAGCCTTGTCCTGTCTTTTACATCAAGGCCATCTCGTTTTTAGAAGCGCCGCCTCCTTTGTCAACGCCTTGGGAGGAATCGCCCCTAAAAAATGCCTTGAAAAAGGCGAGATATTAAAGAACAAAGTTTCCTATGGAGCCCTGACCGTTGTCGGTTCTTACGTCCCCAAAACAACGGCCCAATTAAACTATCTCAAAAACAGAAGCTCCGCCCTCTTCCTTGAGCTGAACGCGAATTTGGTCTTCGACATAAATGCCTTTAGCGCCCAAATATCCGATTTGGCCGAACAAGCCGACAAGGCCATAGACAAGGGGCAAAACGTTGTAATTTACACCAGTCGCACCATCGTAAAGGGCGCCGATAAAAAAGAAAGCCTGGCTATTGTCAACGAAGTGGCGAACGGACTGAACTCCCTTATAAGACAGCTAAGGGTTCGGCCGCGATATATACTGGCCAAAGGAGGGATAACGTCTAGCGATATCGCAACCAAGGGTTTGGGTGTAAAACGCGCCATGGTTCTCGGACAGGTCATTAAAGGGGTTCCGGTATGGCAATTGGGAAATGAGTCGAAATTCCCTAATTTACCTTATATCGTTTTCCCTGGAAATGTTGGTGATGAAAAGGCAGTGGCCGAAGTAATAGAACTTTTGAATTAATAGATAAAGATGAAAGAACACGGTTATTTCCCTAAACGTTATTTTATGGTGGTCGGCACATTTTTGCTGGCCCTGCTTTTATATATTGACCGCATCTGTATTTCTGTTGCCAAAGACCCCATTTCGGAAGCCCTGAACCTCAGCGACAAACAAATGGGATGGATTCTAGCCTCCTTTTCCCTTGGCTATGCCTTTTTTCAAACCCCGTCGGGTATTTTGGCCGACCGCTTCGGGCCACGCCGGGTACTCACTATGATCGTAACCTTATGGTCGGTGTTTACCGCATTGACGGGAGCAGCATTTAATTTTATATCGCTTTTGATCGTACGTTTTCTCTTTGGCGCGGGTGAGGCGGGTGCCTTTCCCGGCATGTCAAGGGCCATTTTTAGCTGGATCCCCCTAAAGGAACGGGGATTGGTAACCGGCATCAATTTTTCCGGTTCTCGACTAGGTGCGGCCTTCGCCCTACCTGCCGTTGCCTGGATGGTAAACGACTTCGGATGGAGGATCACCTTTTTCATTTTAGGTGCCGTTGGCGTGCTCTGGGCATTGGCCTGGTACTTTTTATTCCGTGACACCCCCGAGGAACACAACGGTATTTCAAAGGTGGAAAAGGAATTTATCATTGCCTCCCGACAAAACAAAAAAGCTACAAAAACCAAGGAAAAAATACATTTCGGAACCCTGCTTAAATCAAGGAACATGTGGTTGGCCATGGGCCAGTACTTTGCCAGTAATTTCACCTTTTTCTTTGCCCTTACCTGGCTCTTTCCCCATATAAAGAGCGAATACGGACTAGAAACGGTCGAGGCCGGATTCTACTCGGCCATACCCCTCACTTTTGGGGCCATAGGCAATTGGGTCTCAGGCTGGCTGATCGACAGGATATTCAAAAACGGCAATTGGAACAAATCGAGAATATTGCCCGCATCTATCGGTTTTGGCCTTGCGGCCATTGGTCTTTTGGGAAGTATTTATATGGATTCGGCCGTTGGAGCCATTGTTTTTCTAAGTATCGCTATTTTTGGGGCGGACATGACCCTTCCCCCATCTTGGGCCTTTTGTGTTGATATTGGCCAAAAGCACTCGGGAACGGTATCGGGCACAATGAACATGGCCGGAAACATAGGAGCCTTTATTACAGCCCTATTATTCCCTTATTTATTGGCATGGACAGGTTCCACTACCCTATTTTTTATAGTAGGTGCGGCCCTCAACATTATGGCCATATTCATTTGGTACAATATGAAACCATCAAAACACTTTTCACTATACTAAAATGAAAAAGTTAACAGGAGTATGTATCGGGGCAGGTTATTTTAGTCAATTTCACTTTGATGCCTGGCAACGCATAGAGAATGTAGAGATTGCAGCCATTTGCGACCACCAACTCGCAAAGGCCCAAACCGTTTGTGACACCTATGGTTTCAAAAAGGCCTATGACGATGTGGTTACCATGCTCGAAACGGAAAAACCTGATTTCGTTGATATTATAACACCCCCTGAAACCCATTTAGAACTCTGTAAACTTGCCATTGCAAACGGAATCGATATCATCTGTCAAAAACCCTTGGCCCCTACTTATGGGGAGTCCGTTCAAATAGCAGAAATGATAAAAAGCTCGGGAGTCCGTATGATGGTACACGAGAATTTCCGGTTTATGCCATGGTACCGCGAAATCAAAAAGCTATTGGAACAGAATACAATAGGCGACAAAATACAGACCATTCAACTTCGTATGCGCATGGGAGATGGCTGGCAAGACGACGCCTATATGAACCGACAACCTTATTTCCGTAAAATGGACCGCCTGCTTATCTATGAGACCGGTATCCATTTTATTGACGTCTTCAGCTTTTTGGGAGGAAACATCAAAAGTGTTTACGCCAAGTTACGCACCTTGAACCCCAATATTAAAGGGGAGGATTTTGCTTGGGTAAATTTTGATTTTGAAAATGGAACCCTAGGCTTTTTAGATGCGAGCCGTTATAACGAAAATACGGCCGAAGACCCCAGGTTGACCTTTGGCTCGGTACTGATCGATGGTCCCAAGGGCAGCATAAGGCTCTATGACGACGGCACCATTACCGTGCAGCCCCTCGGCAAAAAAGAAACCAAGCACACCTACCACTTTGAGAATAAGAACTTTTCGGGCGATTGTGTCTTCGCCACACAATCACATTTCATAGAACGACTGTGCGATAACAAGCCCTTTGAAACGGAGGTATCTAAATACCTAAAGAACATAGAGGTTCAAGATGCCATCTACCGTTCCAACGATGAAAAATCGCCTGTCAACATCGCGTAAACACAATATTTCCGCACTTTTTACATTTGTATAAGATAGAGGCATACCTTTGCCCAGTATCTTTGTTGATACATCTTACATAAGTCTATAGAATTCAATCCGCCCGATCTTGAAGAGGATATTATTAGCCCTTTGCGTGTTTACCGCTATATACGCTCGATCACAAGAAAGTTATAGCCGTACCCTAAGGCTTATGGGCAGCAGGTTCGACATCACCGTTGTCGATACCGATTCGACCAAGGCCCATAGATATATTGATATGGCCGTTGCCGATATTTCAAGAATTGAAAAATTGATTTCTTCTTGGGACAGTCTGTCGCAGACCTCACGAATCAATAAAAACGCAGGAATCAGACCGGTAAAAGTCGACAAAGAACTGTTCGACCTTATCGAACGGTCCCTTGCCATTAGCCAACTCACCGACGGTGCTTTTGACATTAGTTACGCCTCCATGGATGCCCTTTGGAAGTTTGACGGGAGTATGACCACAATTCCCGCCCCCGAAGCCATAAAACGATCCGTTTCTAGAGTCGGTTATAAAAAAATCGTTTTAAACAGAGAAAACCGCACCGTCTTTCTAAAGGAAAAGGGCATGAAAATAGGTTTTGGGGGCATAGGGAAAGGCTATGCGGCCGACCATGCCAAAAAAATGCTCATGAGCGAAGGTGTGGTTTCCGGTATCATCAATGCCTCTGGCGATATGAACACATGGGGCAAACAAGCAAACGGCGAGCCTTGGAAAGTGGCCATCACCAATCCGATGGATAAAAATAAGGTGTTTGCACTGCTTCCCATACAACACGGAGCCGTTGTAACCTCTGGCAATTACGAAAAATACGTAACGTTTAACGGTATTCGTTATTCCCATATCATCGACCCGAGAACAGGCTATCCGTCCGCGGGCATCATCAGCGCAACCGTATTCGCCCCAAAAGCCGAACTTGCCGACGCCTTGGCCACTTCGGTCTTTGTTATGGGGAAGGAAGTCGGGCTTAACAGAATCAACCAGATACCGAATGTTGAATGCATTTTAATTGACGGGAAAGGAAACATCCATACATCCGACAAAATAGAAATAGAAAAATTATGATCGCTCGATTTTTGACAGTAGTATTGTTTATCATAACCCTAAACAGTTGTGTGGTGGTAAAAGAGTACGATAAAGTAAACCTCAACGATCCCGATATGGCCCTGTCGGACAAAAAGTGCGACCGAAATGTAACGATCGCGCATTCATATCGCGAAGCGGCCGCAGGGGCAAATGGAGGAAAAACCGGTGGCGGATGCGGCTGTAACTAAAAAAGTGTCAGATATGACGATCCACATAAAAAATATACTCCTGATCTTGCTGGTTTTCGCTTTTGCCGAAGCAAGGTCACAAGAAGAACCCACCTACAAAAAACGGGTTCTTGAGAGTACCGAAGTCGATATTTTATCAAGCTACTACTCGCAAGATGGAGATAATGCAGCGGTCAGTGGCGGCATTGGAACAGAAGAGCTAACGGATATTACCGGTACCATAGTAGTATCGATACCCTTGAACGACGATGATGTCTTGACCATAGATGCAGGCGTATCGGCCTATACCTCGGCCTCTTCAAGCAATGTCGATCCGTTTGACGGAAAAGGTAGCGCCAATGCATTTGTGGCCAGTAGCGGGGCCTCAAAAGCCGATAATTGGGTCAACCTAAAAGGTAGTTATACCCATAGTTCAGATAACAGGAACGATGTTTGGTCGGCCAGCGCTTCGCTCGCTTCGGAATACGATTACTTCTCTTTGGGATTTGGCGGGAGCTATTCCAAACTATTCAATGAAAAAAATACTGAAGCCAGTATAAATGCCAATGTCTTTTTGGATAGCTGGACTACCGTTTACCCAATAGAACTTCGTCCTTTTTCCGATGGAGGGCTAGGTTTTTTCAGACCCGACGAAATTTCAGGAAACCCAAATTACAGTCCACAATTCACGGAGTTAACAAAGAAGAACAGAAACTCATACTCCATGGGTTTTGGACTTTCGCAAATATTGCACAAGAATGTTCAGGGATTGGTATCGATAGACCTCGTGCAACAACAAGGCCTACTTTCCACGCCTTTTCAAAGGGTTTATTTCAGCGATGTAGCGGATAGCTTTATTGAAGATTTCCATCTCGCCGACGATATCGAACGCCTTCCTGACAACCGCTTCAAAATCGCTATAGGAGGCCGTTTGAACTGGTATGTGAACGAAATACTGTCGCTACGCACCTATTATCGCTATTACTTCGATGACTGGGGCATCAACTCACATACGGCAAGCGTTGAAATCCCCATAAAACTATCGGATAAGTTTACCGTATATCCTTCCTATCGTTTTTACAATCAAACGGCAGCGGATTACTTTGCACCCTATGAAACCCATTTGTCTACCGAAAATTTTTACACTTCGGACTACGACCTTTCTAAGTACAATGCGCATCAATATGGTTTAGGCGTATCTTATACCGATATTTTTACCCAACTACATATTTCTAAATTCGGACTAAAAAGTATCGACCTTAAGTTCTATCGATACGATCGCGACACCTCCTTTGGCTATCAAATTGTTACGGCTGGTTTCAACTTTGTAATGGATTAAAAGACAAGAAAAGTCTATACTTCAAAATCGGGAAGCACTACCTTACATCTTTCAAGCCATAGTAGATAATTTTATGGATTGACCGAGGTAGGGCAATCGCTCCGACAGGCTCAAAGGAAAAGATCCTCCTATGCCGCCTTTCTTCAGGGTTCCAAAGCGTTTCCAATAGATAAGGTCAGCTTATAAAATTTGAACGGCGTTCAAATGGCCCTCGAAACGAATTTGAAACCCTATTGGAAAGTATATGGGCAAAAGTTTTACAATTGGGCAAGGTAGGGAGTTCACCATAATTTCATTTCTTTAGGAGGCCATTCTTTGGCAGCCCTACGGCTTACGCCCCGTATCAATGAGGAAATAGAATATAATTTTCCCTTAAAAAAGATATTTGAATTGCCTACTATTGCAGAATATTTAAAATATATAGAAGAGACCTTAACCTTTTTATTAAAGGAATAGAACGTACCCGTTCAAGATTACGTAAACTTCCTCGAGGCAAGCCTCGGAGCATTTAATCTCGATTATCGAGTAAAATAGGATTGTATGCATTGCGCCAAACAAAATTCGGCTAAAGTCCTAAAATCAAGGCTTATCAAATATATGGCCTTGATTATTGCGCTCTGTTATATCATCAATCCTTTACACCAGCAAATCCAAACCGTACTTCACGAGGTCTCGCATATATTAACAATTCATGATAACCTTATTTCCCATGCTTCGGTTACGGAAAAACACCATCGGGCCCACCAACATTCCGGTCAAGAAACACTTCACCAACACGAATTCATCGATGTTTTTAGCGCACTCTTTGATGCATCCGACGAAGAGGGGCATCACGATGAAGAACTGCACGCCGATTTTAAATTCGACAAACACCTGGTCAAAGATTCTGACGACTACGACAGTATTGTATTCACAGAACCACGAACCACTTATTTTTGTTTCGACAACTTTCTAGAATCAAGCTACTACAATGCCATAGAAGAGCCACCGAAACCTATCCGGCCATATTTTTTTTGATATAAGACCCTATAGATCGGGGCTTACAATATACCGTACACACCGCTTTTCTTTATTGTGGTGGTGTGCCTATGGCTTCTATTTTATACATCAAACTATACACGATGAAAAAACAGATTATATATATATTATTAATGCTTTTTTGTACTAGCACTTATGCCCATGACCTGAACGGCAAAGTACTAAGCGAAAATAAAACCGCCTTAGAAGGTGTCGGGGTCTATAACAAGACTACAGGCGGGTATACCTACACCAATGTTTCAGGATATTTTGAACTGGACGATATTTCGGTCGGTGATGTGATTTACTTCTACAGTTTGGGCTATAAAAACCAACAGCTTACTATTACCGAGGCCCAATTGAATAGCACAGTAGAAATCATCCTTCAAGAATCGGCCGTCTCACTCGACCAAGTCGTATTGGTTTCAAAAGTAAATGCGCTGAGCAATTTTGTCAATGTAGACGTAAAGGCAAATCCCGTAAAATCTTCACAAGAAATATTGCGAAAAGTACCGGGGTTAATTATAGGGCAGCATGCCGGTGGAGGAAAAGCCGAACAAATATTCTTAAGGGGATTCGATATCGACCATGGAACCGATTTGGCCATAAATGTAGACGGACTTCCCGTAAACATGGTATCGCATGCGCACGGACAGGGTTATTCCGATATGCATTTCATTATCCCAGAAACCATAGATAACATCGACTTCGGAAAGGGGCCCTATTATGTCCACAAGGGAAATTTCAATACGGCCGGCTACGTCGATTTGAAAACGAAACGAAAAATCGATAAGAATACGGTCTCCCTTGAGCTAGGACAGTTTAATACACTCCGTACCCTAGGTATGTTCAAAGTTGCCGAAAGCGACTTTAGCAACGCTTATTTGGCTTCTGAGCTGGTTCTGACCGATGGTCCTTTTGAATCATCGCAAAACTTCAATCGCATCAATATTATGGGACGATACTCATTCAATAATAGAAAAGATCAGGACCTGACCCTTACCCTATCGCACTTTCAAAGTAAATGGGACGCTTCGGGCCAGATACCACAACGTAGCGTTGACGCGGGTAGCATCAGTAGGTTTGGGGCCATTGATGATACGGAGGGAGGAAATACCAGCAGGAGCAACCTTCTTTTGAACCATACCAAACAGCTTGATGAGCATTCAAGGGTAAAATCTAAAGCCTATCTGACCCAATATGACTTCGAGCTTTTCTCCAATTTTACATTCTTTTTGGAAGACCCCGTAAACGGCGACCAAATAAGGCAATCTGAAGACCGCACCATAATCGGGGCCGAAACCAGTTACGAGCATTCCGTTCATATTGGTGATCACGATTCACAGTTCAAGTACGAGTCCGGTATAGGGTTTAGGTACGATGATGTCAATGACGTTCAACTCTCCCGTACCAAGAATCGCCAAACCCTATTGGAGCGACTGGCTTTCGGCGATGTTGACGAACTTAATGCCTACGGTTTTTTTGATATCACCTACAAGAAAAACAAATGGACCCTGAACACAGGGCTCAGGTTAGACTATTTTAAGTTCGATTATATCGATAAACTTTCCGAAACCTACGATAGCAAAAGTGAAAACAAACTTTTTCTCGGGCCCAAACTCAATATCATCTATGCCCCCACGTCAAACTTGCAATTATTTGCCAAGTCAGGTATAGGCTATCATTCAAACGACACCCGAGTGGTTACAGCCAACAATGGCAAGGAAATTTTACCCTTGGCCTATGGGGCGGACCTGGGTGCTATTTATAAACCCATAGACAGACTTGCGATCAATGTAGCCCTATGGTCCCTCTTCCTTGACCAGGAATTCGTTTACGTTGGCGATGCGGGCATCGTTGAACCCAGCGGAAAAACCAAGCGCCTTGGGCTAGATTTCGGTTTAAGATACCAACTTACCGACTGGCTCTATGCCAATGGTGATATCAACTATACCTACGCGAGAAGTAGTGAAGACCCAAGCGGTCAAGACTATATTCCCTTGGCCCCCGACCTAACGTCTTCGGCGGGACTCTCCTTTAGTAATATCAATAATTTTTCAGGAGGGATCAATTATAAGTTCGTGAAGGATAGACCTGCCAACGAGGATAATTCCATTGTGGCGGAAGGATATTTTGTAACCGACTTGAACATCAACTATTCCATTAAGAATTGGACCTTGGGCATAATTGTAGAAAACTTGTTTGACACCGAATGGAACGAAACCCAATTTGCCACTGAAAGTCGACTTTTTAACGAAACCGAACCCGTAGAAGAAATTCATTTTACTCCGGGTACACCCTTTTATTTAAGGGGAAAAGTTTCGGTCACCTTTTAGTTTTTTCAATTTTTATACAAACGATGGTAAGGTGAATTCACCTTACCATCGTTTTTGTTTTTAAGACCGATCAAAGTTTTTAAGAATTGTTCCGATTATAGCGGTTCTAACTTATCTTTGTATAGAACCAAACAAAACATCATAAATATCGGCATTGTCCGTTATACCTCTTACGATACTAACGAAACCCTTATAAATGTTTCACTTTTTCAGTAAAAAGAAATTCTTGTCCGATTACCTAGAAGGGTTTATCGATATCCATAACCACATCTTACCGGGTATTGATGATGGGGCCAAAACCGTAGACGAATCGATTGGCCTTATCAAAGCATTTTCCGAATTGGGCGTAAAGCATTTTATTGCCACCCCACATATCATGTCTAACTATTACCCCAACACCAAAGAGACGATTCAGGCCGCCCTATCGGAATTAAAGAATGCCCTTTTACAAAATGGATTGACAGATATTTCCATAGAGGCATCGGCCGAACATATGATCGATGACAATTATGAATTTTTATTGGAGAGCTCGGGCGTAATGCCCATGAAGAAGGACTATCTTCTTGTAGAAATGTCCTATTTGCAGCCACCTATAAATTTTGATGACGCCATTATAAAGACGGCCTCCAATCGATTTTTTCCGATTCTGGCCCACCCGGAGAGATATGGCTTTCTACACCATCGAATGAAACGATATAACCAATACAAAGACAATGGGATATTGTTTCAGATGAACTTATTGTCGCTGAGCGAGTATTACGGCAAGGAAGTGCCAAAAGTAGCCCATGAACTTTTAGAAAACGGTTTCATCGATTTCCTGGGTTCGGATATACATAACATGAATCAATTCAACGCCCTTAAAAAACTTACGGTATCGAAAAAGACCTTGGAGCAGTTATTACCATTGATCAATAATACCATCGAGACCTTTTATTAAGATAGGTCAAATCGAAGGAAAGAAATTTCGCGTATTCAAACAAAAAAGCCGCTGTATAGCGGCTTTTTTTATATTCAGTTCAAAATAATCTAATTCTTCACCAGGAACTTTATGGTAACCGGGTCACCCATATTGTTCACTATGTTCAGGAAGTAAATACCATCCCTTAACAGATAAACGGGTATGTTATAGGCATTATCCCCGGAAAGAACAATATCCTCGGCACTAATATCGCTAATCAATCGTCCTTGTTGATCGTGCAAATTAACCCCCAGCATCATAAAGTCAGCAGGTTGGTTGAGCACCCGAACGCTTACGACGCCTTCGGTAACGGGGTTGTCTTTTAAAATATACCCCATCTTATCCCCTTCAAGGGTTTCCGAAACGATTATGGTCACCGTTGCGGTATCGGTAACCCCTTCAGCATCGGTAACGGTGAGCTCTACATTGTAAGTGCCGTTTTCAACAAAGGTATTAGCAGTATCCGAATCGGTCGATGTTTTTCCATCTTGAAAATCCCATAAATAACTAACGACATCACCGAATGACTTACTACCCGTAAAGGTTACTTCTAGTGGCGCACTTCCTTCGGTAGGAGCCGCTTCGGCAACAGCCAAAAGTCCATTTTCATTTACAACAGTAACCGTAACGGTATCAGAATCCGATTCTCCCTCATCATCGGTAACGACAAGAGTAAATACATAGACTCCGGCACTCAAATTGCTAACGGTCAAACTTGCCGTATCGGCTCCACTCAACGTTGCCAAATCAGGTCCGCTTTTTTGGGACCAAGCATAAGAAACTTCTCCTCCATCAGGATCCGATCCAAACCCGGTAAGCACGACATTGCTTATTGGCAAGGTCAATACTTGGTCATCACCGGCATCGGCCGTAGGTGCCCCTTCCACTACCGGTTCAATTATTTCAATACCTGATATTTTCGGGTATTCTGTGACCGGTGTCAAGGTAATGGTCAAACTGCCATCCGTAACATTTATACCGCTAAAGGTCTCTATTACGGCCGTTGCCGCACCTCCAGCCGCTACAAAAATATCGTAGTTTTCCTTTTGCTGCTGACCTTCAACATCGATATTAAAAATACGTGATCCAGCTCCTCCTGCAGCTCCTCCTGCCACACCATAATATATCTCCGCAAAATGGAGATTGACACTAAGCTCTCCGTTATTCACAGGAATCTCATAAATCAGGCTTCCGGTAGCGCGGTAACGTTCGGTTTGATACAGTTGATCATTCTCCGTATTGGCTATATCTATAATATTCGTTATCGTTCCCCCTCCATTATAATACTGATCTGCAGACCAACTATTTCCGTCAAAAGTAAAATTTGGTCCTCCCGCATTAACACGGGATACTGATGTTTGACTATCACTTACCGTAATAGTCACATCGTCAAACGCCGTATCCCCTTCATCATCCGTCACACTCAAACGAAAAACGTAAATGCCTTCTACCAAGCCGTTGATGGTTACATTTTGAGTATCGGTATTACTCATACCGGTATCGTTTGGCCCACTCACTTGCGTCCACTGAAATGCAACAATATCCCCGCCATCAGGGTCACTTCCTTGACCATTCAGCTTTAAGCTTACCCCGGGAAGAACGGTTCTGTCATCACCCGCATTAGCTATAGGCCGATCATCTTCTGGCCGTATGGTGGTATTTTCATAAATTCTTGGTCTGTTATCGTTTCTCCAACCATTTGAGATAATATCCAAATCGCCATCATTATCAATATCAACAACCCTTGCCCCATCATGATGTTCCAAAGGACCTCCTGCGTCAAGAACCTTAAGGTTAAATTCCCCGGAACCACAAAGGTCGTTTTCAAAGGCTATTAGACGATGACTACCTCTCCACTCTCCTACGATAATATCTTGGTCGCCATCAAAATCAATGTCGGATGCAAATACACTGAGACTTCCTTTTATATCCGTATCCAATAGGTGTCTAATCCATGGTTGGGTCGGATCGGAAGGCGCTTCAAACCAAGCAAATTCATCTCTCGCGGGATCAGAGGTATCTGCACTTAGTTGCCCCACCACGGCATCTAAATCACCGTCACGGTCAAAATCGGCTAATTGGGCACGGTCAGGTGTCGACACATAGCTTATACCCGTATCGAAAATTTCAAAATTTCCACTACCGTCATTTCGTAGCCAGTTCACTCCTTGAAATAAATCCAAATCCCCATCACGGTCAATATCCCCGGCTTGAATATCTTCTCCAGAAGACTCCCCCTCTTCACTAATATCCACTAAACTCCATGTTCCTTCGGTCGGATTGGCCGAGGGGGTAAGCATTTGAATCGGTGCTTTGGTTTTTTCGGCCCCATTCCAGTTAATGGCCATTTGATAAGGGCCATTTACACTAAAGACCCCTCCAGCCAAGCCTGCCACAAATGGTTCCCAATATCCGGTATTACCGGCCGGGATGTTATTATAGATCGTAAAGTTACCGGCGCCATCACCTTTTGCCCAAAGAAGAACCTCACTCTCATATTGACTATCGGGAGCAATACCTAAGGCCGTTCCCAATAAATCGTAATTGCCATCCCCATCAAAATCATACACATGAACTACGTTTCCAAAGTTTTCTCCAATATCGTTTCGTATCCAATCCCCGCTTACAGAGCCTGGGTTCTTATACCACCAACTACCGGTTACAATATCCTTTAGACCATCTCCGTCAAAATCATATTTGGCGAATGTATATACCGAAGGATAAGGCAGTGAAGATTCTTCCAGTTGCTTTACGGACCAGGATTCGGGAAATGGAGTTTCATTACAAGTTATCTGACCGGTAACGTTGACGACAACTTCGTCATAGATGCCCGTACCTGTATGGTCTGCATTAAAAAGTTCCACTTTAATCGTATGCTGCCCAGCTCCGTATCCATCGATAGGAATAGGGTCATAACCATAATACTTGTCGACCAATGTACCATTGACAAAATAATGTACATGGGTATCCCCTTCGTTTATCACCCAGTTTTCTACGGCAAAAGCCACCTGAAAAGGTTCATTTACCTCCCAGCCGTTCATTGGGGAAGTAATAGTTATTTTGGGCCTGCTCTCCTCCCCTACAAAAGTATCAGGAGGCAAAACTTCTATCCCCGATAATTTTGGGTTTTCTTCTATGGCGGTAAACGAGATGCTAACAAAACCATCCGTTACCGATATATTATCGATTTCCTTTCGTAATGCTGTCGCTGCCTCTACTTCCGAGAGGATATCAAAATTCGTGAGTACCGGTTTATTCTCTATGGAGATATTGAACACTCGACTTCCTTGTCCTCCCGGTCTACTACCTACACCAAAATAAAGCTCCGCAAAATGTAGGCGGATATCATACTCACCTGATGCCGGCACCGGTATTTCGTACGAAAAGGTACCATATCTTTCGGTTTGGTAGAGTGTATCGTCGGTAGTACCATTTATAGGTATGGCCGCATCAAACTGATTTCCCCCACTTGCGTAGGTATCCGCTAAAAATATCTGGTCATCAAGAACGGTCTGATCCCCCCCAACATTGATTCGAATTGCATTTATCGTAGAAAGGGAATGATCCTCCGCAACAATAGAAATGCCCGAAGTATTCTTTACGTTCTTTATATTGATTTCATAGGTGATGCCCGAATCTAAAGAAGAGGTAGACAGAATAACAGTTCGATTATCGGACAAAAGCTCTGCCGAACTTATGGTCACTCCATTATTTATAGTATAATTGGATAGTTGTTCGGCCGTAGATGCGGTAACATATTCAGAAAATACAACTCGAACCTCTGTCGGAGTGTTTACCCTTACCGAGTTCACCAAGGGGGGTGACATATCTACAGAAACTCCCGCCCCTACAAATTCGATGAAATTTATATCAAAACTGTTTTGCTGGCTTGTCGGATTTTTAAAAACAAAGTACAAATCGTGCTTTCCTCCCGGTTCCACAAAATTGGTCTCAACATATTCCCAATTTGAGGCCCCTCCTGTATTTGGTACATTTGAAGTCGCTAAAAGTGTACCGTTGGTACTATCTAAGCGAAGTTCAATACTTCCTCCGTCATTATTGGAAGCTACGTAGTATTTTACAGAGGAAATATTGGCCAAGTTCCTTCCCTCCAAAACAATATAACTATTATGGTTGACTCGAATGGCCCCTTCGCCCCCTTCAAGCGGATCGGTATTGTCTATTAACTGAACCCCACTTTCTTGATCATAAAATTCAGCCTCTTTTCGTTTGGGGTGCAATTGAATTTGACCAAAGGAAACAAGGTTGCCTTGGTCTTTGTAATTACTTCCCAAAACATAGTAAAGATCATCGCCCCCATCAATATTATGACCACTATATTCCAAGGTATAGTCTCCGGGACAGCCATCCAATGTGTTCCCATCGTGAAAATGATTTAAATGGCCCAAGGAAGGAATAATATCCACATCCTTACAATCAATCCCCCCACCTGAGGTACTTCCATCTTCGGCATCGCTAACCTCCAAATCTATCGTAATATCGTCACCCCATCCGACCAAACCTCCGTCGGGCGGAGAATTGAAAGTAAATTCAGCTTTGGTATTTCCTGCGTATATCGTTATATTTTTAACCCCCTGTGCCCCGTCACCATCAATTACTTTTAACTGGGCATTATATATACCTTCCGTGGTATAGGTATGCTGGGTTTGCGTTACTCCCGATACTTTGGGGCTCCCATCGCCGAAATCCCATTCATATACTAAGCCGGTATCCCCGTCCGGATCATAGGTGCCATCACTAGAAAAGTTGACCGTTAGGTTTAAGGCTCCACTGGTAACATCGGCTTCGGCCAAAACTATTGGGGGAGAATTGGTAACGATACCGGTATAATCAACCCTTACCAAGCGACCACTACCATCCCCATCTTCACAACAGCCTACCCCATATTCCAAAATATACATATGCCCATCAGGGCCAATTCCCATGTCGATATAACCATCCTCAGCATTTGTCGGAAAAACAGAGGGGGCCAATTGTTCGGTGCTCAAAATCGTACCATTTGCGTCCATCTTTACGGCATATACCTTACTATCATTAAAGTTATAATAGAACAAGACCCCGTCAAAAGCGGCGGGAAGTCTTTGCTGATCGCTCAAATTCGGATCGTAGTAATAACGAGGCCCAGAAAATATGGACCATTTACTACCATTTCCCCTCTTAAACTCCATCCAAGAGCCCACGGCGGGCGGCAAATCCTCTAATCCCGTATTCCAGGTCGAAACATTTTTTGGGGAGTTGGGATTATTATACACAGGGGTAGCATGACTTATTTTATAAGGCTCATTTTTTCCGGAAAAATAGGGCCACCCATAATTACCCGCTTCCTTGGTCAGGTTCATTTCGTCCATACCGACCGGCCCTTCCCCATTCTCCCCCGAGTCATTAGCATCAGGTCCTACCTCTCCCCAAAAAATCCAATCGTTGTTCTCTTTATCGATAAAAAAGCGGTAGGGGTTTCTAGCCCCCATGACATATATTTCAGGTCGGGTATTTGGTGTACCTACTGCAAACAAATTGCCAGTAGGTATATCATAAGTACCATTAGGCAATGGCTTGATACGTAAAATTTTCCCCCTTAAATCATTGGTATTCGACGAACTTTTTTCTGCACTATTTGGACTATAGCCCTCATGTATTGCTGCATAGCTCCCATGATTGGTATTATCTCCCGTAGAAATCAATAAGTTACCTTGCGAATCGAAGCCCATATCCCCTCCGGCATGATAACTCGTTTTTCGCTGCGTCTCCCACTCCAACATATTTTTTTCCGAAGACAGATCAAGGAGATCTCCATTCATTGTAAACCTGGAAATCCTATTCTTGTCTTCGTTCTCAAGGGAGTAATAAATATAGACCCAATTATTAGTCTCAAAATTAGGATCAAAGGCCATGGCCAAAAGGCCGTCTTCAGCTCCGTGATACACAGGTATGGTTCCCGCACTTACCGTTGTAAAAAGCTCGGGTTTATGAATAAAAATCTCTCCGAACCGATCTAAAACGAATATTCGACCATCGGGAGCGAATTCCATAGAAGTCGCATTGGTAAAACCCGAATGCAACTCTACTAACTGAAACTCATCGGGCAATTGTGCCCCGACACGAAAATTCCCCGCAAAAAAGATGATCAAACAAGTAATTAAAAAACTTGTTACGTAATTTTTTTTCATATCAAATAGTGTTTGCTTTTTCCTAATTCCTGTGTCTTACACAGCCAACAAATATAATCTATTAACACCCTGAGGGTTGAATACCCTACTTCTTTTCGTTAAAAGCGGGCTGAACTTCGGTAAATGACAAAGCCTAGCTTAAACTGATGATTCACCAAACTTTACACATACACCACATACCTCTTTCCATATACTAAGAAGAGGGGTTCTGTTTACTGTTAAGTTCTCTAGGGGAAGATTTCTATATACGCGCGAAAATAGGTGTTTTTTTAAAAGATCTTTACCCTCGAATGTTAAGAAGTTCTCCATTCAAGGTATAAAAATAAAAACCCTGAATAAATTCAGGGTTTTTATTACTTTTTAAGATGTTTTTTCCTTAAAATTTCCACCATTTCTTTTGGGTCTTACCATAGCCGTAGCCATATTTACCACCGTATCCTAAATTAGAAGCGTCTACATCATTCACTACAAAGGACAAACCTTTGATTTTTCCTTCCTGTTGCAATTTTAACGGGAACTCGACCGCACTGATTTCAGTAACCCCGGCTCGAGTAACATATACCAATAAATCGGCATAATCACTTATTAGCAAGGTATCGGTCACCACCATTAAAGGCGCGGTATCCACAATAACATAATCATACGCTTTTGATACCTCGGTCAATAAGTCCTCTACCCTTCCACTCATGAGCAATTCCGCCGGATTGGGAGGGATACGCCCTGAATAAATAACATCTATGGTATTTTGGTGAACCAACATAGGGTTGACAATATCTTTAACATTCAATGTATTATCATAGAGATATTCGGTCAACCCAGCATCCTTATTCCTACTAGGTTTGGCCATTTTATCAATATCCCCACTTGTAAAAAAGCTATACAATTTAGGATTTCGTATGTCCGCACCTACCAAGAGTACCCTTTTATTGGTACTGGCCAAAATCATGGCCAGATTGGTTGAAAGAAAAGTTTTTCCTTCTCCCGGAACACTTGAAGTAACATACACCACATTGCCTTTTCCATCTTTCTTCTTGGTCTTTAAAATATAGTCAAGATTCGTACGGATTATCCTTAAGGATTCGGCCAAAACCGAGCGATCTTCCTTTACGACCAATTTTTCGTCTTTTTTACCTATACTAGGTAGTTCCCCAAGTACCGGCACATCACTCACATACTTCTCCAAAGAATGCATATTATGGATTTTATTGTCCAATAAGTCCTTAACATATATAATAGAAAATGGAATAAAAAGACCAAGAATAAAGGAGGCCAAATAAATTATATTCTTTTTGGGAGAAACCGGCATTTTACTAACCGCATAGGCCTTATCGATAATTTTTGATTTAGGTGAGGTTGAGGCGACCGCAATTTGTGACTCCTCGCGCTTTTGCAACAAATAGAGGTACAAGGATTCTGTCGTTTGTTGCTTTCGGGTTATGTCCCTTAAGGCTTTTTCATTGGCCGGGGCCGAATAAATCTTGGAATTGAATCGCGCTTGTTGTCCACTTAGAGAATTAACGGTCATTCCTAGGTTGTTGACCGTACTACTTAGGCTCGACTGCATACTGCGCTTTAAACCGGCTATTTGCTGGTCTAAGTTTACGATTACCGGGTTCTTTTCATTCGAACTCTTCAGCAGTCTTTTTCGCTCCAAGACCAACTGGTTGTAACGATCAGTCGTACTCGCTATCGTAGGGTCAGAAAGCCCTATATTGGTAGGCAGTACTTCATAGCCATCTTGCTGCTGAACAATTTCCTGCATGGAAGCGGCCATATTAAGTTGATTCCGCGCATTCGCCAGTTCTTGCTGGTTTGCTACCCCTACATTTAAATTAATATTGGCTTCGGACGCAATATCGGTAACCCCCTTTTCCGTCTTAAAATCCTTGGCAGACTGATCCACATTAGAAAGCCGCGTAGCAATATTCGCAATACGCTCCTCTATAAAATTTGAGGTTCTATCCGCTATGATTTGCTTGTCTTCTATGGCATTCCTATTATAAACACGTACCAAGGCATCCAAAATATCCTTGGCCTTCTCCTGAATCGCATCCTCCATCTGAATATTCAAGATATTCGAATATTCATCCACGGAACTTACCTGTAAACGTCCTCTATAGGACTGTGCTGTATCGTCAATCGGTTTGATAGAAACACGCAAGGTTTTATCCCTATAATTTTCTAACGTCGCCACATTGGGCGTAATAACAATATCCCCAATGGGAGTTGAAATATTCTTGCCAAAAGCATAAATCTTCACCGGCTTGTCTTCCTGTTCTGTATAACCAAAGGTGGTCGAAGATGAAATGGTAAGAAAGAAATTCAAATTTGCCCGGTTTATAACCGAATCAGGGGCGATAAAGTTTATTTTTACAGGAGGGTTCTTATAGAGTTCCGACTCTATAATATTACCTTGAACGTAAATTTTTGTACTCAACCCCAACTCCTTAACTACTTCTACCCAATTGGATCTCGAATTGATAATTTGAATTTCATCCTCTACCTTCGTTGTTTGTCCTCCAAAGACTTCCAAATCCCGAAACATATCGAGCTCTGAACCCGAACTTTTTTCATCCAAAATCTGAATTTGGGTCTGCACCGCAAACTTCGGGGTAGCATACCTAATATTAACATAGGCAAGCAACAAGGCAAATACGACCGAGAACAAAAACCATTTCCAGTATGCCGTATAGGTATTGAGTATTTCCTTAAAATCAAATGAATTATTTGACATAGAATTCTGGGTATTCAAGCTCATTTTATGCTTTTAGTAAATATTAGTGTCTTCAAATTAATTACGCGTAATCAATAACACCGTAGAGGTAATCAACAAGGAAGCAACGGAGACATAAATGGATGCCCGATTATCCAAGGTAGAGGATTTGATGGCCGAATTGTTCGGCTCTACATAGACTATATCATTTTGGGTCAGATAATAGACGGGCGAACTTAGGGCTTCCTTTTTTGTCAAGTCGATACGCGTGTACACCTTGGTACCATCAAAGTCCCGAATGACCATTACGTTTTCCCGCTTCCCTTTAATGGTCAGGTCACCTGCCAATCCTAAAGCCTCCATAATAGTAATCCGCTCCCCATCTACTGGATAGGTCCCTGGACGATTCACCTCGCCTAAAACCGAGATACTAAAGTTTCTTAGCCTGATATTAATAATCGGGTCTTTCAGATAATCCGAAAGCCTATCCCTAAGCAAAACCCTGACTTCCTCCCCTGATAAGCCGGCAATTTTTATTTTTCCTATTACCGGAAAATCAATTTCCCCTTCCTTATCAACCAAGTAATCCACTTGTTCCGGGCGAATTCCACCTTCGGAACTCCCTCTAAACAGATTAAATGGAGCGCTCGCCTCACTGTCTAAAGTGGACACAAAAATACTCACTAAATCATCTACCTTAAACTTAGGGGTAAAACTATTCTTATCGACCAAGGTTTCAAAGTCTCCCGTATTTTGAAAATAAACCACTTCTTTTCTTGTGGCACATGAAGAAAGTAGAACGGCTGACAATACCAAAAGGGGTATAATCGACCTTAAAGAACTAGTAATCGCGGTAAGACTTCGTTTTTTCATAGACATAGTGTTTCAAATTTTGGTGCAATGATAACAAATAAAAAATTTATAAAACTTTTTTAAGCGGATGATTCTTAGTTGTGTTCTGCTTCTTTTTATCAAGCAAACACAACTCCGAATTATTGGAGATAAATTCTGGGACAATTTCCTTCATTAAACTTACCGTGCTTTCATTAAAGAACATATTGGACACACAAAGTTCATCTATTTTAGCATGTACCAAGGTATAATCCAGCTCCCTGGTCTTACCGATCATAATTTTTTTATGATAGGTAGGCAAGGTATTTTCCCCATTAGCCAACAGTTCTTCGTACAACTTTTCACCGGGTCTCAAACCTGTGATTTTTATATCGATATCCTCAGGATATCGAAGTCCGCTCAGTTTGATCATATTTTTGGCCAAATCGAATATCTTTACCGATTCACCCATATCAAAAATAAAAATTTCACCGCCTTCTCCCATCGCACCGGCCTCAAGAACCAATTGTGACGCCTCGGGTATGGTCATAAAAAAACGGGTAACGTTTTCGTGGGTAACGGTCAATGGCCCTCCTTTTTCTATTTGCTTTTTAAACAGAGGAATGACAGATCCGTTTGACCCAAGCACATTTCCAAAACGCGTGGTTATGAATTTCGTCTTTCCTTTTTGCTGCATACAACTGATATACATTTCAGCAATTCGTTTGGTAGCCCCCATGACATTCGTCGGGTTCACCGCTTTGTCGGTAGAAATGAATATAAACTTGTCGACATTATGACTGATAGACAAATCGGCCACTACCTTTGTACCTGCAACATTGATCTTAATGGCCTCATAGGCATTGTATTCCATTAAAGGAACATGCTTGTAGGCGGCGGCATGAAAAACAATATTCGGCTTGTATTCCTGAAAGAGGTTGTTCAATCTATTTTTATCGCGTACATCCCCCACAATAGGCATAAAATTGTGGTAGCCATTTTGTTTTAATTCTTGTTGCAAATCGTACAAGGCCGATTCCGATTGATCGATAACAATCAATGATTTATAGTTATAAGTACATACCTGACGTACGATTTCACTACCGATAGACCCCGCGCCTCCCGTAACAAGAATAACCTTGTTTTTGATTTCGCCTTCGATTTTTGAATTTTTGATGTTGATCGGCGCACGATCCAACAAATCTTCAATCTGAATCTGCTTGATTTGCGATACTTTCAACTCACCGTTGATCCATTGCTCTACCGGAGGAACAATTTTAACCTGGACCGGAAAGTCCACCAAACCTTCGACCAAAACCTTTAAACTTCTTGGGTCAATATTCTGTATAGAAAAAATAACTTCTGAAATATTGTTCTTTACAATAAAATCGCGGTTCAGTACATCTTTATGAAATACTTTTACCCCATTGATTTGCTTGCCGACCTTTTTTACATCTTCATCGACATAACCCACTACCCTAACCCGGCTTTTTGTATGGTTGACCAAGGCGTTCTGGGTCAATATACCCGACTCCCCCGCCCCAAAAATCAAAACATTCTTATTGACCTTAAAATCGCGGGCCATAAGGTTGTTGTAAAGCGCCTTAAACACATACCTTGAAGCCGTAAGGGCCACAAAGCTCAACAAGCTATGGATAATGATGATCCCCAAGGGAACCGTAAAATTCTCGAATACGCCAAGCTCCCTATTGAACAAGACCATGGAAATCAGCAAAATGCTTGAAAGACAAATGGCATTGAATATGTTGTATACATCCCTTACCCCCGTATGCCTAATAACCCCTTTATGAGAGCCCGTAAAAATAAAAGAGGCCAAAGCTATCAAGGCAATAATAGGCAATTGAACAAATAGTCTTTCTATTTCAAAATCTAAAGTGAGATTAAAACGTATGATATACGATAACACAAAGGAAATAGAGATCATAACCACGTCAATGGCCAAAACCAACCACTTAGACGCATATTTATGAGCATTACTTACTAAATAGTCTTTTATCATCAGATTAAATTTTGGTTAGAATTAACTCCACTATTCTTTCCAGATCATTTTGGGAAAGGTTAGAGCCACTTGGCAAACAAAGCCCCCGGTTGAAAAGGTCTTCCGATGTACCATCGCTATAATGGGGAAATTCATTGAAAACCGGCTGCATATGCATCGGCTTCCATAAAGGTCTAGATTCGATATCGACCTCTAAAAGGGCCAATCGTATTTTTTCCCTAATCTCAAAGGAAGGGGTCAACACGCAAGTCAACCATCTATTGCAATAATATCCCTCTGGTTCCTCTAAAAATTCAAGTTGGGAAAGATGCCCAAGATGTTTTTTATAAAAATCGTAATTAAATCTTCTTTGTCCTACACGTTCTTGAAGCACTTCCATCTGACCACGGCCAATACCTGCAAGGATATTGCTCATTCTATAATTGTAGCCTACATTTGAGTGCTGGTAGTGGGGCGCATCGTCCCTTGCTTGCGTGGCCAAGAATACGGCCCTTTTCTTCACCTCCTCTTTTCTTGACACCAAGGCGCCTCCCCCAGAGGTGGTAATTATTTTATTTCCGTTAAAAGAAAAAATCCCTATTTCCCCAAAAGTACCGCATTTTTTATCCTTGAACGCGCTCCCCAGGGCCTCGGCACTATCCTCCACGACGGGAATATCATATTTTTCTGAAATCTTCCCTATTTCATCTACTTTATAGGGCATTCCATATAAATGGACCGCTACGATAGCTTTCGGTTTTTTCCCATGGGCCATTCGATCCTTTATGGCGGTCTCCAATAATTCAGGGGAAATATTCCAAGTATCCCTTTCACTATCTACAAAAACGGGAGTTGCCCCAAGGTACATAATGGGATTGGCCGATGCCGAAAAAGTAAAACTTTGACAAATTACTTCATCGCCCCGGGTTACGCCCAGCAATTCTAAAGCGAGATGAATTGCGGCAGTACCTGAACTAAGTGCGGCTACGTGCATGTTGCCACCTACAAACTGGGTTATGGATTTTTCAAAGTTATCTACGTTAGGCCCTAAAGGAGCGACCCAATTCGTATCAAAGGCTTCTTGAACGTATTTTTGTTCACCTCCTCCCATATGGGGAGAAGACAGCCATATTTTATCTTTTACAATAGTTTTCACCGGAAATTGGTTTTTAGTTCATTATCGTTTGGGGGTTGCCGACATTTTCAAATCCATGGCGGCCAAACATATAAATATAATCTCAATATTGCCAAGCAATACTTCCTTGATTATCAAAAACAAAACTAAACCTTAACATTAGAACCCTTCATTAATTTTGTTGTACGCCCCAAAAAATCGGCTAATCACACCTTACACCGAACTCCAACATCAACCTTGAGTCACATATGTACGATATAAAACGAATATTAGATGTGTTTTTTTCACCCCTAAATTCTTTCAAAAATAGGAAACCCAAAGGCATTCTCCCTATAAAAACATCAAAACCAAAGGCTTAGAACAAAAAAAAGGAGCGAAGCCAATACGAAACACCGCTCCCCATAAGTTCATTTCCAAGGTTTCTTAGATTCGATTATAATCCTTAAAATCCTTGTGTTCTTTTTTATACAGTTCATCTTCCGGCAAGGATTTGAAATACTCGTAGGTCTTTTTCATGCCTTCCGCACGGGACACCTTGGGCTCCCAGCCTAGGATCTCTTTGGCCTTTGTAATATCAGGTTGCCTTTGCATTGGGTCATCTTGCGGTAGAGGCTTATAAATAACCTTCTGGTCGGTACCGGTCAACTTTACAATTTCCTCCGCAAAATCCTTAATAGTAATTTCATGTGGGTTACCAATATTTACGGGCATATCATAATCGCTGAGCAATAGACGGTATATCCCTTCCACTTCATCATCGACATAACAAAAGGAACGGGTTTGACTACCATCACCGAACACGGTCAAATCTTCACCTCGCAAGGCCTGTCCAATAAACGCAGGTATTACCCTACCATCATTCAGTCGCATTCTAGGCCCATAGGTATTAAATATTCTAACTATTCGTGTTTCAAGACCATGAAAGCGATTATAAGCCATGGTAATAGATTCCATAAACCTTTTGGCTTCATCGTAAACCCCTCTAGGGCCAATGGTATTCACATTACCATAATATTCTTCCGTCTGAGGGTGAACCAAGGGATCCCCGTATATTTCGGAAGTAGAGGCAATTAATATCCTGGCGTTTTTAACCTTGGCCAAGCCCAATAGGTTATGGGTTCCCAATGCCCCCACCTTCAAGGTCTGAATCGGAATCTTTAAATAATCGATCGGACTGGCCGGAGAGGCAAAATGAAGAATATAGTCCAATTTCCCTGGCACATTCACGAATTTAGTAACATCGTGATGGTAAAACTCAAAGTTCTCTAACTTAAAAAGATGCTCAATGTTACGCAAGTCGCCTGTAATCAGGTTATCCATAGCAATTACATAATATCCCTCCTTTATAAATCGGTCACACAGATGGGATCCTAAAAAACCGGCCGCCCCGGTAATCAGTATTTTCTTCATTTCGTACATTTAATATTCCGCCCAACGAATGCCAGATACTTTAACATTGAAAAGCAGAACCATTTATCACTAGTTGGCATTACAATCGGCACGAATATAAATACATTGTATCAAACCCAAGACGTTTTTTTCTCAAAATGCTATGAACTTCAAATATTTAAGATAAAAGGTAAATAGTCTTATTCTATAAATGCTTCGTATATAATTTCAGACAAGTATCGGCTTGCTTCAATTACAAGCCCTATAAAAATAAATCGTATTCCACCTCATGATTATTAATACATCGATAAATTAGTCCCATTTGTAACACATAATCTTGAAATAAATCTTTTTAACCGAAAAAATGCAAGGTAGTTTTGAGTTATTTAGTAATCTTTGCAACCTAATAAAATGAACCTATCCATGAAAAAAGTAAATAAAATATGCTGTATCGGTGCAGGATATGTAGGTGGACCAACCATGTCCGTTATTGCCAGCCAGTGTCCTGAAATTACGGTAACTGTTGTGGACATTAACCAAGCCAGAATCGACCAATGGAATGATTCGGACCTAGATAATTTACCCGTCTACGAGCCAGGGCTAAAAGAAATAGTTGAAAAAACCAGGGGAAAGAACCTTTTCTTCTCCACTGAAGTGGACAAAGCCATAGATGAGGCCGAGATTATTTTCATATCGGTAAACACCCCAACAAAGACCTATGGAAAAGGGAAAGGGCAGGCAGCAGATTTAAAATTTGTAGAGCTCTGTGCCCGTAATATCGCCAAAGTGGCCAAAACCGATAAAATAGTCGTAGAAAAATCTACATTACCGGTACGAACGGCCAGTGCGATCAAAAGTATTTTGGAAAACACCGGGAATGGCGTAAAATTCGAAATTCTTTCCAACCCTGAATTTTTGGCCGAAGGTACTGCCATAGAAGATTTGCTCCATGCCGACCGGGTGTTGATCGGCGGTGACGAAACACCTTCGGGACAAGAAGCTAAGGACACCCTCAGTTCCATTTACGAACATTGGCTTCCCAAAGAGCGTGTTTTACAGACCAATGTATGGTCTTCCGAGCTCTCTAAATTGGTTGCCAACGCATTTTTGGCACAAAGGGTTTCTTCCATCAATGCCATTTCAGCATTATGTGAACGTACCGATGCCAATGTGGCGGAGGTGTCAAGGGCGATTGGCACCGACAGTAGAATTGGACCTAAATTCCTAAATGCCTCTGTTGGTTTTGGAGGCTCTTGCTTTCAAAAGGACATCCTGAACTTGGTGTATATATCAAGAACTTTCGGACTTAATGAGGTTGCCGATTATTGGGAACAGGTCATCATTATGAACGATTATCAAAAAAGACGTTTTGCCGAAAATATAATTTCAACCTTATACAACACGGTTTCAGGCAAGAAAATTGTTTTCTTCGGATGGGCCTTTAAAAAGGATACCAATGATACTAGGGAATCCGCCGCCATTAACATAGCCGATGCCCTACTTGAAGAAAAGGCGGAAATTGTGGTATACGACCCAAAAGTTTCGGCCGATAGAATTTATGCCGATTTGGATTACCTAGATACAAGGACTCCCGAAGAGAACCGACAACTCCTTACGGTAGTAAACGACCCTATGGAAGCCGTTCAAGAGGCGCATGCCATAGCCATTCTAACCGAATGGGATGAATTCAAGACCTATTCTTGGGATACGATTTTTGAAAAAATGTTAAAACCTGCCTTTGTTTTCGACGGCCGTCGCCTATTATCAAAAGAAGAAATGGAAGAAAAAGGCTTCCAATACTACAAAATAGGACAATCATGAAAATTCTTGTCACCGGTGCAGCCGGTTTTATAGGATATCATCTCTGTGAAAAACTCTTGCATCAAGGTTTTGAGGTCGTCGGCCTAGATAACATCAACGATTATTACGATGTAAACCTCAAATACGACCGTCTGAAGCAATTGGGCATTGAACGGAGCGATGCCCAAACATTTCGTAAAAAATGTTACGGCTCCATCTATGGTGACAAATTTTCTTTTGTTCGAATGAACCTCGAAGACCGGGACGCCCTTCCCAAACTTTTTAAGGAAGAGAAAGTGGACCGGGTCTGTAATTTGGCTGCGCAAGCCGGTGTCCGTTACAGCATTGAAAATCCAGAGACCTACATTGATAGTAATATTGTGGGCTACCTGAATTTACTAGAGTGTTGCAGACACAATAAAGTCGAACACTTAGTTTACGCCAGTAGCTCCAGTGTCTATGGTTTGAACGAAAAAATACCTTTTTCCACTTCAGATAGTGTAGACCATCCGATAAGCCTGTATGCCGCAAGCAAAAAGAGTAATGAACTTATGGCCCACACCTATAGCCATTTGTTCGGGTTTGCAACCACGGGACTCCGATTTTTCACGGTATATGGCCCTTGGGGACGTCCCGACATGGCCCTGTTCCTGTTTACCGATGCCATTGCCAAAGGCAATCCGATACAGGTATTCAACCATGGTAAGATGGAACGCGACTTTACCTATGTCGACGATATTGTTGAAGGGATTGTACGTGTACTCACCAAAACGGTTCGTAATAGGGATTTGTACGAAATCTATAATATCGGCAATAATAATGCCGTTAAATTAACCGATTTTATAGAAGCCATCGAGAGCAGTATGGGGCAAAAAGCCACAAAAGAGTTGATGCCCATGCAGCCAGGAGATGTTGAACGTACCTGGGCCGATGTAAATGACCTGATTAGGGACTACGACTACCAGCCCAATACCAGCGTAGTCGAAGGTGTCCAGAAATTTATTGAGTGGTATAAAAACTATTATAAAAAATAGATTTACTTTTAATGTAAAAAGCCTCAATAAATATTGAGGCTTTTTATTGATTTTCAAATACTCAAAATCTAAAATCCTATCTTTTATAACAGGGCATCAACCTATTTAAAAAAAATATGCTATTCAATTCTGTAGATTTCGCACTTTTCCTACCAATAGTATTTATTTTATACTGGTTTGTTTTTAATAAAAATATTAATCTTCAAAATTTCCTTATTGTAGTCGCCAGTTATTTCTTCTATGGTTGGTGGGATTGGAAATTTCTTGGTTTAATTGCCTTTAGCACTTTTGTTGATTACTCAATCGGTGTAGCTTTATCAAAAGAAAACAGACCGTTAATACGAAAAATTCTATTATGGACTAGCATTTCTGTTAATCTAGGTTTTTTAGGCTTCTTTAAATATTATAATTTTTTTCTAGATAATTTTGTCTCCGCCTATTCTTTCTTTGGTCAAGAAATCAATGTTCAATCCCTTAATATTATTTTACCTGTTGGTATCAGTTTTTATACCTTCCAGACTTTAAGCTATACTATAGACGTTTACAGAAAGCAACTAGAACCAACAAGGGATTTTATCGCTTTTTCCGCCTTTGTTTGTTTCTTTCCACAACTCGTTGCAGGACCAATTGAAAGGGCCACCCATTTACTGCCACAATTCTACAAGAAGCGAGTTTTTGATTATTCAAAAGCGGTAGACGGTATGCGTCAAATCTTATGGGGCCTGTTTAAAAAAATTGTGATTGCCGACAATTGCGCGGAATATGCCAATGAAATATTCAATAATTCAGGAGAATATTCCGGAAGCACCTTATTGCTAGGTGCTTTTTTCTTTACCTTTCAAATCTATGGCGATTTCTCAGGATACTCCGATATCGCCATTGGCACATCAAGGTTGTTTGGTTTTGATTTAATGAAAAATTTTGCTTTTCCCTATTTTTCCAGGGATATCGCTGAATTTTGGAGAAGATGGCACATCTCCTTATCAACTTGGTTTAGAGACTATCTTTATATCCCTCTTGGCGGAAGCCGGGGAGGTACCTGGATGAAAATCCGTAACACCTTTATCATTTTCTTGGTAAGTGGCTTTTGGCACGGAGCGAATTGGACATTTCTTGTTTGGGGAGCCTTAAACGCTATTTACTTTTTACCCCTAATGCTCTCTGGCAAAAACCGACAGAATATAGATATTGTAGCCCAAGGCAAATACTTGCCAAACTTTAAGGAAATTCTACAAATAATCTATACATTTCTTTTAACAGTCTTGGCATGGGTCTTTTTTAGGGCTGAAAATGTGGCTCACGCACTAAGTTATTTAGCCAATATTTTCGACACAACCCTTTTCTCTCAACCACAAATATTACCCACGACCCTAATAGCCTTGCTTGCCCTGTTTATTATCACAGAATGGCTTCAAAGAGAAAAAAATCACGGTCTTGAAATCTACGGCAACGGATTATTAAAACATAGACCTATCCGATGGGGAGCTTATATAGGAATTATTATCATTATTTTCTCGTTTGGAGGCTCACAACAAGAATTCATTTACTTTCAATTTTAATAAATGAAAAAGTTTATCACAACCGTTTTTCTTTTTTTAGTTCTCGGCATGATTGTTGGCGAATTAATAGCTCGCTTTTTTGTCATTAGCCCAGACATCCCCAAAAGAAGTATTGATCAATGGGGAATACAAAAATACATCCCAAACCAATCCGGAAAATGGAAGGGAGGACAACATAAGTGGCAGATTAACAAGTTGGGCTGGCCAGGTATTTTACCCAACTCCACAGATAGCTTAATCACTATAATTGGAGATTCTTTTGTGGAAAATTTCATGAATCCCGATTCGTGTCACCAAAACATGTACTTAAAGAAAAAATTGCCTCAATTCAATTTCTTGGAAGCCTCTCGTTCAGGAGTTAATTTTCTAGAAGCAACTATGATTGCAGACCAACTTGATTCCCTGAAACCCTTATATCAATTACTTTATGTTGATGATATCGATTTCAAAGAGAGCATAGTTCAAATTAGCCCAAACACTCAGCTCACACAATTCGACATATCAAAAAAGAAAATAACAAAAGCAAAACTAAAGTCTTCTTTTGCAAAAAATGCACTATACACATGTAAATTTATTTACTATCTCTACAGCAACTATTGGCAGCGTAAAAATATTAAGACCAAAAAGACCAAGAAAAAAAAGGTTCTTTCCTATTTAGAGCCCTATAAAATTTTACTCTCATTCTTTAACGACTCAAATCGAACAAATAATCGGATTTTAGTTTTTCGCCCAGATACAGACCATAATATTATAGAGTTATGTAAAAATATGGGATATAAGTATATTCTACTGAAAGAGTCCAAAAACGAAGAATGGTCCTTTGATTACGACCCGCATTGGACCTGCTTTGGCCATAAAAAAGCTGCTTTACAGATAGCAAAAGATTTGGAGCTCAAACTAAAGTAATCTTTATATAAAAACTATTTTTCAACTTTTCCTTTCACTGTTAATCCAAAAAAATCTTGTTCTCGGTGGTATAAAATCGATTTTCATACAACGCTTTTTTGTTGTTAGGCCTATGGGGATACTGCCAAAGGGTCTCTAAAAAAGCATCCCAATTCGAATACGGTTTGAGCTCTAGAACAGGCTCTAAGGGATTGGATAAAATTTCCAAGGTAATTACCCCCGTCTCTTGGTCGCCACTGATAACCCAATCAATCCTTTCGTTCCTTAGTTGAAAATCCTCAATTTCCACAGGCAGTTTTTGAGGTTGCACCTCCAATAGGTTTGTTTTAGAATCCACGTAAAACGCCGTAACGAGGGACCGTAAAGACCATAGGCAGCTTCCCGCTCCGGAATACGAATTAAGAACACTCAAATCGTCAGAATAAAAACCTTGGGTCACCTTCCCTTTGGATAGAGCTCCGTTCGAAATAAAATAAGACCAAGTATAATCCAATGCCCGTAATGCCTCGCCTGGAGAAACCACTTCTTGATTCAACAACGAGGCCGCAATTATTGGAGACGGCACCGCCATTCGATAACAAACACTGCGCCCCATCATAGGAAAACCCTCGGGACCAAAAAAATGTTTAAAAAATTCGGAAAAATCCGCGTTGGCCTTACAAATAAATTCCGAATGGAAATCAGGGTGCATTTGATTAAGCCAAAACAAACAATACTGTATGGCCCAGGCATTGTAATAATCAGGAGGTGCTTCCCCATCTTTAAACCACCCCTTCCCCAAATAGTCTTTTTTTATATATCGCTCGAATTTTTTATGGGCCACCTCCACATCTTTCGGTTCGGCCATTCCAAGAGCCTCTAAAGATTTTACCACCATTACCGGAAATAAATTCCAATTGTTATCCCCATGTTTTTTTTCCCTAATCTGCATCAGCCAAGTATAAACCTGTTCCTTTTCACCTTCATCAAACGTATCCCAGATAAATTCCTTGGAAATCCACAAACCTAAGGCTATATCTGCGGCTTCAGCTAGTTTCTGATCATAATCCCCAATCACCCCCCAATATTCCGTCGACCTAGGATCAGAACCTTTTAAAACCGCTTTACGGAATAGCTCGGCTATATTAGTAGCATTCCCTTCCATTTCCATAGGGGCATTTTGGGTATTTAACACATATGAACACCCTAAGGGAAAGAATCGGGAAAAACCTTCCAAAGCATTAATACTTTGACCGCCACCACTAAATTCCCCTGGATAATAGACCAAAGCCCCACTCTTAGACTTGTATTCTTGATACCCCCTAAAGAAGTACTCAAATAATTTTTTAAACCGTTCACGTGGCGCATAGGAAAGTGTATCCAGAAAAACAGTTTTTACCTCTTTATCATAAGATTCTGCATTTTCAAAAGCGGAAATCTTATTTTCCCAATTCTCCACTTTGACGCGTTGCAACCTCCACCAATAAAGACTAAGGCCTAAAAAAAATACAACTATAAGTATTGGTACTAATTTTATCTTTCGCATTCCGTATACACAATTAATTTAAGGCAAACAAAGGTTTAGATTACTCCTTTGTCCCAACATTGGTCCAACCCTGTTATAAAGCGCTAAATTCCTAAATTAAAAGTAAACCTTGGTGGTTTGCAAAAAAAACTTCTGCCAAAGGCTTTCTTTTTAATTCCCTCCTGATTAAAAGAGGTCTCTAAAATGCCTTTGTCCGTTTAACTCCCTTTTAAGTCATTTACCTCCTCATGCTTATATAACAACAAAAGACAGATGAAATGTTAATAAAAAACGTATTTTATCGATTTTTTATACCATTCAACGTCCAAAGTGTACTTAAAATCCGTACAACCCTCGATGAAAAACATAATCTATACAATTTATTAACACATTTCATCGATTTTTTTTGTTCTTTTGTCGACAATAAAAACGTATTGGTCCAAAATTAAATCGGTAAATCATATTTCCTATTCAACTGAACACTTATGAATTTTTCCCACCCCACTAGTAAAAGGATAACCCTTTCCTTGTTATCCACCTTAACTCTTTTTTCCTGTTCCAAAGACACCGAACTCCTTGAAAGCTATTTAGATGCTTCGGCCCCAACCAATGAAAGTCCCCTTGGGGTCAATGATTTTTATAAGGTAGGGGAAAACGGACGTATTACTATGGATGTGCTTTCCAATGATAGGTTCTCCAACCCCAACAATGTTAAGATCATCGGAGTATCGGAACCCAAAAATGGTTATGTAGTCATTAATGACGATAACACCATTACCTATGTCCTAGGGGACAGATCGGCACAGGAAGAGGCCGAAGCGGCTGAGGCCGAACGCAAGGCCCGTGAAAAAGAGGAGGCCCAGGCTTTACAGGAACAAGCGCAAGTAGAAGCCGAAGAAGAAGCAAAAGCCCAAGCAGAAAGAGAGGCCCAAGAAAAGGCCGAAGCGGAAGCAAAGGCTCAAGCAGAAAGGGAAGCCCAGGAAAAAGCCGAAGCTGAAGCAAAGGCACAAGCGGAAAGGGAGGCCCAAGAAAAAACAGAAGCGGAAGCCCAAGCCCAGGCTGAGAGAGAAGCCCAAGAAAAAGCAGAAGCAGAAGCAAAGGCCCAGGCCGAAAGAGAAGCCCAAGAAAAAGCAGAAGCAGAAGCAAAGGCCCAAGCTGAAAGAGAAGCCCAAGAAAAAGCGGAAGCGGAAGCAAAAGCCCAAGCTGAAAAAGAAGCCCAAGAAAAAGCCGCTGCCGAAGCCGCGGCCCAAGAGGAAGTTGATGACTCCTTTACCTATACCACCGAAACCACCGACGAAGAAGGCAATGTAGTCACCGAGGAGGTCAATGTGACTGTAACAACCAAGGCCTTTAGTGAATTAAAGGCTTTCCCTACCGCTGAAGGTTTTGGGAAAAATGCCACAGGAGGCCGTGGAGGTATTGTGGTTGAAGTTACCAACTTAAACGATTCAGGTCCTGGAAGTCTTCGGGCAGCCTTGGAAATGAAACAAACTAGAACTATTGTTTTTAAAGTAGGAGGAACTATTAAAGCAAAATCACATTTACCTATTTATCCTGGCTCAGAAAATGTCACTATCGCCGGCCAAACCGCACCTGGGGACGGGATACTTATTAAAGGAGGTGAATTAAGAATTGGAACTGGAAATGTTATCGTTCGTCACCTAAGAATTAGAATGGGCGACAATGGAAACGATGACGATAACTCAGATGGAATAAAGATTAAATCTTTCGAACCGAATGGACTTAAAGATGTAATAATCGACCATTGTTCTATTTCTTGGGCTGATGATGAAAATATTTCAATATCTAACGCAAAAAATATTACCGTTCAAAATTCTGTTATAGGAGAAAGTGTCAGAGCTGTTTTAATGGGAGACTCAAAAAATGTATCATTTATAAACAATCTATTTGCCTTGAACAATAGCAGAAATATTATGGCTGGTTCTGTTGAGCATAAAGATTTAACTTTTGAACAAATCAACAATATTGTCTATGGCTTTAAATGGGCCACAGCAGGTACCGAAGGTATGACTTTTAATGCTATTGGCAATAAATACAAATTATCCAAAGACTTTAAAACTTCTACCGAATATGCTATTACCTTGAGCCCTCCTGCCATAGAAAGAAGCAACACAAATCGAATTGAAACTACACGTGCTTATCTCAAGGATAATATCATCGACACTGAGTTATTAGGAGTATACCGTTGGGAGATAAAACCGTACCTCATCTCCTCTCCAGTAAATAAATCAGACTATAAAGCAACAAATGCTAGTAGTCTAGATGATAAGTTACTACCCCGTGTTGGCGCTAGTGTTCCTAAAAGAGATGCTGTGGATTCGCGTTTAATTAATCACTATAAAAACGGTAGTGGCTCATTGAAAAGTAACGGTTCCTTTCCTAGCATCAACAACGGCACGGCCTATAAAGATAGCGATAAGGACGGTATGTCCGATGACTGGGAAAAAGCCCACGGACTCAACCCTAATGATAAAAACGATGGCAATAAAGACCGAAACGGAGATGGTTACACCAATTTGGAAGATTTTTTATACTACCTCGCCAACAACTAATTTAAAATAGGTTATAACTATAAATCAACACACTCGATAATTATTGTTTAATAAAAAAGACTGCAAGTAAAAAAACAGGGAAGCACCTCAATTCAGGTTCTTCCCTGTTTGTTTTTGCTAGAACCACCACTTTAAGGTCATAAATTTCACTCTCTCTTTAAAACCTCCCTCTTTTCGGGAAAGAACAGGATTTCAACGAAATTCAACATTATAATTCATTCCGAATCTTATCTTTGCTGAGAAATGAATGAAACCCCATCATGATAAAAAAAGCTTTCTATTTAAGTTTGTTACTTTTAGCCTTGTTTTACGGAGTAATGATTGGAAAGTACAGAGTGTTTCCTTATGAATTATTCAAAAGTTTGCAAGACATATCTGAAGAACAAATATCAAATCCTTTGGAAAGCTATGTCTATACACAGAACGACCTTGAAGCCTTAATATCTGTAAAGCCAGATAATATTGATTCTCTTAGAAACGTTTTAAGAGATGTTGTTTTTGGCTCAAAGAGCTTACCCGAATTACTGCCTGTCAAAGTTTTTGATACTAGTGATGATTTTTACTCTGACTTAAAAAATCTAGACAAAATCGAACAATTTGAAATTAACCAAGCCCACGGATTAAAGTCCATAGGATATATTTTTCATCCCAATGCTAAAAACAATAGATTAATAATTTACCATCAAGGCCATAGCGGAGGATTTAACCTTGGAAAAAACACGATTCAATACTTCCTTAAAAAAGGCTTTACCATATATGCCCTAGCAATGCCTCTTAAGGGTAAAAACAACCATCCTGTAATCGAGGTAAAAAAAATAGGGAAAATTCATTTAGAAAATCATGAAGAATTAAAATACCTTGATAACCCCTTACAATACTTTGTCGCCCCTGTAGTGGCCATGGTCAATTATGCCAAAAAACAGAATTATAACGAAATCGCTATGATCGGCATAAGTGGTGGGGGATGGACTACTACAGTAACTGCCGCCCTTGACCCTAGAATAAACTATAGCTTTCCTGTTGCCGGCACCTACCCGATGTTCGTCAGGTATTCCAAACCATCCAGAAATTATGGAGATTTTGAACAAACCCATGAAGACCTCTATCAAAAGGTAAACTATCTAGACATGTATATTATGGGGGCAACCGGGAAAAACCGATACCAGTTCCAAATACTCAACAAATATGACTCATGCTGTTTTGAAGGTGATGATTATAAAAAATACGTAGATTTTGTTTCGGAAAAAGTATCAGAATTTGGAAGTGGTAAGTTTCTTTTTTATTCCGATACCAGCCATAAACAACACAAAATATCGGATATAGCTCTTGAACAAATAGATGATGTATTGAGTACTAATCATCCAAATTAGCCAGATGTAGGATTCAAATGGGGTTATTCGCAAAAATTGACTATGTTAAAAACGAAAAAAAACGAGGATTTCTTTTTTTTAAGCAGAACAGACAACAAGTAAAAATTTCACTTAAGAGTTCGGTCGTAATGTCCTACAACGGATAATTTTGACGATCTTCCCATTAATACGGTAATTCTCTAATCATTTTGTTTACTTTGCCTCCTATTTATATAAATGACCACTAATTAATTCGATTGAAAATTATGTCCATAAAAGATTTAGAGCTTTCCCTTAACCATAAAATACTAGTCACCGGCGGTGCCGGCTTTATCGGATCCAATCTATGCGAAGCCTTATTAGACAACGGAAACCGTGTCGTTTGCCTTGACAATTTTGCAACAGGCAAACGGGAAAACATCCTCCCCTTTACCTCCAACCCTAACTTTAGCCTTATTGAAGGAGACATTAGGGATTTATCCACTTGCCATAAAGCTTGTGCCGATGTGGACTTTATATTGCACCAAGCGGCATTGGGGTCCGTTCCCCGATCTATAAATGACCCTATTACCAGCAACGACGTAAATGTTTCCGGATTTCTGAATATGCTCGTCGCTGCCCGGGATGCGAAGGTAAAACGCTTTGTATACGCTGCCAGTTCTTCCACCTATGGGGATTCAAAATCAATGCCGAAAGTAGAGGACGTTATAGGGAAACCTCTTTCCCCTTATGCCATTACCAAATATGTAAACGAATTATATGCCAACATTTTCAGTTCTACATACGGACTGGAAACTATAGGGCTACGATATTTTAATGTTTTCGGGCAAAGACAAGACCCCAATGGGGCCTATGCGGCCGTAATTCCAAAATTTACCATGCAACTTATGGCCCATGAGTCGCCAGTTATAAATGGTGATGGTAGTTTTTCCCGAGATTTTACGTATATCGACAATGTCGTTCAAATGAACATAAGGGCTTTGTTGGCAAAGGACAAAGAAGCCATTAACACCGTATACAACGTAGCCTTTGGCGAACGTACCGATTTGAACGAACTTGTAAGCTTGCTAAAAACCTATTTAAGTGAATTTGATCCGCAAATTGCAAATATCGATATCACTTACGGCCCAGAAAGAAAGGGAGATGTCCCCCACTCTTTGGCGTCTATAGAAAAGGCTGAAAAATTGCTAGGCTACGCGCCTCAATTCGATATAAAAACCGGACTCAAAAATGCCGTTAATTGGTATTGGAACAATTTAAAATAAAGAAGAATGAAAAATATTAAAATAGCAATAATAGGATTGGGTTATGTTGGCCTACCTCTTGCACGATTATTTGCTACGAAGTATCCGGTAATCGGATTTGACATCAACGAGGAACGGATTAAAGAATTGCAATCCGGCACGGACAGTACCTTAGAGGTAGAAGACGATATTTTGCAACAAGTGTTGCGCGATACCCCTCAAATGGAAACCGGGCTACATTGTACGAACCAAATGGAGGCAATTTCCGATTGCAACTATTACATCGTAACCGTCCCCACTCCTGTGGACCACACCAACAGACCTGTTCTAACGCCTTTGTACAAATCAAGCGAAACGGTTGGGAAGGTGTTGAAAAAAGGAGACACCGTCGTCTATGAATCCACGGTATACCCTGGCGTAACGGAAGAAGAGTGTATCCCTGTACTCGAAAAAGTAAGTGGACTCGTCTTTAACAAAGATTTCTTTGTTGGATATTCCCCTGAACGTATCAATCCAGGTGACAAGGAACATACCGTAGAAAAGATTCTAAAGGTTACTTCGGGCTCTACTCCGGAAACCGGAAAAAAAGTCAATGCCCTATATGCTTCGGTAATCACTGCCGGCACCCACCTTGCCCCCTCCATAAAGGTAGCAGAGGCCGCCAAGGTAATTGAAAACTCTCAAAGGGATATCAATATCGCCTTTGTAAACGAATTGGCAAAAATCTTCAATTTAATGGATATTGACACGAGTGCCGTACTTGAGGCAGCGGGGACCAAATGGAACTTCTTGCCCTTCAAACCCGGACTGGTTGGTGGCCATTGTATTGGTGTTGACCCCTATTATCTCGCCCAAAAAGCACAAGAGTTCGGTTATCACCCCGAAATCATCCTAGCCGGTAGGCGTATGAATGATGGTATGGGGAAATACGTAGCTTCTGAAGTTATCAAATTAATGGTTCAACGGGAGATAAAGATAAAAGGAGCCAAAATGCTCGTTTTAGGTATTACCTTTAAAGAAAATTGTCCCGATGTACGAAACACTAAGGCGGTAGACGTAATTACCAACCTTAAGAGCTACGGGGCCAATATCAGTATCTTCGACCCATGGGCCTCCAAGGAAGAAGTTGAAGAAGAATATGGCCTAGAAATAGTAAACCAAGTACCTAACGAAAAGTACGATACCATTGTTCTTGCCGTTGCCCATAATGAGTTTTTAAATATTGACCTACGAGCCCTTTTAAACGAAAACGGTGTGTTATACGATGTAAAAGGCATCTTAAAAGGTAAGGTAGACGGTAGACTTTAAACTTAGTTTTAGTTCTTTTATTAGAGACCTATATAAGGTCCAAGAAAAAAGCCCGGCATATGTCGGGCTTTTTTCTTGGACCTTAGTTTTTTTTCTCGATTCTATTTTTTTTTAAAACACTACCAACCAATTATTTATAAAAAAAATAAGAGCCAAATACGTAACCTATCCTTCCTACCCTATTACTTCTCTCTTTTTGTTAAAAAGAATCGTTTTATATGAGAAATACACCGTTCATCGATCTTATAAAAAGATACAGTGCATTTCATCTATTAAAATGATGTTTCAACAACAATATTTGGCTTTACGGGTTACTATTTTGTCAACGGATAATTGCTATATGTCCCCAGACAAAGAAAATTAATCTATGTAATTCAATAATTTATAAGAAAAGGGTCCCCAAATCCCAAATCTTAACACCTACTTATGAAAATAACAAAACTAAAAGTCATTAATTTGACTATGCTATTACTTGCACTATTTTTAAGTATCTCATGCAGTAAAGACACCGATTTACTCGCTGAGTATGTTGTCTCCGACGCAGAACAGGCCCGTTTGACCGGTAACATTTTAATAAACGACTCCTACGTAATCAACGGGAAAGAAGCCATTGTTTTAGACGTATTGTCAAACGACATATTGGAAAATCCCGAAAAAGTAAAAATCGTAGAAACCTCGCAACCTAAAAATGGATCGGTTATTATCAACGATGACAATACCCTTACCTATGTTCCGGATGGTGTAAACGAAAAACCAGAGACGAACAATCCTCAAGAAACTCCAGCTGAGAGCGAAGAAGAAGAAGAAGAAGAAGAAGAAGAACCTTCTGAAGATACCGAAGAAAAATCAAAAGATTCGTTCACTTACACTACCGAAATCGAACAAGAAGACGGAAAAAAAGAAACCGAGGAAGCCTCGGTAATAGTATCCAACGATTTTGACGAGCTAAAAGCCTTTCCTACTGCTGAAGGGTTTGGAAAATACACTACCGGAGGGAGAGGTGGTGTTGTTGTAAAAGTCACTAACCTAAACCTTTCAGGGCCAGGAAGTCTACGCGATGCTTTGGAAGACCCCAGACCTAGGACTATCATATTTGATGTCGCTGGAACGATAAGAGGTTCGGGCTCAGGAGAAGAATGGTACATCAAAAGTGGTAATTTCACTATCGATGGATTAACCGCTCCAGGTGAAGGAATTGAAATACAAAATATATCAATCATTTTGACCGCCTCTAATGTAATTATGAGGAACTTGAGGATTAGAGGGGGCTTTGGTTCAAGTACCGATTTGAAATGTTTGAGAATAAGAGACGTTTATGGCCCTATCAAAGATATCATAGTAGATAGATGTGATTTTTACTATGGTACCGACGAAAATTTCGCATTAACCGGAGTCAACAATATAACTATTCAAAGATGCATAAGCGGTCACGGAGGTTATGGCTCTTTAATAGGCAGAGGGACATCTACAAGCATAATCAAGAACTATTATGGGCTAAACAATTCAAGGAACCTAGCAAATAGCTATAGAAATTCAACTGTTGGCAAAGAAGTAATTAATAACGTCAGTTATAATCAGTATTGGTCTTTGATTATAGCAATGTACGAGGAAAGAAGCGACTGGATTGGCAATGTTGGTAAGGTTCCAACAGGAGGTTCAGCCAAATCAGACTACATGATAAATCTAGATTATACGGAAAATTGCAAAACTTGTGTGCCTGAAAAAACATACGTATATGAAAAAGACAACATCCATTTAAATTACACCCATGCCAAGGGAAAATATGATCCGGTATGGGCTGCTAACGCGAATGAGTCGAGACAAATGACAGGAAATATAACAACCCCACTTCCTTCTTCCTTGACTGTTGCTACGGTCCTAGGGGAAAATGGAGCTGGATATAAGCCATGGGATAGAGATCGTATTGACCAACAACTTATCGATCATTTCTATGCCGGAACGGGGTCTCCAAAAACAAAATGGAGCTTTACTGACAACACAGATTTTGTAAACCCTTCGTTTTCTTCCCGTTCCTCCGACTATGACAAGGACAATGATGGTATTGCTGACGACTGGGAAGTCAACATCGGAGGCACTATTGGTATTGCAGACAATAACAAAGATCACGACAAAGATGGCTACACCAACCTAGAAGAATTTTTACATTTCTTATCTAGAGATTAACTCAATAACTTCCTCGTATTTTTCAGTAAAATGAAGAATACCATTTTTTGAGGATTAACCAGTTTTTTTTTACATCTTTGTAACTTGAATAGAGCAAATAGTAATAAGCGGCACCTTAGCTGCCAGATTAATTAGTTGTTTGTATTTACCTATCAAAGCAAAAAAATCTTATGTCTCGATTTAGAGATTCTGTCCCAACAATCAATAGGAAGGAGCCCTCACTTTCGGTTATTGTACCCGTTTACAATGCCGCCCCATATCTAAAGCGTTGTGTCGAAAGCATTTGCAACCAAACCTACAAACAAATGGAAATCATCCTTGTTGATGATGGATCTACGGATGAAAGCTTCAATATTTGCAAAATTTTAGAAAAGAACGATTCTAGAATAGTGGTTGTGCAACAAGCCAATGCAGGGTCTAGTGTAGCTAGAAATACAGGGCTAGATTTTGCCACGGGTGATTATATTGCTTTTATTGATAGTGATGATTCCATAAATGAAAGAATGTTTGAGACCATGATTAATTTTATCCTGGAAAACGAACTCGAAGTTGTTGAATGTGGTTTAACCTCTACAAATAAAAAACAAAACGTTTCAGATTCAAACACCTTCATTGAAAGCAGGGAAAAGGCCATGGAGCGGTTAATTCGTGAAAAAAATTGGTCAGTTTGGAGAAGAATCTATAAAAAAGAATTAATAGGTAATCTAAGGTTTATACCTGGTAAAATTCATCAAGATGTTTTTTTTACCGTTGACATCTTAAATAGAGCCGAAAAGCAAGGATATATTGCAGAGCCCTTCTATATTTATAACACGGAAAATGAAAGCATCACAAGAAGTCCTTATAATATGAAAAAATTGGCGGCCAAGGACGCCCCTTATTATGTTTTTGAATGTACACAGGGTTACAACCTAAATGTGCGGACCCTTGCTAGTCAATACCTCATCAGGACACTTCTAAGTCACTATGACCGTTTATTTTCCCACAGTTACTTAGATCCAAATTATACGTATAGGAAAGAAATAAAATCAGAGATTATTGATCAATTAAAATTGAAGTATAAAAACAATTCTTTCTTTGCTCTATTAGCTAAATATTCTCCATTTTGGCTTTACGGTATCATTCTCAAACTAATTGCACTTCGAATTAAAATCCGGTTAATGCTGTTAAAACGATAATGTCTAGACTTAAGAACACCATTCAAAACGCGAAGGTTAGCGTTTTTTTTCATGTCATTTTTATTTTTACCCAATTCTTTGCCCGAAAAATTTTCCTTGAAAACCTTGGGGATGACTTTATGGGCCTTACCTCTACCCTTCAAAGCTTCCTAAGCTTCTTAAATCTGGCCGAACTGGGAATCGGAACAGCTATTGGTTTTACCCTCTACAAGCCTATTTTTGATAAAAACCACCAAGAGATCAACCATATCATCCGATTTTTTGGTAATATCTATAAAAAAATCGGATGGGCAATCATTGGTTTGGCCTTGATACTTTCTGCCTTCTTTCCGCTCATATTTGAAGATGTAGATATCTCCCTACCTCTTATTTACTATGCTTTTTTCACCTTTTTAGCAAGTTCCTTATTGGGGTATTTTTTTAATTACCATATGCTTTTGTTTCAGGCCGACCAAAAAGAATACATGGTAGCCAAGTACCTTCAAAGCTATAACATAACAAAAATTGTTTTACAGATCATCCTTGTATTCTATTTTCAAAGCTTTATTGCCTGGGTGACCCTTGAACTATTGAGTTCCATAATGTTTACCATATCCTTACGCAAAAAAACAACCAAACAGTACCCTTGGCTATCATTGTCTCTCAACAATGGGCAAAAAAGCAAGGATTTTAAATCCTACCCCGAACTCATAAAAAAAATAAAACAGATTAGCCTACATAAATTGGGCACTTTTATCTCCAATGGCACGGATAATATTTTAATATTCTCCTTTATCAATGTCGAGACCGTGGCTTTCTTTGGCAACTACCAACTGATTATTCTCAACTTTGCCACCCTACTGAACAAATTCTTTTCAGGAACCAATGCCAGTGTAGGCAATTTAGTGGCCGAAAAAAATGAAAATTCCATTAAACAGGTATTTTGGGAATTAATGTCCTTCCGCTTTTTTATCGCGGGTATTGTAACGATTGGAATCGTTACTTTAGTAAACCCATTTATCATTCTTTGGTTAGGCGAAAAATATGTGCTTTCTGAAGTCACCGTTGCTTTTTTTGCCCTCAACTTTTTTATACTTCAAGTGCGTCAACCGGTTGATGTATTCAAACAAGCTTATGGGCTATATTCCGATACTTGGGCTCCTGTAGCCCAAAGTATTATTAATTTAGGAATGTCACTGCTTTTGGTTAATAAATTTGAACTTACAGGTGTCTTAATGGGTACCAGCTGCAGCCTAATCATTATCATTATGTTCTGGCGCCCCTATTTCCTCTTTACAAAAGCCTTTCATTGGCCTTTTTATGAATATGCTCTTGGATTCTTAAAACTTTTGCTAACCTTTGTTCCTGTATACTTTTTAGTCCGATATGTTATTATTCGTTTTTTTAACTCTGACATAAATAACTTTTACGATTTTGCGATTTACTCTTTCTTGGTAGCTTGTACAATCATTATTCTTTACGGAGGTATACTTTACGCTAGCAATCACTTTTTCCGAGATTTAATAAAGCGCTTAAAGAATGGTTTATTAAAACTCTAATAGAAGCCTAGGTTTATTTTAAAGAACTTGAACCATACATCCATCCCAATTGCAAATTGAACGGATAATTAATTCTAGCCAATAGAAATAATGTATCTTAGCAATCCGAAATTCAGCAATGGACCCCTATTGATATTTTCTCCTTTGCATTCCATTTTAAGTTATTTACTATGTTTAGCATTCTCACCCCTACATATAATCGAGCCGATGTGATTGATAGGGTTTATTATTCACTAAAAAAACAAACCCTAAAAGATTTTGAGTGGATTATAATCGATGATGCAGGAACAGACCACACCTCCGAACTTGTTCGAAAGTGGCAAGAAGAACCTGGCCAATTTAACATTACCTATCACAAACTAGAAACTAATATGGGGAAAGCTCCGGCGGTCAATTATGGTTTGAGCCTATGTTCGCGACCAATTACTATAATTGCCGACGATGACGACACATTTATATCTACGACTTTAGAAGATTTAAAACAAGTATGGGATACGGTGAACAAAACCGAAAACGGACACAAAATTGCAGCAGTTTGGACCTTAGTCCAAGATGAAGACAACAAAATAATAGGCGAAAAATACCCCTCTGATTTTTGGCAAGTGAATTTTAAGCAAAGAGTATTGGAACGTAACGCTCCCCCGCTTGGAGAAAAATGGCACAGTTGGCGCACCAAAGTTCTGAAAGAATACAAAATGCATTACAATCCTAATTCCCATATAGGTCCGGGTGTTACTTGGAACATAATTAATAAGGACTATGATTTTTTATGCCTTAACATGGTTCATCGCACCTATTGGTATACCAAGGATGGCATTATTCAACAAAAAAAGTCAAGACTTAAGGTAGAAAAACGAAACTACTATTCGTCATACTACCAATTAGAAAAAGTTAACACATACCTAATATTAAGAGAACCCTATTATAGAAAAGTCGCTTTTAATTATATTAAAGCTCGTTTTTTTTATAAAGACAAAACAACGCGATTAGGTAATCTTCGTTTTTTAGCATGTGCAATCGCATTTTGTATTACATTACCTAAAAGAATATTAATGCATATCTAATGTAACAACTACATCTTCGTATTGATAAGTTTCTGCTTTTGCTAGATTTAAATGCGCATGCTCACAACAGCGATTATATGGCCAAAAAAAAAATTTCCTTTGTTATTTACAGCCTTAATTCCGGAGGTGCCGAAAGGGTTATAACTGAATTGGCAAACAGTTTTGTTCATGATTTTGACGTTTTTATTATTACTTTGGTTAAGACCGAACCATTTTACAAACTCAATCCCGAAGTAAACCTGTTGTATTGTTCCGAAAACATTAAAAACCACACAACTCCCCTCAAATCAATTATTGACGGGGTATCTAGAATTAGAACCCTTACCAAGATTATAAAAAAGAATAATATTAGTCTTGTTATTGGATTTATGACCACCTCTAACATCTATGCTATATGGGCTGCTAAATTATGCCGTATATCATGCATCGTTAGTGAACGCGCTAATCATAGTATTTATAAGTTACCTAGATTACAGGCATTAGTAAGAGATATAAGCTATAAACTATGCAATTATTTAGTGGTACAAACAGACGCTAACAAGCGATTCTACTCAACAAAGCTTTCGAGTTCAAAAATAATAGTGATTCCCAACCCTATTGCACCAGCACTTTCAACTAAAAGAAACCTGCAGCTAAATAAACCCAAAGACAACATTATTCTTAATGTGGGTAGTTTTAAAAAAGGAAAAGCGCAAGAATTGTTGATATCTGCCTTTTCCAACATTGACAATGAAGGGTGGCAAGTTATTTTTGTGGGGGATGGACCTACTAAACAAAAAAATTTAGATCTCACTAAACAACTTAAACTAGAAAATAGAATAAGCTTTGTTGGAAAACAACAAAATGTTCACGAATTTTACAACAACGCGTCCTTATTTGTTTTCACTTCTGAACATGAAGGATTCCCTAATGCGCTATTGGAAGCCTTATATTTTGGAATCCCAACTATATCAACCAATTGTGAGCATGGTCCTTCTGAGCTAATTACAAATGGAGAAAACGGCTTTCTGATTCCAGTAGGAGACCAAAAAGCCCTAGAACAAAAAATAACTACGTTGATAAATGACAAAAAAATTCAAAAGGAGTTTCAATCCAAATCTATGATTTCTACGAAAAAGTATCAAATTGAAAACATTGTAGAAGAGTGGCGAAGGTACATTGATAAATTAATTTAGAGCTATGATAACAAAGCATCTATTTTCTTTGAACAAAGTTTTAAAATTTAGCATTTTAGGTCTTTTCATGTTAAATATACCAAGCTTTATTCTAACTTATTTAAATCCGGTATTGTCTTCAGCTCTTAGTTATCTATCCTTTGGCCTCCTTATCTTATTTTTTCTAACGAACAGTAGATCCGAAATTAATAAATGGCTTTTAGTTATAGGAGTACTTTACTTTTGTATCGGAAGTCTTTCAGGCCAAACTTACATACCTCCCTTTGATGTTTATCTGATAGAATGGGTCAAGTATTTCATAATAGTAATCTGCGGCAACGAAGTTGTAAAGCGAACAACCACCAAAGAGATGTCTATATTTTTACTTATTGGAGCCTCAAGCATTATTTTACAAATTTTTCTTTTTAATAATCCACTAAAGGACTATGGGAGATATAGCGGTTTCTTTTTAAACCCTAATGCAGGTGGTTTTATATGTATATTAGGCTATGCACTGAGTTATTCTATAAAAAATAGAAAATTTAAATTTTTTGCCCAATGGACTTTTACATTAATGGGCTTATTAACTTTTTCCAGAACTTTTATATTACTTTGGGTAATTATTAATTTAATTTCAATTAAACTCTCCATAAAAAATGCAAATAAGCTGCTTTTAGGGGCTGGATTATTATTTACACTCGTGGCCTACAACTCTTTTTTACCTGTGAAAAACCAAAGATTAACACAACTAGCAGGAACAATAAGTGGGGATTCCAATGCTGCGAGAGATCTAAATGAAGGATCAAGAACAGAGACATGGGCAAAGTTCTATGAATTTGTACTTGACAAACCCCTTTTTGGCAATGGTTCCGGATCTTTTGGAGGGGGTGGCTTAGGGGGGTTTTTAGGAGCCCATAATTCCTATTTAAAACTCATAGGAGAGGCTGGTATTATCCCTTTTTTGCTTCTAGTTTTTTATTTTATTTATTTAATTAAGAATGGTTATCATTTATTTGACCATGCCCCTTATTTGTTTTTTATGGCAATTGCCCTGGCCAGTATATTAATGACCAACCATAGCTTTTTCAAAAATGGATATCTCTTATTTAGCGCTTTGTGGATATATGCTCAAATTAATCTCTTAAAGCGACAAAAAATAATAGAACCAGTCAACAATATGAATGCTAGAAAGACATCGTTGGAGTAAATACAACTTGGTTTTAACATAAAGTTAGATACAAAAAAAACACCATCGTAACTAAACATCAAATAGATACCTCTATTAGGGTTTTATATTTTAAGATTAAAAAAATCGAAATATGTCTAAAATTATATGTGCTCATTTCAAAAACCCTAACAGTAAAAATACTGAGAAAAAGCTCATTTCAATCTGCAAGAAAATAGCACCCAATAATATAACCCCAAACCCCACAAAAATACTCTACAGTAAATCTGGCATTTCTGCAATAATGAACCCAATGAAAACCTTGTCAATATTCGGAGACAATATCCTTTTGGGTAATGCCTTCTCCGGGACAGATAAGCCATGGCATTCATGTGATGTAAATGAATTGGATGGTTCTTTTGCTATATTTAGAAATACCCCTGAAACAAGTGAATGTATTACGGATTCCGTAGCTACAAGAACCATTTGGTATTATTTTGACTCCCATACTTTTTTGGCTTCTACATCGCAAAGAGCTATTATTCTTTTTTTAGAAAGTTTTGAGTTCAATGACCAATGTATCCCATGGATGTTATCTACAGGGTCATTAGGTCCCGTTCATTCTTGGGACAAACGCATTAATAGAATACCTCCATATAGCAGTCTCACTTTAGACAAAAAAAAATGGACGATTAAAATCAATACAAAACCTATTTTTTTCAAATCATCAAAAAAAACACGTTCGTTTTACAAAAAACAGTTTTACACTGTAATAACCAATACGATAAAAAATAGTAAAATTGATTTAAGCAAATGGACGCTTCCTTTATCTGGTGGATATGACAGTAGAGGTCTCCTTTTTTTCCTACTAAAATCAAGCGATAAAAAGCCAAAAACTATAACTTGGGGACTAAAGTCATCAAGGTTTAAAGAAAAAAATGACGCATTCATTGCTAAGGAAGTTGCCAAAGCTTTGAATGTTTCAAATAAATATTATCACACTGACCTTAGTAATAAAGAATCTACAGAAGATATATTTAACAGGTTTATTCTAAATGGAGAAGGTCGAGTTGATCATATTGGAGGCTATATGGACGGTTTTCACATTTGGAAAACTTTGTTCGAGAACAATGTCGAAGGAACCATTAGGGGCGATGTTGGATTCGGTCTATCCAGAAGTGTCTCAAGTGAGATTAATGTGAGGTACGCTATTGGTATGGCAACATGTTCTGATTATATAAATCTAAATACATATTGTAAACAATATAATCTCCCCTTTGAACAAATTCCATCACATTTAAATAAAAAAGCCAATGAAACATTAGAAGAGTGGAGAGATAGACTGTACCACCAATTCAGAATTCCCACTATTTTAGCGGCACTATCAGACCTTAAATTGGGATACGTTGAACAAGCTACTCCCTTTTTATCCAATAAAATCCTTGAACTAGCAAGAAGTACACCTGATAACTTAAGAACGAAAAAAAAGCTGTTTAAAGAAATCGTTAACTCTTTTGAACCAAAATTAGAATATGCTACACAAGGAGCTAACGAAAATTACACCAGCACTTTAAAAAAACAAGAGGTAGTTGAAGTATTAAAAGCGATGTTAGTTTCTAGCGACGCAAAAAAAATATTCCCAACACCCTTCTTAGATAAGATAGAGAAAAGTATGAAAACGGAGGCTAGGCTTAATGGAACAAAAACAAGTAAAAAAGATTCGATGATCTTATATGCAAAGAAAATAACCCCGAATTTCGTTAAGAAAATGATTGCAATAAAACAACCCTACCTCTCATTAGATAATAATTTATTGGCATTTCGTATCTATATCATCACCTATATGTTTCGTTTACTACATTCAGAAGTTAAGGAGCTCTAAAAAATCCAGGTAGATACACAACAATATATAGGACTCCATCTAGTTATAAAGGGGATTAACAGTAGGTTTATAAATCATTTAACAGTAATCAACAATATGTGCGGAATATATGGCTCTACAATAAATTATAGTGAAGATAAGGTCAAGGCAAAACTGGCTATTACATCTTATAGGGGACCAGACCAAATGGGATGGCAGAATTACAACTACTCTAAAGGAAATATTATTTTTGGTCATAACCGATTATCCATCATAGACCTTGACCCTAGATCGAACCAACCTATGGCTTACGCCGAAAAGGTGCATATTGTTTTTAATGGAGAAATCTATAATTTTAAAACCTTAAAGCAAAATTTAGAAAAAAAAGGATATTCTTTTACCACCACCAGTGATACCGAAGTTATTTGTGCGGCCTATCTAGAATACGGGGAAGAATGTGCCTCTCATTTAAATGGAATGTTCGCTTTTGTAATCTACGACATTGAAAATCAAATACTTTTCGGCGCAAAAGATCGCCTAGGACAAAAACCTTTTTATTATTATTTAAACGGAGAACAGTTTGAATTTGCAAGCCAAATTTCCTCTATCCAACTCTTTCACAATAAACTTAGTATTTCAGAAAAATCGATTCAGGAATATTTTACATGGAATTCCGTCCCCTCCCCTAGCTCCATTTTTAATGAAATAAAAAAATTGGAAGATGGTCATTCCTTCACCTATAACTTAAGTAATTCCGATTTTAAAACACAGCAATATTGGGACATTGATCTTTCGAACAAGGGCGGATTCAATGGTGATTTTCAGAGGGCACAAAATCAATTGGAGGAATTATTAACCGATGCCGTAGGAATTAGATTGGTTGCCGATGTCCCCGTTGGTGTTTTTCTTTCAGGAGGAGTCGATTCATCTCTTATTGCCGCTATGGCCTCAAAAGTTAGCACAGAAAAAGTCAAGACTTTTTCTGTAAAATTCAATGAAAAAAGATTTGACGAAAGCACCTATGCCCAACAAGTGGCCGACCATCTACGCACTGACCATCATATTATAGAGTGTGATTATAATGAAGGTATTGCCTTAATCGATAATTTTTGCGACTATTACGACGAACCCTTTGCTGATCCTTCGGCAATACCCTCAATGTTACTTGCCAAACATACCAAGCAGAAAGTTACCGTAGCCCTTTCAGGAGATGGAGGTGATGAAGGTTTTTTAGGATACCCACGCTATCAATGGGCAAAAGCGAATAAAAAAATTTATAAGCTTCCTTTATTTACTCGAAAAATAGCAGCAACTCTTTTGAATCTTTCCCCTTTCAAAAACAATCGTTTAGAAGCCTTATCTCACTACATTCGATTAAACAGTATAGAAAACGCATACCTCAGATCTATGACCAATTCGGAGGCTTCATGGTTTGAACCAACTTATGAAACCTTAAAAATTAAAGAACTCAAGTACCTTTTTCATACTCAAAAGAACATTTATGAAAGAATTTCAGATTTTGATTTAAAAACTTACTTGCCGTGGGACATTAACACCAAAGTAGATCGTGCAAGTATGGCGTATTCTTTAGAAACACGCTCCCCTCTTCTAGACTATCGAGTTATAGAATTTGCACAATCGCTTCCTACCAACTATAAATTTGACGGGGATAATCAAAAACGAATACTTAAAGAGGTTTTATATTCCCATGTACCAAAACATATTTTCGACAGACCCAAATCAGGGTTCGGCGTACCATTAAGCCTTTGGTTTAAAAATGAACTTAAGGACTACGTATTATCTGAATTATCTTATGACAACTTAAAAGACATTCCATGTATCAAGCCAGAAGGCGCTCAGAAATTAATCGACCAACATATGAGCGGTCAATGGGATAATTATAAGATAATATGGAAGTTGTTGGTTTTAAAACAGTGGCTATCTAGAAATGGTGATGGTTTCTCAATAAAATAGATGATTAGGGAGGAGGGGGCGATGAACTCCTCGTTACAGTGATTTAAGTATAAGGCTATTTCTAAATTAGCTCACATAACAATTATGTTAAATGAATTCCCAAAAAAAAATATCCATTGTTTTTATGATTCCAACACTTTCTACGGGAGGAGCAGAACGGGTCATTTCATTCATTTCCCAAAATTTGGATTCTAAATTATTTCAAAGTCAACTTCTTGTTATAGACAAAAAGGAAAATTCTACTTTCAATATAGAGAAAATACCAGTAACCTACTTAAACAAAACAAGGGTTTTACATGCTGCCCCACAAATAATACATTTTTTATATAAACAAAAACCTGATATTGTTTTTAGCTCCATTGGCCACCTAAACACTCTTATTGGTATATTGTCCCCCCTGTTTAAAAATATAAAATTTGTAATACGTGAAGCTAGCGTGGTTAGTGTAATGCAAAAATTTTCTGCAAAAAAAAGCATAGGTAAAAATTTTCTTTCTAAATGGGCTTTTAGTAATGTCGATAAAGTTGTATGCCAATCAATTGATATGGCGAACGATTTTAAAAATTTGTACGATTTAAATGATACAAATATTGTTATAATCGGTAATCCTATTACGTCTGGCCAGCCCGCATCTATAAAAAAGAAAAAAACACCTTCTAATACGAAAAAGTTTATTACGGTTGGACGGTTAAGTAAAGAAAAAGGGCATCATCGTGTTTTGAATGTTTTAGCTAGATTAGAACGGGAGTTTTCATACTTAATTATTGGTGATGGCCCCGAACGAGCCAATCTGATTGAACAAATGGATAGATTAGGGCTATCTGATAAAATCACCCACATTCCCTACACCGATAATGTTAATTATTATTTATCTGAAAACGACTTGTATTTACAAGGTTCTTATGTCGAAGGTTTCCCAAATGCCGTTTTAGAAAGTTGTGCGGCAGGCACCCCGGTTTTAGCGTTTGCTGCTCCTGGAGGCACCAATGAAATTCTTGAACATAATATAAATGGTTTTATAGTAGAAAACGAAGAGGCCTTTCTGAAATGTCTTTGCTCTGACAAAGAATGGAACCACGAGTTCATTCAAAATTCAGTTTATTCAAAATTTAGCGCACAAATCATTTTGGAAAAGTATCAAAACCTCTTTACTTCACTATGCTAAATCTTTACTTTTTTGATTACCTACAATATAAATATGATTGACCTGTTTATATAGATGTCGTAATATTCTGTATTGTTTAATAATTACAACTACACTTTTTACAAATCTGGAATTAATCTAACATGCCTTAAATGGTTTAGTTTAAATTTGTTTTTCAAAAGATTCAATTTATGTGCGGAATATACGGGACTACTATACCTTATAAAGAGCAAGAGGTAAGAGAAAAATTAAAAAGAACAAGCTTCCGAGGCCCTGATCAAATGGGGCTAAAAACCTACCAAAGTATACTGGGGAAAATCACATTCGGACATAACCGTCTATCGATTATAGATCTTGACTCTAGATCAAATCAACCTTTAGAATATGCTAAAAATATACATATAGTATTCAATGGTGAAATTTATAATTTTAAAGAAATAAGAGAAATCCTTAAGAAAAAAGGACATTCGTTTTCTACAACAAGTGACACAGAAGTTATTTGTGCCGCTTATTTAGAATACGGGGAAGAATGTGTCAAACATTTTAACGGAATGTTTGCCTTCGTTATTTTTGATGCAACCAAACAATTGTTGTTCGGAGCGAAAGACCGCATGGGGCAAAAACCTTTTTATTATTATTTAAATGGAAAAGATTTTGAATTTTCCAGTCAAATTTCGTCTATAGCACTGTTTAATACGAATCTAACAATCTCCAGAAATAGCATTCAAGAATATTTAGCATGGAGCTCTGTTCCTAGTCCCCATTCCATATTTAATGAGATAAAAAAATTGGAAGATGGTCACTCTTTTACATTTGACCTTCAAAACGGAGTGTTTAAAGAAAAACAATATTGGGATATTGATTACTTAAACCCACCAAACTATAAAGGGTCATTTTTATCAGCTCAAGACCATCTAGAAGAACTATTGAGTGATGCTACTAGAATTAGACTCTTCGCAGATGTGCCTGTCGGGGTATTTTTATCTGGCGGGGTAGATTCCTCTTTAATTGCGGCGTTAGCTACGAAAAGTACTTCAAAAAAAATAAAAACATTCTGTGTTAGATTTAATGAAAAAGGTTTTAACGAGAGTCATTATGCTCAACAAGTTGCTGACCACCTAGACACTGAACACGAGGTAATAGACTGTGATTACAAAGAAGGTATTGACCTGTTGGATAATTTCTCGTTTTATTATGACGAGCCATTTGCCGATGCTTCCGCCGTACCCTCAATGCTATTAGCAAAACATACAAAAAAACAGGTTACGGTAGCTCTATCAGGTGATGGTGGGGATGAAGGCTTTTTGGGATATCATCGATATAATTGGATAGATAAAATAAACATTTTTATGAAGTTTCCCTATCCAATTCGCAAACAAATGACAAAATTAATAACTTCAGTACCTAATTATCGCTTTAAAGTTGCTGCAAATGTAATTGATTCTAAAGACATTGAAGAAGCTTACCTAAAAACGGTTTTCTCCCCTGATCAATCATGGATGAGTACTCCAAATTCAAACCCTGAGTTTGAAGAGCTTAAATATTTAATGCATAACAACAAAAACATTTATGAACGCGCTGCTAATTTCGATATTAAGACTTATCTAAATTGGGACATTAATCAAAAAGTCGATCGAGCTAGCATGGCTTATTCTTTGGAAACAAGATCTCCATTTCTTGATTATAGGATTATGGAATTTGCTCAAACACTTCCAACCTCATTTAAATATAAATCAGGAAATCAAAAAAGAATTTTAAAAGAAATATTATACAAGCACGTACCTAAATCAATTTTTGACAGGCCAAAAGCTGGATTTGCCATGCCTTTTAAAGTTTGGTTCCGGGAAGATTTAAAAGAATTTGTGCTTGATCAACTTTCTTTAGAAAACCTAAACTCCATACCCGGAATAAAACCCGAAGTTATTTCTTCAATGATTGAAAGTCATATGAATGGTTCTTGGAATCATTACCCCCTTATTTGGAAACTCTTAGTACTTAAACAATGGCTAGACAAAAACGGAAAGGGTTTTTCTATACAATAGCCAGATTACATCTAAAAAAAGAATGAACGTAACCCTTTTTATATATTCCATGGCCGGTGGTGGTGCCGAACGAGTAGTTTCCTATCTACTACCCTACCTAAAAGAACAAGGATTTTCCGTTCATTTGGTGCTTATGAACGACACTATCAGTTATGACATTCCCAAAGACATTAATATCCATTATTTAGAAAGGTCAAAGGGCGATGAAAATGGAATAATCAAACTACTAAAACTACCTTTTTTAGCTTTTAAATATGCTAGACTACTGAAAAAATTAAATGTTAGCCATTCGTTTAGCTTGCTTACACGACCAAACTACATTAACACTTTATCGCAATTATTTACTTCGTTTCGCCCCAAAATCATTATAAGTGAACGATCTTTTCCCAGTCTACAATACGGTTATGGGAATTTTCAATCAAAAGTGAATAATTGGCTTATCTCCAAGTTGTATCCGAAAGCCGATTATATTCTTTGCAATTCTCAAGGAAATGCAAACGATTTAATAACAAATTATGGTATTGATTCAAATATAACCGATGTTATTTATAACCCAGTCGACATTGAGAATATTACAAACAGGCAAGCAGCTAACTCGTTTTTCGACCCCCACTATTTCAACATGATTACGGTGGGGAGACTTGATACCGGTAAAAACCATGAACTTTTGATTCGTGCCCTACAAAATCTGCCCCAGGCCAGGTTATATATTTTGGGCTCGGGAGTACTATCGGAATATTTAACCGAACTCGCAAAAGAATTGAGATTACAAGACCGCGTATTCTTCCTTGGCTTTGACAACAACCCTTATCAATACTTAAAAGCGGCCGATTTATTTGTTTTCGGCTCCAATCACGAAGGCTTTCCTAATGTTCTCTTAGAAGCCATGTGCTGCGGGCTACCTATTTTGACTACAAATTGTAAATCCGGCCCTAGTGAGATCATGAAGCTCGAAGAAGCCCATGATGAAGATATAATGAAAACACCTTACGGGATTTTAACTCCGGTCGGTGATGTTGACCTTATGGCCAAGGGCATGACGTTTTTCTTAGAAAACCCCCAATACCTAAACGATTGCAAAACCAAGGTTCTTGAACGAATAAAAGATTTTAGCAAAGAAGGCATTCTAAAAGCCTACGAATTAGCTTTGTCCAAACAATAAAAACCCGAACCTTTAGTTTTGCTAGATAGAACACCTCCTTACATAGGTTATGAAAAGAAAACTATTTAGAATTGCCGCTGCCCCAGGTTCCCTTGCCGTTCTACTCAACGGCCAGTTACGTTATATGAACGATTTTTTTGACGTAACAGGTGTAGCTTCTGAAGGTTCACAGCACCAAACGATAAGGGACAGTGAAGGTATTCGTACGGTAGTTGTCAATATTGACCGAAAAATAAATCTTTGGGCCGATATCGTATCCCTATACAAGTTGTTCGTTCTTTTTAAAAAGGAAAAGCCCGATATCATTCATTCCATCACCCCTAAAGCGGGACTGTTGAGCATGGTTGCCGGTTACCTGGCCGGGGTCCCTTATCGCCTGCATACCTTTACGGGCCTGGTTTTCCCTACCCAACAAGGTCTAATAAAGCATATGCTTATCTTCTTCGACCGCATCATCTGTTTTTGTGCGACCCATATTTATCCAGAGGGAAGGGGGGTAAAGAAGGATCTTACTGCATACAAAATCACCCGTAAACCTTTAAAGATTATTGGTCACGGGAATGTGAACGGTATTGATTTAGACCACTTCGACCCTATGCTCTATCCTAGCAATATTCAAAAGGAAATAAGGAAAAATCTACATATCGACGAATCTGATTTTATATGGTCTTTTGTGGGCCGAATTGGGTTTGATAAAGGGATAGAGGAAATGATCACTTCCTTTGTTCAAGTACAAAAAGAATCAAAAAACTCTAAATTATTGCTCGTGGGGCCTTACGAAAAGGATATGGACCCCTTGCCCCCATCCATAGAAAAGGAAATTGAAGAAAACGAGGGCATTATATCCGTGGGTTGGCAACAAGATGTTAGACCCTATTTTGCCATTTCGAACGTATTCGTATTTCCCAGTTACAGAGAGGGATTCCCAAATGTACTTCTCCAAGCCGGCGCTATGGGCAAATACAGTATCGTTACCAATATTAATGGTTCTAATGAAATTATCGAAGACGGAATAAATGGTACGATTATACCCGTAAAGAACAGCGATGCCCTAACCCATGCCATGCTAAACTGCTTAAATACCCCATCCGACTACTTCGGTTCCAATCCAAAATACAGACAACTGATTTCCGAAAAATATAGCCAACAGTTCGTTTGGTCGGAGCAGCTCAAAGAATACCGATTGCTCAAGTAGGCCCGAACGCCCCCTATGGGTTAGCATAACCAAAAGTATGGGTTTCCTCCCTTTCGTCTTATTACAACAGACATCGATATGCAGCAAACTACCTTGGGGCAAGCCCTCAAGGCATTAAAAGGAATACTCCTTGATTTCGAGGCAAGCCTCGGAGCATTTCATCTCGATTATCGAGTAAACTTGCATTTTAACAAAAATGCAAGTACTTGGTCTATAACCAAAATTTATAAGGCGTTTTTATCTGTATTTTGCAAGGGTTATTAGACGCTTCATGATTTACCGTTATTTTTTTAAAAGACTAATCGATTTTATAATGGCATTGTCAATTTTGACTTTGGCCCTGCCTATCATATTGCTCGTTGTTCTTTTTTTAGGAATCGCTAATCGTGGAAGTATCTTTTTTGTTCAAAAACGCCCTGGAAAAGACGGCAAAATCTTCACCATATTGAAGTTCAAGACCATGAACGACAAAAAAGATGCAAGCGGAAACCTTCTTCCTGACGAAAAAAGACTTACCTCTGCAGGTAAATTCATTAGAAAAACATCCCTTGATGAACTCCCCCAATTATTAAACGTGCTCAAGGGAGATATGAGCCTAATTGGCCCCCGCCCATTATTAGTCTCGTATTTGCCCCTCTACAACGATTATCAGAGGCGAAGGCACGAGGTCAAGCCGGGCATAACGGGATGGGCACAAGTGAACGGGAGAAATGCCATATCTTGGAATAAAAAATTTGAATATGACGTGTGGTATGTTGACCACATCTCTTTCCCCCTCGATCTCAAAATATTGTTTTTGACCGTACTGAAAGTAGTCAAAACCGATGGGATCTCATCCGATACCAGTGCCACAATGGAATTGTTTACAGGAAATAGCGAACTATGCGATTAAGTATTATTATACCGTGTTACAACATGGAACTCTATTTAAGCGAATGCGTCAATAGCTTATTAGACCAGCAAATGACGGATTCCGAATACGAGATTATTATTGTAAACGATGAATCTAAAGATAGAACGTTAGAAATCGCCCAAGAATACGCTTCGCAACACTCTAATATAAAGGTTATCGACAAAAAGAATGCGGGCGTAGGTGCGGCAAGAAATTCGGGATACGACCTCGCTCAAGGGGAATACATTTATTTTCTCGACCCCGATGACTATGTTGCCCAAAATACTTTGCCCATTTTACTCGACCTATGCAAAGCCAACGATTTAGACATCTTGACTTTCGTAAGCAAATCGGTCGTCACCAAACCTTATCCCTATTCTAAAAACATTGATTCCTTTGATGCATCCGCTCAACCTGACATCTGCGACGGCATTACCTATATAGCGAACAAAAAGCACAAAAACGAAATTTGGTGGTATTTGATCAAACGTGATTTTATTCAAAATACCGGAATCCGCTTTATCGAGGGCAAATGGATGGAAGATGCCATTCTTACCTCCGAACTCTTCTGCCAGGCCAAAAGAATGGCCCATGCCGACTTAGACGTACACCGATATCGTATTTTGCCAACATCGGCCATGCGCAATAAAAGTCCGGAACACTACAACAAAGTAATCTACGACAATGCAAATGCAGCCCATGTGTTCAACGAACTAATATCGACCATACCTAGGGAGCATAAAGACGCCGAGGCCTGTATCAAAAGACTTAAAACACGTCAGCAGTCCTTTGTCTTCTTTCTAATGGTTCGCCTGATGAAATCAGATATTCCGGTTTCTGAAATTCCCGCCATGCTCTCGGGTTTTGAAAAAATAGACGCATACCCATTAAAGAAATTTCTAGGGGAAGATTACCACGGGATAGGCTATTCGTGCTTGGTTTTCGTATTTAACAGAAAACCTTTGATCAATCCTTTCATAAAGATGTTCCGATCTTTTTATACTTTAGTACGATGAATATTCTCATATCTTCTGCCGGGAGGCGTGTTTCTCTCGTTAGGGCCTTTCAAAAGGAACTTAAAAAAATATATCCCGAGGCTAAAGTGTATGCATCGGATGCCGACCCAACACTTTCCGGTGCCTGCCAAATAGCCGACGGCTATTTTAAAGTGCCTTTTGTGACCCATGCCGATTATTTCGATGTGTTGATCAGCGAATGTAAAAAACGTGATATCGGCCTGTTGATTCCTACGATTGACACAGAGTTATTACCACTGGCACAAAACAGACTGCTTTTGGAAAAAAACGGGATCGTACCCGTGGTTGCCTCCTCCGATTTCGTCGGAAAATGTAGGGACAAAAGACAAATCCACAAGTTCTTTGAAGCCCATAACGTAGAAGTTGCCAAAGAATATTCAAAAGACAAATATCGCCTTCCACTGTTCATCAAACCTATTGATGGCAGTAGAAGTGTTGACACCTATCTGATCAAGGAGGAGAAAGACCTAACGGACTATCATTTTCAAAATGATAAACTTATGTTCTTAGAATACCTCGATCATGATCAATACAATGAGTTTACCTGCGACCTATACTACGGTAAAGACCATGAACTGAAATGTGTCGTTCCTCGAAAAAGAATCGAAGTAAGGGATGGAGAGGTCTATAAGGCCTTGACCGTGAAGAATCTTCTCGTTGACTACATCAAAAAAAATATGGCTACCGTAAACGGTGCCGTGGGTTGCCTTACAGCCCAGTTTTTCGTCCATAATACGGAAAACAATGTTAGGGCCATAGAGATCAACCCAAGATTTGGTGGTGGCTACCCCCTATCTTATTTGGCAGGTGCCAACTACCCCAAATGGATTATAGAGGAATTCACCCAAGGGAAACAAATTGATCAAGATTTTGATTGTTGGGAAAAAGACCTTCTCATGATCAGATATGACGATGAAATTTTAGTCCATGGATATAAAGGTTGATGAAAAATCCGTCATCGTTTTTGATTTAGACGATACACTCTATAATGAAATCGATTATCTAAGATCTGCTTATTCCGCCATTGCCATGGAACTCGCCCCCAAGCAATGGAAAAAACTTTTTGTACAAATGTTCTCAATGTATCGAAACAAAGAGAACGTGTTCGAATACTTGACCACTACTTTTGGGGTTGAAAAACAAATGCTCATAAACCTTTATCGAAACCACCAACCAGCTATCGTTCCATTCGAAGGGGTTCTACCTTTGTTAAAACACATAAAGGACAAAGGTGGAAAACTGGGTATCATAACCGATGGGAGGAGCAAAACCCAAAGAGCCAAGCTCTCAGCCTTGGCCGTAGTTGACTACTTTGATACCATTGTGATATCGGAAGAACTAGGTTCCGAAAAGCCCGACCAAAAAAACTATCGGGCCATAGAAGAAGCTTTTCCAAATCATCGCTATTGTTACATTGCCGATAATATAAGAAAGGATTTTCTCGCTCCTAATACCCTTGGGTGGGATAGTATCGGGCTCATCGACAATGGCCTGAACATCCACAGCGATGCTTTTCGCTATTTTACCGAAGACCACCTTCCAAAGACCTTCGTTAAAAATATTGGCGAAATTGCAGTTACATAAAATACCATCGCTTTTTTCTTTGATCGTGTTAAAAAGTTGACCTGGGTTTTTTGAAAGTCTATTTCAAAGTGGTAAATTTATGTTAGTAATTATGTAGGTATAATCTGGTTCGGACAACGGATTCCAAAATAATGGAATACACCTAGTTTTAATTAAATTTTTATCAAATGGCTTTAACAAAGAGTTATTTACCTATCATTACCCTTTTAGTCCTATTTATGAGTCAACGTTACGGATAGCCCCCATTTTATCAATAGTACCCATCCCAAACCAAAACACTCTGATGACAGGGCCAGCACTGTCTATTCGGATATTTAGACCATATGCATGATCAAAATCATAACTGAAAGGAATGAGTGGAACGACCTCATAAAAAAAGTCGACCACTGTGACTTTTACCATACCTACCACTACCACTACCTCTCAAAAGGAGATGATGAAACCCCTATTCTGATTCATTACGAAGAAGAAGGTACTCATATCATCCTCCCCCTAATGTTACGGGAAATAGAGGGCACCTGTTACAAGGACGTTACCTCTGTGTATGGCTATGCAGGCCCGCTATGTAGTACCAAGAAGCTTAATTTCGACAACACCAATTTCAAAAACGAATTACAAAAGCTATTCTTGGCACACAAAGTGGTATCCGTTTTTTCAAGACTCCATCCCTACATTGACCACCAAGATGAAATTCTGGCCAATATTGGGGAAATCTATAGCCCTGGTGAGGTAGTTTACATTGATCTCACCCTACCACTTGATCTACAACGGCAACAGTACAGTAGTCGCTTAAAGACTTATATCAATAAATCGCAAAAGCTCTGTTCCGTTCGTAAAGGGACTTCGGAAGAGGACATCCGGACCTTTATCGAAATCTATTACGAAAACATGAGAAGGGTAAACGCCGATGAAAGTTATTTCTTCAGTGACCGTTACTTCTACCAGCTCATGCTCAGTTCGTTCTTTGAAACGGAACTATTGCTATGCGTATTAAACGAGACCAATGAAGTCATCGGTGGCGCCATGTTCATAAAGACCGACGAAATAGTACAATACCATTTGTCGGGACATAAAGAAGAATTCTTGCACCTCAATGCCATTAAACTGATCATTGACACCATGCGCATCAATGCCACCGAAGAAAAATACAAGTATTTCAACCTCGGTGGTGGAAAAGGCGTTAAGAGCGATACGCTCTTTGCCTTTAAGTCCACTTTTTCAAAAAACCACAGACCTGCTAAATTTTGGAGATATGTAGTAAACCCTAAAGTGTACAAGGAACTCGTAAAAATGAACGAGGACCAACGGTGTGAAAGTACCAATGATGGCGAAAGCAACTTTTTTCCCGCCTACCGACAAATACCAAAATCCAATTAATCCCAGTCCGTTTTGATAAAAAATAATCCCTTTCTATCAGACACCTACACCTCGATTTGGTCGAATCATTTTGACGGAGGCAAGAAGCCCTTGACTGTCGATTTTTTAGAAAACATACAATTTTACAAGTATGCGGGACTCCCCCTTTATATCAATTCAGGAAAAACCCTTACCAAGGGTATGGACTATCGATTACACCCCGCGCCTATAAACGACCATAAAAAAAAGGTATTTCTCATTTACGATGTCCCTACCTATTTCAATACCATTCGCGACATCCCCGAAAATACCACTTTAAAGTTGCTCCGATCCAAGCAATACCCCGGCTTTGCCATCGAATTAGGGCCATACACCAACTTTAACGAGTATATGCTCGCTACCTTCGGCAAGAGCAGCAGGTACAAGTTGAACAAATACAAAAAGCGTTTTGAAGCCTGTTTCGATATTAGATACAAAATGTACCACGGGGACATCGGCAAAGAAACCTACGATTTTGTATTTGATTCTTTTAAGGAATTACTCACCAAACGATTTGACGACAAACAAATCACCAACAATAATCTCAATCCGGAAGAATGGCAGTTCTATTACGATGTCGCCTATCCGTTGATTCTTGAAAAAAAAGCCTCCCTATTCGTTATTTACGACAGGGAAAAACCGATCGGGGTAACCTTGAACTATCATTCCGACAGCGTTCTCTTTGATGCTATTACCGTTTTTGATATTGATTACGCCAAATTCCATTTGGGTTCGGTGACCATTATGAAATTGATAGAATATTGCCTAGCGGAAAAAATAGAAGTATTCGATTTTTCCAAAGGTTACTTTGATTATAAAACGAGGTGGTCGAATACGACCTATGATTTTGAATATCATATTTTCTACGACGCCTCATCCCTTATCGCCAAGACCTTGGCGTCTACTTTGAAGCGATTCTTCGATTTCAAACAAAAGCTGCGCGATAAGAACATAAACGAAAGATTGCATCGGTTCACTTATAAACTAAGGCATAGAAAATCCGAAGTCAAAACTATAGATGCTCCCTTTACATTTCATGATATTTCTTCGGACCCCCTACCCAATGGGCTTACCGAAGTCGATTTAAACCTGGCCGAGAACCATAAATTAAAAATGCTGGCGTTTGAATTCTTATATCTGAACGATGAGTGTTTTACCTCGCTTAAAGCGTTCACCGACCTAACCGACCAATATTATTTTATAGGGACGAAGAAAAAAGTGAAAGTTTCCATAACTTAATTCGACCTTGAAGAGATTACAACAATTAAGGATAAATAACATCAATAAAAATAGATAACAGTGCTGTTCAACTCACTCGATTTTTTGATTTTCCTTCCAGTGGTATTCATACTATATTGGTTCGTTTTCAAAAAGAGCCTCAAGGTGCAGAATCTATTGGTCATTGCAGCCAGTTATGTCTTCTATGGCTGGTGGGATTGGCGTTTTCTTATCCTTATCTTTTTCAGTACCGTTCTCGATTTTTTCGTTGGCCAGCAAATTTTTAAAAATCAAGACAATAAGCAAAGAGCCAAATATTGGCTATGGGTAAGCGTTGCCTTTAACTTGGGCCTATTAGGCTTCTTTAAATACTACAACTTTTTTGTAGACTCGTTTATCGAGGCGGTTAGCGCCTTGGGCTACAACATTAAAAGCGTATGGACCTTACGTATCATCCTACCCGTAGGTATCTCCTTCTACACTTTTCAGACCATGTCATATTCATTTGACATCTATTACAAAAAGCTCGAGCCCACCAAAAATTTCATCTCCTTCGCAGCTTTTGTAGCTTTCTTTCCGCAATTGGTAGCGGGCCCCATAGAAAGGGCCTCCAACCTATTGAACCAAATCAATACCCTCCGTAGTTTTAAATACGAACAGGCCAGTAGCGGATTAAAGCTTATTCTTTGGGGCTTTTTTAAAAAACTCGTTATCGCCGATTCCCTAGCCCCCATAGTTGATGATATTTTTACGAACTATACCGACTACCCGGCCTCTACCTTGATTCTTGGGGTCTCGCTTTTTAGCTTTCAAGTGTATGGTGATTTCAGTGGCTATACCGATATCGCCATCGGTACGGCAAAACTCTTTGGGGTAGAGCTGATGTCCAACTTCAAATTCCCCAATTTTTCACGGAACATTGCTGAATATTGGCAAAGATGGCACATTTCGCTCAGCACATGGTTCAGACATTACCTCTACATTCCTATGGGAGGGTCGCGGGTGAGTAAATTAAAGTCATTGCGAAACATTGCCGTCATTTTTTTGGTCAGCGGACTTTGGCATGGGGCCAATTGGACCTTTGTTTTTTGGGGAGGAATTCATGCCTTGCTCTATATGCCCGTATTTTTAATGGGCCGAAACAGGATTTATGCCGACAATGTTATAGCCGAACGTACTTGGCTTCCGAGCATTACTGAAATCCTTCAAGTGTTACTGACTTTTATTCTCGTAACCTTTTCGAGGATATTCTTCCGGTCGCCCACCCTATCCTCATCCTTCGATTTTATCGAAAGAATAGGAAGTAATTTTTATTACGAACCCTATATGCACCCCATGGGCTATAGAATGTTCGATTTTTATTTACTGATAGCCCTGTTTACCTTTTATGAATATTTGATACGAAGGGATGAACGCAACCCGTTCAAGTTTAAATCGCCCGTAGTCCGGTTTCTCTTGTATACCCTAGTGGTTTTGAGTATATTATTGTTCTATGACGATGGGGTCAACCGTTCGTTCATTTATTTTCAATTTTAAGATAGGATGAAAAAGTTTATTCTAAAATCCGTTCTCTATATGCTTCTGATCCTCCTATTATTGGAAGTGATCGTAAGGGTATTCCATCTCTATACCGAAGACCCTCCTCGCTTTATTGATGCATATGGAGTTGAAAAACGAGTGCCCGACCATAGTGGATACGCTGTTACAGGCAATAGAAACCAAAACTTCTCTGAATTCCATATCAACAAGGCGGGCTTCAATTCCTTCCGAGAGTTCACGCCTTCAGCGGACAAGTTTGAACTGGCCTTGATCGGGGATTCCTTTATTGAAGGTTTTCACCAAGACGTTTCAAACTCCATAGGCAAGCAAATTGAAATTCAGACCGAAGGTATAGAAGTATATGAATACGGATACGCCGGCTATGACTTTGCCAACCAGATGCATTTGGTACATGCCTATAAGAACGATTTTCAACTCATAGACCAAATCATCTTATACCTAAATTACGATAACGACTTAAACCGAGGGGTTTACGAACCAAATAAGGACCGGATCAAAATGCTCTCCTCTACCCTTTTTAAAATACGCGACAATATCAAACTACTGGCCTACGGCAGCAAAATAGGGATTATAGAGCCCCTCAAAAAATTGGCCCAACGTGGCGTAGCCTTTAACGACACCAAAGAAGGCTACCGTACCAATGAACTTACCCTAGACAGTGAAGACGAAAAGTTAAAACGCGACCAAAAAAGAATAGCCAATTTCAAAAGCTTGATCCACCTTTACGGTTTTGACAAAACTAAAACCACCCTGCTGCTAGACCGTAGAAAAACCAGTAAACGCTTCTTGGACTTCTGTCAGAGCAATGGGATACGGTACATTGACTTTTCATCCAGTTTTGAGAACTCCAAGAAACCTACGACCCTGATATACGACCACCACTGGAACGCACACGGTCGAGCCCTTATTGCCAAAGAGATAGCCGACTATGTAAAGGAGACCCAAAAGCACTGAACGCGTTAACAAAATTCTTGCACGACCTGCCCCCTATGAACTCCACGAACTTTTTTTTCGACGCCTACACCAAAGAACTGCTGCCGACACATTACAGGCAATTGCAAAACAGGTATACGGGTGACGTGGTCTTTACCAATTCCAATACCGATGAATTTCACTTTGAAGGACCGGCCTTCGTAGTTGAGGACGTACCTGGTTATTTCAAGGTAGAGACCGAAAAACTTCCAAAAAATATAGGGCGCCATACCATAAAACAGTATCCCGGCTTTCTAATCAATTTTGAGAATGTACCTTCCTTAGGCGCTTACCTAAACGAGCGCTTCGGTAAAACGAGCCGCTATAAACTACGTCGAGAGCAAAGAAAACTAGAACAATGTTTTAATATTCGTTATGTCATGTACTTTGGTGCCATGGAAAAACCGGAGTACGATTTTTTAATGGAAGAATTCTATCGACTGTTGGAATTGCGCTCGCTTGAAAAAGGAATCAAGGATAATATCAATTTAGCTACCCAAGATTTTTACCGTGCCAACGTCTATCAAATGATCTTAGACAAGAAAGCTTCATTCTATGTAATTTACAATGGAAAAAAACCTATCGATATCTGCCTGAACTTCCACATGAAAAATGTTATTTTTCAATATATACGAACCTACGATATCGATTATTCGAAGTTCAACACCGGTTACACCGACCTGATGAAGCAGATAGAATGGTGCATTGCCAATGGCGTACGATTGATTACTTTTTCAAAGGGCGATTTTTATTGGAAAAGACGCTGGTGCAATACCGTCTACGATTACAATTACGATATCTTTTTCAAAAAGAATTCCTTAAAAGGAAGACTAAAGGCCCAATTGTACTATCTGATCAAAGCCTTGAAGCAATTTGTTCGCGAAAAAGGCCTTATTGAGAAATATCACGATTTTAGGGACAAACATCGAAAACCCATAAATTTACCGAACGACCCTTCAAAAATTACACGGACCCCGATACCCTTCGAAAAGGAATTCGAAAAAATAGAAGCTATTGATTTTAAGAATAGCAAATTCGATTTTCTTAGACGGACTATTTACGATTTTCTCTATGAGAACGACGAAAAAGAGTCCGAAATTAACATTTATGCAATTTTAGATCATCCAAAATCGTACTTGGTCGTAGGTAAAAAGAGTAAAATATTGCTTTCAAATACTTCCGATAGCCCGATTTTCTGAATAAAAACCGTAAATAAACCTTTAATTTTGCCGTATTTATGCGGTTCATCGAGTTTTTTCCCAATATTTTCTTAAAAAAAATCCAGACATTGCACTTCACCGTATATATTCGCAGTTGAACCCCGTAAACGAGAACACTGTGGCTGATTTAACCAAGACGTCTGAAAATTTCAATATACAATTGTGGCTTGCTGAATTAAAAGAAAATATAATTCTTTCTATTTACCATAAATCCCCCATTATTTTTCTACTCTTTATTAGGTAGTAGAGCACCCCAACCTAGTTTTAATTTAGTCCCCCTTGAAAGACCTGAAACGAAGAATTTCGCGGTTTGATGATCGAAAAGTTCTTTTTACGGACTTTTTTGATACGCTGGTCCACCGTACCGTACACCCTAATTACGCCATACGGTTATGGGCCAAGTTTATGGTTCGTGAGTTGGCCATACCCATGGAGGGCGAACAATTGTTTACCATTCGTACCGAAGCACTTGCCTATCTCGGCAAAAAGCAAGGTCGCTCTACCCTAGAGATCAAATACAAAGATGTAATCACCGAGGTATATCACAGGCTTGTGAATACCGAAAACTTACACGACGTTCCCTTCCCTAGATTCAAAAAATTATTTGAAAGGGCCGACTTTACCGCTGAAATTTCAGTGCAGTTCAAGAACGAAACCCTTATTTCCACTCTCGAACACTTTAAACAAAAGGGATATCGCATTTACCTAATGTCCGATTTCTACCTTTCAAAAAAGGTAATCGAAAAAATTCTTGACTTCCATAAAATAGACCATTTATTCAATGCCGTTTTTCTCTCTAGCAGCGTAGGACACAGCAAAGAAAAAGGTTCATTATACCCCTATGTACTGGACAAACTGTCCTTAGATGCCAAAGAGGTTTTGATGATCGGCGACAATATGGGCAGTGATGTGAACAATGCCCATAAACACGGTATACCCTCATTGCACCTGAAACACTTTTCCCATAAGTTCAGGAACAAAAAGAACCTTTTGGGTTCCGATAAAAACGACTTTAAAAAAGTTTGCCAGACCATTGAATCCCGGTGTAAAAAAAGCGGACATCCGTTTAGCGAATACGTGCTCCATTTTTACTTCTTTACCGAGCGACTTTATATCAATGCCAAAAAAAACAAGGTAAACGACCTGTTCTTCCTTGCCCGCGAAGGACACTTTTTAAAACAACTGTTCGATTGCTACCAAGACATGAACCTGTTCAAGAGCGAGGCGAAAATTCGAACGCACTATCTCAAGGCTTCAAGGCAATCGGCTACTCAACTGGCCCTTCGACCATTGCCCGAAGAAGATTTTGGGGGCTTACTCAAAAGATTCGGAAAGATGTCATTAGATCATTTCCTTGACTGGTTCCCTTTTTCCGATGAGACCAAAAACGATATCAAGCAGGAAATCCCTAAAACTACGGACAGTAACCATGCTGCGTTTTTTCAATCGGAAACCATGCAGTACCTAAGAAGCAGCCCTAGATTTCAAGAGGCCTACGACCAAAACCGCTACGACCAAAAAATGGCATTCCTCAACTATTTGAAATCCTTCGGAGCCGATTTTGATAAAGATGGTCTTGCCCTAGTTGATGTGGGATGGGGAGGCACCATGCAAGAAAGCATATACAAGTTCCTCAAAAGGAAAATACCGGTAACGGGCTACTACCTTGGACTTAAGGAAATATACAATATTGAAAAGGGCACCAAGAGATACGGTTTGAATTTTTCAATCTATCCGAGCCAAGATTTTTCCGATGATGTACTCATGGCCAACGGACAACTTTACGAACAATTGCTGGCAGCGCCACATGGCAGTACCCTATCGTATACCATGGGCGAAAACGGCCAATCCCCCACAGTGGAGTTCCACGAACCCAATGAGAAAATGGTTTTTGACCAATACGTGAGTCCGATTCAGGAATATATGTTTTCCGAATTCAAGAACCTTTTCAACGATTTGCGTGCCATTGACTATTCACAGGCTATGGTACAAAACTACATTACCGACATGGCCTTGCGTACAGGTATTTTTACCAACAGGAAAAAATTAAAGTTCGTAAACCAGATTACAAAGGGGTTTTACCAAAATGTAGGCGAGAATAAAGTAGGCCTTGAGTACAACCCGAACCAAGTTAAAACTTCAAAGGTGGCCCTTATCAAGACATTTTTGAAGTCTCCCGAAAAAGTCTTCCGATATTTGGTGAAAATCAAACCATTCATGTATGCTAAAGGCTATTATTGGATGTCATGGCCCTTAAACCTAACGTACTATTACATTAAGTTTAATTTTTGGGCCAAGCGAAAATGGCTGAACAAAGGTTTGTTATCGTAACTAAAACTTGGTAATAACAAACTCCGACCTTCTATTTTCTTGATGTTTTTCCTCATCGCAATAGGTGTTGTCATCACATTCGTTCAACAAATGGGTTTCGCCATAGGCTTCCGTATCAAGACGTTCAGCCGATACGCCCCGCTTTACCAAATAGGCCTTGGTATGGGTTACACGTCGTTCCGACAACCAATCGTTGTAGGCCGATGTACCCCTTGAATCGGTATGTGAAGTGATTTGAAGCTCCAATTCCGGATATTTCGCCAAAATATCGGCGAGACCGTCAAGAACCTTTTTCGATTTTGCATTTAAATACGAAGAATTCAGGTCGAAATACGCAAAGCCCAGAGCGTCAATCTCATTTCTGATTTCCGTTTCACGCTGTTTTAAGGCATCTAGCCTAGCTTTTTCGGCTGCGGCCAATCGAGCTTCCTCTTTTTCTTTGGCCAGTCTTGCAGCTAGGTCCGCCTCTTCCCTTTCCCTTTCTGCAGCCGCGATCGAATCTTGTTGCTTCTGCCTTTGGGCATCCAACTCCTCGATCAAGGCGAGTTTGGCCTCGCCCTTTTTCGATAGTCCTTTCGTAATTCCAAATTGATATACCACCCCAGCCGCATGCTGTAAGTGATTGGTGGCCTGGTCATTGTTCGCCGCCCATTTTCCCGAAGAACTGAAATCGAGTCCGAAACGATCGGAAAACCAGGTTCTAAACCCAACTACGGCATTATAAGTGGCCCGAGGTTCATTATTGGCTTCCATATAACCCGCACCAACACCCAAGTAGGGGTCGAACCATCCGGTCTGCCCAATGATCTTATTCAAGTCATAGGTCAACCGGGCGTCTATCCCATAATAATCGGTTTCTTCAAGGTTAGTCCTTCCATCGATAAATTTACCCACGGCGTATTTGTTGTAGGTACCGATAGCCTCTACGCCGATTCCACTATCAAAATATCTTCCGATACTGATTCTTGAGGGATATGGCAGTACGTTCCATTGATCTCCCGGAGCCAATAGTTCATCGAACACATCTCCTGAGTCATCTACAATATTATAACCAAGGCCAATAATCCACGAACTTTTTACAATACTGTCCTTTGCTACAAGTTTTGGTTCTTCTTGCGCCTGCAATAGGTTTGCCGTGGCACATAACAATAGAACCATATATTTTATATGGGGTTTCATAAGAATACAATTTGGGTGTTCTCACTACAAAGTAAGAACTATAAGGGCAAGAACCCGAATGTACACTTCGAATGGCACCAATAATCGATAGCCCGTTCAATACCAGCTATATATCGGTTTTACTCTACAATAATTTGCTTTTGGGTAAGTGGTAGGCTATAAATTGAAAACGGACTCGTCAAGGCGGTAGAAGACGCCTCCCCCTTGGTCGTTTCAACGCCTAAGACCAAACGGCTGTCGGATGTATTCTTAACGAACAATCGAGGCAAGGAAGCTCCTTGCTGTTTTCCGGCGCAGTAGATGAGCAACATTTCCTTGCCAAAGTCAACTTCGGGTACCGCCAGTCCCGGTTTTCGGGTTCTGTTGACCTGTGCGTAGAATTTAAGCAGGCTTTTTCTATCGGTAACGACTATCATCCCCTCTTCATCGGTCCCGCTATAAAAATCGCTTTCAATAAGTTGCATTAGGTTTTCCTGTTCGGAAACGTCTTGTTGGCGCCCTCTTTTTTCCTGCCCTTTACAAGATGAGAAAAGTAGAATCAAAACCAAGAAAGCACATTTCATATTACGTCAAAGATTTGTCAAACCTTGCTTTATAGGCCTTTTCATAGAGTGCTTCATATAAGGGCAGCACCTTTTTGATATCGAACCGTTCCGCAGAGGCTACCGCATTTTGTTTAAATTGCTCCAAAGTATCCTCATCTTTCAAAATACGCAAGGCGTTGTGTGCCATATCGGCAACGTCGCCAATATCGCTCAAAAACCCGGTAATACCGTGTTCATTAACTTCAGGTATACCCCCCGCATTACTCGATATTACAGGTACCTTATTGATCATTGCCTCCAAGGCCGCCAAACCAAAACTCTCAGATTCGGAAGGCAAAAGAAACAGATCGGAAAAACATAGAATTCTATCTATTTCATTACTGTTGCCTAAAAATATGACCTTATCGACCAAACCCTTTTCTTCGCACAACCTTTCGGCATTTTCCTTTTCAGGTCCTTCCCCCACCATAACCAACTTGGCCGGTATTTCCTTTTGAATACGGTCAAAGATCTCGATGACATCGGGTATGCGTTTTACCTTCCTAAAATTACTGATATGCGTAATAATTTTCTCGTCGTCCTTAGCCATTAAAGAACGCTGGCAATCGGTAAACGTAAGACTGTAATTTGATTTATCTATAAAATTGGGTACCACCTCGATTTCCTTCTTAATATCGAAGAACTCCATGGTACGTTGTTTTAGGTTTTCGGAAACGGAAGTCACCACGTCGGATTGATTGATACTGAAGGTAACCGCCGGTTTATAGAATGGATGGTTGCCCACCAAGGTGATATCCGTACCGTGCAAGGTCGTTATCATTGGCACATATATTCCCTCTTCCTCCAACATTTTTTTGGCCATATAACCTGCATAGGCATGTGGTATGGCATAATGAACATGAAGCAAATCGATGTTGTGCAACTTCACCGTATCTACCAATTTACTTGACAACGCCAGTTCATAAGGTTGATATTTAAAGAGCGGATATTCGGGTACATGCACTTCGTGGAAGTAAATTTTATTACCTAAGAGCCCTAGGCGCACGGGTTGCTTATAAGTTACAAAATGAACCTCATGCCCTCTATCGGCCAAGGCTATACCTAGTTCCGTGGCTACTACACCGCTCCCTCCAAAAGTTGGATAACAAACAATTGCTATTTTCATCAGTCAAATTTAGCTAAATCTATAAAGTAAGTCGGTAAAAGCCCTTTTTAATTTCAAGACACCGCAAAGTATATGGCAAGTAAACCGAGCATCTTCGCCCAATTCTTTAATTATCAAGGATGTGCCAAAGAATTATAGTTCCTAAAAAAAACCATCAATTTACAATAGCGTCGTAAATTACTTTTTGAATACGTGTTCGTAAACCCGATTTTATCAAAAGCGTATTGGAAGAGGAAGGGTAAGTTCTGTTCGACAAGAATACGTAAACGATTTCCTCTTCGGGATCGGCCCAAGTATAGGTGCCGGTAAAACCACTGTGGCCAAAACTTTTTCGGGATACACAACCACAGGTAGGGCCGCCATCTTTTAATTGGGGTTTATCAAAGCCTACCCCACGCCTCACGTTCTCATCGCAGAAATAACAGGTATTGAACTTTTTGACCGTACGTGCATCCAAAAAACGGGTGCCTCCGTAAATGCCGTCCTGTAAGTACATTTGCATGATCTTGGCGATATCACCTGCATTACTGAAAAGTCCGGCATGGCCTCCGACCCCACCTTGCATGGCCGCCCCCATATCGTGCACATAGCCTTGAACGGTCTCGTAACGGTAATATTTATCGACCTCGGTGGGTACAATCCTGTTTTTAGGGAATTTCTCAAGAGGATTATAACTCGTATTCAATGCCCCGATGGGCTTATACAGAAATTCATCCACCTGCTTGTCCAATCGCTTCTTGCCAACTTTTTCAATGTATTTTTTCATCACGTAATAACCTACATCACTGTACCTATAGCGATTCGATTTTAAGCTCTGTCTCCCGATCCGGTTATAGATGGAATCGTTATACGCATCGGTAAGATAAAGTTTATCGGTTACCTTATACGAAAAACCATCGGTAGGTTCCGTTCTATAGAACTCTTTCGATGGTTTTCGGTTCTTGTCAAGCGTAGCGACATAAAAAGCGATCCACGCGGGCAGTCTTCCATAATGTGACAATGCCTTTAGTACGGTGACGTTCTTCAGTTCCGATTCGGCATATTCGGGAATCAGTTCCTGAAAGGTATTGTTCAGTTTGATATCCCCCTCCTCTTCCATTTTCATGATCATCGGCAACGTACCCAATATTTTTGTTATGGAAGCCAAATCATAAATATGTTCGGTGGTAATACTGTCCTTAGAATCGTAGGTCGGCTTACCAAACCCTTTATTATAGACCACCTTTCCCTTTCGGGCCACCAGTACCTGGGCACCCGGAAACATTAAAGAATCGATCCCATGCCGTACCAGTGTATCGATTTGGGCCAATTTGGCCGCATCGAAACCCACCCGCTCGGGATAACTGTACCCCAATCGCAATAACGACTTTAACCGAACCTGGGTGTTTACCGGAAAATCGCTATGGGCGGTAACCGGCAACTTACCTTCACCGGGGATGGCCCCGAAAATCAACTGAGCCGTCTTACGCTGTGCCAACTCGCTGTTTTGATACGCTACCACTACCCCGTCGATACTCTTAAAGGAAGGTACATCTAAGAGCGCGTAAGGCTTAGCGAATACCGACAATATCAAGTTTGATGTTCGTTGGTTCGCTATTTCCTCCAACCACTGTAGTTCTCTTTTTGAAAACTTATACGCTTTCCAAGGGCTTTCATTACTCTTATGAAGTCCCACGATTACCAAGTTATAATCTTTAAGCTTCGTCTTTAAGGTTCCGATATCACTGGCGTTCACCTGTTTTACCGCAGCATATTTGTTCAATTCTTCAAGAAAGGGATCACTATTGGCATCGCCGAACTTTACATAGGCGATTTTCTTGTTCTCCAACTGCTTGACTCCCATCAGGTAAAAATTGTTCTTTACCACGGTCAAGGCCTTTTCTATGGCCTCTTCGTAAATCAGGTCATCGGTTCTCGAATTCAGGTCCTCATAAAGGTTTTTGAGCTCCACCGGCTTATACCTGTTTAGCCCGACCTTATATTTCGCCATTAAAATTTTCTTTACCGAACTGGCCAACCTTTCTTCGGTAATCCTTCCCTTTTCATAAGCTTTGGCCAGTTTTTCCTTGGCCTTGTCCACTTGTGTAGGCATTAATAGGATGTCATTGCCCGCCATGAAAGCGGCCAACTCGGCATCACCATCTTTACCGTGGTTGGTTACACCCTTCATATTTAGGGCATCGGTAAAAACCAATCCTTTAAAATTCATTTCCTCCTTTAACAACCCGGAAATGATCTGCTCCGACAAGGAAGACGGAAGTTCTTTTTGCAACTCGAGCGCAGGTACCTCTAGATGGGCGACCATAACACTACTCAAGCCTTCGTCGATCAATCTTCTGAAAGGATACAATTCTACACTGTCAAGTCGTTCGCGGGTAAAATTGATCATGGGCAAGGCCTTATGCGAATCGGTTTCCGTATCCCCATGGCCCGGAAAGTGTTTTCCACTGGCGAGTACCCCGGCACTTTCCATTCCTTTCATAAAGGCAATTCCCTTATTGGCTACATTCTCACGGTCTTCCCCAAAAGAGCGATTACCTATTATAGGGTTTTTCGGGTTTGTATTGATATCGATGTCGGGAGCAAAATTGATATGCACGCCCAAACGCTTGGCATGCTCCCCGATGCGCCTACCTACCTTTCGTACCACGGTGTTATCGGTAATGGCCCCTAGGGTCATATTCCATGGAAAGGCATATGTAGAGTCTAACCTCATGGCAAGTCCCCACTCGGCATCTAGGCCGATCATCAAGGGAAGTTTTGAAACCGATTGAAATTCGTTCGTCAGTTTGGCCTGTCTCATAGGGCCACCCGTAGAAAAGATTACCCCTCCAATATGCTGTTCCTTAATGAGTGCCTTTATTTTATCTGTACTGGATTTAGCCTGATCCGAGCCCACCATGACCATAAAAAGTTGTCCTAACTTTTCGTCAAGCGTCATCTCACTATAGCGCGCATCGACCCATTTACTTTGGGCCAGACTGTCTTTGGTCACCAAAGGATGTTGCGCTGCAGCACCTAGAATTACAAAAAAAAGTAAGGAAAAAACAGAAAAAAAACGCATTGTTCAGATAGATCTATGGCAATAACTAAAAACTAAAAGGAATATTGCATTTCATCCGATATATATAATGAAACCAATACTTCAGGAAACATGTCGAACCGATTTCACTACATAAACCGGGCATGCCAACTCTCCCCGGCGGGTACTTCCCAATGTTCTTGGTACTCCTGTTTATTGGCAACAAGATTGTTAAAAACAATAGTGTTTTTAGACACTGCCTTTTGTTTGGCCATTTTTTTGAAATCTATCAAGGTCTTATAGGCAATGTGCTCGCCTTGCTTATAAGAAACGTTCATCTTATCAAGAAGTTCTACATTGTATTTTTTTTCTAAATGTTGGATAAAGTGAACCGATGCGTCTATTGAACAACCTGATGCGGCCACCTCACTTTGGTCGAGGGCCAAAACAATAAACCTTTTGTATTTTATTTCATATCCTGCTTTCAACTGACTACCATGGGCGGTCCATTCGGTTATAAAGTCGTTGAGCTCGTTACGTATTTCGGCCAATTCGGCTTCGGTAAAACTGCGGTTGGCCTGATAGATCCATATGCGTGAAGCATCGGGCAAAGTATTAAATTCTACTAGCATTTTCTTGTGTTCTAATTGGGGGTTCTTAATCGAGGGGCCCTACAGGTCTTGCGCAGAGGCAATCAGCTCGGCAATATCCATCACGGCAATGGCGCCCTCCTTTTCTTTATTCTTAACTCCGTCTGTCATCATCGTATTGCAAAATGGGCATGCGGCGGCAATAATTTCAGGCTGGGTCTCCATTGCCTGTTCCGTACGCTCTATGTTCACGTCCTTATCCCCTTTTTCCGGTTCCTTGAACATCTGTGCCCCACCGGCACCGCAACAAAGTCCCTTTTGCCTACAGCTCTTCATTTCAATAAGCTCGGCATCAAGTTTTCGGATCATTTCCCTTGGCGCTTCGTAAACATTATTGGCCCGGCCCAAATAGCACGGGTCATGGTAAGTTATACGCTTTCCTTTGAATTTTCCACCTTCAAGGGTAATCCTTCCGTCTTCGAACAGGGTCTTTAAAAATTGGGTATGGTGAACCACCTCATACTGCCCCCCTAAACCGGGGTACTCATTTTTAATGGTATTGAAGCAATGGGGACAAGCCGTTACGATTTTATTTATACCGTAGGCATTCATCACTTCGATATTGGTAACCGCCTGCATTTGAAAGAGAAACTCGTTGCCCGCCCTTTTGGCCGGATCACCGGTACAACTCTCCTCCGTACCCAAAACGGCAAAGGAAACATTCGCCTTGTTGAGCAATTGCACAAAAGCCTTTGTTATTTTTTTCGCCCTATCGTCAAAACTACCCGCACAGCCGACCCAAAACAAAACTTCTGGTTTCTGACCTGCGGCAAAGAGTTCTGCCATTGTTGGAACTTTCAATTCGTTCGCCATTGTAAAAAATTCAAATTCTAAAATTAGTATCGCGGCCCAAGTACCTTGTTTATTCTTCTTTGGCCCAGTTGAGTCGATCCATCTGGTTGAAAGGCCAAGGCGCCCCGTTATTTTCTATATTCCCCATCATATTGTTCAAATCCGTAGGCGCAGCGGATTGCTCCATTACCAAATATTGACGCATATCCATGATTATGGAAAGGGGATCTATGCTCACCGGACAAGCCTGAACACAAGCATTACACGTAGTGCACGCCCAAAGCTCCTCCCTAGAGATATAATCGTCTAGCAATTGCTTTCCGTCGTCTACAAACTGCCCCTTGTTGGCATCTATATTCTTACCCACTTCCTCTAAGCGGTCACGGGTATCCATCATGATCTTTCTGGGCGACAATTTTTTTCCGGTCTGGTTGGCCGGGCACTCGTCGGTACACCGCCCACATTCAGTACAGGTATAAGAATTCAACAACTGCACCCAACTCAGGTCGGTAACGTCGGAAGCCCCGAATTTTTCAGGTTCCCCAGCATCTTCTTCCGTAGGAGCGGCAAAAGGGTCGGCAGAAGGATCCATCATCAATTTTACCTCTGCGGTTACGGCATCCAAGTTTTTAAACTGTCCCTTTGGCTTCAATTTACCGTAATAGGTATTGGGAAATGCCAAAAGAATATGTAAATGTTTGGAATAATAAAGGTAATTCAAAAAACAAAGTATCCCTATAATATGAAGCCACCATGCCGTACGTTCCAAAAGTATCAACGAAGACATGGACATCCCCTCAAAAAGAGGTGCCATAAACTGGCTTACCGGAAACATACCGGCCTTTAAATAATGGTCTGCCCCCATTTGCTGCAATTGGTAATCGGCCCCGTTCATAGTCAGGAACAATACCATAAGAACCAATTCTATATACAGAATAAGATTTCCATCTTGCTTGGGCCAACCCGTCATTTCCGGTTTGATAAAACGTCTGACCCGAATAATATTACGGCGTACCCAAAATACGGTTACGGCAACAATGACCAAGAAAGCCAATACTTCAAAAGAGCCGATCAGCACATCGTATACCGAACCAAGGGGCGCAAAAAGGCGGTGTGTCCCCAAGATGCCGTCGAGTACGATCTCCAACACCTCGATATTGATAATGATAAAACCGACGTATACTATAATATGCAGAAAGCCCGCTACGGGACGAACCACCATCTTCGTCTGCCCCAAGGCAATTTTGGCCATGTTTTTCCAACGTTGGCCTTTGTCATCGCTTACGTCTACATCTTTACCCAGTTTAATATTTCTTGACAGCCGTTTTACGTTTCGGGCAAAAAAACCGATACCGGCTATAAGTACGATTACAAATAAAATATTTGGGAAGTATTCCATCTATTGTTCGGGTTGTGGTTGTGGTTGAAGGTTGGCTGGATCGTCTTCCGGTAATTCGTAATCTACCTGCTTCTTACCGAAAACGGATACGTTTACGTAACGCTTGGGGTTCAAACGAAAGTCTTGGAGCAATAGATCCAGTTCCCTTGATGCATTGTTCAAATTTGTATAAAGTTCTTCGTCTTTCATAAGCTTGCCCAAAGTACCGTCCCCCTTCTCTATATTCGACATCAATTTGTTCAAATTGACCATAGTGGACTCTAGGTTTGCCAAAGTATTGCCGAGACCGGCATTGTTCAACGAGTCTGATAGTTTAGCGAAATTAGAGGTAAGTTCCTGAAAATTGTTCAGCGATTGGTTCAAGTTCTCCTCGTTGGTACTTAAAATCCGGCTGAGCATATCGGCGCTTTTTTGAAAACTGGCTACGGTAGCGTTCAGACCGCTCAAGGTTTCCCTCAAATCTTTTTTGGCCCTATCGTCCAGCACTTCGTTCACGTTCATCAACAAGCTATCGGCATTGGTAACGGCCCCTTCCACTTTTTGCTGTAAGGGAGTCAGTTGTTTCTGTACCAATTGTGTCAGCCCCAGCTGAACCTTGCTGGTCAAGGTGTCGCCCGACTTTGCCATCGGTGCCCCGTCAAATATGGGTTTAACCTGAATGCCCTTTCCCCCGATAATTCCCGTATCGTAGAGCTCGGCAAAACTGTTCTTACTGAATTCAAAATCACTTTTAATAAACAAAGTGACCAATAAATGACCGCTCTGGTCCTTGAACTTAACGTCGGTCACCTTACCTACCACAAAACCGTTTATGGTTACGGGCGTGCCCACTTGAAGTCCTCCGACCTCTTTATACACTGCGTATATGGTTTTACCATCTTCAAATAAAGGCGATGATTTCAAATAGCTAAAACCTAAGATGAACAATAGAATACCGCCTATTACTATTATTCCTGTTTTTATTTCCCTGGATAGTTTCAAAAGGATCGATTTTGGGTTAATTAGAGACTTCTTTCAATATATAGGTCCCTAACAAAATTAGAAATAAAATATGGAAGGTAATTATTTATTGTATCGAAACCTACTTGAGACTGTCTTTAAAAGGTATCCGTTCGCCATTTCTATAGGCAACGATATACGAAGTGGTATACCCTTTTAAGTCGGCGTTCGATTTCAACATTTTTGCCTCTTCCAATGATGGTGTGCTACCATATACATATCTATAAAGCCCTTTATAAGGTTCTTTGGCCACCCGATTGAGTCCGTTGAACGATTCAGGTCGTAACGGGAGGTTCTTTGCACTGGCCATAATCTGAACCTTGTACACCACATCGGATTTTTTTTCCGCTGGGGCCACAGTAGTTTCCTTCGAAACCGAAGGTGCTGTCTTTTGTGGTTCTGGGGGAGTCTCTTTTTTTACCGCAACGTCCTGATCATTTCCCTTGGCCTCTTCGATGATTTGAATAGCCTCCTTCTTTGGCTCCGCGGGCACCTCGGTAGTCTTGGCCACAATAGGCTCGTCTTTGATTTTTTGCGATACCGTTTCTTTTTTCGGGGCAGCGACCGGTTCCGGTTTAGGCTGTTCTTTCTTTTCCTCTATCGGTTCGGGTTCGGGCGTACTGGCTATGATACTCGTATCGAAATCGGCAATATTGGCCCTAATATTCTCTTTATACGTAAGGATTGCCTCGGCTATGGAGGTTCCCATCTCCGACTGTCCCCTTTTTGAATTCAGGTAGGCCCCTTCCTCCTTATTCGTCAAAAAACCGGTTTCCACCAATACACTCGGCATAACGGTCTGGTGCAAAACAATAAACCCGGCCTGCTTGACCTTTCTATCGGTTCTCTTGAGCTTTTTCGTAAAGTTGTCTTGAATGGCCTTCGCCAAAGCTATACTCTGATCCAAAAACTCTTCTTGCATTATGGTAAGTCCGATTACCGACTCAGGCGAGTTAATATCGTAATCGGCGTACTTGCTCTTATAATTATCCTCCAAATAAATTACCGAGTTTTCCTTTTTTGCGATTTCAAAATTTTGTTTGTTCGCATGAAGTCCCAAAACAAAGGTTCCCGCACCGTGTGCATTTGAAGTATGTGAATCGCAATGAACCGACACAAAAAGGTCGGCATTGGCCTTATTCGCAATTTGTCCCCTTTCATAAAGATCTACGAAGGTATCATCCTTACGGGTATAGATTACTTTTATATTCGGATTTTTCTCTAAAATAGAGCCAGCTTTTAATACAATGTTCAACGCGATCTGCTTTTCCAAATACCCGTTGCCCATATTGCCTGGATCATGTCCACCATGCCCAGCATCAAGCACTACCGTGAATTTTCCATCGTTTCTGTTTTCAGGATTCTTGGTGTAAAAAGAAGATAAGATTAGTGCTAAAAAAATAATAGGAAATAGGAAAAACCGTTGTACACGGGTATTCACTCTGTATTTAGAAGCCTTCATTATGGTTAAATTTATGGTAACACCCTGTATAGGGAACGAAAAATATATGTAAGTTTGAGCTCCGAAAAATAAGCCGAACGGTTACAAAAATAGGATATATAGCCTTGCAATCAAACAAACATCTTTTACTTTTACTAGCATTGCTATTTGTTGGCGCTTTCAATTCACTCGCTCAAGAAGACGGTTTAATATGGCTACCCATCAAAGCAGACAAGGATACTATTATTGCCCCACTTTTCCCAGACCCTGTACAAAAAGACAGTATAGCGGGAGATTCAACCGCACTTGGCCCCAATAATGGCAAGGAGCCCTTACTACTTGACAAAATCAAGTACAAGGCCAAAGATTACGTCAAACTGAGCCAAAAAGACCAAAAGATATACCTCTATAACGAAGCCGAAATATATTACCAAGATACCGAATTAAAAGCCGGTATTATTACAATGGACTATATTAAAAACGAGGTATACGCGGGGCGGATCAAAGATTCTTTGGGCAATTATACCCAGCTCCCCTATTTTAAACAGGGTGATAACGAGGTACGGCCCGACAGTATCCGTTTTAACTTTGACACCCAAAAAGCCTTGATCTGGAACTCAAGAACCGAGCAGCAGGCCGGTCTGGGACAATTGGGAAGCGACGCCATGAAGGTTTATGCGGAGATCACAAAAAAGGAAAACGATTCGGTCTATTTTCTTCACGAAGGAAAATTGACCACCTCACAAGACACCATAAATCCCGATTACTACATTCGGATCCGAAAGGCGAAATTTGTCCCCAAAAAGAAGGTCATTGCAGGCTTCAGCAACCTTTACATAGCCGATGTGCCGACGCCCGTGGCCTTGCCCTTTGCCTATTTCCCTTTAACGGTAGGCCGCTCCGCAGGATTGATGATGCCTACATTCGGTAACGACCCCGATAGAGGCTACTTTTTACAGAATGGAGGGTATTACATACCCTTTTCCGATTATGCGGATATTACCCTTACGGGGGATTTCTATACCAACGGAAGTTATGGTTTTAGAACACAAAGCGTGTACAGCAAGCGCTATCGCTACCGCGGTAACGTTAATTTCAGGTACGAAAATTTGGTCACGAGCCAGAAGGGTTTTGACGATTATAGCAACAGTAAGGTGTGGAACATTCAGATATCACACTCACAAGACACCAAGGCCAGTCCCAATTCCCGGTTTTCGGCATCGGTAAACCTAGGAAGCAGTTCGTATTACCAAAACTCATTGAACCAGGTAAACCTGCCCTTGACCCAGAACAACAACCTATCGTCATCCATTTCATATTCCAAGACCTTTCCGGCCTATCCTTCGGTCAACATGAGCCTTACGGCAAGTCACTCACAGAATACGAGCCCTACGGCACGTGCCAACCCCGACCAAGACAACATACAGATGACCCTTCCTACCTTTCAGGCCAGTATGGAACGTATATTCCCATTCGCCAAAAAAGACGGAATCAAAAAAGGGGTGATACAGAATATTAATTTCCAGTATGACGTCAATGCACGTAACTCACTGACTACGAACGACGAAAACTTTTTAAAGGCGGCCATGTTCGACAATGCCAAGGTCGGTGCAAAACACCGCATCCCTATCAGCACCAATTTTAAGGTCGCCAAATTTTTCAGTGTTACCATGGGCGGTAGCTACGAAGATGTATGGGCATTGGAAACCTATACCCAACGCTACGAGCGCAGCGAAGACGGTGAGATCGGTTCGGTCGTAAAAGATACCATTTCAGGTTTTGACCGTTACAACAAATACAATATGAGTGCCAGTATAGGAACCACGGTCTACGGTACTTTCAATTTTGGGGAAGACAAAAAGATACAAGCCTTACGCCACGTTATGCGGCCCTCGTTAAGCTACGGTTACTCCCCTTCTTTTGACCAGTTCTACGATGAATACCTGAACAACGATACCGGAGAGGTTGTACAGTATAGCCGCTTTGAAGGCACGCTAAACGGTGCCCCTAGCCTCGGCAAGAGCAACAGCCTTAGCTTTTCTTTGGCAAACACCCTCGAAGCCAAGGTAAGGGATAAGGATTCAACGGCCACCGAACCCAAAAAGATTCCGATCCTTAGCAATTTCAATATTTCCACCGGATATAATTTTGAGTCGGATTCCTTAAAATTAAGCCCCCTAAGAATTAACGGCGGAACGAACATTTTAGACAATAAAATGTCTATTAACTTTTCTGCAGGCCTTGACCCATACGCCATAGACAACAATGGTAGCAGAATCGACAAATTCAACATCGATAACGGAGGAAGCCTTTTTAGATTGACCCAAGCCAATATAAACATCGGGTATTCCATAGACAGCAAGACCTTTGGAAAAAAGAAAGAAGAAGAGGAAGAAGAGGAAGAGGCCGGTGCCTACGATTACGTAGCCCAAAGCGGAGGTAGGGACGACGACCTTTTCGGAAGGGCGGACGACTTTGACAGGCGAAGAATAGATGACGACGAAAAAGATAAGGGTGAAGACGTAGATAACCCGCGCTACGCCACCAAAATCCCATGGAATTTCCGATTGGCCTATTCCGCAAGTTACTTCAACTCGGCCCGACAGAACGAATTCAGCAGTCATTCATTGATGTTCTCGGGCGACATTGAGCTTTCTCCCCGTTGGAAGGTGGGCGGCTCCAGTGGATACGATTTTAAGAACAAAGGTTTTACCCTTACCCAGTTACGCTTTGAACGCGACCTAAAAAGTTTTAGGATGAACTTTAACTGGACCCCTTTTGGTCAATACTCTCGATGGTATTTCTTTATCGGAATAAAAAGCTCCATCCTTAGCGACCTGAAGTGGGAAAACCGAAGTCAGCGCTAACAAGGTCGACATTCTTAGCTACATTTGCTAAAACAGCCTACAGCTAAAAAACAAAAATCACAGAACGATGAAAACAATAATCAACACCCCTAATGCCCCTGCCCCTATTGGTCCTTACAACCAAGCCGTCTTAAGCGGAGATACCCTTTATATATCAGGACAGATCCCTATAGACCCCGCCACAGGAAAGCTTATTGAGGGTGACATCGCAAAAGAGGCACGACAATCTATGGAAAACCTAAAAGCGGTACTTACCGAAGCCGATATGACTTTTGAAAATGTAGTCAAGAGCACTATTTTCTTGAAGGACATGAAGCAGTTTTCAGAGGTCAACGAAGTGTACGCGACTTATTTCGACAGTGAAACGGCACCCGCCAGGGAAACCGTAGAAGTCTCAAACCTGCCCAAGTTCGTCAATGTTGAAATTTCAATGATTGCGGTACGCTAACCCAAAACAAAACAGGCCTTGACTTTCATCAAGGCCTGTGATATATTGCAATAAACAAAGCTAGATGGTTTCTACATGAAACTCCATCAATCCTTCTATCGGTCGTTGTCTAATAACCCCAACGATCAAGTCGTTACGCTCAAGGACCGTTACCAGTTCATCCCTTAAGTAATGCGCTATACTTCCCACAAAGTTGATCGGCACCTTGGTCGCCAGTTCAAACTGCATGATATAGTTGTTTACAAACTGCTGGAAGCCCTTATCGATAACCCCTTTACAATACGGATGGTTTTTGTTTTCCACTAAAAACCGGGCAAAGGTAGCCAAATAGGTATTCGGATTCGGTTGTTTGTACAAGTTCTCTTTTATGACATCGGCATCCAAATTATACTCTTTGGCAAACTTGATACCTAAGTCTTGGGGCATTTTGTGAAAATAGTAGTCCCTTATCAACTTTCGTCCAAAGAAATTACCACTACCGTCATCCATGGGTATATAACCTAAGGAAGTCACTTTCTGAAACAGCTGATGCCCGTCGTAGTAACTACAGTTAGAGCCTGTTCCCAAGATACAAACGATTCCTTGGTGACCTATTTTGGTCGTGGAAAAAATTGCGGCATAGGTATCTTCCTTTACATCGGTTTTTGCATTGGGGAAAAAATCCTTAAAGATATCCCCAAGGAATTTTTTCATACGGTCGGTACCACATCCGGCCCCGTAAAAATGCAATCTGGAAACCTTCTCCCTATTTTTAGAAAGCTCAAAGTTATTGGCCAATCTATCCTCGATTACCTCTCTAGTCAAAACTTCTGGGCTCAACCCTAAGGTTTGGGTCATAAACAACTGGTTACCCTTTTCATCCAAGGCAATCCAATCTGATTTTGTGGCCCCACTATCTACAATTAAAATCATAATCTTCGTTTAAAAAAATAATCCTGAAAATAAGCAATTTTTTGCCCACTCTCAGGATTACCATTAGTAATATTCAGAAAAATTATAAGCTGGCAACGTGCTGAGTCAAATCTACCATTTTGTTAGAAAAACCAGCCTCGTTATCGTACCAACAAATCAATTTGAAGAACTTAGAGTTCAATTCGATACCTGCACCGGCATCAAAAATACTTGTACGTTTATCACTTACGAAATCTTGAGAAACAAGAGCCTCTTCAGTATAACCCAAAATACCTTTCAACTCGCCTTCAGAAGCCGCTTTGAACGCTTTTTTGATTTCTTCGTAAGAAGTGTCTTTTTGAAGACGAACCGTTAAATCCACTACAGATACATCAGCCGTAGGAACCCTAAAGGCCATACCTGTAAGCTTACCTTCCAATGCTGGAATAACCTTAGTTACCGCTTTGGCAGCACCTGTAGATGCAGGAATAATGTTCAACATAGCACTTCTACCACCTCTCCAGTCTTTTCTAGAAGGACCATCAACGGTCATTTGAGTTGCTGTAGTAGCGTGAACCGTAGTCATCAATGCCTCCTCGATACCGAAGTTATCGTTCAACACTTTGGCCATTGGAGCCAAACAGTTGGTAGTACAAGATGCGTTAGATACGATAGTGTTAGAAGCCGTAACCTCTTTATGGTTAACACCCATTACGAACATTGGGGCATCTTTGGACGGAGCGGAGATCACTACTTTTTTGGCACCCCCATCGATGTGGTATTGTGCAGTTTCCAAAGTGGTGAAGATACCGGTACACTCGGCAACGATTTCAGCGCCAACGGCATCCCACTTGATATTTTTTGGGTCACGCTCAGCTGTGATCCTTACTGTTTTTCCGTTAACGATCAAGTTACCATCTTGAACCTCAACAGTACCTTCGAACTTACCATGTACGGAATCATACTTTAAAAGGTAGGCCAAATGCTCAACGTCCAACAAATCGTTAATGGCGACTACATCTACACCTTCTCTTCTTACAGTTTCCCTAAAGACCAATCTTCCGATACGGCCGAATCCGTTAATTCCTATTTTTAAATCTGACATGTTCTTCTTGTTTTGAATTAAATTATGTTGTCATTATTTCTGAAACTCGAATAAGTTCCTTATCTATTTTCGTATGTCCTTTGATAGCTTTGCTAATCGGCGTAAGAATAATTTTGTTGTTCTGGACCCCCACCATAAAGTTGGTCTGCCCTTCCAACAAGCTTTCTACGGCCTTCACTCCCATTCTACTGGCCAAGACCCTGTCGTAACAAGATGGCGCCCCTCCACGCTGCATATGCCCTAATACGGACACCCGTACATCGTAAATAGGTAAGTGTTCCTCAACATATTCCTTAAGTTCAAAAACACTTTTACCGATCTTATCACCTTCAGCCACCACAACGATACTAGATGACTTACCCGATTTTTTACTACGCTTTAAAGATTCGAGCAAACGCTCAAGACCTCGGTTCGCCTCAGGAATCAATATCTCTTCGGCACCCGCACCAACGCCGGTATTTAAAGCGATATGACCTACATCCCTACCCATAACCTCAACAAAGAAAAGTCGGTTATGCGAGCTGGCGGTATCCCTAATCTTATCGATTACCTCAACCACCGTATTCATGGCCGTATCAAAACCTACCGTATTAGATGTACCGAATATATCGTTGTCGATAGTACCCGGAATACCTATAATCGGAAAGTGATACTCCTGGTTAAATACCATAGCTCCGGTAAAACTACCGTCGCCCCCGATAACCACGAAAGCATCGATACCCTCTGCCCTTAATTGCTCATAGGCTCTTTTGCGCCCTTCGGGCGTTCTAAAACCATCACAACGGGCCGATTTGAGAATCGTTCCTCCTTTATTGATTATGTTATTGACGCTACGTGCGTCCATCGGCTTAAAATCCCCCTCGATCATGCCCTGATATCCTCTATAGATACCTACGCAATCTACTTTCATGTAGGCACAAGTTCTAACCACGGAGCGTATTGCAGCATTCATGCCGGGGGAATCACCTCCGGAGGTCAAAACACCTATTTTCTTTATTTCTGAAGCCATTAAAAAAAACTAAGTTGCAAAACTAACAAACTTATTCGAATTCCGATCCTGTTATCCATCTAATTTAACGTCTTGATAACTCAGCTCACATTTTCTTAAAATATGTAACCAATTATAACATTTTTACACCCCTAGCTTTCGACTTACTAAGAATATGGCAAAAGCCTGATTCTGCTACAAATGCGAAATTTTAGTATTTTTTTAGATGCGTTTTTTAAGAAAATACACCCGTTTTAGACCGATTACCACTAAAAAGAACCGTATAACCCCTTTTAGTTTAACTGCTTATCCTTAGGATAAAATTTCAGCAAACTATCTTTACCCATTACGGCACTAGGAACCTGGCCGGGTTCGGGAAGCTCTTCTTTAGCCGCTTCCTTTTTTAGAATATTCCGGAAGAGCTCCCTAAAACTATTGAAATCTACTTCATACGAAATACCTACACCTTGGGTATACCCCAATCTATCGGCCAAATATTCCTGTATCTCGTTCTCCCTGTTGAAAAATTTGGCACTTAAGGTCCCTTCTTCGTTCAACAACAATTGTATCTCAAAATTTCCCGCTACGACGGTTTCCGTGGTCCCCCCTACCGGAACCCCTACTTTTCCATTAAAAAGCATGCGGTCACTGATCCGGGTAGAAACGGTCACCCCTATTCTGTTTTCCGTCTGGTAATCGGCACTTCTATCAAGAATTCCCTGCTCGTACGAAAGACCAAGGTTAAATTTATCGTTATTGCCCAACACTTGGTTCAACAGTCCCGAGGCCGATTGCAAAAGATTACCGGTTACCGCTTGTTGGTCGATGCCGGTCTGATCGTTCACGAAAGAGCCCTGAGCCAGTAAGAAAAGGGCATTGCGCTCTTCGACCGTAGGATCCTGCAATCGATATTCCAGCTCAGACTGCACGATACTATTGGTCCCCGGGAAATCAATATTAAACTCGATATCAGGACTCTCAAGGTCATCAGTAAGCTTAATCACCACTTCCGTAGGTATACGTCGCGTATACCCCGGATTATCCAACAGAGGCGCCGGGTTGGCATTCAAGGCATATACCGCCTCGAGGTCCAAGGTCGCCTTTAGAGGCTCACGATCCCATACGATGGTACCCCCCGGTTTCACCTGAAAGGTTTTATTGATCACCCCACCGAACTTATAGTTATACTGTCCTTCGACCACAACAAAATCTCCGTACATTTCAAAGGCACCACGGGTATTGATACGGATCAACAAAATACCGACCCCGCTTCCTTTTAAAGAACTTCCGGTCTTGGTATCGGTCACGATCTCTACCTCTGCATCAGGGGTAACATCAAGGTCAAAAGTAAGCTCAAGTCCCTGAAACTCGTCTAGGGTGCGTTCTTCTTCCACATGGTTCAACTGATTCTTCTCCACAAAATTGATAAAGGAATAATCCCCAATGGAAGCCACATCACTAAGCGGAATCTTTAAGGAAGTCCCCCTTGCCGTTTTTCCTTCCACCTTAATATTCAAAGCCTTGGTAGGCCCGAAAATCCGACCTTTTCCGTCTAAGTAACCGGTACCATAGTACAGCACTTCCTCTTCAAAGTCGGTATTCAAAATCAAAAGCCTGTCGTTATTCGTATCTACATCGATATCGAGCAACCAATTATCAAAAAAGGAATGACTTATCGTTCCATCCAAGACTGCCTTGGTCTTCTTATCTACGTCCGTAATTTTTATCTGATCGAAATCAAAGGTCTGCTTACTCAGGTTCACCCTAGAGTTCGCCGCAAAATCATAGTCAACATTTAGATACGGAATACCCAGACCGGCCTTATCCAAGGTAAGTACACCGCTAAAATCAGGGTTATCTACCGAACCTTGGATACGTGCATTACCGCTGACATACCCCCGTATATGGCTAATAATATTTTCCCCCAGGGGAGCAAAAGGCTCCAAATCAAACCGATCAAAGCTTACCAAAAGGTTGGCTTTGGGCATATCTTCCTTATTGTCGATACTCCCTACCACGCTCAATTTTTCCAATCCCTTATCGGTAATCTGTGAATTTACCGCAAACTCCGTCAAATCTTTATTACCGACAATACCTACGGTAAGATCCCCCAAGCGCATATCATTAATGGAGAAATCATCGACCGCAAGGTTGGAAGAAGGCAAATAAATATTGTCTTTCTGCAAGATATTGAGCGTTCCGTTCACTTCTCCCTGCAACCGAAGACTATCTATAGCAGGCGTTATTTTGTTCAGCGAAACAATCTTGAACTGAAGCTGCAAATCTTTATAGGTAGAGTCGGCCAACTGCCCTTTCAGACGAATCTGTTCCTGGGCGCTATTGTTCATTACGATTTCCCGTATATCGATACTATCGAGCGTACGGTTAATGACTACCTTGTTTTTATTGTCGCCGTCTTTATTGAGAATCCATTTATTCCCCTTAAAGTTTACATCGGAAGTCTTTAAACCGATCACCGACTTGTTGTCTTTATTAAAGGTGTGATAAAAGTTAAGATTATAACTGTCGTTCAAATCACTCCCCCCTTTAAATTCCGTCCTAAAGAACAAGGTGTCTTTTAGAGTCGTGTTGATCAGGTTAAAATCTTTTACATCGTAATAGTTGGTAGAAAGATCACTAACCGATATATAGGTATTGAACAATGGGTTTTTATTATCGATCTTGATATCTATATTATCGGCCTCATTACCAAATGCGACTATACTAGGGGACTTAAAGTTCAACTTAAAGTCACCCTCATCGGCCACAATATTTCCCTTGATAAAGGTATTTGGGTCAAATTTCACTTCAGGAAAAAAGACATCGACAATCTTGTTATAGATCTTAAAATTAAAGGCAAGGGTCTGCCCTCCCGATATCTTAAAAGGCCTATAGTTGGTATAGATACTCCCCAAGGAGTTTTGTACCAAACGACCCAACTCACCCACTTTAAACTTTCCTTTCATATAACCGGTGATAATATCCGGCGAGTTGATATCGATCACGCGAACCGTATCGTTCTCAAAGGTCGAGGACACTTTAAAATCTTCAAAGTAATAGGTGTCGTTCTTATTCTGAAAGATGGTCTTGGTGAATTTGACATCCCCCACAAGGTTATCCAGGGTATTTCCGGTAACGTCCATATTCACATTTCCCTTAAATATGGAAACGCTGTCGTTGACAAAATTCAACTTATTGAGGTCGGCGTAATCAACGGAGGCTATAAAATTAAAATCGTTTCGATCTTCCCCGAAATCGGCAAGCCCTTTAAAGCTGAATTTAATATTCTCGTCATTGCTCAGTACCGTACCATCGAACAACTGCTCCTTTAAAATTCCCGAGACCTTGAGATTCTTATAAGCGTAGTTGTTAAACTCCACCGAATACACCTCACCTATAACCTCGGTATTCAAAGTTTCCTGAACAAAGCCCTGCCCCTCCACATTAAAATCCAAGGAGGTCTTGCCCAATCTTTCGTTTTCGGTAAAATCGCCCAAATCAAAATCAATAAGGGACACAAAACCTTTGTAGGTTGCGTTGTCGATATTGTTGATATCGGAAAGCTCAAGATCGGCATAACTGCTTCCTATAGCTGTATTAAGGTTCACCTTGGCGTCTATTGAATTTTCGGTAATGACCGCATCGCCCCGTATGGTGAACTGCCCCAGTTTCTGAAAACTTGAAGGCAAGGATTTTCCCAATATATTCGGCATAAGGGCACGTAGCTCATAATAGCTTGACGTAACGTTCTTCATATCGGCCCGCATAATGAAGGGCTTTTTACGATCGAACAGGCTTTTAAAATTAAAATTGCCCCTGATACCCGTATTGTCGGACTGTAAGAACAATTCTTCGGTATTAAGGTCATTTAACACCCCAGATATCTTAGACGAAAAATTGACCTCCTTGCCCCTACCGAACTGATCGTAGAGCATGTTTATCTCGTCAAAGGACACGACAGATTCTTCAAATTCGGCCGTTAAGTTGACCTTGTTTAAAAAGTCGGCAAAATCCTTTCGCTCATAATCAAAGACCAAATCCCCTTTTAAGTGCGAACCAACAGTCTGTATCTTCAACGAGTCAAAACGCATTTGCTGTTTTGTATACTTGAAATCGGTAGACATTTGCTGAACGTTGATGCCCCGCTGACTATTAAAGGCCATGGTATTGATTTTGGCCGACACCTGAGGACCAAGAATAAGAAAATCGCTTGCCCCGATATTCAGCTCTTCAAAATCAAGCAAGAGTTGATTTTCAAAATTCTCATCGATCAAGCGAAAAGTACTATTGGCAATCTCAACATCAGAAGACGAAAAGAGAAAAGGATCCGTACCGGGCTTACGCGGTTTTCCGTCATCGAACTTATCGATGAACACCTCAAGGTTGGTACTCCTATTGTCCAAATAGGTTTTCAACTTAAAATCCAGCTCATCTATTTTTATGTCACCAAACTCGAGTTTGCCCTTGCTCAGGTTTCTAATACTAAGAATGGAAGTCGTAAGCTTGTTTACGTAAAAAAGGGTATCTTTTCTGTAGTCCTCAATATAGATTCCTTCAAGATTGGTATCCCACGTAATCAGTGAAATTCTGAGTTTATCGATATTGATATTCGTACCAAAATCATTGTTGATCGTATCCGTGGCATATTTGGCGAAACTTGTCTGAACGAAGGGCAAGGAAAGTATGACCGTAGCTAAAATACAGATCAGCACGAGTACCATCATGGTTCTAATCAGTATTTTTCTCAGTTTTTTGATAGGTCTATATGTTTTACCTTTGCGCGTTCAACTTTTATTCCAAACTCGGTGAAAAACGAAACTATTTATATCCTTGCCATAGAATCTTCATGTGACGATACTTCTGCGGCTGTCTTGAGCAATAAAAAAGTACTCAGTAACATCACGGCCACACAAAAAATTCACGAAGAATATGGAGGTGTTGTACCCGAACTCGCTTCACGGGCGCACCAGCAAAACATAGTTCCGGTAGTACACCAAGCTTTGAACAAAGCAAATATCGACAAAAAACAATTATCCGCCATAGCTTTTACGCGCGGTCCTGGATTGATGGGCTCGCTTCTTGTCGGAACCTCGTTCGCAAAGTCGCTTTCATTAGGCCTGAACATTCCACTAATCGAGGTCAACCACATGCAGGCACACATCTTGGCCCACTTTATAGAAGGGCAACAAGACGGCGCTCCCGAGTTTCCTTTTTTAGCTATGACCATTAGTGGCGGCCACACGCAAATTGTTCTTGTAAAAGATTTTTTCGATATGGAAATTCTCGGCGAAACACTTGACGATGCCGTTGGGGAAGCCTTTGACAAGAGTGCCAAAATTTTAGGCCTACCCTACCCCGGAGGGCCGCTGGTAGACAAATATGCCCAAGAAGGAAACCCCAAAGCCTTTCCTTTCCCTAAACCAAAGGTCGAAGGACTAAATTTTAGTTTCAGCGGATTAAAAACCAGTATTTTATATTTCATACAAAGGGAAACCGCAAAGAATCCCGATTTTGTTCAAGAAAACCTGAAAGATATTTGTGCATCGATACAAAAAACAATCATCCATATCCTAATGGACAAGCTCAAAAAAGCCGTAGAAGAAACCGGAATTACCCAAATAGCTATCGGAGGCGGGGTAAGTGCCAATTCAGGTATTAGGAACGCACTTAAAATGGCCGAAAAAAATAGGGGCTGGCAAACCTTCATACCCCGATTCGAATACTGCACCGACAATGCGGCAATGATCGGCGTAGTAGGCTACCTAAAATACCAACAGCATAAATTCTCCGAACAGGACATCTCCGCCAAGGCCCGTTATATGCTTTCCCAAAAAAAACTCTAACAATAGATTCGCTACAACCCAACCTTGAGTGTTAAACAAATTTCGTTCCCACCATATTGTTCATATCTTAGACCTATGCAATTATTTTACAATCCAGACTTAGACCAGAGCGTTTCACAGTTCACCTTCTCACAGGAAGAGAGTCGACATATAGTTAAAGTATTACGTAAAAAAGAAGGCGACACTTTACACATTACCAATGGAAAAGGATTTATTTTCGAGTCCGAAATCTTACTCGCCGACCCCAAAAGATGCAAGGCCCAAGTGGTCTCGACAACAAAGAAACACCCTCAAAGACACTGGCTACATATGGTGGTCGCCCCGACGAAAAACAATGATCGTTTCGAGTGGTTTTTAGAAAAAGCTACCGAAATTGGGGTAAACGAAATTACCCCTATCTTTTGCGATAGATCGGAACGAAAAGTTATCAAAAAGGAGCGCTTGGAAAAAGTGGTCCAATCGGCCATGAAACAAAGCCTACGCACTTACCTCCCCAAATTGAACGACGCCATAGCCTACAAAGACTACATCGCCCAAGCACAAAACGGACTCTTGTTCATCGCACACTGCGAAGAAGAAGAAAAAGTAGACCTAAAAAGAAGGGTCGCGGCCGACACGGACGTCACCATATTGATCGGGCCCGAAGGTGACTTTTCACCCGAAGAAATACGATTGGCCCGTAAAAGCGGCTTTTTACCCGTTTCTTTGGGCGAATACCGCTTACGAACCGAAACAGCGGCCATTGTAGCCTGCACCACCGTCACCATGATCAACAATTCATAGGAAGCCAAACAAGGAACACAAGCTTTTTTACCCGCCCGTTACACAAGATTTCACATGTTCGCAAAGACCATAAACCAACTATGACGGAAAGCTTCGCCCCACCTCTTCAACGAAAATATTTTTCACATACCTATTGTCTCCCCCAAACAATCGATATCTAAACAATTCGTTTATACTTCATAATTCATACATTTGAATAATAGTTCTTTAGTCTGACATCAAAATGAAACGATTGACCCATTATTTAGCATTCCTTACCCTGTTGACAACAGTTTCCTTACCTGCCCAAGAGATTGCCATATTAAAATATAAGGGAGGAGGCGACTGGTACGCCAACCCCACCGCCCTACCAAATCTCATCGTATTTTGCAATGAAAATATCGGGACCGCCCTGCCCCCGAAACCCGAAACCGTTGAAGTAGGAAGCAGCACCATTTTTCAATATCCCTTCATTCATATGACCGGACATGGCAACGTAGTCTTTTCCGACGAGGAAGCAGAAAACCTAAGAACCTACCTTCTATCCGGTGGGTTTTTACATATCGACGACAATTACGGTATGGCCCCCTACCTCAAAAAAGCCCTTGAAAAAGTCTTTCCCAACAAAACTTTGGAAGAACTCCCCAGCGACCATCCTATTTTCAAGCAAGTCTATTCATTTCCCGACGGACTACCCAAAATACACGAGCACGATGGCAAGCGCCCCCAGGCCCTAGGCATTTTTGACGAAAACCGACTGATACTGCTCTTCACTATAGAAAGCGACCTTGGGGACGGATGGGAAGACCCCAGCGTACACAACGACCCTGACGAAATAAGGACCAAGGCGCTTCAAATGGGGGCCAACATCATTCAATACGCCTTTACCAAGTAAATATACGCCCACAAAACGCAACAAAGAGATGAACTCAAAAACTATCAGCAACGGAATTCTGCGCGCCGTAGGAATCATTCTCAGCACCGCCCTGCTACTCTATTTTTTATGGAAAATCCAGTCCGTTATCGCCTATTTGGCCATTGCAGCTGTCGTAGCCCTTATTGGCCGTCCTGTCGTGTTCTTTTTCAGGCGCAGGCTCAAGTTACCCAATACCATTGCGGTAATCTTGACCATGGCCCTAATGGTAGGTGTGTTGAGCGGGATTATCGCTCTTTTCGTTCCGCTTCTAACGGAGCAGGGCAAAAACCTCTCACTACTCGATATTGACCAACTCGAACGGAACCTAGATTCACTGCACGAGCAAATCATCAATTTCATAGGCACAGCGCCAAACGTAGTGGACGAAATAATTGAAGACACCGACTTTGAAAAAACGATTGTAGACAGCCTTAATATCGGATTTATACCTAATTTTCTCAACTCTTTCCTAGACGTCCTAAGCACCGCCAGTATCGGACTCTTTTCCGTTTTGTTCATTTCCTTTTTCTTTTTAAAGGACAGTAATCTTTTTCAAAGCGGCATTCTGGCTTTTGTCAACGAAAAAAACGAAAAAAGGACCGTAACCTCTATTGAAAAAATAAACAATTTATTGTCGAGATACTTCGTTGGCTTGCTGCTTCAAATTTTTATCCTGTTCGTAATTTACACGATAACACTATTGATTTTAGGTATAGAAAACGCCATTGTCATCGCCTTTTTGTGCGCCCTCTTCAACATCATTCCATACATCGGTCCGATCATTGGCGGGGTCATTATGGTAGTGCTTACAATGACCAGTAATTTAGGCATGGATTTTAGCACCGTAATCCTCCCCAAAGCCGGCTATGTTTTAATCGGATTATTGATAGGACAACTCGTTGATAATTTCTTTTCACAACCCTTCATTTTTAGCAACAGTGTAAAGTCACACCCTTTAGAAATCTTCTTGATCATTATCATTGCCGGATTGCTTTTCGGTGTGGTCGGAATGATCGTCGCCGTACCCGGATACACCGCCATAAAAGTGATTTTAAAGGAATTTTTATCAGAAAACAAGCTCGTTAAATCGATCACAAAAAGTTTATAGTTAAGGTTTGAATAAAAATATATTAAATACTGGTGTACAGAATTTTATATTAAAAAATTTGAATACTGACATCATGTCAGTATTGCTTAAAAAACCCTATTTTGGGCTAGTTTCCAACAAAGAGCTAGCCGAGCAATTAGAGTCGCGAAAAAAGAGCGAAAAAAAACTCAATACCTGGTTCAATGCCTCGAACATCTACTACCCCAACAAGCTAAATATTGAGCAAACCTCTTCTGAAATTACGGCTCGCTACAAGTCGGAAATAGTATCGGGGAAATCACTTGTCGACCTTACCGGAGGTTTTGGTGTAGACAGCTATTTTTTTAGCAAAAAAATAGACCGTGTTTTCCACTGCGAAATCGACAAAAACTTGTCCGAAATCGCGTCCCATAACTTTGAGGTTTTAGGTGCGAATAACATAGAGACAAAAGCGGAAAGCGGTTTGGATTTTATCAGGAATTCGGAACGGCATTTTGAATGGATCTACATCGACCCTTCAAGGCGAAATGATATCAAACAACGAGTTTTTTTATTGTCGGATTGCCAACCCGATGTAATCGCAAATCTAGATCTATTGTTTTCCAAAACGGAGCACATCTTAATTAAAACAGCGCCCCTCCTCGATATTTCCGCAGGGATAAACGAACTGAAACACATCAAGGAAATACATATCGTTGCCCTAAACAACGAAGTAAAAGAACTCTTATGGGTTTTAGAACGAGGTTTTAAAGGCGAAGTAACCGTCAAAACCGTTAACAAAACCAAATTAGACGACCAAAGCTTTAGCTTCGGCCTCGAGCAAGAAAGGAAATGCGACTCAAGCTTTTCCCTTCCCCTATCGTACCTGTACGAGCCGAATGCCGCAATTTTGAAATCCGGGGCCTTTAAAACCATTGGCCATAGCTATCAACTAAAAAAACTGCAGGAACACACTCATTTATACACCTCCGATGAACTGATCGATTTTCCGGGAAGACGATTCAAAATCGAAAAAGTGCTTCCTTACAACAAAAAGGAAATCAAGCGAAATGCCATAAGGAAGGCCAATATTACAACACGCAATTTTCCCGATAGCGTAGCCGATATCCGAAAGAAGTTCAGTATTAAAGATGGGGGCGAGCTCTATATCTTCTTCGCTACAAACCTAGAAAGAAAGGCCACCGTTATAATCGGCTCTAAAGTTTAGTTTTAGGGAGGGGATTTTTTCTTTTTTAACACCTCCAGCCCTATTTTTTCCCACTTGTCCCCTTGTTAATGGCCCAATAGAAGACTTTACCCCCCCTACAACCTCACAAATAAACATCCCTCCCACAGGAAGTCCACGGTTCGTTTAAGTTCCTTTCATTTATAAAAGCAGGCAAAACACTATATCACTCTTGGCGTTTTTGTGCCACAAACCATTCGTACAATTCTTCATTGTCGTAAGCAGGCACCCATGCGTCGTGGCCCACACCTGGATATCGAGTGAAACGCACCTTGTACCCCATACTTTTTAACTTGGCCACCATAGTTTCCGATTCGGATATGGGAATGGACTCATCTTCTTCCCCATGAAAAACCCAGATAGGCATTTTCTTGTCGATCCACGAAGCATATGGCAAGGGAGTCATACCGCAAACTACGGCCATGGCCGCAAATTTTTTAGGATACTGAACGGCCATTTCCCATGCTGCCCCTCCACCTCTACTAAGTCCTGTTAAATAAATCCTAGTCGTGTCCACCCGATTGTTTTTTACAATCGTATCGAGCAATTGTATGACAGAGCGGGTATTCCACCACATTTTCTTATAGGGGTTTTGAGGCGCAAGAATTAAAAATGGGAATTTTTTGCCCCGTTTTATCAATTTAGGCGGACCGTTTCTCTTTACATATACCAAACTATCCCCAGACTCTCCTCCCCCATGTAAAAACAGCAAGAGGGGGAATTTTTCCTCTGGACGCTCCTCATATTCCTCTGGATAGTACAGATAATAGCTGTAGTTCTCGGTTATGACCGTTTCTTGTTCGGCATCTATGAGTTTATATTTTGATTGGGCGGCACACCCCTGTAGGACACCACAAAGTAAAATGAAATATAATTTTCGCAACATTGATCTCTTCTTTTCCGCAAATAGGTATGACAGAATTCATCGGTTAAAGTACAATTTTAAATGTAGCGCAAAAAAAACGGATGCCAAAATTGGCATCCGTTTCTATATGATTTATATTATAAAAGTTTATCGATACAGGGTAAAATGTCCAACGTAGCGTATATCTCGGTCATCGTTTTGATTCACCACGTACCAATAATCACCACTTGGTAGTTCTTTTCCTTCGTAGCGTCCGTCCCAATTACTAACTTGGTCCAGTTCAGCAACCACCCTACCGTAACGGTCATAGATAATCACCTCTATGTTAGGGAAGAACTCACGATTGCCCGGTGCCCAGAAATCGTTCTCATTATCGCCATTGGGCGTAAAGAAATTGGGTATTTCGAGCATTCCGGTAAATTCGAACGGAATCACCGCTATAGCCTCACAACCATTTTGGTCGACTACCTTAATTTCTACAGTACCGCTTTCCGTAGTGGTATAAAGACCTTCACTACCGTAAGACACGCCATCAAAGAAGAATTCATATCCACCAAAACCTCCTTCGGCAGTGGCCGTAATCTCGTTCGGTCCGGTTTTTTCCGCTGTCAATGTTAACGGATCGTACGCTTCTATAGTAAATTCAACAAAGTTGGTACAACCGTTTTCATGGTAGATATATACCGTATGGTCTCCTGCCGGTAAATCTCCCCAGGAGCGTTCCGATCCGGCCAAGGCCGTTATGGCATCCGTAGGATCGATCGGATCTAACGCGAACAACAATTCGGACAATAGACTTTCATCTTGCATCTGTACGGAGGCCGTGCTATTTGGGAAAATACCCTCACAACCATATTGTACCAATGGGTCCGCCGTAAGGTCCACCCCAATTTCTATAGGAATGAACACATTCGTCTCACACATATTGGCATCGCGCACATAGACAATATAACCTTCACCTCCAATCAAACTATCGAACGAAAGGTCATCATTTCTTAAGAAAACCTCTGTTCCGTCTGAATTCGGCCCCACTAATCGGGTTTCGTAGTATTCTACAAAAGTCACCGGATCCACAAAAGGCGTTCCTCCCGTTACGTTCAAACGTGCCGTACCATCTTCAAAACCGATACAGGTTTCGGGCGTTGAGCTAAAGTCTACAATTTGCAACTCTTCAGGTGCCGTTACTATAATTTCAAAAGTTTGCGGACAACCTTCGGCATCTTGTGCCAACACGGTATACGATGGATTGCTCGGGGTATTCGCCGGCAAATCGGTAAACGTATAGGACGTTGGATTATCAGGGTCGCTAAAGAACTCGCTCAAATTCGGCTCTATGGCAAATTGCACCAATCCTGATGCCCCACTGTCTACCGTCATGGTAATGGTTCCATCGGAAGCCCCATAACATGTTGTCGGTGTCGAAGTCGGCGATAGAACAACCGGTACTGCAGGAGCTATGGTGAACGGACCTTCTACGAGTCCACATGTAGCACGACTGATTACCGATATCCAATAATCACCCGCATCTAAGTTTTCAAAAGTACCGAAATCTTGAGCCGGTAAACTTCTATAGGTCGGCATACTTTCGGCCGCAAAGGCATCGGAACCTGGATCATAGTCATAAATTCTAAATTCATAAATACCGGTACCTCCGTTGGCAATCGCCTCTATCCTACCATCAACCTCATAGGCACAAGACACATCAAAAGTAGGCGAAGCCGGGTCTAGACTTAAAGGTTCGGCATCGGTAATGGTAATACCATTGGTTTTCCGAGCGAGACATGAACTTGCACTTCCCACCTTACGAACCTCATAGCGATACGAATTTCCAATAACACCGGGCAATCCAGTTTTTACAGGAAGTCCATTTCCGTCAACCTCATCAATTGGCAACCATGGCCCTCCTGAACCATTGACACTATATTCATATGTACCCCCTTGTGGGTTGTTCACCCGAATCATCATTGTTGCTTCATTACCACAAGCTGGAACCGAAGTTTGAATCAAGGCAGGATTGATCGCTGGTGGCGGAATTACCTGAACCGGAGCGGTTATCACACGACAATTTAAAGTAGAGACCACCTCAACGGCATACCAACCTCCCGGAATCACTCCGGTACCTGCGGTTCCAACAAATTCAGGACTAGTTTGCAAACCAGTGCTCGATTCTATATCGGTAATATCGTTACTACCCAAATGTAACAACCTATATTGGTAGCCACCGCCAGGTACACCCCCTATGGCCCCTGGTGTGGTGGTACCAGGTTCTACGGCAACAATTACCGCATCGTTTCCTGTCGGACATTCAAGTTCTCGAGTAACAATAGCATCCGCCTCAATTGGAGGCACAGGTAGCAATTCGAGTTCCGCGGTATGGGTACACCCTTCGATATCGCGAACAGTTACCCTATAGTTACCACTTGACAAACCGGTAAAACGGTTATTGGTTCCGTTAGCGGCAAATGAGGCATAGGCCGCATTACTATGTGGCGCAAAACCACTACCTATGGGATTTTCATACTCTAACATATATTCATATGGCGAACTATCCCATCCTCCTTGTGTAGTGACAAAAATTTCACCGAGATTATCGTTACAACCCACACGACCGATTTCTTCCATGTTTGTAATAAGAAGTTGTTCGTTAGGCATTTCTATCGTACTCATGTTGCTAAAAACATCACAGGTTGTCGCAGATTTACCCTGCTCACGAATAACCACCCTTAAGTTACCCCCTTCCAATCCGGTAATGGTTGCCGGGTTATTTACGGTGGCATCAATAGTCCCCGTGGAGTTCCCTCCTACCGGAGCACCGAAGGCCCCTCCGCTAAAACCTGGGTCCGACGCATCGTAAACCGTATATTCATACACTCCTGAGAAGTTGGTCAAACTGGCCAAATTGGTTATTTCTATATTCAATATACCATCGGTAGTACCAAAACAACCAACAGGTTCATTCTGGCTGATGGAAACCGTGGGCAAAACAGGCTCATCTACTACATAGGCGACAATCGGATACGAACATCCCCCTATATCGTTTACCCGTAAATTGTACTCCCCGGCCACCATGGGCAGATCAAACTCAACAAAACTGCCACTAGGTTGGGCCTGGTCGGCCACTGGTGCTACGGAAAAACCTTGATCTTCAATTATAAAATTGGTGCTTCCGGTAACATCTATTCGAATACGTTCTGGATTCTCACAATCCATTGGCGATATTTGGGTAATCGTTGCGGTTACCGTATTAGGCGCCAATACCGTTACCGAGTCAAAGAACTCACAACCATTGGAATCCCTTGCGTAAATGGTAATGACCTGATCAGATCCCGTATCGACTATTTCAAAATCAGGACTTGACTGATAACTATCCGCAAGATTTATTTTGTATCCATATGGCGCCCCGTTACCTACATTTCCACCAACTATAGCTGCACTTACAATCGTAGTACTATATTGGTTGGCTGCCGGATTACAGACCAATGTACCCGAAGTCACATCAATTTCAAATGGGGGCGGCTCGTTGATCACCACTTCCTCCCTATCGAAACAATCCCTATCGGTAACTACCTCTATTACATAGGTCCCTGGTGCCAAGGCCGTAAAAGAACCCGATAGATTAGTGTTGATTCGGCTTGAAGTATCCAAGTTTAAGGGTAGTGCCCCTATAGTACCCGAATACAGGTTGTATTCCTTAATACCATCTACGTCGGTGCCTGCAATCAATGAAGCGGAAATACTTCCATCATCAGCTCCATTACAACTTACGTCGCTCTCGCCCGTATCATCAATATCGGGACTTGTAGGTGCAGACCTCACAATACCATCTACGGTAAAGGTACAGTTATCGATACCATCATCCACTAGATTATCGGTTATCACAACTTCGTAATCTCCCGCAGGGATATTTTCAAAAATACCGTCGTCATCTGGGTCGGTTATATCTACGGCCCCTCCAAAGATATCGGTTCCGATAAGTCTATAAGTAAAGTCACCACTACCTCCATCGGCAGTAATTGTAATAATCCCATTGTCTACCTCACAGCTCGGTTCGCTGGTAAAGTCACCCGAAGCCGACAAAACCTGAAATACTTCGGCCACGCCGTCTATGTCACACCCATTGGCATCGATGATATTGTAATCATAGGCCCCAACGCTGTTAACGATAAATGTTGCCGTGGTATTGATAGCAGGATCACCAGAATTGGCTACTGTCTGACTAATACCGTTCAAGGTAAAGGTAGGTGTATCGAAATCGCCCGGTAAACTTAAGGTGATTTCAAATCCGCCGGCAGCGGTAGCGGTTACATCACATTGATTCTCAACCACAGGGTCCAACAAAGGTAAATCGGGGTTCAGCTGTATAATTGCCGCAGAAATACGATACGCACAGTCATTAGCATCTTTTACCCAAATATCGTATTCCGTACCCGGTGGCAGAGATCCCGGCAAGGCTACCGTAGCGGCATCACTAAAATCTGCATTCGTCGGTGGTGTTCCGGCAGGCATAAAAGCGTATAGATAAGGACTACCCGTAGCAAAAGGCGTACCTCCACTTCCCCTGACCGTCAATTGGCCCAGGGCGTTACAGTTGGCATTTTGATTGTCAATAATATCTACTCGAGGTAGGTTTATAACAGTATCTACCGTTGCCCCATCCGTACAACCATTAGCATCTACGATAGAAATTCCATAGCGCCCTAAATCTACTCCAGTAGGTACGATTACTTCAGTTCCTAAAACCGGGGACACCCCAGTTTCGGTATGAACGACAGCACCAGTATCTAAATCGGTTATTACAATATCAAACGGGGCAAGACCCGAGTTTATCATATACCTCAACTCTACTTCCCCCACACCACAACGATATTCACTTGTTAAGGCAACATCTGAACCTGGGCCACTTGGCAATGTTATTTCTTCAGAATAAATACATCCTGTATTGTTATCGCGAACATCTACGGTATACGTTACCCCAAAAAGCAAATTGTCAAAACAATGCCTGTCCGGAGGACTACTCGGAGAAGTCCACCCTGCAAGCGGATCTGGATCCGTTAAACGGATACTGTAATCTAAAGGCAGTGTACCTCCGGTTATATTCACACACACCGTAGTTCCACTTGCTGTACATGTAAATCCTGGAAACGGTTCAGGGATGATATCAAGGGAGCCACTATCGATCGTAAAAGGCTCAATATCCCTACATCCACGTGAATCCAACACAATCACCTGATAATCTCCCGGTTCCAAACTTGCATCCTCTATGGTCAACGGAAAATCACCTGGTACCACGTTATCTAAGGTCACAAGGGGATTCCCAAAATTATCCTCTACTATAACCGTATAGTCAGGCACCCCTGCTCCGGGTGCAGGTGTAAGCGGTAAATTTACAACAACCCCACCAGAGAGCGGTGCCGGTGCACAAGTAGCATCGATTGGCGTTACCGTAATATCCGGGGCCGGATCGGTGTCCTCGGCTACCGTAATCGCCATAACCCCTGTGGTACAGTTTCTGGCATCCTTTACCACATACTCGTAATCGCCCGCCGCGAGTCCCGAATAAATGGTTTGCGAAGAAAAATTATAATCGATCGGATCCGGGCCCGCGGGATTGTTGGGGTCCAATGGATCGTTCTGCAATTCGCCTACCGGGGCAAATACCACTTCAAATGGGGGTACGCCCGACGCCACAGTAGGAATTATTTCTACAAAACCACTATTGGCATCGCCACAACTGGGGCCGACGATTCGGTGTGTAGCCGCGATATTGGTCGGCTCGGCAAATGTCAAGGGTTCGGATATGGCGCTACAGCCATTGCTATCGGTCACCTCAACGGTATAGTCGCCATAGTCGGAATACGACATGGTATAGGTAAACGAAGCGGACGGAAGCGGGTTTCCGGTATATCCGGCCACCGCAGCACCGTCTTTGTATATGGTATAGGAGGTTGCGGCGAGATTGGAGACATCCCCTCCCGAAACGTCGATCTGCATTTCTCCCGTACCTCCACAGGCAATCTCTTCGTTGATATCGAGACTCACCTGGAGCTGGGGCGGTATTCGAACTGCCGAAGTAGAAGCGATACAACCGTTTCCATCAACGACTTCAATGGTGTAGTTACCGGGGACCAAGTCCGTAAACGTATGGGTTCCGGGCGTGCCCGGTGTCACCAATGCCCCTCCATTAATTCGGTACTGATGCGTACCTATTGCTGCGGAGCCCGGAGTAGAAGAAACGGTAATTTCTGCGGTGTTGGTAGTTGAATAACAGTAATCGGCCGAGTCAAAGCTAATTGCCGGAGCATCAACACTGGTAAGGGTGAACGTTGTAGAAGCACTACAACCCTCAGAATCAGTAACCGTTAAGGTATAGGTTCCTTCCTCGGTCAAGTTACCGAATGTCCCTCCTGTTTTTGGCCCATCTGTCCGTCCATCGGAAGGAGGCCATTCCAATTCATAGCGGTATCCACCGAAACCTCCTGTGGCACTTCCAACGACCCTACCAATATTGTTGTTCTGACAACTCATATCGGTTAGGCTGTAATTAACGCTCAAGGGGGTACCGGCTTCTTCGACGTCGAAGGAAACGGTAGAGGTACAATTGGTATCGTTATCGGTTACCGTAATCTCGTAGGTACCGGCACCTAAACCGGTTATAGGAATTTCCAAATCACTGCTCGTTCCACTCACAACAGGTGTAGCCGGCAATTGAACCACGGCATAGTCATAATCCGTAGCAAAACCATCGACCAAGAAGGCGCCGTTACCATCAGTGGCACCAGGACAAACCTTTCTATCCCCTCCCGATTTTACCCTGGCACGGATAGAACTAAAACCTCCCGTGGTAAAACTGGCCGTATAAGTACAACCATTGGCATCGGTAATCTCAAATTGGTAAGATGTATCCAACCTTAATCCATTAAAAACATTGCTCGCTTGCGGTCCGGAAAGCGGTGCTGCGGGAATAGCGGAAATCACTTCATATTGAGTAGCAAAACCTGCTGGCAACACATCAATAGTAACCCTGCTCGTGCCCGTTGAACAATCTAAATTATCTTGTGCAAAACTTATGGATGTGGGCGGTACCGGTTCCGATACGGTGATCGGCGAAAGGGCCTGAAAACAGCCTGCATCGTCCTTAACATAAGGTATATACGTACCTGGAGCTACCCCTGTAAAAGTAGTTCCCGATTGATAGGTAACATTATCTAGACTATATTCATATCCTGAGCCCGATCCACCTGTAGCCGGTGTAAAATCAATAATAGCCCCGCCATTGATACACGTATAATCTTGGGTCAGCGATGCACTACCACTGAGACCCCCAGCGGAAGTAACGGTAACGGCAGGCAAAGACAGAACACAACTGAACGCCCCTTGCGAGTAACGCACTTCTACAATAGTGTAGGTATCATCCGTAACAGGTATGGTAGGTGAAGAAGTAAAGGGATCTCCTGCATTATTGGTAGCCCTAAACTCCAGGTTAAACCCTTTCGGATCAGTAACATTAAAATCGACTTTTCCTCCACCATTGGTACAGGTTCCTATAATAGGAGCGGCCGTAACGTCTGGAGGTGTCAATTCGGCGACATACTCCGATTTTTCCGCCGTACAACCCTGATCGTCGGTAATATAAAAGGTATAGGTTCCCGGACTTGTTACGGTATACGAACTCGTACCCGAGAAAAATCCGCCCGAATCACCGCCATCACTAACCGTATAGCTATACGAGCCAGAACCTCCCGAAGGGGTTACATCGATATCTACACTAGATATAGTAGAGCAGCCAAAGCTCATACCGTTTGTGTCAGTTACTACACTGATCGGACTCAAGCCCGTACCGACTTTTATCGGATTACCACCGGTATCGGTATATTGTATAGGCGCAGCTATCCCATTCGGAATATCTTCCTTACAGTCATTGGTCTCAACTTTAACGGCATATGTACCTTCACTAACAGCCCCAAAAGTATAGGTATTACTAGATATGGTAGAGGTAAATTCAATTTCCGCTCCATTTTCATCCAATAAGGTATACACATAAGGCCCCGGAACTTCGGAGTTAACGGTTACATCAATACTACCGGTCTCACCGCTACATACCGGATTGGTATAGGTGACATCGATTTCGATATCTACTTGCTTAATCTCGATAACGTCATATAAATATTCACAAACCTCGCCCGCTATGTTCAAACGCGCCTGAACGGTATAGAACCCAGGGTCAAGGTTTGGGAAAATAGATGAAGATTGGTACGGCCCAAAGGTTCCGCTCGCTTCGCGAATTCTAAATTGGTAACTATTAGGAAGGCCGGTAATCTCGATTCGACCCGGGTTATTACAAACAAAATCTTTCTTCGTATAACTCTGGGTAATCGTACTTTTTATTACTTCAAAATAATAATACTGACCTCCGTTTACCTGAACCCTATATTCGGCCCCTGTTGCAGCTGAAATGGAACTGGCATCTAAATTAAAAGTCGACGCGGTAGACACTTCGGTATAATCCCCTCCATTGGTATTCGGACAAGGTAAGTTTGTATTTGGAGCAGCTCCCGTTAATCTTTGCCAAGAAACACTTCCGGAAGTTGACAAGGTGATGTTTCTATCATCGGAATCACCACAAAGAATAAAACGGGCAATAGTAGAACCATCGCTCGTACAGTTATCGACATCGTCATAACCTTGAATAATAGTCGCGAACATAGGAGCTGCGGTAGCGCTCACCGTTTCTTTTTTCTCGGTTATGGATGAATTCTTGAGCGCAGTCTTTTCAACGGCCCCAGTCTTTGAAGAAGTGGCCTCTTTGATTGCCGAAGCGACCTCCTCGTAAACCGAGAAAGCCTTCTTGCCTGCAATTGCTGAAGTACAAACTACTGAAAATGTCATTAACAGTAGGGCATAAACAATATGCCTTGTTTTTTTTGGGAGCATAGGTTAAGTCGTTTTTAAAAGAAAATGAGCGATTTGGGCTGCATCACTTTCTCTTGTCTAATTCTTTTAAACTTATAAATTCTCGTTATCTTTAACCACAACGAGGTACCTTAAATTATTATCATTTAACGTCAAATTATGCGAAATAGTGTACTATCGATTACCCTAGCTGCCATAACACTTAGTTATTCATGCGCGCAAAGCACTGAAAACAAGGTAGATACGCCCGTAAACACCCCCTACTCGGCCGAGCTTATGATCGATGAACTGCAGACTCCGTGGGGATTTGTTTTTCTAGGGAAAAACGAACTGTTGATTACGGAAAAATCAGGGGAACTGATCCATTACAAAGATGGAAACAAAACAAAAGTTAAGAATGTACCCGAAGTCTATGCTCGTGGCCAAGGCGGTCTATTGGATATTGAGCTACATCCCGATTTCAAAAACAATGGTTGGATCTATATTTCATACGCCTCTCAGGAAGGGGAAGGCAAGGGGGGACACACGGCATTGATGCGCTGCAAACTAAAAGACAACTCACTAAGCCATAAGGAGTTGTTATATAAAGCATCTCCCAACACTACCAAAGGCCAACATTTTGGTTCACGTATTGAATTTGATAACGATGGTTACCTTTATTTGTCAATTGGCGAGCGCGGGGCCCGTGATGAAAACCCTCAAGATATTACCCGTGATGGCGGAAAAATTTATCGCTTTTACGATGATGGAAGAATTCCTGGAGACAATCCGTTTACAGGAAAGAAAAATGCCAAAACCGCCATTTACAGTTATGGGCACAGAAACCCGCAAGGCTTGGCCATACACCCCGAAACTGGGGAGATTTGGGAAAACGAGCACGGTCCGAGGGGCGGGGATGAAATCAATATCATAAAGGCCGGTGCCAACTACGGTTGGCCTTTGGTCACCTATGGCATAAACTACAGTGGCACCTCCATTACCGACAAAACCGAAATGGAAGGAATGACCCAACCCATTCACTATTGGGTACCAAGTATAGCCCCTAGCGGAATGGCATTTGTAACCACGGACACGTATAAAGGCTGGAAAGGAAGTATTCTCGTCGGTTCTTTGAAATTTCAGTATATGGAACGGCTTCAGATGGAAGGCGACAAAGTGGTCAAACGCGAAAAACTATTGTCCGATCTAGGCCGCGTCCGCGACATTAAAGAAGGTCCGGACGGACTGATTTACGTGGCCGTAGAGGGAAAGGGCATCTATAAATTAGTGCCAAGCCCATAACCTCCTACCCTATATCCATCCCTATGAAAACCTTTGGTATAAAATCATTTATAACGCCCCTTGCACTTTTCCTTTTCGGATCGGTCGTCCATGCACAGGAATCCGTATTAGCGGAAAGTATGATGCGGGGTAGTGAAATCTATGCCGACTTTTGTGTTAGCTGCCATCTAGAAAACGGAGAAGGCATCCAAAGTACCTTTCCCCCCTTGGCCAATTCCGATTATCTTGCCCAAAACCGAGAGGCCAGTATTCGCGGGGTAAAATATGGCCAACAAGGTAAAATGACCGTAAACGGAATATCCTATAACAATATCATGCCCTCCATGGGACTAGAAGATGAAGAAATTGCCGATGTCATGAATTATATAATGAATTCTTGGGGCAACACTTCAAAGAAAATGGTAACTGTCGACGAAGTAGCCGCTATAGAAAAATAAGCTAGCTCCCGGCATCTATTGCCGCTTTTACCGAACCGTGTTTTTTCAATAATTTCTCGGCCTCGGCATAATCAATGCCCAATCCTTCCGAAACGTACCTGGTTCCCCTGTCCACCAACTTGCTATTGCTCAGTTGCATATTGACCATTTTATTTCCCTTTACCCGTCCGATCCGTATCATCAGGGCCGTAGAAATCATATTGAGGGCCAATTTTTGTGAGGTACCGCTTTTCATACGGGTGCTTCCGGTTAGAAATTCGGGTCCTACGTTAATTTCTATAGGGATATCTACCGCCAAAGCTAAGGGAGAACCGGGATTATTGGTTATACCTGCAGTCAACACCCCGTGTTTCTTGGCATCTGCTATACCTCCCAATACATAAGGTGTAGTACCCGAAGCAGCTATTCCCACAACAACATCATTATCGGTAATATGGTGTTCCATCATATCTTTCCACGCCTGTACCATATCGTCTTCCGCATTTTCTACCGACTTTCTTATTGCGGTATCTCCTCCGGCTATAAGTCCAATAACCCGGGAATGGGGCATTCCAAAGGTAGGGGGGATTTCAGATGCGTCAAGAATACCCAGCCTACCACTGGTTCCGGCACCGATATAAAACAAGCGCCCGCCCTTTTCAAAACGTTCGGCGAGTCCGTCTACAAGTTTTGATATTTGTGGAATGACCTCGGCCACCGCATCGGCCACTTTTTGATCTTCCTCATTTATCTTTCGTAAAAGGGACAAACTGTCCATCTTCTCCAAATCATTATGGTTTGAAGGGGTTTCGGTTATTTTGGTATACTCCATAGTACTTAGAGAATTCTAATATCGTGGTTTCTAAATGAGCTTAACAAGTCGTTCTCGGGATCCAGCTCCGTTATAATCGTATTAATGGCATTAATATCACAGGTTTTATAACGATGCTGCGAGTTCAGTTTTTCCGAGATGGACAAAAGTACCGTTTTTTTCGAGCATTTTATTACCGCTTTTTTCACTTGTACAATATCCCAATCGAATTCGGTCAATCCGTAATGGGAATCTACATAGCCTGTTCCTATAAAGCTAAAATCCACTTTTATTTCGGCCAAGTTGTGTATGGCATTGGCCCCTATAGCCGTTTGCGATTCCCTTGAAAGCTGGCCACCGACGGTTATAACCGTAACATTCGGCTTTGTAAGCAGCTCCATGGCCACCGGCAAACTATGGGTAAAACAGGTGAGCCTAATATTTGAAGGAACCAGATGTGCCAGTTCCAAACAGGTGGTACCCCCATCTATAAACACGACCCCACCGTCTTTCAACAGTTTCAGGGCTTTTTCGGCTATTTTTATCTTTTCCTTTTGCTTGTAGATATTGCTGTTTCGGGTACTATTGGTAGTAAAGCCCAAAGAAATGGCCCCGCCATGGACCCGTCGCAATTTATTCTCGGCATCAAGCTCTTTTACATCCCTTCGGACCGTATCGATAGACACGTCCAAGGTTTCGGCAATATCGGTCAGTAAAATCCGGTTGTGCAGCTCCACTTCGTTCAATATGGTCTGCTGCCGTTCTTCTTTTAACATGAGAACTATATATTATATTCTTAATACAAAGATAGCAATTTACGAATTATGCAGTTTTATACTACCTTAAAGTTAAATAATCATTAAAAGTTGCAAAAAGCAGCACAAAATACAGCAACAAACAGCAAACTATCATCCTGTTGCCTATATTTGCATGATTCAACACAAAGAACACAGAAAAAACGAACTGCATGAAAACAATTCTAGAAAAAAACGGAACCGACATCAAGTATAGACCGGTGGGCCAATTTGAAGAAACCCGATTCGAAAAGATACACAATGTCATATTTTCCGATTCCAACGAGGCCTCGATAAAGGTGGCCGAAGAAATTGCCGACTTGATACAAAAAAAACAGGAAGCCGGAAAAAAATGCGTCTTGGGATTGGCTACGGGTTCATCGCCGATTCGGGTCTACGAAGAGCTCGTCCGTATGCACAAAGAAGAAGGGCTCAGCTTTAAAAACGTAATCACCTTCAACCTTGACGAATACCTGCCCATGGAAAAAGACAATCGGCAGAGCTATTGGTACTTTATGCACGAACATCTTTTCAACCATGTAGACATTCCTACAGACAACATACATATTCCCGACGGTACTATTGCCGGTGAAAAGGTAATTGAATACTGTATTGCCTATGACAATGAAATCAAAAAGAACGGGGGACTCGATTTTCAACTTTTAGGGATAGGCCGAACCGGACATATCGGTTTTAACGAACCTGGATCACACTACAATTCAGGCACGCGTGTGATAACGCTCGACCACATTACCCGTGTTGATGCCGCCCCTGCCTTTTTAGGAATCGACCACGTGCCCAGAAAGGCCATAACCATGGGTATCTCAACCGTAATGGGCGCCAAACGTATCGTTCTTTTAGGATGGGGACAAAACAAGGCCGATATTATCAAAAAGACGGTAGAAGGCCCCATTTCGGCCCAAGTACCCGCCACCTACCTACAAAACCACAAAAACTGCACCTTTGTATTAGACACCGGAGCGGGAAGCGAATTGACCCGAAACAAGACGCCATGGTTGGTTGACGAATCGCTGGAATGGACGGAAGAACTCACGGCAAAAGCCATTGTTTGGCTTTGTAACGAAACCGGCAAATCGATTTTAAGCCTGACCGACAAGGATTATAACGATAACGGTATGTCGGGACTATTGGCCCTTGAAGATTCGTACGACCTTAACATCAAAATGTTCAACAGGTTGCAACACACCATTACGGGGTGGCCCGGTGGAAAACCGAATGCCGACGATTCAAGCCGGCCCGAACGTGCGGAACCGATCAAAAAAAAGGTCATCATTTTTAGTCCCCACCCTGATGACGATGTCATTTCCATGGGAGGTACCTTCGACCGCCTAGTAGAACAGGGCCACGATGTACATGTCGTATACCAAACCTCAGGAAACATTGCGGTATCGGATACCGACGCCCTTCGTTACGCGGAAATCTCAAAACGGATTTCACCTTCTGAAGAAGCGCAAAAGATCATCGATAGCATAAAAAACAAAAACGACAGCAGTTTCGATTCACTGGAAGTAAGAAAGCTCAAGGGAAATATTCGCCGAGGGGAATCTTATGCCGCAGTACGGTACTTAGGACTTGACGATTCGAACGTTCACTTTTTAGACCTCCCCTTTTACGAAACGGGCACCATAAAGAAAAACAATCTTTCCGAAGCCGATATTGAAATTATGATCGATATCATTGCCCAGATCAAACCGCACCAGATTTTTGCCGCAGGTGATTTGGCCGACCCGCACGGAACGCACAAAGTATGTTTAGACGCTGTTTTTGAAGCCATGAAACGCTTGCAATCAGAACCTTTTATGAAAGATTGCTGGTTATGGCTTTACCGAGGTGCTTGGCATGAATGGGATGTCAACGAAATAGAAATGGCCGTACCTATGAGTCCGGATCAGGTCCTTAAAAAACGCTATGCCATATTCTGCCACCAATCACAAAAAGATGGGGTCATGTTTCAGGGAGACGATTCCCGTGAATTCTGGATGCGTGCAGAAGAACGCAACAAAGACACGGCCGAGCGCTATCGGGCCCTAGGTCTTTCGCACTATGCCGCTATGGAAGCTTTTGTACGACACAAATTCGAATAGTTTACAATAAAAAAGAGGTCGGTTCCTTCACTGGAACGGGCCTCTTTTTTAACTTTTACCCCCATTGCCCCTTTCCTTATTCCATTGAAAACGAAGGTTTTTGACCTGAAAACCAAATACTTCCTAATGGAAAAGAAGGGCGAAATCACAAAAAACAAAGAAACATTACCAAAAAGGATATCGCCTATCCGTATTTATCCTTCCTAAAAAATCATCCAAAAAAATGGTAGCTTTAAAGCACAATTAAACCTCAAGCAAGATATTTCGCTACATGATAGAAAAAGATAAAGGGGCGTGGATATGGGTTCCCATTCTATATTTTACCCAAGGATTACCGTATGTACTGGTCGTAAGCGTCTCGGTCATAATGTACAAACAACTTGGCGTAAGCAATGAAGACATCGGTCTTTACACCAGTCTATTATACCTTCCATGGGTCTTAAAGCCTCTATGGAGTCCTTTTGTCGACCTTAAAAGCACCAAGCGCAAATGGTTCTTGGCCATGCAGTTTTTAATTGCCTTGGCCCTTTTTGGGGTCGCCCTTACCATACCCAGCAATATGTTTCTTACCGCTACCCTAGCCTGCTTCTGGATGGCGGCTTTTGCCTCGGCTACCAATGATATTGCTTCGGACGGATACTATATGCTAGGATTGACGGAAAAGAAACAATCCTTTTTTGTAGGGATGCGGAGTACGTTCTACCGTTTGGCCATGGTGACCGGGGAAGGCCTTATCGTGGTCATGGCCGGATTTTTGGAAAACAAATATGGCGACAACTCCAAAGCATGGAGCCTTACGATGACCGCTGCAGCCTTTTTGATGCTGGCCTTAACGGTCTCCAACTTTTTTGCCGCCCCAAAGTACGAAGCGGAACAGAACGATGACACCGAGAGTCCAAAAGGCTTTTTTGAAGTGTTCGCCTCCTTTTTTAAAAAACCGGGTATCGGCATGGCCCTGGCCTTTATATTGACCTACCGGCTGGGCGAATCGCAATTGGTAAAAATGGCCGCCCCCTTTCTGCTAGACGCCCCCGACAAGGGCGGATTAGGCTACTCCACCGAACAATTGGGAACGATTTTTGGCACGGCTGGAGTTATCTTCCTTTCCATTGGTGGTATTTTGGGAGGTATCTTGATTTCTCGGGACGGACTCAAAAAATGGATGCTGCCCATGGTACTTTCTTTAAACCTTCCGAACCTGCTCTATGCCATATTGGCCATGAGCAAGACCACGAATATCTACGCCGTGACCGGTACGGTAATTCTCGAGAAATTCGGGTACGGATTCGGTTTTGCCGCATTTCTCATGTACCTTATTTACATCGCCGAGGGCAAGTCAAAAACATCCCATTATGCCATTGCAACAGGTTTTATGGCCTTGGGCATGATGCTTCCGGGAATGATAAGCGGATTTATGCAGCAATGGTTAGGCTATGGCGGTTTTTTTGTATGGGTGGTCATTGCCGCGCTACCGGCGCTCTTCCTTTTAAACTTTATTAAATACCCCGCAGATTTCGGAAAGAAAAGCAGTACTGAAAATGAGTAGTACCCTACCCTATATCGAAGCAAAGCAGACCCTTGCCCTAAGAGAAAAAATAGGACAATTGTTCATGCCCGCCGCCTTTATAAACGATAGCGAGATCGAAATACAACGGCTTGAAACACTGATTAAGGAACACTGTATCGGTTCCATCTGTTTTTTTCATAGTAGGGCCAGTGCGGCTACCAACTTCGAAGGGAAGAAAAAAATAATAGCCAACGAAAAAAGCTTCGAGACCCTACAAGAATTGATACGCCGCTACCAAAAGGCCGCAAAACACCCCTTATTGATCGCCATAGATGCCGAATGGGGATTGGCCATGCGTATAGAAAATACACCACAGTACCCCTACGCGATTACCTTGGGAGCCATTCCCGATGACTCGGAGGTTTTGATATATGAAGTAGGAAAGCATATTGCCCAAGATTGCAAAACCGCGGGAATACACTGGAACCTAGCGCCTTGCATTGATATCAACAACAACCCCAACAACCCCGTCATTGGCTACCGCTCCTTTGGTCAAGACCGAGACAAGGTTACCAAAAAGGCCCTGGCCTTTATCAAGGGTACCCAAAGCGAAGGCGTACTAAGCAGCATCAAACACTTTCCCGGCCATGGCGATACCGCTACCGATTCGCATCTGGGGCTACCGGTTATAGAAAAAACAAAAGAAACCCTATTCGCCAACGAATTGTACCCCTTTCAAAAATTGATCGCACAAGAGATCGATTCCGTTATGGCGGGCCACCTTTCCGTTCCTGCGCTTGCCAATGGTTCGAACACCCCTTCCAGCCTTTCCAAAGACATGATCAAGGGAGTTCTTCGCAGAGAAATGAAATACGATGGCCTTGTTATTTCCGATGCCCTGAACATGCATGCGGTTTCAAAGAACTACCCTGTAAAAGGGGAGCTCGAATGGCTGGCTTTCGATGCCGGAAACGATGTACTCTGCTTTGCGGAACATATTCAAGAAGGCATAGAATACATTTTAAAAAATGCCGACAAAGAACAGATTGAAGCAAGTTTTCAACGCCTTTGGAAGCTAAAGGAAAGAATTGACTTTCATTTGCCATCCGCACCGAAGAACCTAACACCACCCGATAGCCTAAACCTAAAAATAGCCGAAAAAAGCCTTACCTTATTGCAAGGTAGCCCCCAAACCATAACTGAATTTTCAAAAACCAATTTTACTTATATCTGTAATATAAAGGATACTCAAGATCATTTTTTAGAGCACCTCCGTTCAGAAAAAAAGCCTAGTATCATCAGGTGGAAGGAAACACCCCCTAGAAACGAAAACAATGTTCTATTGGTCCTCTTTCCCCCTCAGGTTAAACCGACCCATGGTTTTGGTTTCACCGAAGAGGAAATCAGCTATATAAACCATCTTATCGCTACTCAAAAGGTAGTGCTCTATCTCTTCGGAAATCCGTATGTACTCAATCTTATCAATTATAAAAAGACAAAGGCCCTTGTTCTCGCATATCAAAATTTTGAAGTTTTCCAGACCACGGCGGCCCGGCATTTTTTAAACCAATTAGACGCCCAAGGCTCCTTGCCCGTAAGCATATCGTCATGATAAAAACACATAAAATACTTGGACTCATGTCGGGCACATCACTAGATGGGCTTGATTTGGCCTATTGCCTAATCCAAGAAAAAGACAATCGCTACACTTTTGAAATAAAGGCCGTTGATAGCATATCGTACACCAATGAAATGCAGTTAAGACTTAAGGATGCGATCCTACTCCCCAGTGACGCCCTACTCAAGTTCCACAATTCATATGGCACTTGGCTCGGCGAACAGGCCAAAAAATTTATTGAGGCCAACGCCCTAGAAGTCGACTATATTGCCAGTCACGGCCATACCACCCATCATCAGCCTGAAAACGGACTCACCTTTCAAATTGGCAGCGGTCAGCATTTGGCCAACGCCAGCGGACAAAAGGTCATCTGTGATTTCCGAACCAACGATGTGGCCCTCGGCGGACAAGGTGCTCCTCTCGTACCTATCGGCGACCGTCTTTTCTTCGGGACCTACGATTTTTGCCTCAACCTAGGGGGCATCAGCAATGTCTCGTTCGAACATCGAGGTCAGCGAATAGCCTACGATATTGGCTTGGCGAACATGATATTGAACCACATTACCCGAAAAAACGGCCTTGAATACGACAAAGGCGGAAAACTGGCAAAAAGCGGCAAGATTATCCCTGAAATGCTTTCAAGGTTAAACGCCCTTGAATTCTACCGACTTCCCTTCCCGAAATCCATCGGCTATGAATGGTTTATAAAAGAAGTTGTACCTATAGTAGAGACCTTTCCCCATCGCATGGAAGACCTTTTGTGCACAAGCGTCCACCATATTTGCGACCAAGTAGCCATGCAGGTAAAGCAAAATAGTAAAAAGGAAGGCAGCACCCTCTTTATAACCGGAGGCGGGGCCCTAAACGACTACTTGATAGAAACCTTAAGGGAAAAACTTGGAAATACGGCAGAACTGGTCGTTCCCTCAAAACAACTCATTGAATTCAAGGAAGCCTTGGTATTCGCCCTTATGGGGGCACTACGGGCCGAACAAAAAATAAATGTCCTTAGCTCGGTTACCGGGGCGAAAACGGACTCTTCTAGCGGAGTAATTTTTCTACCGAGTTAAAAATCTTTAAAAATTCCCCTAAAAATCGCTATTTTCAACACCGATAAACCACCAAACATGTCAAAAAAGCAAAAACACGCCACCGCATACTGGAAAGAGAATATAAAATACCTCGCCATTCTTTTGTCGATATGGTTCGGTGTATCATATGGTGCGGGCATCTTGCTTAAAGATGAGTTGAACGAAATAAAAGTAGGCGGATTCAAACTCGGCTTTTGGTTTGCGCAGCAAGGTTCGATCTATGTGTTTGTCATTCTCATATTCGTATATGTCCGCCTTATGAACAAACTGGATAAAAAATACGGCTTCAACGAATAAACCAACCAAAAAACAAGCCCTATGAGCGTTCAAACATGGACCTATCTATTAGTCGGCATTACTTTTGCCCTTTACATTGGTATCGCGATCTGGTCGCGGGCGGGTTCTACCAAAGATTTTTATGTAGCCGGTGGAGGTGTTTCGCCTTTGGCCAATGGTATGGCCACCGCAGCGGACTGGATGTCGGCCGCATCTTTTATTTCAATGGCGGGCATTATTTCCTTTGCAGGCTATGACGGTTCGGTATACCTCATGGGGTGGACGGGCGGCTATGTGCTCTTGGCCCTGCTTCTGGCCCCCTACCTCCGTAAATTCGGAAAATTCACCGTACCTGATTTTATAGGGGATCGCTATTATTCGAAAACCGCCAGAATCGTTGCCGTAATTTGCGCCTTGATCGTTTCCTTCACTTATGTTGCGGGGCAAATGCGAGGTGTAGGCGTGGTATTTTCCCGATTTCTTGAAGTCGATATCAATACCGGGGTAATCATCGGTATGGTCATTGTGCTTTTTTATGCCGTTTTAGGAGGAATGAAAGGCATCACCTATACACAAGTGGCCCAATTCTGTGTATTGATATTCGCCTTTATGGTGCCCGCAATTTTTATCTCCATACAAATGACCGGAAACCCTATTCCACAATTAGGAATGGGCTCTAAACTCAACGATGGGTCGGGCATGTTTCTCTTGGACAAGCTGAATGGACTATCAACCGAGCTTGGTTTCGCCGAATACACCGAAGGGAAAAAGTCGACCATCGACATATTCATGATTACCTTGGCCCTTATGGTAGGTACCGCCGGCCTGCCTCACGTAATCGTTCGCTTCTTTACCGTAAAACGGGTTAAAGACGCCCGAAAATCAGCTGGGTTCGCCCTTTTGCTTATTGCCATTCTTTATACCGCGGCACCGGCCGTAGCCGTATTTGCCCGTACCAATATGATCCACACCGTCAGCAATCAAGAATATGCAAAAATGCCCGAGTGGTTCAAAAACTGGGAAACCACGGGCCTGTTGAACTTTGAGGACAAAAACGGGGACGGAAAAATTCAATATGTTGCCGACCGGTCAAAAAACGAATTGATCGTCGACCCCGATATCATGGTTTTGGCCAATCCGGAAATCGCCAATCTTCCTGCTTGGGTCATCGCACTTGTAGCCGCTGGAGGTCTGGCCGCCGCACTTTCTACCGCTGCAGGGCTACTTTTGGTTATTTCCGCCTCGGTATCGCATGATTTGATCAAAAAAATATTCGTTCCGAACATTTCCGAAAAAGGGGAACTTTGGACCGCTAGAGGTGCCGCCACCGTAGCCGTTGTCATTGCCGGTTACTTCGGCATCAACCCGCCCGGATTTGTGGCCGCCGTAGTCGCCTTGGCCTTCGGTCTGGCAGCGGCCTCGTTCTTTCCGGCCATCATACTCGGTATTTTCTATAAAAAAATGAACAAGGAAGGCGCAATCGCGGGAATGATCGTGGGGATATCTTTGATGCTGTTCTATATGCTAAAGTTCAAGTTCGGCATATTCGACGGAGGAAAAGAAGCCGTAGCAAGTCTTGAAAAAGACTGGTGGTTCGGCATATCCCCGGAAGGTTTCGGCAGTGTGGCCATGTTGGTCAACTTTATCGTTTCGATCGCAATTATGAAGTTCACACCCGAACCTCCCATAAATGTTCAGGAAATTGTTGAAGATATTCGAATTCCCAGTGGGGCAGGTACTGCCATAAACCACTAAATTTTGTAATTTTAGGCAAACATCGTCCCCATTTTATTCTCGGTCCTGATGATGCCATTAATATAGATTCGTTCAAATAAAAATAGGTTAGGCATAATGAGTAATTATCACATTAAACACTTAGAGGAATATTATCAAGTATACAGAAAATCAGTAAGAAACCCCGAAGCCTTTTGGGAAGAAATCGCCGAAGAGCACTTTGTATGGCGAAAAAAGTGGGACAACGTTCTAAGCTGGGACTTTAGCAAACCCGAAATAAAATGGTTTGAAGGCGCAAAACTCAACATCACCGAGAACTGCATAGACCGGCACCTCCCTACGCGGGGCGAAAAGACGGCCATTCTATTTGAACCGAACGACCCTAATGAAGAAGCCCAGCATATTACATATAGACAACTTCACGAAAGGGTCTGCCGTATGGCAAACGTACTGAAAGACCACGGTGTCAAAAAAGGCGATAGGGTCTGTATCTACCTCCCCATGATTCCCGAGCTGGCCATTTCCCTTTTGGCCTGTGCCCGAATCGGAGCGATACATTCCGTAGTCTTTGCCGGTTTTTCATCCAACGCATTGGCCACCCGCATCAATGATTCCGATTGTAAGGTAGTTTTGACTTCCGACGGTTCCTATCGCGGTTCAAAAACCATAGACCTGAAAGGTCTTGTCGACAAAGCCCTAGAAGAATGTCCCGGCGTACATACCGTACTTGTCACCAATCGTATCAACGGTAAAGTAGAAATGAAGGAAGGCCGTGACAAATGGCTACAACCTTTACTTGATGAGGCATACGCCGATTGTGTGGCCGAAATAATGAATGCCGAAGACCCACTTTTCATTTTATACACCTCAGGTTCAACCGGTCGCCCAAAAGGTATGGTGCACACCACCGCAGGTTACATGGTATACACTGCATATACATTTAAAAACACATTTCAATATAGGGAAGAGGACGTATACTGGTGTACCGCCGATATCGGATGGATTACAGGACACTCGTATATCGTTTACGGCCCCTTGGCCAACGGGGCCACGACCGTTATGTTCGAGGGCGTGCCCTCATATCCCGATTTTGGGCGCTTTTGGCAAGTGGTCCAAAAACACAAAGTCAATCAATTTTATACGGCACCTACGGCCATACGGGCCCTAGCGAAGGAAAATCTCGAATTTATAGACAAGTACGACCTCTCTTCCTTAAAAGTACTAGGTTCGGTAGGAGAACCTATTAACGAAGAAGCATGGCACTGGTACAACAATAATGTAGGTAAAAAAATGAGCCCGATAGTAGATACTTGGTGGCAGACCGAAACGGGAGGTATCATGATCACCCCCATACCCTACGTCACCCCTACTACCCCAACATACGCCACCCTGCCTTTTATAGGCATACAACCGGCCTTGATGGACGAAGAAGGAAAAGAGATCAAAGGAAACCAGGTATCGGGAAGGTTATGCATTAAATTTCCATGGCCTTCTATCGCCCGAACCATTTGGGGAGATCACGACCGGTACAGGGACACATATTTTTCAGCCTACAAGAATATGTATTTTACAGGCGACGGTGCATTGCGCGACGCCGTAGGTTACTACCGAATTACCGGGCGTGTCGACGATGTTATCATTGTTTCCGGCCATAACCTGGGTACGGCCCCTATAGAGGATTCCATCAACGAACACCCTGCCGTGGCAGAAAGTGCCATTGTAGGTTTCCCTCACGACATAAAGGGCAATGCCTTGTACGGCTATGTAATTCTCAAAGAATTTGGGGAAACCCGAGACCGCGAAAACCTACGAAAGGAAATCAATCAACAGATTACCGAACACATCGGGCCTATCGCCAAATTAGACAAGATCCAGTTCGTTACAGGACTGCCAAAAACCCGAAGCGGAAAAATTATGCGCCGAATTTTGCGTAAGATCGCTTCAAAAGACATCTCCAACCTTGGGGACACCAGCACACTCCTGAATCCCGAAGTCGTTGAAGAAATTATAGAGAACTCCCTATAAACAAAAAAAGTACAGGGGAAATATATACGGTTCAGTCCGTTTTTATTTCCCCTGTACTATATTTTTCAAAAATCAATAAGTACGTTATCTCAAGCGGTAACCACCACCTTTGGCCTTCGCACCAATAGCATGGTACCCAAGGAAAGGAGTCCGCATATGGCAAGACCTACGAACATAGGCCAAACCGTATCCTGCACAAACCCACCGATAAAATTGGCGATAGGCACGCTCAGTATAGTCGATACAAACCCGTTGATTGCAGCTCCAATACCGGCAATATGACCGATAGGTTCCATGGCAATGGAACGGAAATTACCCCATAGAAAGCCCAGACATAAAAACTGTACGAACAGAAATGCCACTAAAATCGGTACGCTGGGGTTCGGTCTTCCCCAAAACAAAACCACATAGGTCAAGGCTATTATACAAAATGCCGTCATGGCCATAAAGGCCAGTTTTCGCATACCAAAACGAAGCACCAAGGTTCCGTTTAAAAACGTGGAAAGACCAACGGAACCCGCCAGTCCGGCAAATATATATGGGAAATTTTCCACTAGCCCGTATTGATCCTCAAAGACGTGCTGTGAAGAACTCAAATACACCAAAAAGGCGCCCGTTACAAAACCGGAAGCAAAAGTAAAGGCTATGGTTTCCCTGTATTTAAGAAACTCTTTCAATCCGCTGGCAAACACTCCCATGGAAAAAGGAACCTTAAACTGTGGTTTCAGGGTTTCAGGTTGGCGCTTCCAAAACCAGATACAGACCAATAAGCCAAAAAATAATTGCACATAAAATATAGACTGCCACCCAAAGGCGTCCATAATCCATTTACCTATAGCCGGCGCCACCACTGGAACAAGGATAAAAAATGCGGTGACAAACGACATGATTTTCGCCATATAGTCCCCTTTATAGGTATCCCTGATAATGGATATAGCAATGGTTCTGGGAGCCGAAAGGCCAATTCCCTGTAAAACCCGACCAATGATCATAATTTCAAGGGACGGGGCCAACACACAGATTACGCTAGCTATAGCGAACAGTCCAAAACCAACGTAGACCACTGGCTTTCTGCCATAACTATCGGACAAGGGCCCGAAAAACAACTGTCCTACCCCCAAACCCAAAAAGATCATGGTGATAAGGAGCTGGTTCTTAAGGGGATCCAAACTGTTTATGGTTATACCAATATGTGATAAGGCGGGCAATAAAGCATCGATTGCCAAGGCCACAATAGACATCAATGAGGCCATCAAAGCGATGAACTCGAAATTGGGTCTTACATTCTCTTTTTGCATGGTACAAAAATAGGTATATCCCCATGAAAGCCGAGGTCGAAAAGTTCATTTTAGATATAAACCTTAATTTGAGTTACAAATATGTATTTTTGACAAAAAATTGAAGAGCATGTTGATAATAGGAATAGCCGGAGGCACTGGTTGTGGAAAAACCACGGTAGTAAATCAGATCATTGACGAACTGCCGGATGGAGAAGTAGGCGTAATATCGCAAGACTCCTACTATAACGACCTATCGGACCTATCATTGGAAGAACGGAGAAAGACCAATTTCGATCACCCGCAGTCTATTGACTTTACCTTACTTGAAGAACATTTAAAACTATTAAAATCGGGGCATTCCATCCATCAACCGGTATATTCGTTTTTGGAGTGTAACCGTACGGAAAAAACGGTATTGGTGCACCCGACCAAGGTGTTGATCGTTGAGGGGATTCTTATCTTGACCAATTCCCTACTCAGAAAAATGATGGACATTAAGATCTTCGTACATGCGGATTCCGATGAACGACTGATACGCAGATTGAAGAGGGATGTAAACGAACGCGGATGGAACTTGGACGAAACCCTTGAAAAATACCAATCGAACATCAAGCCCATGCACCTGCAATTTATAGAACCGAGCAAAGAATACGCCGATATCATCATTCCCAACAATAAGTACAACACGGTCGCCGTCGATATTGTACGGACCATCATCAACGAAAAACTGGCCTAAAAATGGGATTAAAAGATTTGAGACAAAAAAAATGGTTCGGCCTATTGACCAATATGTACGTATTGGTACTTACCGTTTTTGTAATATGGATGGTCTTTTTCGATACGAACTCCCTTCTTATCCATCTTGAATTGAAAAAGGAAATCAAGAAACTTGAAAAGCAACAAGAATTCCTAAGGCAGGAAATCGCCAATGACAAAAGGATACTTGAAAGGCTATCCGATCCAGATGAGCTTGAAAAGTTTGCCCGAGAGCAATATTTCCTCAAAAAAAAGAATGAAGAAATCTATTTGATAGAATACGAAGACAGCCTCGACCTGAAGAAAAAGGAGTAAATACCAATCCCAGACTTGTGTGATCAGTCGAAATGTTGATAACTATTTCCTGTATGTTCTGGTAGTGAATTTCGGACGAAAAAGAAGAGCCAAGGTTAACAAAACATCAAATATAGACATTCGACAAGGGAAGAACCTCAACAAACATTACCCATTAATTATCAATAAGTTAAATACATATACATAATTGTAAAACTTCTTGGTTCGGCCATTTTTTTCCGTCGCCGCTTTACCATATCACTTGATACGATCGTAAAAAATATTCGCTTCATTTCGTTTCTACGAGGCGAAAAATAGGCCGATGCATTAACGAACTTTAACGAAAAACGGGGCAATTATTCACGCGCTGTTAACAAAATGGTTTCAATAGCATTGTAAATAATCGTATTTTTACTCCCTAACTTAGACTGAAAATGGGCAAGATTATTGCTATTGCGAATCAAAAGGGAGGAGTGGGTAAAACCACTACAACAGTTAATTTGGCGGCTTCCTTAGGTGTTTTGGAAAAGAAAGTGTTGCTAATAGATGCCGACCCACAGGCGAATGCCACATCGGGTTTGGGTATAGATGTTGAAAGTGTAGAGTTTGGCACATACCAACTTCTCGAGCACACTATGAGCGCCCAAGAAGCCATTATTAAAACCGACTCCCCTAATCTAGACCTTATTCCCGCACACATTGACTTGGTGGCCATTGAAATCGAATTGGTAGACAAGGATGAACGGGAGTATATGATGAAGAAGGCCATATCCCACTTAAGGGACAGCTACGATTATGTATTGATCGATTGTGCCCCTTCCCTAGGTTTACTTACCCTAAATGCATTGACTGCGGCAGATGCGGTCATCATTCCTATTCAATGCGAATATTTTGCTTTGGAAGGACTTGGAAAACTCTTGAACACCATAAAAAGTGTACAAAAGATCCACAACCCCAACTTGGACATCGAAGGTATGTTATTGACCATGTTCGATTCAAGGCTGAGACTCTCTAACCAAGTGGTAGAGGAAGTCCGTAAACATTTTGCCGATATGGTTTTCGATACCATCATACAGCGTAATGTACGCCTGAGCGAGGCACCTAGTTATGGGGAAAGCATTATAAAATATGACGCGAGTAGCAAGGGGGCGACCAATTATTTGAACCTGGCCCATGAAATCGTCAAGAAAAACAAAGAAATAGCTTAATGGCGAAAGCAACCAAAAAACAAGCACTGGGTCGCGGTCTGTCCGCACTTCTAAAAGATCCAGAAAATGATATTCAATCGGCAACTGACAAGAATGCGGACAAGGTAGTCGGCAACATTGTTGAGCTCGATGTCGAGGCCATTGAAATGAACCCTTTTCAGCCGCGTTCAAATTTCAATGACGAAGCCCTTAAGGAATTGGCATCGTCTATACGGCAACTTGGGGTAATACAACCCATTACCGTTAGAAAGCTAGAGTTCAACAAGTACCAGCTTGTTTCGGGTGAACGAAGGTACCGGGCATCACGCTTGGTCGGCCTTACCACAATACCGGCCTACATACGTATTGCCAACGACCAAGAGTCCCTTGAAATGGCCCTGGTCGAGAATATTCAACGCCAAGACCTTGACCCGATTGAAATTGCGCTTTCATACCAACGCCTGATCGACGAAATTCAACTCACCCAAGAGCAATTGAGCGACAGGGTGGGCAAAAAACGCTCGACCATTACCAATTACATGCGGCTTTTACGCCTTGACCCTATTATTCAAACCGGAATGCGAGACGGTTTCTTAAGTATGGGCCACGGACGCGCCTTGGTCAACATTGAAAAGAAGGCGGATCAAATAGCGCTTTACGAAAAAATCATAGGCCAAAACCTATCGGTCCGTGAGACCGAACGCGCCGTAAAGGCCTACCATGAAGGCGGAACATCTGAAAAACCAAAACCAAAGAATACTAAAATACCTGAATTTGCCGAAGGCAATATCAAAAAATTTACTGACCACCTTTCCGTTAAAGTCGCTATTTCCGCATCGGAGAAAGGCAACGGAAAAATAACCATTCCATTCCATTCAAAGGAAGAGTTTCAACGAATCAAAAAATTGATCTTAGGTGAGTAAATCCCTTTTAACACTTGTTTTTATTGCTTTTTTGTCCTTTGCCGTCAGTGCCCAAGAAGAAACGCCCGCCAATACAGAGGTAGACTCCCTTCAATCGGACTTAAAAGAACAAGGCATCGTCGTGGTCGACACCCTGAAAAAGAAAAGAGTAAAAATCAATCCGCTCGCCCCGAGCAAGGCGGCTTTCTATTCCGCCGTTATTCCGGGCTTAGGACAAGTTTACAACAAACGTTATTGGAAAGTCCCCATCGTTTACGGTGCCATTGGGGCAGCTGTATACGGCTACACTTGGAACAACAATCAATACCAACGCGTACGGACCGCTTTTAAAAGACGGCAAGCCGGCTTTACCGACGACGAACTCTTCGACCCTCAAAACACAGGGAGCACTACCCCCGCCTTTGGTCTGGACGACCTGCAGAACGAACAGGAAAGATACCAGAGAGATCGTGATTTATTATTGCTCGTATCCATTGCCCTATATGCCTTAAATATTGTAGATGCCAATGTAGACGCGCACCTAAAACAATTTAATATCGATGACGACTTAAGTTTCGATATGCAACCCTTTTTAGATTTAGATCCCGTAACCAATAATCCCAATTACGGTATGGCACTTATTATTAAATTTTAAAATTCTAAATTTAAACCAGTTACATCTTATTAACCTAACAAGAACACAAAGTGAAAATAGCACTATTCGGATACGGAAAAATGGGAAAAATGATCGAACAGATCGCCCTTAACAGAAATCATACCATCGTTGCCAAAGTTGATGTCGACACCGTAGATATCGATTTTTCGGAAATGGATGTGGCCATTGATTTCAGTATGCCCTCGGCCGCTTATGGCAACATCACCAAATGTTTTGAACACGGCGTACCCGTTATCTGTGGAACCACAGGTTGGCTAGACAAATACGATGAGGCCGTGGCTTTATGCAAAGCTAAAAACGGGGCCTTTATCTACGCTTCGAACTTCAGCTTAGGCGTAAACGTCTTCTTTGAACTCAACCGTTACTTGGCCACCATGATGAAAAACCTAGACCAATACAAAGTGTCGATGGAAGAAATCCATCATACCCAAAAACTTGACGAACCCAGTGGTACGGCAATTACCTTGGCAGAAGGCATAATAGACAATACCGAATACAAGGGCTGGAAATTGGAGGAAGCCGGCGATATGGAAATTCCGATCACTTCCAAAAGAGTGGGCGCCACACCCGGCACCCATAGCATTGATTACAGCAGTACGGTCGATTCCATCGAAATCAAACATACCGCCCATAATCGCGAAGGCTTTGCCCTTGGTGCGGTAACCGCTGCGGAATGGATTGTTGGAAAAACCGGTATTTTTACCATGAAAGACGTGCTCAACCTTGAATAACAACAGGGGGACCAAAAATTAATTACGCTTATTTAGCTTAAAAAAACTTACTGTTCATTACTTTACATCGATTTTGATCGAGTATAGAACTAATAAAACAAACAAATGGACGCAATACAATGGTTACTTTTTATTCTGATCGTTCAGATCATCCATTTTGCAGGAACTTGGAAACTATATGTAAAAGCAGGTAGAAAGGCATGGGAGGCGGCAATACCGGTCTACAATGCCATTGTTCTAATGCAAATTATCAATCGTCCGAAGTGGTGGACCGTACTTTTGTTCATCCCCATTATCAACCTATTGATGTTTCCAATAGTTTGGATCGAAACGATCCGAAGTTTCGGTCGCAATAGCACGGCCGATACTTGGTTGGTGATTCTAACTCTTGGGTTTTATATCTATTACGTCAACTACGCCCTAGATGTAAAATACATCGAAAACCGTAACCTTCACCCCCAGACCGCTACCGGCGAATGGGTAAGTTCCATTGCCTTCGCCATAATTGCGGCTACCTTGGTCCATACCTATTTCATTCAGCCCTACGTGATCCCGACACCTTCATTGGAACGTACTTTGCGGGTAGGAGACCTTTTGTTCGTCAGCAAGTTCCATTATGGGGCCCGAACCCCAATGACCACCGTAGCAGCGCCCATGGTACACGATACACTGCCCCTACTCCATGTAAAATCATACCTCGACAAACCCCAGCTTCCCTATTTTAGGATTCCGGGTTTTACCAAGGTCGACCGAAACGATATTGTTGTCTTCAGCTGGCCTGCGGATACGGTACGCCAATTTTTCAAAAAGGAAAAAGGGGTCAGAAAGCCTATCGATAAAAAGTCGAATTACGTCAAACGCTGTGTGGGCATCCCTGGCGATTCACTCGCCGTTATAGACGGATACGTCTACATCAACGGTAAGCAACTGCAGCTTTCCGATAGGGCCAAGCCTCAGTATGACTATGCCCTCTACTCTAGCAAAGGGGTTTCCTCTAAGCTTCTGGAAAAAGTAGATGCTACCGGTTACGACCGAAAGTATATCATCAACTCACTGAACCAACAACAACTGAATGCCATTCAAAAATATGTTAGAGGCTACAGACAAAGAAATGATGGTAAACTAGAAGTCTACACCAAATATACAGGCATCCCCCAGTCGGTGGCACGTAAAAACGCCATTTCAATGGTGGAGGAAACCGCCCTGAAACGTATCGTTCCCCTGACCGATGAAATGGTCGAAGTTTTGAAAAAAGAATCTAGCCTTGATTCCATCGTAAGAATCGTTGAAGCGAAAGGGGTTGCCGGAGGGAACATTTTCCCACAGAGTCCCGACTATCCTTGGAACTACGATCAAATGGGCCCGATTTACATTCCCGAAAAAGGAGCAACGGTGTCCTTGAACCTCAAAACCTTACCTCTTTATAAAAAAATTATAAGGGACTACGAAGGCAACACCCTTAACGTTTCAGGAAACCAAATCATTATAAACGGACAGGCAACCGACAAGTACACCTTTAAACAAGATTACTATTGGATGATGGGTGATAACCGCGATCACTCGGAAGACAGTAGGGCCTGGGGCTATGTGCCTGAAAACCACATTGTGGGTACTCCTATATTTATATGGCTGAGCGTTGACAACTTTAACGATGGCATTCTTAACTGGAAACCTAGATGGGACCGTATTTTTACAACGGTAAACGGTGAAGGCGAACCCGTTTCTTATTTCAAATATTTCCTAATAGCATTGGTCGCTTATTTTGTAGGAAGTTGGTTATGGAATAAAAAGAAGGCCAAAGCTTGATTTTTAACACCTTTTCAAAAAAATAGGCTTGCGATGATTTCTTTTAAGAATGCTTTCGACCATGTTTTACGGCACACACCGGATTTCGGAAACGAAACGGTAGCGCTCACGCACAGTACTGGAAGAATTCTTGACGAGGATGTTAGGGCCGACAGGGATTTTCCCCCGTTCCACCGATCGACCAAAGATGGCATTGCCCTTGCATTTTCAGCTGTTGAAAGAGGTGAAAATCGATTCAAGCTCGAAGGGGTTCTTAGCGCAGGTATGCCACAAAAAACCCTCTCTTCAGACCATAATTGCCTCGAAATCATGACGGGGGCCGTACTTCCAAAAGGGGCGGACACCATCGTAATGTACGAGGAAATAGAAATCCATGACGGATGGGCCACCCTCACCAAAACACCGAAAAAAGGACAAAACATACACCGACAGGGTAGCGATGAGCAAGAAGGTGCCATCCTATTAAAAAAAGGAAGCCTTATTTCCGCAGCCGTAATCGGAGTGTTGGCCTCGGTAGGAAAGACAGAGGTGTCGGTTAAAAAACTTCCGGAAATCTGTGTTGTTTCTACAGGAAACGAACTTGTGGAAGTAAACGAAAAGCCCCTTCCCCATCAAATTCGAAAATCGAACGTTCTATCATTGGCATCAGCCCTTGAAAAGGTAGGAATTACACCTAGCCTCCTTCATTTGGCCGATGAAAAAAACAGTATAGAAACCAAACTGGCCGAGGCTCTTTTGACGCATGACATTCTTATGCTCAGCGGAGGGGTTTCAAAAGGAAAATTCGACTTTATCCCCGAGGCACTTGAAGCTTTGGGCGTAGAGAAAATATTTCATCGTGTTGCCCAACGCCCCGGAAAACCGTTTTGGTTCGGAATCCAAAAGGAAAAACAAAAAATTGTCTTCTCCTTCCCCGGCAATCCCGTTTCAACTTTTGCCAACTATCACGTGTATTTCTTGCCCTGGCTCAATAAATGCTTGACGCTAGAGCCCCAAAGGCAAACCGTTGTCTTAGAGGCTCCCTTGGATCCCCACCCTTCCCTCACCTTGTTCGTTCAGGTGACCGTAAAATGGGATCAAGGACAAACCTTGGCCCGCCCCATTAAAGGCAATGGCTCAGGTGATTTGGTAAGCTTGGCCCAAGCGGACGGGTTCGTTTGCGTACCGGTAGGTGATAAAGAAATAGCCAAGGGAAGTGTATTGGACTTCTTTCAGGCCTCATAAATTAACTCCCCTCGTTTTCGGCATACCCACAAGCTTAAAAGCTTAAGGTTTAAAGGGGGTGCTTCTCATGATACCCGACCATTAATTCAACGATCTTGCCATAACTCTTAATCCCGTCTTTTTGTTGGTTGGCCTTTAAGAAGGTATTAAAGACCGACTTGAATATAGGTTCGAAGGGGTTTACGTATTTTAAACTATGCTCATAGAGTTCCCGGTAGTTTTCTTGAACCCCAAAATTCAATTTGGCGTAAAGCTCTTGGAACAGGGCTTCGTCAGAACGCCTTACAGCACTCAAACAGTGGCTCAGGGCATAAGCGGAAGCCGAATATTGAAAATAGGTATCATCATTCCTTAGGGTAACCAGATACCCGATAAAATTGGTTTCATTCTCCTTACTATACCCCACTTGATGTCCTACTTCATGCGCACTGACCACCGGAAACCGAAACAAGGGAGTAGTCGCATTTACCTGGGCTTCATTGGTAAACGGATTTAAATAGCCCCCGATACCCATATAACTGGCAAGCGTACTGAACATAGATGCCTTTAGACTGCTATGCCGATATTCCAAAAAAGGATATTCTAGTTCCAATTGCCGATAACCCTCAACGGTCTTATCAAAAATCTCCTCACGACTATAAGGCACTTCCACTCGTTTTGTACTGTCAGCTGTTAGTTCGAATTGAAGTTGATTTGTCCTTAAAATCAATCGTTCGGCCAGGTCGACCACTTCTGAGGTTTGTACGCTGTCACGTATGGCAAAGTTTTCGGCAATGGGCTTTCGGTAATAGTTCAGGCCCCAGACCAGATTAAAGGTGAAATAAAACACCGACAGTACCACGACTACGTTCCTTAGAAACAAGAGGGGGCGTTTCTTTATTTTTAATCGGTTCTTGTAAAGGTAGCGCAGCCCAAGAACAATGAGCAAGGCATAGAGTATTTCGCCTATTGAAAAGGGAAGCCACCCAAAGAGTATGCGAAAAAATTGACTTATGGGCGGATAAATACCATTGCTGTAATAGGCCTCGACCAAATCAGGCCTCCCTCCCAACCATGCAACTAAAAGAATCTGCGGAAGTAAACTTAAAGCTATTCCGTTTTTTAATTTATCCTTCAAAAATTCAAATTAAAGATTACCAAAGCCATTTTTGTGCCGACACATTTTTACCGAACTACCAAATAGGCACTTTATCGCTCGTCAAGCATCAAAATTAACCAATTATCGCCCATACCAATTTTTGACTATGTATTTTTGCAAAAAAATAACAACGTATGAACGAAGCTATAAGAGAATTGATCCCCAAATCGGTCTGGAACAAGTTTGCCGACCTAAATGCGGTACCACGCCCCTCTAAAAAGGAAGAGCGCGTAATCGATTTTATGATCAATTTCGGAACATCGCTAAATCTCGAAACCATTAAGGACGAAGTCGGTAACGTAATCATCAGAAAACCTGCCAGTAAGGGAATGGAAGACCGAATGACCATCACCTTACAATCCCACCTAGACATGGTGCACCAAAAAAACAATGATACCGAGTTCGATTTCGACAGACAAGGTATTGAAATGTTCGTTGATGAAGACTGGGTCAAGGCCAAGGGAACCACCCTCGGTGCCGATAATGGCATGGGGGTAGCCGCTATAATGGCCCTATTGGAAAGTACCGATATCGCCCATCCACCGCTAGAGGCACTTTTTACCATAGATGAGGAAACAGGCATGACCGGGGCTACGGGACTTAAAGGAGGGATATTACAAGGGAAAATCTTATTGAACCTCGACACTGAAGAAGACGATGAGCTCGATATAGGATGTGCCGGAGGAATAGACATTACAGCAACCCGACAATACAGCGAAAAACCGGTACCACGCGCCAGTGTTGCCTATAAAATTACGGTCAACGGGCTTCAAGGTGGCCACAGTGGTATTGAAATACACAAGGGTCTGGGCAATGCCAATAAAATCATGAACCGCGTACTGTATACCGTTGGAAACAAGTACATGCTACGTATTTCAGAAATTGACGGGGGCAGCCTAAGAAACGCCATTCCACGAGAAAGCGTATCCACCATAGTACTCTTAAAAAAGCAAAGTGAAGCTTTTGAAGCAACTATAGAAGAATTGGCAGAGATCATAAAGAAAGAATTGAATGCCATAGAACCCAACCTAAATATCGCCATAGAACCCACAAAATTACCAAAGACGGTAATGGGACTCGGTTCTCAAGAACGGCTCTTACAAGGTATCTACGCAGCCCACAACGGGGTCTACGCCATGAGTGCCACCATACCAGGCCTTGTTGAGACCTCAAACAACGTGGCCCGCGTTTTGGTCAAGGACGGAGAGGTTAAAATCGGATGTTTGACACGGTCTTCCGTCGATTCGGCCAAGATGGACCTAGCCAATGCCCTTAAGTCTACCTTTGAGCTCGCCAAGTGCGATGTTGAATTGAGCGGCACCTACCCGGGATGGACCCCGAACCCCAATTCAAAAATATTAAAAGTGGCCGAAAACAAATACACGGCCTTGTTCAATGAAAAGCCAAAAGTGGCCGCATGCCATGCGGGACTGGAATGTGGAATCTTAGGCCAAAATTATCCCGACATGGATATGATCAGTTTTGGACCTACCATTCTTGGTGCCCATTCACCGGATGAACGCGTTAGTATTTCATCGGTCCAGAAATTCTGGAAATTCTTACTGAGCATTTTGGAAGAGACTCCAAAAGCATAAACAAAAAAAGGGGCCTGTCGTCTGACAAGCCCCTTTTTACTATATATCGACCATAATTAAACTTTCTGTAAATCGGATACTTCTTCCGCCTTCGGATTTGGACCATATTGGTTATCACCCTTTTCACTATCCGTACAGGCTAAAATCAAATTGTAAATAGGTACTAGGATAAACCACCCGCTCTTACCCACATCATGCATACGACGTATAGCCACAGCAATACTGGGAATCAAAACACCAAAGGCATAGATCATATACAGGAAGCCAAGTGCAGGTATCTCAAGAAGACCGGCTAAAATTAACAGCCCGTATGAGATAAGCGTATTAAACAAAAAGAACATCCAATACTCCTTTCTTCGCGCACGACCTCCAAAGCCAGCGTAGTTTTGTAAAACTTTTAAATACCAATTCATAGGTTATAAGATTAAGGGTTTATAAATGCTACAAACGGAGATCTATGCGAAGTATTATGATTTTTAGACGAACTGCACATAAAACACAAAAAAACGTGGTAGTTAGTACAAAAAACAGGGACAAGGTGCCTAAGCCCCTTGTCCCTGAACCACTAAAGACGATAAACAACTATAGCTTTAAGAATAGGACCTTACCCTTTTGAACCCGCAGGTATAAATCAACAAGGAAGCCCTTCTTACTATGCTTTGATTCAATCCGCGCCCTTTTAAAATTTAGGGTTTTTCGCCAATATTTCGGCACGGACCATACGTCCTGATTGGGTAAGCTGGCTTTCAGACCAACCACCTTGACCGCTCGCCCCTGGTGTAAGTGCAGCCGAGCTTTCCTCTTTATCGGCTATAGACCAATTACACCAAGAAATAGAATTGTCGTCTAAAAACTTCCACCATTGCTCTACCGATTCAACATCGATATAACCATTGCCCGTATATTCGGTTACACCGTACTCGGTTACGAACAAGGGTATATTATTGTCTATGGCTACCTGTGCCGCATTGCGCAAATCTTCTTTATGGGAAGAAGCATAGTAATGTAAGGTATACATCACATTGGGATCATTAAGTTCGTTCCCTACCACTTCGTCTACAGCTTGAGACCAGTTTCGCGTTCCACATACCACTATATTGTCAGGGTCGTACTTTCTGATTTCAGCCACTACCGCTTCATGGTATGGTTTTAATACCTGTGTCCAGGAAACCCCCAAAGGCTCATTATAGGTTTCATAAATAATATTCGGATGCGATCCGTATTTCTCGGCCACTTCGGCAAAAAATCGTTTGGCCTCGTCAAGATGGTCTTCGGCATGATGGCTATGCCAATCGACCAAGACATAGATACCTTCTTCTATGGCCGCATCTATCACTTCAAATACCTTTGCTTTTTCCTTATCTGGATTAGATAGATAACCATCTGAGTCCTCAACTCCCATAGAGGCGCGTACAATGCTAACGTTCCAATCATCCTTGAGCCATTTCACGGCCTCCTTGGTGTAGAATTGGCCCATCCACTGGCTCCAGAACAAAGACATACCCCTCAATTGTACTTTTTCACCATCTTGGTTTACCATATATTTTCCATCTACACTAAGCTGCCCGTATTCGGCTACCACCGTGTTTTTTGAAGTATCGTCCCCGTCATGGCAATCATCGGTTTCTTCAGAAGATACATCCTCCGCCTTGACCGTAACATCGTCTTCTACCAAGACCTCCTCGGTATCCGGATTCGGATCACATCCTACCAAAACCATACATACCACAGCACAAATTAATTTAATCATTTTCATAAATTCTACTTTTTAAATTATTAGGTTAAGTTCATATTACTAAAGACCAAGATGTTACCTTACAACTAGCCTTTAATACCACAATAGTTGTACGTATATACTTATGTTTTTGGACTTTCAAAGCATAAAAAAACCCGCATAAAGCGGGTTTTTAACTTTTCTTTAAAACAGCTTATTCAGCTATACCGGTGATTTCCAGGTCAAACACTAAATTCGAATTCGGTGGGATCGGCCCTGCGCCTTGCTCCCCATAACCTAAGTGTGAGGGAATGAAAATTCTGACCTTGTCTCCAATCTTCATATTTAAAAGTCCTTCTTTAAATCCAGGAATAAGGGCGGCATCAGGACTGTATTCCATAGGTATCGGCTCGTAGCCTCCTCCTTGTTTCCTTCTCTCATCGAATTGGTTGTACTTTGTAGCCACTTCTTCATAATTGCTATCGAAAAGAGTTCCATCTTCCAAGAAACCGGCGTAGCGAACCAATACCTGTTGCCCAGTTCTAGGTGTATCTCCCTCTCCTTCTTTGGTTCTCATAATTTTGAGACCACTGGCCAATTCTTCAGCCTCGGCCTTTTGCTTTTCGAGTTCGGCCTTGAATTCACTTTTCATTTTATTAAAGGCGGCGATCAGTGCTTCCTCTTCCGCAAAATAATCGGTCATGACCTTAACGGCATCGAATTTTTTGGCCTCTTTACCATTTCTCACAATTTCCACACTGGTCATAATCACGTCTTCCAAAGGTCGGTCTTGGGTCATTCGGTCTTGGGAAGTTTCAACATTAGCAATAGAATCCACAACATCCAAACCTTCTATCACATGACCGAATACGGTATGTCTACCGTTTAAAAAAGGAGTTTCCTTATGGGTAATAAAAAACTGACTCCCATTGGTTTTAGGTCCGGAATTGGCCATGGACAATATCCCTTTTCTATCATGTACCAAAGAATCGTTAAACTCATCCTTGAACTTATAGCCAGGATTTCCCCTTCCGGTACCCGTCGGATCGCCCCCTTGAATCATAAAGTCTTTGATTACCCTATGAAATATGATGCTATCATAAAATTTCTTTCCTTTTAGGCTATCGGTAACGAAGGGGTTTTTTCCTTCGGCCAAGGAAACGAAGTTTGCCACGGTAACCGGTGTCTTTTTATACTCCAATTTTACGATAATATCACCTTTAGTGGTATGTATATCGGCAAAAAGACCATCGCCCAATTCGGCATATTGACTTTTACAACTGGCTAGCAATACGGCTAGGGTAATCAAGTAATAGAATTTTCTCATGTTTTAATTCTTTGTTTATAATTTCTTTTGTGATTAAATATTTATGGGGATTACTCGGCCGCTTCTTGATCTTCCTTTTTTTCGATTTTCATTACCGAAACGGTTGCCCTGACCGGCACGTTGATTCCGATCCTATCGTTATCGCCATGATAACCGTATGCCAAGGACGATGGAAACAAAAATGTAGCGGTCTCGCCCTCTTTCAGCATTTTAACGCTGTTTCGCAAGCCCGGAAACAACTCTTGTTTATCTACTTTATACTTTAAGGTACCTATATCGTCCATACTATAAATGGTATCGTTGTTGAAACCGACCAAGTTATAGCCCATCACCACCAAATCGTCGGTTTGGGGCGTATATTCGGCGGTATCGTTCTTAACGTCATAATAGAACCACGAGCCACTGGCGCTATGGGCATATTCGTGTACCGTATCGCGTTCGATAATTTCTTGGATCATCTTTTCTTCTTTGGCCAAAAGCTCTTTGCTCCGTTTTACCGATTGCTTAAAGAAACTGCCCGACTTTACCTCTACAGGTCTTCGGGCTTCGGGGCCTCCACAACCGACCAATACGATTAAAAATAATATACTTACGATTCTCATGCCGTCAATTGCTCTTTATAGTTCACCAACAAAGACTCAAAAAACAAGGTGGTCTCCTTAAGGCTTCTGTCACTTTTCCCCCCTGCCGCATTATTATGTCCACCTCCTTCAAAATGGGCCCTGGCAAACTCGTTTACCGAGAAATCGCCGATAGAGCGAAAAGATATCTTTACAATGCCTTCTTCTTTGTTTTCAATAAAAATAACCGCAAATATAATACCTTCAAGTGTAAGTCCGTAATTCACAAAACCCTCGGTATCGCCTTTTTGGTATTCATGGGCGTCAAGTTCTTCTTGACTTAGGGTAATATATGCGGTTCTGTACTGATCCAAAATCACCATATTCTTCAAGGCACACCCCAAAAGATGGAGTCTCCCCGGTGTATTGGTATCGTATACCCTATGGTGTATCTGTGTGTTTTCTGCGCCCTTGTCTATTAAATCGGCCACTATACGATGGGTTCTTCCCGTAGTCGACCTAAATTTAAAAGAACCAGTATCGGTCATGATTCCCGTGTACAGGCAATTGGCAATTTCAAGGCTGATCTTATCCACGTCACCCATAAACTCAATGAAGTTATAGACCATTTCACAGGTTGAACTCATTGAAACATCGGAATACATGATTTCGGCATAATCCGAAGGAGCCTGATGGTGGTCTATCATAACGAAAGGCACCGCCAAGTCTTCCAAAACCGACTGCATCTGCCCTATTCGGCCCAAATGATTAAAATCTAATGTAAAAACTACGGTAGCCTCGGCTATTTTCTCCTTCGCCTGGCTATTTTCCCTTTCAAAATTCAAGATGTTCTCGTTTCCAGGCATCCATTTTAAAAACTTTGGGTAATCATTGGGCGCGATAACAACGGCCTCTTGCCCCCTATCGACCAAGTAATGCCATAGGGCCAAAGTTGAACCAATGGCATCACCATCGGGATTTTTATGCGGTACGATTACGATTTTTTGCGGTTGGGAAAGTAGTTGCTTAACCGCTTTTATAGACTCCAAATTCATGCTTGTAAATATACAATTTAATAACGTAGTCCTTTTAAGACAATCGCTTATTTTTGTGCTAACGTACAAAACGAAACCATGAGCCACAAGTACATTGCCCTTTGCTTGATTTTTATAACCCTTGGTTGTAAACCACAAAGCCACACCTCAAAAGACACGCCCACAACCTATTTGGATAGCACCGTTACGGCCGATTTTACTTTGGCCTTCGGCTCTTGCAACAAGCAGGACGAAACCAATTTTCTCTGGGACGACATCCTAAAAACCCAACCTGATGTATGGGTCTGGGGCGGAGATAATATTTATGCGGATACCGACAACATGCAACGGTTAAGAGCCATGTACGACCAACAGAATGCCATAGAAGGCTACAAGAAACTAAAGGAAAACACTACCGTTATAGGTACTTGGGACGATCATGATTACGGACTTAACGACGGCGGTGTAGACTTTCACAAAAAGAAGGAAAGCCAACAAGAATTTTTAGACTTTATGGGCGTTGAAAAAAATGATCCCAGAAGAACACAGGAAGGCGTTTATACTTCACACACCTATAAAACCCCTCAAGGAAGTATAAAAGTAATCGTACTCGACACCCGATATTTTAGAACAGCATTAACGCCAGACACCAAGACCAAGAAACGCACCAAACCGAACGCCTATGGTGATGGCACGGTTTTGGGCGAGCGCCAATTGACATGGCTTTCCAATGAGCTTTACGATTCGACAGCCGATTTCAACGTTCTGGTAAGCAGCATACAAATACTATCGAACGAACACGGCTTTGAGACCTGGGGCAACTTCCCCCATGAGGTCGACCAACTTAAAAAACTCATCGCAGATTCTAAGGCCAAAGGAGTTATGATCCTCTCCGGAGATCGACATATTTCGGAATTTTCCAAAACGGAAATTGAAGGCCTGCCCTACCCCCTTATCGATTTTACGAGTAGTGGACTTACACATTCGTATACCCGATTCAAGAACGAGTCCAATCCGTTTAGGGTCGGAAAAGTCGTCTCCACAAAGAGTTTCGGCCTCATCCGATTTAACTTTAAAACCAAGGAAACACACATGCAAATGCTCGGTGACGGCCTAAAACTATTGGGAGAACTACATCAAGTCTATTAAAAGTTGCCTGTTGATGAATAAAACGTATTTTTGCAAAAAATTTTTAAAATGACAACGAACAGAACTTTTACGATGATTAAACCCGATGCGGTTGAAAATGGCCATATTGGCGCTATTTTGGAAAAAATAAGTTCCGCTGGCTTCAAAATCGTCGCCATGAAATATACGCAATTGAGCATACGTGATGCCCAAGAGTTCTATTCAATCCACAAAGAGCGTCCGTTCTTTGGCGAATTGGTAGAGTTTATGACCCGAGGCCCTATCGTTGCGGCCATTTTAGAAAAAGACAATGCCGTTGAAGATTTCCGTGCATTGATCGGTGCTACCAACCCAGCCGAAGCTGCCGAAGGTACTATCAGAAAATTGTTCGCTACCGATATCGCAGAAAATGCCGTACACGGTTCCGATAGCGATGAAAATGCTGCTATAGAAGGTTCGTTTCATTTTTCAGGAAGGGAAATCTACTAAAAAACCGAACACTTCTTATCGATATAAGGCCCGGAAGCATCAATTCTTTGATGTTTACGGGCCTTTATCGTAATACGAGTTTCTTTACCAAGTTTTTGCCCAAGTCTTCATTGAGCATGGTTACGATTTTAGATTTGCCCAAACTCAGCTCTTCACGAAGAACCGACGAAGATAGCGCCACAAAAAGGGTGTCTCCCCGTAGTTCAATGTCGGTGGTATAATTATTCACGCCGTTACCCATAAGTTTACGCCAGGCCTCTCGGGCATCTACCTTGTCCATACCCTTCTGCAAGCGGTTTTCCTTTATAAATTCTTGCAAAGCCTCGCTCATGTTCAGGTTCTCGTTTCTTCTCTTTGCCATCTTTTATTGAATTGAAATAGGTTCAAATCGTTTGTAATCGTAGCGGATACCCTCTGGATTGACTACCGAAAAGGCATCATCGTCTAGTTCGGTCAATAGCTCCGACCACTCACTAAGTTCGGTCTTGTATTGAATCGAAAGCCCCTTCTCTTCTTCGACAACGGTAAAGCTTTCGGCATCATCGGAAGTTTCGAAAGTACCGTTCAATTTTGGGTGTACTTTTTTCCTAAACCCTTTCCGGTCTTCGATCTTGATATAATCTACACTGGTATTCACCTTATACTCCTTGGTGTTTCCGTCAGCAAAAGTTACCCGGGTAATTTCCCAATAGCCGTTAAGCTTGCCCAAATCATCTACCGACACCCTGGAAGAGCATCCTAAAAACAAAAAAATACATCCTATTAAAAAAAATCGTTTCATCTCTATGCTATCAATATTTACAACTTACCCATAACCCTAACCTTAATCATTCAATCGAAACAACTTATAGGTCTGATGGATCTGTTTTACTACATCTTCCGTTCTATCGGCATGGGTATCGCTTATAAAAATCTGTCCAAAATTCTCATTGTTCACCAAAGCTACAATATGTGACACCCTATGCTCGTCTAATTTATCAAAAATATCGTCTAACAATAAAACGGGCGTCGTTTTCGATTGCATCTTTATAAATTGAAATTGCGCGAATTTCAACGCGATCAAGAAAGATTTTTGTTGACCTTGACTGCCGAACTTTTTAATCGGGTGTCCCGATATCTCAAAACCTAGGTCGTCTTTATGGATCCCCACACTGGTATACTGCAAGGCCTTGTCCTTTTCCACATTACTTTCAAGAAGTGCCAACAAGCCTTGATCCTTCAGCTTGCTTTCATAACGTAGGGAGACCTCTTCGTGCCCTCCTGAAATAGCGACATACTGTTCCTTAAAAATAGGGATAAAACGCTCAAGGAAGCCTATCCTTTTTTCAAAAATCTTGCTGCCATAATCGTTTAACTGCTCATTATATACCGATAAGGTATCTTTATTAAACGTATGGTTGGCCGCAAAATATTTTAAAAGGGAATTCCGTTGGGCCAATACCTTGTTGTACTTCAGAAGGTCTTGAAGATAGTTCTTATCGGATTGCGATATAACACCGTCAATAAACTTCCTACGGGTATCGCTCCCTTCAATAATAAGATCCCTATCGGCCGGAGAGATAATTACCAGCGGCAATAGTCCGATATGGTCTGACAACCGATCATATGCCTTGCCGTTTCGTTTGATTATTTTTTTAGATCCGCGTTTTAAACTGCAAACTATTTTCTCTTGACGGTCTTCTTTTTCAAATTCTCCCTCGATTACGAAAAAATCTTCGTCGTGACGAATGTTTTGTGTCGACACCGGATTGAAGTAACTTTTACCGAAGGAAAGATGGTAAATTGCATCGAGCACATTGGTCTTCCCTATCCCGTTCGGCCCCACCATACAGTTGATCTTTGAGTCGAACTCAAAATCTTTGGAGTCAAAATTTTTGTAATTTATAAGGGATAATTTGCGTAAAAACATGTGCCAAATTTCGAATTAAAATAGGGTTCGTTTCGAAAACATCAAAAATAACGAATAAATACCCTTTCGGTTTTCGATAAAACCATTATTTTTGCGCGACCAATAAAAAATAAAATGGCAACATACAAAAAGCGGGGCTTCAAACCGAAAGACAAAGCAGAAGAGCAAGAAGTTACAGAACAGGAAAGCGCAACTGCAGAAGTTTTTAGTACGCTTGACGAAAGCGCCTCTAAAACAGAAGCATGGGTAGCCAGTAACCAAAACTATATTTTGGGGGTAATTGGTGTGGTAGCAATCAGTGTTCTTGGCTATTTGGCCTACGCACAGTTCGTAGAAAAACCAAAAGAGTCGAATGCGGCCAATGAAATGTACTACCCGCAACAATACTTTGACCAGGCATTGAACAGCCCGACGGCGAAAGACTCGTTGTACAACCTCGCCTTGAACGGCGCAGAGGGCAAATACGGCTTTCTCGATATCATTAATGAATACAGTGGTACAAAAGCCGCCAACCTTGCCAACTATTCCGCAGGTATGGCCTATTTGAACATGCAAAAGTACCAAGAAGCCATTTCGCACCTTGAGGATTTCAAATCTGAAGACGATATTCTAGGAGCTTTGGCCAAAGGTGGACTTGGTGATGCCTTTATGCAATTGGGACAACCCGAAGATGCTTTGGAGTATTACGACAAAGCGATCGCACATAGCAACAACGATTACACCAGACCTAAGTTTTTATACAAGGCCGGGGTTACGGCACTTGAATTGAAGCAAAACGATAAGGCCCTAAAATACTTTCAGAAAATTAAAGATGAATATTCATCTTCTGATGAAGCCCGTACCGTTGATGCTTTCATAGGAATGGCTAAAACCCCCAATTAATGGCTACGGCGAATAAGAACCTTTCGGTTTACGATAAAACGAAAATCCCAAATGCGAAGCATCTTCGATTTGGGATTGTTGTTTCTGAATGGAACACTGAAATCACCGAAGGCCTGTACTCCGGGGCTATTGAAGCCCTTTTGGATTGCGGCGCGCTTGAGTCGAATATACTACGCTGGGATGTACCCGGAAGCTTTGAGCTTACTTACGGCTGCAAAAAGATGGCCACCACACAAGAGGTCGATGCCGTTATTGCCATAGGAAGCGTTATTCAAGGCGAAACCAAGCACTTCGATTTTGTTTGTAGTGCTACCGCCCAGGGCATTAAAGATTTGAACGTTCAATTGGACACCCCTGTAATTTTCTGTGTGCTGACCGACAACAATTTGCAACAAGCACGGGAACGCAGTGGAGGAAAGCACGGCAACAAAGGTACCGAAGCCGCCATTGCCGCCATTCAAATGGCCAGCTTAGGCAAGTAAGCCTTAAAGCGCCCCAAACTTTTTAAGTATACCGTTGTGGGTATGTCGGCCTATTTTAGCACGGTCAACATCTTAAAACTCCAACTATTCGGACCGCAACAACTTAAAACACTGCAAACCAAGGAGTAGATTGCTTCGTTTTTCTTTAATTCATCTCTTATCGGGCTCTTGTTAACAAATTTTGGCATTGGCAAGACGGCATATTTTTTGATTTTAAGTAACTTTGGAGTTCATGGGAATGCTAAGTAAATTCACGCGCTTAAAGCGAAACAAGAAGTTTGGATACGCCCCTCGTTATTTTGACGATAAGGGAAAAGGCAGTCCGTTCAAAATTGAACCAAAATTCGATCAATATAGAAGTACGCTCAATGCCCCAAGAGGACTAAAAGGGAAATTCGGTAATGCCATGGCCGACATGAGACGCCAAGGTGACAACAACCTAAAAATACGGATGGCCATCATTTTGGCCATTTTAGTACTGATCGTACTTTTTATCATCGATTTTGACCTTTCTATATTCTTTCCGAACTAATGGCAGATATCATAAAACTTTTACCGGACCATGTTGCCAATCAGATTGCAGCGGGTGAAGTGGTTCAACGCCCTGCCTCGGTGGTCAAGGAATTGCTTGAAAACGCTATTGATGCGGGTGCCACCACTATAAAACTCATCATTAAAGAAGGAGGTAAAATCCTCATTCAAGTTGTTGATGACGGTATGGGCATGAGTGCGACCGATGCACGCTTGAGTTTTGAGCGTCACGCTACGTCAAAAATACAGAAGGCCGAAGACCTTTTCAACCTGAACACCAAAGGGTTCCGCGGCGAGGCCTTGGCTTCCATTGCGGCGATTGCCCATGTAGAAATGCAGACCAGGCCCGAAACCGAGGAATTGGGTACCCATATCAAAATTGAAGGCAGTAAAATCATTTTTCAAGAAGCCAGCGTTACCCCCAAGGGTACGTCTATGGCGGTAAAAAACCTGTTTTTCAACATTCCGGCCCGACGGAATTTCCTAAAAAGCAATCAAGTCGAGCTCAGGCATATCACCGACGAATTTCACCGTGTGGCCTTGGCCCATCCTTCGATAGCCTTTCACTTTTACAATAACGGGAATGAACTTTTCAATCTTCCTTCGGACAATTACCGAAAGCGTATCGTGAATATCTTCGGAAGCCGTACCAACCAGAAATTGGTGCCGGTAGAAGAAGAAACCCCGATCGTAAAGATAAAAGGGTTTATTACCAAGCCCGAATTCGCCAAAAAAAGCCGTGGCGAGCAGTTCTTCTTTATCAACAACAGATTCATTAAAAGTCCGTATTTACACCATGCCGTAGTGGCGGCCTTTGAAGGACTGATAAAATCGGACTCTTACCCTGGTTATTTTCTTTATTTAGAAGTGGATCCGGGTTCTATAGATATCAATATACACCCGACCAAAACGGAGGTCAAATTTGACGACGAGCACAGCCTGTACGCCATTTTACGGTCTACGGTAAAGCACAGCTTGGGCCAATTTAACGTGGCCCCTGCCCTAGACTTCGAGCACGACCCGAATTTACAGACCCCATACGAGTTCAAGAACAAATCCGCCGTGCCTCCCAAGGTGACTGTAGATGCAGGCTTCAATCCTTTTCAAGAGTCCAAAAGCCCATCACCGTCCCCCGCTTCAAGAAGCTATCAAAAGCCAAGTTCCGGCAATTGGGAAAGCCTATACGTTGGCCTCGAGTCAAAAATGGGCGCCGATGACGAACCCGGTAGTATCAGCTTTGAATCCGATACGATTACAGGCTCTATCTTTGAAGGTGAAAAAGAAACCACAGAGGCGGTTACCACCACCTTCCAAATCAGAAGAAAGTACATTGTAACGACGATAAAATCAGGAATGGTGGTCATAGACCAAAGTCGGGCACACCAAAGGGTCCTCTACGAAAAATTCTTAAAGAACAGTACGGTAAAACAAGGAGTAAGCCAGCAGTTGTTATTCCCACTTCACCTTTCTTTTTCAAAGTCTGAAATCAATGCCCTTAAAGAAATTCAGGATATTTTGGTCTCGATCGGCTTCATTTTCGAAAATATAGAAGGTGAATCGATTACGGTTACCGGAGTACCCCTATTAGTGGCCGAAAGCGAAGTTGGCATGATATTGGACCAACTGATATCGGATTACCAACAAGAGGTGACCGACGATAGTTTTTCGCATACGGACATACTTTCAAAAACCTTGGCAAAGACTTTGGCGGTCAAAACCGGGGAAACATTGGACAACGCCTCGCAAATTGCCTTGGTAAACGACCTGTTTGCCTGTAAGGAATCTATGGTAAGTCCGTTTAATAAACCGGTATATATTACCATTACCGAAAATGACATCGACAAAAAATTCATATAAATGGGAAGACTTACAGAAGCCATAAAGCATTTGCTCATAATCAACATTCTGTTTTTTGTGGCTACCTCTATGTACGGCGACCAAATGTACCAATGGTTTTCCTTGTGGTTTCCCAAGAACGAGCACTTTGAAATCTATCAAATCATTACACACATGTTCATGCATGGTGGCTTCACCCACATTGCATTTAACATGTACGCCTTATGGGCCTTTGGTACTCCCCTAGAACAATTATGGGGGCGTAACAAGTTTCTATTTTTCTATTTTTCCGCAGGCCTTGGTTCGGCACTGATCCATACAGGGGTCAATTATTACTATTTTAGCGAAGGCATGCAAGCCTTGGTAAATAGTGGTATGACCGAAGCCAACGTCATGGAGATTATCTCTTCGGGCCAGTACAGTCCCGATTGGTACAATATTGCATCAAAAAGCACCATAGACAATTTCTTATCGGCCTATAGCACTCCTGCCGTAGGGGCCTCTGGGGCCATCTATGGCGTTTTGGTAGCCTTTGGAATGATGTTCCCCAATAGTGAGCTTTTCTTGATTTTCCTTCCCATCCCCATTAAAGCGAAATACTTTATTCCCGTTTTAATAGGATTGGACTTATTTTCAGGAGTGACCGGATATAGTCTTTTCGGTCAAGGCATTGCCCATTTCGCCCACATTGGCGGTGCTTTATTCGGCTTTTTAATGATGTGGTATTGGAAAAAAAATCAGTTTAACAACAACCGCTGGAACTAAGATGACGAACGGAGACTTAAAATATCAGTATGCCCGATTGAGCGTTTCCGAAAAGCTCATAGTAATTAACGTTATCGTTTTTATCGTTATGGGGCTTATTTCGGCGCTTATTAGCCCTAGGTTTGAAGAATGGTTCGCCCTGCCCAAAGATTTCTTCGACTTCTTAATGCAGCCTTGGTCCATTGTGACCTACTCTTTTTTGCACGGTGGAATTTTCCATATTATCTGGAATATGTACGTGCTCTACGTGGCGGGCCGTATTTTACTTAACCTTTTTGACGGCAGGCGATTCTTGAACATCTATTTTTTGGGCGTTATTTTAGGTGGACTCCTATTTCTCTTAAGCTATAACATTTTCCCAACACTAATAGGCGTTAACGCTTCCCTTATTGGGGCATCCGCCGGGGTCATGGCCGTGCTTATATTTGTGTGCACCTACATACCCAATCAAGAAGTCCGTCTTATTTTCTTTAACGTAAAACTCTGGCAAATAGGTCTGTTCGTTGTTCTGATGGATTTGGTACAGATTCCCATGGGAGGCAATGTTGGGGGACGCATAGCGCATTTGGGTGGTGCCCTTCTAGGTTATATGTACGCCAAACAGCTATACAATGGAAAGGACATCGGCGAAGGTTTTTCAAAAATGGTAGATGCCATAGCCAACCTTTTCAAAAAAACCGAAAAGAAAGCCCCTTTGAAAACGGTTTACAAGAATAGGCAATCGACCACAACAACTTCAAAAGCCAATTACGACAAACAGGCCCATCAAAAAAAGATAGATGCTATTTTAGACAAGATCAGCAAGTCGGGTTACGAAAGTCTTTCTAAAGCGGAAAAGGACTTTCTTTTCAAGGCCGGCAAGGAAGATTAGCTTATGAAGGGACTTTCATTTTTCAATAAAATCGCTTACTTCTTTAATCTAATTTTTGCCCTAGTACTTCTAGCGGCCTGTGGGGTACCCTACATTTCCCTTGAACTTTTTCCGTTTTTGTCGATTTTGAGTTTGGGCGTGCCCGCTTTGGTGGTCGTCAACGGACTCTTTTTTCTCTACTGGTTGTTAAACCAAAAATGGCAAGCGCTTACCTCATTGTTCGTTTTGGTCTTTGGCTATTTTACCTTGGGCACTTTTATCAAAATCGCCCCAAAATCAGTTGATTTTCAAGAAGACGAACTAAAGGTAATGACTTATAACGTACGGGCTTTCAACCGATATCATTTTTTAGACAACGACAACATCCCGCAAGAGATCGAAAATTTGGTCAAACAAGAGAAGCCCGACATCATCAGTTTTCAAGAGGTAGGCCATGATATGCAGGTAGATTATTTAGACTACCCTTATCACTTCCTAAAACGAATCCCGACAGGTGGAAAGGTGCACATGGCCATATTTTCAAAATATCCTATAATCAATGCGGAAATCATTAATTTTCCGAACAGTATCAATAATGGTTCCTATGCCGACATCCTCTATAAAAAAGACACGATACGGCTCTACAACCTACACATGCAGTCATTGGGCATTACCCCTGGCACGGGCGTGTTGCGCTCGCAATCTTCAGAGCGCTTGTACCGAAGGGTAACCAACGCCTTCAAGCGCCAACAGCACCAAGCACAGATCATAGCCGAACACAAGTCCAAAAGTCCCTATAAAACCTTGGTTTGCGGCGACTTCAACAACACTCAATTCTCTTCGGTCTACCATACCATCAAGGGCGATATGCAAGATACCTTTATAGCAAAAGGCTCGGGTTACGGACGTACGTACAATTTTTTAAAGATTCCTATTCGCATCGACTTTATCATGGCCGATGCCAACTTTGAAGTTATGGCCCACAAAAACTACGACAACAAGTATTCGGACCACTTTCCGGTTATGGCCTCATTCCGATTGAAAGAGTAAGAAACAATCGGTAGCGTCGGCCAAGATATGTATCAACAAGGCCCAGCCGAAAATTCTCGTCTTTTTAAAATACAGCAATCCAAAATATAAGGCTATGGCCCAATAACTGTGTAAGGGATGAAAGCCGATACTACAACGATCGGGATCAAAGATGGGGTTTGCCAACAAATGGTCAACATCGATAATTATACCCGCCAATAGTATAAATATGGCCTTCGTTCGGTATTCTTTATAGAAATACCATCCTACCAGAACGGGAACCAAAAAATGGATCCCATAGTGCAAGAATAACCTAAGCATTTAGAAAGCTTAAGTCCTGCGCCTTTAAATAGCTCAAGGCATTGGTTCCCTCATTAAACAACAAATCGAGTATACTGGTATTGGCCACAAAACTATTTCTATCGGAAAAGACTTGCGTATACGTTTCGGGAGCGAAATCCAGCTTTTTTTTTGCATTCACAAGAAATCGACCGTCTACCATGCTTACCGGTGTGGTTTCGTACGTAACCGTCTTTTCTTCGGGCATATCCAACTGAAGGCAATCGCATACGGTCTGTATGCTCAAAAGATTGAAGTCTAACAAATACTCGTACGGCCTTTCGTAAAGCGGCGCAATTTCATCTTCGTAGAATTCAAAAAAGGGCGAGGTTCTGTACGCGGTTTGCAAGGTTCTCCAATGCTGACGTTGCCACTGATACGTGTTTTCCAGTTTAACGTCTTTGTATTTCTGCCTGCCTTGGCTTCCCCCAACATGGCGAATGGGTATGCTGAGCATATGTCTTCCCAAATCATTACAAATGTAGGCCCGGTTACGGTAGGTCTGTTTCTGAAAATTATCTTCCATTTCCCAACAAACCTCGTGTTGGGCAATTACCGAAAAACTTGCTATATCCGGAACATAGGCCGGGTTCAAAAGAATCTTCAATGCTATTACTTTTTAAAAACTATTTGTTCAGAATACCTGAGGAATATATTTGAGCAAAATACGAACCCCTACAACAAAAACCAATAAGGCGGTAATTCTTTTGATGCCTTTAGGGGTAAATCGTTTTAAGCTGATACGAATTCCAAGTTGACCACCGACAAGAACCGATACCACAAGGGCCAGAGTTTCCTTCCAAGGAAGGTCTAACATCCCCCCTTGAACCAGACCGGCAAGTCCCGAAATTGAATTCACCAAAATAAAAAAACTGGCCAATGCCGCAATTTTAATAGACTTGTCCCATTTCAGATGGTTGAGGATGGGCGCCAAAAAAATACCCCCGCCAATACCTACGAGTCCTGACAAAAGACCGATACCACCTCCCAGCAAATAGGTCATCCACTTCGGGTAGTCCGCCACCTTTTCAGAGGGGTCCCTTTTTGAAAAGGTCTGCAAGGCCAGAAAAATGGCCGAAGTCACTAAGGAGAAGCCTAGCAACAGAAAAAAAACATGTTCTTCCAAACGAAAAGAAGCCCCTATAAATGCCATGGGAATACTAGCCAAAACAAAGGGCAAGAAATCCTTTAACTTGCCATGGCCGTTCTTGAAGTACAAATAGGTACTGCCGGAAACCACCACCAGATTACAGATCAAGGCGATGGAACGAATAGCAAAAAAACCGCCCAAAAAGAGTGTCAACAAAGCCAAATAACTAGATCCGCCCCCAAAACCCACCGAAGAGTATAGGGTGGCCACAATAAAGAAACCCAAACACAAGAGCACCAGGTTTTCAGTACTTAAGAGCATGCCTTGTAATTTGGTTCATTCCTCCTTCAACATTGATCAAATGGGCCTTAGCGTAGATTCCCTTGAGTTTTTCCACGGCTTTTCGGCTTCGCACCCCAGATTGACAGACTACATAGATCGGCCCATCGGTTAAAATTTCACCATGCCGTTCATCAAGTTCGGAAAGTGGGATGTTTTTAGCGAAAGACAAGTGCTTCCTTTCGAATTCCTTTGGAGTACGGACATCTATAAGCTCTACTTCGCCCTTTTCAACGAGCTGTTGGAAAGCTTCAGGAGTAATGGATGCCATGGGCAGGCCACAGTCAAAATCATAGCTTTCACGAAGTGCTTTTATCTTTAGGTTTTCGGGGTTTACCGTAAACCGAATTTTCTGAAAATTGTTCAACAACCCATCAAAGAGCAACAATTTCCCCGAAAGGGTCTCCCCTATTCCCGTTATCATTTTTACAGTTTCCAAGGCTTGAAAATTACCGATGATTCCGGGTACAATGCCCAAAACCCCATTTTCATCACAGTTGGGCACCTCATCGGCCTTCGGCATTTCAGGAAAAAGACAGCGATAGGTTGCCCCCCCTTTAAAATTAAAAACGCTTACCTGGCCTTCAAAGCTGTGCAAGGCACCGTAAACAAAGGGTTTTCCTAAAATAACACAAGCATCGTTTACCAAATATCGGGTAGGAAAATTATCGGAAGCGTCGACGACCACATCATAATCCGCTATAATTTCAAGCGCATTCCCTTGGGTCAAAAAAGTTTCGTACGAAATTATTTCGGTCTCCGAATTCTGCGCTTTTAGCTTATGAACAGCAGTAGCAACTTTAGGCGTATTCACATCTTTTTCAGAATACAGTACTTGTCTGTGCAAGTTTGAAAGTGATACCACATCATTGTCTACAATGCCCAAAGTACCTATCCCCATAGCGTTAAGATAGGTAAGCACGGGTACTCCGAGTCCGCCCGCGCCTATCACCAGTACTTTGGCCGACTGTAATTTCAGCTGGGCCTCCATACCAAACTCTTTTAGAATCGTTTGTCGGTCGTAGCGTTCCGCATTCATTCCACCGCCAGTTTTACGATAGCTTCCTTATATTCTTCCTCTGAATTGGCATTCAAAAGCACATTCGGGTTATCGGGAAAAACCAATTTCACCTCGCTGTTAATCAAATATTTTCTAGGACAGGTCCCGTTTCCACTTTCTAGATAGGCCAAGCTTTCCTTAAAAGCCTTGGGTTCCCAAATAGCGCAGAGCGGTTCGGGCAAAGGGTTTTCTTTTTGGGCAAATGAAGTCGCCACCATATTCGGGTCGCGAGCTGCAATCAATTCCTGTAAGGCCTTAAGGTCGATCAAGGGAAGGTCGCAGGCCAACACCAACCAAGCCACATCAGGGTGCTGTAAATGCGCGGATAGGAGTCCGTTATACGGCCCTCTATACTTGTTTTCGTCAATAACCACTTCAAGGTCTTCGGCTATCTCTTGAGCTTGTTCCGGCCTGATACTTAAAAAGGTCTTTTCACAAACCCTGCCCAGCAGCTTATAGAGATAATCGCGTTGTGGCATACCGTGATAGGGAATCAAACCCTTGTCTTTTCCCATGCGGGTACTTTTTCCTCCGGCCAGCACCAAACCGTATATTTTAGGACCTATAATCATTCTTTCCTCCTGTTTTTTCTTCTAACTGAACATTGGTAATGCGTATATCGTGTGACAAGGCCTTGCACATATCGTAAATGGTCAATGCACTAACCGAAACCCCTGTAAGCGCCTCCATTTCAACTCCCGTTTTTTCGGTACATTTTACGGTACAGCTAATTTCTAAAGCCTGCCCTTGGGGCACAATATCGATCTGTACTTTTGACAGGTTGATCTGATGGCAAAGCGGAATAAGCTCTGACGTTTTTTTTACGGCCTGAATACCGGCAATGACCGCTGTTTGGATAATGCTTCCCTTTTTACCCAGAAAATCTTGGGCCGCCAAGGTCTCAAAAACCTCCTTGGGAAATTCTACTTGGCCCGAGGCCCTTGCCATTCGTGCCGTTACTTTTTTTTCGGATACGTCTACCATTGCCGCGTTACCCGAGGCATCAATATGTGAGAGTTTTTTTTCCATGAAATTAGCCTCCTATTGAAGTCATTGAATTGGCGAAAACGCCTTTGTACTTTTGTTGCGCCTCGAAGCCCGTTTTAGAACGGCTTCCTATGGCCTTCAAAATACTTTTCTTTATTTTTTCCGTTGACCCTTCCCCCCGTAAAATATCGCGTATGTTCATGCTCGGTTGCGCATACAGACAGGTAATGACATCTCCCGTAGCCGAAATTCTCAGACGATTACACGAACCACAAAACGTTCTACTAAAGGAAGGAATAACCCCGAAGGTTCCTTTAAAACCCGGAATTTTATAATTGATGGATGTTGATGTTTTGGGCGATGGCAACTCGTAATAATCGGGATGGCGTTCTTTTACATAGGCCAAAATCCGCTTATAGTCCCACGCAATACTTTCAAAGGTCTTACTTCCTCCATTAAAGGGCATTTCCTCAAGGAAGCGTACCGAAACCTTATAATGCTTGGTAAGCTCCAGCATCGGCAATATGTCTTCGGTATTCTGTCCTTCCAAGGCAATGAAATTGATCCTTACGTTAAAACCTTCGGTAATCAGTCTAATGATATTGTTATGTACGGTATCATAATGGTCGCGACGGGTGATTTTTTCAAAGGTCTCACGGTTGATGGCATCCATACTAACATTGATGTTTTTTACGCCCAATTCCTTGAGTTCATCAATGTAGGGGCCGATCAAAGTAGCGTTCGTAGTCACGGAAATATCGTTAAGCCCTTCGAGTTGGGACAAATGGCGCATGAGCACCATCAGGTCTTTTCTGACAAAAGGTTCCCCTCCCGTAATCCGTATTTTATCGACGCCCTGTGACACCAGGATCTCACTCAATCTAGAAAGCTCATCAATAGTGAAGAGCTTATCGTTCTTGGCAAAATTGATCCCCTCGGCAGGCATACAGTAATTACATCGCAAATTGCAACGATCGGTCACTGCCAAGCGAACGTAATTAATGGTTCTATTATGATTGTCTATCAACATACATCTATCGTTCTCGTTTCGGTTTATTCAACCGTTATCGCCCCAGTCGTTTTTACAAAACCCGACTTTTCCTTCTATTTATGGATGGGCCGAAACCCAAACCGTCTTATTCTTAAAAATTTCCTTCTTCCAAATCGGCACCCGTTCCTTTAAGGTGTCTATTAAATAGCGACAGGCCTCGAAACAGGCCTCGCGGTGTGCCGACGAAGCCCCTACTACCACAACGGGTTCCTCTACCTCTTTTTTTCCTACGGCATGACGGATGACCACCTTGTTCAGCTCCCATTTTTGGGTCGCTTCGCCAGCTATTTTTCCCATTTCCTTGAGGGCCATGCTTTTGTAGGCCTCAAACTCAAGTGCCGTTACCTCCTCGTTATTGGTGAATTCCCTAACGGCCCCTACAAAAACACAAATACCTCCGCTATTGGGGTGTGAAAGCTCGGCATATACCTGCCCAGGGTCAATTTCATCTACAATTTCTACAACCATATTTCAAGATCATCCGCCGCTTACGGGGGGAATTATAGCTATTTCATCACCAAGGTTCAAGCCCTTGCTATCATCGGCATATTCACTATTTACGGCCACTGCCAAAGAAGAGAGATTATCAAACTCGGGAAAGGTCTCACTGAGCCTTTCCTTTAATTCTAAAACCGATTGTGGCACGACATCGCCCCCTTCAAAACGAAATGACGACGTACCTACAATATCCTTGGCAATCCCGAATAACAATACTTCCATATTCAAATAAAAGTTTAAAGATACAATTTACTTAAAAAAACAGCATTCCTTAGTCCTTTAAGACGACTTTGGCATTTTCAGGTTTCGCGTAAAACGAATCGGGCCTTGATGTCTCTTCCAAACTAATATTCTCAAAAACGGTAGGCTCTTTCGCCTCTTTGATCGTACGGCCCTCATAATTGTGCCATGTCATAGATTTCGGCAATTGTATACCCTCTACCTCTATCCAATCATTGTAATGTATCCAACGCACATTTTCAGATTTTTCATTGCTACCGAAGGTAAAGGTATACCCCAACCAAGCCATTTTATAGGTTTCGGGATCGTAGTGCAAGTAATAATCGTCTTTTGAAGAAGCCCCGACCCCATCGTTGTAACTGATATGGATTCCCGGATAGCTCTTACCTTCATACACTAAATCCTCGGCGGGTTTATAGTTGATTCCCGAATCGGAAAAAACAAAGGGCATGGCATAAAAATAGAACATCAGGTTATGATATAGTGCCGGATTGCCTTTATAGGAATCCTGTTCGTCGAGCAACCAAACCGCATCCCCATCGAAACCCATTGTTACCGGGGGAATTTCGACCTTATCCCTTCTCGAATATAGATCTACCGTGTGCACCTCTACCGATTTAGGCTTCGGCAGGCTAAAGCTCAAAGTGCGTTTGCTCTTCCAGTTTTTCAATCCCCCATGGGCGTCAAACACCTTGACCAAGGCTTCCGGATACCTCTCATTCGCTACAACCGTCTCCGTTTTTACATCCGTTTCTACCTTTTTTTCACTCTTGGCCACCTCTTTACAGCTCGATAGTCCCAAAATCAATACAATCGTTAAAATTCGCTTCATCTGTTTGTTTTAGTTTTAGCTCTATAGGTCGCACAAAGGCTCTTTTATTTACATTTGCGGTATGCACAAATCTAAGCAAATCTCGAGCGTTCAAAATACGCTGGTCAAGAAAATACTGCTTTTAAAGGAAAAGTCTAGGGAACGGAAGAAAACCGGACTTTTTATTGTGGAGGGCCAAAGGGAAATACAATTGGCCCTGAAAGGGGGCTACCACTTTGATACGGTGCTTTTTCAACCCGAGCTGATCGACTTCAAAGAAACCTTATCGCTTTTTGAAAGTAGTTCGTCGACACCCGATTATATCGAGATCAGCAAGGAAGTGTATCAAAAGTTGGCCTATAGGCAAACTACCGAAGGTATCTTGGCCATTGCCCAAAGTAAGCCTACCCTGTTAAGTGAATTAAAGCTAGGCAAGAAAGACCCCTTGATCCTTGTTGCGGAAGCACCTGAAAAACCCGGAAACATAGGGGCACTGTTGCGTACTGCCGATGCTGCAAATCTTGACGCCGTGCTCATTGCCAACCCTAAGACCGACCTCTACAACCCTAATATAATACGTTCCAGTGTGGGCTGCGTTTTTACGAACAACATAGCCATGGGCAGCAGCACGGAGGTCATCGATTTTCTCAAGGCCCAAAACATCAATATTTACTGTGCGGCCCTTTCGGCCTCCGAAACCTATACCGAAACCGATTTCAAGCCAGGGTCGGCCATTGTTGTCGGCACCGAAGCGGACGGACTCTCAGAAGAATGGCTCAACAGCTCAAAACAGAACATCATCATACCCATGCAGGGTGAAATCGATTCTATGAACGTATCGGTCTCGGCCGCTATTCTTATCTTTGAAGCAAAAAGACAACGGAATTTTAAATAATCCCTGTTTTATTCTTTAGGAGACCTACACCATTTTACCAAAAACCACTATCCAATGAGTATGCTGTTTTATATTATAATCACCATTCTCGTACTTCAATTCATTATTGAGACCGTACTGGACTATTTAAACTCCAAACGCTACAACGACCCCATACCGGAAGAACTCAACGACGTATTCGACGAAACCGAATACAAAAAATCGCAGGCCTATAAAAAGACCAACTATCGTTTTGGACTTATTACTTCTAGTTTCTCGTTTCTTTTGACCATAGGCTTTTTGATTTTTGGGGGATTTGAATGGATAGACCAATGGGTACGCACCATTACCGACCAAGCTATTCCCATGGCTCTTTTGTTCTTTGGTGTCATCATGATAGGAAGCGATGTGGTAACCCTTCCCCTTTCGTATTATTCGACCTTCGTTATCGAAGAGAAATTCGGGTTCAACAAAACCACCAAGGGTACGTTCTTTTTAGATAAGATAAAGGGATGGGCAATGACCGTGGTGGTAGGGGGGCTCCTACTGTCCGTTATCATTTGGTTCTTTCAATGGACGGGCACCAGCTTTTGGATCTATGCCTGGGCGCTCATAACGCTTTTTACGGTATTCATGAATCTCTTCTACAGCAAGCTGATCGTACCGCTCTTTAACAAACAGACCCCGCTTGAAGACGGAAGCCTCAAAACCAAGATAGAATCCTTTGCCAAAAATGTCGGTTTTGAACTCAACAACATCTTTGTGATAGACGGATCAAAACGATCTACCAAGGCCAATGCCTATTTTTCTGGTTTTGGTAAGGAAAAACGGGTCACCCTTTACGACACCCTGATCAAGGACTTGGAGGAGGAAGAAATTGTTGCCGTTTTGGCACATGAAGTCGGTCATTACAAAAAAAAGCATATCATTTTCAACCTTATAGCTTCAATTTTGCTAACCGGACTTACCTTGTTCGTACTATCACTATTCGTCAACAACCCCGATGTATCTATGGCCATTGGCGTATCACGGCCCAGTTTTCATGCCGCCCTGATCGGTTTTGCCATTCTCTACAGTCCTATCTCAGAAATCACTGGTTTAATTATGAACCATTTTTCAAGAAAATTCGAGTATCAGGCCGACGATTATGCCAAGGCTACCTATGCCGCCACCCCCCTGATCACCTCCTTAAAAAAGTTATCCAAAAACAGTCTGAGCAACCTTACGCCCCATCCGGCCTTTGTTTTTATGCATTATTCGCACCCTACCCTTCTGCAACGCATTCAAAACCTAAAACGATAGTCTGGATGATGGCCGTTACAATATAAGGACACATTGTCCGCAGCTTAAAAAGAGGTATAATTTTTGTTGTAAGGCTGCTAAGATTGTGCTATTTTTATTTGACTATGACGCAGGAAGCTATAGAAAAAGAAAACAAACAGATAGCCAAGCAATATAAAGAATTGCTACGCATAAGCTATCAACACTTATCGGACGACGATAAGACACTGATTCGCTCTGCCTTTGAAATAGCGGTAGACGCCCACAAAAACCAACGTAGAAAATCTGGGGAAGCCTATATATTCCATCCGATCGCCGTGGCCAAAATAGTGGCTTCGGAAATCGGCCTCGATGCCACTTCCATTGCTTCGGCCCTTTTACACGATGTTGTAGAAGATTCGGAGTATACGCTAGATGACATTGAGCGCATGTTCGGCAAGGTAGTCGCCCGTATAGTTGACGGACTCACCAAGATCGCCCACCTTAAAAAGGACATGAACACCTCGCAACAGGCGGAAAACTTCCGGAAGATGTTGCTGACCCTCAACGACGATGTGCGTGTCATCATCATTAAAATCGCCGATCGCTACCACAACATGCTCACCATGGATGCCATGCCCGAGCACAAACAGGTGCAGATGGCCTCGGAAACCCTGTACATCTATGCCCCTTTGGCCCATCGTATCGGACTTTACAATATAAAGACGGAACTTGAGGACCTTAGTCTTAAGTATACGGAACCCGATGTCTACAACGACATCAAAGAAAAGATCGAAGACTCAAAAGAGGAACAGCAAGCTTATATCGATGCCTTTTCGGGCGTAATAGACAAATCGTTAAAAGAAGAGGGCTTAAACTATTACATCAAAGGACGGATGAAATCGATTTTTTCCATCCGCAGGAAGATGAAGGCCCAAAATGTCGCCTTTGACGAAATCTACGACAAATTTGCCATTCGTATTATTTACAAATCGGATCGACAGAACGAGAAATTTCTGGCCTGGAAAATCTATTCCATAGTTACCGACCACTTTACCCCCAACCCCGTACGACTTCGGGATTGGATATCCTCCCCGAAAACCACGGGTTACGAGGCCTTGCACATAACGGTAATGGGACCAAAAGGTCGATGGGTAGAAGTACAGATACGCAGCGAACGTATGCACGAGATTGCCGAAAAAGGCTATGCGGCCCATTTTAAGTACAAACATGGGGACCAAAAAGAACAAGGCATCGAAATTTGGCTGAACCGTTTACAGGAAGCCCTAGAAAACGCCAACACCAATGCCGTCGATTTTGTAGAGGAGTTCAAGCTCAATCTTTATTCCAAGGAAATTTTTGTATTTACCCCCAAAGGGGAGCTGAAGTCCTTGCCCAAAGGGGCCACCCCTCTCGACTTTGCATTCAACATACACACCGAGGTCGGTATGCGCACCCGGGGCTCAAAGGTCAATGGCAAACTCGTTCCTTTGAACACCACATTACATAGTGGTGACCAAGTTGAAATCATTACCTCCGACCAGGCAAAACCGAACCAAAACTGGCTCGACTATGCCACTACCGCCCGCGCAAGGGCCAAAATAAAATCTTCCCTACGTGAAGAGAAAAAGTCCATTGCCGAAGAAGGCAAGGAAGTCTTGAGGAGAAAACTGAAATCGCAAAAAGTAAGCTTGAACGAAGATACGGTGAACAAAATGGTCACCTTCTTTAAGCTAAAAACCAGTCTCGACCTGTTTTATAGGGTAGGAATAGGTGCAATCGACAATCAGATGATCAAAGATTTTACCTCTTCGTATTCCAATGCCTTCATCAGTTTCTTTAAGAACAAGATCCGCCGGGCCTCCGCCCCCAACGAAATCAACAAGGAGGAGATTACCAGCAAGTACGATGTTCTGGTTTTTGGGAAGGAAGAAGAAAAACTCGAATACAAACTATCGCAATGCTGTAACCCTATCCCTGGGGACGATGTTTTCGGTTTTGTCAGTGTTAACGAAGGTATTAAGGTACATAAGAAGAACTGTCCCAATGCCATACAGTTACAATCCAATTACGCCTACAGGATCATCAGTGCCAAGTGGATCGATTCTACCCAGCAGGAATTCCAATCGGTCATACGTTTAACAGGTATAGACAACCTCGGACTCGTAAGCGAGATTACCGAGGTTATATCGGACAATATGCATGTAAATATCCGAAACCTTAACTTCAGTACCGACGGAGGAACTTTCGTTGGAGAAATCACCGTAGTGGTCAAAAATATCGGCATCCTCAAAAAACTAATCGTCAATTTAAAGAAAATCAACGGAATCGATAAAGTCACAAGAATTTAGAATTCTAATTAAAATATAACCGTACATTTGCAAATTGACGAACAGAACCTAATTATGGCAGAGAACAAAAATCAAGAGATCGTAAAGAATGTTTTCACCAACTTTTTAGAAGAAAACGGGCATAGGAAAACACCCGAACGTTACGCCATACTTCAAGAAATTTATGATAGCGAAGACCATTTTGATATTGAGTCGCTATACATAAACATGAAAAACAAGAATTACAGGGTAAGTCGCGCCACCCTTTACAATACCATTGAACTTTTGTTAGAATGTAAATTGGTTCGCAAGCACCAATTCGGTAAAAATCAGGCGCAATACGAGAAATCATACTTTGACCGTCAGCACGACCACGTTATCTTGACCGACACCGGTGAGGTAATGGAGTTCTGCGATCCTCGTATTCAATCGATAAAGAAAACCATTGAGGAAGTATTTGATATAAAAATCAACACACACTCCCTTTATTTTTATGGTACTCGAAATAAAAAAGAAAACACAAACAGCTAACCAAAATTTTAGATGGCAGTAGATTTATTGTTAGGATTACAGTGGGGAGACGAAGGAAAAGGAAAAATCGTTGACGTTCTTACCAAAGATTATGATATTATAGCCCGATTTCAAGGTGGGCCCAACGCGGGACACACTTTGGAATTTGATGGAATAAAGCATGTATTACACACCATTCCATCCGGAATTTTCCACAAAGAGTCCATAAACATCGTAGGTAACGGCGTGGTTATCGACCCCGTTATCTTTAAAAAAGAGCTTGACGCCTTAGACAAGTTCAATATAGACATCAAGGCTAAATTGTTCATTTCAAGAAAGGCCCATTTGATATTGCCAACACACCGTTTGCTCGATGCCGCTTCCGAAGCATCAAAAGGTAAGGCCAAAATCGGGTCCACCCTTAAAGGGATCGGACCTACGTATATGGACAAGACCGGACGTAACGGTATGCGCATCGGAGACCTAGAATTGTCTGACTGGAAAGAGAAGTACCGTAACTTGGCCAACAAGCACGAGGCCATGATCGCCTACTACAATGTAGACGTACAGTACGATTTGGCCGAATTGGAAAAAGATTTCTTCGAATCGGTTAGCGAGTTAAAAAAATTGACCTTTATCGATAGTGAGGAATACCTTTTCCAAGCTCAAAAAAGCGGAAAGAAAATATTGGCAGAAGGAGCCCAAGGTTCTTTATTGGATATCGATTTCGGAACCTATCCCTTCGTTACCTCCAGTAACACCACTGCCGCAGGTGCCTGTACAGGTCTTGGGGTCGCCCCGAACCAGATAGGTGACGTCAAGGGTATTTTCAAGGCTTACACCACAAGGGTCGGCAGCGGTCCTTTTCCAACCGAACTCTTTGATGAAGACGGTGAAACCATGGCACGTGTCGGTAACGAATTCGGCGCCACCACAGGACGTCCGAGACGATGCGGCTGGCTAGACTTGGTCGCCCTTAAATACGCCGTACAAATCAATGGCGTTACCGAATTGATGATGATGAAAGCCGACGTTTTAAGTGGTTTTGACAAGATAAAAGTCTGTACCGCCTATAATTACAAGGGCGAACAAATAGAGCATCTTCCCTTCAACATAGAGCCTGAGAACGTAACCCCGATCTACAGTGAAATGAAGGGCTGGTCTGAAGACCTTACCAAAATGAACAATGCCGATCAGTTACCGGAAGCCTTACAGGCCTACATCGACTTTTTAGAAAAAGAACTCGAAGTACCGATCAAAATTGTATCCGTAGGTCCCGACCGTACGCAGACCATCCATAGATAGTCTAAAGATTTTTAGCAGAACTTCGGAATATATTATAATGATATAGTTTAGGATGATGGTGGATAAACTAGGTTTCCCACACTACCTACAATCGTCCTAAATCTATCCTAAACTATATCACTTCCTTTAAAAAAAGCCTATTTTTGGGCAAAATATCCGATAGCCTTGAATCTACTTCGTATTTTTTTACTACTTCTTTGCCCCGTCTTTATAAGCTATGGGCAAGACAAAAAGACGACCGTAACCGATACTACCCAGAGTAAACAGATCAATATTGTTTACGGTGCCAACTTTACAAAAAACGAAGCCCAGTTTCCCGGTGCCTCAATATTCAGTAAAGACGACAGACAGGTTCAATTCGAACACCAAGGAGCCGACCTATGGTGCGATATCGCTATCTTTTATCAAAAAGAAAACCGCTTACGGGCCTTGGGCAACGTTCGTTTACAACAGGGTGACTCCATTGAAATGACCAGTGGAAAAATCAATTATGACGGTGAAACCAAACTTGCCAAGGCTTTTGAAGAGGTTCTTTTAGAGACCGACCAAAAAAGTGGCAAAATGACCTTAAAAACCGACACGCTCTATTTTGACCGCCAAAAACAAGAAGCCTACTACAACAGCTCGGGCACCATTGTCGATTCAACCAATACCCTTACCAGCGAAATTGGCCGCTACTTTATGGAACTCGACAAGTACCAGTTTTTAGACAGTGTACACATTGAAAACCCCCAGTATACCTTAGATTCTGACCGCCTCGATTATTACACCACATCAAAGAACGCCTACATGTACGGTCCTTCGACCATAACGGGTGAAACCTATAAAATTTATTGTGAACGCGGGTTTTACGATACGAAAGTCGAAAGTGGCTACGGAATAAAAAATACCCGTATCGACTACAACAATCGTATCATACAAGGCGATAGCGTATATTTTGACAAGGCTAGCGAATTTGCCTCGGCCACCAACAACATTGTAGTCACCGATACCATAAACAAGGGAATTGTTCGTGCCCACTATGCCGAAGTATTCAAGGCAAAAGATTCGGTTTTTGCCACCAAGCGGGCCGTATCCATAAGTTTGGTAGAGCAAGATTCGCTTTATATGCACGGCGACACTTTAATGATAACGGGAAAACCCGAAAACCGTGTACTTCGTGCATTTAGAAATGCGAAATTCTACAAGACCGATTTGAGCGGTAAGTGCGACTCTATATTTTCTTCTGAGAAAACGGGAATCACCCAACTGATTCGCAATCCGGTCATATGGAACGGCGAAAACCAGATGACGGGCGATAGCATACACCTTATATCAAATCTTGAAACCGAAAAACTAGACTCCCTAAAAGTACTTGAAAACGCTTTTATTATTTCCTTGGACAGTATTGGAAAAACCGGTTATAACCAGGCTAAGGGAAAAGACCTCTTCGGGAAGTTTGAAGACAATGAACTCAAGTATATCGACTTGATCAAGAACACCGAGGTCATCTATTACATGTACAATGATGACGACGAGCTTATAGGCATAGACAAAACCATTTGCAGCCGGATCAATATTGTCATGGCCAATAATGATGTGGAAGACCTTACCTTCTTTACCGAACCCAATGGCGATATATTCCCTGAAAAGGAACTCCCCGTTGAGAGCCGGAAACTCAAAGGTTTCATCTGGCGTGGCGATGAGCGTATCAGGACCAAGGACGACATTTTCGACGAAGACGACAACAATCTTGTGCTACCGGTCATACGGGGCATTGACAACCCTATCGACATTGATGCCGAAGAGGCGGAACGCAGCCAAAACTCGGGCGATCCGGTCAACAAAATCCCTTCTTCAAATGACAAGGCCCCGGCTCCCAAGCTTAGGCCCAAAGTTCAAAAGGTGACTTCAAGTCCGATACAATGAAAGAAGATTTTTTAAAATACCAGGCACAAACCTCCCCTTACCCGTTGGCTTTGCCAATTTCGCATGCCAAAGGCAGTTATATTTACGATACCGATGGCAAGGCCCATTTAGATTTTGTTGCGGGAGTCTCGGCCTGTAGCCTCGGACACTGCCATCCCAAAGTAGTGGAGGCCGTACAAAAACAAGCCGAAACCTATATGCACGTAATGGTATACGGGGAATACATTCAAGAACCGGCGGTAGCCTATACCAAACTACTCGCTTCACTTTTGCCTCCTTCCCTAGAAACCACGTATATGGTGAACAGTGGTACCGAAGCGGTCGAAGGCGCCATGAAACTAGCACGTAGGGCTACCGGAAGAAGTCGATTGTTGGCCGCCCGACACGCCTACCACGGCAACACCATGGGCAGTTTGAGCGTAATGGGCTACGAAGAACGCAAAAGTGCCTTTAGGCCCCTCATACCGGATGTAGGGTTTATCCGGTTCAACAACGAAGACGACCTCGATAAGATCACCGACAAGACCGCGGCCGTAATTTTGGAAACCATACAAGGCGGGGCGGGTTTTATAGAACCTACCAATGGCTATCTAAAAAAGGTGCGCCAGCGTTGTAACGCTACCGGCACTATGCTGATCTTAGACGAAATCCAACCCGGTTTTGGCCGTACCGGAAAACTTTTCGCCTTTGAACATTACGATTGCGTACCCGATATCTTGGTCATGGGCAAGGGCATGGCTTCCGGACTACCCGTAGGAGCCTTTACCGCTTCCAAAGAGCTTATGTCTACCTTACAGGACAGTCCGAAATTAGGACACATCACCACATTTGGTGGAAACCCGGTTATTGCCTCGGCCTGTTTGGCCACCCTAAAGGAAATTACCGAGACCCAACTGATCGCGGACACCCTAAAAAAAGAAGCCCTTGTCAGAAAGCTACTAAAACACCGACTAATCAAGGAAATTAGGGGAAAAGGCCTAATGCTCGCCTTGATTATGGAAAATGCCGAAATAGCAAATCACGTAATACTGAACTGCGCCAAAAGAGGTTTAATCTTATTTTGGTTGCTCTTTGAGCCCCGTGCGGTACGAATTTCACCTCCCTTAACCATGTCCACCGAGGAAATTGAAAGTGGTTGTGGCATAATACTTGAAGTTTTAGAAGGTTATAAGCAATAAGCTGTTAACTAATTTGTTAATAATATAGCGGTAACCAGTTTTAAAAGAACCTATCAAAAGGCTACTTTTAATAACATAGTTTAACCAAAACGTTTCTATGGCGTTAGAATCCAACGAAAGGCCCAATAGGCCAATTGCCAAGTTTGAATCGATGCTTAAAACCGACGACGTCTATTTCTTTGACGCCGAAGATTTTGAAGACATCATACATCATTATTTGAACAATGGCAAAATAGCACTGGCGAAGAAAGCGATCAAGATCGGTCTGCAACAACACCCAGGTTCTATTGAACTCAAGTTGTTGGATATTGAGGTTTTGGTTTTTGAAAACCACCTTGACCTTGCCGAACAGTATTTGGACGAACTTCAAATATTGGACGGGACCAACGAAGAGATCTTTATCCAACGTGCCAATATCTATTCAAAGAAAGATAATCACGAAGCCGCGGTCGCGCTTTTGAACCAAGCACTCGACCTGTCGGAAAACAGCTTTGATATTCATTCCTTACTGGGGATGGAGTACTTGTTCATGGACGATTTTAAACTGGCCAAAGAGAGTTTTATGCGCTGTGTTTCCTTCGATGAACAGGACTATTCATCGCTTTACAATGTAATCTACTGCTTTGAGTTCCTGGAAGATCATGACGGAGCCATTGTGTACCTGAACGATTACTTAGAAAGAAACCCGTATTGCGAAGTGGCCTGGCATCAATTGGGCAAGCAATATATTTACAAAAAGATGTATCCCGAAGCTTTGGGTGCCTTTGACTTTGCCATCATTTCCGACGATACCTTTATAGGTGCTTATTTTGAAAAGGGAAAGGTGCTCGAAAAAATGGGCAAATACAATGAAGCCATCGACAATTATGAGGCCACCATTAAAATGGACGACCCCACCTCCCATGCTTATTTGCGTATCGGCAAATGTCACGAGCGACTGGAGAATGACGAAATGGCCAAGTATTACTACTACCATACGGTACACGAAGATCCCTTACTCGATAAGGGTTGGTTGGCCATTACCGATTTTTACTATAGACGAAACAACTACAAAAAAGCCCTCTATTACATAAACAAGGCTTTGAACATAGATGGAGAAAACCCATTGTACTGGAAGAAATGCGCCTACATCAACGCCGCGCTCAAAAAGTACGACCAAGCCGATTTCGCCTTTAAGCAGGCCGTAGACCTCGGCAATTACGAATTAAAGACTTGGCTAAACTGGGCCGATGTGGTCTATAACAACGAAGATGCCGCTACAGCACTTCAAATACTGTCACAAGGTCAAGAATTCTATCCCGAGAGTGCCGAGCTTAAATATAAAATGGCGGGCTTCCACTTAGCGAACAACGATACGATCAACGGTCGGATCTGCTTGATGGACGCCTTAAAACTAGATTTACAAAAATTATCGCTTTTCTTTGAGGAATTTCCCCAGTACACCAAATCCGAATGGGTTTTAAAAGCTGTGGAAAAGGCAGAAAAAGCAGCAAAATAACCACCTTACCACCAAGCCCTTATATTTTTAATCCATAAAAATCATAAGGGCTTGTTCCATTTTTTCCTAGGTTCAAATTTTAAAAGCTATTTTTGCTTTTCAACGAATAATCTACATGGAAAAAAGAAATTTTCTTGACTATACATTCATTACTTTAAAAGGCATGGCCATGGGCGCTGCCGATGTTGTACCAGGTGTTTCCGGAGGTACCATAGCCTTTATTTCGGGAATTTACGAAGAGCTGATCACCTCGATCAACAACGTAGACCTTTCCCTTTTTAGGGAACTCAAGGAAAACGGACTGAAGGCCGCATGGACCAAGTTGAACGGGAATTTTCTTATGGCCTTGTTCTTGGGGATCGGTATAAGCGTACTCTCTTTGGCCAAACTGGTGAGCTGGTTGTTGGAGAACAAGCCCATTCTGATTTGGTCTTTCTTTTTCGGACTGGTCATTGCAAGTATTTTGCTCGTGGGCAAGGAGGTCCAAAAATGGGATGCAAAAACCATTATCGCATTGGTACTAGGGGCCGCCATCGCCTATTATATTACCATTTTACCCCCCTCTGAAAGTGCCCATAGCCTGCCCTATCTTTTTCTGTCGGGAGCTTTGGCCATCTGTGCCATGATCCTGCCCGGTATTTCAGGGGCCTTTATCTTAGTATTGCTGGGGTCGTACAAAACTATAATCGATGCGGTGCACAATCTCGACTTCAAGATTATCGGGGTCGTAGGTGTAGGGGCCATTTTCGGTCTCTTGAGTTTTGCCAAAGTATTAAAGTGGATGTTCAACCACCAAAAAAACCTAACCCTTGCCTTACTGACCGGTTTCATTGTAGGTTCATTGAACAAAATATGGCCTTGGAAGCGCGTACTCGACACCAAGACCATTGGCGAAAAAATCATTACGATAGACGAAAATGTGAGTCCCTTTAATTTCGAAGGCGAGAATCAACTTATGATCGCCATAATTGCCGCATTGACCGGCTTTTTGGTTATTTTTATTCTCGAAAGAACTGCTTCGAAAAAATAAGTCCCCTATCATGTACAATACCAGAACATTTCTTGACAAATTCTTCTTGGTCATAAAAGGTCTGTGCATGGGTGCCGCTAACAAAGTGCCCGGTGTTTCAGGAGGTATAGTTGCATTTGTCGGAGGTTTTTATGAAGAATTTATCTACTCGCTACAAAAGGTAAATGGCAAGGCATTCAAATTGCTTTTGAACGGAAGGTTCAAGAGTTTTTTCCGTTACATCAACGGAACCTTCCTCTCGCTTCTTATTTTTGGTATGTTGGTCAGTTATTTTAGCGTTTCCAAACTGCTCGATTACTTTTTAGAACGCAAAGAGCTATTTGTTTGGGCCGCTTTTTTCGGTATGATCCTAGGGTCTATCTATTACATTTCAAAAGACTTTGAACACTGGAACCGTAAAACCATTACGGCCGGTATCATCGGGCTTATCGTGGGTATATCTATAAGCTTTCTTAATCCCGCTAAGGAAAATGATAACCTTTTCTTCATTTTCGCCTGTGGTATCATCAGTGTTTCAGGTATGACCCTTCCCGGACTTTCGGGCTCTTTTATCCTTATCCTCTTGGGCAACTACGTGCTCTTATTGGTCGATTCGGTAAATGCCCTCTACGATACCTTTGCCGAAATACTACGCGGCGATTTTAGCTTTACCCAAAATGCCGAACGGATCGACACCTTGACCATTTTAGCCGTATTCACTGCGGGCTCGGCTACGGGACTCGTAAGCCTTTCGCATTTATTGACCTATGTACTCAAACATTACAAACACATTACCACTGCGGTCATCATCGGTTTTATAACCGGTTCATTGGGTGTGGTCTGGCCATGGAAACGCACGATATTTAAGACCGATGCTTCCGGGGAGTTGATACTGGATAGCAACGGAAAGGAAATCATCAGTAATTACGAACGCTTCTTTCCCGATCTCGGAAGCTCGGAAACCTGGTGGGCCATCTTTTTCATCGGGGTCGGCATTGCCATATTGCTGTTGCTCGATTGGTACGGAAAGACCCAAAAAGAAACTAAACTATCAGTATAAACGATTTACCCTTTATCCTTAAAAACAAAATATGAAAAGAACACGGTTCGGATTGGTCGGTAAAAACATCTCCTATTCCTTCTCTCGCGGATATTTCACCAAAAAATTCGCTTCCTTGGGCCTGAACGACCACTCTTATGAGAATTTCGACTTTCAAGCCATCGAAGAAATTACCGATGTTCTAAAAAACAATAAAGACATCAATGGTATGAACGTGACCATACCCTATAAACAAGAAATAATGCCCTTTTTGACGGAACTCGATCCCGAGGCCGAAAAAATTGGCGCGGTAAACACTATACAGTTCAACAAAAACGGACTCAAAGGTTTCAATACCGATGCCTATGGTTTTAAACACGCCATGTCACCTTTTCTAAAGCCGCACCACACAAAGGCGTTAATCTTGGGAACAGGTGGAGCTTCAAAGGCCGTGGCCTATGTTTTGGGAGAGCTTTGCATTTCCTATCTTTTTGTTTCAAGGAGTGAAGGGAAAAATAAGATCAGTTACGACCAGGTCACCGAAGAAGTATTAAAAGAACATACGGTATTGGTGAACTGCACCCCATTGGGTACACACCCCAATATTGAGGAACGCCCCACCCTGCCGTACGAATTCATCAGTGACCGGCACTTTTTGTTCGACCTTATCTATAATCCTGAAAAATCTGCTTTTTTAACGGCCGGAGAGGCCCAAGGCGCACAAATTTCCAACGGTTTACGCATGTTAGAGCTACAAGCCGACCGTTCTTGGCAGATATGGCAAGAGCGTTAGTCGTCTTTTCCTTGCACTTTCCAACACTAACTATCTAGGCAAGAGGACCTATAAAAAACGGTACCTTCCCTACCTCCAAATCAAAGTCCGACGTCGTGCAGAAAAGCTAAAATACGAGCATACCTTTTGTCATTAGAGCGGTTGTTAGTATCTTACCCTAGCAATCTGCATAATCAATATCTTATAAACGATGGAAGATAAGGAACGGGAACTACAACATAACGTAGGGGAAGAAAACATACAAGAAACCACTGAAAATACTGAAGCTACGGCACCAAAGGAAGTACCGGAAGCCGTAGAAATCCCCGAAAAAGAACCATCTAAAGCAACGGACGAGGCGCCAACGGAAAAGCCGTCGGAACCCCTCGAGGCCGAAACGGAAACTACGCCCGAAGCTGACGCTCCGCCTGAAACGCCCCAAGCGGAAGAACCGGCCCCGACAGAAACCGCAAAGACAAAGAATGAAGACGATGCCGTACTCGAAGAAATAGACGAGAACAATGCCGAGGACGCCGAAGATACCGACAATCAAGAGCGACATACCATTCCGCTTTTAGATTACCATGCGATGTCTATGGAAAACTTGGTGGGCGAACTTCAAAAATTGGTCCGTAACGAAAAGGTACAGGCCATTAAGAAGCATGTTGAAGGCATCAAATACGAGTTCGACCTGAAATTTCAGGAATTTATAGAAGGGAAGAAAGAAGATTTTATAAACGCAGGCGGCAACGAAGTCGATTTCAAGTACAATTCGGTGACCAAAAGGCAGTTTAACGAAGTCTACAGTGACTACCGTGAAAAACGCAACCAATATTATAAGAACCTTGAAAAAAACCTAAAGGAAAACCTAAACCGGCGACTTGAGATCATTGAAGAGCTGAAAGGTTTAATAAATGTAGATGAAGATATGAACTCCACCTACAAGGCGTTCAAAGAACTTCAGGAAAACTGGCGCAATGCCGGTCCCATACCGCGTACCGAGTACAACAATGTATGGCGCACCTATCAGCACCACATAGAGATTTTTTACGATTTCCTACATTTGAACCGCGAGTTGCGCGATCTAGATTTCAAACACAATCTAGAGGAAAAGGAAAAACTGGTACGAAGGGCCGAAGCCCTTGCAAACGAACCTGACCTCACCGTAGCCTTTAGGGACCTGCAGACCTTGCACAAAATCTGGAAGGAAGATATAGGCCCCGTAAGTCAAGAACACCGCGAAGAAATCTGGGAACGCTTCAGTAATGCTACCAAGGTATTGCACCAAAGGCGCCAAGACCATTACAAAGAGCTTGATGCCCAATACGAGAACAACCTGGTCCGTAAGAACGAAATCATTGCTTCCATTAAGGAACTTTCGGAAAACGTTGCAAGTAGCCATAAGGCCCTGCAACAGCAGATCAAAAAACTAGAGGAGCTCAGAACCGCCTTTTTCGCCGCCGGAAAGGTCCCTAGAAACCAAAACGAAAAAACATGGGACGCCTTTAAAACCGCGGTCCGAAATTTTAATAGGAATAAAAACGCCTATTACAAGAACCTTAAAAAAGAACAACAGGAAAACCTTGATAAAAAACGGGCCCTGCTCGACCGTGCCGTTGCCCTGAAGGACAGCGAGGACTGGGACAGCGCTACCCCTGAAATGAAACGAATTCAGAGCGAATGGAAGGAAATAGGACACGTACCCAGAAAATATTCCGATAAGATATGGAAGGAATTCAAAAGTGCCTGTAACCATTATTTCGACCGACTCCATGCCCTAAAAAACGAAGGCCTAAAAGAAGAACAGGAAAACTACGACAAGAAAAATGCCTGTTTGGAAAGACTGTCGGCCTTTGAACTCTCGGGTACAAGGGAAGACGACCTAAAGTCGATAAAAGCCTTTATAGCCGAATGGAAATCCATTGGAAGAGTGCCTTTTAAGAAGAAGAACATCGACCAAAAATTCAATAAGATCCTCGATGGCATCTTTAAAAAGCTCGATCTTGACCGCCAAGAATCGGAACTGCTGAAATACGGTAATAAAATTCAACAATTGGCCGATGCCGATAACGAGCGGGCCATACAAAACGAACGTAGTTTTATTCGTAAAAAAATAGAGGAAAGCAAGGCCGAAATCCGCCAGCTAGAAACCAATCTTCAATTTTTCTCCAACGCATCGGAAGACAATCCCTTGGTTCGTGATGTCATAAAAAGGGTAGAAAGCCATAAAGAAACGCTCGAGACCTGGAAGGCAAAGCTAAAAAAGCTCAATATCATGAAAAACGACCTGAACCGGGCAAGCGACGCCGAAGAGGAAGAGGCCGCTGCCGGAGAAGAAGAATAAACATGTACATTAGCTAGAAGGGGACGGCATCGGGAGGGTGCTCGTGCCAATAAAGAAAAGATAGGGGAACGAAGTCCGGCACCATGGAATTGCCCAGCTATTTTACCCCTAGCTTCGAAATACGCGAATACCAGTTTTTTTTTAATCGGAAACCTAAAGTAGCCGAAGAGAAATAACACTCCTGCCATGCATGGATCCGACCAGAAGGAAGATCGCCTTAAATAGCCTGTATACGTTTAAATAAAAAATCTCTGTTGGCCTTACTCAACGGAATCGCCTTTCTATTGATCTCTAAATGGTCATCAGCAATTACATCCAACTTGGAAAGGTTGACCACATAAGAACGATGTACGCGCATAAAACTGGAATTAGGCAATCGCTCCTGCATTGTTTTGAGCGTACAGCTCAAAACAAAATTACCGTTTTCGGTCACTACGGTGCAGTAGTTACGATCGGCTTCCATGTAAAGGATATCGTCCAATAACACCTTTTCCATTTTACCATTATAACGAATGAATATGCGGTCGCCCAAAACCTCCAAATCTAAAAAAGAATGCCGAACCGGATGCTCTTGCACCCATATCTGGTCTGCCACCAACTCTACGGTCCGTTGTAAGTTCAGTTTGTTGAAAGGTTTGGTGATAAATGCCTTAGGTCTCGTTTTCTTGGCCGATGCAAATGTGGCTTCATCTGTATTGGCGGTGAGAAAGATAACGGGAATATCCTTAAACGTTTGGATGGCCTTTGCCGTTTCAATCCCGTTCAAACTTCCCTTAAGGTTAATATCCAACAACAAGATATCCGGAGGGTTTTCCCTGACGTGAAGTATAGCCTCTTCCCCCCTGGTCACGATTCCTGTAACCTCATATCCCAAATTCCCGAGTTGTAATGAGATATTGGCAGCAATGATCATATCGTCTTCTACAATAAGTATCCGAACTTCCCTTTCCATAATTAAGCAGCTTTATGCAGTTGAAATTGAATCGAAACCGAAGTACCTTGATCTACATTAAGTTTCATCTTTCCATCCAATTGTTTTGTGAGCAGTCCTACGAGCTGTGTGCCAAACCCGCTACCTTTGGGTTTCGCATCAAATAGTTGACCTATACCGTCGTCCCTCACATCTAGCTGGAGTATATGGTCTATTTCCTTAAGACTTATTCTAATGTTTCCTTTCCTTCCATTCGGAAAGGCATATTTCAGGGCGTTGGTAAATAATTCATTTACAATAAGCCCAATAGGGATAGCCATATCCACATCTAGTTCCAGGCGTTCCATATCTACCTCTAACAAGACCTGTGGGTCGAAACCAAAGGCATCGATGATATATTCCCCCAATTGCTCAAAATACCCTTTCATTTCAACGGCCGCCAAATTCTTTCCCGTATACAACTTCTGATGAATCATCCCCATGCTTTGCACCCTGTGCTGACTTTCGCGCATGGTCTTAAGCATATCTTCATCATCTATACGGGCGGCTTGAAGCGACAGAAGGCTAGAAACTATCTCTAGGTTATTTTTAACCCTATGATGAATCTCTTTGAGTAAAAACTCTTTTTCCCCATTTTGCTTTTGCAACATTTTGTTGACCTTGAATTTATTCTGAATGACCTTATAGGATAGAAGCAAAAGCAACAATAGCAATGCCAAAATAACAACACTTAGTTTTTGTGTGGTCCGTTGTTTTTAAATAAGCGCCTCTTGGGCCAATATCCTATCTTCTTTACTGGCCACATCAAATTCGGTCCGCAACAGTGATGTTCTTTTATCCGCCTCTGCTGTAAATACCGCGGCTTTCAGTTCATCGTAACGGGCAAATGCGGCATATGCTTCCTTATATTGGTGGTTCCCTGCATGAGCCTTGCCCAAGGCCTCATAGGCCTGACTCAAGAAAAAGGTATCGCCAAAATCTTCCGTGGCAATGGTAATGGATTTTTCAAGACATTCAATAGCGGTAGCGTATTGACCTTGTAGGTTTTTCAATTTACCAATGGCCAGCCAGCTTCGCATCGTCATAAAATTATTATCCAACAGATCGGCATACTTTAAAGCATTGACACCGGCCTCTTCCGCCTTTTCAAATTCGTTCAAATAGGCATAGGTGTCGACCAAAATCATATACACATCACTCAAATTATTGTAGAAACCGTAACGCTCCCCAATGGTTATTGAATGTTCAAAATAGTTCAATGCCTTTTCATGATCTTTTAGCGACAAATAATTATTACCGACCACATACAAGGTAAAATCGTAGTCCAAATCATTTATACCACGTTCTTCATAAAGGGATAAGGATTTAAGGCCATACTCCAATCCGGCAGTGAATTTCGACTGTTTCCAAAAAAGGTTGCTTAAATCACTATAGGCCATGGCCATGGCCCTTTTGTCCTTCAGTTTTTCGCCCAAGCGAAGGGTTTCTAGGGCATAGTCTGCTGCTTTGCCCAATTTTCCACGTCGTTCGTATACGTAGCCCAATTGGGTATTGAGGAGGGGTAAATCTTTTTCTGGTATTTTGCAACGTGCACTTTCCAATACGGCTTCGGCAGAATTTAATTTTTCCTTTCTCAGTAAAATGGCAGCTTCGGTAATTTGAAAACGCCCCCTCCAAACGCTATCATGGGAAGCCCTGGTAAGAAACAAGCCCCTTTTTGTAAAATTCATGGCTTTGTTCAAATTTCTGGTATGCCAGTAATACGCTAGGTCGTTCAGCATGGAAAACTTGAGGGAATCGGGTCTTGCCAAAGGGTATGCCCTTTCTAAAACATCAAGGTAGGAAGCCCCAAAATTATCGGTATCCACAAACACTTTTCTGTAGGAAATATCGCGGCCATCATTCACGATTTCGGCAAAAAGCATACTGCAACTCCATATGGAAAGGGCGTAAAAAGCAATAGCTTTTTGAAAGTTGGTTCTCATTGTTTGGTGTGCTTCTCACCGGGGGACATGAGGAAAATTTAAATATACAACAAAGTTGTTAGAATCCCTTCGATAAATAGAAAGGCGTATTCGGACAGTATTCCTAGGGTTTCGTCCTAACACGATTATACCCTATTGTTGAATCAGATAGCTTCACCTCAAATTAATATGTCAAGCAGCCCCCAGTTGATTTGTTAACCCTGATAATTTTAGGAAAGCATGAAACCTATAGGACTTTTATTGACTCTTCTTATTTCCATTATGGCTTCGTCATGCAAAGACAATGGCCAATTACATTCGGACGGTTTACCAAAGCTCGAGCACCTTATGGCTACTAACTACAACAACTTCATAGAGGCCTCTTGGAACAAAAAAAACATGGATACCCTTCAATCGGTTTCAGCCGAAAATTACATTCACAATCAAAACGGAATACGGGTAGCGGATAATCAAAATGAAATGAAAGCCTTTATGAATATTTATTTTATGGGCTTTCCCGATGCCTATATGACCGTTGACGCTACCGTAATCAAGGGCCAGCAACTTTTTACACATTGGACATTGACAGGAACGAACACCGGAATATTCAGTGAAACACCGGCCACGGGAAAAAAAATAAAACTGAGCGGCCATGCCACCGTTTCATTTAACAATAAAGGTAAAATCATACAAGAAGACGTGTACTACAACGAACTTGAACTGCTTCAGCAGTTAGGCTATACCCTAAACCCTCCCGTCTTAAAATAATTAAATACATATAACCAATTAAATATAAAATTTATGAAAGCAATTAAATCGCTTCTGGGAACCTTACTTCTACTGCTAGTATTTATGCCAACCTCAGGTACGGCCCAAGATGGACATTATTACATGGCAACCACATGGAAATTACAAGTACCGGAAGATGGCAGCAATAAGCAACTCAAGGAACTTCTAAAAGAATTTTCAGAAAAGACAGTCTTTAAAAACGAAAAGATCATAAGCGAAAAAGTAATGTACCATATTTCTGGGGCCGATCTACGTGATGTTGTCGTTATTACCGAATATGCGAATTGGAATGATATTGAAGCCGCTAAACTTATGGAAACAGGGTGGCCCAATGAAGAGGAAAGAGCCACTTTCATGAAGACATTTGGTAAATATGTAGTAACCCATTCCGATGAAATCTTTAAGGAAATTCCGGAACTGGCCAAAAAGTAGTTGTTCTACCAAAATCAAGACTAAACCGGGCAGTATATCCTACGGCGGATTTCGGGGGAAACCAAAGTGGGGTTCTGCCGGTTTAACACCTTATAAAATACCGAACAGATGGGTTATCCTATTCAGGGGAATTGAAAAGACAATGCTCTCATGGTAAATAACCAATGAATTAGCTAAAACGTATTGTCCCGATAGCCTGTCTGTTTTTATATCATTAGTTTAAGGCCTTTCCTATAAAACCGAAAAAAACAGCAAGTCGTTCTTCAGGTCTAAAATCATGAATTCACCAACAAGACTCGAGGTTTCCTTTGATTGATACCCCAAGCCAAAAAGTCGCTATTCCCACTATATCGGGGCAACATTCCAAAATCGGAGCGTGCCACTCAATGGGTAATGAAAAAAGTTGGGGCATAAATAATCAAATGGCACAAAAAAATGTGACCTTTGCCCGTGCAATTGGATAAAGTAAGAATGAATGTTTAGACATCAAGGCAAGAGCAGGACCCTCAAACACAATCTGCAGATTGCAACGGTATTGTCTTTTGTGGCCGGTATTGTAAATGTAACGGGTTTTTTATCGATCAAGCAGCTAACTACAAATGTCACCGGACATTTTGCACTTTTTATTTACGATGTGGCCAATTTTAAATTCTGGAGGGGTACCATCTATTTTCTCTATATTTTTTCCTTTCTCTTCGGTTCGTTTTTATCAAGCTTTCTGATCGAAAAGTTTCGGGCCAATAAAAAACTGAACGTTTTTGTGCTCCCCACCACAATCGAATGTCTTGTTTTGATATCCATAGCCCTATCGAGCAATGTGATGAAACTAGAGTCGTTCGATACCATCGCTTGTTTGTTGTTATTTGCTATGGGACTCCAAAACTCCTATGTTACCAAAATTTCCAACGCCATAGTCCGAACTACGCATTTAACGGGACTCTTTACGGATTTGGGAATAGAAATTTCCCAATTGTTCTTTCCCAAACTGCATCCTAACAGGGAAAAACTTAAGTCGAATATTCAGTTGCGCGTCTATATTATCCTTTTCTTTTTTGCCGGGGGATTAGTAGGCGGGTTTCTCTATTCTAAAATGGAATTTAAACTGAATACCCTAATTGTTGGGGCCGCCATTCTTCTTTCCAGTCTCTTTTACGACGACATCCGTTACCGTTTGATCAAGGCACGGAGAAAGTATAGCCAAAAGAAAATCGCAAAGCACAAACATGCGTTTCGCAGATGACCGTATCGGCTTGCCATTGTTCAATTCCCTTTTCTTTGAATTCGTTTCTATGCCTTAACTTGTACCCTTAATCCCATTCTTTATAAAAATCGCTTATACCGAAATACATATCGTAGCGCAACTTGACGCCCCTATCCGTATGCAAGAGTATGGCGTGGGCGTGTTTCCTTCCGTCCCCACAAAATCGGCCTGGAAAAAAGCACTAAAGAAAAAGCGTGTCAAGGTAAACGGACACTTGGCCCATACGTCCACCTTCCTCAAGGGAGGCGAGAAGATCGAACTTTCCCTAGCTGAAGAAAAACCCTCAAGCAAGACTTTGATTTTCGACCTCAAGGTGCTTTTTGAAGACGATTATTTGGCCATAATCCACAAGCCCGCAGGGATACTGGTGAGCGGAAACAGTTTTAAGACCATTGCAAACGCCCTGCCCCAAAACCTAAAACCGAGCCATTTATCCGACGCCACCAAGCCGCAGCCCGTACATCGACTGGATTATGCTACAACGGGACTTTTATTAACGGGAAAAACGGGTGCGAGCATCCGTAAACTCAACCAACTTTTTAAAGAGAAAAAAGTTCAAAAGGTCTACTATGCGGCAACGATCGGAAAAATGCCGCTCTCGGGAAAAATCACCGATCCTATAGACGACAAACCTGCCGAAAGCCATTTTGAAACCATCCGTTCGGTTTCCTCTAAAAAATACGGATACTTAAATTTGGTCAAGCTCGACCCCAAAACGGGAAGGCGACACCAGTTACGGAAACATCTGTCGACTATGGGAAACCCTATTCTCGGTGACAAAACCTACGGTAAAGAAGGCTTTATCTTAATGGGTAAAGGCCTCTACCTGCATGCGTATTCCTTGGAATTCATTCATCCCTTTACCGGGGAACATCTCAAAGTAACAGACGATCTACCGGAAAGGTTCACCAAGATTTTCGGTGAGCTTTAGGCGATGTGAATACAGCGTCATCAGGCGAAAACCTCCCAATCTTTAAACACGGGCTCATAGCCTTGCTTTCGTATCATTTCCTTGATTTCCCCTGTAGAACGTTCATCTGAAATCTCAAACTGCTCCAAAGATTCGGGCTCGGCCGTATACCCTCCCGGATTGGTCTTAGACTCGGCACTGATGGAGGTAATCCCCAATTTTATAATGTTGTTTCGGAAGGTTTCACTTTCACGGGTAGACATTGAGAGCTCCACATCCTCATCTAAAAGACGATAGGCGCAAATCAGCTGAACCAAGTCGGCATCGGTCATTTCCACTTTGGGCTGCACGTCGCCCTGATGCGGTCTTAACCGAGGAAACGAAATGCTGTACTTCGTCTTCCAATACGTCCTTTGCAGGTATTTTAAGTGCAGGGCCGTATAAAAACTATCGACCCGCCAGTCTTCCAAACCGAACAAGGCCCCCAATCCTATTTTATGGATTCCGGCCTTTCCCAATCGGTCAGGTGTATCCAATCGATAATGGAAATTGGATTTTTTTCCTTTAGGATGATGTACCTTATACGTGGCTTCATGATAGGTTTCCTGGTATACCAAAACCGCATATAACCCAGCTTCCATCAACAATTCGTAATCTGCCTGCCCGAGGGGCTGCACTTCTATACTGATATTGGAAAAGTGGTCTTTAATCAGTTCTATGGCATGTTTCATATAGGAAACCCCAACGGTTCTGTTCGCCTCTCCTGTCACCAATAAAATATGGTCGTACCCCAATTTTTTTATATGGGCCACCTCTTTTAGAATTTCGGCATCGCTCAAGGTTTTTCGGGGGATTTTGTTCGTCATACTAAACCCACAATACGTACAAATATTTTGGCATTCATTGGAGAGGTACATGGGCAGGTACATCTGTATGGTATTCCCAAAACGCTTTTTGGTCAACTGATGGCTACGCTGCGCCATTACTTCCAAGAAAGGTTTGGCGGCCGGGGAAATCAAGGTCTTAAAATCATCCAAGGAAATACGTTCCTTTTTTAACACCGCTGCCACCTCCGCTTCGGTCACGGCATAAATTTCCTGCTCCAGCGTATCCCAATCGTATTGCTCAAATGTATCTTTAAAGGCCATATATTCGGTTTTAATTCAAAAATGAGGTCAAGGGGCTACTGGCTTCGGCCACTTCCTTTATCGGGGCCAATTTCGCGCAATATGCCATTCGACCTGCCGCGACCGCCATTTTAAAGGCGACCGCCATGTCAACCGGACTTTGGGCTACCGCAATGGCCGTATTCACCAATACGGCATCGGCGCCCAGTTCCATAGCATAGGCCGCATGCGATGGCGCCCCGATACCGGCATCTACGATTACCGGTACATTGCTCTGTTCAATGATGATCTTGAGGAAATCATCGGTTTTCAAACCTTTGTTACTGCCAATGGGTGCACCCAAGGGCATTACACATTGCACCCCAACATCTTCCAAGCGTTTGCACAAAACCGGGTCGGCATGAATATAGGGCATTACTACAAAACCCAATTTCACCAATTCCTCGGCCGCCTTCAAGGTTTCAATCGGGTCGGGCAATAAGTAGCGTGGGTCTGGGTGGATTTCCAATTTCATCCAATTCGTCCCTAGGGCCTCACGCGCCAATTGTGCGGCAAAAACCGCTTCTTTGGCCGTTCTCACCCCGGAAGTATTCGGTAATAAATTGATATGTTCCGCATTAAGGCTTTTGAGCATATCGTCCGACTTATTCCCTACCTCTACCCTTTTAAGGGCTACGGTAACCAGTTCGCTTTCCGAAGCCAAGATAGCTTCCCGCATCTTTTCAGAACTTGAAAACTTGCCCGTACCGGTAAACAATCTTGACGAGAAAGTCTTATCCGCTATTTGAAGTATATCTGTCATATTTAAAATTTTGTTTCCCTATTCCAAATCTGTTCATTGGTGGAAGGGGCCTTCAAAAGTTTATGAAAGGCGTTTATTTTATTGAAATCCTTTGTAATCTCGCCAGATGCCGCAATACCATAAACCCCTGTTTTTAAAATCTCGGGAACGTCATCTATGGTAATGCCACCAATGGCGATAATGGGCATATCCGAATTTAATTCCCCAACAATACCCTGATATCCGATCAGTGGAATAATGGGGCTCAGGTTTTCCTTGGTGGTCGTAAAACGAAAAGGTCCTAAACCAATATAATTGACGCCCTTCTTTACCAAAGCCAAGCAATCGTCCAAGGTATTTGCCGTTCCCCCTATGATATAGTAATCGCCCAATAACTTTCGGGCCACTACGGGATCGGCATCGGTTTTCCCCAAGTGTACCCCATCGGCTTGTACCTCTTTGGCAATTTGATAGTGGTCATTGATAATTAAGCGTGTCTGAAAATGCGCCGTTAGCTCCCTTGCCTTTTCCGCTGTTTTGAGCACCACGCTTTTTTTTACGTTCTTTAAGCGCAATTGCACCAGTTCAGCTCCCGATGTACAGGCTTTCTGAATATTTTCCAGATGCTCTTCCGGTGTCTTTCCTTGCGATATGTAATGCAGTTTCGGTATGTTCATGTTCACTAGTTTCTATAAAATTCTTGCATCGCCCTGAACTCTTCAATTGGCGTTTTACTGTTCCATATCCCTCCTAAAACCCCAACGCCCCGAAATCCTAATTTTTGAATTTCAGGCAAGTTGTTCTTGGTTACGCCCCCCATACCTATGATTCTTTTGTCGATATGGTTGACATTGAATCCCCTACCCTCATATCCCTTCTTTGAAATGGAAGAAAACACGGGACTCAATAGGTGGTAATCGAATTCAAAGTTACAGCCTTGCAGCTCATTCGGTTCATGAAACGAAGAACTTATGCTCTTGATCTTGGAACGGTCTACTTCCAATAATGCTGCGTAATGTTGCATCACCGTATCGGGAGTCTTTTCATCTAATGCCCCCTTTTCAAGTACCTCCCTTCGCTTTTGCTCCTGAAAATGAATTCCCTTTAAATCAAAATCAGCGATTAAGCGATGGTACAGGTGTACTACGACCCTATTATGATAGGCTTTATCGATACCGTTCATATACGCCACATGCCCCGTATAATCCTTATTAGGTTTACGTAGGTGATAGTATTCCAACCCTTCTTGAAACAAATGGTTTAAGGTTTCAAGCTCGTTGGGCACATCGGTTTCCGGGGCAATGAGAACGATCATGGTTCAAGGGTTACAAATACACTTCCGAGCCCTTATCCTTAAACTCTTTTGATTTTTCTTCCATACCTTTCTGAATGACTTCGTTATCTACGATATCATTGGCAGCGGCAAAATCACGTACTTCCTGAGATATTTTCATGGAACAAAATTTAGGGCCGCACATAGAGCAGAAATGTGCAATCTTGGCTCCATCCGCAGGCAAGGTCTCATCATGGTACTCACGGGCCAGCTCTGGATCCAAGCCCAAGTTGAACTGATCTTCCCAACGGAATTCGAATCGCGCTTTGCTCAAGGCATTATCACGATGTTGTGCCCCAGGATGTCCTTTTGCCAGATCTGCCGCATGGGCCGCCAATTTATAGGTAACTACCCCAGTTCGTACATCATCTTTATTCGGTAAGCCCAAATGTTCCTTTGGTGTGACATAGCACAACATGGCGCATCCGTACCAACCGATCATGGCCGCACCGATTCCTGAGGTTATATGGTCATAACCAGGGGCGATATCGGTCGTTAACGGGCCCAAGGTGTAAAACGGGGCTTCGTCGCAAACCTCTATTTGCCTTTCCATATTCTCCTTGATCATATGCATGGGCACGTGACCTGGACCTTCGATAAAACATTGTACTTCGTGCTTTCTGGCAATTTTTGTCAATTCGCCCAAGGTCTCCAACTCGGCAAATTGGGCTTCGTCATTGGCATCGGCCACCGAACCCGGTCGTAGTCCGTCACCCAATGAAAAGGCCACATCGTATTGCTTCAGGATTTCGCAGATATCTTCAAAATGGGTGTACAGGAAACTCTCTTTATGATGCGCCAAACACCACTTCGCCATGATGGAACCGCCACGGGAAACGATACCGGTAACCCGTTTGGCCGTCATAGGAACGTAACGTAACAAAACGCCCGCATGGATCGTAAAGTAGTCCACTCCCTGTTCAGCCTGCTCGATTAAGGTATCCCTAAAAATTTCCCAAGTAAGATCTTCGGCAACACCGTTTACCTTTTCGAGTGCTTGGTAGATCGGTACGGTACCTACGGGAACCGGGGAATTACGGATGATCCATTCCCGGGTTTCGTGAATATTTTGACCGGTAGAGAGGTCCATTATATTGTCGGCTCCCCAACGACAGGCCCAAACCGCTTTTTCCACTTCCTCTTCAATGGAAGAGGTCGTAGCCGAGTTACCGATATTCGCATTGATCTTTACCAAAAAGTTACGGCCCAAGATCATAGGTTCCGCTTCTGGGTGGTTTATATTGGAAGGAATAACCGCACGCCCCCGGGCCACTTCATCACGAACAAATTCCGGTGTTATTTTTTGGGGAATAGCCGCTCCAAAATGTTCGCCCTTGTGCTGCTTGGCAATCTCCGTCATCTCATCGATCCTTTGGTTTTCACGGATGGCGATGTATTCCATTTCAGGAGTAATTATACCCTGTTTGGCGTAGTGCAACTGGGTTACGTTTTTACCCTTTTTCGCCCGTAGGGGTGTTTTCAGGTGTGAAAAACGCATATGGTCAAGGCTTGGATCCTTCAAGCGTTGGTTACAGTATTCAGAAGAGAAGCCCTCCAGTCGTTCCACATCACCACGATCTAATATCCACGGTTCGCGTATGCGTTCTATACCATTGTGTACGTTTATTTCCTTTTCGGGATCTGTGTAGGGTCCCGACGTATCGTATACCGTTACAGGTTCGTTAGGGGTTAGCTTACCCGTGAGGGAATCTTTGGTATCGCTCAAAGTAATCTCACGCATGGCCACTTTAAGCTCTGGGTGGATCTTTCCACTTACATAGATTTTTTTCGAATTCGGAAAGGGATGTCTTGTAATTTGACCTTCTTTTGGGGCGGTGTCTCTTTTTTTCATTTTTCTATGGCTAAGTGCATCAAGCTATTCGCTATTGGCGTTTTTATATGAATTTTTATGTTTTTTATTGGAAATGGTAAGGGACGGGACGATATATGGCCCTATTCCTATCCGCCTTGGGCGGCCTGAATGATTAGAACGGTATCGTCGTCTTGCAGAGAACGGGTTTCCCAATGGCTTCGTGGCACGACTTGGTCGTTAATGGCAACTGCAACGCCACTTACGGAGGAATCGATTTGTTGTAAAAATTGATGGATGGTGGTCTTGGCACCGACCTGCAACCGCTGTTGGTTCATGTTTATCGTTATCATACAGAATAAATTTTATGCTGTAACGATAGAGGTCCGAGAAGTCTTTGAAACGAAGGTACCCAGAGAGAAAACAGGGTACATCAATGAAAAGGCTGTAAACATTTATTGCAAAATGTTTTTCAACTTTTCCCTTCGGCGGTACTAACCGCATCAGGTTCAAAGGGTATGTCTCAGTTCCATGTATTGGGAACACCCCTAAAGTTTACTCTACAAATGTATAGAATGAAAATGTTATAAAATTGAAAAAACGTAAGAAGTTTGTTTTTTTGATCAATTGGCCATAAAATGAAAAAATAAAACTCCCCCTTCCCTACTTAGGTCCGAGGAGTATTTCTGCGGTATAAAAAAAAGGGAAGAGCATGGCTACTTCCCTTTCTTCCCTTCAGGTATTTATTTCGTCTTATTCCACCACTATAAATTCAGAACGCCTGTTCATTTGGTGCTGTGCTTTGGTACAGGGCACCCCATTGCTACACTCGTTCGTCAGTTGGGTTTCCCCGAAGCCTTCAAAGGATATCCGGCTTTCAGGGATGCCCTGGGCGATCAGATAATTTGCCGTGGACTTCGCCCTGTTGGATGACAATTGCATGTTATAGGCATCGTTGGCACGCGAGTCGGTATGGGAGCGTACCTGTACCTTTACGTTCGGGAATTCCCTCAAGTAGGCCAAGACCTTGTCGATACCAATCTTGGCATCTTCCCTAATAAAGTACTTGTCGAAATCGAAATAAATCGGTTCTATATTCAGGTATTTGGCCAGGTCCGTACCTATGGGCGCCGAGTTAACGGTTTTGTTCAGTACCACTTCTATACCCGTAGCATCCTTGGCGTTGACCGAAGTGAACATTTTATCCCCTTCGTCATAGTCCGTTTTGGAAGCGACCACTTTATACCTTCCATCGGTACAATCGCCTTTGGCGGCAAAAGTCCCGTTGGCATCCGTTTCGGAAGTGGTTACGATATTGTTTTCCCTGTCATAGATCGTGATAGAGGCCTTGGCCAACAAAGCCCCCGTCTTCCCGTCCCTGACCACGCCCGTAATATCGGTATGGCAAGAAAAGTCCAAAGGCTCCCTTTCTACAAAACCGTAGATATCGTCGTTACCCTGACCTCCGTCTCGGTTAGAAGCAAAAAAGCCCGTTCGGGTCTCTTCGTTCACGATATACGAAAAATCGTCCTCTTCCCCGTTCAAGGGCCTTCCTACGTTGATAACCTTACCGCTGTCGTCTTTCAGGTCCGTTCCGAATACATCAAGACCGCCCAGACCGGGATGTCCGTCAGAAGAGAAATATAAAATATCGGAACCTGTAACAAAGGGAAAGGTCTCCCTCGCCTCCGTATTGATCTGTGGGCCCAAATTTTGCGGTGCCCCGAAAGTTCCGTCCTTGTTGATCTCTACAGAAAAAATATCCGACTCCCCGGCCGTTCCCGGCATATCCGAAGCGAAATATAGTTTTGTCCCATCCTTGTTCAAGGTTGGGTGTGCCACCGAGTAGCTGTCGTCGTTGAAGGGCAGCTCTACGATATTGCCCCATTCTTCATCAATTAGATCGGCGCGGTATATCTTTAGTCTGCTCACCCCCTCCCCGTCCCTAGAGAACTTTCCGTTGTCGGAGTTGTTCCGGGTAAAGTACATGGTCTTGCCGTCCTTGGTGAAGGCCGTGGAGGACTCGTGTGTTTTTTTGTTCAGTTTCCGGTCCAGCTTGTCCAGTGCCGTAAAATTACCCTGGTCGTCGCCCGTGGCCCTGTAAAGGTTCAAAAAGGCCCCGTCGTTCCACCTGTGGATGTTCTTCGATATGAGCCCGCTGTCCCTTGCCGTGGAAAAGACCAGGTCATTCCCGTAGAAAGAGGGCGCGAAATCGGATACCTTCGAGTTCAGCCCCAGGTTTTTCAGTTCATAGCGACCCGAATTCGCCTCTATACGTTCAAGGTAGTCCTCGTTATTGCCGAAGGCCAGGGCGCGCTGGTCGTTCGACCTTGCCGTCTTAAACTTGTTCATCCAAACGTCCGATGCATCGTACTTCTCCAACGATTTTAAGGTCTGGGCGTAGCGGTACATATATTCCGGGTCGATATCCGTTATTCCCAACTGAAACAGTTGGGCGTACCAATTGGAGGCCTCATCGTAATTGGCGTTGTAGTAGTTCGCGTTGCCGAGGTTCTTGAAGATCTCCTCTTCCGTATAACCGTCCGCGACCAGGCCCTCATAGGACCGTATCGCAGAGGCGTAGGAATAGTTCGTGAACTTCGTGTCGGCCTTGCGTATCTTTTTCTCCTGTGCCCGTGCCACCATGGCCAGTAGCGCCAGTCCACAGAATATGTATCTTGCTTTTTTCATATCCTGTATATTAAAAGAATCTTGGGGTGATCACGCGTTTGTAACGGTTCAGGAACTCGTACCTGAGAAAGATCTCGAAGGAGCCGTCGTTGAACCGTGTCGCCCCCAAATCGGTCACCTCCCGGTCATAGGCTACCCCTACCATGAACTGGTCGCTCAACTGGAACCCGAAGAGCGCGCTCACCGCGGCGTCCCAACGATAGGCGGCACCTAGTGAAAACTTATCATTATAAAGAAAATTGGCACTTAGGTCTATCTGAAGCGGTGCTCCCTTCACCATTTTCACAAGGGCCGCAGGCTTGAACTTCCACCTTTGGTTCATATCGAACACATAGCCCGTGATAAGGTAGAGGTTCATACGCTCCTCCGCCAGAAAAGAACTGCTGTCGGTGTTGGAATTGTCGAAGTGCTCCGTCTGTAAAAAGTTCGGCACCGATAGTCCCGCATAGAAACGCTCCGTATGGTAGTAGATGCCCGCACCGATATTGGGAGAGAACTTGTTGTCGATGTTCGGAAGGTTGCTCTCCGCACCGTAGTTCCTCAGCTTCGAGAAATCGATGTTCAAAAGGTGGCCTCCCGCCTTCAGGCCGAAAGACAGCTTGCCCTCGCGCGAGGTCTTGACCGTATAGGAGAAGGCCGCGTCGATATAGGTGTCTTGGTTGGTGCCGTTACCGATCTCGTCGTTCACCACCGAGAGGCCCAGTCCCACTTTATTGGAGACCGGCGTATGGAAGTTCAGCGTCTGCGTCGTCGGAGCCCCGTCAAGGCCCACCCACTGCGAGCGGTGCAGGGCCACGATACTGAACACACCACGGGAACCCGCATAGGCGGGGTTCACCGAAATCGTGTTGTACATGTACTGGGTATATTGGGCATCCTGCTGGCCACAGACCGAGACAAGGCCCGCGAACAGGGACAGGATGGTGATTATCGTTTTTTTCATGCTTACTTCGTTTTTGAGGAAATATTTTATCTGTTGATGTATAGGTAGCCTGCCTTGCTTAGGTTTTCTCCCTTGTTCTCGTACTTGATCACATAGAAATACACGCCCACAGGAAGTTTCGAATCCGTACTAATGGTTGTTCTGCCATCGGAAGTACCCGTGAATACATTGGTCATATTATCGTAACCCGACATTTCATAGACACTGACGCCCCAACGATTATAAATCTGCACCGTATTGTTCGGAAAGGATTCTATGTTTTCGATTATAAAGGAATCGTTGGTACCATCGTTATCGGGCGTAATGATTTCGTTGCTCACCGAAATACCGGAGTTCACCACTTCGGGGTTACAACCCGCGTCAATTGTCGGCACTCCGTTTAAGGAGTCGCAAGGATTAAGGGGGTCTGTTCCGTCCTCGATCTCCTGTCCATCGGATATGGTATCCCCATCGGTATCGGCTTCATAGGCATCCGTTCCGATCGCATCCTCTTGGGCCGTGGTAAGTCCGTCACCATCACAATCGCTGTTCGGAAGTGCGGTACCCCCATCATGGTCGCAGTCATCCAATGGATTGGTTCCATCCAAGACTTCGTGGCCATCGAAGATTCCATCGTCATCGGAATCTGAATCTTTAGGATCCGTATCAAGATGGATTTCCTCTCCGTCCAACAGTCCGTCGTTATCGCTATCGGGGTTATCGATATCGGTGCCTAGGGCCATTTCCTCATCAGTGGTTAGTCCGTCATCATCACAATCGCTCCCTCCCAAGGGATTTCCGTTCACGGAACTACAATCATCCAAGGGGTCGGTATTATCCATATTGACTTCCTGACCGTCGTTGATCCCATCGCCATCCGTATCGGGGTCATTGGGGTCCGTGCCCAATGTAGCTTCCGTATTATCGTTGATCCCATCATTGTCGGTATCAACGGAAACGCTTACCCTTCCTGTTCCCGTATTTCCGGAAAGATCGGTGGCTGTAATATTAATTGCATCTTCATCTACCAGAACCGGGAAACTTCCGGAATCGGGTGTTGCGGTTTCGGTATCCAAGCTCCAATCACCATTGGTATCGGCAATTACCGTGTAGCTTACATCGGGAACATCATCACCGTCCGTATCCAACTCGATCAACAAGGTTTCATTCGCGTCACCTTTACCGGTTAACACGGGAGTGATATCAATGGTCGCAAAACTATCGACCGTAGGATCGTCAAGATCCAGTACGGCGGTATCCGAAGCACTATCAGGCCCCACATTGCCCGCGGCATCCGTAAGGTGGGCGGTTACCACGACCGTACCCATATCCCCGGGATCGGCAACGACCACGTCGACAAATCCATTGGCAATATCGTCCGCGGCAAGCAGTACGTCTTGCGAGTTTCCGTTTCCATCGGTAAACGTAAGCGTATCCCCGGCAGCGGCATCGGCGGGAAGTGTTACCCGGACATCGATATCGTCGGACAGTTCATTCCTACCGATCAAACCATCGTTGTTCGTGTCTTCGGTAATTGCTACCGTAGGCGCGCTTGGGTCGGTCAAATCGAGCAAGGCGGTATCCGTTAGGCTATCGGGGCCTTGGTTTCCTGCGACATCCGTAATGTTCGCCATAAGGACAATGGTTCCATTGTCACCGGGATTGGCGATAACAACATCGACAAAGCTATTGGCAATATCCGCTGCCGTAAGCACCACATCTTGGGCATTTCCGTTACCGTCGACAACGGTTACCGTATCGCCTTCCAAGGCATCCAGAGGAAGGCTTACACGGGCATCGATATCCCCGATCAGTTCATCTTCACCGATCAAACCGTCATTGTTGGCATCTTCCAAAATTTCTACCGTAGGCGCACTCGGGTTCGTGGTATCAAGTACCGCCGTATCGCTTGCACTATCGGGACCTACATTACCGGCCACATCCGTCAGGTTCGCGGTTACTACGATCGTACCCCTCTCGCCCGGATTAAGGATTACCACGTCAATATATGCATTTGCAATATCCGTTGCGGTAAGCACCACGTCTTGGGCATTTCCGTTGCCGTCGACAACCCTTACCGTATCGCCTGCCACCGCATCAGCGGGAAGGCTTACACGGGCATCGATACCACCGGATAGCTCAAGGTCATTGATCAATTCATCGTTATTAAGGTCTTCCGTAATTTCTACGGTCGGGGCACTTGGATCCGTAAGGTCGAGCACGGCCGTATCGCTTGCACTATCAGGACCTATATTGCCGGCCACATCCGTAATATTCGCCGTTACAATAATAGTTCCGGTATCGCCGGGACTGGCGATGACCACATCGATAAAGCCATTCGTAATATCGGTGGCCGTTAGCACTGCGTCTTGGGGATTTCCATTGCCATCGACAACCATTACCGTATCGCCTTCCAAGGCATCTGCAGGAAGGCTTACCCGTGCGCCAATATCACCTATAAGTTCGTCTTCACTGATCAAACCATCATTGTTCGTGTCTTCGGTAATGACCACGGTCGGGGCCCCGGGAGCCTCTATATCGATTTCCGCGGTATCGGAGGCACTATCAGGACCTACATTGCCAGCCACATCCGTAAGCTTGGCCGTTACTACGATCGTTCCGTTATTTCCAGGGTTGGCGACAATAACATCAACATAGGCATTGCCAATATGCGTTGCCGTAAGCACTACGTCTTGGGAATTTCCGTTACCGTCGGTAACCGTTACCGTATCACCTTCTTCCGCATCGCCAAGGAGGCTTACCCGAACGTCGATAGCACCCGATAGTTCATTCTGACCGATCAGCCCATCGTTGTTGGCATCTTCGACAATTTCTACCGTAGGGGCGCTTGGGCCGGTAAGGTCGAGTACGGCCGTATCGCTTGCACTATCGGCGCCTACATTGCCGGCTATATCGGTAAGGTTCGCCGTTACTACGATCGTTCCCCCATCACCTGGGTTAACGATAGTTACCAGGATAAACCCATTGGAAGCTTCAGCCGCCGTCAAAATTACATCTTGGGCATTCCCGTTTCCATCGGTAATGGCTACCGTATCGCCTTCAGCTGCATTACTAGGCAAAGAAATTTCAACATCAATATCACCGGATAATTCATTGTTGTTTATAAATTCGTCATCATTACCGTCTTCCGAAATAATCACCGTTGGAACGCCAGGGGCAATGATATCCAGTACCGCGGTATCAGTAGGACTATCGGGTCCGACATTACCGGCCACATCCGTAAGCTTGGCGGTTACTACGATCGTTCCCTTGTCGCCGGGATTGGCGATTACCACATCAACATAGGTATTTCCAATATCCGTTGCAGTAAGCTCCACCTCTTGGGAATTTCCGTTACCATCGGTAACCGTTACCGTATCTCCTGCCACCGCATCAACCGGAAGGCCTACACGGGCATCGATAGTACCCGATAGTTCAGCTGCATTGATCAATCCATCATCATTGGTATCTTCGGTAATCGTTATCGTTGGGGCACTTGGGGCCGTAAGGTCAAGTACTGCGGTATCGGTAACACTATCAGGACTTTCATTGCCCGCTACATCGGTAATTATAGCCGTAACTACGATCGTTCCGGTATCTCCGGGACTGGCGATGACCACATCGATAAAACCATTTGTAATATCCGTTGCCGTAAGTACCACGGTTTGGGAGCCTCCATTTCCATCGGTAATGCTTACGGTATCGCCTTCAGCGGCATCGGCAGGAAGGGTCACCACGGCATCAATATCGCCCGATAACTCATTATCACTAATTAAACCATCGTCGTTGGTGTCTTCGGTAATCTCGACCGTTGGGGCGCTTGGGGCCGTAAGATCCAGTACCGCGGTATCGGTAGGACTATCGGGCCCGACATTGCCGGCCACATCAGTGAGGCTTGCGGTTACTACGATCGTTCCCGTATCGCCCGGATCGGCGATGACCACATCAACATAGGCATTGCCAATATCCGTTGCGCTAAGCACCACCTCTTGGGAATTTCCGTTACCATCGGTAACCGTTACGGTATCGCCTTCCACCGCATCACCGGGAAGGCTTACACGGGCATCGATAGTACCCGATAGTTCAGTTGCATTGATCAGTTCATCATCGTTGGTATCTTCGGTAATCGTTATCGTCGGGGCACTTGGATCCGTAAGGTCGAGTACGGCCGTATCGCTTGCGCTATCGGCACCTACATTGCCCGCAACATCGGTAAGGTTAGCGGTCAGTACGATCGTTCCGCCATCTCCCGGATCGGCAATAACAACGGCAACAGTCGTATTGGCAATATCCGTTGCCGTAAGTACCACGGTTTGGGAGCCCCCATTTCCATCGGTGATGGTTACGGTATCGCCTTCAGCGGCATCGGCAGGAAGGGTCACCACGGCATCGATACCGCCCGACAACTCATCTTCACTTATAAAACCGTTATCGTCGGTGTCTTCGGTAATCTCGACCGTCGGGGCGCTTGGGGCCGTAGTATCGATAGTCAACTCTAAATTCGTAATATCGACCGCAGTGTTACCAGCGGCATCCTCACTTGTTACCGCTACCTCATTTGTACCATTTTCATTCGGACCGAAAATTCCGGATGTCGGGGTAGCCGTATCGACACTCCAATCCCCCGAACCATCGGCAAGGGTTTCATAGGTGGCCCCACCAACGACCACGGTAACCTTAGAACCCGCTTCCGCAGTTCCGGTAACAACCGGTGTCGTGTCGTTCGTAACTTGAAAATCTATCGTAGGCACCTCAGGGTCCGAGGTATCTATGGTCAACTCCAAATTGGACGTATCTATCGCACTATTGCCCGCTGCATCGGTACTCGTTACCGCTACTTCGTTAGCCCCGTTTACGTTGGGCGTAAACGTCCCGCTATCGGGGGTAAGCGTTTCGGTATCGATAGTCCAATTCCCCGAACCATCGGCAAGGATTTCATAGGTGGCCCCACCAACGACCACGGTAACCTTAGAACCCGCTTCCGCAGTTCCGGTAACAACCGGTGTCGTATCGTTCGTAACTTGCATATCCACTGTAGGTGGAAGCGGTGGCGTTACATCGACCGTAAGCAGTGCATCCGATGAAGTCAAAGGGGAACATACAAAGGAAGTTTCCGTAAGGACCACTCTATACCGATATCCGTTTTCCGCTATGGTGATACCGGTCAAGGTTAAGGTTGCACTTGTACTACCCGTATATATATCGGTGGCATTGGCATCGTCTATATCGACAAAACCACCACCCGATTGATCATCTACTTGCCATTGGTAGATCAATTCCGTACCCGTGGCAGTTACCGAGAAGGTCTCCGGGGAACTCCCGTTCGTCAAAACATCTTGAGGTTGTTCGGCCGCCGTCGCTATGGTCGGAACAACACCTGGCTGTTGAAAATCAAATGCGGTATCGGTAGCGCTATCTACATTGTCAGGGGTGGTGTATCCGTCAGAAACATTGGTTCCCGTTACGACCCCATTGCCATCTACTACCGTTAGCCCATCACCCAATACGCCATCGGCATCCGAATCGGTATATCCGGCTTCGATAACGTCGTTACACCCGTCACCATCGGCATCCAGCTCAAGAAAATCGGCAATACCATCAGGAGTGGTTTCAGAATCGGATACGGTATAGTTTACAGTACCGCCATTCTGTTGTCCGCTTGCCTGTACCGTATTGGGTATACCATCGGTACCCACGGCACCATCAAGAACGCCAGCGGTAAAGGCCTGTTCGCTTCCGGATTCCACCACGTCATAAATACCATCGTTATCGGAATCTAGATCAAAATGATTAGGAACGCCGTCACCATCGGTATCGGTACTTGGGTCGCCTCCTGAATATTCCAGCGTATCTAAAATACCATCGTTATCATCATCTTGATCAATTGAATCGGCTATGCCATCCAGGTCGTTATCGTCGATACCGTCTTCACGATAATCTACCTCAGGCGTTGCGGTCTTAGCTATGTTAGGTAAGTCTACGGCACCATTATCTTGATCATCATTGGTATCGAAAAGGGTTCCCGGGGTGTCCACATCATCGTATCCGTCCAATAAACCATCATTGTCCCCATCTAGGTTGTTGGTTGCGGCAGCAAATCCTGCTTCGACCCTATCGGTCAATCCATCGTCATCCGAATCCAAATCCAAATAATCGGGAATTTGGTCACCATCGGTATCGACGACCGTTAAACCTTCGTCGCCGCTTCCTTCATAGGGATCACCCAAGCCATCAACATCGGTATCGATGGTACCCCTTGCCGTGTAGGAAGAAGTAAGTTGAGCCTCTACATTATCGGGGATACCGTCATTATCGGAGTCGATATCCAAATGATCCTCGATACCGTCATTATCGCTATCGATACCTTGGTAGATCTTGTACACAGGTGAAGTGCCCGGGCCCGACGGGGTATTAAGGGGCGTACCATTCGAATTAAGGCCCGATGTGGTATTGGAGGGGGTGAACAGACCATTGATATCGCAGGTTTGAAACAAAACAGAGCCCAAATAATCGTTCGTAAGAAAACCGCTTAGCAGCTCACCGGTAAATGTGATATTGAGGTTTGTCGTTTCGTAATAATTAAAATATACGGCCAACCTCGGTCCTAAATCGACCCCGGTCCATGTTTGTTCAGGCCCCTCAAAAGTGACCGTGCCCGGGGCGGCACTTTCCGATACGGTTATCAAGGAATTACTATCAACGGCGTACAGACCTGGACGTTTAAGGGTTACGCTTTCTTTGGTGTTCGCACCGTCGATATCATAAATGACTCCCCCAAACCGAATAAGATTGACCTGGGTATCGGTTCCGGTGGCCACCAAACGTATATTAAAGGACATACTTCCAATGGCACCGACCCCGCCACCTACGTCAAAAGTAGGCTGCCAAGCCTCGTTACTACCCGAGACATTGGTATCGATCGAGGTCAAAGTAGCGTTAGTTACATCGGTAATCGTAACAATGGCGTCCAAAACGCCCAAAGAGGATGTAACCACGGTCGGGAATCGATATTCAGAACCTTCACTGCCCTCTCCCGTACTGCCCGTTCCGTTTATATAGCTACCGCCAATAAAGGATCCAGAAGGCACATTACAAGGGTCTAATTTTGTATCCGTAGGTTGGAATCCCAAGGATTCCACATAATCTAAAATACCATCATTATCGTTATCGATATCAATACTATTGTCAACATTATCGCCATCGGTATCGATCGGTTTCTCGTGTACATTGCTATCCCTAAAATCCACCTCACTGGTAAAGGGATCTTGGGTATTTAGGAAACCGGTAACATCTTGGTCATTATTGGTCGCCCCGTCGGGATCCGCAAGACCGTCAGGTGCCACTATGCTTAAGTCAAAGGCATCATCCAAACCATCGTTATCGGCATCCGTTCCCGAAGGAAGAACATCGGCAGCGAGATCATCATTATAATCGTACACCTCGATGATATCATCCAAGAAATCTCCATCGGCATCCAAATCCCTAAAATCAGGATTACCTTCACCATCAGTGTTTGTCGGTTCGTTTATAGACTCTCCCGAACCGGCCGAAACCTCGTAATTATCGGCCAGACCATTACCATCCGAATCGACGGATGGGCTAAGATGGCCCGATGTGGATTGCCATTCAATATTATCGATGATGCCGTCACCATCACTATCCAAATCCAAATAATCGGGACGACCGTCGGAATCCGTATTTACGGGAAGGCTGCTGAAACTACCCCCATTATCCGCATCGAAAGCATCGTCTACCCCGTCATTATCGGAATCGTCGCCACTTAGTTGTACCAAGGTCGCATCCGATTGGGCTTCCACTAGATCTTGTATACCGTCATTATCGGAATCGATATCCAAATAATCAGGACCGGCCGTACCGTCAGAATTTAATGGAGCCGTTCCTACTCCCGCTTGATCCACTCCACCGTCTTCGGCAGCATCAGGAATACCATTTAGCCCTACACCGCTTTCAGCGGCATCTATGGAGCCATTTCCATCGGTATCAAAGCTACCATTCCCTGTTTCCACGACATCCGGAATACCGTCGTTATCACTATCAAGGTCCAAACGATTTGGAACACCGTCACCATCAAAATCGGTATTACCCTCCACGGTATCGGGAATACCGTCGTTATCATCATCTTCATCACAATCGTCCGGAAGGGCATCGTCATCGGCATTTATGGCATCATCAAAGCCTTCACAGGCATCCGAGGAATTAGGTACACCGTCGCCATCGCAATCACTTGTTGGCAAAGGAGTTCCGCCAATGGAATCACAATCATTTAAGGGGTCGGTATTATCCGATGCTTCCTGGGCGTCGTCAATACCATCGCCATCCGTATCCGAACTATAGGGATCCGTGCCATTGGTCGTTTCCGTAGCATTAAGTACGGTATCGCCATCACAATCCGCTGCCGACCAAGTTAGGTTCGTAGCGTCGTAACCCGTGTACCCTGCAGCTTGTACCGGGGCACAAGGATCCAATGCGTTGGTATCTACGTCATCCGCAATACCATCGCCATCGGTATCGTCACTATAGGGATCGGTACTGTTGGTATCTTCGGTACCGTTGGTAACCCCGTCGTTATCACAATCGGCCGCTGCCCAAAGGGCATTGCCGGCATCGTAGCCGTTATAACCCGCGGCCTGCATTGGACCACAGGGATCCAATGCACCGGCATCCACATCATCTTGAACACCGTCGCCATCGGTATCGGTATTATAGGGGTCCGTGCTATTGGTCGCTTCCGTACCGTTAAGCACATTGTCGCCGTCACAATCCGCCGCTGCCCAGAGGGCATTGCCGGAATCGTAACCGGTGTAACCTGCGGCCTGTACCGGGGCACAAGGATCCAATGCATCAATATCCATATCATCTAGAACACCATCGCCATCGGTATCGGTACTATACGGATCTGTAGTATTGGTAACTTCCGTACCATTGATCACTCCGTCGCCATCACAATCCGCCGCTGCCCAGAGGGCATTGCCGGAATCGTAACCGGTGTAACCTGCGGCCTGTACCGGGGCACAGGGGTCCGATGCATCGCTATCCATATCATCTTGAACGCCATCGCCATCGGTATCGGAACTATAGGGATCGGAGCCATTGGTCGCTTCCGTACCGTTAAGCACATTATCGCCATCACAATCCGCCGCTGCCCAAAGGGCATTGCCGGCATCATATCCCATATACCCTTCAGGCCGTGCCGGATCACAGGGATCTAAGGGGGCCGTATCCGATCCGTCCGGTTCCCCGTCGCCATCGGTATCGTCGTTATAGGGGTCCGTATTATTGGCAACTTCCGTACTATTGATCACGCCGTCGCCATCGCAATCGGCCGATGCCCAAATAGTGTTCGTAGCATCGTATCCGGCATACCCTGCCGCTTGTACCTGGGCACAGGGATCCAGTGCATCGGTATCCATATCATCTAGAACGCCATCGCCGTCGGTATCGGCATTGTACGGGTCAGAACCATTGGTCGCTTCCGTACCGTTAAGCACATTATCGCCATCACAATCCGCTGCTTCCCAAAGGGCATTGTCGGAATCATAAGCTTCATACCCCGCATCCTGTACCGGGGCACAGGGGTCCGATGCATCGCTATCCATATCATCTAGAACGCCATCGCCATCGGTATCGGAACTATAGGGATCGGAGCCATTGGTAACTTCCGTACCGTTGATAAGCCCGTCGCCATCACAATCCGCCGCCGCCCAAAGGGCATTGCCGGCATCGTAACCGGTATATCCTGCGACCTGCACGGGATCACAAGGATCAAGAGCACCTGAATCCACGTCATCTTGAACCCCGTCACCATCGGTATCGGTATCGAATGGATCGGTACCCTTGGTAACTTCCGTTCCATTATCCAGATTATCACCATCACAATCGACTGCCGCCCAAACATCATAGTTTTCATCCGTTGCCGAACGTACGGTGGCCACCGTTACTTCACAAGGGTCCGATGGATCGGTATTGTTGCTTACTTCAAATCCATTGCTTTCACCGTCGCCGTCACAATCCAAGGCATTCCAACCTGCCTCGGCATTCGCCGCAACTTGATCGGTACTGTATACACAGGGGTCTGCAGGATCTGGATCGGTCGTATCCGGATCGCCATCACCGTCATCGTCCAAATCACAAACACCTACCAAACCATCGCCATCCAAATCTAAATCTTCAGTGGTTACCGCACTTACCACTCCCGTAGTATAGGCCGCCGATGCGACCGATCCGTTCGCCAGTATGCTTCCCGAACCATCGGTAAGGGTTGCGGTATCGGCATCGTTGTATTCCGCCCCATCGCCATTATCCGCCGAACTATCGTTATAGGCCTCATTGGCATCCGAACAACCATCGGCATCACTATCCAGACTTAGAAAATCAGGAGTGCCCGTCGTTGTTTCCGTTGGGATTGTCCCTGTTCCTGCCGTACTGGGGATGCCCGTTGCGCCAATGCTTCCATCGGCAATACCATTGGCGTCCGCATCCGTGCCCCCTGCTTCCACCACATCGTAAATTCCGTCGTTGTCACTATCAAGGTCGAGTATATTGGGAACACCGTCATTGTCTAAATCGCATGACAAAACCGATCGAAAGGCAAAACCTTCGTTTACATGGTTGGCACTGGAGTTTATGGTTCCGTCCGCATAGTAAACGATGTCCATAGGAAAAGTTATTCCCGTGCTGGTATCTATCAATAAAGACCATTGGGAATCGGGCACAAGTCTCGAAAGTCCCGCTGCATCGGGAGCCACCTGAAACGGTGTTCCCGAGGTAATGACCGCGCCATTTCCCAAATCGGTTTCGCCCAATGGGTCGGACAGCACGGCCGTTCCGCCTCCGGGCCAGGTAATCGTTACGGTTTTATCGGCATTTTGTACTGCCCCTACTTCACTATTCGGTTCATAGGAAGAAACACGAACGGCTTGTTGAACCGCATTTACAGGCGCTTGCAAGGTGAGTGTCATTTGAACCGTGGGATCCGTACCTTGATTCCATCGCACTTGTAAACCGTTATAGGCCGGCCCAGTTTTATCCTCTATATTGTATTCCGTTGATGTAATCGTAAATTGTTGATCGACCCCGTTGCCATTATTATACTCCCCGGCAAGCAAAAGTGTGCCGTCTCCCGATGACACCGAACCTTTTGCCGGAGTACACTCCAAGGCATCGGTTATACCGTCATTGTCATCATCCTCGTCGCAGGCGTCACCGATGGTATCGCCATCGATATCTTCAAATAAGGGATGGTCGGGATCACATTCCGAACATTCGTCGGCCTGTTGCAAATTGTCCAACGACGTTCCCCTACCTTGGGAAGTTCCCCCAGGAATACCGTTCGCATCTACGGTTGCCGTAAGTCTAAGGTTTCCATCAATATCGCCGTAATCATAACTTGCATCGCCCTCCAAGGCATCGGGGCAACCATCGTTATCACTATCCGAATCTTTACAATCCACGATGCCGTCACCATCGGTATCGGTAGTCACTATTCTTGGGAATTCACCGATTTCCATTCGAAACTGCTGGGTACTGGGAACAATATTATCGTCCCAATCCATATAAAAATAGGTCGTACCGTAACTCTCCGCTACAATGGGACTCGATCCCCCACTACCGTTTGCTTCGATACCTGCAATACCCGAACCATCATCGGTAGTAACGGTAACACTAGCCGGCGTATCGCCGTAAACGTAGTGCATTTGGCTACCTGACTGGTAGGTTTCGATCTCACCGGAACTGAAAGCAACGCCTGCCGTGGCCTCCCTTCTAATATCAACGGGCTCCGAGAATTCGAGGATAAACCCCGCATGCCCGCCTAGGAAACTTCCCGACGATGCCCCCATATAAAGTCGGGCATCATCCGGTTCATTGGAAACCGTGGTAATCGTGACCGTAATTCCCGCCAAATTTGAATTTAAGGGACCTAGGTCGAAAGTGCCTATTGGTCCCCATTCATTATCGCTGCCACTTCTACCGGACCAATAGGTGTTTCCTATTATCTTGTTAAATTCAAAATCGATCCAGCTCACTGAAATGTCCTGTACCCCGATAACCGATGCCGGTAGCGGAACACACTCGTCCGAATCGGGAATTCCATCATTGTCATCATCACTATCACATCCGTCGGGAATTCCATCCTGATCGGTATCGAGGGTATCGTCGTATCCTTCACAGACATCGGAAGTATCGGGAACCCCATCGTTGTCATCATCTAAATTTTCTATAGTGATCACCTCTGTCGTATCATCTACGGATGAATTGGAATCGCTTTGATCTTGGGCGTTGGAGATGGTATTCGTTATACTTCGCGAGGCAATCGGGGCATCGATATCGTCAGCCGAGGCGACGATAACAAGCGATTGTTTTTCGCCCTTTACCAAATCGCCCACGTTCCAATTGGGAGCGGACCACGTTCCCTTGCTCGGCGTTGCGCTAACAAGGGTCAAACCTGGTGGCAGGGCATCGGTAATTACGAGGCCCGTTGTATCGTCTAAACCTAGACTTTCCACGGTGATGGTAAAGCTTACCGTTTCCCCTTCCGACAGGCTTGTTTTGTCAGCGGTCTTATTAATGTAAATGTCCGGATTACAATAAAATACCTGGATTACGTTAGAGTTGTAATCGCAACCACTTTTAGAAACATTTACGTAATGCTCCCCAATTTCGGTAGGCGTATAGCTTCCACTCGTGGCCCCCGGTATGGCAACCCCATCGTTAAACCATTGGTAGGTATCAAAATTTTCCGTAAGTGTAATGGTGCTTCCAAGACATCCCGATCCTGAAATGGAGTAATCCACCACAGGTACCGTGTCAAAACCGGAGAAGTACCCGCCTGTTCCCAATGCGCCACTCAAACCGACAACCCCAACAGCGATTGCCCCTGAAGATTGCACATAAATATTCCCGGTCAAATTTGGAATATAAAAGCTTTTCCAAGGTAAGCCCGTGGCCGGTATAGCAGCAGGCAAGGTGACCGGAAGACCATTGGCGGTTACAACAATATTGGCGTCAGGAGTACTGTTGGATGCCAAGATGGTCAATCCGCCATCTATTGTTTTTCCTGCCAGATCTTCAATAGTACTAATGTTGTTTACATTATCGGGAAGCAAACAATTCACCGGGGCTATAAAGTTCATTCCAATAGTTGCCCCCGAAGAACTACCTGCCAAACATTGGTAGGCATATACGTTTTTAGACGTAGTTACGGTCATGTTATTACCCGCCGTACTTCCTGAATAGTTCGATCCTGGCACTACAAAGTATTCGCCATCATTTATAGTGGCAATAGGTGTTGTAGAGCCATTTATAAAAATATCGGTGCCACTGGCCGTTCCAATTATTATTGGAAATTCTAAGGCATCGGTTCCCCCCCCCCTAATAAAAACATATTCCCGCCCGATGATATCTATAGGTACGGGCTGATCCGTACCCCCATCCTGTATATTGGACCCGGGAATAACACCAAGTAAAATATGACCTGTACTAATAGCGATATCCTTATCTGATATAATATCTGCACCTAACCATCCATATCTATTGGCGTCCCCATTATTTCCTTCAGCCTCCAAAACATAAGATTCTCCTTTATTTAAAGTAATAGTAATCGTGTCATCGGTTAAGCCTTTACCATTATTTCCTAATCTAAAAACACAATCAGGATCATAATCTGAAACTGTAACTGTTGTATTATCTTCCGTAGCCATAACCCCTAAGACAGCATTAAAAATATTTCTGTCATGTAGAAAAGGAATACCGCCCCATTTAAAATGCCTTCCTAATGCCGCACGTCCCTTAGAGGTTAAAGAAACGCCTTGGGCATTACTATTGCCTCTATAATTGGCGTAAAATTTTTGTCCTCCCGGTGCCTCTAAGCGCAAGCCGGCAGTACTGCTAACCAACCCGACTTCCGCATTGGGCAGCAATGTTATTCCATTCTCTTTTTCGGGCAATACATAGGTATACGGTACCGTATTGGAAACAGGGACCGTTGCTACCGGGGTTGATGAAGTTCCTATGTAAATGTCTACATCAAAAGGTATCAGTTCGGGAGTGGAAAGATATACAGATTGATCAATGATATAATTTTGGTTCGTCTCGGTAAGCGGTGGCAGGTAATGCAAATCACTCAGCTGGGCAAAAGAACTGACTACGGTGAATAGTAGAAACACCATTGTCAGTAACTTGTTATTTGTTTTTCGGGGATTTATTTTCATAATGTGCTATTGAAGGGAACAGTCTTATCACCAAAAAAACAAACAGGTTATTTCTTTGATATATCTTGATTCTTATTTGATTCAAGTAGTGATTTGCTAACGACTAACTTGTTTTCAAATAATTGGAAATTCTAAGGGCAAAAAAGCCCTTTTATTCTTATTGAACTGGCTTTTGAGGTCCTATACGCCATATGTATAGTTGAATGGGGACAAAGTGACTTTTAATGGTCAAAACGATACTTAAAACCCCAAACGTAAGTAAGTTGAATATCCCTAAGAGTTTTAAAATGGTTTTTACCATTTATAAGTAAACCTTAAGAAGAATTATAGAAACCTTTACAGGTTGCTAAATTTTGAGGACGAAACTGAGTAGTATAATTTACCTGCTATTGACAATCAGAGCATTTATACTTATTGTAAATAATAATTCATAATGTAATGGTTAGTGTTCTTGTAGTACTTTGTAAGCAAAAGCCTACTACAATATAGTTAATGTTCTTAAATATAGTATCAGAAAATATAATATTATGAATATTGTTGTCAAGCACAGCTAATTGTATGGGAAAACCTATACTTTGTATGCGAAGAGAAACGACAAAAGTGCATTTCATCGATAAACCCAACAATAGACACAGTTGACGAATCATGAATTATCATCTCCCTTTTAAGCTTTAAACTGAGTATTTAAGAGCTATAGCGCTTTTCAATATTCTGTTACGTACGAGTTTACCTAAACGAAAAAATGTGATATAAAAAAAGGGACGAAGCCATGCTCCATCCCTTCTTGGTTGGTCGGTCTATTTTCCTTTATTCCACCACTATAAATTCAGAACGCCTGTTCATTTGGTGTTGTACTTTGGTACAGGGCACCCCATTGCTACACTCGTTCGTCAATTGGGTTTCCCCGAAGCCCTCAAAGGAGATCCGGTTTTCAGGAATGCCCTGGGCAATTAGATAATCCGCCGTGGACTTCGCCCTGTTGGTCGACAGCCACATGTTGTAGGCATCGTTGGCACGCGAATCGGTATGGGAACGTACCTGTACTTTCACCTCCGGAAATTCGTTCAAATAGGCCAATACCTTTTTGATGCTTATCTTGGCGTCCTCCCGGATAAAGTATTTGTCGAAATCGAAATAGATCGGTTCGATGCCCAGGTACTTCGCCAAGTCGGTTCCCAGCGGTGCCGGTCTTACGGTTTTGGCCAATACCACCTCTATGCCCGTGGCATCCTTTCCCTTGACCGTGGCGAACACCTTGTCGCCATCGTCGTAATCGCTTTTTGAGGCCACTACCTTGTAATTTCCGTCCTTGCAGTCGCCTTCCATGTTAAAGGCCCCGTCGGCATCGGTCCGCGATGTGGAGACCACATGGTTTTCCTTGTCATATAAAGTAACGGCGGCATGGGCCAACAGCTCGCCGGTCTCCTCGTCCCTGACCGTTCCGGCTATCAAGGTATGGCACTTGAGGTCCAATGGCTTTGTCTCCGTAAAACTGTAGATATCGTCATCCCCATGTCCGCCTTCGCGATTCGAGGCGAAGAAGCCTTTTAGGGTCTCTTCATCGATTATATACGAAAAATCGTCCTCCTCCCCGTTCAGGGGCCTGCCTACGTTCACCACCTGGCCCGCTCCCATTTCCTTTAGATCGATCGCGAACACATCGAGTCCGCCCAGCCCAGGGTGCCCGTCACTGGAAAAATAAAGTACGTCGGAACCCGTTATGAAGGGAAAGGTCTCCCTGGCCTCCGTATTGATCTTGGGGCCCAGGTTTTGGGGCGTGCCGAAGCTACTGTCCCCGTGGATGTCCACCACAAAAATATCCGACTCCCCGACCGTTCCCGGCATATCGGAGGCGAAATACAGCTTGTTTTCCTCTTTGTTCAGTGCAGGGTGGGCCACCGAGTAGCCATCATCGTTAAAGGGAAGCTCCTCGATATTTTTCCATTCGCCGTCCACCAACCTTGCCCTGTAGATCTTCAACCTGCTGATCCCTTCTTCATCCCTTGAGAACTTGCCGTTGTTGGAGTTGTTCCGGGTAAAGTACATGGTCTTGCCGTCCTTGGTGAAGGCCGTGGAGGACTCGTGTGTTTTTTTGTTCAGCCTATTGGAAAGTCTATCTACCCCGATAAAATTTCCCTGCCCATCTTGTGAAGCCTTGTACAGGTTCAAAAAGGAGCCGTTGTTCCACTTGTGGATCTTCTTTGACAGGAGGCCGCTGTCACGGGCGGTCGAAAAGATCAGGTCCTCCCCGTAAAAGGAAGGTGCAAAATCGGACACCTTGGAATTGAGCCCTAAATTCTGGATCTCGTACCTACCCGAATTGGCCTCTATCCGCTCCAGATAGTCCGTGTTCTCGCCGAAGCGTTCCGCGCGCCGGTCGTTGGCCCTGGCCTCCCTGAACCTGTTCATCCACCTGTCGGAGGCTTCGTAATCCTCCAAGGACTTGAGCGTCTGGGCGTAGCGGTAGATGTATTCGGGGTCGATATCGGCCGTATCGAGCTCGAAGAGCTTCCCGTACCACTTCGATGCCTCGGCGTACCTGGCGTTGTAGTAATTGGCGTTGCCGAGGTTCTTGAATATCCGCTCTTCACTATACCCGTCGGCCACCAGGTCCTCATAGGACCGTATGGCCGGTGCATAGGCGAAGTCGGAGAACCTGTTCTCGGCCTTTTCCAGTTTTCTCTCCTGTCCTTGGGCGATACAGGTTATTACGGCGAGGGCGCAGAAAATATATTTTGCTCTTTTCATATCGGGTCGTTAAAAGAATCTAGGGGTTAGTACTCGTTTGTAGCGGGTAAGGAACTCGTATCTTAGGAATATCTCGAAGGAGCCGTCGTTGAAGCGTGCCGCCCCAAGATCGGTGACCTCCCTGTCGTAGGCCAGCCCCAGCATAAGCTGGTCGCTCAACTGAAAACCGAAGAGCGCACTCACTGCCGCATCCCATCTATAGGCCGCCCCCAAGGAGAACTTGTCGTTAAACAGAAAGCTCGCGCTGAGATCGATCTGCAAGGGCGCCCCTTTAACCGCTTTGACCAAGGCCGCAGGCTTGAACTTCCACCTTTGGTTCATATCGAACACATAGCCCGTGATAAGGTAGAGGTTCATACGCTCCTCCGCCAGAAAAGAACTGCTGTCGGTGTTGGAATTGTCGAAGTGCTCCGTCTGTAAAAAGTTCGGCACCGATAGTCCCGCATAGAAACGCTCCGTATGGTAGTATACCCCTGCCCCGAAATTGGGCGCGAACTTGTTGTCGATGTTGGGCAGGTTGCTCTCCGCACCGTAGTTCCTCAGCTTCGAGAAGTCGATGTTCAAAAGGTGGCCTCCCGCCTTCAGGCCGAAGGACAGCTTCCCTTCCTCCGAGGTGTGCACCGTATAGGAAAAAACCCCGTCGATATAGGTATCCTGGTTGGTGCCGTTGCCGATTTCGTCATTCACCACCGAGAGGCCCAGGCCCACCGAGTTCGATACCGGGGTATGGAAGTTCAGGGTCTGGGAGGTAGGCGCCCCCTCGAGGCCCACCCACTGCGAGCGGTGCAGGGCCGCAATGCTGAACACGCCCCGGGAACCCGCATAGGCCGGGTTCACCGCAATCGTATTGTACATATACTGTGTGTACTGGGCGTCCTGCTGGGCACGGGCCGAGACAAGGCCGGCAAAAATCGACAGGACCGCTATAACTAGTTTTTTCATGTTTATCGTTTGTATTGGAGGAAATTTATCTGTTGACATATAGGTAACCTGCCTTGCTCAGGTATTCTCCCTTGTTTTCGTATTTGATCACATAGAAGTACACCCCTACAGGCAATTTGGAATCCACTTGGATCGTCGCCCTTCCGTTGGAGACGCCCCTAAAGGAAGCGGGACCGTTGTCGTAGCCCGACATCTCGTACACCAGTACGCCCCAACGGTTGTAGATCTGTACCTTGTTGTTCGGGAACGACTCGATGTTGTCGATCTCGAAGTAGTCGTTTACCCCGTCGTTGTCCGGTGTTATGATCTCGTTGGTGACCGAAATGCCGGTCTCTACCAATTCCGGATCACAGCCTGCTTCCAAGGTAGGTACTCCATTTATGGAATCACAAGGATTCAAGGGATCGGTACCGTCCTCCAGTTCCTGGCCATCGGGGATTGTATCCCCATCGGTATCGGCATTGTTCGGATCCGTGCCTATGGCCTCTTCTTGTGAAGTGGTCAGACCATCTTCATCACAATCGGAGATCAGATAATCGCCTCCTTGCTCCAAGCTTATGCTAGCCTCATCGTAATCACATGGATCTTCCGGATTGGTCCCGTCTTCCAACTCTTGACCATTGGTTACCCCGTCCCCGTCACAATCGGCAACTAGGTAATCGCCAGAGAAATCCAAGGTAACATGCTCGATTACGTAATCACAAGGATTGTTCGGATCGGTACCATCGGCCTCTTCTTGGGTATCAAGTACGCCGTCGCCATCACTATCTCCCATCTCCCTAAAGTCTACTTCAGGAGTTGTTGGGTCATCATCATTATCGGTTCCGTCGGCCCCAGTATCCAAATCGTTGTTCACGTCGTTGCCCGGGGTATCGTCGAAGCCGTCGTCAAGACCGTCGTTATCGCTGTCGGTTCCCGTAAGGCTGCCTTGTCCTGCTTCTTCAATATCCAGAATACCATCATTGTCGGAGTCGGCATCCAAATAATCGGGCGTACCGTCACCATCGGTGTCCTCAGGTGTGATACCGTTAGGATAGTTCGTATCCACTCCGTTGGCATCAAAGGCATCCGCGGGAACTACATAACCCGTTGTAGGCTGCGCCTCCACATTGTCGGGAATACCGTCGTCATCGGCGTCGATATCGAGGTAGTCGGGGTTGCCCGTACCATCGGTGTTCACCGGTGTGGTACCCTCGGAGCTATCGGCCTGGCCGTTGTTGTCCGCATCCGCGAAGCCGGTATCGTTGCTATCGATCATACCGTCGTTGTTCGTATCCAAATCTCCGTTGCCCGATTCTAGGACGTCGAGGATACCGTCGTTGTCGGAATCCAAATCGAAGTGGTTCGGTATGCCGTCACCGTCAAAGTCGAAGTCCGGCTCCACCATTCCATTGTCGTCCCCGATCGTTGGATCGGCAGGGTCATCGTCCAAGTAGTTCGGAACGCCGTCGTTGTCGTCGTCCGCACTTGGATCGGTGCCCTTGGACTCGTCCACGTCGGCAATGCCGTCGTTATCGTCATCGAGGTCCACCGTATCTGGAATACCATCTTGGTCGTGGTCAAGTACCGATCTAAAGTCCACTTCCGTTAGGTCGGCATCGTCTTCATTATCGGTTCCGTCGGCCCCAGTATCCAAATCGTTGTTCACGTCGTGGCCCGGGGTATCGTCGAAGCCGTCGTCAAGACCGTCGTTATCGCTGTCCGTACCTGTAAGGCTACCTTGTCCGGCCTCCACTACATCTGAATATCCATCATCATCGGAGTCGGCATCCAAATAATCGGGTGTACCGTCACCATCGGTGTCCACGGGTGTGATACCGTTTGGATAGTTCGTATCCACTCCGTTGGCATCGAAGGTGTTGTCAGGAGCCTCATAACCCGTTGTAGGCTGCGCCTCCACGTTGTCGGGAATACCGTCGTCATCGGCGTCGATATCGAGGTAGTTGGGGTTGCCCGTACCATCGGTGTTCACCGGTGTGGTACCCTCGGAGCTATCGGCCTGGCCGTTGTTGTCCGCATCCGCGAAGCCGGTATCGTTGCTATCGATCATACCGTCGTTGTTCGTATCCAAATCTCCGTTGCCCGATTCTAGGACGTCGAGGATACCGTCGTTGTCGGAATCCAAATCGAAGTGGTTCGGTATGCCGTCACCGTCAAAGTCGAAGTCCGGCTCCACCATTCCATTGTCGTCCCCGATCGTTGGATCGGCAGGGTCATCGTCCAAGTAGTTCGGAACGCCGTCGTTGTCGTCGTCCGCACTTGGATCGGTGCCCTTGGACTCGTCCACGTCGGCAATGCCGTCGTTATCGTCATCGAGGTCCACCGTATCTGGAATACCATCTTGGTCGTGGTCAAGTACCGATCTAAAGTCCACTTCCGTTAGGTCGGCATCGTCTTCATTATCGGTTCCGTCGGCCCCAGTATCCAAATCGTTGTTCACGTCGTGGCCCGGGGTATCGTCGAAGCCGTCGTCAAGACCGTCGTTATCACTGTCCGTACCTGTAAGGGTGCCCTGACCGGCTTCCAGTACATCGTCGATACCATCATTATCGGAGTCGGCATCCAAATAATCGGGCGTACCGTCACCATCGGTGTCCTCGGGCACCAATCCTCCCGGATAGTTCGTATCCACTCCGTTCGCATCGAAGGCATCCGCGGGAGCTACGTAACCCGTTGTAGGCTGCGCCTCCACGTTGTCGGGAGTACCGTCGTCATCGGCGTCGATGTCGAGGTAGTCGGGGTTGCCCGTACCATCGGTGTTCACCGGTGTGGTACCCTCGGAGCTGTCGGCCTGGCCGTTGTTGTCCGCATCCGCGAAGCCGGTATCGTTGCTATCGATCATACCGTCGTTGTTCGTATCCAAATCTCCGTTGCCCGATTCTAGGACGTCGAGGATACCGTCGTTGTCGCTATCCAAATCGAAGTGGTTCGGTATGCCGTCACCGTCAAAGTCGAAGTCCGGCTCCACCATTCCATTGTCGTCCCCGATCGTTGGATCGGCAGGGTCATCGTCCAAGTAGTTCGGAACGCCGTCGTTGTCGTCGTCCGCACTTGGGTCGGTGCCCTTGGACTCGTCCACGTCGGCAATGCCGTCGTTATCGTCGTCGAGGTCCACCGTATCTGGAATACCGTCTTGGTCGTGGTCCAAAATCGACCTAAAATCAACCTCATCGGTATTTGTATCGTCATCATTATCCGTATCGATGGCACCGGCATCCAAATCGTTGTTCACGTCGTTGCCCGGGGTATCGTCGAAGCCGTCGTCGAGACCATCTCCATCGGTGTCCGTACCTGTAAGGCTACCTTGTCCGGCCTCCACTACATCTGAATATCCATCATCATCGGAATCGGCATCCAAATAATCGGGCGTACCGTCACCATCGGTGTCCTCAGGCGTGATACCATTCGGATAGTTCGTATCCACTCCATTGGCATCGAAGGTGTTGTCAGGAGCCTCATAACCCGTTGTAGGCTGCGCCTCCACGTTGTCGGGAATACCGTCGTCATCGGCGTCGATATCGAGGTAGTCGGGGTTGCCCGTACCATCGGTGTTCACCGGTGTGGTACCCTCGGAGCTATCGGCCTGACCGTTGTTGTCCGCATCCGCGAAGCCGGTATCGTTGCTATCGATCATACCGTCGTTGTTCGTATCCAAGGCTCCGTTGCCCGATTCGAGGACGTCGAGGATACCGTCGTTGTCGGAATCCAGGTCTAAATGGTTGGGTACATTGTCCCCATCAAAATCATCTATCGGTAGTGCCGTACCAGTGCCATCCGTATCCACTATATCAGAAAGTCCGTCACCATCGGCATCCTCAATAGGTCCGGTACCAATGATACCATCGTTATCAGGGTCTGAACCACCTGCTTCGGTTACATCGGAAATACCATCGTTATCCGAATCCGTATCCAATCGATCATCCCTTCCATCACCATCGGTATCCGGATTTTCCAAAGGTGTACCCGAGGTAGCCGGACCAACAGGGTCTACGCTATCGGCCAGACCGTCATGGTCAGTATCCGTAGCATGGGTATCGATAACTCCATCTCCGTCGGCATCCGATCCGCCCGCTTCGGTTACATCGGGGATACCATCGTTATCGGAATCCAGATCCAATCTATCCTTTACCCCATCGTTATCGGAATCTTCGTCCGGAAGCGGGTTGGTTTCAAATTCATCGGCCAAACCATCGTTATTGGCATCGACCATAGAAGTTGGATCACCGGGAGTCGGGTAGTCTACACGTCCGTCACCATCGGTATCGGTACCTCCGGCTTCGGTTATATCGGGAATACCATCGTTATCGGAATCCAAATCAATACTATCGGGAATACCATCCCCATCGGTATCACAATTCTCGGTCTTAATTCCGTAAGTTATGTTGGCCAGGTTGTCATCGAACTGTCCGTCGTTGTAATAGAAATATAAGGATCCGCTATTCGTTGATACCGGAATACTTGTGGGCACCAAGGGATCTACAGGCCCCAACAGTTCGTCCACACCGTCTTCATAAGTTCCGTTTCCGTTCAAATCTACAATGGCGTAGAACAGGTAATAGCCATTGTTTACGATTCCCCCACTCGATGGATCTACCGTATTTTGGGTGAAATCGGAATAATAAACGGCCGTACTGCCATTAATTGTCGCCCCTCCCCGAGCAGGCTCGGTCAAGTAAACATTGATGGTCCTTCCTTCGAAAACTCCATCTTGGGCCACTCCGGTCAGAATACCTCCGGTAGCCACGTTCTCGATGTCGAAGAAGTATTTTACCCCAGCTTCCACTACGGCATTGGCACTTTGTAAAGTACTAATATTCGAATGTAAGGTTTGACTGGTAGTGATATAGCTACAATTATTTTCATCCACATCCAAAATTCCGTCATTATCGTCATCGATATCGACCGTATCCATAATACCATCGCCATCGGTATCCAATATTGACCTAAAGTCTACCTCGTTCGGATCTAGGTCGTCTACATTATCGGTAGCAAGGGCCCCTATATCCAGGTCGTTGTTGACATCATTACCGGGCGTATCGTCAAAGGCATCGTTCAGTCCATCGTTATCGCTGTCGGCCAAAGGATCCATAATGATACCTTGCCCTGCCTCGAACACATCGTACACCCCATCGTTATCGGAATCAGGGTCTAAGTAATCAGGAATTAGGTCGCCATCCGTATCTACAGGGGTCAGTCCGGTTGGATAATTGGTATCCAATCCATTGGTAGCCTCTGCATTGGCCGGGGCCACATAACCTGCTGTTGTCTGTGCCTCTACATTGTCGGGAATACCGTCATCATCGGCATCGATGTCCAAGTAATCCGATTTACCGTCCTCATCGGTATCAGGAATTAGTAAGGGAGAAGCTGCCGTAGCATCGTCCCAACCGTCGGTAGTCGTCGTATCATCGAAACCATCGATCCTTCCGTCACCGTCCACGTCCGTACCCCCGGCCTCGGTAGTATCGGTAATGCCATCGTTATCAGAATCAATATCCAAATAATCGGGTAGGCCATCGCCGTCAAAATCAGATATCGGCAAGGCAGTTCCCCCGCCATCACCCGGAGTACCTTGGGTGGTATTATCGTCCGTATCCACAATATTCGAAAGTCCGTCGCCGTCATCATCCGCTATGGCCCCTGTACCGATCCTACCATCGTTGTCGGGATCCGTACCTCCAGCTTCAAGCACATCGGGAATACCGTCGTTATCGGAATCGAGGTCCAATCGATCATCCAAACCATCGCCATCGGTATCCGGATTTTCCAAGGGCGTACCCGCCGTAGCAGGCCCTACAGGGTCTACACTATCGGCAAGACCATCATTATCGGCATCGGTCATAAACGTATCTATGATACCATCGCCATCGCCATCGACGCCTCCAGCTTCGGTTACATCGGGGATACCATCGTTATCGGAGTCCAGATCCAATCGGTCTAAAACACCGTCATTATCAGAATCCCCATCAGGCAGCGGTGTAGCATCCACACTATCGGCAACACCATTGCCATCGGCATCGGTAAAACCATCAATGGCCCCATCGCCATCGGTATCGGCACCACCGGCTTCCAATGTATCGGTAACACCGTCGTTATCGGCATCGAGGTCTAGGTAATCAGGGTTACCATCACCATCGGTATCGATGGGATCAATGCCATCGGTATCGGTCCCCACCACGGGAATGCCCGTTGCCGGATCGATTGCTCCTGGAGCGTTAAAGCTACTTGTGGCCTGTGCCTCGACCGTATCCAGAATACCGTCGTTATCACTATCCAAATCGTAAGCATTAATAATTCCGTCCCCGTCGAAATCTCCCGAATTATCAGTTGTACCATCGCCGTCCGTGTCAAAAATATTCGAAGTGGAATTGGTCTGTACACAACCGATTTGCGGCGTACATGGAACACTACCTTCGGGACCATCTGTCGTATCGTTATCGACAACATCCGCAAGTCCGTCGTTATCCACATCGGTTAGGTTATCCAATACCCCATCGCCATCGGCATCTTTATTTCCTTCTCCCAACTCAACGATATCGGTAATACCGTCGTTATCGGAATCCAAGTCCAAATGGTTGGGAACCCCGTCTCCATCCGTATCAAAATTGATACAAACCCCATTGGCGTTCAGTCCGCCACAGGCAGGGAAATCGGTATCGTAATAATTGGGGGTTCCATCGCCATCCAAATCAGCATCGGGGTCTGGCAAGCCCATGGTGGCGCAATCCCATCCGTCGACGCCATCAAAATTGGCAGCACAGAAATCCGGATCCTCATAGTCCAAAACCCCGTCGCCATCGGCATCCCCGTTATATACCTCTATCACATCGGGAATACCATCGTTATCGTTGTCCAAATTCAGCGGAGCACCGGAAACTACCGGAACCTCAATCTGTATGGCCTCACATTGACAGTTGGTACTTGAAGGCAGAAACTCTACGATAAGGTTGTTGCCCGAACAAGCGGCACCCGCAGTGGTAAACACGATTTCCTCGACAATAGTCGAAGAATTTGGTACCGTAGAAGCGACCGTTCCCGTGGCAATGGCGGCTCCCAAAATTTCCCCGTTTACATCGGCACAGTACACATTATAGGTATAACCAGCAGCGGCATCCAAGGCACTGAGGTTCTCTATATCTATCGACAAGTTATATTCGTAGTTATTGCCGGTATCTACCGTAAAGAAGCTGTCGTTCGCGGTGCCCGCCAAAACCGGTTTCTCCAAAGGCATGGTCTCGTACGAGAACCCTGTGGATACCTGAAATTCGGAACAGGCAGTGCCCCCGCAAGACATGGTACCTACCGTTACATAATTTGTAATATGTATTTCTTCGGTATCATCGCAAATACCTTCATTGGTCGTTATAAAATCAAAGTCGAAGGAAATGCTCTCGCCCGGTGCTACCCCGGCCGGATATTTTATAATAATCTCTTGATGGTCGCCCACGGTCGTAACAGATTCAAAGGTTGCCACATGGGTTCCCGTACCTGTAAACGAAGCATCGACATATTCAATGCCCGGCCTTAGCTCAATCAAGGCATAATCGGAAGCCCCGGTGCTATTGGAACCGGCTATCAAAGTCTCCACATTTATGGTTTCGGTAACGCCACACCCTTGGATCGGGGCTCCAAAACCTGGTAGGTTAATGGTGCTTAAAGCGTCATAGGGTGCCACGGCCCCCGTTGCCTCTATCGCATCGGAAACCACACGGGAACCATTGCCAAAAGCCGGGTCGCCACACGGACTCTCACCATATACCTTAAAGGTAAGTGGTGAGTTGGAAATAAAATCGCACATCAACTGCAGCTCAAGGTCTACATGTGCAGTTCGGTCGTCGACCGAATTATTGGCCGGATTACCGGCAATACCGCTTATGGCGGCAATACCCGAATGTTCCATCAGGTTTACCGTTGCCGTCCCATCGGTAATGGTAACGCTTACCGTTTCGGAATTACCCGAATTTTTGGGATATTCTACCTCGGCTTCCACAATATCGATACCTGTAGCACCTCCGGGAATGGCAAATTCCAATCTCGGATTGACCAAGTCGGCCAATTGCGCACTTATGATGTCCAATTCTACATGAAAAGGGGTACACAAATCTTGTGATGACACGGGCTGATCGGTAATACCTATCTGAACCTGTGCATTTTTAGGTTCCAAGGTAATGGAGGTCGAATTCTGATAGCAAGACGCACCGACCGCCTGAAAATCGGATACATCGACATGGGTATCGGGATACCCTGGATAGCCCAAACAATCCCATCCATGTTCTACCAAGACCGTTAGATCGGAGCAATCCTCAAAATCGCCCTTAAAGCGAATCGATTTGGTAGCGCCAGAAGCTATGGCCCCGGCCTCTATCCATGTTTTATCCCCTGCCTGATAAAAATTGACCGCAGTCTCGACACCTCCGGAAACACTGAAGGCATCGGTAATGTTTATTCCCACGGGTACCGTAACCTGTAACCAGTTGTAGTCGATATCCTGGGGACTCGTATTGCTAATATTTACGTCGAAATCTACTTTATAGGCGTCTCCGTTGACCGTAGGCAAGGGAGATTGCACAATAAAGGTAGGCTGTGTATAGCTGAATTTATTGGTATTCGTAAAACTCGTACTGACAGGGCTTGCATAGGCAAAATCCTGATAGTTGATCGTATAATCGTACGAAGCCTCCGTAGGCGAATTGCAGGTACCCACAAACTCTACCTCGAACCTTTGGTACACCAAGCCCGTTTGGTCCCTGTTCACAAAATTCGGTCCCGGTGTTATTATCACCTGTCCGTTGCTCTCCGTTGCAACAAACTCGCCCGTTGCGGTAGAATAGTTGTTGCTGCTGAAAGCGTTGGACGTAACGTTACCGGTAAACCTTGCCCCTTCGGGGATATCTACGACCGTGGACTCCCAAATGGTCATAGGGCGGTACTCATCGGCAAACATGTCGCTAGGTGACATATTATGTGTAAAGTACATATAGCCCAGTGAAGGCGTACAGCCCTCGCCCGATCGGGTTTGGTTACTGCCATAAATATTGGGTCTGGAGTAATAGGCGCGATCGCCCCAAGTATCACAACCTACCCTGTTCGCTTCCGTATGTGCGGAATCCGTATAGGCATAAAACTCTCCCCTGAAGTTGGTAAGCTCAAAATAATCGACAACTTGAAAATCTTTACTGAACTCAAAGATCAGTTCCAGTTCGACCACATCGCTCTCTGTAGCGTCGCCTTCATATTCGTAACCCGGACCTATCAAACTTCGATCGTCGCTTAGGTCAAAGGTCAAAAGGTGTTCCGTGGAACCGTTGGTGGTCAAAACAGGGGCATTCGCCAAAACTCCCGATTGGGATGTAGACGGGGTATCATTGATCGTAATTTTAGAATCGACCAAGGTAATTATTCCCGCACCTCCTGCAGCGGCACTGGCCGTATTATAAGTAAGGTCGAAATAAAGGTTATCGAGGGAAACATTGTTAATGGAGGCCTTGGTGGTCACTTTCATTTGATCTCCCGCCAAATACTTTTTGATACCGTCGGTATTCTCGTCGAGCACAACCGTCGTAGACATGGTTTCATCCGTCCATCCGGCCGTAATCCTTTCAGCGGTAAAATCTTCGATTACCGGACCGACACAACCGCCTGGGCAATGCGTAAAAATATTAACCGTACCACAGTGTATGTCTTGGCTCCAACAAACCCCGCTCGATCCCGTAGCCGTAAAATTAGTGGTATAGGATATGCTTTTCATTCCGTTGGTACCACAGGTATATGTCAATGGAAATTCTACCCATTCCTTAAAAGTGTTACCACTCATGTTCGTAGTGGTATACGTAATCTGGCTTCCCGATTGCGAAAAATCAGGGGAAGCCGATGCCTGGAGCTCCATTCCGGCAGGCACATCGATGGTTATGGTCCACAACGAGCTGGCCTTGTTGGAGAATATGGCATCGCCGTCGATGGTAGGCCTACCCGAACCGCCCGCATATATCGAGGGAGCTATTTTTAAGGTAAAATCCTCATTGTTTGTAATATCGGTGGGCGCCTCAATTTCGGTTACGCTCTGGTAATCACGAAGGATATTGAAGTAGTTAAGGTCTATACGCTCAGGGACACGATCTCCTTTACACTGATCTTTAAAATAGACATCGAAATAGGTGTGCTCCCACCCCATATAATCATATCTTCCTGTACCACAGACATCCCTAGGGGATATTTCAAAATCGAAGGACAGTTCCGTTGAAGCATTCGGAGGCAAATCGTCATAGAAGCCGTCTTTGTCCAAATCATCAAAACCGTAGTTCGGCCCATCGGGATCCGAAGTAAAGAAATTAGGCGGTATGGATATGGTATTGCCAGACCCCCTGCCCGGATATGATGTACTAGGCTTTGTACCCGGTTCAAAAGAAGCATTGGTCCCAAACCTGAAATTTGAGACCTGTCTTGTATTGTAATAATCAAAATCCCAAAGGGGATTCGTATATTTAGTGGTTACGGCCGAGGTGTTGTGGCCCATTCCCAAGTTAATACCCACGTCCAAGGCCATGGAGCCTTCGGTCGTTTTGGTATTCTCTATTTTAACGGTATAGGTAACCGCATTACATAAATCTGGCGTTGTAGATCCTACTTTGGTCAAGGCTATGGCAGGTACGCTCGTCCCAAAATTCAAGGAACCCGTCTGTGGCGACGCCGCCTGACATGTTTCCCCCGGGCTACATCCCCAATAGGCATTATGCACTACGGCCGTGTCTATACAATCGTCTACCCTAAATTCTTCCTGTAAGACAATGGTCTCGCCGTTTTCGAAGCAACTGTTGATATTGCCCACAGCCTTTTCGAACGGGGATACATTTAAATCTATGTTATACGTATACACCCCGTCTACTTCCGATATAGTTTTCAAGGGAGTTCCGTTATAGGACAAGGAATAGCCATCCCTTACGTCCTCACCTATATTTACATAATAGGTAAAGCTTTCGGTACAGCCATTTCCCCCTTGTGCGATTACAATATCCCTTACATAAGTTTGGCCTACGTTGGCATTTATTGTAGGTATGGAAGAAATGTTCAACGATGCCGCCATTAAATCGTAGGAAGGGGGATCGCTCTCCGAATCTGAATTGGCCCCACCCGCATCTTGGAAGTTGATCGTATAGGCATCTTTGAAGATGCCTCCAGAACCGGAAAACTCAACGGCATCGCAATTGGCACTCCGTTCAAAGGTAAAGGTTACCACATCGTTTACTTGCCAATTTTCATCATTGGGCCGCAGAATGGTAAAGATGGGATCGGACGACGTTCCCCCCTCGGAAATGACATAGTCCCCTGAACCGGATTGGGCCGTAATAGTTACCGTGCCCGATACATACTCAATACCTAGGGGAAGATCGAAAGTGATACTAAAATCGTGACAATTGGCATTTTTACCTAGGATCGTCACTTCTTCCAACGAGTTGTTGACACCCCCACAGGTTGCAAGATCTTGCGGATTTACATCAACCTTGTAGCGGTTGTTTTCAAGTTGCGCATTTGAATTAATTGCATAGACAAAAGTCAAAACTACGGCAAGAATGCCGGTCTTAAGGGAGAACTTCATAAAAGAATGGTTAGCGTAATAAATAATTACCGTAAACTACAGGCAAATGGTGTTTATAGTTACCCAAATATATTGTTGAAGAAAAACCTAGACCATTTAATGTTGTGTGTTAAGGGCGGAGTGTATGGGAAATCTTAAATTTTGTATACGAACTCATTTTTCAACTGTGTATTTCATCGGAGATCCTTTTGGTACCAGTACCTAACAGAGGTGTTGTTTTCCTTTCAGATTATTGGGCATAATTAAAATCCGAAGTAAACTAGCTCTATATCACAGATCAGAACAAGGGAAATATGGCCTCAATGCCTAGCCTCCCATTGCTGCAATACAGTGAAAATTTCAGGGCTAGCAACAAATTTTGGTTTTATTCATTTGTTCGTTTTTCCAAGACAAATCTCAGGCGTTGTCACCCGACTCCTTCTAAAATAATTTGATACATTTGAGCTTCTTTTATGACCATCGTATTCCCTGCCTTGTATGAATTCAACTTATAAGAGTGTATTAACCATAGCCGGAAGCGATTCCGGAGGCTGTGCCGGTATTCAGGCCGACATTAAAAGTATCAGTGCCAATGGGGCTTTTGCGGCATCGGTCATAACCGCCACTACGGCCCAGAACACCCAGGGTGTTTTTGACATTCACCCCATACCCGTACCCCATATAAAAAAACAGTTGAAAGCCGTTCTTGGGGATATTGTCTTCGGTGCGGTCAAAATAGGAATGCTCCATTCTTCCGAAGTCATAGAAGCGGTACAAGAAACCCTTAAGGAATACCGTATAAGAAATATCGTCATAGATCCCGTAATGGTGGCCACGTCGGGTGACAGACTCTTGAACTCGGCAGCCCTGAACAGTCTAAAGTCATTTTTGGGCGATGCCCTCCTCATTACCCCTAACCTACCCGAGGCCGAACTCCTGATCGGCAAAAAAATAGATTCCGAAAAACTGGGTGAGGCCGCCAAGGAAATCGGGAATCGATTTCAAACCTCGGTATTATTGAAAGGGGGACACTTGGAAGTCTCAGATCAAATGACCGATACCTTATTTCTTTACGAAACCCAGAACACGGTTTTTATTTATAACAACTACATCGCCACAAAGAACACCCACGGAACTGGTTGCACCCTATCCTCGGCCATTGCGGCACAATTGAGCTTGGGTTTAACTCTAGAACCCGCCGTAAGAAAAGGGTGCTCCTACCTAAATGAAGCCATTGCCCATGGTAAGGACAGACGCCTTGGCAAGGGCCATGGACCCGTTCATCATTTTTTTTGACAATAAGTGTTATTTTTTATAAACACATATCTATAATTTTAAATATCCATTTCATTAAATATTTAAACAACGGCAGAAATAGATGAGTGCCTATCAAACCTAAACCGTATGTAAGTTATGGAGTGGTTAGGGGAGCCCGAAAAAAATCCCCCATAAAACCATAAAACATTTTAACGACGGTGCTTGTGCTTCCTATTTTGCCCTAATTCCTTCAATATAAACATATGTGGTAGTATATAAAATATCTGTTGCTCCGATATAAGTCCTAAATTTGGAATTTCCCCCCTAATTTAGAACACCACACCAATGAACAGAAAAAGAATTTCGATTTTCACGTCAATTCTATGGCTTTGCGTATCCTTTTGCGCTACGGCACAAGAATCATTACAGAAAGAATCATCGGTAAAATGGACCAATCCGTTTCCCCAAAACGAACTCGGCATCAGCTATACCATTACACCGAACGTCCTTCCCGACAATCAAGAGTTATTTGAAGTAAAGAAAAACAAAATCAAGGTCCTCTATGACTGGAAAGGTGATGAGGCCCCTTTCGGAATGATTACCTCTATACGTGAGTACAGTCATTTTAACCTAGAATTGGAATATAAATGGGGCAAACGCAAGTTCGCTCCCCGACAAGACGCCAAACGTGATGCCGGCATAGTTTTTCACGTACAAGGCGAAAAAGTCATCTGGCCCACCTGTTTGGAATGCCAGATTCAAGAAGGTGACACGGGCGACCTATGGGTCATAAAAGGCCCAAAGGTAAGGTGGTTCCAGAAAGACGGTTCTGAAAAACTACTCGATTCAAGCGGTAAAAAAACATACCTAGAAGGTGACAAATACGGTAATTACGAAGTAGACGGTTGGAACAAGGTCCGTGTAGAGGTCAGGGGCTCACAAAGTGCCCGATTCTTTGAAAACGGACATCTGGTCAACGAGCTAAAAGACTTTTTAGATGCGGAAGGCCATCCTTTGGAAAAGGGCAATATAGCCCTACAGGCCGAAGGCTCAGAAATCATCTACAGAAACATAAGAATACAAGAGCTGAATTGATTAGATATTCTTAATACCAATATGTTCTATGAAAAAATATGTTGCCATATTACTAATTGCCTTTACCCACCTAGGCTTGGCCCAGCAAAAATTCAAACCCGAATGGGAAAGTTTGAAACAACATAAGGCCGCTCCCGATTGGTTTGCCGATGCCAAATTGGGCGTTTACTTCCATTGGGGCGTTTATAGCGTACCTGCTTGGGGAAGTGAATGGTACCCGAGGTGGATGTACATTTACGACCGTGAAGGTTGGGGTGAGGACATTTACGATTATCACAAAACAACCTATGGTAAGGATTTTCAATATCATGACTTTATCCCCCAGTGGAAAGGCGAAAAATTCAATGCCGTCGAGTGGGTCGATATGTTCGAAGGTATGGGGGCCAGATTCATCGGCTCCATTGCCGAACACCACGATGGCTTTTCGTTGTGGGACAGCAAGGTGAACGAATGGAACTCAAAAGCCATGGGTCCCGGTATCGACGTGGTCAAAGCTATAGGGGAAGAAACCAAAAAACGCAAGCTAAAGTTCATGGCCACCTTTCACCACGGTTTCCACATGATGTTCTACCCTAAGAACGAAAACACCTTTTTACGGCCTGTAAGCCAATTCAATTGGGTATACGATTCGGTTGAAGTACCCCAAGCCCCCAAATACCGTAAACTTTATGGCAATTTAGGCTATGATGAGGCGAACGACCTTTGGTTGGAAAAACTAAACGAGGTCATAGAGGCCCACTGCCCCGATTATATTTGGATGGATTTTGGGCAACGTTTTATCAAGGAAGGCCACAGAAAACAATTCTTGGCCAACTATTTCAACAAGGCCGAGGCCTTGGGCAAAGAAGTCGTGGTCAATACCAAGGGCACTTTTTTTCCCACCGAACTGGCCGTGGTAAACGTCGAGCGGGCCACGATGGAGGATATTACCCCCGATGTTTGGATCACCGATTTTATATTAGGAAGTTCTTGGTGCTACAATCAGGCCAAACGTACCGCGATCAATCCGCATAAGGCCATTCGTATGTTGGCGGAAGTGGTCAGTAAAAATGGGGTAATGCTTTTATCGGCAGGTCCCATGGCCGATGGCACCATCCCCGAAGAACAGGTAAAGGCTATGGAAGGCATCGGTGCCTGGCTCAAGCTTTATGGGGAAGCCATTTATAACACCAAGCCCTTCGTAGCCTTTGGTGAAGGCCCCACCATCTTGAAACGCGACCCCAAAGACGCCTGGAACGCCTATGGGGCGATAAAAAAAGGTTTAGCCGACTTAAACTCCAATGATATCCGCTACACCCAAAAAGACAACACCGTCTATGCCATTCAACTCGGTTGGCCAGGTGAAAACAAAGAAAAGCTACTGACCGTTTTTGCCGATAAGGCCAAAGACAAAAAAATAAAATCGATTTCGGTCTTGGGCAGCAGGCAAAAAATAAAGTGGAAAAAAACAATGGAAGGCCTGTGGGTGACCTCCCCAAGAAAGAAGCCCGAACAGGCCGAAGCCGCACTAGTCTATAAAATAGTATTCAATCAATAACAACAGATTTCCTTATGAACACAAAATTTCTATACGCACTTGCTTTAGCGCTTATGACCGCTTTTTCAAGTTTGGCACAAGAAAAAAAACCTAACATTATTGTCGTATTGACCGATGACCAAGGTTGGGCCGATGTAGGTTTTAACGGGGCGACCGACATCCCCACCCCTAACCTCGACCGATTGGCTTCGGAAGGTATCGTTTTTGACAATGCCTATGTATCGCACCCCTATTGTAGTCCATCTAGAGCCGGACTCTTGACCGGACGCTACCAAGCCCGTTTTGGGCATGATTGTAATATGCCTTACGATTCCGAGAACGATGATACGGTAGGAACTCCCCTTTCCGAAAAAATGATTCCCGAAGCCCTAAAGGAACATGGGTACCGCACCAGCGCCATCGGTAAATGGCATTTGGGCGACCACCCCAGCCTTCACCCGATCCACCAAGGTTTTGACCACTGGTTCGGTTTTGCGGGAGGCGGCATGAATTACTGGGGAATACCTGACGGCCCGATAAAAACTATCGTTCGCAACGGAGAACCGGTTCCCCAAAATGAACTAAGGTACCTAACGGACGATTTTACCGATGAGGCCATAGATTTTATCACCAAAAAAGACGACAAACCTTTTTTCATGTACCTGGCCTATAATGCACCACATGCCCCAGACCAGGCCACCAAACAATATCTTGAGCAGACCAAACATATAGAGTATGGTGGCCGTAGCATCTATGCCGCTATGGTAAATGCCGTTGATGCCAACGTAGGTCGAATAGACTCTACCCTGGTTGCGAACGGCATGAAAGAAAATACCATTTTGGTCTTTTTGAGCGACAATGGCGGACGTGGCGAACATGCCGATAACAGACCCTATCGTGGGCATAAAGGGATGCTTTTCGAAGGCGGGATAAAAGTTCCTTTCTTTATCACTTGGCCAAAAAAACTAAAAGGTGGCCAGCACTATGAAAAGATGGTTAGCTCCCTTGACCTCTTCCCCACCTTTTTGGAAGCTGCCGGTGGCAAGGTGAAAAAAGAAAGCCAATTAGACGGCACCACCCTCCTACCCTACATTTTAGAGGGTAAGAGCGGGAGCCCACACGACAAACTGTTCTGGCGTTCCGTAGGAGGATTCGAGTACGCCGTTAGAATTGGTGATTATAAGCTTTACAAGAGCGCATACAAAGGCAAAACCTTGCTTTTCAATTTAAAAAACGACCCGTGGGAACGCACCGATGTTGCCGATAAGCATCCAGAGATAATTGCCCAATTGGAACAAGCCTACACCGCTTGGGATGCCAAAAACCTGGTGCCAGGTTGGATCGACCCCCATCGTGAAAACGTTATCAAGGAGGAAAAAGCCTTTCAAACCCTCAGAAAAAAAGCCATGGGCCCCACAGGAAAATAAGAACGGAAAAAGCACTTTTAAGTATTTGAAAAAATGACACGGAATTTACAAGTAAGATCCCTTAGAAATTTACTCCTAGTATGTTTGGTCTATACGGCCTCTACATTATCGGGATGGGCGCAAGAACGGCCCAATTTTATATTCATCCTAACCGATGATCAACAATACGGACTCATGGGGTGTACGGGCAATACCATTGTTCAGACCCCCAACCTAGACCAATTGGCCAAAGAGGGCGTTCTATTCACCAATGCCCATATAACCAGCGCCATATGCACCCCAAGCAGGGCCAGTATACTCACCAGTCAATTTGAACGAAAGCACGGTATAAACTTTAATTCCGGCACCAGTATGTCTGAAGAAGGCTGGGCCAACACCTATCCTATGGTGATGCGAGAAAACGGTTACTATACGGGCTGGATCGGAAAAAACCATGTACCCGTAGGTAAAGGCGGCTACGCGAGTGGCCTTATGGAAAAGAGTTTTGATTACTGGTATGCAGGACACGGCCACCTTGGTTTCTACCCTAAAGATCGCCATGAAATTTTCAAAGATGCCAAATACGACACCCAAGTAGAAGTGATCGACGAAGGCGTACAAGATTTTTTATCGAACGAACAAAAGTTGGGTGGGGCCTTGAAGTTTATTGACCAGAGACCATCGGACAAACCCTTTATGCTTTCCGTTTGTTTTAACCTACCCCATGGTGCGGGCACAGGTTCTATGCAAATGCGCGATTCAGACGATGAAATTTACAAGTCGCTCTACCGCGACCAAAACATTCCCCTACCGGAAAATTACGTGGCCCGAAAAGATATCACAACGCCCAAGCTTCCCGCGGAACTCCTTCATGCCGAAGACCGGCAAACGGGATATGACTATGTAGATACCCCCGAAGGTTTTAAGGAACGCTATATAAGGCAAATGGAAGCCCTCACCGGCATCGACCGCCTTCTCGGTCAACTGAGAAAAACCCTGAAGGACCAAAAGTTAGATAAGAATACCGTTATTGTATTTACTTCCGATCACGGACTATTTATGGGCCAGTTCGGTTTAGGGGGAAAAGCTTTGTGTTATGAAGAGACCACGCATGTTCCTATGATCATCTTCGATCCCCTAACAAAGAAATCAAAGCGCGGGAAAACATCGGATGCCCTCGTGCAAAGTATCGATATTGCCCCAACCATGATGTCCATGGCAGGTATACCCATTCCCGATTCTTACCAAGGAAAAGACCTGACCCCACTTTTGGCCGGAAACCAAGAAAGTGTACGCCCTTATCTATACACCGAAAACTTATGGTCGACCCAATTTGGAAACCCAAGGTGCGAATCGGTTCAAGATCAAGAATGGAAGTATATCCGTTACTACAAAAACGAGAACTTTTCGGCTTTAAAGAAAATAGCAACGGCCAAAGCGATGGGCATCAACATGAGTTCCATGCTTTATAAGGTACATGATCCCGATATTGCCGTATACCGTGATTATGCCGAAGGGCCTTTACAAGGAGAACCTGCGGTTTACGAAGAGCTTTTCAACCTAAAAAAAGACCCCAAGGAAACCACCAACCTAGCCAATGACGCTTCTTTATCCGATAAGCTGAACACCATGCGAAAGGTCTGGAAGAAAGAGATAACCAAGGCCCGAGGCACCGGTTTCCCCAAGGTGGTCAGATACACCGCCGATAGCGAAGCCGAGAGAAATGTACTCATAGAACCCAAATAAAAGGTAATTTTATACGTAAAATACTTTTTAACCTAAGCCCCCCGATTGAAACGAAGAGACTATGAAAAGTTACATGTATGCCGTTTTGATATGCCTTTGCTCCATAGCTCGGTTGAATTCCCAACATGCCGGCGTCAAAAGTGAAAAATGGGGTGTGGCCCAAGGTAAAGAAGTACTATTGTACACCCTGACAAACGAAAACGGTATGGTGGTCAAAATCACCGATTTTGGTGGGACCATAACCGCTATACACGTTGCGGATAAAGAAGGGGTTTTTGAAGATGTGGTGCTCGGTTTCGATAATTTAGAACAGTACAAGGCCGAGCACCCTTGTTTTGGGGCCACGATTGGACGCGTAGCGAACCGCATACGAAACGCCAGATTTGAAATTGACGGAACCCCCTACCAGCTAGCGCAAAACAGTAATGGCCATTGCCTGCACGGCGGCAACGAATTTGACCGTGTGGTATGGCAGTCGAAAATCGTAGCGAACAAACTAGGGCCCTCCGTTCAGTTACACCACCTATCAAAAGAGGGCACCATGGGCTTTCCTGGTAATTTAGATAGTTACGTTACCTATACCCTGACCGACGACGATTCCATTCACGTTCATTATGAAGCCACTACCGATAAGGCTACCCACGTCAACATGACGCAGCACAGCTATTTTAATCTGAATGGTGGAAAGGATAAAATTTACGACCACATCATCAAAATCGATGCGGACAACTATACCGAAATTGATGAAGAAATTATTCCTACCGGGAAATTGGCGACGGTAAAAGGTACCGATTGGGACCTAACTTCCCCTACCCCAATAGGAAAGAACATCCACAAATTGAATTTCAACGGCTACCATTACAATTATGTTTTCAACAAGCCCAATGGAGAACTCAAGGAGGTAATACAAGTTGTAGAGCCCAAATCGGGCAGAACACTAAGCGTTTTCACGACCCAACCCGGGGTACAATTCTATTCGGGCAATACCATAGGCGATACCTTTACGGGAAAGAACGACATCCGATATTCCGATCATATGGCGTTTTGCCTAGAGACCCAACATTTTCCCGACACGCCCAATCATCCTAATTTTCCTTCCACACTATTGCTTCCGGGAGAAAAATACGACGAAACCACCATCTTCCGTTTTGGGGTGGAAGAGTAATTCCCCCCTATTGATCTACAGGAAGCAAGGTATACGACCTTACCCAATCATAATAGGTGGTATTCTTTGTATCGTCGGCTAATTCTTCGGGGGTCGGCGGTGTTTCCCAATTGTAGGTTTCCGTGACCATGTGCATATACATGGGCTTATTGAAGGGAGTGTCCCTAAAATGGGTGCTGGGGTTCATGGTGAATTGGTATTCGCCATCCAAGTAGATCTTAATGGTATTGGCATCTACCCACCAGCAGCCATAAACGTGATAGGCCTCATCGGCCGGAGGATCGATCTTAGCTTCGGTTCCCCCTGCCGATTTTACGGTTTTCTCCCCATCACAATCCGTATAAAAAATATGGGTATTTGACTTCAGGTTGGTTCTAAAGTCCCACCCCGTCTTTTGCTGGCCCACCACCTCAACTATATCCAATTCCTGTACTTCGAAGGGGCATTCTTTGGTGTCGGGTTTATTTTTCATCCAGAACGTAGAGGACATACTGATGCTTGATGCCTTCATTCTCGCTTCGTAATAACCGTATAGGGCATCTTTCGCCACGGAGGCGACTGCCCCTCCGGCTATATTGTATTTTTTATCGCCATCTAAAACCGAATTTTTGATTTGAAGCTTACCTTCCTTTACCGAAACCGAACCGGCCCTAAACGTTGCGGGGGGCCTGCCGTTTACCCAATAGGGCGAACGAGCATACCACTTTGTAGTATCGAGCACTTCCCCATCAAATTCATCACTAAAACTTTCGTTCTTTACCCATCGAAAACCTTCCGGCGGCGGCGGCGTCTGCCCATAAGCGGCAACTACGACCAATAATAGGGTCAAAAGCATTGTATTTCCCATCGTATCTTTTTTAAACCGTTACAATTAAAAACCGCTCCAATTTACCAAGTGGGAGCGGTTTTTCCTAAATAATCAAAACACTACAAACAAACAAATTTTCACTTAAGGTCTATTATCATCTACTTGAATGATATACTCATCATAATACACATCGCTTATGCCTGCCGGTACAGGCTGAATACGAACAGTTCCGTTGGTTGTGGAAGCTGCGGTAAAGGTAAACTCGACCAACTGCCACTTGCCCAACTCATCTTCGGGATCGTTCCAATTATCGTTGATCTGCTGGTTTCCGAAAAAATGCTTGGCAAAGGTGGTAGACGTGGTGCTGCCCAAGTAGCGCTTGAACTTCACCCGGTACACCACCCCGGCCTCAAAAGGATAGGTGCCACTCGTTATGGTGTTGGGCTTATTCCCGTCAGGGGCCGATAGATGCATTACATTGCCCGAAGGAGCTACTGCTGAAGGAAAATCAGGTGTTGGCGGGGCTGTAATACTTGCCGCTCCCGTACCGTTCGAACCTGTGTTCAACCAATCGGTTCCGATGGCATTCTCGAACATACCTACATCCCCTAGAATATTATCTTCGTCGGGCGTGACGATGTCGGGACCAAAATCGGACAGCTCGCCCGCGCCGATGGAGCGAATATCGCCCGGGGCCATATATGAAATGGCTATTTCATCATCCCTGTACAACTCTTCGTTCAAGTATAGTTTTAAGATAGAAGGGTCGGTCGCATCGAGCTCAACAGAACTAACTCCGGAGGCCACTCCATTTACGGTCGCCGAAAAGCCCATGGTAGGATCTGCAGAAGCGGTAATAGAAACCGGATCCAACTCTTGGTCGAACTGTAATAAAATGGCATCGTCAGCAGTTTTCTTTTGTGCCGTTCCGACCCGAAGAACCGGTACGGGCACGTACACCTCGACCGCTACATCGGTAAAAGCCTCGAGCAAACGCTCATCTATTGATTTTAAGGTAGCATTTCCGCCGTCATACGAAACCGTAACCGGATTCACCGCATCGCCCCCTTCTAAGGGAGTGGCCAGTGTAAGCCACAACTGCGCGGCATTGGTCGGGTTTTGGGCTACCGTGGCCACAGGTCTTTTAACCCCGTTGACCTTTACCGAAAAGTGCGTAGAAACATCTTCGGTCAATGGGGCCAACTTTGAGCTCACGGGCACCACAATGGTATTATCGGCAAGTTCCATTACATCTCCCGACAGCTCCAAAGCCTCATCCAACGCGGTTACGTTAAAGATTACGGGTATTTCATAAATCTCCTCATCTGCCTGCACCGTTTCGGTTCGCTCCCGTTTTGAGATCAGGCGACCTTTAAACTGTCCGATACGCTTGTTGAAGGTAAGGGTATCGATCGTTTTTTCTTCGTTGACGTTGATGATATTTTCTTCGTCTTCCTTGTTTTCGGCAATGGTATGGATCGTCCATACCGTAGTGTTAGGGCGAGACGTATTATTGTTACGGCTCAGGTCTTCGAAGATCAATTGATCGCCAAATTTCAGGTCGATAACATCCTGATTTTTAAAATCGATTTTATTGCCGGCCATATTCCTGATTTCCATATCGGCCACAATAGTATCGTACACATCAATGATCAGTGTATAGTCCAATACCCATACCGAACCTTTTTTCACAGTTTTCAAGGTGTCGATTATAGTTGAATTGGTTTCCGCATCCCATCCGGTAGGCAAAGCGAATTCGGTATACTCCTCATATTCGTTGTGCAACTTTATCGGTGTAAGCGAATCGCCCTTGGAAAACAGTACGTGTACCGTGCCCTCTTCCGAAACCTTACCGGCATCTTCAATGATATACTTCTCAAAATTATCGGCATTTGTAGGCAAGGGACCTTTTAGGAAAAACGTGCCTTCCGGAATGGTCCACTCATGTTTGATCGTACCGTTGGACAGATCCATAAAGGACCCATAATTATTGATATCGATATCTTTATTTACCGCTGTACCCCAAGTGGTGGTAAATGCGGCATCGACAAAACTATTCGGGGCCACATACTCATCATCGTCTTCGCAACCGATGATGATCAGCAGCAAAAACAAAAACCTAATACTATATTTTATATCTCTCATCTTCTTTTGTTTAGCTTTGATTATTGAACAAACTCGTCCCAATTCAGGTTGGAATCAATCTCACTCTGTGGCATGGGCAGGTACGAATGGATACTTTCATTGAACTTTTGTGCCCCTACCGTTACATCTTGGATCTCGGCAGGCTGATTGAACACCTTCAACCCGGTAAAGGTCGTTGGCTCTTCGCCCGAAACCGTAAGGAAGCATTTGTATCGGGTACCGTGTTTGCCATTCAAATTTTTCTCAAAATTCCAGTAGTCATATGAAATGGAAGCCATGTGTACCAATTGCTCCTTGAACTTGCCCCAACGTCTTAAATCTACCGAACGATCATCTTCCAAGCCCATTTCCAAGGGTCTTTCGGTGAAGCGAAGGTGTTCCATCAAATTATCAAGGGTAACGGGCTGTTCACCGTTAGAAGAATCAAAATCGATATCATCCATATATGTCGTTTCCAAATTATTGAACTCGGCACCGGCCTCGGTAGACTTGCCCAATAAAATAAGATGGGAACGCTTCCTTACCCGATTGATGTACCGTAAGGCTTCGGAAAGATTGCCCAATTCGATCATACATTCGGAATACATCAAGTATACATCGGCCAAACGGATTACGGGAATATTGATACCGGAACGGTTGTTCATCAACGTAGAGCGATCTTCACCGGCACCGCCCCCTATCGTATTCCAGTGCAAGAACTTTTTAAACATGTTGGCACGGTTTCTTGCAAAGGGCGCAACGCCCGTTGCATTGCCATACTCCCCGCAGACTACGCCGTACATGGGAGCGTCGGGATCATCGACTTGGCCCATACAATCGCCCATTCGCTTACTGTACAACCTCATACGATCTTCGGTTCCGATGATTTCGCCATTCTCGTTGTATACATTCGCCCCTACATTGATATTGGCAGGATCGGCAGGGTCGGGCTTTTCGGCCCGGTACTTCATGACCAACCAAGAACTCGGCTGAATATTCGCATTGAAGACCATGTGGGTAATGTTCTGGGCCAAGGACTCTTCCCCATTGGTTTCAAGATTGACATTGGTGGTATAATTGATTTCAAAAATAGATTCGGAATTGAACTCGGCTATACCCGTCACGTTGGTGGCTATATCTTCTACCAAGGCATAGTTATAGTTCTCTATTACATTTCTAAAGTGTATTTCTGCATTTTGAAAATCGTTTTCGGCCAAGTAGCTCTTGCCCAATAGGGCTTCACACGCCCCGGCGGTAATCCGCCCTAGGTTATTGCTTCCGAGGGACTCCCATTCCGCATAGGTTTTGGGCAGGTTATCGACTCCAAATTGCAAATCCTCTCGATAAAATGCCTGAACGGCATCGGAAGAGGACAGGGCCTTTTGAAATTCCTCAAAGTCTTTGGGAACCGAGCTTACCAAGGGCACATTGCCATTATTAAAACTTACGTTCAATACGTGGTAGAAGTAGCCTCTCAAGGCACGGGCCTGGGCATATACCCTTAAACCTTCTTCCCGAGCTGCATCGCTATTATAATCGACCGCCAAGCGCTCGTAGTTCTCGATGACCTGATTGGCCCTAAAAATGCCCAAATAGAGGGCGTTCCATTTATTTTCCACATATTTGGTGTTGGCCGTAAAATCTTGAAAATACATTTCATCCGGCCGGGTTGCCTGTCGGTATCCACTAGGAACGGCAATATCGGTACGTACGGCCTCATCCCTAATCCCCAGCACATTACTATTTTTCAATGCACTATAGGTTGAATTCAACCCTTGGTTCAGCTGTGAATTATTTTTCCAAAAACTTTGGGTGGTCAGCGAGTTGGGGTTCGTTTGATCTAAAAAGTCATCGCTACATGCCTGTGACACCCCTATCAAAAGGCATAACGTCATAGCTCTCTTTAAGAGACCTTTTGTCTTTCTCAAATCTGTTTTATATGTTTTTTTCATCTTTCGTTGTGTTAGAATTGTAATTGTAGCCCCACTTTATACTGTGACGTTACCGGATAGGTACCCTGATCTATTCCCCTACTACTAAAACCATTGTTACCTACCTCTGGATCAAAACCGGAATAGTTGGTAATGGTTAGCGCATTCTGGGCTTGAACGTAAATCCTAAATTTGGCAAGCCTCATCTTGTCTATTATTTTTCTAGGGAAGGAATAACCCAGACTAACGTTTCGAAGTCGAATAAATGAACCGTCTTCTAAAAAGTAATCCGAAGCATCCCGATATGAATTGGTATTGGGCGACCCATCGTAGTAAGGTATATCGGAAGATGTATTGACCGTGGTCCACGAATAATAGATATCGGCATGGGTCCCTGATTGGTAGGCATATGCCTTACTTCCGTTCATCACTTCCGCACCCTGCGAACCGTACCAGTTCATTGAAAAGTCCACTCCTTTGTAATTGGCACCGATATTCAGTCCCATATTAAAATCTTCCGATCCACTACCCTTGTACACCTTATCATCTTGATCGATCTTGCCATCACCGGCATCGGGTATACCATCTCCATCGGTATCGACCGTAAGTTGGTCTACATAGCGCAGTTGCCCTAGGGAAGCAGCCGGATCGATTTCACGATAGGCTTCCAGCTCTTCTTCGGTTTTGATGACACCATCGGTCTCACGTAAGAAAAATGCGGCAGCTTCGTAACCTTCCCTAATCACACTGACCAATTCTTTGGGACCACGTTGCGATATATAGCTGTTATCTAGAAATATCACCGGATTGTTCGGACTGGTTTTGGTTACCAAGTTGACGTTCTTGGCATAGGTAACCCCCACATTCCAACTAAATCCCTTCTTACCGTGATGATTGTATTTCAAAGCCATCTCATGACCCGTATTACGCATATCGCCAATATTAAGAATGCTATTTCGATTACCTCCGAACACCCCTGTTGACGGTGGGTTTACGACCCCGAACAACAAATCTTTCTTCTCACTTACATACACATCATTGGAAAAGGTCAATTTATTATTGAAAAACGCCAGATCAACCCCGAGGTTTCGCTCTACCGAGGTTTCCCATTTTACGTTTTCGTTCGCGTATCTTTCTTGGGTAGTACCCAATGCCGGGGTTTCGGTGGTTGAGTTCAAGCTGGGATCTACATCGGCACTTCCGAATACATAATCCTGTCCTAAATCAACAACGGCCTGATTGCTATAGGAAGCAAACCTATCATTCCCCGTAGTACCGTATCCGACCCGGATCTTAAACGAGTTTACCGTTTCCTTTACCGGTTCCCAAAAAGGCTCGTCGGAAACGTTCCACCCTATGGAAGCACTTGGAAACCATCCCCATCGGTTTTGAGGGCTAAACTGAGACGAACCGTCCCTTCTTAGGCTCCCGCTAAAAATGTATTTTCCATCATAGTTATACTGTACCCTACCGAGATAACCGATCAGTGTTCGCTTATAATCCCTTCCATCGGAAGTAATCAAGTCTCCGGTAGTATAGCCATCAAAAACCGTAACGGCCGCATCGGCATTGTCTCTTTTTTCGGCCCTGAAATATTCGTTTTCGGTCTGCTCTAGGGAATTCACCAAAAGCAGGGTCACATCGTGCTTACCTATTTTTTTGTGATAGTTCAACATGCCTTCGAAAGTCAATTTATTGTTATCGGTCACCGAGGTTTGCATCAAAGAGATATCCCAAGGGTTGGGCGGGATCAAATCGCCCGCAGTGTTGTACACATCAAGACGGGGTATAATACGAACCCCTTTGGTATGTGAGAAATTGGCACCTCCCCTGGCCGTGAACTTCAAGGCTTTGGAAAGCTTGTAATCGATCTGTACATTGGCTCCGTTACTGGTACCGTCCCTAACCTCTTTCGTATTAAGGTTTCTGGCTACGCCCCCAAGGTTTTTGATAGGTCCTATGCCCCCGGGTTCGTCAATATCGTCTTCGGTTACATCGGTCAATTCCGTTTGCCCCAGTTCTATATCGGGCTGAAAGGGTTTGTACTCTAAAATTTTATTGAAAACCCCATAGTTCGGCACGGTCTTCTCGTCACGCTTAAAGGTAAGACCGGTCATGATTTTCCATTTGCCCTTGGTAAACTGGGTGTTAGAACGAATATTGAACCTACTATAATCCGAATTGATCATTATACCTGCCTGATCATAGAAACTGGCGTTGAAATTATAGGTCAGGCCGTCTTTCCCTCCCGAAACATTGATTGAGTGGTTTTGGATTGGCGCCAAATCGTTCAAGATCAAATCTTCCAACTGGGTATCATTGGTGAACCAAGATCTATTCCTATGTATTTCGGCATTTACGCCCCCTTGCGACTTACCGGTCGACAGCGCCCCACGGAGCATTTCCATATAGGTCATCTGGGAAGATGTCATCAAAGGTGTGCCCGAAGTAATATCCTGTACCCCATATTCGGAGTTTACCCGAATATCCATCTTACCGACCTTACCCTGTTTTGTGGTTATCAAAATAACACCCCCGGCACCACGCGTTCCGTAGATAGATGCCGAAGCGGCATCCTTTAGTACATCTATAGATTCTATTTCACTAATGCTTAACTGGGGGTCGCTATTGTACGGTATACCATCAACGACATATAACGGTCCGTTTTGCCCATCTAGCAAAGAGCTAAACCCACGAATTAGAATATTGGCCTCTTCCCCAGGTTGCCCCGAACTGGCCGTAATGTTAACACCTGCAATCTGCCCTTGCAATGCGGTACCGATATCGGCCGTTGTAGTCTTGGCCAAATCTTCGGACTTGACCTGTACCACCGCCCCGGTAAGTTCTTTTTTACGTTGGGTACCATACCCTACTACGATAACCTCGTCGAGTTGGGCCGCGTCTTCCTCCAACGTAATATTTATGCTCGACTTGCCCTTAATGGCTACTTCCTTGGTTGCAAAACCAATATAGCTGAATATCAATACATCGGTCGCTTTGGCCTTAATGGTGTACAAACCATCAAAATCGGTAACGGTTCCCGTCTGTGTCCCTTTTACCACCACACTTACACCCGGTAATGGCGCTCCATCTGCAGACACCATACCGGAAACGGATTGTGATTGCGCATTCGCAAAACCAAAGCATAGACACACTATAAGTGTGATAAGCCTTAGCTTGGAATTCCTAATTAATAATAGCTCGTTTTTCATACATTCTCCTTGTTAAAATTTAGTTAAACAAATGTGTCTTTTTTATTTCGTTCCCCTAATGACATATGATCTGATCCTTAGGTCAAATGATTAAGTCTCAAAACTAGATCTGCCGTATATGGTTAATCAACAAGTTTTTAAATAGAAGACATTCTGTAAAAACAAAGCTTCTGAAGGTACTTTGATGAATTGAGGGAAGTAAGGATCGAAAAGGGCCTAAACGTTAATATTATGTTAGCAAAACCCATAAGGCACAAGCATCCTAAAAAAGAGTGTACAGGCTTAAAAAGCCGCTCGATTAATCATATGTTCCATTATCAAAACCATTTACTCCATTTCAAATATTAGTTTTACCTTACCTTGTATCTCAAACGTGGATGATGTTTGGCAAAGCGATCTTAACAGCTTTATAGGACCCTAAAACGAGTCCACACGAGTAAAAAAAGAACAATTAACTATTGATCATTAGACAGACCATAACCCTTAATTCATTTTACTAAATGATGTTTGTAGTACCGAAAAGAATAAGTTTATATTGGTTTCTCGTCCTTGTTTACCTTGGCCCGACAATAAAGACCTTAGGGCAAAACCAAATTTCATTTCAACATATTTCTACGGAAGACGGACTCTCACAAAGTGATGTCAATGCCATATATCAAGACAAATATGGTTTCATGTGGTTTGGCACCCATGACGGCCTCAACAAATATGACGGTTATGAGTTTACCGTATACAATCTCGATGACAAGCATCCCGATAACATAAACAGTAACCTGATTTTTGATATCGTAGCCGATAATGAGGGAAATCTTTGGATCGGTACCACGGGCAACGGCCTCAATTTCTTCAATGTCACCACCGGGAAATTCACACAATACGTACATGACCCCAATGATCCTACGAGCATATCGAGCAACCACATCACCGATGTTTTTATCGATAGCAAACAACGCCTATGGGTAGGCACCAAAAACGGTCTCGACAAATTAGATCTCAATACAACGGGCGACAAGGTAAGCTTTGAACATTTTAATTCACAGGTTTCGACTACCATGGCCAAATACGACGGTTCCTTCGTAAGTATGATCTACGAAGACACAAAGGGCAGTCTATACGTTGGAGGCAAAGCGGGCCTGCACCGGCTGAAAAAAGACGAAAAAGGCAATGATTTTTTTGTAAACGTCACTACCGAGATCGGTCTTCCCCAAACCAATGTCAAAAGTATAACGGAAGACGCCACTGGACGCCTTTTTATGGCTACGGGAAGAGGGCTCTATTGCCAGACCAAAAACCCGGAAGAACCTTTCAAACGTTTTATTCAGGGGCATTTCAACAATATTTTATTGGACAAGGACAATCACATTTGGGCCGGATCCGACAACGGCCTCTATTATTTCGAGAATTTTACCGATGATAGACTGCCCGTTTTTTTAAAACGTTTTAGATACGACCCCAAAGACCCGACCAGCTTGAGCAAGAATATCGTCCGGTCGCTCTTTATAGATGATACAGGTATTATTTGGATCGGCGTGAACGGGGGCGGCATCAATACCTACGATCCAGAAAGAAAACAATTCCAACATGTAAGGAACACCTCCGCCCCACAGAGCTTAAGCTACGATAAAATCAGAGCCATGTTCGAAGACAGCAACGGCACCCTTTGGGTCGGTACCGAAGGTGGTGGACTCAATATGTTGAAAAAGGAAAACGATAGCGGGTCGTACAATAACTTTAAACATTTTAGATCCATTTCAAAGATTTTTGCCATTGAAGAGACCAAAATCGGCGCCAAAAAGACTTTGTTAATCGGTTCAGAGGGATTTCCGGGCCTCTATTTTCTAGATATTTCCGACCCGAACAAGGTATCTACTGAAGATTTGACCGGCACGAACTTGAATAATGGCGTATTCAGCCTTTTGACAGATTCCAACGAAAATATCTGGATCGGCACCTATAATTCGGGCGTTCATCGTTGGATAAAATCAGACACCATAGGACAGTTCAAAAAACAGTCGTTCAGCTTTTATCCAGGAAAACCTAGCTCCATTCCCAGCAATATTATACGATGCATACTCGAAGATCGAAAGGGCAACATCTGGCTCGCCACGGGAGACGGCCTCACCATGTTATCGGCCAAGGAACGCTACAAGAAACGGCCCAAGTTTATCGTATTCAAGAACGACCCCAACGACCCGAACTCGATTAGCCACAACTATGGCCTTTCATTATACGAAAGCAGCTCGGGCACCATATGGATCGGCACCTTCGGAGGCGGTTTGAACAAACTGATACCGGGTACCGATGAACAACCACCCACATTTAAGCACTATACCTCACAAAACGGCCTTCCGAACAATGTGATCAAAGGCATTTTGGAAGATGGCCAGCAAAACCTATGGCTTTCCACCAACAAAGGCCTTTCGCGTTTTGACCCCGAAAAGGAAACCTTTAAAAACTACAATTCAAGTGACGGACTCCAAGACAATGAATTTCAAGAGCTTGCCTGTTTAAAAAGGGCCGATGGCGAAATGCTTTTCGGAGGCGTAAACGGTTTCAATGCCTTCTACCCCGATGATATCCGAGAAAACAAATATCCAGCGAAGGCCGTCATTACCGACCTTTTGATTTCCAACCGATCCGTAGGAATTGGCGAAGAAATAAACGGAAGGGTCATTCTCGACAAAAACATCAGTAAAATCCCTGACCTTGAATTAAAATATAGTAACAATAACTTTTCCTTTGAGTTTGCCGCCCTTCATTACGCCGCTCCGACCAAGAATCAATTTGCCTACATGCTAGAAGGCTTTGATCAGGGCTGGACCCAGACCGATGCAAAGAAAAGATATGCCACTTACACCAATCTTAAGCCCGGCGACTATACCTTTAAGGTCAAAGCCTCGAACAACGATGGGGTCTGGAACGAAAACCCTACTAAGATCCATATCCGTATCATTCCTCCCTGGTGGCGCACCAACATCGCATACGTGTTCTATGGCCTCTTGGTTTTAGGCCTACTTTGGCTATTCTGGCGCTATACCTTTATCAGAACCTCGGAAAAACACCAGTTGGAACTCGAATCGGTCGAACGCGAAAGGTCTGCCGAATTACAGCGAATGAAACTGGAGTTCTTTACCAATATCTCCCATGAGTTCAGAACCCCCTTAACCTTGATCAAGGGGCCATTGGAGTACGTTCAGAACAACCTATCGAGCCTCGACCAAACCTCGTTAAAGGAGCAGCTCGCCCTAATGCAGAAAAACACGAATTACCTACTGCGCTTGGTCACCCAACTACTCGACTTTAGAAAGATTACCCAAGGAAAAATGAGATTGGTAATGCGAAATAGCGATATCGTAGCATTCATTCGTGAGGTTGCCGAACCCTTTCAATTTATGGCCCACAAACAATCTATAGATTTTGAAATAGATACCGATTCACCATCTTTGGTAACCTGGTTTGACCATGAGGCCCTTGAAAAAATCATGAACAATCTGGTCTCCAACGCCTTCAAGTTTACCGAGGCCGGAGGACACATAAAGGTTAAGATTTCGGAGGAAGTCATTGAAGGAAAGAACAAAGTAGTGATCAAGGTCAAAGATTCGGGTATAGGCATACCTAAGGATAAAATGTCAAAAATATTCGAACGTTTCAATTCGGTAAAGGAAAATGAAAAGAACCTAAAGATCAATCCGGAAGGTATAGGTATAGGACTGTCGTTTACTAAAAACTTGGTGGAGCTTCACCAAGGTAAAATAGAAGTATATAGCAAGCCTGAAAAAGGCACCAAATTTGTTGTTTACCTTCCCAAAGACAAAGAAGCCTATACCGATATCGACGAAATCAGTTGCAAGGATGTATCGGACAACGACTTTTTGGTAAGGTCTTCCGAAACCGAGTCCTTCGCTATCGGCCTTAACGATGACCTTATTGACGAAGGCATGTCTAAGACAAGATCTAAACTGCCCGTTCTTTTGGTCGTTGACGACAACCCCGATATTCGCACCTTTATCAGTAAGGTATTGGGCAAGACCTACACCGTATATAAGGCTGAAAACGGTAAAAAAGGACTAGAAATAGCCAAAAAAGTTATGCCGAACATTGTCATTTGTGACATTGTTATGCCGGTAATGGACGGTATTGAATTCTCCCGCATCTTAAAAAGCCAGCCCGAAACGAGTCATATCCCCATTATTATCCTGACCGCCAAATCTTCACAAGAAAGCGAGTTACAGAGTCTTGAACTGGGTGTGGACGAATATTTGCGAAAACCTTTTGACTTTGAGCTTTTGAAGCTTAAGCTTTCGAATATAATCAAGCGCAGGGAAACGTTAAGAAAGCGTTTCAACAGGAAAATCACCGTACAACCGAGCGAAGTAGTCGTCACCTCCATGGACGAGAAGTTTTTGAGCCAGGCCATAGCCATTGTCGAGAAACACATGATGAACACCGATTTCAACGTAGAAATGCTGGTAAAGGAAATGGGCTTGAGCCGAAGTACGCTCTATTTAAAGTTTAAGGAACTCACTGGATTATCGTCGAGTGAATTCATTAGAAGTGTACGCTTAAAACGCGCCGTACAACTCTTCAACCAAAGCAACTTTTCGGTTAAGGAAATCATGTACAAAACCGGTTTCAGCACCGCATCGTACTTTTCGAAATGTTTTAAAAAACAGTTCGGGGTGGTACCCAGCGAATACGTAAAGCAAATCAGCAAGAAGAAAGAATCTGCCAATACCGAATAAACACATCTTGGCATGACAAGGCCATAATCTAACATAAAATCAAATAGCGATCTATGGATACTACTTAAAGAAAAGCTCCCGAACGGAATAATATCTATTTCGATTCATTAGATTTACAACACCATTTTTAACCAGAGTACAAACCAATTACCCTAAAATTTAATCCTTTGAAAAAATTAACGCTTGCCCTTATCTCGGTACTGCTCTTTTCATGCAAAACCGAAAAAAAAGAAGTCCCCGCCCCAAAACCCAATGTAGTTTTCATCTTCGCCGATGATATGACCTATTCGGCCATCCATGCTTTGGGTAACAAAGAAATCCAAACCCCCAACCTAGATAAGTTAGTACAAAAAGGGACCACCTTTACCCATGCGTTTAACATGGGAGGATGGAACGGCGCTATCTGTGCCGCTTCAAGGGCCATGATCATTTCAGGACGCAAACTATGGGAAGTCAGCGAGTTCCGACACAATTGGAGCGAGGGTAAAGAATTCGATAAAACCTGGGGAAAACTCATGGAAGGTGCGGGTTACGACACCTATATGACCGGTAAATGGCACGTTGATGCCAAGGCCCAAAACGTTTTCCAGAATGTGGTCCACGTACGCCCCGGAATGCCCGGTGATGCATGGGCCAAGGAAAATATAGGCGCCAAGTTCAAAACACTCAAGGAATCGGGAAAAAAACCTGAAGATATTATGCCCGTGGGCTATAACAGGCCCCAGAACGAGAACGATACCACATGGACCCCGACCGATAAAAAGTTCGGAGGTTTCTGGCAAGGGGGCAAACACTGGAGCGAAGTCTTAAAAGACGATGCCCTTGGCTTTATTGAGCAGACCAAAACAAGCGAGAAGCCTTTCTTCATGTACCTGGCTTTTAACGCCCCACACGATCCAAGACAAGCCCCACAAGAGTTCGTAGACTTATACCCTATCGAAAACATCAGCGTTCCCGAAAGCTTTCTCCCCCTCTACCCTTATAAAGATGGAATGGGCAACGGCCCAAGTCTCAGGGATGAGGCCTTGGCGCCTTTCCCCAGAACGGAATACGCCATAAAAAAACATACCCAAGAGTACTACGCCCTGATTTCCCATCTTGATTTTCAGATCGGCCAGATTTTGGACGGATTGGAAAAAACCGGAAAAATGGATAATACCTATATCATCTTTACGGCCGATCACGGACTGGCCATGGGGAAACACGGTCTTATAGGAAAGCAAAGCCAATTTGACCATAGCATACGCGCCCCCTTTATGATCGTTGGCCCGAAAATACCCGAAAATAAAAAAATCGATGCCGATATCTATTTGCAGGATGCCATGGTTACCAGTTTAGAACTGGCCGGCATTGAAAAACCTGAATATGTATTTTTCAACAGTGTTATAGACCTCGTAAACGGGGAACGCAAAGAAAGTCACTATGATGCCATCTACAATGGCTATAGAGACTTACAGCGAATGATTCGTAAGGATGGGTACAAACTGATCGTTTATCCGAAAATGGATGTGGTATTGCTATACAACCTTAAAGCCGACCCACAGGAAATGAACGATTTGGCCTCCAACCCTGAATACAAGGAAAAGGTTGAAACCCTATTCGCCGAGTTAATACAACTTCAAAAAGATATGGACGATTCATTAGACATAAGCAAGGTGCTTCAAAACTACCAAGAAAAGAAGTAAACTACGCTTGCCATAGTAACTTAAAAATCCGGCCTATTCATAAGTCAATGAACAGGCCGGATTTTTTTATGCTTGTACCAAAACATCATCACAGACAGCATAAGTCCCTGTAAACCTACGGTGTAACAAACAAAAAAGTGCATCGACCATAAAACATCGATGCACTTAAAACTAACACAAAAAAAACAATCTTTTAAAAGAACTTTCCCTTAAATCGAAATCTCTAACACATGGGCGTATTCACCCGATTTATCACCTAAATCCTTAATCGTAAGGGCTTCCTTGGTTTGCTCAAAATCTATTTTAGCTTCGCTCCCCAAGAGTCTTACACCCTTGATATCCAAACCTTCGGCGTATGCATTGGCACTTCCTAGGGAGGCTATATCTATTTTACCGTCCTTCGGCCAAGCCAACATAATAGCATAGAGCTTATCTCCCTTTTGGGTAAACCGAATGTCTTGTCCTGTAAATTCTTTGTTCTTTCCTTCGGAATGATGTCCCTTCTTAACCTCTGTAGGACCTTCTCCAAAGGTTTTCCAATATCGGGTATCATATATGGCATCACCGTTAACGGCAAGCCAATCACCGATCTGCAACAAGATTTCCTTTTGGTCCTCAGGAATGGTTCCGTCTGACTTCGGGCCTACGTTCAACAATAGGTTTCCATTTTTAGAAACAATGTCTACCAAATCATCGATAATTTGGTTCGGGGTTTTTGAAATCCAGTTAGTAACGTGCGACCATGAATTTTTACCTATTGAAGTATCGGTCTGCCAAGGCAACTTACGAATACCCGGAAGTTTCCCCCTTTCAAGGTCATAGATTACGGTACCTTCGGGAAAAGCCTCATGACCAAAGTTTTTATCGTTGATCAAAACCTCTTTTCCCCATTCAATACCCTTATTATAGTAGTAAGCGGCCAACTTAGGTCGTAAATCGGCAAAATCTTCAATATCTACATAGAAGTCAAAATAAAGAATATCAGGTTGATAGTTGTCTACCAAGTCAATGGTTCGCTTCCACCAGCGTTCTTTGAATTTTTCGGAAACCGGTTCCTTAAGGTCTTTTCCTTTGCTCGAATATAGGTCGGCGTACTCAGGGTCTACCGTATCGAACTTATCTTTCTTATTGTAAAAAGACCAGTTAAAGGCAAAATGCGACGATGCCCCCATCTTTAGGCCTTGTGCCCTACCCTCTTTGAACAGTTCGCCCAAGACATCCCTTTTAGGGCCCATATCGTAAGCATTCCAGCGGGTCGTATTCGATTTGTACATGGCAAAACCATCGTGGTGATCCGCCACCGGCACCACATAACGGGCTCCCGACCGTTTAAAAAGGTCGATCCATTCCTTGGCGTCGAATTTTTCGGCCTTGAACATGGGGATAAAATCTTTGTAACCAAACTCCTTTTGATCTCCCCAGGTCTTTTTATGATGTGTATAGGTTGCATTGGGTCCTTTCTTACCGGGTTTTAAGGTAGCAGAAAAGGTTGCGGTATCCATATACATCTGCCTAGGATACCATTCCGAACCAAAAGCAGGTACCGAATAGGCGCCCCAATGGATAAAAATTCCAAATTTATCATCGCTGAACCATTTAGGGTCTTTATAGTTTTTCTTGATAGATTCCCAATTCGGCTGAAACACTTTAGCTGTATCCGCAGCGCTCAACTGAGCCGTATTCTTCCCTTTCTTTTTATCTGAACTACCACAAGAAGCAATACAGACAATAGCGACAGACATTGCCGCTAAGTGTTTTAAATTCATAAGTAATGGTTGTTATTGACGATGCTATTTTTTACCGTCATGTTTACCTTGGCTAAATTCTATTTTTATAGACGATCGCCGCGCCACGAATGTTCTAAAGGCTACAACAAATGGGCATTTTAAATTTCTTGTCGCCCTATACCTAGTAAAGCAAGGCTTCTCTTTCTGTCTGGAACTTGACAATAAATTGACATCGGTGCTTTCCTGATATTTTCGGCATATCCAGTCAAACCGAGACGAATTTGGACCACTTAGGGCCCGCAACCGCCAAAAAAACCATCTGTTCTATTTTTTCGGTTGTACGTGGTCTTTTTCCACATAATTATTTTAGAATTTCACCACAACAAATATTAACGTAAAATGATGTTACGAAACAGCTTTCTTTTTATTCTTTTACTACAGTTCTCTTTTTCATTCGCCCAACTGAATACCGAGGCCGCTTATGGCGACATATCTTTCAATACGGATTGGCGTTTTCAAAAAGGTGATCCCGCCGGAGCCGAAAAAAGTTCGTTTAACGATGCCGCTTGGCGGCAATTAGACCTACCACATGATTGGGCCATTGAAGGCCCCTTCGACAAAAAATACAACGCCCGTACGGGGGGCTTGCCCGTACACGGTACTGCTTGGTACCGCAAACATTTTACTATCGACAAAAAATACGCCGGTCAACAAATAGCAATTGCCTTCGATGGTATTATGAACAATAGCAAGGTCTATATCAATGGAACCTTCGTAGGCGAACGCCCTTTTGGCTATATGGGGTTTGAAGTCGATTTGACGCCCTACATCAAATTCGGGGAAGAAAACGTAATCTCCATTCGGGTCGCCCCCGAAGATTTAGCTTCCCGCTGGTACTCCGGAGCGGGTATCTACCGAAATACCTATCTAAAAATAAACAGCCCCGTTCATGTTCCCCAATGGGGCACCTACATTACCACGCCCGAGGTTTCCGATCAAAAGGCCATCGTAAAAATAGAAACGACCGTCAAGAATGCCGTTGACAAAAAAGCAAGGGTGACCATGACCACTACAATTCTAGATGCCCATAAAAAGGAAGTGGCCTCGAACAGCCAAAAAATCAAACTCGATAAATCTTCCGAGCAAGTCGTTATAGAAGAAATAGCAGTAAACTCCCCTACCCGATGGGATATTGAACATCCGTATCTGTACGAAGTAGTGACCCAGATCAAAAAGGGCAATACCTTAATAGACGAATACCACAGCACCCTGGGTATCCGTACCATTTCCTTCGATGCAAAAAAAGGATTCTTCCTTAATGAAAAGCCCGTAGAACTTAACGGGGTATGCATGCACCATGACCTTGGTCCCTTGGGTGCCGCGGTAAACTATAGGGCTACCGAACGCCAAATGCAAATTATGCAAAGTATGGGGGTAAATGCCTTGCGAACAAGTCACAACCCTCCTTCCCCCGAAATGCTCGAGGTTTGCGATAAACTAGGCATTGTCGTCATAGATGAAGCCTTTGACGAATGGAAAATACCAAAGGTCATAAACGGTTACAACAAATTCTTTGACGAATGGCACGAACGCGATTTACGGGATATGATTAAGAGAGACCGCAACCATCCGTCCATAATTATGTGGAGTATTGGTAACGAAATCATAGAACAACGTGAAAAAGACGGTTGGAAAGTCGCCAAAATGCTAAACGACATCTGTCACGATGAAGACCATACCCGACCTACCACGGCCGGTTTCAACAACTACGGCGGGGCTTTTAAAAACAAACTAGCCTATCAGATAGATATCGTTGGCCTGAACTACAAGCCTTATGATTATGCCGCTACTATAAAGGAAAATCCCGGTATGATCCTCTATGGCTCCGAAACCTCATCGCAGACCAGTAGCCGTGGCTCCTATCATCTGCCCATAACTTACGACCACCAAAAAGAAACCCTGCAAGTATCGAGTTACGACGTAACGGTAGGACCACCTTGGGCCTATCCTCCCGATGTTGAATTTGACGTACAGGCCGAAAACCCTTCTTTTTTAGGGGAATTTATGTGGACGGGCTTCGATTATCTCGGCGAACCCACTCCTTATGGCGGCCGAGACAATTCTACGGATGGCTATTGGAACGCCGATTGGCCCGTACATGCCTCTTACTTTGCCCCAGTAGATCTATGTGGGTTTCCCAAAGACAGATACTATCTCTACCAAAGCCAATGGACCACAAAACCTATGGTTCACGTATTGCCACATTGGAATTGGGAAGGAAAGGAAGGGGAAGAAATTCCCGTATTCGCCTATACCAACTGCGATGAAGTTGAATTGATCGTGAACGGAAAATCAATGGGAAGAAAAGTAAAAGGAGTCGATACTACCGATATCCCAGCGGAATTCCGTGGATTTGAAAAAGGAATGTACACATCTAAATACAGATTAAGCTGGAATGTTCCTTACCAACCCGGAAGCTTAAAAGTAATTGGTTATAAAGACGGAAAAGCCGTGGCCGAAAAAACCATCAAAACCGCTAAAAAGGCATCAAACATTCGCCTAACGCCAGATCGTACCGAAATCACGGCAGACGGAAAAGACCTTTCCTTTATCGAGGTCGATATTACGGATGCCGATGGCAACCTAATACCCTTAGCCGACAACCAAGTGCACTTTAGCGTTGAAGGCGTAGGAAGTCTTGTTGCCGTGGGCAACGGAAACCCAGCCTCTTTAGAATCGTTTCAAGACACTAAGATCAAGGCTTTTAACGGAAAATGTTTAGTTATAGTGAAATCTGCCAAGGCAGCAGGGAACATCACAATATCAGCCACTTCCAAAGGACTAGAGAGCTCAAAAATCATAGTAAGGACAAAGTAATCCAAATGAAAATATCTCAATTCATCTGTTTTGCCATATGCTCATTGTTTTATTGGCAGGCAGTTGCCACAGATTTTAATGTGCTTGACTATGGCGCTAAGGCAGATGGAGTGACGGTAGACACCAGAGCCGTTCAAGATGCTATTGATGCCTGTACCAAAAATGGCGGCGGCCGAGTTTTGATTCCGGCCGGCAAAACCGTGGTCACGGGTACGATTTACTTAAAGGATTTTGTTACCCTCCATATTGAAAACGGAGCCACACTCCTTGGGAGCCCGAATTACCGTGACTACGCAACGGACACCCATAAGAACATGTACAAGAACGAACCGCACATGGACCGTTGTTTGATCTTTGCCAAAGACGCACGCTCCATTGCCATTGAGGGTTATGGTACAATTGACGGAAATGGACATCAAAAAAACTTCAACAAGAAAAAAGGAGGCAGGCCTATGATGATTCGGTTTGTTAATGTGAAAGACATCCATCTGAATAACATTACCCTTATCAACCCTGCCGCATGGACCTCTGCTTGGCTCTACTGTGATAATATTTCGGTGAGCGGCATCACTATCATCAGTCGGGTAAACAATAACGGAGACGGCCTCGATTTTGACGGATGCACGAACGTTCGCGTAACCAACAGCAATTTTGACAATAGTGACGACAGCATTTGCCTGCAGGCCTCAAGACCCGATAAACCTTGCAAAAACATTACGGTCAGCAATTGCCATTTTAGTACCAAATGGGGCGGAATGCGCATCGGCCTCCTCTCTCGGGGAAATATCGAATCGGTTACGGTGACCAACTGTACTTTTAAGGATATTCAGGATTCGGGACTTAAGATCCAGCAATGCGAAGGAGGTGAAATGAAGAACATGGTCTTTAGTAATTTGGTGATGGAAAATGTGCCACGCCCCATTTTTATGACCTTCGCCCAGCAACGTGCCTCAGTCGATACACCGGAAGGCCAATTAGAGCCGCTAAAAAGTATGCACAACTTTAGCTTTAGCAATATTGTGGTAGACAATTCCAAGCTTGATAAAAACTCAACCTTTTTTTTGACCGGGTTTCCAGGACATCGTATAGAAGACATTACCATTACGGATGTTCAATTTACGGTATCCGGCGGAGGAACGGTGGAGGATGCAAAAAAAACAGATCTCAAAGAATACACCCAAGAAGTACTTAATGGCTGGTGGCCCGAATTCAGCTTGGTCGGTACCCTGCCCGCTTCGGGACTTTACGCTCGCCATATCAACGGCTTGGTCGTTGACAATTTCAGTATTAAAACGATAAACGAAGACCAAAGAGCCCCCATAGTCCTAAAAAATGTTGAAAACGTGGAAGTAAACAGGATTTACCTCAACAAAAAAAAGCTCAGCAAAGACCAAATCCAAAACAACTAAAATGAAGGATAAGTTACACTTTACAAGTCTATTGATAGCCTGTATGCTATTTGTCGGCTGCAACCCTAAATCAGACGTCTACAAGGCTACCGATTTTGGGGCCATTGCCAATGGAAAAACCGTAAATACGGAAGCCATACAGCGTGCCATTGACGCTTGTAACGAAGGAGGAGGCGGTACAGTGATCCTTGATAAAGGGGATTATGTTTCGGGAACGCTGCTACTGAAAGACAAGGTTACGCTTCATATTGCCGAAGATGCCCAACTGATAGGAAGCTCCAATCCCTTAGATTACCAGAGCATCGATACCTTTACCGATGCTACGGGACAAAAACGGGGCAACTGCCTTATCGGCGCAAAAAATGCCACGAACATTGCCGTAACCGGAAAAGGGACTATCGATGGAAACGGGGAAGCCTTCCTTGCAAAAAATATAAAGGCAAAAATTAAGGAGCTGAACCTTGCCCAAACCGAAGGTTTTGGCTCAAACAGGCCCTTTCTTCTGCGCTTTGTTAATTCCTCCCAGATTAAGGTACAGGATGTTCACTTACGCCAACCGGCCGCATGGACATGCCACTTCTACCAATCCAATGACATCCTGGTCGAGAACGTATCTATTTACAGCCATGCCCATAAAAACAACGATGGTATTGATCTAGATTCCAGTTACGATGCCATTATTAAAAACTGCGACATCAATACAGGTGATGATGCCATTTGCATCAAAACTACGAGTCCAAAACCCACCTATAACGTACAGGTTAGCGATTGCAAACTCAGAAGCGACTGGGGTTCGATCAAGTTCGGCACGGAGTCTATGGGAGATATGTACAACATCGATATTACAAACTGCCAAATTTACGATACTAAGGGCGGCGGTATCAAGGTTTTGAGTGTTGACGGGGCCAATATTCACGATGTGACCATAGACGGTATTCAGATGGACCGAGTAGATATGCCCATTTTCATTCGTCTTGGAGAACGCCTACGCACCTATCGCAATGCCGAAAAACAAGAAGTTGGCTCTATTACCGATGTAATCATCAAAAATGTAAAAGGCAGTGCACGGGCCCTCGATAGCTCTAGGGTAAATCCGCCTTCAGGTATATTGATGACGGGCACTCCCAACCATAAAATCGGGAAAATCCTCCTAGAGAACATTGAACTGGAATTGCCCGGTGGTGGGATCGAAGAACACACAATGGCCACGGTTGCGGAAGATGAAACCCGCTACCCTGAGTTCAGCTTCTTTACAGTACTGCCTGCCTACGGCCTTTACGGAAGACATATAGAAAATCTGCAAACCAACAACGTCGTGTTCACGTTAAACGGCACCGATAAAAGAGAATCTCAAGTTTTAGTGGACACCCATACAACCCTATCAGAATAACATTATGAATTTCAAAAAGCAATTCACCGTTTACGTTTTAGTCTTTTTCAGCGCACTCTTGGGCCTTCCTATCCAAGCCCAAAAGCGCAAAACAAAAAAGAAAGACCAACCCAATGTACTCATCATCTATACCGATGACCACCGTTTTTCAGGTGTTCATGCCTTGGGTGGAATGCAAGTAAAAACACCAAATATAGATGCCTTGATAGCCGATGGGGTATCATTTTCCAACGGTTACTTGATGGGCGCATTTTCCGGGGCCACTTGCGTACCTAGCAGGGCTATGCTATTGACCGGAAGAAACGTATTCGATCTACAGGGACAAGGACACAGTATTCCTCCCGAACATACCACCATAGGCGAAGCGTTGCAAGCTAATGACTACAACACCCATATCGTGGGAAAATGGCACCAAGACAATGCTTCCTTGGCGCGCTCCTTCGATTCGGGAGACCGGCTTATGTCAAGAGGCCTTTACCTCATCGACCATTTTCGTATGCCCTTGTGGGATTGGAAAAAAGATGGCGACTACAAATTTGAAGACGGCTACCTATTGGAATATGATAAAAACGGAAAAGTCGTTCGAAGACCGATAAGCAAAGAAGATAAAAGAGGTCCGACCGGTACGAAGAAAAATGGCCCACATACCTCTGAAATCTATGCAGAAAGTGCTTCAGAGTATATTAAGGGCTACAAGAAAAAAAATCCTTTCTTTATGTATCTGGCATTTCACGCGCCCCACGACCCACGACAGGCACCACAAGAATATAAAGATATGTACCCTGTTGAAGACATTGTACTCCCCCCTTCCTATATGGCGCAACATCCTTTTGACAACGGCGATATGTTCCTAAGGGACGAAGAACTGGCCGTATGGCCTCGAACACCGGAAGTAGCCAAACAAGAACTTTCCGATTATTATGCCATTATTACCCATTTAGATGCCCAAATAGGCAAAGTCATCGCTTCATTAAAAGAAAGTGGGGCCTATAAGAATACCCTAATCGTTTTTGCCGGTGATAGCGGTCTGGCCGTAGGTAACCATGGCCTGATGGGCAAACAGAATATTTATGACGAAGACGGGGTTCATATTCCCCTTATCTTTTCAGGAAACCTCATAAAAGATAAAGGCAGTAAGAGAGATGCCCTGGCCTATAACTTCGATATCTTTCCTACCATCTGCGCTTTTATAGGTGTAGACATTCCAAGTTCCGTGACCGGCAAAAGCCTATTGCCCGTTATCAACAAAGAGAAGGCCAGTGTTCGCGATTATACCTATCATGCCTACAAACAATTCCAAAGGGCCTATAGAAAAGGGGATTATAAACTCATCGAATACGTACGCGCCAAAAATTACGACAAGAAAAATGGTGAAACCGTAAAAGGATCCCGTGTTACCCAATTGTTCAATATAAAAAACGACCCTTGGGAAGTCTACGACCTTTCCTTCTTTCCCGAATACGCCGATCAGGTGAAGACCATGCGTAAGGAAATGAAAGAGAAAGCCAAAGAATTGGGCGATATCAAGGAAAATATTGAGGGAGAGAAATACGGGTTTTGGGAGTTTTATTGAATTCAGACAATTTAAAAACCGCTTCAAAACCAGAACAATGAAAGTCACAAACCACAAAACCCTATGGGCCTTGCTAGGAAGCATCATCATTTCCTCCAATGCAATGGCCCAAGAAAAACCGAACATCATCCTTTTGTATGCCGATGATATTAGCGCTCGGGAACTTCCCATTTACGGTTCTACGGTTTGGAGTCCTCCGAAAGGGGGCAACAGCTCCGATATTCAATACCGCGCCAAAACCCCGGTACTAAACCAACTGGCCGAAGAAGGCTGTTATATAAAGACCGCTTGGGCAGCCACGGTATGCGGCCCAAGTAGGGCCATGATGATGACCGGTAGATATGCCCACTTACACAAATGGTGGCATAACAAAGACAAGGGCAAGGCACCCGACGGCAAGGGCTCTTGGAACTTATACGATAGTTCCCCCCACTCCATTGCAAATGTGGCCAAAGCGGGTGGGTATGCCACTTTTTGGGCGGGAAAAACCCAAATGAACATAGAGGGCTTCGCTTTTGACGAAGGCTGTTTTACCCCTGGTGAAGGCTCTTACAACAAAGCCATTCATACTACGGACTTCCGGTTAGAGACTAGAAAAGTAAACGGGAAAAAGAAGATTTTCAATGCGGATACCAATAAAGAAATTCACAAGAAAAGCTATGTGCAATCCGGTTGGTACTGGAAACCGCACGTACAACTCATGAACCACCCGGGCACCAACAAAAAGCTGGTTTGGTGGCCGAACACTAAAAAGGCAAAAAAAGAATTTGGCCTGAACACCTTTGGTCCCGATGTAGAACTCGATTTCATCTTTGAGTTCATGGAAAGAAAACAAAAGGAAGGCGAACCCTTCTTTGTTTACCACACCAGCCACCTAGGTCATGATGCATGGGACTTTCTTCACCCAGGTTCTGGAAACAAATGGCCCGGCACCCCGAAGATTAACTGGGACGGCACCAAATACTCCCGTATCGAACCCCATATCACCGGAGACAAGGGAGTATACAACACCCATGGTACGGTTACCGAAAGTGGTATCCACCATCACATCAACTATCTCGATTATCAAGTTTGGCAGTACATAAACAAATTCAAGGAGCTCGGTATCGAAAACAACACCATTTTCATTTTCTGTGCCGACAATGGTACGAGCGGTTATGGGAAATCGAGCCCTATTTCGCAAAAGGGAACCCATGTCCCCTTGATTATCTATGCCCCCGGTATGCATATGACCAAGAAAGGCTTACAAGATGTGTTGGTGAATATCTCAGATATGCTTCCTACCATTGCCGACATTGCCCAGGTTGAAATACCCGACAGCTACGAAATTAACGGAGAAAGCTTGCTTCCGTTTTTAACTACCGATAAAAAAACACATAGAAATTGGATTTACGCATATCATAAGGAAACCCAGATCGTAAGAGGAAATCTTGTTCTAAAGGATGGAAACAATGTCTGGTACGATGTGAGCCGAACACCCGAAGACCTGATCAGTTTTCCAAAAATCACCGACTGGGGCAAAGTATCGCAAGCCCATAGAAAAGAACGCGATGAACTATTGCGGGTCATTCCTCAATATGACCTTCATGAAACGGCACATGACGCTCCGGTGAACGGCATAGGCCCCGTAACTCCGCTAATCTTAAAAAAATAATACCTATTAAAAATGATTCTTAAACAAGCTATTTTGACCCTCGTTCTTGTAAACGCCAATCTTTTTGCCCAAGAGCCCCCTAAAACCTATAGTTCCACCGACAAAGAAACACGCCAAGGTCCACCCAAACCACCTATGGGCAAGCGATGGGTGCTAAACCCTGACTTTTCCGACGAGTTCAACGGTACCGAACTCGACACCACCAAATGGCTCGACCACCACCCGACCTGGATCGGCAGGGCCCCAGGTCTTTTTATGTCCTCACAGGTTTCGGTAGGAGACGGGTTTTTAAAGATGGAAGGAAAAAAATTAGAGAAAGACACTATTGTACATGCCTACGGCAAAGACATTACCTTTAACATAGCAGGTGCCGCAGTAGTGTCTAAAAAGGCGACGAAATTCGGGTATTACGAATGTCGCGTCAAAGCCGCGGCCACAACGATGTCTACCACCTTTTGGTTTTCAAGCTCCAATAATTTCAAAGGGCCTAAGGATTGTGACCGCTACGGTTTGGAATGGGACATTCATGAATCTATCGGACGCGAAGGCGATTTCAATGGAAGTTATTTTGCCAGTGGCATGCATTCCAATGCCCATTTTTGGTATACCGATTGCAACGGAAAAAAATATGACCACAGGGCACCTCAAGTAAAGTTCGAAGACGCCAAGCTTACCTCCGAAGACTTTAATGTTTATGGAGGATGGTGGCGCGATGAAAGCACCGCTAGCTATTACTATAACAACAGGCCGCCCAAACACCAAAAATTCTATGACAAGGTAAAGAAGAAACCTTTTGACCAGCCAATGTACATGCGTCTGGTAAACGAAACCTATCCTTTTCCCTGGATCGAACTTCCTAATGCCGAAGAGCTATCTGACCCGAGCAAGAACACAGTCTATTACGATTGGGTCAGGGCCTACCGATTGGTCGATGTAAACGACCCTAATTCCGAAGTAGAAAAAGACCCCACCCTAAAACTGTACCACGAAAACGTAACGTTTCCTAGTGCGACCATCGAACACAAACGATCAAAATCCCTAGAAATCCCCCTTTCGTATCAAGCGAACGAAGACCGTGAAATAGCATTTATACTGTTTGACAACGAAGGCAAAAAAATAAAGGAAGCGATTCTCACGGCCTATGCCGGATATGCCAACCTGGAATACACCTTGCAATTGGATCAAAAATTACCGCTCGGATCCCCTTATAAGCTCTCGGCCCATATACGTCCGTTAAAGGGGAATAAAAAAAATAGCCTTGACGAAAGTACGGTCTATATCCATTTGACCAAATAAGGTCCCTAGGTCGTTCACTTAAATAAAAATGACATGAATAAAAAGATGATAGCCCCCAAGATAACATTGTTATTCACGGTTTTATGCGGTATATCGACCTACGGGCAAAATACGGATGGGAACAAGGACTTTTTTGAGCGCCTAAAGACCCAAGACCTAGCCTCCGACCCCTCGGTGGTTTGGCAGCAATTCGGCCCGGGAATGAGCGGAAACAACAAATGTGCCTTTTGGCATCCGACCGACCCCAACTCCCTTTATATCAGTCCTAATATGGGAAATTCCTACGTTTCTTTCGACCAAGGAAAAACCTACAATACCATGCTCGATGAAGATGCTACGGGTTACAGGGAAGGCCAACGAGGCCCCATGCAGTTGTTCAGTATCGATTTTTCACGTCAAAACCCCGATTTCGGTTTTTGTAGCGATGACAAGAACAAGGGCATCTTTGTTACCCATGACCGCGGGCGATCATGGCAGAACCTGAACCATCCGGTATTCGAGGGCAAATATGTGTCGTGTGTAGCGGTAGACCCGAAAAATGATGCCATTTGGTATGCAGGAGGTGGCGAAATGCGGCATTTGGGAAGAATGCTCTTTCCGAATAGCCAACCCCATGGCTCAAAAGAACATAAGCCCAGCCTCAACAAACTATGGAAAAGTACCGACAAGGGAAAAACCTGGAAACTCATGAACAAGGGGTTTCACCCCGATACCCAATTCGAAACCCTATTGGTTGACCCGAAAGATTCGAACACGATCTATGCCAGCACCAACTACGGTTTTTACAAAAGTACCGATGGGGCAAAACACTGGAAACAGAAGACCAAGGGCTTCGATTATGACGTAATGCGGGCCATGGCGCACCATTACGACCCTGGCACCAACACCCTTACGCTCTACGTTATCTCCAATCCTATGTGGAAACCCGACGGGAAGACATTGACCGATGACAAAGGGGGTATCTTCAAGAGTGTAGACCGTGGGGAAACTTGGCAAAAACTACAAGGCAACCTAAGCCTAGACATGCGTCAATTTCAAAACAACGCCGATATCAAAAAGAGCTATGTACACTGTGCCGCCTATGTTTTTGGTATGAAAGACGGTGAATTCAAAAAGAAATATCCTGAGATGCCCTCGGCCATTACCATTCGTTTCAATACCATTGCGGTAGACCCCAATGATGCCAACAACATTTACCTGAACAACGAATATTCCAATGCCTCGCGAAATAATTTCAAACCTGGGCAAATATGGCGCAGCAAAGATGGGGGGAAGACATGGCATGTTGCCCTGCGAAACGGAAAGGCATGGAAAAAAGGTTCTAAAGACTACGCCTATTGGACCGACAGGGGCAACCCTATGGGAACCAATATTTCCCTCCGTTATTTGAAAGATTGGGTAGACCGTGATTTTTACGAACGTAAAGGTTCCAATTTTGTTCGGTGGAATGCCGACGGAACCGTACTTCATACCCAAATGGCCAAAATATCGCTTATGAGCTACGACAAAGGCGAAACCTGGGTAGATATCGATGACGAGTATACCACTCCCGGTACGGAAAGTTATGTCGGAGCGGGAAACAGCAATCTGCCCGGCCACGGTTTCTACCAACATCCCGAAGTAAGGCACAAGGTATTCTGTATGGCCGGCGAAAACAGTCTATGGATTACCAACAACGAAGGACCTAAGTTACGTCCAGGGGCACAAGCTGCGGAGTCACATAATTTTCTTGACAATGAAACCTCCTTGAGTTGGTACGCCATACATCCTAAAGATACGATGATCCATTACGCTTTGTTCTTTAGACAGGCGGCAAAAGGCAAATTTCTAAAGTCCATTGATAATGGAAAAACGTGGCAAGAGCAGGGCATAGCAATCCCTAAATGGGAAACAAAACCCCACAGTGGTGACCAAAGTGTACACCAAAACCATCTTATCATAGACCCTGACAATCCCGACAACATGTATTTTGTGGTACCCAAGCGTTCTACGGACCTGGAATGGGTCGGGAATTCGGTAACGGGTTTTGGAGTACACAAAACATACGACGGCGGAAAAACATGGCAAGAAGCGAATACAGGCCTGCCCGATTCCCGTGATGCAACAAAAATCGCCTTCGACCCTAAGGACCCCAAGACGCTTTACGTAGCCATACAGAACAAAGGAGGGGGACTCTTTAAATCGATTGACAACGGCAAGTATTGGAGTAAGGTTTCCTCCACCGAAAAAATATCGGGCGACCAAGGCATTAACGACATCCATTTCTCTAGAGACGGAAAAGCCTATATTACCGCAGGTAGCAAAAGGGGAAAACCCAATGCCGGAGGGGTTTGGGTCAGTAACGACGGCCTTCGTACTTGGAAACGGATTTTTGACCACCCTTGGACCAACCGTATTGAAACGGCCTACTACAACCCGAACACCATTTTGGTCTCTACCTTGGGCAATGTCTCCATCGGTACAAAAAATGCAGGCACCTACCTTTCACAAGATGGAGGAAAGTCATGGTCAAAAATAAATAAGGGCAACGGCCAAAGCGATCGCATCAACGATATTGCCATAGACAACTATACCCCGGGCAAGTTTTACGCTTCAACACGAGGTAGTGGATGGTACGTAGCACAGCACCCAAAACCGAACAAGTCCATAACCACCCAGAACTAACCAGAACACCCAAGAAGCATGAAAAACCTTTCCTTTTTACTCTCGACCCTATGCGGTATAACCTACGGCCTACACGCCCAAGCAGAGCTTTTGGTACCCGAACAGGCCAATCAATACGTACGCGTATACAAAGCGGACGGAGACTATTTTTTCGGTCCCGACACCCCAAACCTGAAAGAGGGCAAATGGTACGACGAATGGGTGCCCAACGACCACACCTTTGTAAAGGGCGATGACGGCTTATGGCACATATTCGGCATTACCCACCCCCTCGTGGAAACCAAACCGCTCAACAAGGGGATACATGAAGGTGAATACGCTTCTTTTCACGCCGTGTCACGGGCTACAAATTTCAAGGAAACCCTAAAAGAAAACCATTATAACGACCTTCCCAAGATACTCGCCCCTAGAGACCGACCCGGTGAAATACCTGCAAACCACGCCCCTTATGTCGTTAGAAAAGACGGACGCTTTCAAATGGTATACGGCCATAGCCCTATCCGTTTGGCTGTTTCCGATAATCTCTATGATTGGGAACCAAAAGGAGAACTCTTTTCAGACCCCGATGGCGCACGAGATCCCAATTTACTTTTATATAAAGGCACATATTACCTGACCTACTGTTCCATTAAAAGTGTCCGTATGGTGACTTCCAAAGATTTAATACACTGGAGCGAACCCAAAACCATTCTCAAAACGAATCAATTCGACCCAGAATCTCCCAGTCTATTGTTTCATAACAATTCCTTTTACCTTTTTGTCTGTGCCTGGGAAGGTGGATGGGACGGCAAGGATATTCAAGGCGCCTATACCCACAAAGCCTATGTCTATCAGTCGAATGACCTAACCAATTTTGGGGTTGACCAAGAAAAGGAAATTACCGTGTTAAAGGCACATGCCCCCGAGATTTTTCAGGGTGAAGATGGGCAGTGGTATATATCAAGTGTAGAATGGCCTTACAGAGGGGTGAGTATAGACCGCTTTACCTGGAAGCCACAAAACCATAAACAAAAGTAAACCATGCATTTCAAGCTCCTTTTATCGCTGCTTATCACTATTGGTTTTCAGAGCCTCGTCGCGCAGGAAAACAAGCTCTGGAACACTAAAAAATGTGCCGTAGTGCTTACTTACGACGATGCATTAAACGAGCACCTTGACAACGTAATTCCCGCTTTGGACGAACATGGACTTAGAGCTACGTTTTATTTGATCGGCGAATCGGAAACCCTGAACAAAAGACTTGACGAATGGCGTTCAGCGGCCCAAAACGGCCATGAACTGGGCAACCATAGCTTAACCCATCCTTGCATCAATAAACCTGGTCGAAAAAAACCGCTTTCACCCGAAAAGGACTTGGCCAACTTTACCTTAGACCGGGTAGTCAATGAAATTAAGATTACCAACACCTTACTCCACTCTATTGACGGTAAAACCGAACGCACCTTCGCATATCCCTGCGGTCACATGAAAATAGACTCCGTATTGTTCTTCCCCTACCTTAAAGGTGAATTTATTGCGGCCCGGGGAGTTAAACGAAACATGATGACAGCAGGGCAAATAGACCTTGACGATATCAATTGCTTCGGCATGAAAGGGCACACTGGACAGGAAATGAAACAATTGGTCGACCAAGCTATAGAAAGCAATACTCTTTTGGTCTTTCTCTTCCATGGTGTGGGAGGTGGTAGCCCCCTGAATGTTTCGGTAGAGGCCCATCAAGAATTGATAGCCTATTTGCGCGAAAAACAAGATGAAATATGGATCGCTCCCCTAGTCGAGGTTGCGAAATACATAAAGACCCGTACACCACAAAATAAACCGAAAACCATTGAAAAAAACAAATAGATGAAAAAAACGACTTTATTTCTAGTATTGGGATGTCTTACTATGACACTTCAAGCCCAGACCAAAGACTTTTTTCAACAGATCAAAACGGAGAAAATAGCATCGGATCCTTCCATTGAATGGAAGAATTTCGGTCCGGGAATGTCTGGCTATTGCGAAGAATTCTGGAACCACCCCACCGACGCCAACGTGATGTTTATGGGCCCCGATATGCATGTGAGCTACGGAACATGGGACAACGGAAAATCTTGGCATTCGCTAAAAGACCACGATGGGTTGGGCCACGACATGAAACGGGTCTTAGATATTGAATTCTCCCTGCAAAACCCCGACTACGGTATGGCCATCGATTGGAACGGTTGGGTCTTTGAAACCCTTGATCGGGGCCGAAGCTGGAAAAAGACCACGGAATTGGGCGGAAGCCATAAAGACGTAAACATAGACCCCAACGACCCCAAATCATTTGAAAAGGGTTGGTATTACGAACAAGAGGGAACGCGTTTGAGCGAACTGGCCGTAGACCCTACCGACGACAATATCTGGTATGCAGGGGCAGGCGATTTTTGGAACGTAAAGAGCAACCATAGATCGGCCGCCAACCCCAACGGCATTTTCTTCAAATACGCAGCCTATGGCTGCATCTATAAGTCTACCGATAAAGGCCGAACATGGAAAAAAATAACTAAGGGCCTTCACGAAAAGACCGACGTGGGAAAGATTATTGTAAACCCAAAGAACCATCGATACATTGTTATGGCTACCAACTTCGGGTTGATGCGTAGTACCGATGGCGGACTTTCTTGGAAAAAAGGCGGTAAGGGACTCCCCAACAACCTTCCCCGTGACCTGAGCTCCTACTACGATCCAAAAACCAATGAATTTGTTCTGTACTTGGTAGACCAAACCGTTTATGAAGACAAAGGAAATACGGTAAGCGCAAAAGGAGGCGTATTTAAAAGTACCGATGGTGGCAAAAGCTGGAAAGACATTACCGGTAATCTCTATTTTGATATGACTGCCCTCCACTCCAATGCCGAAGTTGACCGTTTCCATAAAACCATGGGATACTGGTTCGGAACCTCAAAGTCGGAATCGAAGAAAAAGTTCACCGCCCTGCCCACAAAAACACTTCCGGTTTTCAATCGACTGGTGGTCAACCCCTTGAACAAAGACGAAATCTATGTGAGCTACAATCGCAAACACGATTTTACCTTCGGCCCAGGCGATGTATGGCGAAGCTTAGATGGTGGAAAAACTTGGATTACCTGTGCCAGATACGGTCCGTATTGGAAAGGAAACAAGGATCTGGACTATTGGAAAAGCAGGAACAACCCTACCGGAACCAATATCGAGTTTGCCCACCTACAGACCTATATGGACGGTACCGCGGGTTCCTCCGGTAACCGAATGATGTCAATAGCCCCTAATGGCAACCTTTATATCGGTATAGACCAACAAACCCTACGATCAACGGACAAGGGCATGACCTGGCAGCAAATAGACGATTATGAGACCTCACCGGGCAGCAACAAATGGATCGGCCGAGGGGGCAGTAATCTTCCGGGAAGGTTTATGCTTTTAGAAACGGGTATTAAAAACAGAAGATTGCTCTGTAGCGGCGAACACGGATTGTGGCAAACCACAGATCTAGAAGGGTGGCCCGACAAGCAGGCCGTAGCCGTTCAGCAGATTGAAGGACAGGTACATGACCATAGCGGTAATCATGGTGCCCATTCCATATCGACCGTAGCGGTACATCCGCAAGACCCCAATACTATTTTCATTTTGTCTTGGCGCCAAGAACACCGCGGGAAATTACGCAAGACTACCGATGGCGGAAAAACTTGGGCGAATATCGCTACCATTTTTGAAGCCGACAATAATTCATGGCAAGGTCTGGCCCCGCAGAACTCCCTATTGATCGACCCGAACAACCCCGATACCATGTATTTCTGTTCGACCTCTCGCAAAATTTCTGAAATAGGTGGGGGAAAACCTGAAAAACTAACCAAAGGGGGGTATGGTTTCTATCGTTCTTTTGACGGAGGCCATACTTGGGAATTGAGCAATACCGGTTTTCATAAAAATGCAAGTGTTAGGCGTATCATTATGCATCCTGATCAACCGGAAACCCTATACGCGGCCCTGAACGATAAAAACGGGGGGCTCTATATGTCTAGGGACAAAGGGAGTAATTGGGAAAAGATGGCCATTCCATCCATCATAAATTCGGTGAACAATGTATTCATAGATCGCAATACCAAGGATATACTTATTTCTACCGGACAACGTAGCGGCACTTATGAAGAAGGCGGAGTTTGGCGGAGTTCGGACGAGGGTGAAACTTGGCAACAAATATTCAAGGCCCCCTTTGTTTGGCAGGCCGAAACCTCTCCCCTTGACCCGAAACTTATCGTTCTCAGCGCTGCGGGACAACAAGTGAGTATGTCCGGTAAATTCATGAATCCGGGGATCTACCTCAGTACAAATGGCGGTAAAAGCTGGAAAAAAATCAACAAGGGCCTGGGCCAACCCGACAAAATCGTCGACGTTAAACCTGATCCCTATAACAAAGATGTGCTTTGGTGTGCCGGATGGGGAAGCGGTTGGTTTATAAGCTATTTGAACGGCAACACCGGCGGGTGGGCCCAATAACAACCAAAATAAGAACCGAAATGAAGCTATTTAGAACCCTTTTTGCTTTCTGCTATGTATTACTGCTTCCTATCGCGGGCATATCGCAGTCTAAAACCTATACCGACCCAAAACCAAGCACCGGTATACAATGCCAACAGTGGGAGGTCATCGACGTGGTCTTCCCTGTAAACAAAAGACCAAAGGCCCCTTTTGAGGTTGTGGCCACCGCCCAAGTGACAGATGGAAAACAAACACAGCAGATTCCCCTATTTTACAATGGCAAGGGTACATGGGTGCTACGATACTCCAGTGGCGTCATGGGCGATAAATCCTTCCTAATAACTTCCGAACTAAAGGGTTTGAACGGAAAAAAGGGAAAGATTACCGTCGTTAAAAACCAAAAAAGCGACCGCCATGGAGGCATTGTATTGAACAAAGACAACCCACGGCATTTGTTCTATGAAGACGGTTCACATTACTTTAATCTGGCTTTTGAATGCGATTGGCTCTTTGCTCTCGATTACGGAAAAGAAGACATGGCCAAGACCAAGCACCTCTTATCGCTTTTAAACGAATACCGCTTCAATCAGGTCGTGATGAACGTCTATTCATACGACGTTTCTTGGCCAAAAGACAAACGTCTGGCCGAGCATCCCGAACACGAATATGGGGGACGCGAAGATATTTTCCCGTTTTTGGGGTCCAATTCCAATCCGGACTACAGTTCGCTCAACCTTGACTTTTTTAAACATTTTGACAAGGTCATCTCAGAAATGCACGATCAAGAAATCGTTAGTCACCTTATGATCTACGTCTGGAACAAACTCGTATCATGGCCGGAAATGGAATCTGAGGCCGACAATAGGTATTATGACTATATCATAAAACGCTACCAAGCTTTTCCGAATATCATCTGGGACGTTTCTAAGGAAGCCCTGCACAAAACCAGGGCCACTGCCGCCTATATTTCAGAACGTATTGAACGGACTAGAAACCTAGATTCTTATGATAGGTTGGTATCCGTCCATGATTATGGCTTCTGTAGAAACCATGCCGATGAAGTCGATTTTATATCGATGCAAAACTGGCAACATACCCTATACCAGAATATGTTGAATGCCCGAAACGACTTCCCCAACAAACCTATTTTCAATATCGAACACGGGGGATATGAAGAATCGCCTTATGTGGTCTTTCCGGGAGCTTACGTAAATGCCGAAGTGTGTTTGCGAAGAAACTATATGTGTCTGTTCGCAGGCGGATATACCACCTATTATTGGCAAGGCGCTTCATGGAATGCCCTGATCCACAACCCTTTTGAACAACCTGAAGATTTTAAAAAACCCCATTTTGAATATTTCACCCACATGCGAAAACTATTTGATTCCGCACCTTTCGAGAATTTTGAACCCAATGCCAGATACAATGGTAGCGGATACAATTTAACCAATGAAAAGGATGGCATCATTTTAATATATACCCCAAAGGAAAACCATTACACCTCGGCCAAGGTTCAGGTTTCAAAGGAGTTCGACTACGAAAACGCCACCCAACAGTGGTTCAATACCCTTACGGGCGAATTGACTCCCGAAGAAAAGTACAATATGAAGGAGCTTGGTTTTTGGGATTACCGCCCATGGCGGTACGAGGCCGATGCCATTCTTATCATTCGCAACCTAAAACCGAAAACTAAATGAAAACCTTAGCCCCTTCTTTCCCTTTTAAATTATGCCCCTGCCTTGTTTTTTTCGTGACATCGGTAATCGGCTTTGCCCAAAACCCGCCTAAGAAAAACGAAAAATCGGCCGCGCCCTATCAAGCGGATTGGTCGTCTTTGCAAAAGCATACTACGCCCGATTGGCTTTATGGAATGAAATTCGGAATCTATTTTCACTGGGGACCACAGACGGTACAAGTAGCTTCCAAAAATCCCGAAATGACGGTTCTTGAAGCTATCGATGCTTGGAAAGGCGAAAAGTTCGATGCTAAAAAATGGGTCGATTTGATACAAGATGCAGGCGCCCAGTTCGGCGGGCCCGTAGCATGGCACGGTAGCGGGATCGTAAATTGGGATAGCGATATAACGGATTGGAATTCCGTAAACAAAGGACCTAAAGTAGACCTATACGGAAGCCTGGCAAAAGAACTTCGCAAACGCAATATGCCTATAATATCCTCTTTCCATACGGGTGATTTTTGGAGCCGTATGTGGGGCCGATTATCCAAAGACGACCCTACTTACCTCAATCCCCATGAAGATAATTCAAAATACGCTACAGCTAATCAAGGTCGAATAGCGGAAGTTATATTTAAAGCTTGGTTTGACCGTATTTCAGAAGCCATCGATAAATACGAACCGGATATGATCTGGTTCGACACCGGCTTTGGCGGAACCGTAAAGGGCGAATTAAAAAAGTACACAGACCGTGGCCGCCTGTTGCCTGAGGGGGATAATGAACTGATCAGTGTACCGGAAAGCTATCAACAAAAATTGCTCAGTGATTATTTCAACAAGGGGCAAGAACTAGGAAAAGGAGTAGAAGTTTTTTATAAGACCCATGATATCCCTCCGGGAATAGGGATTCGCGATATCGAAGACGGAAACCTATTGGGAATGCAATATGATCCATGGATGGCCGACATCAATATGCAACGCCACTTTGAATGGCGTAACACATGGTTTTACAACCCTGTGAACAAGGTAAAGGATGCCGGTACATTGGTCGACATGTTAATCGATATGACCAGCAAGAATGGCAGAATGCTTTTAAATGTCCCCCCTAAGGCCGATGGAAGTTTTCCTGAGGAAACAAAAAAGGAACTATATGCCATGGGCGATTGCCTAAAGATCAACGGGGAAGCGATTTACAGCACCATGCCGTGGATATTTTTTGGTGAAGGCCCTACGGAAGTAACTAACCCAGGCCATCACGGGCAAGGGAAAAACCACGGGGAATTGATTCCGAAATACACTTCAGAAGATATTCGGTTTACCCAGAAAGGCAAAAACCTGTATGCCATCTGTATGGAATGGCCAGGGGAAGAAATTACCATTAGAACCTTAGGCAGTAAAGGGAAGCTCTATCCCAACGATATCAAAAGCATTTCAATGTTGGGAAGTCGTGAAAGCATCAAATGGGAGCAGAAAGCGGAAGGTCTCCTTGTTCAATTTCCCAAAGAAAAACCATGCGACTTCGCTTATGTACTAAAAATCGAGCGCCATTAAATTTTCCCGCTTAAAATAATAGAACACTAATATAGTACTATAAAAAATGACACCTCTAAATCACCGCCGACAAAAAGAAAATAGCAACCTTGCATTCACTTTTCTGTCAATTGCCTTGCTTCTTTTTTGCCATTTGAGCTTATCGGCACAAAGTGTTCTCCTTGGGGACAACGCTCCCTACCCCAATGTAAACGATGGTGATTTTAATTTAACACAGGCCGGTTCTTGGCGCCTCGGATTGCAATCCCCATTCTGGACCCCCTCTATGGAACCTCAAAAAGAAGGACACTCTATGGGCCTGTTCGCCGGTCGCTATTTTAGCTCTTTTGATTATGCCTATATCGATTCCAAGCCCTTGAGCACCACCCCTGCTTATCAAGACCTAAAAGTGGGCGATGAATTGAACTGGAGCCTTGGGGCCGATCTGGAATACATCAGCAAGGGTTCCCTTTCCTTACACCTCTTCTTTGGTGAACAAGAGCGCATCTTGGCCGAAAAAGTAAAACTCATAGGTTCGGACAAAACCATAGAACATTTTTCAGGGACTTATACCGTAACCCAAAAAGACGTAATGGCGGGACCTCCCCGTGTTCGGGTGGTATTTTATTCCAGTGAAGACGTTAAAGTTTTTCTAGATTATGTCAACCTTAGCGTAAGAGCTCCCGAAAAAGAAGGTCCTACCCTCTCGGGAAAAACAGTAACCGAAGGTATCCGTTTGGATTGGACGGACAAAAAAGCGAATTCAGGCAGCAAGTTCTCGGTATACAGAAGCAAAGGAAAAAGCGAAACGTACAAAAAACTGACTACGACCGCTGATCTTAGCTTTACCGATACAAACCTTATCAACGGTATGGCATATAGCTATGTCGTAACCCGTCTCGACACCTCAGAATCGTCAGGATCCAACAAGGTGCTTCTTAAAAAAATAGACCATGAGGCTCCTGCTCCTCCTACAACACTAAAAATTGAGGCCCTTGAAACTGAAATTAAACTGGAGTGGAACAAAAGTGTCGATGTTGATGTGGCCCATTATTCGGTTTATAGAGGAGGGGCCAACGGAAATCATCTTCGCCAGATCGCCCATGACCTTACAAGCACCGAATATGTTGATTTCACCCCGAAAAAAGGGGACTATAACTCGTATGTGGTCTTTACCCATGATCATTCGGGGAATAAGAGTGAGGCTTCACAACTGGTAAGGGCCAAAGTAAAAGCGATATCCGGCACTTCGTTTAGCGACCTTATCCTACCCATGCCCATCCATAAGCAATTGCGGACCGATCTATGGGGAGCGGAAGGCGTTGTGCCCCGTGACCCTGATAATGGCATAGAAGATCCCGAATGGAGCTATTGGGGCGGCAGACCGGTAAAGGACCAAGATAACAAATACCATATGCTGGTCACCCGATGGCCCGCAAACGCAACCAAAGGCCATTGGGAATGGCCCAATTCAACGGTGGCCCATGTAGTCTCCGAAACACCGACCGGACCGTACAAGGTTAAAGAAGATACGGCCTATGGTTTTCATAATGGACTAGGCCATAATCCCGATATAATTCTATTGAACGACGGCACATATATGCTGTATTCCTTGATAGATTGGGAAGCGACCCTATTCACCTCCAAGACCATGAACGGCCCATGGAAGCGTTTGGGAACCATGACCGTCGATTGGAAAAGTACCAATGAAGACGAAAAACTTTCATATCGGTATTATCGTAACCTTTCTGGAGTTCAGTTAGAAGATGGCCGCTTTCTATTTGTAACCAAGGCCGGGGAAATGATGCGCAGTGCCACAGACGACCTACTCGGGCCCTATACCGTGCTGACCGACCAGGTCCGATACAACCCCATTATTCCCGAAAAATATAGAAACTCCAATTACGAAGACCCGGTTCTTTGGAAGGATGAAGTACAGTATCATATGATGATTAACGCATTCTGGGACTATCGCGCCATTTACCTACGTTCACCTGATGGCATCCATTGGAAGTTCAACCCCGGCACGGCCTATACGCCTGACAATACTTCCTACGAAGACGGTACGCGAACCCATTGGTACAAGTTAGAGCGCCCGCATATATTGCAAGATGAATACGGCAGGGCCACCCATCTTTCCCTTGCCGTAATAGATGTCCCAAAAGCAGATGATTTGGCCAGGGATAAACACAGTTCAAAAAACATCATTGTTCCCCTTACCGTACACAAGCGCATTCAGCTCTTGAACAAACACAAGATAGGCCCATCAACAAAGAAGATAAGGGTCTTGATACATTCAGAAGCGGATTTTGACGCCCAAAACGATATCGACCTTGCCTCTTTACGATTCGGCGCTTCAGAGGAAGTCGATTTTGGAAAGGGCTCAAAAGTTATTAAATCCAAGAAAAAAGGGAAGGATCTCATCGTGGAATTTGACGGCTCTGGAAATGGAATTACGGATATGAATTTTGCAGGAAAACTGCTTGGAAAAACAAAGGAAGGAAAGTTGATTATTGCTTTCTCTAAGCTTGCAGCGGACAAAGGTTAAGCGCTACAAACATTTCAAATAATAGTATAGTCCCCAAAACTTACGATAGAATCACTTAAACAAATCTATGAACCTATAAACCCAAATTAAATGAATCTGTAAAAATCTCAACAATTTATGATCAAGGAACAACGCTTGATCGCTAACAGTAATTAACAAAACTCAAAAACAAATTAGATTATGTATAATTTAAAACGAATTAGGTTTGCTACGGTAGTACTATTATGCCTAGGAAATATATATCATAGCTGGGCCCAGACCGAAACTGCCGATGTCAACGATATAGACCAGATTATTGCATGGGGAAATGATGGTGTAACAAAAAAAATAATCTTTCCCGAAGGAGTGTATAAATTTTCAAAAACCATGACTTTTGTAAATGATGGATTAATCTTAGAGGGAAGCGGCAAAAATAAAACGATTCTTCAACTGACCTCTAAAAAAGGAGCTTTAATCGATGCCAAGGGCAATAATTATAGAATATCCGACCTAACCCTAGATGGAGGAAAAAACCAAAAATCTTGGGGCAATACTATATTTCGCTTCAATAAGAGCAAGGGACATCAATTTAAAAATGTAGAATTCACCAATTCCCTCTGGAATGCCATTACCGCCATTACCGCTTACGCTACCGATGGCTTGGTTTTAAAGAACTGTATTTTTTCGAACATAGAATTTATGCCGGTTCAAATTTTTAATCGCAACACGAACAAACGAGGAGGAGAAGTCGTTTTAAGTGTTGATAAGGTACTGATCGATGGCTGTATCTTTAAGGAAGGCTATAAAACCGCCATTTCATCGGATAATGGAAACGATAGGGAAGACAGTGGCGATGGTACGGGAAGAAGGTATACCGAAAGCACAAGCCTAAACGGCTCGATCATTGAAAATTGTACGTTTGAAAAAAGTAAACAATTTCATATCGCAATGGTACAATCAAAAGATGTGATTATACGAAGGAATACATTTGCGGGTATGACGGATGATGCAGGAGGAGGCTGCCAACCTATCCATATGGAACAGTTTACCCAAAACATCGAAATTTACAACAATACCTTCTCCATGTCCAATACGGTATCTCGACCATATACCTACATCCACATAAATGGTACCGAGGGACATAAAAGGGTAACCCAGTCACGGCCCTCCGATACGTACAAAACATGGACATACAATGTATACGGAAGTAATGAAAGGAGGGCAAATACAAAATGTGCGAAAACAGGGCACATTAACAAAGATTGTAAACGAGATGTACACGCATATGGACCTAGAAACATCTATATTGCCGGAAACACCTTCAATTCTTCTACAAAAATCGCAAAGTACATCACAATCAATGAGGGAGAAAATATACAGATCGGAACCAAAAAGGGTGGTGCAATCAAGTTGAACAATTTCATGGGCGGCGATGCAAACACTAAAAAAATATCCTTTGGCGGAAATGATGAAGGAACGGGAGATGTGCTGATCAAAGCAGGCCAGAATATCGTAAAGACCAATGTTGATATTCTAGATGTCAGTTTTGACAAAGACCCTATTCGGTTGCAAAAGCCGATTGTTATCGAAGAAGAAAACAAGGCTTCTAAAAACGAGGTCGATAAAGAAGAAACACTGTTTTATCCAAACCCGGCAAAAAGCACCATAACCCTTACCACAGAACTTACCGATTACTCCGTCGTAATCCTGACCGTATCAGGACAGGTCCTAAAGGTTCTAAAATCTAACAAAATACCGAATAAGACCATTGACATAAGCGAGTTTGACCCCGGTATATACGTGTTGATAGTCAAAACAAAGGATGGAACTAAAAAATCGCAAAAATTGATTATAGACCGCTCTAATAAAATCTAATCCCAACTTGGTTGACGACATCGAATTACAATGATATTGTAGAAGATGCCTCGACGAACAAAGGTGTGTAAAACAAATGCCCCAAGATACAAGGTAAAATATCTTGGGGCTATTACACATTTTTTTGAAGGTTTTGAAAAAGGACTATTTAAAACCTACTAAGAAGGGATAATACAAAAAATACTAAGGACCAAAACACTGTTTCAAAAAATAGAACACTATGAATCGATTTACATTAATACGAAAAATATGTTTTCTAGTTTTCCTTGCGGGACTTAGCAGTTCCCTGAAAGCCCAAGACCACCCTAATATTGTAATCGTAATGGCCGATGATATCGGTCTTGGCGATATTGGTTTTTACCACAAAGAAAGAACGGGCAAAGACCCTTTGGTTCCCACACCTAATATAGATGAACTCATAGCAAATGGCATGCGATTTTCCGATGCCCACTCCCCTGCTTCTTTATGTGCTCCTACCCGATATTCAATGATGACCGGTAATTACCCGTATAGAAATACAAATAGCCCTTGGGGCGTATGGTCCCCGTTGACCAACGACGGCATTGGCGATAATGCCACGACCCTATCCCGTATCGCTAAAAAGGCGGGCTATAATACCGCATTCTTCGGAAAATGGGGATTGGGCGGCGTTTGGAACGGTGCCCCCGACGATTACTCAAAGACCGAAGGAGGCGCGCAGCGTTTCGGTTTCGATTACTCTATAGAATTGCCCCAAGGCATACAGAACAAACCCTATATCTATTATGAAAATGGGGAATGGATGAAACTACAAGCCGATTCCAAATTGGTACACATTCCTTTTGAACAGACCGAATATGAAGAAGATAATAGAAAACGCAATCGCGACGGCATCGGTGATTCCCACTGGAACCCTTCCTTAGCCGGACCCATATTGGCCAACAAGGCCGTAGACTATATTAAGAACCAAAAACAAAAACCCTTCTTCATCTATTACTGCAGTCAGGCGGTACACGTTCCGCACACCCCTGCCGAAACCTTAGACGGCGTAAAAATCAAAGGGAGCACTTTGGGCAATCACGGTGATATGATCGCCGAACTCGATGCTCAGGTCGGCATGATGATAAAGGCCCTAAAAAAAACCGGCACATACAAAAACACCCTTTTTGTATTTACTTCCGATAATGGCGGTCTCAATCACGACAGGGCCTTGACCCAAGCAGGTCACGATTCGAGCAATGGCCTAGCGGGTAAAAAAGCTTCGATCTACGAAGGTGGGCATCGCGTTCCCTTTGTAGCCGTATGGCCCGGAAAAATTGCTAAAAACTCAGTATCCGATGTTGCCATTGTGGGCCACGACATGGTCGCTACCCTCTCAGAAATCGTCAACCTACCTTTAGACGATAAGGTCTTGGACTCCGCCAACCTCTTGCCGATTTTTACACAAAATTCCGATCAGCCCGTCCATAAATACCTCATGCACATGTCGCAAGCCGCTAACGGTCCCTTTTACGCCATACGTGATGGCCACTACAAATTGATCCTGCGTGGCAAAAACAAAAAAAACTTCAAGGACCTAAAGCCTATAGAGTTATACCATTTAAAGGATAACATACAGGAGCAAAAAGAAATGAACCTTATAGACCGCCCCGAACAGGCCAAGCGTGTGGCCCGAATGCACAAGAAATACCTTGAATTGAGAAACAACGATACAAGCACGCTTTTTTAAAAACATGTAAACACATACCAAAACCATATACCAAGAAAAAAGAATGATCATGAAAAAAAGCATTTTTAAATTGCTAGCCATTTTGCTATGGCTCCCCTCATTTTTATCGGCCCAAGAAAAGAAGTACGAACCTGCCTGGAATTCATTGCAAAACCATCACACCCCTGAATGGTTGGTCAATGCCAAGTTCGGAATCTATTGCCACTGGGGCATTCAGACCATCAGTTATGAAAAAGGAAAAGAAAACTGGTCGAACGAAGAATTGCTCAAACAATTTAAAGGCGAAAATTTCAATGCGGACGAGTGGGCCAAGCTATTCGAAACCGCCGGAGCCAAATTCGGTGGGGTAATCGGCTGGCACGGCAGCGACTTAAAACATTGGGACAGCGATATATCAGATTACAACACGGCTAAAGTTGGACCTAAAATAGATATCGTAGGCGAAGTTTTTAAGGCCGTCCGTAAGCGAAATATGAAAACCTTGGTTTCCTATCATTCCATTGCAGGTGGTGAATGGGTTGATTTTGCCAAGGAAGGAGTAGACAAATACGATCCGGATATTTTTTGGGTCGATGCCAGTTTTGGCGGTACCAAAGGCGCCCACAACAAAAAAGTGACCCGTAAAAGCAAGTTTATCGGTGAAGGAACCTTAGCATCGCCCGTATTTGAAGACAAATACCAAAGGGAGTTTATATCCTACTTTTACAACAAGGCTATTGAGCGCAACAAACAAGTGGAATTTGTATATAAATCCAATGACATTCCTCCTTCCGTCGGTATGCGCGATTTGGAAAACGGTATTCTGACCGAAACGGCCTATGACGTCTGGATGACCGATATGGATATGAACGTACCTCCCGATTTTCCCACCCACGGTTGGTTTTATAGGGAGCAAATTCCTTTACGTTCTACCAATGAATTGATAGATATGTTGATGGATGTTATCAGTAAAAATGGAATCCTTTTGTTAAATATCCCACCTAAAGCAGATGGTACCTTTCCCAAGGAAGTTGTCGATAACCTAACCCGAATGGGTGATTGGTTGAACAAAAACGGAGAAGCCGTCTATAACACCGCCCCTTGGTTTATCTACGGTGAAGGACCTACCGATATTGACGAGGGCAATTACACCTATCACCATAACAACCATTTTGCCCAGATTCAATACACCAAAGAAGACATCCGGTTTACCGTAAAAGGCAATAACCTCTACGCCACTTCCTTGGGCAAGCCCGATGGTGACCTAGTCATAAAATCCCTAAATTCCAATTTTAAACTCCGCAAAGGCGATATTCAAAAAATCGTTCATTTAGGTACCGGTAAAGCTGTTCAATTTGACCACAATGAAAACGGACTTCATTTAAAATTAAAGGGCATGGTGCTTGATGAATCGGCCAATGTTTTCAAAATATTACTTAAATAGCTTTGTTCATGAAAATCATTCGCGCCACTATATTAGCACTGCTCTGTTGTTTGGAAGTCGCCTCCCAAACACCTGAAACGACATCAAATCGTTATGGGAAATTACTGCAAGATTTTGTCGATATGCGTTTTGGCATGTTCCTATGTTACAATATCATGTCTTACGGAGCCAGTTGGGGCGAAGCCAACTACGACATTTCTACTTTCAACCCAAAGAACCTGAATACGGCCCAATGGGCCGATGCTGCCGTTTCCGCTCAAATGAAATTTGGCCTACTGACCACAAAACACCACGAGGGTTTCTGTTTATGGGATAGTAAGGTAACCGATTACGATGTTGCTTCTACTCCGTATAAAAAGGATATCGTAAAACAATATGTGGAGTCTTTCAGGAAAAAAGGATTGAAAGTAGGGCTCTATTATTCCATTTGGGACAGTACACATGGTATCGATAAAGATAAAATCGGGCCTAAGGAACTCGATTTTATAAAAACCCAGATAACCGAACTGCTGACCAACTATGGTAAAATAGATTATTTTGTTGTAGATGGCTGGTTTTGGCGCATGGGCCATCATGAAGTACCCTTCTCTGAAATCCGTGAATTGATCAGAAAGCTACAGCCCGATTGTTTATTGACGGACCATACCCATTTACAAGCCCCTTACCAATTGGACATTCCTTATTTTGAAGGTCCCTTCGGTGCTTTTCCCAAGGAAGACAACCAAATGGCCTCGGCCTTGGGACATTGCAGCTTTAAAGGAAACGGATGGTTCTGGAGCCCTGAAACCCCGAACGGTATGTTCAAAAAAGAAAGTACCGAAAAGCTGGTTTCAAAATTGAAGACCCTTGAAAGCAGGTATTGTAATTTTATGCTCAATTGCATGCCCAATAGAGATGGTCTTTTAGACCCGGCATTCATTTCACTTTTGAGCGACATTGGTAAAAAATGGTCTCCCAATGAATCCAGAATAGACCTACCCCTAAAAAAGCGTCTTATTTACTCGGCTCCTATTGTAAGAGCAACCGCATCAAGTGGCGAGGCTTCCTATCTAATTGATGCTACCCAATACAAAACCGATTTTAAACATTGGGTTTCCGATGCTTCCTCGATTCAGACCCTAACTTTTGATTTGGGGCGTCCTAAAAATATAGACATCATTACCTTGGTCCCTAACCACAAAAGCAAGCCAGCTCCGGAAACGGCCCTCTCCGAGGGAAATATTTTGGAATGTAAGACCTACATTAGCAATGACAATGAAAAATTCAAACGGGTATCTACAGATTCATGGCCTGCGAATACAACATATAGAAGCATTGATTTTGATGTCTCCAATGCCCGATATGTCAAAATTGAAATTTTAAAATGGAAGGGTAAAAATGCCATTATAGCCGAAGTAGAGATCGGAAGTTCCACCCGTCCAATGAATTAAAAAATTACGAATAAACCTTAATGAACATGAAAAATAAATTTTCCTTTCTTTTGCTTTTACTAACCATTTATGGCTTTGCCCAAGAAAAAAACAAGCAGCCCGAAGGGTTTCCGTTCATCCTTCCCAAAGAAAAACCCAATCGGCCATTGAGTGCGGCCATGCAACGCAACTACGACAACTATATGGCCCCGAGGCCCGAAAACAACGAACTGTATACGCAATTCAAGTATACCGAATTAAAGGGCTTTGATTACAACGGCCATGATGGTACCATTTCGCGAAGAGACCCCTCAAAAGTCATCTACGAAAACGGCAAATATTACGTGTGGTATACCTATCGCAACACCCCGACCCCTCCGCAAGGCGCAAAAAACAGCAATGATACCATTCCCTCGGCAGATTGGGACTTGGCTGAAATTTGGTATGCTACCAGTAAGGATGGTTTTACTTGGGAAGAACAGGGCGTGGCCGTGCCCAGACCTCCCAAACCGAACGTAGGCTGGCGCTCGGTTACCACTACCGACATTTTAAAATGGAAAGGAAAATTCTACCTGTATTATCAAGGCTTTATGGAAGCCAGTGGAACAAGGGGCGATGATTGTCCCGTTGCCGTTTCCTATGCCGATTCCCCTGACGGCCCCTGGACGCCCCATACCGAGGTGGTCATTCCCAACGGGAAAAAAGGGGAATGGGACCAATATTCCATTCACGATCCTTACCCCATTGTCTATAAAGACAAAATTTACCTGTACTACAAGTCCGATTTTGACGGCGACCCCAATTTGGTGCGTATGCAAGGTTTGGCCATAGCCGATAATCCCTTGGGGCCTTTTAAAAAGAGTCCCTTGAACCCGGTAATCAACTCGGGCCATGAGACTACTTTGTTTCCCTTCAAAGAAGGTATGGCCGCCTTGGTCATACGTGACGGCACCGAACACAATACCGTGCAATACGCCGAAGACGGGGTCAATTTTAACATTGCCTCCATAGTCGAGTTTATGCCCAATGCCGCCGGGCCATACGTAGCCGACGCCTTCACCAACACCAAATACGGACGGGGCATTTCTTGGGGCATATCGCATTTTACCAATGCCACGACCTGGGACCAAAACCATGCCGTATTGGCCCGCTTTGACTGCGATCTAAGCCTAGATGTAGACGACCCACATATGAAGCGCTTGGGTACTTATTTCAAGCCCGAATTCTACTACCAAATGGGACTTTCAAAAAAACAACGCGAACGCATCGAAAAACAACCTAAATAATCTAACCTTTATAAAAATTAAATACACTCATAAACAACAAATATGTATCAAACCATCTACCACCTTAAAAGAAGTCTCCTAAAAAGAGGTAATTTATTTTTACTGCTACCCGCCATCATGATGACGCTTAGCAACTGTAAAAAAGAAAAGCCGGTCTATACAGACCTTATTTACACCAAACCCGAATTGGTAAAAGATCCCCCTTCGACTTTTATGTCTCCCGAAGAAAGCATGAAGAACATGTACCTTCCCGAAGGCTACCATATGGAACTCGTAGCCAGTGAACCCATGATCAACGAACCGGTTACTATTGCTTGGGGCCCCGATGGCAAACTCTATGTGGCCGAAATGTTGACCTATATGCAAGATATAGACGGTACCGATGAAAACGAGCCATGGAGCCGGGTCTCGGTTTTAGAAGACCTCGATGGCGATGGAAAAATGGACAAAAGTACCGTATTCGTAGATAGCTTGATCCTGCCTCGAATACTGCTTCCGCTCGATGACCGTGTCATTATCGGGGAAACCTACAATCGTAGCCTATACACCTACCGTGATACCGATGGCGATAACGTGGCCGATGAAAAAAAACTCATCCTTAAAAATGACAAACGCGACAACGCCAACTTAGAACATCAGTCCGCCACCATGATATGGGGCTTAGACAATTATCTTTATCTATCCAACGGTTCCCTACGATACCGTTTTGCCAAAGGTGAAATGGAAATCGACACCCTCATGGATGCCCCCTCCGGACAATGGGGTATGACACAGGATGAAATCGGCCAAATCTATTATTCCAGCGCAGGAGGCGAGACTCCCGCCTTGGGCTATCAACAACACCCCTATTACGGCAATTTGGAAATGGAAGGAAAATGGGAAGAAGGTTTTGAAAAAGTATGGCCCATTATCGGAACACCTGACGTTCAGGGTGGTTTTGGCCGCTTGCGCGAAGATGGTACATTGAACCATTTTACGGCTAGCTGCGGACAGTCGATTTTCTTGGGCGACAAACTCCCCATGTACGGCGACCTCTTCATTCCTGAACCTGTCGGACGCTTGATCCGCAGGGCCAAAGTCAATATCGTAAACGGTAAAAAAGTATTGTCAAACCCTTATGGTGAAACCGAATTCCTGGCATCTACCGACACCAACTTTAGACCTGTGGATACCCAGACCGGCCCTGATGGCTGCCTGTATGTGGTAGATATGTACCGAGGTATCATACAAGAAGGCAACTGGGTCAGAAAAGGTAGCTTTCTACGTCCCGTGGTAGAACGAAAAGGCTTTGACAAGAACATAGGAAAAGGACGGATCTACAGAGTGGTCCACGACCAAATCGCCCCTTCAAAACAAGAAGACCTATTACACAAATCCAGTGATGCACTATTAGACTATTTACACCATCCGAACGGCTGGTACCGGCTAACCGCCCAAAAGCTATTGGTACTCAAACAAGACAAGGCTATCGTTTCCGATTTAAAGGATATAGTTACCGGAGGCGAACCCTTTATCGGTTCTATGTTCGGGAATGCCGACTATGCCTTGGGCAGGCTCCACGCCATCTGGACATTAGAGGGCCTCGATGCCATTGACAAAGCCCTTGTATTGACCGCGCTACAAGATAAGGACGCCCGCGTACGCATGGCGGCCTTACGCGTAGGAGAGCCCTTGTTGGCTGCTGGAGATTCAAGCGTTCTTGAGGCTGTAAAAGCCCTGAAAAATGACAACGAACCCGAGGTGTTACAGCAAGTGGTACTCTCCCTAAGGTCGGCCAAGGACAAGGCGGGCAAAGAAACCATTTCCGAAATTATGGCCAACCACCCAAGCAATGAGGTTATAGCGGTTATCGGTAAGGAAAGCCTAAAAGAGATTCCCCGGGAAATCGAACAGATCAAAAGGCAATACGTTCTAGAGAGTAGCAATACCCGAAATAGAATTGTTAACGGATATACCCATTTCAAAAACCTATGTGCCTCTTGTCATGGCAAAAACGGCGAAGGAATTGAAGGTATGGCCCCTTCATTGATCGGCTCCCCTAGGGTAACCGCAAAAAAATGGGATATCCCGGTAAAAATTCTTCTAAACGGACTAACAGGTCCTATTGACGGCAAGGAGTACTCAGGGGTTATGGTCGGCATGAAACAACAAGACGATGACTACATCGCCAGTGTATTGACCTATATCAGAATGCACTTAAACGATTCGAAGGGTATTGGCGCATGGCAGGTTAGAAACGTTCGGAACAGTCAAAAAGATCGTGAAGACTATTGGACGATCGAAGAACTGGAAAAAGAGAAGTAAGATCTTTTAATTCAAAACACTTAGATCGTTATAGTATGAAAACATTTAAAATAATGCTCTGTGCGCTATTTTTATCCGTAGCGGCTTGGAGCCAAAATGCAAACTTGCCAGAAGGTTTTATAAAAACGGACCGTAGTAAACTTAATATTAACCAAGGTTGGAAGTTCCATTTGGGCGATCCCGACGCCGATTTCTATACATTGGATACGGATGATTCGAAATGGGAGACGGTCAACGTTCCCCACGGATTGGAACTGACTACGATGGACCTGAACGGCGCCCAAGATGATAAGTACCAAAAAACCTTTATGCGAAAAGTAGGATGGTACCGAAAAGAGGTTCAGGTTTCGGAAAATGCGAACACCAAAGTTTTTCTTGAGTTTGAAGGCGTTCACCAAGTAACGGATGTTTGGGTCAATGGCAAACACATCGGTCAGCATGCCGTTGGAGGCTACACCCCTTTCCACTTTGATATTACCGATTTTGTAAATCGAGGGAAAAAAAACCTAGTTACGGTTCTGGCCGATAACCGTAGACGCGAAGACGTTCCACCTGATCCAGGGCCTATGGACTATATCAAGTTTGCCGGCCTATACCGCGATGTATATTTGGTCGAGACCAATCCCTTGCACATTACCTTTAACTGGGAAGCCGAAAATGCCGGCCAGTATATTACCACCCCGACCGTAGATCCGGTAAACCTAAATGCTACGATCAATATCAAAACAACGGTCCGTAATGAAAGTGGCCAATCTAAAAAGACCACGGTAGTAAACAGGATTATAGATGACAACGGACTGGTTGTATTAAAGTTGAAGCAGACCAAAACGATCCCTAGCGGAACGGACGTTCAGTTTAATCTTATCGGAAGTATAGAAGACAATTTAAAACTATGGTCTACCGACGAACCTAATTTGTACCGTGTACATACTTTGGTTTTTGACGATGATCAGGCCGTAGATCAAGCCGAAGTTAAAACAGGCTTTCGTAAAATTGAAATGAACAACCACGACGGTGTCGTCCTTAATGGAAAGCCCATAAAACTCATTGGCACCAATTTGCACCAACACTATGGCTTTATAGGTGATGCCATGCCCAATTCTTTACATTATAAAGATATTCTTCAATTGAAGAAATTAGGCATGAACGTAATTCGTACCGCCCATTACCCACATGACAACTCTTTGCTCGAGGCCTGCGACGAACTCGGTATGTTGGTATATGAAGAAGCCCCGACATGGATGTTAATCGGTAACGAAGCGTGGTTCGACAATTATGAAAAAGCGGCTAGAACCATGGTCAGGAACCATAGAAACCATACCTCTGTATTTATTTGGGGAGCGGGTATCAACCATAGGGGCTATGTGCCTAGGGCCCATAACGTCATCAAACAGGAGGATCCGTTCAGATATACCGCTTCGCAAAGTAGCCGGTGGACGGGTTGGCAAACTTCCGGCCTGACCGATATTTATGGACAAATGGTTTATGGCCCCTATTATTGGAGTGGCGATGAACCCGTTCTGGCCATGGAAGGCCGTCGTGGCCCCGAAGCCGTCAATGCATATATGAACGACCCTATGAAACTGGGACTCATTTCGTGGACGGCCCACGCCTATTACACCTTTCATCCTACCAAAACCCCAAAAAACAGAAGTCGCGGTGGCTTTATGACCGCTTTTCGTTATCCAAGACCCGAGGAAAACTTGGCCTGGTACCCCGCCGAACTTACCGACTACCCCTATCTACATATCGCCACCGATTGGAAAGAAGGCACCAAGGAAGTCGTAGTCTTCAGCAATTCTGAAGAAGTAGAATTAAAAGTGAACGGTAAGACCATAGCCACACAGCATCCTTCCAAAGCCGATAAGTACAAATACCTCAAACATGCCCCGTTCGTTTTTTCCATTCCCGAATACGAAAAAGGAAAACTCACCGCAAATGGTCTGATCGAAGGAAAAGTAGTGGTTTCGGAAACTACCCAGACCCCCGAATCCGCTTATAAAATCGTACTCGAGCCCGATACCGAAGGACGAAAATTTGTTGCCGATGGTTCCGATATCCTTGTAGCCTACGCCAAAGTGGTCGATAAGAACGGAACCCTTTTACAAGATGCCGAGATGAATATCGCATTTTCGGTTAAGGGCGATGCGGAGATTATTGGCGACAAAGAAGGCATAGGTTCCAACCCCATGCCTACGGAGTACGGTGTGGCACCTGTATTGATACGGGCCGGTAACACTCCTGGAAACATAAGCATAACGGCCAAGGCAAAAGGCCTAAAATCAGCTAGTGCAAGGGTAACTACCCAAAAAGCAAATTTTGATGTCATCGCGACTAATGCAAAACCTATTTACGACTTTGAAACACTTAGAGTGGATTTGGGTGGCGAAGAACAATTGGTACAGTTCGATTGGACGCCCTGGAACGGGAAAGACAACGCCCCATCAACCAAAGAGTTCAAAGAATTCGGAGGTTTTTCCGCTACGGTTCAAAGTAAGGGCCATGCCAGTTCGACCCGTTGGTTAGGCGAAATAAATGTTATCGGAAAGTACGGTTTTGCACATGGCGAAGGTGTCTTGGGCATATCTAAAGAAGGACTCAGCCTAGAATTTTCAGGTCTAAGAAAAGGAAGGTACAAATTGAATACGGTGCATCATGCCCCAAGGACCAATACCGATAGTATGGACCCCAATCAAGAAAAAATGGCCACTTATAAAATCTATAAGATTCCCTATGCCAGAGAAATCGGTATTACGCTTAGCGATGCGAACGGTACCTCTACCCTACCGAACATTACGGTTACTGAAGGAGAAAATATGCAGACCACACCGTTTCAACCTACTGAAATCTATTTTGAATCGGATGGAAAAAACAAGGTGATCCTTGTTTTCAAAGGCTCCGACGAAAAAGCGGTTTGGCTCAATAGTTTTATTTTGAGCGAGTGGCATTAAAAAATCACCTTTGAACCTTCTAAAAATCCCTTCGGTTATGCCGAGGGGATTTTTTTTTAAATCTATAGCTTCCCTTTCCCCAAACTATCAAATCCATAAATTCCTCCTACAAAACCTATTAACATCACTTATTATACCCCCGATATTTATATTAAAAATAATTTTATATATTTACCGAAACCATACCAGACCGTACTAGATTTACAAAAAAGATAGTTCCGTACCTGATTTAATATTCCCACTATGAGAAATGTATTGACCTTTTTATGTATAATTTTCAGCTCGTTTTATGTCTTATCACAAGATATGCTTGTTGAAGCAGAGAGTTTTGACAACCCTGGCGGTTGGGTCGTAGATCCACAATTCGTGGAGCAAATGGGCTCGCCTTATCTCAATGCGCACGGCATGGGCAAACCTGTAGAAAATGCATCTACAAAGGTTAATTTTAAAAAATCGGGCACCTATCATATTTGGGTACGTACCATGAACTGGGTTCCCGGCGAATGGGAAGCCCCCGGAAGATTTCAATTAAAGGTAAACCAAACCGTGCTCGACACGGTTTTAGGAACCCGCTCCGGTTGGGGATGGCAGTACGCCGGACAGGCCAAAATCAATAAAAAACAAGCCACTCACATTGAACTGCAAGACCTTACGGGCTTTAACGGGCGTTGCGATGCCATCTATTTTTCGACAAAAAAAACCACGCCCCCCTCTTCCTTAAAAAAATTGACCGCTTGGCGTCAAGAAATTACCGCCGAACCCAATGCCCCCGAAGACTTAAAAACCTATGACCTGGTAGTTGTCGGTGGCGGACTGGCAGGTTGTGCGGCAGCCATAGCAGGAGCCGAACAAGGACTGAAGGTTGCCTTAATTCATGACCGGCCCGTCTTAGGCGGGAATGCCAGTGAAGAAATTCGGGTACACACCGAGGGCATTTATGGTAATTTTGAGCGCATCCTAACAAAAATTGATACCAAACATTATCCTAATGGATCGGCCGAGGCCAAGTTCGACCAACAAAAAAGAGATCAAAACGTTAAGAGTTACGAGAACATCGACTTATTTCTGAACTGGCGTGCCTATGATGCCATTTCCGAAGATAACAGTATCAAATACGTAGATGCCAGACAAACCTTTACAGGGGAAAGAAAACGGTTTACGGCCCCCTATTTTGTCGATTCTACCGGTGATGGTTGGATCGGTTTCTGGGCAGGTGCCGAATTCTCGTACGGTCGGGAAAGTGTCGATACCTACGGAGAACACTGGGAAGAACATGGCGAACTATGGAGCCCGAAGGAAGCCGATAACGCCGTCATGGGTTCTTCCGTACTTTGGGGGTCTACCGACACCGATACGCCCCAGAGCTTTCCTGAAGTACCTTGGGCCATGCCGGTCGCAAAAGACTATGCCGAGGTCAATGGCGAATGGCAGTGGGAGTTTAGCCGAAACGACCTAAGCCAAATTGACGACGCCGAAGAAATACGCGACCATATGCTTCGTGCCATATATGGTTCGTTTTCCAACGCCAAAAAAGACGAGGTCAACAAAAACCGAAGGCTGGAATGGGTTTCTTATTTGGTCGGTAAGCGCGAATCAAGACGATTGGTGGGCGATCATATCTTTACGTTTAACGATGCCAAGGAAGGACGCAAATTTCCCGATGGTGTAGTTATCGAAAAACGAGCGGTAGACGTGCATTACCAAACGGTCTTGGAAGACGAGAAAAATCCAGATTTCATTTCCGAAGCCCTTTTTTATAGAGGACCACAATACTACATTCCTTACCGAAGCCTGTATTCAAAAAACATCAAGAACCTGTTTATGGCCGGGCGTAACTTCAGTTGTTCGCATGCGGGACTCGGCGGACCGAGGGTTATGCTTACCACGGGACAGATGGGTGCGGCCGTAGGCTATGCGGCTTCCCTATGTAAAAAATACGAGGTTATGCCCCGTGATATATACACCGGCTATTTAGACGAATACCTGAATTTGATCGAGGAGCAGAAATACGAAAAAATTCCCACCTCTAAAAAATGAGACAGATTGCCATAGTCTTCCTCTTGCTTGTATCCCATCTTTGTGAAGCGCAATTCGGGTCGGCTATCGCATTTCCCAATAATTCCAAAAGAACAACCCTGGATACCAGTCCGGAGTTCTTCGTCTTAAACTGGGAAGAAGGCTCCGTGCTTGATATCGCGGAAACGCCTATGACCATAATGGTAGATTCGGTCGGGGCCCAAAAAATAAACATACTGCGTAACAAAGACCGCGCGCCCGTACTGTATTCCTCCAATATTGTTACTCCCGTTTGTGCCGATGGCGACTGTAAACTGATGCATATTACCTTATACTGGACGCTCTTGGGCGATTATGCCGGATTTGACCGCTCTGTTGAAGAGCCATTGACCAAACACGACCATGACGAGTTTTTATTCACCGATTACTGGAAGCTACACGAATTGCTTCAAGACCATAATTCCATTTTAAAGAGAAGGGCCATCGATGAACTGGTCACCAAACCGAAGCCCTCTAAAATAGAAGGTGTCGATGCCTTGTCGGGAGCAACGGTAAAAGAGGTGAAAGAATCCGTTGTGTCGGGCGCACTCTACTCCTGTTATGTGGCCTGGCACTTGGTCCATGGTAAAATCAAGGAAGAGCTAAAAGCATATACGCTTGGGCAACAAAATGAAGATATGTTGCTTCGTATGCTCAACAGTACACATACCAATTACCAAATGTATGCCTTGGAAAACCTTGACCAGAATCAATACAAGGCCAATTTCCCTAGAATTTCGGAGCTTTTTAAATCGGGAATTCCTCTGGTCCGGTCCTTCATCATTAAAAACCTGGCCGATATGTTTACCCAATCGCCATCGACCATGCAGCCCTTTTGGGATGCCCTACCGCATATTGACATCAATACCCGAAGTCTACTCCTGAAGCATATCGATACCGCTTCGGAGGCTACGGTAACCGCGATTTCGACACAATTGGGTGTATTGACCAAAAACCAGCTTCTCAAGTTTCTATCGCATTTGGAAGATAAAAAGTCATTATCTGCCGAAATATTGGAAAACCTACGGCGCTTTGCCGCTTCATCTAAAGAGAAGAATGCCTATATTGTTGTTCAATTTTTAGAAGATTACAGCTAGTTGCCCCTTTAAACCCTTACTTTATGATATCGTTCGTTATTGCTATTGCTGTGTTGGTTATCGGATATTACACCTATGGAAAATTGGTGGAAAACATCTTTGGTATCGATACAAAAAGGGAAACCCCGGCAATACGCTTACGTGACGATATTGATTTTATGCCCCTGCCCGCTTGGCGCATATTTCTTATCCAATTTTTAAATATCGCGGGCCTAGGCCCCATTTTCGGGGCCATTGCAGGAGCCATGTTCGGTCCTGCCGCCTTTCTGTGGATCGTACTGGGAAGTATTTTCGCAGGAGCCGTCCACGATTATTTTTCGGGCATGCTCTCCGTTCGCCATAATGGATTAAGCATAAGTGAAATCGTTGGAATTTACTTAGGACCTAAAATGAAACATATCATGCGGTTCTTCACGGTGATACTCTTGATTTTTGTAGGTACCGTTTTTCTGATGGGGCCGGCAAAAATCATAGACGGCATGACCGGTAATATGTGGAACCTTTGGGTTTGGGTAGGAATAATTCTCGCCTATTACATTTTATCTACCCTGCTGCCGATTGATAAAATGATAGGCAAACTTTATCCCGTTTTTGGTATTGCCATGCTTTTAATGGCCTTGGGTTTGCTCATTGCCCTATTTTTCGGCGATTACCAGATTCCAGAACTGACGCCTGCCAACTTAAGGAACATGACCACCGACCCCAAAGCAACCCCACTTTTTCCCATACTTTTCGTAACCATAGCCTGTGGAGCCATATCAGGCTTTCACGCGACCCAGTCGCCACTCATGGCACGTTGTATGCAAAACGAGAGATTGGGCCGAAAAATCTTTTTTGGTACGATGATTACCGAAGGCGTAGTGGCCCTTATATGGGCGGCGGCGGCCATGACTTTTTTCGGAAATGTAGGCGGACTCAATGAAGCCATGTTGGCCAACGGGAATAACGCAGCTTGGGCGGCCAATGAAATATCGCTGAATATGTTGGGGCATGTAGGCGGCATTTTGGCCTTATTGGGTATTGTAGCGGCCCCTATTACATCTGGTGATACCGCTTTTCGCTCGGCAAGGCTGATTTTATCCGACATTTTCAAGAACGACCAAAAGAAAATCAAGAACAGGCTCTATATCAGTGTCCCTCTTTTCATCATCGCTTTTGCCCTTACCCAAATCGATTTCGGAATAATATGGAGGTATTTTGCCTGGAGCAACCAAACCTTGGCCACGGTTGTCCTATGGACGATTACCGCCTACTTGATCTACGAACAAAAGATGTTTTGGATTACCCTTATACCTGCCCTTTTTATGACGATGGTATGCACCACCTACATTCTTATCGCCCCGGAAGGCTTTCAATTGGACAATGACTTGGCCTATATGGGAGGCGGTATCCTTACCTTAATAATCTCGCTGCTTTTTTGGTATTATGCCGTTCAGCGCAAGAAAGTATTTGCGCAGCTGATGTAATCGGAATGTTAGAGCGAGCTTCTTAAAATCAATTTGGTTTCATTGCCCTTTCGCTCCCTTCGCCCCTCCAATATCATTTTGGCGGCCTCCTCGCCCATTTTCTTGAAGTCGGTGCTGATTACCGAAATACCTCCATCTAAAATCTCCTTGGTGCTAGTGTCGTTATAACTTATGAGTCCGATTTCCTTGCCAAGCTTCCAGTTCGATTTACGCGCCAGTTTTATGATCTCTACCATATCACGGTCATAGGCATCAATGGTAATATACAGACTTCCCTTTTCAAAATAATCAGGAGAAAAATCATCGTATACATCGCCTTTAAATTGGTGTTCCGAACAGAACCGCTCAAAACCTTTTTGGACAAAATCACCATGGGGTGCATTCCTGCGGTTGAAAAGGACCAATCTTTGATATTTATTGACCAATTCGATATGTTCCTCCAATAGATTGAAAATATCGTTTTCAAAATCTTGAAAGACCATGCCGCATCCATTGTTGACATTAGGTTCATATTTATCAAGAATGATCAACTTTTCCGGCGGTATCTTGTTCAACACCTTTTGAACGGATTTAGAATCCTTGATATAGGTGGTTATTACAAAATGGGTGTAATTCTTTAAGTTATCCAGAATTAACGGAGCAAATATCTCAATATTCTGATGGTGAAAATACAGACGCACTTTGACCTTATCTCCTAAACTCGAAATCAATGAGTTATAAAGATCTTCCTTAAAAGGCGTAAACTTATCGAGCATAAAAAACACCTTGTACTCGGTCTCTACCGAAAGATCGTTCACAAAATAACCGATTTTGTCGACCGCCCTAACGATTCCCTTTTCACTCAAATGGTTCAATGCCTTAAAAACCGTTTCCCGACTGAAATTAAAATGCGCCGAGAGCTTGTTCACCGATGGCAACCTTTCGTCCAGTACCAACTGCTTCTGTTCGATCTGTGACGTAATACTATCGGCAAGTAAAAGATATTTGGGCTTCTTCGAGTTCTTTTCGATACTAAGTTTTACCATTTATTGTTTCTTGGTGGAACGGAATGACGACAAAAATACTAAAACTAAAAATGCCCTAGTCCGTATTGGTATGTCTTTGAATTTTCCTGAAAAATACAATCTATTTTCAAAAAATCAAGATTAAAACGGCACATCCTACTTCAAATCACTCCCTTCACACATCTCTCATTTAAGACAAAACAATAAGGAAAAATCTTATTAAACCTATTTAATATGAGAGTTTTACAATTGTAAGACCCTTAAAATCCATATTTCACAAAAAAATATTTGGCAAACTTAGATTAATGTTATTTATTTGTTAACGGACTAGACCAGACTAGACTTGTAATCTAGTACGGTCGACCCTATATAACTCACTATTCACCTCTCAACTAAAACTAAAGCTTATGAAAAAAGCGGTCTTATTTTTTCTCCTATCGATATTCGCGCTTTGCGAAATATCGGCACAAATTACGGTCTCAGGTACCGTAAGCGATGAACAGGGTATCCCTATACCCGCTGCCAACATTGTTGAAAAGGGAACGACCAACGGAGTTGTTGCCGACTTCGACGGAAACTTTAGCATTGAAACCCAAGAAGGGGCAACCCTTGTTTTCAGCTCAATCGGTTATGGAACCGTTGAAAAAACCGTTAACAGTGAAACAACCTTAAACATAACCATGGCAGAAGAAGCCTCACAACTCGATGAGGTGGTCGTAGTAGGGTACGGAACACAAAAGGCGGTCAACCTTACCGGATCGGTAGAAACCGTAAAGGCCGAGGAAATAGCTAAGCAACCCGTTGCCCAGGCCTCGCAGGCATTGGCAGGTCTTGTTCCCGGTCTTACAGCTACCCAATCTAGTGGCCAACCGGGCTCAGACGGTGCTGCCATTCGTATTCGCGGGGTGGGAACTTTAGGTAATGGCGCCAAAAACAACCCCTTGATTTTGGTCGATGGTATTCCTGACGACATCAACGGATTAGATCCCAGTGACATTGAATCCATTTCCGTTTTAAAAGATGCCTCGGCAGCGGCCATATATGGTTCACGTGCTGCCAACGGGGTAATCCTTATTACTACCAAAAGAGGTAAAGAGGGAAAAATAAGTACTTCCTATAATACCTATGTTGGAATACAGAGCGTAGCGCAAAACTTAAAGTTCTTGGATGGACTTGGTTATATGGAAGCTTTTAACTCTGCAGAACCTGGTGCTTTTTCCGATGACATACTCAACCAATACCGTTCTGGTAATGGCGTAGGTACCGAAACCTTGCCCGACACCGATTGGGTAGACCTGCTTTTTAATTCGGCCGCCGTACAGCAATACCACAGCCTTTCGGTTCGTGGGGGATCTGAAAAACTTAAAGTGGCCAGTTCCATATCTTTTACCGACCAAGACGGTAACATCGCCAACTTCAAGTTTAAACGATATAACGGTAGGTTCAACCTAGATTATGCCCTAAGCAAAAAGCTAGATTTGGCCTTTGACCTCAACTTTAGAAGGGAACAAAAAAGTCAACCCGCCCGTCTTCAAGACATTACCCGTTCAGCATACCGCCTTCAGCCCCTGTTCATCGCCTATAACGATGATGGCACTTACGGTCCTGGTTTTGGAGGTAGTAACCCTGTGGCCTTGGCCAATTCGTCCGCAAAGGATGAAACCATTTCAAACTACTTCAGGGCTTTGGCAAAAGTGACCTATAGACCTTTTAACAACTTTTCTATCTCGGCCACCTATGCCCCTCAATTCTTTGACAGGGACCAAGATGATTATAGGGCTAAATACACCTATTACGAAGGTTCTGGCGGACCTGCTCAAAGTACTCTTGGCGCCGGTAAGTCTGAAAGTTCCCTATTTAAAGAAACTTTCACTACGTTCCAAGACAACTTTAACGCCGTTGCCAACTGGGGCAAGAAATTTGGTGATCACGACATCTCTGTCTTAGGAGGATATGAATTTCTAAAATTCAAATCGGAAGTATGGTCCGCTAGCAGGAGAGGATTCGTTCTAGATGAATTTAGGGGCTTAGACAACGGATTGCCCGATACGCAATTAAACTCAGGTAGTTCAACCCTTAACGGATTGGAGTCCTTATTCGGACGGATCAACTATACCTATAAGGATAGATATCTATTTGAGGCCAATGTTAGAAAAGATGCTTCTTCCCGTTTTGCCAAAGGTTATCGTTCGGCCACCTTCCCCTCTTTTTCAGTGGGCTGGGTAGCATCGGAAGAGAACTTTCTAAAAGATAATGAAACGATTAACTTTTTAAAGTTCAGGGCTTCTTGGGGACAATTGGGCAACCAGTTCATCTTTTCGGCCAACAAGACCGACAATAATGGGGATGCCGTACAAGGTGCCGACGGTTCGGCCGTGGCAGAAGAAGTCAACTTCCCCTACACCTCGCTTTTCGGCCTTGGTAATGCCAATGCCGTTATCGGTGGTACACCTACCGTAGGTGGAGCCCAATTGGTTTTGGCCAATTCGCAATTGCAATGGGAAACCGGGGAAACCCAAAACATTGGTGTAGATGCCAAATTTCTCAATAGTAAATTATCCTTTACCGGTGAGTATTATGTTCGTAAAACAAAAGACATCCTTTTAGGCGTTACCATACCCACATCGGTTGGTTTAGAGGCCCCTGTACAGAATGCGGGTGAAGTCTGGAACACAGGATACGACATCAGTTTGGGTTGGAACGATATGATCGGCGAAAACTTTCGCTATGGCATCAACATCAATTACTCCGGTTTTGATAACGAGATCAAAAGCTTGGGCGGCCTTGACCAATTGCCTCCAGGAAACACCATTAATCGTGTTGGGGAAGAAATTGGTGCAATCTACGGCCTAAAGGTAGACGGTCTTTACCAAGAAAGTGATTTTGACGTAGACGGAAACCTCAACGCTTCCTTGCCCACACCTGGTTTTGGGGCCATTCAAGCAGGTGACATCAAATATTCAGATATTTCAGGTCCAGAAGGGGTTCCAGATGGCTTGATCACCAATGATGACCGAACCATTATAGGTAGCAATATTACTACTGAAAACTGGGGACTTGAGCTATTTTCCGCTTACAAAGGCCTTGACCTTTCGGTTTCCTTGTTAGGTGCCGGAGGAAGGGATGTGGTCTTGGAAGGAGATGCTGGTTGGGCCTTTTATAACGCAGGAAAAATCCAAGAATGGCAAGCCGACTATTGGACACCCTCCAATACGAACGCCCAATACCCCCGCTTGACCCCAGGAAGTTCACACCCGAACTGGCGCGTGAACGAAACCTGGATGCACGATGCCTCCTATGTAAGGTTAAGAAACGTAACCCTCGGGTATAAATTACCCTACGACCTGATCGACAAGTTCAGTATTTCTGCCGCTCGAATCTATGTGTCGGGTCAAAACCTAGCCACTTGGGACCATATGCCAGAAGGTATAGACCCATTGACCCCACAATTTTCACAAGGTAGTTTTTACCCTGTAACCAAGGTTTTCACAATGGGCCTTAACGTAACATTCTAATCGCATAATTTCTATACAATGAAAAATATAAAATATATCATCTTGATAAGTCTAAGCTTGCTGGTTTTCCCTGCTTGTGAAGACACCGTATTGAACTTAGAAGACCCGGGCAGTCCTACGGATGCAACTTTCTTTAGAACCGAAGCGCAACTAGAAGTTGCCCTTACGGGAGTCTATGAAAGTCTAAACTACGTGCGAAATGTTCCTTTTCCACAATTATTGGATCACACCACCGACTATGCCTACAACAGGGGTAATGTCGGAGGTACCGTAGCGGTCACTACCGGTGGTGTTACTTCTACCGAGGCAATCGTAAACGGTTTCTGGGACAATTTCTACACAGGCATCCAACGCGCCAACAACTTGCTCACCAACATGAACAAGGCCGAAGACGCTTCAGACCCCAATCGCTTCGAACAGATCAAGGCCGAGGCTTTATTCTTAAGAGCCCTCTTCTATAGCTATTTGACCGAGCTCTATGGTGATGTTCCCTTTAGGACAGAGGTAACCTCATTGGAAGATCTTGAAATAATCGCCAGAACGCCCAAAGCTGAAATCGTTGCGAGCATCATTTCTGACTTAGAGGAAGCTGCCGCGATCTTGCCCCCTACCCAATCGGCCAACGAAAGAGGACGGGCTTCGGGCAATGCCGCCAATGCACTGATTTCACGTATCGCGCTTTACAACGAAGATTATGAACTGGCCGAAAAGGCTGCACTCAAGGTTATGAACTCCCCCGAGGCGCCTAGCCTATACCCCGACTACGAAGCCTTATTTACCGATTCAGGTGTTGGCTCCGCTGAAGTCTTACTTGACCTTTCGTACATGAACGGCACAAAAACACACAGTCTTTCTCAAGTACAAGGAAGTCGTTTCGGTGGATGGTGCCAATTGGTACCCAACCAACAAACAGTCGATAGTTATGAGACCGTAAACGGACTTCCCATTGATGAAGATCCTGATTTTGACCCTGCCAATCCGTTTGAAAACCGTGATCCCCGTTTGGCGGCTACGATTGCGCTACCAAATAACATATGGACAGGTCACATCATTCAACAACACAGTGACAGTATCGCGACTTGGCGTATAGAAGATGGTGTAAAGGTGGAAAGAGTCTTTAACCCTAATGCGGCCAACCCGGCAGGACGAAAAATCATAGATCCCTATGATGGTACCGAGTATGTAACCGGAGGAGCCAACCGCTTTACGGCCTTTACGGGTTATTTCTGGAAAAAATTCTCTGACGCCCCTAGGTTATTGGGTTCATTGACCGGAGGACCAAGTCCCCTTCAATCGGAACAGACCATTTACCTTATGAGGTACGCCGAAGTATTATTGAACTATGCTGAAGCCAAAATAGAGGCCGGAACCATAGATGCAAGTGTATTAAATGCCATCAACGATGTACGTGAACGTGCTTACAACAATAGTGGCTTTACATATCCCGAGGTAACGACTACCGATCAGGCCGAACTCAGAAAAATAATCAGAAGGGAACGCAAGGTAGAATTTGCCGACGAAGGTTTACGCCTCTTCGATATAAGAAGATGGAAAATAGCCGAAAAAGTATTAAATACCACCGTTTTGGGCGGACCTGCAAACGGCTTCAGCAAAATAGGGGATTTAGACTTTGTTCCCAATATTGATGATGACGGTTATATCGATTACACCGGGGCTCCCTCACAACCAAGGGTTGAACTGGGGAACCTTGATTATAGGGAATTGGAAGAAAGAACATTCGATCCCGGAAAGCATTACCTATGGCCCATACCCCAAGCCGAGATTGATGCTACCGAGAATGTCGTAACCCAAAATCCCGGGTATTAAAATTCATTGATTTTGTTTTTGTTAGTTTTTTTGAAAATAGGGGATATTAGGTCTATCCCCTATTTTTTCACTACATAAACAAGAATAATAAAGTATATTCATAAACAAGAATGGGCACCATAGATATTACGGTAATACTAATTTTTACTTTACTCGTGTTTGTATGCGGACTAAGTTTCTCAAAGTCCGGTAAAAACATGAAGTCATTTTTTGCCGCAGGCGGGGCACTGCCCTGGTGGATGAGCGGACTTTCTCTCTTTATGAGTTTCTTTTCCGCGGGTACCTTTGTGGTATGGGGCTCCATAGCCTATTCCAGCGGCTGGGTAGCTATCACCATTCAAACGACCATGTGCATAGCCGGTGTACTTATCGGTTTTTTCATCGCCCCGAAATGGCAAAAAACCAAAGCGCTGACCGCCGCCGAGTTCATTACGGACCGCTTAGGTTACAGCACTCAAAAAATTTATACGTATCTGTTCCTGTTAATATCCATTTTTACTACTGGTGCATTTTTATATCCCGTAGCCAAGATTGTAGAGGTATCAACAGGTTTCCCCATAAGTACCAGCATAATCGTACTGGGAATCTTAATTTTAATTTACACGGCAGTTGGCGGCCTTTGGGCCGTAATCGTTACCGATGTACTTCAGTTTGTAGTACTTACTGCGGCCGTTTTAATCGTGGTACCGCTTTCACTTGATAAAATTGGGGGCATAGGGAACTTTGTTTCGCAAGCACCCGAGAATTTTTTCAATTTGGTAAATGAGGAGTACACATGGGGCTTTATGATTGCCTTTGGATTGTACAACCTCTTCTTCATTGCGGGCAATTGGGCCTATGTACAACGCTATACCAGTGTGGCCACCCCAAAAGATGCCAAAAAAGTAGGATGGCTTTTCGGCGGACTCTATCTCGTTAGTCCGTTAGTTTGGATGTTGCCCCCTATGATCTATAGGGTACTGAACCCAGATTTGGGCGGCTTGGCCGACGAAGGGGCCTATCTCTTAATGTGTAAGGAAGTACTGCCCGTAGGAATGTTGGGGTTAATGTTAGGCGGAATGATCTTTGCCACATCGAGTTCGGTCAATACAACTTTAAACATCTCGGCAGGTGTCCTGTCCAATGACCTTTACAAACATTTTAGGCCCAATGCCGACAACGATCAATTGGTCAAAGTCGGTAGAATGGCAACCATAGGTTTGGGCATACTGACAATTATAATCGCCCTCTTGGTACCATATATGGGCGGCATCGTAGAAGTGGTCATGAGTTTGGCGGCCATAACGGGCGGTGCCATGTTCTTACCTCCCATGTGGGCCTTGTTCAGTAAATACCAAACGGGCAAAAGTGCCTTGATCGTTACCGTAGTCACTTTGGCCATCAACGCTTTTTTTAAATTCTTGGCCCCTAGCCTTCTCGATTTTTCGTTTGACAGGGCCCAAGAAATGGGATTTGGCATGGGTATTCCCGTACTGCTTTTAGCGGCATTTGAAATATATGCCCGTACACAGAAAAAACCGACCATAGCCTACGACAACTATCAACTTAAAGTTGCCGATAAAAATTTGGAGGCGGAAGAAGAATCCGCTTCCGGAAACCAAAAAGGCACACGGGTCATAGGTATAGGCGTAGCCCTAACCGGTCTATTGATCGTAATACTATCATTCATGGCCGAAACCGGAGCGGTACTCGTAGGTGGAATGGGACTTTTTGTCTTACTGTTAGGCAGTTTTATTATCTATAAATCGAGTCAAAATATTTCAGGCTAAGCGGCTCTACCTACATTTTTTCCTTAACACACCAAATCAAATTATTAAAGTTCAAATTGCATTTTATGATTTCAGAAGCATATAGTCCACAAACGAGAAATACAAAGACCGTAAAACTACAGGCCGACCTTGTTGTCGTCGGTGGAGGTCTTTCAGGTGTCTGTGCCGCCATAACCGCGGCACGATCCGGCCTAAAAGTCGTTCTTATACAAGACCGTCCCGTACTTGGTGGAAACGCCTCGTCAGAGGTTCGGCTGTGGAGCCTGGGTGCCACCTCTCACATGGGCAACAACAACCGATGGAGCCGTGAAGGCGGATTGATCAATGAAATCCTTTTGGATAACCTAAAACGAAATAAAGAAGGCAACCCATTGTTGTTCGACACCGTACTGCTTGAAAAGGTATACGAAGAGAACAATATTACCCTTCTACTTAATACAGCGGTCTATGAGGTTGAAAAAGGCAAAGACGACCTGGTAAAGAACGTAACCGCCTTTTGTAGCCAGAACTCAACGACCTATATCGCCAGCGCCCCACTTTTCTGTGATGCTTCCGGTGATGGTATTGTTGCCTTTATGGCCGGAGCCTCGTTCCGTATGGGGGCGGAGACCAAAGAGGAGTTTGATGAGGGATTCGCACCGAATATCGAAGATTATGGCAACCTTTTAGGGCACTCTCTGTACTTTTACACTAAAGATGTAGGCAAGCCTATTAGCTATACGCCTCCCTCCTTTGCCATAAAGAATGCAGAAGAACTTCCACGTATCAAAAACTTTCAATTAGGCGACCATGGTTGTAAATTGTGGTGGGTAGAGCACGGCGGACGCCTCGATACCGTCCATCAATCGGAAGACATTAAATTTGAACTGTGGAAGGTGGTTTATGGGATTTGGGACTATGTAAAGAACAGTGGCAAGTTTCCCGAAGCGGCCAACCTAACGTTAGAATGGGTAGGCACCATACCCGGCAAACGGGAAAGCCGTCGTTTTGAAGGCGACTTTATGCTGACCCAAAAAGATATTGTCGAACAACGCGATTATTACGATGCGGTCTCCTTTGGCGGTTGGGCCATGGATTTGCATCCCGCCGATGGCATCTATAGCGAACACAACTCTTGTACCCAATGGCATGGTAAAGGCGTATATTCCATACCCTACCGTTGCTACTATTCAAAAAACATCGAGAACCTGTTCCTTGCGGGCCGGATTATCAGTGCCAGTCATGTGGCCTTTGGTTCTTCAAGGGTTATGCTCACCTGTGCACACGGAGCCCAAGCGGTAGGTCAAGCCGCAGTTCTATGTAAAGAAGAAGGTTTACTTCCTAAAGACATTGCTTCCAAAGAACACATTGCAAAGCTGCAACTGGCCTTGAACAGAAACGGACAAAGTATTCCCCGCATCGCCCTGAACGACACCGATGACTTGGTAGCAAAGGCGAATGTAGAAGCGAGCTCTAGCTTGAAATTCAAAGGTTTTTCGGAAGCCGACGACTGGCACCCCCTAAAGTTCGGACTTGCCCAAATGCTACCGCTTAAGGCGAACGAAACCTATAGTTTTGAAATTGAAGTAGATGCCTCGGAAGCAACCAGCCTAGAACTTCAGCTTAAAAGTTGTTCGACCCCTAACCATTTTACCCCAGATGTGGTTATTGATAAAAAGGAAGTCGACTTACAAAAAGGAAAACAAAAAATTACTTTTACCACTACCAAAACACAGGAGCAAGATCATTATTCGTTCTTCTGCCTAATGAAAAACGAAAAGGTAAAAGTCCGTCTTTCAGATGAGCGTATCACAGGTTTAATGACTGTTGAGAATAAAATAAATAAAGCGGTATCCAATTACGGAAGACAAGACCCTCCGGCCGACATCAATGTTGACAGTTTTGAGTTTTGGACCCCCGAACGCCGTCCTAAAGGAAAAAATATAGCCCTTCAAATGGCAAAGGCCCTACCTATTTTTGAACCCGATAATATCAAAAACGGCGAAGTTCGGCCCAACGCTAACGGAAACACCAATGCTTGGGTTGCCGAAATAGAAGATAAAAAACCGACACTGCACTTAAAATGGGACGATAAAGTCAATATAAAAAGCATAAAACTCTTTTTTGACTGCGACTATGACCACGCCTTGGAAACTACCCTTATGGGACATCCGGAAGATGTCATTCCTTTTGTGGTGGACAATTATACGGTCAAGGATGCTTCCGGCAAACTCTTAAAGGAAGTCAAAGGAAATTACCAGGCCATAAACACCATTGAATTGGACGAAGCAATTAGTACCGATGCATTGGTCTTCGAGTTTAGCAAAAAAGAAAGGCATATACCTGTTTCCCTATTTAAAATATCAGCTTATAACTAATCCCTATAAAAACAAAATGGTTAAGAACGTAATTGGAATTTGTATCATTCTAATTCTGGGTACTTCGCAAGTCGATGCCCAGAAAGATACCCCTGTCCGATTACCTGATATCGCTTCCTTTGACCAAGACCTATTTGTTCCTGATATCACCCAAGGCCCACCTGAAGCGGGTAAGCGGGTGCGTCAAACCTTGGCTTCGTACCAAAACACCGAAGTCTACCACTTGCTCTACCTGCCCAGCAATTATAAAGAGGGCAAAAAATACCCGGTCATTGTCGAATATCCGGGCAATGGGCCATATACAAGTGCTGCCGGTGACCTTTCAACGGGCCAGGTAGACGGTTGCAATTTAGGCTACGGCCTAAGCGAAGGCAAAGATTTCATTTGGGTGAGCATGCCCTTTATCAGTGTTGATGGCCAAGAAAACCAAAAATGGTGGTGGGGCGACATCGAAGCAAGCAAAAAATACTGTATGGACGCGGTCAAAGAGGTCTGTGACAAATATGGAGGTGATGCTTCCAAGGTCGTTTTGGCCGGGTTTTCACGAGGAGCCATTGCCGTAAACTATATCGGGCTTCGCGATGATGAAATTTCCCCTCTTTGGAAGGCCTTTATCGTCAATTCGCATTACGACGGCCTAAAGACATGGGACTACCCCAATTCCGACAAGGCTTCCGCCCTTGAACGGCTGAAACGGCTGAACGGGAGGCCCCAGTTCATTTGTGCCGAGGGTCATGGAACAAGTAAAAGTAAAAATTACCTTGCCCACTCAGGAATTCAAGGAAATTTTACTTTTATGGATATTCCCATTAAAAACCATACCAATACTTGGCCCCTATACCAATTGAAAGAACGGAAGATTATAAGGGCATGGCTATCGGAAGTAATCGAAAAAAACTAAAAAACAACAATGTACCATGAGAAAAGTAATCTTGACATCGGCATTCGCTATCGCCATTCTGATAAGCATTACTTCATGCAAAAATGCGACCGAGGAAAAAAATAAAGTCCTTAGCATGCGCTATGGCAATACCGTGGTTTCCTTGTTGACTGCAGCCAACGGCCAACTAGCCTTCCTTATCAACAAAGACCGGCAGGTGGTTCTAGATACTTCGCTATTAGGTCTTAAGGTCGATGGCAAACATTTAGGAAAGAATGCCTCCCTATCGCTTTTAGAACAAAAAGAAATAGCCCTAGAATACCCTCTTAACGGCATAAAAAGTAAGGCCTCGTACACAGGAGATCTATACATATACGAGGTTTCCGAAGCGGATGGAAGCGATTGGAAATTGGAATTTCAACTTTCCGATGAAGGTGTGGCCTACCGTTATACGGTTTCTGGCGAAGGTACCCAACATGTACAGGGCGAAGAGAGCAGTTTTAAACTACCGAACGAAACCAAAGTATGGTACTTTGAGCGTGATAACGATTGGAAGTTGAAATCGCATGCCGGTGAATGGCTTTCCGCCGATATTTCCGAGATGCCAACGGTTTCCAAAATGGGTCCGATACAAGGCTTGACCCTCACTTGTGAACTTCCACAAGGGGGATATGCACTGTTGGCCGAAGCCGGTCTCTTTAATTATAGCGGTATGCGTTTGGAAGCCATAGGCAAGAATTCGTTCAAGGCGAATTTCGAAGAAGGCGATGCCGGGTTTGATGTGAAAGGTAGACTCACCACTCCTTGGCGCTGTGTTCTTTTGGCCGATACCCTGAACGATTTGGCGAACAATACCATGGTAGCTTCCCTTAACCCTGCTCCAGATGCCAATTTATTTGCCGATACCGACTGGATCAAACCCGGAAAGTCCGTTTGGCACTGGTGGTCGGGAAAATACGTCAACTATAAAGAAGAGCACGATATGGTCGATGATGCCCAGTCGCTTGGTTTTTCATATTCCATGGTAGACGAAGGTTGGGAAAGATGGCCCAATAAATGGGAGTCGGTTACCAAGCTTTGTGATTATGCGAAGGAAAAAGGAGTCGGTATTTTTGTTTGGAAGCATTCCAAGGAAATCAATTTCCCCGAAAACGATTATGCGGTAATGAGGCATTTTTTAGACAGCGTAAAGCAGACCGGTGCCGTTGGGGTAAAAGTCGATTTTATGAACGGCCAGGGCAAATCGATCATCTCCTTTGATGAAGCCTTACTAAAAAAAGCGGCAGAACTGCAATTGATGGTCAATTTTCACGGTTGCCAACAAAGTTCGGGCGAATATCGCACCTACCCGAATGAGGTTACCCGTGAAGGTATACGTGGCCTAGAGGTGAACCATATGAAAGAGGGTCCCCTACCCGCTTCCCACAATGCCGCATTGCCGTTTACAAGATACGTTACCGGTCATGGCGACTATACCCCACTCGGCCTTACCGAGCCAGGTGAAACTACTTGGGCCCATCAATTGGCTACTTTGGTCACTTTTTATTCGCCCTTTAACTGTATTGCGGAAAACACCCAGTTTCTACTGAAAACCAAGAGTGTTCAGCCTGCATTGGATTTTATTAAGACCGTGCCTTCGGTCTGGGACGAAACCTTTGTCTTGCCCCAAAGTAAGATCGGGGAATTGGCGGCCATAGCCAGACGTAAAAACAACGACTGGTATTTGGGCGTACTCCGTAGTGGTCCTTCCCAAGAAATGCAAATCGACTGTAGTTTTTTAGGGGATGGTGAATACCTCGCTGAAATCTTTACCGACGATACCGAGGCCGAGCGTATTAATTTGGAAGGACTTAATAAAGAAGCCAACCTACGCCAATGGAATACGGCCCTACCCTTTAAAAAATCGACCGAAACGGTTTCTCAAGAAAAAACGATAAGCATTCATTTGGCCGAGCACGGTGGTGCCACCATAAAGTTTACCAAAAAATAAATAAGACCCATGAGAGATTTTGCTTGCCTAGCACTTTTTACAATCGTTTTTCTAAGTTCATGTTCACCTAAAAAAGCTGATACGGTTCTAAAAAACGAAACCCTTTCCCTTAACGGGGAATGGCACTTTTTAGCTTCTAACGAAGAAAGTGAAGAACAGCTATTGACCGTAGATTACGCCAAGTGGGATACCCTGAGCGTACCCGGAAACTGGGACGTTGAGAACAAATACGCCCATTTTAAGGGCAAGGGGTATTACCAACGTAGTTTTACCCTTCCCGAAAATTGGCAAAAAAAACAGGTCCGATTAAAGTTCGATGCCGTTTACGAAACCTCCAAAGTGTGGTTGAACGGTAAGTTATTGGGCGAACATGAAGGGGGCTACACCCCTTTTGAATTCAACATAACCGACGAAGTACGCACCGATAAACCGAACTCGATTTTGGTCATGGCCGACAATACCTTTAGAAGAGGTGCTTGGTGGGCTTGGGGCGGTATAAGCAGAGACGTATCCTTACTTGCCCATAACGATGTTCGCTTGGTTCGTCAACATATTTCAGCTGTGCCCGATTTTGACAACGGCGTAGTGGACTTTGCCATTTCCTATAAAATTGAAAATAATTCCGACACCCCACAAAACCTGAAGATCAATCCTGATATCCTTGGGCCCGACCATAAATCGTGGCAACCGCAAACCCTTGAAGTGACGGTAGCCGCAAACGAGACCATAGAAAAGGTATTGACCTTTAAAAAGGAGTTGAAGGAAGTAGAATTATGGCATTTTGACCGACCACACCTTTACGTTTTAAATAGTAGCCTCGTTTCTAACGATCAAGAAGTCGATGCCGTTTCCGATAAATTCGGTATTCGAAAAATGGAGGCCATTGGTGAACAATTATTTCTCAACAACGAGGCTGTTCGGCTAAACGGTTTCAACCGGGTACACGACCATCGCCTGTACGGCAATACCGAGCCCGACGAACTTATAAAGAACGATATTCTAGACATCAAAGCCCTTGGTGGTAACTTCTCAAGGATCATGCACGCGCCTGCATCGAAGAACCTTTTACAGTTCTGTGATAGTATTGGCTATATGGTTATTGAAGAAATTCCCGTTTGGGGCCGTGGCGCACCCAATGCCACCCCCGATAACCCACGAACAAAGAAATGGTTGGACGAAATGATTGCGCGCGACTTCAACCATGCCAGTGTGGTCGGTTGGAGCATGGGTAACGAAATTGGCAACCCTGACGGTGAATGGCAAGATATGACCATGACACCCGGCCAGTACGAATATGTAAACGATATGCTAGACCATGTGGCCTCCCTAGACTCTACACGCTTGAAAACCGTGGTAAGCTTTACATCGCACCTGCCCTTGGCCCAACCTGGTAACGAGCCCTACGAAAAACTTGATTTGCTCTGTATGAACTCCTACGGGGAAACCTATGAAAAAGTGGGCAGGGCCCATGCAAAGTTTCCCGGAAAACCTATCTTCATTTCAGAGATCGGTGACAAACAGATCGGACTCACACCCGATGCCGGGTTCAGTGATACCCTCATTGAGCAACTTGACAAAATAAGAACGCTTCCCTACGTCGTAGGTTCCGCGCTATGGACCTACAACGATTACCGAAGCGACTACAAGGCTACACCTCCCTCCGAAAACAGGGCTTGGGGCGTGGTCGATGTATGGAGAAACAAGAAAAAAGCCTACAAACAGATTCAAGATATCTACGCGCCTGTTCAAGGTTTAAAAGCTAGTGTTGGTAAACAGTCCCTTGCAATCACTTTGCTCCCCAGAAACGAACAAGACATTCCCGCCTACATTATGGAAGGATATACCCTGGTATATGAGCTTTTTAACGCCGAAGACCAATCAATCGGCAAAGAGCGTATTGAACTTCCCATCATAAAACCCGGGGACGACGCCCTGGAGTTTAACTTCAAAAAAGAAAACAACGTCGCCCGAATCGATGTCGGTCTATGGTCACCCATGCAAATCGAGGTAAAAACCGCTTCATCAAAAGTATGGAAAAAGCCCACCGTAGAAGCCTCCGACTCCCCTGTAATAGAGTTTTTGGGCCGGAAAAGCGAAAGTATTTCCATAGGCTATACTGTAAGCGAAAAAGATTCTATTTTCACTTTTAAATATGGAAACGCCCCTGAGCATCTGACCGAAGAAATAACTACAGATCTAAAGGGGGCCATCAAAATTAAATGGCCTTCATCAGAACCCTTTTTCGTGAAATTAAAATCCGACGTCACGGATTGGTCCACTACAGAACAACTCATAGAGTAACATAAAAAATTTCAGAACCAAAACCAGAATCCTTGCATATGAAACTGATAAAAACCTTTTGTTTGGCATTACTGCTCATTCCATGCCATGCAATGGCCCAAGACAGTACTAACGACCGTCCGAACATTGTTTGGATCATGCTCGAAGATTGGGGTCTTGACCTGGGATGCTACGGCACCCCGGGAATAGAAACCCCTGTTACCGACAAGCTCGCCTCCGAAGGCATACGCTACACCAATGCCTTTTGTACCTCCCCGGTTTGTTCCACTTCGCGTTCGGCCATGCTTACGGGCTACCACCAAAACTATATCGGGGCGCAACAGCACAGAACGGCCAAAGAAGACAAGAAACCTTTGCCTTATGGCATTAAACCTATGCCCGTACTCTTAAAAGAGGCAGGGTATTTTACGGCTTTAATGATCTACGACAAAACCGACGCCAATTTTAGCGGCGATTTGGGTTTTATGGGAAAAGATTGGAAGGAACGTGAAAAAGGACAGCCCTTTTTCGCCCAAATAACCTTGGGCGGTACACACCGAAAATGGAATCGCGATGCCAAAAACCCCATAGACCCTGCCGATGTAGTACTCCCACCCTATTATGTTGACACCCCTTTTGCCAGACGTGACTGGGCCAATGGTTTGGAACAGATGCAAATTTGCGATCGCGAAATCGGTGACATTCTCGATCGATTGGAAAAAGAAGGTCTTGCCGAAAATACCTTGATCTTTCTTATTGGCGATAACGGCCGCTGCCATATTCGCGGAAAGCAGTTCTTGTATGATCCGGGACTTCAAGTGCCTATGATCATCAAATGGCCCGGTAAGGTCGCTCCCGCCCAAGTAAACACAGATATGGTACAGACCATTGATATTACCGCTACCATTCTAGACGTCGCCGGGGCCAAACCGAAACATGAGCTACAGGGAAAAAACCTTTTTGAAGAGGAATCGAAGAATAGGGAATACATTTTTGCCGCAAGGGGACGAATGGGCGGTACCCACGATGCGATGCGTACCATCCGTTCAAAAAAATACAAATTGATCCATAATTTGATGCCGGAACGTGCATGGTTGCAATACAGTGGCTACAAAGAAGATATGTACCCCATGTTGGCCGAGATGAATATCATGTATATGGAAGGAAAGCTTAATGAAGACCAGGCGAAATTCTTCGCACCTTCAAAGCCCGAGTTCGAACTCTTCGATATAGAAAAGGATCCCTACGAATTGAACAACCTTGCCAACGACCCGCACTATGGGGATATTAAGGATAAACTCTTGGAAGAACTGTACGTTTGGAGAAGATCGATCAAAGACGAAGGGGTATCGCAAGAATTCAGGGAAGGCGGACTCTCGTCCAAATACCCTACCCGAACACTTGAAGAATGGAAGGAACGCTACGAAGCTTGGAAGCCCTGGGTATTTCGCAAGCCTAAATCAAAAGTGAAGCATCCTTTCGTTAAGAAAGACTATTAAAAACAAGACTTATGCAGCTCAAATCCTTTGTATTCCATACGCTATTCCTAGTATTCGGAATTTGCCATGCCCAGACCGAAAAAGTCGACCTCCCCGGCGAGGAGCGGATGTTACTTAGCGGAAATTGGAAATTCCACGCTATTTATGGCGAAGGCTCGAATTACATTGATATTTCCGAAACCCTTGAAGATATTGTCATCGACAATACCGATAAGGACCGGGTTTCGGTAAAAGGAGATTGGAAAACCCGATCGGAAGGAGAACGCGGGTCCGGCTTTTTGGGTACCGATTATTTACAGCGTGACTTTAAATCCGGCGAGTCGGATCAAAACTATGTACGTTATCGTCCCGAATTACCCGAATCAGGGTTTTACGAAGCATTTGTCCGCTTTCCCTTTGCCTCACATCTAACGGCGGAAGTGAATGTCAACCATGCCCAAGGAATTACGGCTGCCTATTTTAACCAACGAAACCGTTGTGACCAATGGTTGAGCCTTGGGGTATTCAGTTTTGACAAGACTTTAGACAGCTATGTGGAAGTAACCGCCATCACGGCCAGTACCGTAGTTGCCGATGCAGTGATGTTCAGACCGGTATCGAAGGAAAAAATGGAAGAAGCGGATATTGAAAAGTCTTCCGTTTTTCAGGTTGATTTTGATGATTCCAATTGGAAAGACCTACGGGTACCCGGGCATTGGGGCATGCTCAACGCATATTCGAACTATACCGGTAAAGGCTGGTACCGGAAAACCTTTGAGTTGCCCAAGAACTGGAAATCGGTTTCAAACGAGCGGATTAGGTTAAAATTTGATGCCGTATACCACATTGCCCGAGTCTTCTTAAACGGGGAATTGGTCGGGCTACACCAAGGGGGCTTTACCCCATTTGAATTTGATATTACCGACAAACTAAATTATAACGGCCAAAACGTACTGGCCGTAGAAGCCGACAACAATGCCCTTGTAGGGGCTACTTGGAACTGGGGCGGCATCATTCGCGAGGTACATCTTATAAAAAATAATGATGTGCGCATCAGTTATCAATACATACATGCCGATCCCGACCTAAAAAAAGGTTCGGCAAACCTGAAGCTTAAGGTTCGAATCAAGAATTCATCGACTCGCCAACGTACCGTTTTGCTGGCTGCGCATATTGAAGAAGCCTCAAGTCCTGTTGATTTGACGTACAAGGTAAAAGTACCGGCCAACAGCACCCAAGAAATACAACTGGCCACAACCCTACCCGCCACCGATGTAAAACTTTGGCATTTTGATACCCCTAACCTATATCATCTCACAACAACGATATCGGAAAACGGGCAGGTTTTAGATACCCAAAAAGACCGATTCGGTATCAGAAAAATAGAGTTGACCGACTCCCAACTGATTTTAAACGGCGAGCCCGTACGCTTGTCCGGTTTTAATCGGGTTAGCGACCATAGGTATTGGGGCTCTTCCGAACCGCAATATTTGATCGACAAAGATGTAGACCTCATGAAAAATGCCGGGGCCAACTTTATGCGCATCATGCACGGCACCCAGAACAAAAAATTAATGGACCGCTGTGATGAGAAAGGTATTTTGATTTTTGAGGAAGTCAATGTGCGCGAACTCACCAACCCCGAGTTTACGCCCCCGCATTATCCCTTGGCCAAGCAATGGCTTAAAGAAATGATTGAACGCGATGTCAACCACCCCAGTATTATCGGTTGGAGCGTTGGCAATGAACTAAAAGACCACTTTGATTATGCCAAAGAAACGATTGACTACGTCAAGAAGGAACTAGACCCATATCGCTTGGTTACCTGTGTAAGCAACAGCGGATGGCGCGATTCGGCAACTCCCGAAAAGGACCCTAACACCTTAGTGGATATCATTATGCACAACCTCTATCCTTTTCAAGGGACTCCCGATAAAGTGTTTAAAACCTTACGCGCGAAATGGCCCGACAAACCGATATTCATCTCGGAATACGGCATAAAGCCCATGGCCACCACTTCCTTGGATGGCGACATTCCCGAACTATCGGAATGGAACGATCATTTAAGGGGCAAAAACACCTATGTAATCGGGGCATCGTTGTGGACGTTCAACGACTATCGGAGCGGTTACGCGGCTACTTCACCTGAGGAAAACCGAGTTTGGGGCCTGGTCAATACATGGCGACAAAAACGAAAGTTATACCATCGCATCCAAAAAGAAAACAGTCCCCTAGCCGATTTGAAAATCGATGGGATCGATTTAAAAAACGGAGGGGCCAAGGTAAGAATCACACCAAAACCCGTAAATGGTTACCCCGTCTATAGCCTCAAGGGCTATACGCTTGAATTTACGATGTATGATAAGCAAGGGGAAATTCTTTTTTCCAAGACCCACAGCCTTCCCCATATCGTTCCTGGTGGCAAGCCTACGGAAGTCGCTATCGATTGGCAACGGTATATGACCGGTATGGCCCAAATACATGCCGCGGTGATTTCACCCAACGGCTATATTAGGCACCAGACCTCGATCTCCCTTGAGCTTCCTGAAAAGACATCTATTCTCGCCATAGAAAAGGGGCATGGCACCGTACGCGTGCATTACCGGCCTGTTTTCGGAGCCGACACCTATTACGTCGCATATGCCGATGGAAAGGGCCTCGAAAGGAAGTCCGACACCAGCACGACCCATAGTATTGAAATAAAAGACCTCGACCCTGAAGAAGAGTACGCCTTCAGCGTAATTGCCCAAAATTCGAAAGGAAAAAGTGTTCCTTCCGGCACGCGTACCACCAAGGCGAACGCTGATGTACTTCCTCCTATGATCTGGGATGCCTTTCTATCGGACGGAAAGCTCGTCGTTGGCTATTCGGGAGCACCGGACGATGTGGAATATATAGTGAAATACGGTTTACGAGACAGTTATTTCCCCTATAAAAACAGTACGCGGACCAAGGGTATGACCGTCATCGATTTTGAAGGCGACGACCCCCACTTCGTGAGCATCAAGAAAAAGACCAAGACCGGAGAAAGTGATTGGTCAAAACCGATCCATGTTTACACGATAAGAAACAAGGAGAGATATAGAAACTAAGTAAAAAAAATTAACCCATAAAAGTTTAACATGGGAAACCACCCATGGCATTTCAGCTCCATTAAAAACAACAATATGAAAACACTCAGCCTAGTCATTGCTTTTGCCGGTATTTGCCATCTAACGGCATGTAAGAACGAAAAAAAGACCCTCTCGGCAACCGAGACACCAGCAGTAAGCCAAGTATCGGAAAAAAGTAAAATCTCCGACTACAAAATAGAATTCGGAAAGGTCTCGCCCAAATCCATATTCAGAAACGACAGTCTCAGTATCTGGGGCGGTTCTATGGTCAAGGGCGAAGACGGACTTTACCATATGTTTTACTCCCAATGGCCTAAAAATATTGGTTGGGAATGGGTAAACTACTCCGTAATAGCCCATGCGGTATCAGAATCGCCCTTCGGCCCTTTTAGACATAAAGATGTTACCTTACCGGACCGCGGGGCGGAATTCTGGGACGGTTCTACGACCCATAACCCGACCGTACATAAGTTCAATGGAAAATATTACCTGTATTATATGGGGAATACGGGCGATAAAAAAATAGTAAGTACGCCCGGAAAACCTAAAATAAACTGGGTACACCGCAACAACCAACGCATAGGGGTAGCCGTAGCCGATTCGCCCAACGGCCCTTGGAAGCGGTTCGACAAACCTGTTTTGGACATATCTCATAACGACGATGCCCTTGATGCCTTAATGACCTCAAATCCGTCGGTATGCCAAATGCCCGATGGAAAAATCTTAATGGTCTATAAGGCCGTAGGGAAAAAAGACCCCTTACCAGGTGGTGGCCCCGTGGTTCACATGGTAGCCATAGCGGACAGTCCTACCGGTCCGTTCAAGAAATATCCCAATCCCGTTTTCACCTTCGAAGGCGAACGCTTTCCTGCCGAAGACCCATACATTTGGTATCAAGATGGTAAATTCAGGGCCATTGTAAAACGTATAAAAAACGACGGTAAAACACGAGAATTCTCTTTGGTACACTACGATTCGGAAGATGGTATCCAATGGGAGAAAGCCAAATATTTTGAAATTTCCAAGCGCATCGTCGAATGGGAAAACGGAAGAACCCAACAGTTCGAACATTTGGAACGTCCGCAAGTATACATGGAAAACGGCGAACCTATAGCTCTCTTATGTGCGGCCGACACCCTTGATGCCAAGGGAATTCGAGAGTCGTTCAACATTCAGATTCCTTTGAAAATAGAAAAAATAGCCCCCTAAAATAGGACTCAAAACAAAAGCTGTTCAAACTCTAAAACAACACCTATGCAAATCAATCTTTTTCTCAAGCAATCGACCTTTAGTCTTCTAATGGCCCTATCGCTTATCGCTTGTTCCGAACAAAAAACGGAAACCAAGTCGACCCCAACGGAAGATTCCGCAACTACGGAACACAAAGTATTTCCCCATAAAATGCCCTCCGAAAAACCGGATATGCCCTTAAGTGCCGCCGCGGAACGTATGTTCAGCTATCCCGCTCCCCGGGTACAGGATAACGAGCTTTTTTCGCAGTTCAAATATACCCGTCTTAAAGGCTTTGATTACAATAATGGGGATGGAACCATCTCTCGACGAGACCCCTCAAGACCCATTTTAGTGAATGGGAAATATTATATCTACTACACTAAAAGAGATACCAAAGTGCCCCCCATCGGTTGGAACCGTGCCAAGGAAGCTACCGATGAGATTCCATCTACCGATTGGGACCTATGTGAAATTTGGTATGCTACCAGTGAAGACGGAACAACATGGAAAGAAGAGGGTGTTGCCATTGCAAGACCCGAAAAGCCTAAGCCCGGATGGCGTTCAGTGGCTACACCCGACATCTTGGTTTGGAAGGGAAAATATTATCTATACTACCAAGCGTTTAACGAGCCGAGCGGACTAAGAGGCGATTGGTGCCCTGTTTCGGTTTCCTATGCAGATTCTCCCGACGGACCATGGACACATGGTGGCGACTCCGTAATTCCTTTCGGAAAGAAGGGCGAATGGGACCAAGATGCCACACATGATCCACAGCCCATAGTCTACAAAGGAAAAATTCACCTCTACTATAAGGCCGCCTATAACAAATGGCCCGATATTCGCGATAAATATGCCGTGGGACACGGTCTTGCCATTGCCGATGATCCATTAGGCCCATTTGAAAAACACCCCTTGAACCCCGTAATGACCTCCGGGCACGAAACCACCTATTTCCCCTTTAAGGAAGGAGTGGCCACATTGGCCATAAAGGATGGTAACGAACGATATACCATGCAATATGCCAAAGACGGTGTCAATTTTGAAATTGCCTCGGTAGTTTCACTGGCCCCAACCGCAGCCGCTCCTTTTGCCGCGGATGCCTTTACCGATTCGGGTAACGGAAGAGGGGTTACTTGGGGGCTATGCCACTTTACCAATGCTAGTAACAACCCTAAAAAAGGCTATTCGATCATCGCCCGATTCGATTGCGACCTAAGCCTTGACGTTGATGACCCATTCTATAAAAACACAGGGGTATGGCACAGACCAGAGGTTTATTTTGCCCAGGCACCCCGCAAAAACCTAAGTCCCGAAGGACGATAAAATCAGCTCATTATCAAATTATAACAGTAACAAGAGCGGTTGTTAAACGGTAGTAAAAACGTAATTAAAAGACTAAATTTAGCAAGGACCTTTTTTTAGGGTACGGAAAACCCTTTATCATTCTCTTTTCCTTTAAAAAGGTCCTTTTTAACAAAAACGAAACTACCAAACCTCTACTTTTATGAAATTCAGTCCTTTTGCCCTAGTTCTAGTTACATTGCTGTCCTTTAATTTTTCCATCGCCCAAAACCAAGATAGCAAACGCCCCAATGTGGTTCTTGTTTTTATCGATGATGAAGGATATGGCGATGTAGGCGTCTATGGTGCCACCGGTTTTGAAACGCCCCATATCGACCAATTGGCCGCAAAAGGCACACGCTTTACCAACTATTACTCGGCACAACCTGTTTGTAGTGCTTCCAGGGCAGGTCTTATGACCGGCTGTTATCCAAATCGCATAGGGTTCTCGGGAGCGCTTTTCCCACGACATGAGATCGGCTTGAACAAAGATGAGCTTACCATGGCCGAAATGTTCAAGGAGCAAGATTATAAAACGGCCTGCTTCGGCAAATGGCATATGGGTTGGCAAAAAGAATTCTTGCCATTGCAACATGGGTTTGATGAATTTGTTGGCCTACCCTACTCCAACGATATGTGGCCGCACGACAGTGCTACGGGGGAACATCTTTCCGCTGAAAAAAATAGAGCTAAGTTTCCTGATTTACCAATTATTGAAGGGAACAAAACCATAGCGTATGTCAAAAGTTTAAAAGACCAAGACAAGTTGACAACCCTATACACCGAAAAAGCGGTAGACTTCATCAATAGAAATGCCAATGAGCCCTTTTTTCTATATGTACCCCATACCATGGGCCATATTCCCCTCGGCGTATCGGATAAATTTAGGGGAAAGAGCGAACAAGGCCTTTATGGCGATGTTATGATGGAAATCGATTGGTCGGTTGGCGAAATCGATAAGGCCCTTAAACAGAACGGTATAGCTGACAACACTATTTTTATTTTTACTACGGATAACGGACCTTGGTTGAATTTTGGAAACCATGCGGGCTCTTCAGGAGGTCTTCGCGAAGGTAAAACCACAAGCTGGGAAGGCGGCCAAAGAGTGCCCTTTATCATTCGCTGGCCAGGAAAGACCCCAGAAGGAACGGTCTCGGACAAATTGGCCTGTGCAGTAGATTTGCTTCCTACCTTCGCGGCGATTACCAATGGAAAACTATCCGACAATAAAATAGACGGCGTAGACATATCACCGCTTTGGAAAGGACAATTTTCAGAAACGCCTCGTAATACCATACTATACTATCACGGAAAGAACAACTTGAACGGAGTTCGAAAAGGCAATTGGAAACTGGTATTGCCCCACACCTACAGTAGCTATAATACCGAACCCGGCAATGATGGCAAAGGAGGAAAAAGAATAAAAACCGTAGTAGAGCAGCCCGAACTCTACAATATGATGCGCGATCCGGGGGAAAGATATAACGTAATCGCCTATCATCCCGAAAAAGTAAAAGAACTGATGCTAGAAGTTGAAAAGGCCCGTAAAGCATTGGGCGACCTGAACGTCGGCATTGAAAGAGGAACTGAAAACAGGGAAATCGGCAAACTCTAAAGAACATTTTTGACATCCATAATTTACCAAAACCAAAATGACATTTATATGAAACTGAATCGACTCATCTGCTTGCTGGCCTATCTTCTACCTTTGATTACCATGGCCCAAGAAAAGAAGCCCAACATCGTCTGGATTTTTTCCGATGACCATTCCTATCAAACCATTGGTGCCTACGGTGGTAGGCTACAAAGTCTGAACCCAACGCCCAACATCGATAAATTGGCAGCGGAAGGTATGCGCTTTGACAAAGCCTATGTTGAAAACTCAATTTGCGCCCCCAGTAGGGCCACGTTGTTAACGGGAAAAATGAGCCACCTCCACAAAAAAAAGGACAATACCAAAAAGACCGTATTTGACCACGACCAACAACAGTTTCAAAAAATTCTTCGGCAGAACGGCTACCAAACAGCCATGATCGGCAAGATCCACCTTCCCGGAAAAATGCAGGGTTTTGATTATTGGGAGGTACTTCCTGGACAAGGCAAATATTACAACCCTGATTTTATTACCGAGGAAGGTGACACAAACTACAAAGGCGAATACGTTACCGATGTTATTACCGACCGTGCCCTGAATTGGTTAGAAAACGAACGCGATCAAGACAAGCCCTTTATGATGATGGTACACCACAAAGCACCACACCGTAACTGGGATCCGGCAGAACGCTACATGAGCAAATACGAAGATGTAGAAATACCCGAGCCCGATAACTTTTTTGACGACTATGCCACCCGCACTACGGCAGCCCATAAACAAGAGATGGACATTGCTACCAGCATGAATACCCATATTGACCTAAAGGCCGAAGGTGACCGCTATGCCAATGACCCGAGATATAAGGAACGCTACGCTAAATTCGCCGCAGCCAAGCTTAAGGGAGAAGCCTTGGTGAAATGGAAATATCAGACCTATATGAAAGACTATTTACGTTGTATCTGGTCCGTAGATGAAAGTGTGGGCCAGATAATGCAATCGCTTAAAGAACAAGGTCTAGACGAGAACACCATCGTTATCTACTCCTCTGACCAAGGCTTTTACATGGGCGAACACGGATGGTTCGACAAGCGCTTTATGTACGAGGAATCGTTTCGTACGCCCCTGATCGTAAAATGGCCGGGAACGGTAAAACCAGGAAGCGTAAACACCGACTTGGTACAGAACATTGATTTTGCAGAAACCTTTCTTGACTTGGCCGACGCCCCCATTCCAGATGATATGCAAGGAAAGAGTGTCGTACCCCTATTAAAGGGCAAATCCCCTAAAAAATGGCGTAAATCTATCTACTACCACTATTATGAATACCCCGGGGCCCATGCGGTCCGCCGCCATGAAGGTGTGGCCAACCAGCGTTACAAACTGATTCGTTTTTATGGGGAAGATGTGCCCAATGGGGAAGAATGGGAATTTTACGACTTAGAGAAAGACCCTTCGGAAATGAACAATATATATGGCGTATCTACAGTGGCGAAGCAAATTTCAAAAATGAAAAAAGAGCTCGCCAAATTGAAGCTTCAATATGCCATAGCCGAGTAAATAAAATTGCAGTTACAAACAAAATAGACGATGAAAAAAATACTACTGGCCGCCTTGTTATGCGCTTCAGCCTATGGTTCTGCGCAAGAATCAACACCTGACCCAAAAAAATTCGAACCCTACGTTAACCAATTGGGCTATAATATGGGCGAATCTAAACGCTTTGTCTGCTATGGCGCCGAAGACGACACTCCTTTTCAGATTATAAATACCCGTACGTCAAAAACGGTATTTGAAGGTAAAATCCTGAATAATGAAGGATGGTTTTCAGGGTTTAACCCCACAGGCTCAAACGATGAATATATCATCAAGGTTGAGGGCCATGGAAATTCGGTTCCATTTTCCGTAGCCGACCACCTTTTGGAAACCGCATCTTCAAAATTGGCCTATGACTTTTTTGTCGATGCCAGGGGGTTTGCCGATTTGGAAACCTATGATATGGCTTCGGTCTATGGGGGCGGGCCCACTCGTGACGTCGGGGCATACGGACTCGAAGCCGTCTTCGAAGTCTTACAATATGCCAGCAACCCGGCCCTCTTCGACAATTGGAAAACCGAACTGGGCGACAAAAAAGTGGCCGATCTTATCGACCTTATTCTTTGGCACGCCGAATTCGCCTATAAATACATTGACTATAATGGCCCCGTAAAAACCCGTCACGGCACCTTGGGCTATCAAGGACAGCCGAGAATGACATACGATTATTGGAATACCTTAGACCAACTGGCTGCCGTTTGTGCCGCCTATCATTCCTTCTTAAAACCATACTTGCCCGAAGAAACCTATCAAAAATATCGAAAAGCCTGTTTAGACCATTGGGAAGCTTATGACCGTCATAAGGTTGTTCGATTTTGGACGTACAGTACAAAATGGGTCGATAAAGGCTTTCAGGAATTTAATGAAATGGGCAATGCCTACGGGCAATCGGTCTTTCGTAACCTCTTCATGTACGAATGCGAAAGACATGAAAAAGACGGTAATCCCGAAAAGTTTTTGAAATGGGCGCAATCAGGCGCTTCCGATATCATTAGCAATTGGGACTTTAATAACCCCCGTCATATGTGGTGGATAAGAAATGCCGAACATATAACGCCACAGGCCCTGTCGTTCTTTTTATTATTGGCACCCGACAAGGCCCCTGAAGGCACAAAAGAAAAGCTGGAAGCCTGGGCACTTCATATGAAACAAAAGAGCAATAACTTCTGGAAATACCGCAAACATAGCGAAACCGAATGGGCCCACCCCAAAACCAAGGAATTGGGCGGGGCTCCGGCCTTAGGAGGCTCCATGTTCGCCGTGGCACATTTACTGAACGACCCTGATCTTCGTGCCTTGGGCTGGGCGCAAACCGATTTTGTTTTCGGTGTGAATCCCGTAGGAACCCATCTTAGCAACAAAAGTGAGGATCGCGTAAAAATCGGGGGCTATTGGCCGGGAGTCGAAAAAGGATGGCCACAGTCGCATCCACATGGCTACGGCGAACTCGGTAAGGTCAGGGGCACCCTAGACGGCTCGCCCTTAGACGGACAATTTCCCATTGCCGAAAAACTCGAAGCTATTGAAGGGAAAAACGAAGGTCGCATTTTCGGAAAAAATGCCTACGCGACGGAAGGTTGGGGTATCTCCAATCGAGGGTGGCAGGCCACAGTGACCTTCTCTACCCTAGGAAGCCATAGTCTCAAAGTTTTTGATGCGAAACACAAAGAGGAAATATCAAGTGTAAAACCAGGCCAAAACATTACCATTCAATTGAAGGCGGCCCTAAACCTTGACCGAAATGCTATTGACCAAGGATGGGTGTTGTTAAAGCATGGGGAAGAAACTAAAAAAATCAATTTGAAGGAAAGCGGAGCCAATACCGGAACCTTTGTTGGTAGCTTCAAAATACCGAAAAATTCGTCGGTAAGCTTTTTAGTTTTATCTTACGGCTATCTAGGCCTTGACAAATCGGTCAGGCTAGACGTGAAAAACTAAACCAACACCTCTTTTAACATGAAACATTTTTTAGATTATTCAGTTTTTTTTATCCTCGTAATTGCAGTGGTATCCTGCAAGAATAAATCTGAAAAAATGACCATGGGAGAGGTGAAACAAGAAGTTCTTGAGCCAAGTATAAAATTGTTGGTCGGCACGCATGCCGAAGGGGATGATGCGGGCATATACCAACTGGATTTCAACACCTTAACAGGTGAACTATCCAACCCAAAGCATGTGGCCAAGGAAGGAAGGGCCGGTTACCTCTACCTGTCAAAGGACGACAAAAGGGTATACTCTTCCAACGGGACAAAGCCTGGGAGCGTTTCAGCCTTTGTATGGAACGAAGACGGAAGCCAGTTGGAAAAAATCTCCAATTTACCGAGTGAAGGTGATGGGGCCTGCTATATTGAATTGAGTCCAGGTGAAGACCTTCTAGCTGCCGCCAACTACGGCTCGGGAAGCATTGTTATGTATGCCGTTGACGAAAACGGGGAAATAACCGGAAAGCCCGTAGCCCGACAACACAAAGGCAACGGCCCACATCCCAATCAAAAATCGGCCCATGCGCATTGTGTAAAATTCAGCAAATCGGGCGATTTTCTCTATGCGGTAGACCTTGGTACGGACCAAATTTTGGCCTATCCGGTCTCCAATGACGGTTCACTGGAAAAAGCACATGTGGCCTTACAGTTAGAACCCGGTGACGGACCGCGCCATTTGATATTTCACCCAACGGAAAATAGGGCCTTTATCATCAATGAGCTCTTCAGTTCGGTAATTTCGGTAGAAATGGATACCAAGACCGGTACTTTTACGGCCATTGACAAAAAGAGCACACTTCCCTTAGGATATGACGGTCCGAATGCCTGTGCCGATATCCATTTGAGCGATGACGGAAAGTTTTTATATGCCAGTAACCGCGGGCATAACAGTATTGCTATTTTTTCGGTATCGGACGATGGGCATATGACCTCTTTGGGCACCGAGCCCGTTCAAGGGGATTGGCCTCGTAATTTTACTTTGTCGCCTGACAATAATTTTCTGCTCGTCGCCAATAGAAAAACCGACGACATTGCCGTATTTAAACGGGACAAAGCCTCGGGATTACTGTCATTTACGGGTAAAAAAATAGGCCTACCTCAACCGGTATGCCTTAAATTCAGATAGTTATTCTCCCCTCTTGGCTGATAAATGTAAAAAAATTGCCATGGATTTACGTGTCGCCAAAAGGAGAGAGCAAACTACTTCGAAGCAAGCCCGCGAGGCATCAAAAGGAATACACCTTGATTTCGAGGCAAGTCTCGGGGCATTTAATCTCGATTATCGAGTAAAACTAACTATCCGTGCTTTCTAAATTATATCTAAATTGATATACTTATGTTCTTGATCTACTTCTTCTATGACCATTCGCTGCTCTCCGGCAGGAAAGTCCCATACTAAAGTATCACCTTGGGCATAACCGATCACGGCCGCACCCATGGGGGTCAAAATTGAAATTTTATTACTGTTCACATCGCTCTCGGTGGGCACTACCAGTTTGAACTTTTTGCGCCATCCCGTTTCAGATACAATGCTAACGGTCGAATTAAAACGAATAACATCTTCCGGCATCTCGGCTTCGTCCCGAATTTGGGCAGACTCTAATTCGCCTACTAACTTCTCGACCGATTTGCGAAGCGTCTTGTCTTTATAATAGCCCGTCAGGTTCATGAACCTTTTCAACAGCACATACTCTTTCTTCTCTATTACTAAGCCACCATACTTCATGATTCTATTATTTATGGAAAAATACCTCGTTGAACATAAGCTTCTTCTAAGCGTTCTATGGCTATGATGAAAGCCGCAGTACGCATATCTATCTTCCGGTTTTCGGAAGTTTCTACTACCTTGACAAAAGACTCCCTAAGCTTTTTCTCTAGCTTTTGAAGAACTTCGTCCAATTGCCAAATCTCACCGTTACGGTTTTGAAGCCATTCAAAATAACTTCCGATAACCCCTCCTGAATTACAAAGGATATCCGGTAAAATAGCCACTCCTTTTTTCAATAGGATCTCTTCAGCGGCAACATCGGTCGGGCCATTGGCTCCCTCGGCAATCAAATAAGCTTTGACCGAAGATGCATTGGCCTCCGTAATCTGGTTGCCCAGTGCGGCAGGGATACAGATATCGCAATCCAATCCGAAGAACGCGGCATTATCTAGGGTTTCAGCCTTTGCAAAGCCCATGATACTGCCCTTATTGGCCTTAGTGTACGCCAAGAGGTCTTCTACAGGAATACCCTCTTCGTTTACAATACTGCCATAGGCATCTTGAACGGCGATCATTGAAGCGCCTTCCTTTTCTAGAAAATGCGCTGCCCAATACCCTACATTACCGAAGCCTTGAACAATAAACCGTTTGTCTTTCAGGTCTATGTTCTTGTGCTCCGCCCAAAATTTGATATTTAGGAACACGCCGTAGCCCGTAGCCCGGTCACGCCCTTGCGAACCTCCTGCCCCAATTGGCTTACCGGTAACCACATGCATATTGGTAGACCGCTCTGCCGGCGATTTTGTCGACATGTACGTATCTAAAATCCACGCCATGGTCTGGGGATTGGTATTCACATCGGGAGCGGGTATATCGAGCTCTGGACCTATATTATCGCCCAAGGCATACGTAAACCTGCGCGTGATGCGCTGTAACTCGTCATTCGAGTATTTGGTAGGATCCAACTGAATTCCTCCCTTGGCACCGCCGTACGGCAAACCTGCCAATGAAGTTTTCCAGGTCATCCACATAGCCAAGGCACGCGCTGCATCGATATCTACCGTAGGGTGATAGCGAAGTCCCCCTTTATAAGGACCCAACGAATTGTTGTGCTGCACCCTGTACCCCGTAAAGATTTCAACCTCCCCATCATCCATACGTACCGGAAAATGAACGACGAGTTCGTTGTTGGTCACCTCTAATATCTTTCTGATATTTGGGTTAAGATCAATGATGTCGGCAGCATTATCGAACTGTCGCATCACGTTTGCGAGCATGCCTTGCTTTAAGGCTTTTTTTTGCTCGGGTGTTTTAACTATCATATTTGTATACTTAAAATAAGACCTCTTCGGCCTTGCGATTTCTCTTGTGACGTTGCGTTTTCGGTTTGAGATGACCGTTATCCGCTTTAGTTTGGTCGTGTACATGCATATATTCACTACACGAACGGATAAAATGTTTGTTGGATGTAACTACGCAACTATTTACATGTTGACACGTATTGCAAATACTTCTGGTATATAAGTTCATACGATGCTAGTTTTTTTAGATTAACAACTAATGAAACCTGCCCGATAACCTTACAGGGTAAGCCATAAGGCGCGGACAACCGGGCAGATTTTCATAACCAACTATCAAAACTAATTTGTAAGCAACTCGCCCGATGCCAATGCATCGTCGATATCTGCGGAGATGAGCGTATGGCTCCCGAAAAAACGACCGCCATCTTTGCGCTTTATTTTTATCTCGGTAGCGCCGTCTTTTCCTTCTTCAATAGACGTTACCACTACCTTGTTTCCTTTTAAAGACTTATAATTGGCCAAACCTCCCCTTTTTATAATGAAATTGGCCCTAGGTAATTCTATATGCCTGTATTTCTGACTAGTAGGCACTCCTATTTCAAGTACATCGCCTACCTTTACCTGCTCTCCTTTCTTATGGGTATCCCCCTGTGCATGCAACAGATTCGCCGAAAAGAAAAACACTACCAAATATTTAATCATCCTTTACTCCTTTTAAGATTAATAGTTCTACTTTTTAAACCGGTAGATTTTCTATTTCCATAGCCCCTTTCAACTCATCGTGATAGTGATCTACCTTTACAATTTTTAACGAAATACTATCTGCAGGGGAACCATATTTAAAAACATCGTCTTCGGAAAGCCCCAAAACGGAAGCCCCAATCTTACTGCACAGGGAAAATCTTTCGTTTTCAATGCATGCATCCTTGGGCCGGACCACCTGAAATGCTTTCTCCCATCCGAATATACTGCTCACCGTAACCATGGAATTCAACCGTACCACATCTTGTGGCATATCATCGGCCTCGACCACCAAGGCGGTCGCTAAATTCCCTTGAAAAACCTCGAGCACATCCTTATGGCTGTAATCCTCTATATACTTATTTCGTTCAAGGCATTTTTTAACCTCTTTAAAATCGTTCTTGACGAACACCAAACTACCGTACTTCATATGTATTTGTTTTTTAAGTGTCCGCTCAAATTTGTTGTGCCAAGACTTGAGCAAAAGCCATACCCATACGTAGGCCAAAGCCAAAAACAAATACAAATGATTGACAATCAACCACAAACAGTTAATTATTTTTAAAATGGAGATAAACGAACCGAGGAGAATTTACCCATTAGGAGAAAAACTCCCCATGTCTTTACTTGAGCTTTTCACGTAAGGTCTTACGGTCTATTTGAAGAATTTCGGCCGCCTTGGTCTTATTGCCCTGTGTATGTAGCAGTACACGCTGTATATATTCCTTTTCCATTTGTTTTAAGGAAGGAAAGGAGGTCTGTGGAAAATCGATTTTAAACTTTAGCGTATCAGGAAGCTCCTTGACCGTTATAACCCCGTTAGACATGATAACGGCGCGCTGGATTACGTTTTCCAACTCCCTGATGTTCCCGGGCCAATCGTAGCGTTTCAATACCTCCAAGGCGTCTGGGGTCATCTTTAGCAAACGGTCTTTGTACTCTACCCCGTACTTTCTTAAAAACTTATCGACCAAAAGGGGGATATCGGACTTCCGCTCCCGTAATGGCGGTACTTCTATTTCTACCACCGTTAAACGGTAATATAGGTCTTCTCGAAATTTATGGTCCTTAATGTCTTGTTGTAAATCGGAATTTGTGGCCGCAATCACACGAATATCCACTGCTTCCGTTTTTCTAGAACCCACCTTGGTCAGCTCTTTCTCTTGAAGTACCCGCAACAATTTGGTCTGTACGCTCAAGGGTGCCGTTCCTATTTCATCTAGAAACAAGGTGCCGCCCTGTGCGGCCTGAAAGAAACCGTCCCTATTGTCATTAGCTCCCGTAAAGGCCCCTTTTACGTAACCAAAAAGTTCGGCCTCCAATAAATTTTCGGGTATGGCCCCGCAATTGACAGCCACAAAAGGAGAGCGGGAAAACTTGCCCGAATAATGAATGGCCCGGGCTACAAGTTCTTTTCCGGTACCACTTTCCCCCTTTACCAAAACCGTAGCCTTATTATCTTTGACCCTCTCGATTACATCGGTAATCTTCTGAAATGCCTCAGACTCACCGATCATTTCATTATTTATATTTACGAACTTCTGCGTACCGCCCTTATTGATCGTTTTCGTCTTACGGCTTTCACCGTGCTCGAATGCTTTTTCTACCGCCTGACGCAGCTCTTCCTTGGTAAACGGCTTGGTCAAATAATCGATGGCTCCCGACTTAATCACCTCTAAGGCCCCATCTACCGAAGGATAGCCCGTAATCACCAACTTTGGCAATTCAGGATAATGCTCATCTGCGAACTTCAACAATTGCAAGCCGTCTATCTCGGGCATTTGAATGTCGGTGATAAGAAGGTCTATGAACGTATCTTTCATCACATGTAGGGCTTCCTTGACCGAAACCGCCTTGTAGGTGTGATAGTTCATCGACTGAAGATGACGCTGTAATAACTCCAGGATATTGATGTCGTCATCGACCAATAAAATATTCTCTTTTTGAAGCATATCTACAATTTAGGAAAATCTAGAATGAAAATCGTTCCTTTGGGTTTGTTCGGCCTGTGTTCAATGGTACCTCTATGGCTACTGATAATACCGTGTACCACACTTAGGCCCAAACCAGAGCCCTCGCCCAAGGGCTTTGTGGTAAAGAAAGGTTCAAAGATCTTATCTTCTATCTGTGCCCCTATGCCCTCTCCCTGATCCGAAATACCGATTTGAATTGTCTTTTCTTTTTCCTCGACCGATACAACGACCTCTCCTTTAACGGGTGAGTAATAGATAGCGTTCATCACTAAGTTAAAGAGTACCTGGGTAAGCTGTACCTTATCGGCGCGTAGTTGAATGGACTTTGAACTGATCTTTTTGGTCAGGCGAATGTTCTTGGCCCGTAACGAGGGGGTCAACAATTTTAGGGTGCTTTCTACAATGGGGTTCAGCTCCACCATTTTCATCTCTTGCGGCATTTCGCAGGCAAAGAACATCAGTTTCTTGACTATCTCCCTACTGTAGATGGCATTTTCAACAATTTTATCAAGATCCCTCAAGGCCCCTTTATCTTTTACCCGCTCTTTGAGCAATTCGGTAAAGCCTAAAATATTTGCCAAGGGAGTATTGAGCTCATGTGCGATACCGGCCGTAATTTCGCCCAATATGTGCAACCTATCGGCACGTTCCATTTGGCGTTTGACCTTCGCCTCGCTATCCCTGATCTGTTTTCGTTCAAGTAGGCTTCCTATGGCTATGGCTACATTGTTAAGCAGGTCTTTTTCTTCCTCAAGAAAGTCCACATAAAAATACCGGTCCTCCGGATAACCGACTTCTATTACCCCACTCACCTTGTTGAACACCTTGATGTCGGCGTGCATAATAGTCATCTTGGAATGAAAACCTTCGGTCTGGACCGAGTAGTCTTCCAAATTCAGGTAGGCCTCTGCCACATTGTTGAACTGTAAAGCCTTTTTGAGCGAATGTACAATAGCCTCCAATGAGGTTTCAAGCTGGTCAAAATCTGAATTTACAATTATGGAAGTTACCTCGTAGAGACAGGTCAACTCCTTGATGCGTTCTTTTAACTTATGTTTGATCGTAGCCATACTTCAGAAATACTTCTAACTACAAAGATCACATTTATAGTAGACTTCGTCGAAGTATAAACAAAAAAAGTTGAGACCGTACAAAATGGGGGCGGTCTCAACCTAAAAAAATAACCAATGGGTCGGTACAGCCTATTTGTCAAACGTAAAATCGGGTAGTTGTATAAGCCCGCCTCCCTTTAGGGCCGACTCATGGGCCAAGATACCAGGCCAATAAAACCTTCATGGGTTCGTAAACGAAATACGGATCGGCCATACCTGTAAATTACTTATCGATAAAAAAATGACCGCTTTACAAGCCTGTTACCAAAATGGGTTTAGAACCTTGTCCAACTTTAAGCGACAGTTTAAGGCCGCTACCCACCATACCCCTACAACTTACAAAGAAGGCTATCAACTGAAATAAGTCAAAAACTCTCTCAAAAGCTTAAAATCAAAGGATTTATGGAATATTTACATGCCTTTAGGGCACTTTTGGACCATTTTCATCATTTACAGACAAAAAAACAAAAAGCCAAAGCCCTCATCAGTAAATTATAACTATCTTGAAGGTATATTCTTATAAACCCAGCCAACTTGGAGAAATCGACCGAAAAAGCGGAATCAAAAATACCATACCATAAAATATTCATCGAACAGGCGCCCACTACTATTGTAATGCTCGATAAGAATATGCATTGTATTGCCGCATCACAGCGTTGGATAAAAGAATATAAACTACAAGGGGTAGAAATAGTGGGGCGTAGCTACTATGACTTATTCCCTAAAATAAGTGAAAGCTCAAAAGAAATCCACCAACAATGTCTTACCGAGGCGATAAACACGACCGATGAGGCCGGTTTTATGGATAAAAACGGGGTGGTAAAATGGCTCCATTGGGAGATTTTCCCCTGGTTCATTTCTGAAGGAGAGATCGGGGGGCTTTTTATCAATACCATAGACATTACCCCACACAAGGAAAATGAACTCAAAAAAGAACGGACGGAGGATATTTTCGCCCAAACAAAGGAAGTGGCCCGATTGGGCACTTGGGAAATCGATTTAACCGATAACAAAGTATACTGGAGTAAAATAACCCGTGAAATACATGAGGTTGCCGAAGACTACTCCCCTAACCTTGAGGAAGCCGTAAATTTCTTTGAAGAAAAGTACAGCCGGCCCAAAATCAAAAGCCTCATTCAAGATGTCATAGAAAATGGGAAGCCATTTGACCTTAACTTTGAACTTATTACCGCCAAGGGCAATCGCCGATGGGTCCGTGTCATCGGAAAACCCGAAATCGTAGACGGCAATTTAAAAAATGTGGTCGGTCTTGTTCAAGATATCAGTGATGTTACATTTTCAAAATTGGAACTGAATAAGGCCCATGCCCAGTTGAGATCTATTTTCAATTCGAACCACAACGTAATTTTCTCTACGAGCGAATCGGGCTTTATCGACCATTTTAACAAAGGGGCCGAAAAGCTTTTAGGCTATTCGGCCGAAGAAATGATCGGAAAAAAAACACCTGCCGATTTCCTGCCTTTAGAAGAAGTAAAAAAGTTCAAGTATGATGTAGCCACCCTGATCGGCAAATCGCCCGTAAATTTTAACCACTATTCCGATATCACCTATGAAGACCTCAGTGATACAAGGGAATGGAACTATATCCGAAAAGATGGTACAAGTGTACCCGTTCAGGCCACGGTATCCAACCTAAGAAACGAAGAAGGAATAAATATCGGTTTTACCGTAGTGGCTACGGACATATCAAGATTAAAGGAAATAGAACGCAGACTGGTCATTAAAAACGAGCGTTTGAATTATGCCGAACAACTTACAAAAATAAGTCATTGGCGTTATCGCCCGTATACCAATGAGACCTTTCACTCAAAAAACCTTTTGCGAATACTTGAAATCGATAATAGCACTACTATGCTTACATTCGAAGATTTTCTGAGCTATATACACCCCGATGACCGTGAGGTGATAATTATGCATAATAAAGAAAGTCTAAAAAGCAAAGTATTTCAAAGCTATACACATCGTATCATTTCGGCTAAGGGCAATATAAAGATCATAAATAATATTGGCGAGGTAATTCTCGATAAGAAAGGTGAAGTTGTAGAACTGATCGGTACGGCCCAAGATGTCACCGAACTCAAAATGGCCGAAAAGAAATTTAAGGGACTTTTAGAATCGGCGCCAGATGCCATGGTCATCATTAACAGCTCTGGTTATATCCAACTCACCAACAAGCAAACCGAACACCTATTTCAGTTTACCTCAGAAGAATTGTTGAACCAGCCCGTTTCCAAAATCATACCCCAAGAGGTCTTACCTATCAGCAAGAAAAATATAAGTTCATTCTTCAACGGTTCAAAAGTGAAGCAATTGGGTATAACCGAACCGCTTTTCGGCATTCGAAAAACAGGTCAAAAAATACCGGTTCAAATAAATATGGCCCCATTACAAACCGAGGAAGGCACCTTGGTTTCATTGGCCGTTCGTGATATTACCAAACAAAAGGCAGCACAAAGAAAAATTCTTAAAGCAAAGGAAAACCTTGAAATACTCGCCAAAACATTAACGGACAAAAACCAACAACTGGCCGACTTCACCCATATCACCTCACATAACCTTCGTGCCCCGGTAAGCAATCTGAACTCATTACTAGACATTTACAAAACTACCGATAGCAAAACCCTTCGTGAAAGTTTATTCGACAAATTCGAAACGGTAATAAATCACCTTACCTCAACACTAAATACTCTAGTTGAAACGTTAAAAATCAAAAGTGAACATAATGAAGACGATATTGCCGAAATTAAGTTTAAACAGGTGCTTCACCGAACCGAAGAAATTTTAGCCGGTGAAATATTAAAATCGGGAGCCCGAATTACCGCTGATTTTTCGGAATGTCAGACCATACGTTACCATACCATATATATAAAAAGCATATTCTTGAATTTAATAAGCAATGCCATAAAATACAGAAGCGAAGAACGTATACTTGAATTAGAGATAAAATCAATGATGGTAGATGGTAAAATAATGCTGCAGTTCAAAGACAACGGCCTGGGTATTGACCTCGAAAAGCACGGCAATAAACTGTTCGGACTTAACAAAGTATTCCATAGGCATCCTGAAGCCAAAGGTGTGGGACTATTCTTGACCAAATCGCAGGTAGAGGCTATGGGGGGAACTATTACCGCTAGCAGTCAAGTCAACGTCGGAACTACGTTCATAATAAATTTTAATTGAGCATAACACATGAGTAAAACCCCGAAAATCTGTATCATCGATGACGATTATATCTATCGATATACTGTTGTAAAAAAAATGGAAAATATGCGTTTAGACGCAAGTACCATGGACTTTGAGGATGGAGAAGAGGCCCTCAATTATATAACCGACCACCTTGATAGCGACACCGAATTACCCGATGTTATTTTTCTCGACATCGATATGCCGGTTATGGACGGATTTCAGTTTTTAAAGGAATTCGATAAGATCAGGTATCAACTCAAAAAGAAAATAAGCATCTATATGATTTCTTCTTCTTTGGATCCCATTGATATCGACAGGGCAAAAAGGGCAAATGAAATTTGCGACTATTTTGTAAAACCCATAAAAACCGAACAGCTCGAACTCGTATTTACCCAGCTGAAAGCCAGCTAGTCTTAAGCCTATTAAGCTATTAGTCTATTCGGGACTGTATTCAGACAATATCGTTTTATAAAACTTATAATAAAGTTAACTAGAAAGTCACCAAGCCTTTCTGGTTAGCTTTCTTTGTTTATAGGAGTACCCTTTTCAATTCAACCTGTAAGCACGAAGAAATACTTCCCTTCAAAAAAGCCCACCTTGCGGTTGAGGCTTCCTTCGCCCTTCATAAACTGAATTTTTAACACTATTACCGCCATTAAACCTGAAAAATGGTAAAATAGTGTTACCGCTAGTTAAATTTCGCAAATACTCCCCTCTTTTTTTATGCTTCTTTTGTAAAATTCAATTGCATATTATCAAATTCATATTTCGACCTAACGCATTAAAATATTGAACCCTAAGTGAAAAAACACAAGATGTAACCGACCAAAAAAGGAGAATGCACCAACATTCCCCTTTAGAATTTCATGCCAAGCATGATGTAAAGTATTACCCCATTGATCCTGGGGCATGTTTAACTCTAACTAATTCAAATTTATGAAAATCAAATGGTTTACTGATGCGGGCTGCCCAAGCAACTCCATCAAGAGATTAATCGTTCTTAAGTTCGTAATGATCTTAACAGTAACGATTCCAATCCAATCACACGCGATTTCCGGTAGTACGGAGCCGTCATTGGAAAATGACCACACCACCAATCCAATCCAACGAACCGTAACCGGTACCGTTTCGGATGCCATGGGCCCATTGGCTGGTGTAACTATCCTCATTAAAGGAAGTACTAAAGGTACTTCTACAGATTTTGATGGAAATTACAGTATTGAAGTAGACGACGATCAGAAGGTGCTGGTATTTTCATATATCGGTTATTCTACAAAAGAGGTACAAGTAGGCAGCCAAACTGAAATTAACGTTACACTAGAAGAAGATGCGGCCAAACTTGAAGAGGTGGTTGTATTGGGGTATTCAACCAAGAAAAAAGGAGAGGTAACGGGATCGGTAAGTACTATTGACAACAAGGCAATTGAGCAATCATCAAGTAAAGATGTAGCTAAATCTTTAGCTGGTAGGGCTTCTGGGTTAATCATTAGTGACCGTGGTGGTGTACCAGGTGCAGGTAATGGCGGTGGTGGTAATACAGATGATGATGCCACAACAATCTTGATTAGAGGTAAGTCTACCCTTGGTAACAACAGTCCTTTAATTCTTATAGACGGTGTTCCCTCAGGATCATTCTCTCAATTGGCTCCACAAGATATTGCATCACTTACAGTACTTAAAGATGGCGCTGCTGCAATTTATGGTTCTAGGGCAGCCAACGGGGTAATTTTGGTAACCACAAAAAGAGGTAAATCAGGCAAGCCGAAAATCAATTTCTCTCATGCTTACAACGTTTCATCTTTTACCAAGCGGCCAGAATTGATGAATGTAAACCAGTTTGCAACCTACGAAAATGAAATAAATGCAAGAGTTAATGGTGCTGATGCAGATCCTGTATTTACACCTGAGGATATTGCTGGTTTTCCAAATACTGATTGGGCCGATGAGGTATTGGCAAAGACTTCTCCTGAATCTAGAACATCTCTTTCTGTTTCTGGAGGTGCCGAAAAAGCAAAGTATTTCGTAAGTGGTGATTTTATAGAACAAAAAGGTTTATACAAATCAGGTTCTTTAGGTTTTAAGCAATACCAACTTCGTTCTAATATTGATGTCAATTTAACCGATAACTTTAAATTAGGAGTGGATTTAGCTACACGTTTTGGTAAAAGGACTGCGCCAGGTGTTAATGCCAATAATATTTATAAACTAATTTTTGGTTTACCGCCAAATGAAATTGCAAGATACCCCAATGGTCTTCCTGCACGAGGAGGCGATGAAGGAAATCCTATTTTAACCTCTAGTAATGCCTCTGGGTTCGATGATATCTTTACAAATACCATAACAGGACGTTTTACGGTAGATTGGAATCTAGACAAATTGATAAAAGGTTTAAGCATAAAAGGATTTACAGGGTTTAGAAAAATAGAGACCAATAGAAAGACTTGGTATTCTCCTTGGACATTTTATGCACAATCGGATGACGGAACTTTTGAGCCAAGAATTGGATCTAATCAGCAAGGAACAGAACGTATCTTGACCGAGAGATTTGATAAATTTGATGAACAAATCTATAATGCACGTTTACATTACGATAACAAGTTTGGTGACCACTCCATAAGCACCTTCGTGGGAATGGAAAGGCTGAATAATGCTTCAAATGATTTCTTTGCTACTAAAGTTGGTGGATTTCCTGATGCTAGAAGAGGAGAATTATTTCAAGGTAATAATGATGATAGGCAGTCTTCGGGCGGAACTAGTTCTGAGTTTAAAAGACAAGATTTCTTTGGATCGCTATCGTATGATCTTAAGAAAAAATATTTTATCGACTTTACAATGCGATATGATGGATCCAGTAGATTTGGAGAAGGTAATCGTTATGGGACATTCCCGAGCGTTGCTGCCTCTTGGGCAATAGACAAAGAGAGTTTTTTAGAGAATGTTAGTTGGATCGACGGTTTAAAACTTAGAGCTTCTTTGGCAAAAATGGGTAACGATCGTATTGGTCCCAACCAATTTCTTTCCTTGTTTGATCTTGGAACAAATACGGACAACACAAATAATCCATTAGGCACAAGATTTCCAAATTATTATGTATTGGGAGAAAATGGTGAAAATTTTTCCAATACCTATAATCTTGCTAGGCTAGCAAATCCTGATGTTACTTGGGAGACGGCTAAGCTATGGAACATTGGTTTGAACTTTACCTTGTTTGATAGTAAATTATCAGGTGATCTCAACTACTACGAACAAGATAGATCTGATATTTTAGTGAATAGATCAGGGGCCATTCCTGGGTTTATAGGATTACAGAATAGTCAAATTCCGGCTGAAAACATAGGTGAGACCAGAAGCTGGGGTTACGAATTTGAATTGGCTTGGAATGATCAAGTAAACGATAACTTCTCTTATAATTTAGGAATGAATTTTACAAATGCTCGTAACGAAGTAGTTTCATTACCTGAGGGAGAAAATATTCTAGATTCCCAAAAGCAAGCTGGAAAACCAATAGACTCCTATAATAATGTTTTCCCGACCAATGGAATCTTTAAAGACCAAGCCCAGGTTGATGCTACTCCTATTAAAAGAGAGGGCACTGTACCGGGAGAACCAATTTACGTAGACGTAAATGATGATGGTGTAGTTGATGGAAATGATTTTATCAGAACATCAACTTCAAACATTCCACAAGTACAATACGGTATATATGGGGGCTTCAATTACAAATCTTTTGGTTTCAATTTCTTGTTTCAAGGGCAAGCTGAAGCAGAAACGTTGGTATTCTTTGATCAATCAGGCGCAAAACCAGAATTTGTATTCAATGAAAGATGGACGCCAAACAATACAAACTCAATCTACCCAAGAGCGTTCGCGCAAGGAGATGCTATAAGTGGAGGGCAAATAGACGGAATTGATGGTTTTGCTGACATTTACTATTTTGACGCCTCTTTCGTACGCCTTAAAGAAGTGGAACTTTCGTACACTTTAAAAAGCGATGTTATCAAATTTGCTGATGTTCGCCTGTTTGCCAGAGGGTTTAACCTAGCCACTTTTTTCTCAGATATCTGGGACTTGGGCCTTGACCCTGAAGCTACAGGGTATAACAATTTTAGAGGAGCACAATATACTCCCCTAAAAACATATACTTTGGGTGTTAATTTTAGTTTCTAAAAAAAGAATTATGAGAAATAATAAAGCAATAAAAAAAATAAGCATTACAATGCTGATGGCGTTCTTTATGACCTTTAGCAGTTGTGAAGAAAGCTTGGATATAGACGTAAGGGACTCTTTTGCCAGTGATTTGGTATTGAGTACACCTGAACAAGTTGAACAGTTATTACTTACTACTTATAACAGTACGGAATCATTTGGGGCTGGCAGCCAATTTTGGGCACGTTACATGAATGTGGAGATAGCATCCCTTGAAGCTAGAATGAATTTCAACGCAGCAACACAAGCCTTGGACATCTTTGGTGTTCTTAAGGGTTGGTCTTCTCAAAATGTAGGACAGTTAGGTCAAAAATGGCAAGACCTTTATACCTATGTAAGACAAGCCAATGTATTTTTAGAATTGGTTGAAGGTAGTGAGGCTCAAATAAATAATCCTGATGAAATAGAAGCCTTAAAGGCAGAGATGCGTTTTTTACGGGCTAATCAGTATTCAAAACTATTAAAGTTCTTTGGGGGCGTACCATTATTAACCTCGGCTACAACGCTAGATGATGACTTTAATATTCCTCGTAATAGTTATCAAGAGGTCGTAGATTTTATAGTTAGTGAAATAGATGAAATCGCTCCACTTTTGCCGCTAACTAGAGAAAGTGGAGAATTTGGCAGAGCTACAAGATTGGCTGCATTGGCCTTAAAATCTAGAACTTTGTTATATGCAGCGAGTGATTTGCACGACCCGTCTATGGCTCCGCAAACATCTAATTTGGAATTGTACACCTATGACAAGCCCAACAAATGGCAAGATGCCGCAGATGCTGCTAAAGCGGTCATTGATTTGGTAGGGGATCGAGATTTGATAAGTACTCCAAATGCTAAGGCTTACCAAGAACTATTTTTATCAGCCAATCAAGATATCTTGTTCGCAAGACCTTTTGGGGGAACTGTTTTTGGCTTCGGCACCGATGTAACGACGCAACCTGACAATGCGCAATCGCCTAGAGGTTTTGATGGATGGAGTCTTTCTACACCATTGCATAACCACACCTTAATTTATAATATGGACGACGGTAACACTACCAACAGTCCTTCTTATGATACTGCAAACCCGTACGAGAATCGCGAAATGCGTTTTTATGCCAACATCAATTATCAAGGGGCCATTTTTAGAGGAAGACCTATTGATTATTCTATTTCTGTAGATAATAGCATTGTCCCAGATGGTTTGGACTCCTTTTCACAAGACCAACAAACCTTAGGAAACTTTAGACATGGTTCTACAACTGGGTATGCAATGCGAAAATTTCAAAATGAGGCCTTAGGTACGGATGTAAAACAAGCCAGCCCAGGAAGACCCTATATCATTTATAGGCTTGCGGAAATTTATTTAAATTATGCGGAGGCTTCATTTAGAGCTGGAGATGAAGAGACGGCAAGAAGATATGTAAGTAGAGTATCGGAAAGAGCCTTGCAACCCGCTATTACAGCTAGTGGTCCAGAACTATTAGAGGCAATAAAAAGAGAGCGACGGGTAGAGCTTGCCTTTGAAGGCCATAACTTCTTTGACGAAAGACGTTGGTTAAATGAAGATAATCTTGGTTTTGACGTAAAAGGTATTCGCTGGACAAAAGATCTTGATGAAAATGTTTCTTTTGAAGAATTTACAATTGAAACAAGACCATTTGATAAAAAACAGTACTACTTACCAATACCGCAATCAGAAATTAATAGAACTGAGGCACTTATTCAAAACGAAGGATATTAATTAAAACTAAAAGCAGCAGACGGCACCTTGACCAACGAAGAGTACACAGTTGTTGAGCGACCATGGTTCGAAAGACAATATTACCTTCCTATACCACAGTTAGAAATAGAAAAAGCGCCTTCAATGGTTCAAAACACGGGATATTAACATGCCGAGTTTCAAAGATACATATTGAGTTGTTTGTTGAGTTAGTTTGTCGCCAGGGAGCCTTAGGGTTCCCTGGCTTTTTTTTGCCTAAAGCACAAGAATCCGAAAACCCCGAAAATAAAAACAGGGAACCTCCTATTATAGATTGGCTCCCCGTTTTCAAATACTACAATTCCCTAATACAATCTCGTCCCTATTTGGTTTCCTTTTGGTCGGATAAGGCCCCCACCTTTCTCAAATAGACATAAAACGCTCCAAAACGAACACCGTCTTCCCTAATAAAACTCGTTTTTAAACGTTTACGGCCTTTCACCAAATACGCCTTAAAGGTTACGTTAGTTGACTTCATGTCAACGGGACTATCCAGATGCAGTGCATCAATATCTAAACTCGCACTTTTTAGCGGATACGAAACACCTTGGGGCAAAACCTTATACCATTTTTCCGCCTGTCCGAACTGTGGTGGCGTAGCATTGAATGCCAGGTTCGATTCCTTGGGCCATCTACGCAACTCAATTTCATAATATCCGTCCTGTTGTACATCTATCATATAAAACCCATCGGCAAAGGCCGGTTTTTTGCCAGATTCGGGATCTCGTATATACGATTGGTTCCACGCTATGGGATCCGAGCTATGCAGGTCATGAACGGTAATCGTGGTTTCTTCAATTGAAGGCACACCAACTTTATAGGCCTCGTAACGCGAAAAATCACGCGACGTATAGTCCCACCACTTTTCATAGGCTTCACGCATCTCCCTTACCTTTTCAGGATGTTTTGAAGCGATGTCTTTTTCTTGTCCGGGATCTTTCCTAATATGATATAGTTCTTTGCCATCTATAAGTCTCCAATCGTCATCCATAACAGCACTCATCCTCCATTTTACAGGTTGCTGTAAACGATTGTTGTCTACTACGCAATAGCGGTGCGGAAGCTTCTCCACTTCTTGGTTCAACAAGGGCGCCAAGCTTTTTCCATCATAACCTAGATTTGGAACTTTCCCCAAATCACATAGGTCGATCAAGGTAGGAAGCACATCAAAATTCATAGCCAGTTGATCGATCGAGCGACCCCCTGTTAGCTTGCCGTCTTTCCAACGCATAAAGAAAGGGACACGATGTCCGCCTTCGTATTGTGAACCCTTATGCCCACGCATACCCGCGTTATAACCTTGAACTTTTCCCTTAACCACTTTATGTCCCGTCTGGGTACCGTTATCCGTCATAAAAATCAAAATGGTATTGTCTTTCAAACCCAAGGCTTCCAGTTTTTTATCTAGAAGGGCGATATTGTCGTCAATATTTGTGATCATACCATAATAGGCCTTTTGGTCATCGTTGATGGTTTTTTCGCCCTTGTACATATCGTAATACTTCTGGGGTACGTTCAATGGGCCGTGAGGGGCGTTCAATGAGATATAGAGGAAAAAAGGATGGTCCTTTTTTCTTTCCATAAAATCCATTGCCTCCGAGAAAAAGATATCGGTGCAATAGCCTTCAAACTTTTCGGGAACCCCGTTTCGCCAATACGTGTCATCAAAATAATTGTTCTGCCAATAATCGGGGGTTTGACCTACACCTCCTCCTCCGTGTACTACGGTTTCTTGAAACCCTCTATCTTCGGGGCGGTACGGATAGGCATCGCCCAAATGCCATTTTCCGTACATTCCGGTAGCATATCCGTTTTCCTCAAAGATCTGGGGCATCAATACAAACTTTTCACGAAGCAAACTGGCGCCGCCAATGGTATGCCATACTCCCGCACGGTTACCGTCCACTCCCGTTAACAAACCCGACCGGCTAGGCGCGCAGGTCGTTCCACTATGAAAATTCGTGAAACGGACGCCCTCATCGTGTAGCTTGTCCATTGTTGGCGTTTTGATAACCTTGTTGCCATGGGCCGCAATATCCCCATAGCCTTGATCATCGGTCAAAATTATGATCACATTTGGCTTTTTATCTGTTTGTGCCATTGCCATCGTACCCAAAAGGCTAGAACCTAAGGCCCATGCGTACAATACTTTACTTAGTATTCCCATTTATTATTTTTTATGAATGTTCTTATTTTTCTTCTTTTTGGCCTCTTGCTCAAGCAACTTTGTATAGGTATGATATTGTAGTGCTCGTGCCTATAAAACGATTCCTTTCCTTTCTACTCCAAAATAATTGGGACTCCAACTAAAAAACAAACATCGGTACACAGGTAGAAAACCACTTATTAAGTATTAAAGAAGGCAACTAGCTCATTGAGACGAAAAAATGATATCCCCTAAACTATTTTTTTGAGGTTTTTAAAAATTCCAATCGACGGACGACCTCCGATTTCTTTTTCCTGAAATCAGGGGAAATCTTACGCTCGTCAATCGGGAAATTATATCCGTAGTCATGTGACCCCAAAAGCACAATGGAATTTAAGATCAATAGGGCTTCGGTCTCGTATTGGGCCGAATAAAGTGCCTCTAGCATAATAGGAACGGGATCACCGGTCTTGGTCATTCCCAGAAATTCCGCAGCCCTTACCCTATTGACCGCTTGCCCGTCATTTTTCGCTATTTCTTTAATGTCAGGGACAAGGGCCTTTACGCCGTCACCGAAACTACTACAGACGATCAATGCCCAATACCGTTGCCATGGATCCGAAGATTGCAGCAAGTCTTTTAATTGTGCTTGTACAGCTGCAGCTTCTTCCAACATTAGGTTGGCCGTTGCTATATAATCTTGAATTTCCTTCTGATGTGTCCTTCCAAATTCTACGGGCGCATCAAAGGCATTTTCTATCAAGTAAAATTCAGGATAAAACGACAGGTCGGGCATACCTTCGACCCAGTCGTTCAGTAGACCGCGCATTTCTTGAACCTTGGCTTCGAATTTAGGGTCACCGGCCAAATTGACGGTTTCATAGGGATCGCTTTCTACATCGTAGAGCATTTCTGGGGCCCGCGATTTGAAAAAGGCGGACTGTTGCTCGTTTAACCTTCCTTCTTCGTACATTTTTTCCCATTCGCCATAAGCTGCTTGTTTGTAACGATACTCATTCATCAATCCGTCAAAATTAAAGGGCTGGTAGTTTCTTATGTATTTGTATTTGCCCATACGCACGGAGCGCACCATATCGTACTTTTCATCGAACCGATCGGCATATCCGTAGGTGACATTTTCTTGATCTAGTTCTTTTGCGTCTACCCCATTTCCCAAAATCGGCTTGCCGTCTATTTGTTCGGGTATTTGAACGCCGGCCAAGTTCAGTACCGTTGGTGCCAAATCGATAAAGCTTACGAAGCGATCGGTTTTACTTCCTATTTTTAAGTCGACCCAATCTTTATAGTTTTCAGGAATACGAACTACCATAGGCACGTGTAGTCCGGTTTCATAGAGGTAGCCTTTACTGCCCGGCAATACCCCGCCATGGTCTCCGTAGTAGAAAATGAAGGTATTTTCCAAAAGGCCATCTGCTTCAAGAGCCTTGACCACTTCTCCCAATTGGCCGTCCATTTCCTTGATTTTATCGCGATAACGGGCGTTCGTATAATGGAAAAGCTCAGTATCGGGATGATTCGGTTGCACCTTATATTTTTCCCCTTGGGTGATGGTCGGCACATTTTCCATATCGCTTTCAGGAAAGTGTACCCGCGATTCATGGGTAGTTCCTATATTATGTACATAAAAAAAGGGCTGGTTCCCCTTGCGTTTTTTCCATGTGGCCTTTCCAGACGATTCGTCCCAAGCATCATCACTTTTTACAAGGTTGTAATCTTCCTTGCTGTTATTGGCCGTGTAATAGCCTGCATCACGGAGATAGGCCGGAAACATTCGTAAACTATCGGGCATGGGCACCAATTTCGAACGCCTATGGAACTGTGCCCCGATTCTAGGCGCGTAGCAACCCGATATAATCGTAGACCGTGCCACACTGCAAACGGGAGCGTTCGAAAACGCACGATCGAATTGTATGCCATGTTCTGCCAAAGCTTCGATATTAGGCGTCTCTATTCCGTTTTCATCGAACAACTTCAAATAGTGTTTTGAATTATCCTCCGAAACGATCCAGACAATATTCGGTGGTTTTTGGTCGACTTTTTCCTCTTCCTTACAGCACAGATTAAGTAGTAAGGCAAGTACAGGAAAAACAAGGTGTAACTTCATAGTTTTTATATTTGGAATAAAAATCGAATTTAAAAATGACGCGCTTTAGGTCCTTCCCCAAAAATGTCATTAATCTTTCAAATTCCATAAAACTATCACTCTTAATTGTAGAACAAATGTCTTTTGTATAGAAATCGTAGCGTTGTTTTGGCCTAAACAGCCGATAGCTTCCCCTCTCCTTTTAATTCATTGGTTCGTCCCAACGCATCGTTTTTGTCCCTAGGGATCGAAACATATGTTTAAAACCATAACACTTTTGATTTTTTAAGGGTAAAAGCAGGCGAAATATATGGGTTCGATTAAATTTATTCGTCACGATGGGAATTGAGAAACTATATGCAACGTGAAGTTATGCTGTCGCCAAGTGAAATAATGGTTACATCACCCGACCAAGAATTTTTAAACCGTGTTATTGAACTGCTCGAAATGAACATAATGGACGCCAAGTTCAATGCAGAATCGCTCACTAGCGCACTTTCTATGAGCCGAAGTGCCGTTTACAATAAGTTCAAGGAATATACTGGACTATCCACTGGGGAATTTATTAGAAGATTCAGGCTTAAAAGGGCGAAACAGTTATTGGAGACCACTGACCTGACCGTTAAGGAAATCCTATACATGTCAGGATCCAATACGGCTTCGTATTTTACCAAATGTTTTAAAAAGGTATACGGGGAACTTCCAAAGGAATATCAGGCCTCACGGCGCCAAGAAGACAAAGCTACGAAGGAAGCCTTGCTTTGACCTAGAGCCTTTATCATGTAGTATACAAAGACGGCCTTACTCGTAAAGGCTCAATTTGTTCTTAAGCCTTGTGAGCTCTTCTTCGGTTCGTTCGATACGTTCGAGCAGCCGTGTAATGACTTCTACTCCTTCAAGGTTAATATTCAAATCGGTGTGTAACCTCAGTATTTTTTCGGCCTTGGGAAGCTCTTCCATAGGAATGTACAAGCTATCACTACGCTGTATGACCCTTACAAGTCCAAATTCGTTCAACTGACTAATGACCGTTGTAGAAATACTATGGCCGTTACAGAATTCGGTAACCGATACATATTCTTCTTGCTGCATAATCTTAGTTTTTAAGGGATGCCAATTTTTTGAACAGTTCCTTTTCTTGATCGGAAAGACCGGTAGGGGTCTTCACATTGTATGTAATGAACAAATCTCCGAACTGACCTTCCTTTTTATAGATAGGAAAACCTTTGCCCTTTAATTTTACGGTAGTACCACTTTGGGTTTCAGGTTTGACCTTGAGTTTTGCCTTTCCATCGAAAGTATCGACCGTAATTTCCCCCCCTAAGATGGCGGTATACAGATCTAGGTCAACGTTCTTGTACAAATGGTTTCCGTCTCTTTTGAACGGGGTATTGTTATCGATGATAAAGGTGAGATAAAGATCTCCTTTGGGTCCGCCATTACGGCCCGGACCGCCGTGCCCCGCAATTTTAATGGTCTGGCCGTTTTCGATTCCGGCAGGAATGGTGATTCTTATGTTCTTTCCATTTACGGTCAGGGTCTGCTTTTGGGTCTTATAGGCATCATGCAAATTTAACCGGAGTTCGGCGTTCAGGTCTTGCCCCCTGTACCGTACCTGTTGTCCTCCCCGAGAGGAAAAGCCTCCTTGGGAAAATCCGCCCCCACCGAACATAGACTCGAAGAAATCGGAAAAATCGCCTCCACCAAAATCTTGGCCCTGCCCTGAACTTGCCCGAGAGCCCCGTTGTTGGGCCTTGGCTTTCTCAAATTCTTCGGCATGCATCCAGTCTTTTCCGTACTGGTCGTATTTCTTTCGCTTTTCAGGATCGCCCAAAACCTCATTGGCCTCGTTGGCCTCCTTGAATTTTTTCTCGGCAGCCGCATCGTTGGGGTTTACATCAGGATGGTACTTTCTTGCCAGTTTTCTGTATGCTTTTTTAATTTCCTTTTCAGTGGCATTCTTGGGTACGCCCAAAACCTTGTAATAATCTATATACTCCATCTTGATGTTTATTTAAACGAAGACGTAAATCTCAGCATGAAATTAACTAAAAATCACCGCTAGGTCAAGCCTTTTCGGTAATGTTTTTATGGGAAGAAAAAGATAAATAACATCATATGACCCCAGTCATCTTTCTGGAATAAAACATAAAAAAAACCATAGGCAAGTAGTTTGAACAAAGGGGGAACTACCTATGGTTTTATAAAACTATTTAGACAGCGCCGAATCATAAGCTCACGGGCGCGACCAAAGCAAAAGAAGGATTTTCTTATTTCTCTACAGGTTTATAGATCCTGATCCAATCGACCCCGAACGTATTGTTTTCTATATTGCTCAATTCATTGTCCGTTGGCGTATAGGTATTAGACTGTAAACCCGAGGCCGGTGAAGACCGCCAAGTTTGGTCTTCTGTATTGATAATAATATCCATTTCTTTATTGAGACCGGTGCGGGTATCGATTTCCGTATTACCGGGATCCGTTGTATTCGTAAAGTGTTTGGGGTCGATAATGTCCTTTCCCGAAACGGTCCTCACCAGAACACCGTCTATGTAATATTCTAGATGCCATGGATCCCTCCAATACACACCAAACCTATGGAACTCTTTGTTCCAGACGGTGCCGTCTTCGAACCAAGAACCGGCATCCTTTGGTTGATAATCTTGAAATGGGTCTCGAATAAAGACGTGATGGCTTATGTGTACCTTTTTAGAAAAATAGGAATGATCCTTTCCGGCACTTTCGGAATAATCGGCCCCATATGCCTCTAGAATATCTATCTCTTGGGTGTCATCGGCACTTAAGAGCCAAACATCCGAAGCCAAGGTAGAGTTCATGACCTTTGCCCTTGCTTCAATATAAACAGGATAGACCACTCGGGTCTTAGAAGTAATGCACCCCATGTTTATTTTATCGGAGCCCGGTTTTCTTGTCGCCCACATCTTTAGCTCGCCATCGGCTACATAGGACCTGTCCCGTTTCCATTCGGTCAGCCCTGGGCCTGCCCAGGCATTGTGATAAAAATCGTCCCACTTTTCGAGAAATTCACTCCCCTTATTATCCGCAGGGGCCTCATATTCAAAATTATCGGAAATCTCTTGAAACTCCCACTTCATATTCGGTCCTGCATCGGCGGGTACGGGAATATCCTTCCAATCGACCTCCTCGACAAGGTCTTGCTCCGAACTTTCTTCGGGTTCTCCCTCTTGTTCCGTTTCCTGTTCTTGTTCTTGTTCAACCGGCAAATCCGTTGCACTATCAAATTTTGAATTGTCGCCACACCCCAACAAAAGGGCACAGCAAAAGACCAACCTAAGATATATTAAATACATGTTTATACGTAATTTGTTTAAAATGAAAAAAGGATAAAAAGGGAGAATATTTCAATTCTCCCTCTATCTCAAACACTCAACAATTGTTATGGCCTCTCTTCTTTTTCAATGATAGAGAAGTTATCGTAATACACGGTTGCAGCCGTAGTTTTGTCAGCATTAGTAAGAATTCTAAGATAGAATTGTGATAAAGACGAAGTATTGACATATTCATTTGTGATTGTTACCCAAACGCCTTCAGGATGCTCAAAAAGAGTCCGTACTTGGAAATTCCAGTTCTGAAGTAGGAATAAGCCCATCTCCGCATCAGCTGAACCTACCACACCTGGTTTCACGTACATATCATAAGAAACTATATACGATTTTCCTTCTTCAAAAATGATTGGGTTTTCAAACATAGCACTAGCCTCTGCATTATCTTGACCCGGTTCAATTTGGAGTTTCAGGCTATAATTACCAGTTGAAGCCTGCTCAGTTGAATACTCCACAGTTCCCTTATTACTCCAAAATGTACCCCAGCTATCCGCACCGGTCTCCAAACCTGATATTGCCTCGGGCACTAGGTTCACGGTACTCATGATTACAGGTTCATCGGTAAATGGCAAGGCCTCTCGTGTATCGGTAGACTCGATGGTACCTCCGGAATAAGAAACTGTAATTACATCAGGTCGGTAAATAGGTGCCGCCAATTTAATATCCATTTTTGTGGCATCATCTTCGTTAACGGTAACCGAGGCAACCTCAAAAGCCTCTCCGTTCACCATTACCGTAAAAAACTCTTCTTGACCACCAAAGGGTGTGAATTCTCCATTATAGGGTACTTGTATGGTTTCATCTTCCAATTCCCGAATCGCTCCGGTCAGTTCAAAAGGTTTAGAAGAGGGTATAACCTTTACAGGTGCGGTCATTTGGTAACTTGCAAAAGCACCCGGTAAATTTTGCCCTGAGCGCGACGAGTTCATGCTTACCCTAAAGCTTCCCAAGGAATTAAAGGTTATATTTGCGATAGAATCACCACTACTGTTCAAAACCGGATTTTCCGCCACTTCATCCCCTGGCTTTAAAGCCTTACGTACAGACCATGTGCGGCCCGTAGGTTCACCTATGGTGGTCAAGTCGGTAAACTCTAAGCTACTACCGGCCTCTATATATACCGTATCGGTAGCTTCGTGGTTTACTACGACATCGTCATTTCTAACTTTAATCTTAGGAACCAATCTCGGATAAACCTTCACTAAAAAGGTAGTATCTATAACGTATACATCGCCCTCTTTTTTCGCAGGCATTTCATAATCTACATCTCCACGATTCCCCTTAAAGACAACCATTTCATTAAACGTATTGTGTAGCCTTACCTTTTTCGTACCCGAGGACTGAAAAAGTACGTGTACGGTCTTTTCATACGAGGTTGTTGTTCTTGGTTCAATGATAAATTTCTCTAAAATTGTATCCTGTCTATCGATTGGCCCCTCCAAAAAGGCATCCGAAGCTTCTATTGTCCATTTGTGCGACACTGCACCTTGGGAGAGATCGGTAAAAGACAGGTATTCATCTATATTAACCTGAAGGTTATCGACAGTACCTTTACTGGTATAAAACCCTATATCGGAAAAGGGGAAGGGCGCCTCATATTCGTTATCGTCACAGCCCACGAACAGGATGGCCAAGACCGCTAATATTCTTATTGCGTATTTCATATTATGATATTTTAATTGCTTGTTTTTAGACATTTTCAATAATCTAACCCGAACATCTTCTAAAATATTACTCATTTAATTGAGGGTTGGATATGATTTCAGAATTTGGCAGTGGCCAATAGGCATGAAGATCATCGTTATAGTTATTGGCTGCTTCTTGAAACTCGTTCCAATTTTCGTCTATGTCTGGATCACCTGCAGGAAGTTCCTTTAATATAGAAGCCCATCTGGTTACCTCTTTACCTTCTTCATCCAAAAGCGTATAATGATCAGCCGTATAACGTCTTTGTGCCAATTCTTTAAAACGTTCGGCTTTAACCCCCCATCTTCTCAAGTCGATATTTCTGTTTCCATCTCCCTCAGCAGATAGTTCCAAAGGCAATTCGGTATACATAAGATGTTCCATCAAGCTTTGGGCATCATAGCTTTTATTATCGTGATCGTTCGCCGGAAACTCGCCTGTGCCATTAAGTCCCAATAACTGAACACCAGACCTTCTCCTTACCCTATTGATATAGACCAAGGCTTCATCTACATTACCCAATTTAATTTGACACTCGGCGTACTGAAGGTAGATTTCGGCCAAACGGATCAAACGTTCGTTAACGCCAGACCTGACCTTTCCAGGCGATAATTCTTCTTCTGACCGCGTGATATCCCAATTCGTGTGTTTTCTCCAAAAAGCGGTCATCCGAACGTTAAAAACAGAACCTTGCCCTGTTTTTTCCCTTAAGTAATATCCCATATCTTCATCGTCTACCAAAGCGACGGACCACGATGTTCTTAAACTAAACTTTCTAAAACTTTCGTTCCCCTCTTCATCGACGACCTTATTTCTAGAATCGGAAAAATCCAAGGGCTCATTACGATATTTCAAAATAAGCCAGTTTGCCGGAATCGCTCCTCGCCAAGTACCATCACCTCCCGTAAACTGTCTAACGTAAGCCGAATTGGCTACATCCCTTCCATCCCAAGCGCCTAATTCGTTCTTAAAATCCAAGGAATAACCAACTTCAAGTATAGACTCTTCGTTGAACTCGTCCATAGTGGTAAAATTGCTACCAATATTGGGCGTTAATGAATACCCATAATCATCGATTACACTCTTAAAATAAGTCGATGCGGTTTCGTAATCGCCTTCATAGAGATACGATTGCCCCATAACGGCCACGGCGGCACCTGCGGTTACACGGCCTTTTTCCTTATCTTCCCAACTAACAGGAAGGTTTTCGGAAGCGAACTTAAGATCTTCCATGTAGAATTTCTTTACTTCCTCGGCCGATGCAATGGGCTGATAAAACTCACTTTCTTTGACAGGTACGAAATCAAAAATAGGTACCGCCCCTTTATTAAATGTGTTATAAAGATTAAAGTAAATGTATCCTCTTATAAACCGGGCTTGTGCAAGAATTATAAGCCCTTCTTCTTTCTCCTTTTCGGTAGTGTAGGTTTCGCCTATTTTTGCCGCCGCCTCAATAACTTGGTTGGCCCTGAATATAGTGGTATAGTTTGCACTCCACTTATTATTGGGTACGGAAGAAGCGTCGTTAAATATCTGTAAATAATACTCATTTGTATTGTTGGGACGCTGATACCCACTTGCCCAAGCCAAATCGGTTCTAGCAAGTTCACCTACCAAATTTATGTTGTTAGCATTTGCAAAACCTTTGTAGGTTCCAATTAGACCTTGTTCAAGGTCTTTATTGTCTTTCCAAAAGGTTTCCGTAGAAATTTGATTAGGATTGGTCTGTTCAAGAAAATCGTCAGAACAGCCCACAAATGCCAGCACAGGTATTATTATGGCAAATAACCGTTTTGTTATCGTTGTTTTCATAACTCTTATTTTTTCATTTTTTTTATCGGAATAGCTCATCTTCATATCAAATTATATTAAAATTCGATTTGAAGTCCGGTTCGTATTTGAGAGCTTACAGGATAGGTTCCCTTATCAATACCTCTCGTACTAAGTCCATTATTACCGACCTCTGGATCGTATCCGTCATATTTGGTAAACGTAAGCGGATTCTGGGCGGCTACATAAACCCTGAACTTTGTAATCCCCAATTTTTCCGTGTAATCCCTAGGAATAGTGTAACCCAAGGAAATATTACGTAGCCTTACGAAAGTGCCATCATCTAACCAATAATCGGTCTGCCCCCTGTAGTTGTTATGGGTAGCATTTCTGTTAACAGGAATATCGGAGGTGTTGTTCTGAGGTGTCCATTGATACACTAAATCTTGGTGGTTTCCGAGTTTATAAGCCAATGCTTTATTTCCATTTATAATTTCGGCCCCAAAGGATCCGTACCATTGCATGGAGAAATCAAGTGATTTGTAATAGGCCGAAAAATTAAAGCCCATTTCAAATTCAGGAGTACCGCTTCCCATATACTGTCGGTCATTGATATCAATGGTTCCATTATTATCAAAATCAACATATTTTAAATCACCCAGTTTGGCATCGGGGACGATTTTCTGGTATTCCACTAGTTCTTCTTCATTTTTAATGGTCCCATCGGTCTCTACCAAAAAGAAGGCTCCACCTTCGTACCCTTCTGCCAAGGCAGAGATTAGATCTTGATCGTTATCGTGTCCGGAGATACTACTATCATCAAAATAAATGATTTTGTTACTACCACTCATTTTGGTGATGACATTGTCATTCTTGGTATAGGTAAGTCCCGCATTCCAAGAAAATTTACCGGAGTGGCGATAGTTCATGGCAAACTCCACCCCTTTGTTGGTCATATCCCCAACATTCAAGGTCACCTCGGCGTTTGCCCCACCTCCTGCTGTTGGTGGTAGCAATACAGGAAACAACATATCTTCCTTTTTTGTTTCATAGAAATCTCCCGAAAAGGTCAATTTGTTATCAAAAAAGCCCAAATCAAAACCTCCATTCAATGAAACCGAAGTTTCCCAACTTACCAAAGGATTTGCAAAGCCCGTTTGGATAGCTCCCAGAACCAGGTTCTCATTTTTATCGGCCCCAAAGACATAATCATTATCTAGAGTAATGGTAGGCGTATAGGTATAATCGGCGATACCTTGGTTACCTGCGGTTCCCCTACTTCCTCTTAATTTAAAAGAAGAGACCGTATTTTTTATGGGATCCCAGAACCCTTCATCCGACACGTTCCATCCCGCGGATACAGAAGGAAAAACTCCCCAAGGTTCTTCTTTGAATTTAGAAGACCCATCCCTTCTAACAAATGCGTTTAAAAGGTATTTTCCCTTGTAGTTGTACTGAAGTCGTGCCAACATACCGATCAATGTACTTTCCCTATTCTGCGTCCATGGATTATTACCCGATCCCACATTGGGGTCGGCCGTTGCTCCGTTGAGCACCGTAATATCATTGGAAGCCAAATCGCTCTTTTCCGCAAAAAATTGGGAATAGGTATATTTTTCGGAAGAATATACGCCCGTAAAGTTTATGTTATGATCGCCAAAACTTTTGTTGTAGTTTATAATACTCTCCAAAGTAGACTTCTTCGCCAACAAACTCAAGTTTCTAACTTTTGAACGTTGGGTAGAAACCTCGGATCCATCGTCTCGATAAGCAATAAACTTAGGATTGATGGTTATTCTTGTACCATTGTCATAGCTTGATGCCACCCTCGTTGTAAATTTAAGATCATCGGTTATATTATAGGTAACACTTAAATTTCCATCAAAGTACTGGTTTTCTTGATTGTCTTCTTGCAAAAACTGATAGCCTAGATAAGAGAGATTGGTAGCACCTGTTCCATCACCGGCATTTTCCAATACACTGGTACTCGGATCTAGAATAGGCTGATACGCATTGTACCCAATGGCATTTCTCAAAAGGCCCCATGGCTCATACTCCCTATCTTCTACCCTAAATGAGATAGCCGTGCTAATATCCCATCTACCTTTTTTAAATTGGGTATTGGCCCTTACATTGAATCTTTCATATCCAGACTTAATTACTATACCCTCTTGATCAAAATAGTTTCCTGTTACGTTATAGGTGAGTCCGTCTTTACCGCCTGAAAGTCTAAGACTATGGTTTTGAATCGGTGCCATATCGTTCTCTACCACGTCCATCAAATTAGTATTATTGGTAAGGAAATGCGGACTCTGCTCTATGGTGGTCCATGTGTTACCATACCTTCTATCGCTCAAGGCGGCAGATTGAACAAATGTGGCATACAATTTATCCTCCACGTTCAATAGCGGGGTTCCAGAAGTAATATTTTGTAGACCGTAATAACTGTCTACGGCAATTTTCATTTGACCTTCCTTACCCTTCTTAGTGGTAATCAGAATAACCCCCGCAGCACCACGAGTTCCATAAATCGCTGCAGATGCCGCATCTTTCAAAACATCAATGGTCTCTATTTCGTTTATACTCAACCTTGGATCGCCTTCAAAAGGAATTCCATCTACCACATAAAGCGGTCGGTTAGCACCATTGATCGAGGTAAGCCCCCTAATCTGAACGTTAGCTTCCGCTCCCGGAGACCCTGAACTTGCCGTTACGTTTACCCCGGCTATCTGGCCTTGAAGTGCGGCACCGATATCTGAGGTAGAGGTTTTCATAAGCTCTTCAGATTTCACCTGTGCCACCGCACCGGTCAATTCCTTTTTCTTTTGGGCACCGTATCCTACTACCACGACTTCATCAAGTTCAGATACGTCTTCCTGTAAAATAACGTTTAGGGTTTTATTCCCTTTTATAGCTACCTCTTTGGTCTTAAAACCGATATAACTAAAGACCAAGACGTCACTAGATTCCGCCTTTATTGAATAAAGACCGTCAAAATCGGTTACAACTCCATTGTTGGTCCCTTTGACCACAACACTAACTCCAGGTAAGGGCGCATCATCGGCCGATACCGTTCCACTTACAGTTTGAGATTGCACGGCCGCTGTACTTAGACAAAAGACCAAGAACAACCCCATGCGAAAAATGTGGGATTCGAAATGAAAAATGTGTTTGAAATTCATATAGTTTCTTGTTAAATTTTAAATGGACATAGTGAAATAAAAAATTGGGGGAATCTTACTCCTGAAGCCTCTATCCAAGCCTGACCGAAACGGTCTCCTTGATAAAAAATTAGCGACCAATACTTATTTATAGATGAATATGTTGAGCTATCATTCTAGTTTATGGACAGTCTTGATCTATTGTAATCTTTAATTTGCTTTCGAGGCGTAAGATTCTGCTATTGTACCCCTATACAAAAATGAAATCAACATTATGTCCGTTGTGATTTTTTTTGAATACACGTAGGGGAACACCAAATAGATTTGGTGGGGCATGGTTAGAAGGAAAGTGATTTTTACTTTTCATAATACGAGTTGGTTTAAAATGAGTGAAGTTTATTTATTGAATTATCAATTAAGAGTACCTTTAATTTTCATATACCCTTTAATTGATGTCCAAAGTAGAGATATTGTTAATTTACTCCTAAAAATTGCGCTTGACAAAAACTTGACAAAACCCATTTATTTGTCTACTACACCGCTGCAACCCCCTATTTTACTTTGCTTTCCGTAAGTGTTAAAAGAAACTACAACTTGACAAAATGCCCGATTTTTAAAATGTTAAAATAGAGGGGGCCACACCACAAAAAAGAGGGGTAAATACGTACAAAAATAAATGACTCGACACACGACTATACCCGTGTACACCGTCTTTTTACCCATTTTTAACCTTCTAATCAAACATGCTTTTTTTCTCGTTCCATAGCCCTAAAAAATGGAATACCGAGGCCCTTGTAGCTTGAATAGAACAAATGGTTTTGAGTATAACATATGATCTAAACGGAAGGATCAGAACTCAAAATGGAGACGCATGAATCCTGCAGCAATTTCTTTTCATCGATTCTTGAAAAGCTGGTTGCCACAGCTAATAAAACAATGAATACGTTTTAATTTTAGAAAGTTAGCTTGAAAACAAAGGCATGTTTCCCAACAGGCTTCTTTGGTAAGTAGATATATAAACCGTCTGGTTTTCTATTAAACTTCAGTTTGTCGGAAGCCCCAAGCAGTTCAATGGATTTGATTTGCTTCTCAAGCTGTTTGCTGTTCTTCCCCAATGTTCTAATGACCGTCTCACCGGAACTCGGCCAATCTAGTTGTATGGCATATAGCGTATTGCCTTTTACCGTAAACCGGATATCATCTGCCGTATTATCAGGGTTCTTTCGTTCAATTAAATGCCCTTCTATCACGCGGGTGGATCCTTCACCATATACATGCCAAGGGCGTGTACCGTAGATGGCCTCCCCATTTTGTTTGAGCCACTCCCCTATTTCCAATAAGCGCTCTTGTACCGGAGCGGGAATTTCACCATTCGCCTTAGGGGTAATATTCAATAGAAGACAACCATTTTTACTTACCACATCTACCAAAAAGTCTATAATTCGATTGGCCGATTTATAATCGGGATTGCTGATATGGCTCCAAGCCTTCCAATCGATAGAATCATCGGTCAACCATGGGAAACTCTTCATTTCGCTCATCCGCGCGCGTTCTACGTCTAAAACGGCCGTGCCCTTGGCAAAATCATAAAATTTATAGGTAGCTACTACCTCTTGATCGTTCTTTAGGGCATGATTGTAATAATAGGCCAGAAACTCCTTTCTATAAGCTTCGTCAATAACATCCATCTTATTATCGAACCATACCAAATCAGGATTATAATTATCAATGATCTCTTTGAGCCGTGCCAACCATTCTTCGTTGAATTTTTTATCCCCAACGGGATAGTATCGTTTTATTCCTTCGTCAATCTCTTTGGTACTATATGGATATTGAAAATCGCCCTTTTTTAACTTCGGGCCGTACAGATCGGCATATTGTGGGTCGGAGGCATCGGTCGATTCGTCCCATGTAGGAAACCAACCGAAGAGCCACTGACGGTGGTAGGTGGCAATAAATTTCATGTCGCGTTTTCTGATTTCCCGGGCTAGCTCTCCCATTATATCGCGCTTCGGCCCCATATTTTTGGCATTCCAAGGTGTGAGCTTACTATCCCACATAGCAAAGCCGTCAGCGTGTTCCGATACCGGCCCTGCAAATTTGGCGCCGGCCTTTTCGAAAAGATCGGCCCATTCCTCTGGGTCGAACTTTTCGGCCTTGAACATGGGTATAAAATCTTTATAACCAAACTCATTTAAAGGGCCATAGGTTTTTATATGGTGCTCGTAAAATCGTTTTCCCTGTTTGTGTTCGGGATTGTTCGGTGAAGTATACATCCAATGTGAATACCATTCATTTTCATACTCGGGAACCGAATACGGCCCCCAATGACAATAAATACCGAACTTCGCATCGCGAAACCAATCCGGGGTTTTATACTCCTTTAGGGATTGCCAATCGGCTTCATATTTTTTCTCTTGTGCGCTGCCCCAATTTCCGGCGAGTAGCACTATCAAAACAAAGTAAATCCTTCTCATTTTCCTAAAATTTGTATCAAGCTTACGCTTCCCTCCAAAAGAAGGAAATATTGGTAACCGAAAATTACGGCTTTTTACCTCCAATACTAAAAAATAAGGGCATCTATACCGGCCTGTTGAGTTTATGTATAGTGTATTTTACCGGTAAATTCTGGTCAAATTTTATCTCCATTCTCCAATTTCCCCTTAATCTCATCACAGATTTCAATCCTCCAAAAAATTTACCTTCTAAAATAGAAATTTAAGATAAGAGAGTAACATTGTTATACTGAAAATCACCATACAGGCGACATTGTCACAAGATTGGAATGCATAACAATAAGCTCTTGTTGGAAGCGAAAGCATCGGTAATTTTGATAAATGAAAGAAATTAATTAGACTTGATCTTACACTATCCAATAATCGTCCATTATTTAGGAATTGCTTATTTTACGATTAAAAGCCCTAGCTTTCGATACGATTGATATAAGAAAGTATTAACAAATTATAGAACTGAATGTTATTATCAAAAAGACTTAGCCCTACTCATGGTCTTGTTGTTTTATCACTGCTCATTAATTTTTCGCTTTGGGGCCAAGACTCCTCCATTCCTAAAAGCACACCTATACCCCGAACAAATACGTCTGATGACATTGAACAAGACAGTGCCATTGTGGCCATAGAAAACGAAATCGATACCTTTCTGAAAGCGGGCGAATCTACAAAGGCCCTTTACACCCTGATCAAACTTACCGAAGAATACGGCCATCGCGGTAATTATTCCAAATCATATGAGACCGCCTGGAAAGCCCTTAGTATAGCCGACACGAACGATAACGAAGTAGTGAAGTCGCATATTTACCGTAGGCTCGGCGCTATGTATAGCTTTAGCAAAAGGAAGGATGAGGCCATAAAATATTTACGGTTATCACGTGATATCATCAAAGGTCTCGTTGAAAAGGGGAAAATGAAGGAGGAATATCTTTTGAACAACTACTATACCTTTGTCTATACTTATCGAGGACTTAACGAACCTGAATTGGCAAAAAAATATCTTGATAGTTGTTATATCTACTATTCCGATAAACAAAACGAGGTGGCCCTGCCCTATATAAAGTTTGAAGAAGCTTATGTGCTTCGAGAGGATAAGAAGTATGATGAAGCTGAAAGAATATTAATAGAAATTGAACCGTGGTTTCAAGAAAATGCCCCTTCATACCTTGTTCTAGTATATGCCTATTGGGCGGTTATTTATAAGAATACCGGACAATTAAAAAAAGCAACGGACTATTACAAAAAGGCTATTGCCATTTCCGACCAATACAAAAGCCATATGGATTTCACCCCATACATTCATGAAAAATTGGCGGAAATCTATAGACTTATGGGAAATTACAAGGATGGCTACACCCATCTAAACAAGGCAAAAGCACTTACCGGTAAATTTTTCGATGGCAGGAGCAAAAACAATATTTCCTTAATGGAAATCAAAAATGAATATAGACTCGAAAAAGAACGTCAACAAGAAATCATTAGACAACAACGTATGGAAACATTGGAGCAACAAGACAAAATCTTGATGCTTCAACGTATTATATTGGCCAGTTCCCTCATATTCGTGATAATCATTGGGTTCGTCTATGTAAAGCACATACGTTCAAAACACAGGGCCGAAAAACGATTGTTAGAAAAAACCAAGGCCCTTGAAATGCAGAAAGCAAACGAACTCTTGGAAACCAAGAACAAAGAATTGGCGGCTTCTACACTTCAACTGGTTGAAAAAGAAGAATTTTTGAAAAAGCTCAAAAATGAATTACAAGGAGAGGACGGCAGTGTAAAAATCTCTGAAATCAACAGGGTCTTGAAATCGATTTCAGCGGGTAATGCCAACAACTGGGAAGAATTCAAGCTTAGGTTTACCGATGTCAACAAAGACTTTTACGAAAAGCTCAACAGCACCTACCCCAACCTAAGCCAAACCGACCAAAAAATCTGTGCCCTGATCAAACTGAACCTAAGCAGCAAGGATATGGCCCGACTATTGGGAATCTCCACAAAATCGGTACATACCACAAGACATCGTTTACGTAAGAAAATGGGACTACAACGCAGCGATAACCTTGAAGAGCTCATTGCTTCACTATAAACTGCGTTTGGAATTTATACCTTTCCTATAAGGAAGAAGCATCGCCCATTTTTTATTGAACCAATATTTTATCGTATCACAAGGGCTATGGTAGCTCCGAAGGGTTAATTTGCGAATCTATTTTATCCCGACAAAAAACACCCTTATGAAAGCCAAAAGCTCGATATGGATATTAATGGGGCTACTGTTCCTTATTTCCGACCTAAACGCACAAGCCCTTACCCGACAAGAAGTGCGCGATACCATGCAAAACATACCGAGGTTCTCGATACATAAAGACAATTATTTTATTACCGGTATACCCTCGAACAAACCTATTAACAGTTCAACCGCCAATGCCAAGTACCAAATCAGTTTTAAACAGATCATTACCAGAAGTATGTTGCCTTGGGAGACGTACCTCTATTTGACCTATAGCCAAAAAGCATTTTGGGATATCTATAAAGATTCATACCCGTTCAAAGAAATCAACTTTAACCCTACCATAGGCGTTGGGAAGGCCTTTTACGATTCAGACGACAGAATTAAGGGCTTGGCCAGTTTGGTGTTCGAACATGAATCAAACGGACGTGATAGTATCTTTTCTAGAAGCTGGAACCGTTTGAGCCTTGAATACACTACCTTGTTATCACAAAAGACCATGCTCCAGGTTAAAGCTTGGTTACCCTACGGTTATCAATCGGGAAACCCCGATCTTATCGATTATGTGGGCCTAGGGGAAGTAACCCTTTCACACGACTTTATACGCGACAGGCTTATATTTGAAGTAAAGCTCAGAAAGGGGCTAAGCAACGACTTTAAAGGTATGATACGAAGCCGCCTACAATACAGGCCTTTCAAACATAGCTCCAACCAATACATAATGCTTGAATGGTTCAGCGGACATACCGAAAACCTTATCGACTACGAACAATACCATAGCATGCTACGTATCGGTTATGTTATAAAGACCAATGAGTTCGACATCTTAAAAAGAAACCGTAAAAGACCTTGACCATTTTACATAAAACAGCCCCTGGTCAGGGGCTGTTCCATTACAAGGTTTCAATATGTATTTACCTTACGTCTTCCAAGGTTTTTATGGTCTTCAAGTCATCTAGCAACCAATCTCTTTGTTTTCTGATTACTGCCGCCGCCTTAAGGGGCAGGTGGGTATCCGTCAACACCTCGTTGTATTCATCTATGGCCGCTTTGTCTCCTCGAATGGCCTCTTCCAACATGGCCTTATCATTGTCGCCCGAAAAGAAAGTCTTTATGTCCATCCATGTTCTATGCAAGGCTCCGGTAACGCTACCTTCTACCTCTTCCCTCGTTTGTAATGCAGGGGTTGCCGCCTTTAACTCCAAAAGAAAATTTCGCCTTTCGATCGCCTTATTTTGGAAGTAGCTTTTTAGTCCGATTTCTTTGGAGTTTTCCACAGCCTGATCATATCCCTTTATCGCGTCTTCATTCTTTTGTATAATATCATTTATACTTTCTTCGATCTCTTTTATATCACTATTCATATATTCATTTTTTAGCGGTAACTCTAATGCCTACCGTTTGGCATATCGATAATCTATACATTATAGTTGATGCCGATCAACTCATAAACATTATATATGGCCGTAAAAAAAACACTGCTGCTAAGCCACTATTTTGCCACGGGTCAGCTTTACTATACAGATATAATCTTCATTTTCCAGCTTGCATTCGCCCAAACGTTTCATTTGGGCCTCGATGGCGATATATTCAAAAAACCCATCTTTAAGCAAGACCCCTATTTTACTTAAATCCATAATCTCCCTAAAAAAGGTTTTACCCGAATTCTTGGAAATAATGGTGTACTTATAACTAAAATCGTTCATCTTTCTTCTTTTTTAATTCAACTTCGAATTTACTTTTCCCAAAAGGGCCTACGCCCTATCAAGGTGCATAACCGTTGAAACCTCTGACAAATATAGCTGGTGACCAAAATTGAAATGAACCCTTTACAATGGAGTTTGGACTTGATTGCGTATCCATAAAAAAGGGTACGCTAAAGCAAGCGTACCCTTTTATTCTTATTTTGGTTGTAATTCTAACAACCCTAGGAACGCTGAACGTCTTCAAGTAGAAAATCCTCTATCGGGCGTCGATGTTCTTTGTGGAGTACCGAAATATCGCCAGTGGTTTCAAATACTACTGCTTTAACCTCCGATAGCTCGGTTATATTGGCCTCTCTCAATTTAGCCCGCAAATCGGACTTTGCCACACGGCCTTTCCTTAGGTTTTCCTCTAAAATAATCGCTCCGTCCATGAGCAATAAGGGAGTATTGTCCATCATTTTTTTCACCATGTCGTTCCTTCTGGCGAAGGCCGCCCCCATTTGTAAAAGGTATACGGCCACTATACCTACAACCCCATCAGCCAGGCTTACCGATTTTGAAAGAATGGTAGTTGCAATTATGGAACCCACGGCTACGGTCATGGCAAAATCGAAACTCGACATTTTTGAGAAACTACGCTTCCCGCAAATACGGGTCATAATGATTACGGCCGCATAAATACCGACAGCCGACAGACCGATTGCGAACAAGGCATTCCATGAAAATTCAAACCACTCCTCCATAATATTCTTTATTTAACTGATTCAATATTTTTCTAGTTCAAGTCACAATTGATCATCCAATTGATACCGTAACGATCCGTGAAACGTCCATAAAGGGCATTCCATTCACGTTCCCTTAGTTCGTGGTGTATACGTCCTCCCGCGGAAAGCTTCCCGTACAGTTCCTCGGCTTCTTTTTTATCGTTCAAATCAATACTCAAGTGTATTTTGGTGCCTTCCGTTAGTGGCGTGTCGGGTGCGGCATCATAGGCCATAAAATGTACTCCCTTTCCTTTTAGTTCGGCATGTTGCAACCGGTCGCGATACGATGCGGGCACATCTATTTTCTTATCGGCGTAGGTCTGCCTATTCTTGATTTCGGCCCCAAGGGAATCGGCATAAAAATTAAGGGCTTCCTGACAATTGCCGTCAAAGGCTAAGTATGCTTGTGTCTTCATTTTATTGCGTTTTAAAGTTTAGACCAATTTACTTGGAGTCTCCCAGTATGATCGATTACATCGCACTTATCCTTAACACAAAAGATGTGTACGATAGCCCTACCCTGCTACCGTATTAATATATAAGGGCCATAGGGGCTTCGAAACCGTACCCTTTCCACAAAAATCCAAGCATGCCCATTCCAAACGAACAGGCCATTCGAGCATCATGGGCAATTGCACTAATAATGTTTTTTTTACAGCCAAAGATATTCTCCCCGCACCGATAATTTTATAACGGTACAAACAAAGCTTATTGAATTATGGAGGGTCTTGAATGTCTTTTGCAAGTTTATGCTATCGGTGAGGTACGGTATACAGAAAGGGCCGTCAGCACCAAAAATCCACTTATACGCACGTTTATGGAGCGATGCGCACTTGAACGTTCCGATTTTATAATGGATATATGGCAAATGGTCATAAGAAAGAACCAACCTACCGATATAGGTGGATTACTGGCTTGGCACAAGAATTTATACGGGAAGGATTACCTGATTACTAAGCCCCTCTATCATTTGAACATAGCATCGCTCGACCAAACGGCCTTCGAAATTTGTCAATATATGATGCTTTCAAACCTTTCCGAAGAACTGATCGCCCTATTTATTGAACAGGCCGTAAAGCTAGAGGTAAACCTATTTACGCTAAAGCATTTTAAAATCCTATCACGAGATTGATGGAAGCCCTTAGCCCAACACCAAAGCATTCCCCTATAATCCATAAAAAGAACTTATATGAAATCTGAAGAAACACACGAAACAGTATCGACCCGTAAAGACGAGCAGCTTGAAAAGCACAGGGTCGATTATTCAAACCAACCTTTGACCACAAAACAAGGTTTAAAAATAAACGATACCAATAATTCATTGAAATCGGGCCCAAGGGGAGCTACCCTTTTAGAAGATTTTCTTCTTCGGGAAAAGATCCACAATTTCGACCACGAGCGTATTCCAGAGCGAATTGTTCATGCCCGGGGGAGTGGAGCCCATGGCTATTTTGAATTATACGATAGCATAGAGGAATACTCCAAGGCAGGTATTTTTACCGATACTTCGCGAAAAACGCCGGTTTTCGCACGTTTTTCTACCGTTGCTGGCTCAAAAGGCTCAACCGATTTAGCTAGGGATGTACGCGGCTTTGCCGTTAAATTTTATACAGAGGAAGGCACTTGGGATTTGGTCGGCAACAATATGCCCATTTTCTTTATTCAAGACGCCATGAAGTTCCCCGACCTCATTCATTCGGTTAAACCCGAACCCAATAACGAAATCCCACAAGCGGCATCGGCACACGACACGTTCTATGATTTTGTTTCGCTTACACCAGAAACTTTACACAACCAAATATGGGTGATGAGCGACCGCGCCATTCCACGTAGTTTACGTATGATGGAAGGCTTCGGTATACATACCTTCAGATTGATCAATGCGGAAGGAAGAGCGCATTTCGTTAAATTTCACTGGAAACCAAAACTAGGGGTACACTCGGTAACTTGGGACGAAGCTGTAAAAATCAGTGGGGCCGATTCCGATTTTCACAGGAGAGACCTATGGGAAGCCATTGAAGCAGGGCACTATCCCGAATGGGAATTGGGACTACAAATAGTGGCCGAAGAAGATGAACATAAGTTCGATTTTGACCTCTTGGACCCTACCAAACTTATTCCCGAAGAAATGGTACCCGTTAAGATAATCGGGAAAATGGTACTGAACCGCAACCCTGAAAATTTCTTTGCGGAAACGGAACAGGTCGCCTTCTTGCCGGGCAATATAGTTCCCGGTATAGATTTTACGAACGATCCCCTGTTACAAGGTAGGTTGTTTTCCTACCGAGATACACAGCTCTCTCGATTAGGAACACACAATTTCCATCAAATTCCTATCAACAAACCCATTGCCGAAGTTCGAAACAATCAGCGCGACGGGCATATGCAGACCGAAATCCCAAAAGGGCGTACGGCCTATTTTCCGAATTCCATAGGTGGCGGATGCCCCTACCTCTCCACAGTTGCAGAAGGCGGTTTTGAATCATACCAAGAGCGTATTGACGCTAAAAAAATAAGAACGCGTAGCGAAAGTTTCAACGACCATTTCTCTCAACCCGCCTTATTCTACAGAAGCCTTAGCGATTGGGAAAAAGAACATGTAACAAGTGCATACTCCTTTGAATTGGGCAAATGCGAGATCGAGCATATCAAAGGGCGAATGCTATACCTGATCGATCGAATCGATTCGAGTCTGGCGGAAAAAGTAGCTAAGAACTTAGGTATGAAAGTCCCTTCTTCCATTGAGAAACCGATCAATCAAGCCATAGGTGCCGATGCCGATGTTGAGTCGCAGCAACCCACGGAGAAGAAAATCTACCTAGATGAGTCGCCTAAACTGAGCCAGGCCCATACCACCTTCGACTCGATTGCAACAAGACAGGTCGCGGTTCTGGTAGGTGACGGCTTTCGTATGAGCGAATTCAAAATTGTAAAAGATGCCCTTGAAAAAGAAGGCGCTATGGTAAAGTTAATCGCTCCACATGGGGGTACGGTTACATGCGATGAAGGCATGGAACATCAGGTCGATGCCGCAATCATGACCACGGAAAGTGTACTGTTCGATGCCCTTTACATCCCTGGCGGAGAGCCCTCTATTGCCGCCTTAAGGGCACAGGCCAAATTCACCAAATTCGTAAACGAAAGTTACAAGCACTGTAAAGCCATTTCGGTAAGTGGTGAAGCCGAAGATTTTCTAAAACACACGGCCATAATCGATATACATGAGGATGAGGCCATTTTTATCAATGAAAATCCGGAAGGTTTTATAAAAGCGATTGCCCAACACCGCAATTGGAAAAGAAGGAAAAAAGCGGAAAACATACCCGCTTAAGTTGAACATCTAAAAGAAAAATATTATGAGTACAGAATATGCAAAACACGAGACCGATTACATAAAACGCTATGAAAAATTAGGGTATACCGACTCGTATCGCTTTATAAACGAAAAACTAAGGAGTACCAAATCAGATAAAACATATGCCGCAAAGGATATAACAATTGTGAAAGAGCATCGCTATGAAGGAATGAGCAACCCCTCAGATATGTCTTTACTATATGTCTTGGAAACTAGCGATGGTGGGAAAGGGACCTTATTGACCGGTTATGGCCCCAGTGCAAATACAGACCTCTATGCATTTTTGGAGACCATTCCAGAACAGAATATCAAAGACAAAGATATATTCCCGCCCGATGCGCAATAATACGATTTAAACTATATGGTAAAGACCCCTGAAACTCAATTTTCCGGGGTCTTCCCATTTGAAAGTTGTCTTTATAAAAACTTTGGTACAAATACCCCACGGCCCATGATAAGTGTTAAAAACAGTGAGGAAAGTACTCTTATCACTGAAACATGCCTCGTAACAAAAGCATTCAAAAGTTTTTTACCTTGGCCACCAGCCTTGTTCCGACCCGATGCTTCGGGATAAGATTTTTAGTTATAGCATTCTTCCTAAAAAATAGACCGCATTACTTTTATAAAAAATTATATATGAAAGCGCCACGTATAGCAAAAAAACGAAATGTAATAAAAATACTAGCCGACACCAACGCGCTGAAAGCCCGATTAAACCAGTTAAAAAGGCGGACTTTCGAACTTCAGAAAACCTTTGAAGGGAACTTTCCCAAATACCCATCCAGTAAATTTGAGGATGTTCGCGAGTTTAATATCAAACTCATAAACTTAAAAGCCCGACTGAACCACCTGACCCCTATGCTAACCCGGAATAGAAAGAAAGTAAGTGAAAGAATCGTGTTTCTCTCTAAGGACATCCAAAATTTACAAGAGGCCAACAAGCAATTGTCCAACTCTTAAAGGGCCACTTATCCTGTTGCCCCTTCCCCTATCCTTTGTCCTATGCATAATTTCCAATGTCCGATACACTCGCAGCTACAATGGGACCTTAATTTCGTGTGCGAACACAAAAGCCCCGTAGCAGTTTTATAAAACTAGATTTATACGTACATTTGAAACTCAATCCATTCAAGAACAATTGGCTAAACCAGTGGATTGAACTCAACTACCAGACCTTTTAATTTATTCTATTGAAAACGATAAAAGATATTGCCGAAGAGGCCAAAGTCTCTACAGGAACAGTGGATAGGGTTATTCATAATCGCCCTGGGGTATCGCCAAAAACCAAGGAACGCATACAGAAACTACTTGACAAGTACGATTTTGAAAGAAACATCCTTGCCAGTACCTTGGCTTTCAAGAAAAAATATACCATTGCCACTTTAATTCCGACCCCAGCCTCTAAAAACCAATTTTGGAGCGGGCCGAACAAAGGTCTCAAATCCGCCGCCAAGGAAATCCAGAAATACGGAGTTATCACCCATAGGTACTATTTTGACCAGTACGACCTAAAATCGTACGAACGGGCACTTGAACAAATACTCAAACTCAAGCCGAACGGTGTTGTCTTTGCCCCCTTTTTTTATAATACCTCCCTAGCATTTGTAGAAAAGTTAAAGGCCAACGACATTCCCTTTGTTTTGATAAACATTGATTTGGAAACCGGCGATAAGCTATCGTATATCGGTCAAGATTCCTTTAAAAGTGGTTATCTATGTGGGAAGATGATGAATATCATTACCGCCCCTAAGGAGTCTATTGCCATACTAACGTCAAAGAAAAACGTCGATAGTCACTTGGCGATCGAAACGCGTATCAAAGGTTTTATGAACTTTTTTGAAACGAACAAAAACGAGAAACCGATACATAAGATATTCGTAGAGAGCTTTGCCCCTAAAGAGGTTTACAGGGCCTTGACCGAAGAATTTTCAAAACCCGACCATATCACGGGCATATTTGTTCCTTCGAGCGCCCTGTTTACGGTAGCGGATTTTTTACAAAGCGAAAATTTACAGAACATACGTACCGTTGGTTTTGACGTACACCAGAAAAACCTTGACTATATCAGAAAGGGTACCATAGATTTCGCCATTGACCAGCATCCCTTTGAACAGGGGTATATGGGCGTAAAAATTCTATTTGAATACTTGCTCCTGAACAAAACCCCAAAGCCGGAATATCGTTCCCCCATGAACATTGTCACCAAGGAAAATGTCGACTCCTTCAATGTTGCTTCGGCCATTGAATATAGCGTTTAACCGGTAGGCCGATTTCTTTTATTCCGGGAGAAACACCAAAATCCCGTTGTAGCCAAGGGCATCCTTTCACGCGCCCTATTGGCCCTAGGCCCTATGGCGTAACCCATTGCCGTATCCGCTACTTCTTTGACAGCATTTCCATAAAAAAGTCCGTATGAACGAATCATACGGACTTTAAAAACTAACACAAAATTTAAAATCAACTGTTGAGGAAACCACTAGGCTTCCACATATTATAACTTAGGCTCCCAACCTTCGGCGTATTCACGCTTCCAATGGGCCATAGCTTTTTCATTGTTCAATATTTTTCCAGTGGCCTGGTCAATTTTTAAGGTTTCCCCAGCATCTTGGGCCATATTCCCTAAATGGCAGAGCATTGTAGAGATACTGGCATCACTTATATCTGAATGTAGAGACTTATCGGTTCTAATGGCCTCAAAGAAGTTACCAACATGATTTACATCTAACTGCCCCTGTCCCATGGTATTGGTCGTGGCACTGGTCGCCCCTTCTTTTTCCTCCTTAAGCAGATTACCGTCAAGGTCGTACAACTTATAGAAATTACGGTCTAGTTGAATGATGCCTTTGCTTCCGTAAATGGTAGCGCCACGGCCTGGTTGTTTGGGCATTATCTTCCCGCGACTATGCCCGGTCCAAGTAATAAACTTGTTATCGGGATATTTATAGGTCACCTGCTGGTTGTCAACAAACTGCCAATCATCGTCATAGGCATATTTCCCGCCAAAAGAAGTAACGCTTTCCGGAAGGTCTACGCCCAAGGCCCATCGGCAGATGTCGATTTCATGGGTACCATTGTTATGTACTTCACCCGTTCCCCAGGTTTTGAACCAATGCCAGTTATAAGGGTGTACGTTATCCCTATATTTTTCCCTAGGGGCGGGCCCTTGCCACATTTCCCAATCTAAGGTGTCGGGAACGTCTATAACGTTGCCCTTACCAATTGAACCGCGGTTACTGCTGTAATAAGCCTCACCTTTATACACTTCGCCGATTACGCCATTCCTAATATCCTCTATTCCCATAATCGAGGTACGGGCCGATCGTTGTTGATTTCCCATTTGTACCTTTTTACCGTACTTTTTATGGGCCCTTACCAATAAATCGTTTTCGTAAGGGTTGTGGCTACAAGGTTTTTCTACATAGACATGCTTGCCCGCCTGTAAGGCCATAATGGCCATTGGTGCGTGCCAATGCTCGGGTGTAGCGATGAAAACGGCATCTACATCTTTATCTTCCAAGACCTTCCTAAAGTCCTTTTCTATTTTAGGAATATATCCAATATTTTTCTGGCACCATTTATTGTGTTCTTCCAATATGGTATCATCAACGTCGCAGCTGTATACAATTTTAGCGTTCTTCTGCTGGTGAATGGCCATCACATGGGCCTTGGCCCTACTTCGAACCCCGATAATGGCACAGTTGATATGGTCATTGGCTCCAAGGATGTTCGCATTGGCCATAGAAGGCAATACTAGTCCGCCAAAAGTCAATGCCACTGAACCGGTTGCCGTTTTCTTTATAAAGTTTCGTCTACTGGTCATTACTATTGGTTTTTAGGCGTTTTTATTTTGATGTTCTTGAAGCTAACCCTGTCACCATGGTCTTGCAATAAGATCTGACCGCTATCGAGTTCACCGAAATTAGGCCACTTTACGTATTTGCTTTCAGATACCAATTTTCTATAGGCTTCACTTTTTCTTTCATACTCCAATACCTTTGCCCCGTTCAAGTAGTGCTCCACATGGTTGTCTTTAGAAACGATTCGGGCAGTATTCCACTCACCAATAGGTTTGATCGGTTTTTTGGGATCCGCTTTGATTAGGTCATAAAGCGAAGAAACGGTACGGCTTCCTTCGTGGTTTCCCTTTTTGGCATCAGGATGTTTGTCATCGTCCAAGATTTGATATTCCAAACCAATGGAAGAACCTTCTCCCTTGTTGATGTTGGTATCCACATAGTATTTTATACCACTATTGGCGCCCTCGGTCAATTTAAAATCGACCATAATCTCAAAATTACCGTAATTTTTGGTAGTGACAATATCACCCCCTGCAGCGGACTCTTCCCCACCGGAGGACAATACCGTTAAGATACCATCTTTGATTTCCCAGCCTTTTGTCGGGAAAGTTTCCAATTTAGCGCCTCTCCAACCATTGGTCGTTTCTCCGTCCCAGAGCAATTCCCAACCTTGATCCTTTTCGTTCTTGGTCAATTTGTTGGCCATATTAACGGCGGGAAGAGGACTCTCCTTTGCATATTTCTGTAGATCTTCGGTAAGGATCTTGATGTTCTTCCACGCGATCTCGGTTCCCGCTTTTTGGTCTTTATGTATAGAATGTACCTGTAGGCCGATAAACCCACTGTCAGTCTGGCTATCGATAAGATGAGCCGCCGGCACGCCGTTGATCCAGGTCTTTAGGGTATCACCGATCGCTTCAATACGATAATGGTTCCAATCGTTTTGCTTAAAGGCTTGTTTGGCCTTTACGTTATCGTCGGCCAGCGGATGTAACCACCCTCTTCGCGCCTCGTCGTAAATACCGGCACTCCATGCCCGATCAGATGGGTCGATCTCAACTTGGTACCCATGTATCCTTCCGTTCATATAATACGGAAAACTATTGCTTCGGATCTGAATACCCGAATTCATTGAAGGATCTACTTTAAAATCCAATTCCAAAATGAAATCATCGTACATTTTATCAGTGGTCATAAAAGAGTTCGGAGTATTTTTGACCGTGGTCCCGACAATGGCATTGTCCCTGACCTCATAAATAGCTTCTCCCCCTTTTTGCGTCCATCCCGTTAAGGTTTCTCCATCAAAAAGATCGATGTATGGTATGGCTTCCTTTTCAGGTTCACAACTCAATAATAGACCGGATGCCATAAATAAAAAGACACCGCCATAACGGATGGATTTTAACTTGCTAAGGTTTAAGTACTTCATTTCTATAATTTCTAAATGGTTTGAATTTATAATTTTACGTTTTCGATAAGGGCCTTGCTTTCTTTTAAACCTAGGACCTCGCCCCTACCCTTTTATATCGTTATCCTATACTCTACAAGCTAATTTTCGAACGATCATCCCTTATGATGTCGTAAGATTCCAGCGGATTCCATAGCATCTTCCTTCATTAAAACCAAAGACACAAAAGGATCATGAATCTACGAATGTAATTTTCTATTTTGAAAAAACCTAGGGATTTTACAATAATTGTGTGCGCACACAAAAACCAACCGTGGCCGAACACGAAATATCGGCTGCGAATACGATATTATTTTTTAGCGATTAAGATCCCACAATCTTACGCCATCTTGACTCAGCCGGGCGAACGCATCATATAGAGACGACATATTGACCCGAGAACGTATTGAGTCAATATTTATCGCAATCCCCTCCCCTTATACAGCCAAAGGGCCATATTTTGCAGCGTAAAATCCCCCTTTAATTTTTTAAAATGAGATATGCTTAAGGTGCTACACAGTTCAACAAGTTGATTTCGATCACCTCTAGACCGAGCCTAAGCAAGACACTAATATGCATCCTTATTAAAGATATACACCTTATTCGCTATTTATGAAAAACCTAAACCTATATTTGGCCGATGATGACAATGATGATAGAGAGTTGTTCGTAGAGGCCCTTAGTGAAATCGACATCCCCACCACGGTGACCCAATTCGACAATGGCGTTGACCTTATGGACGATCTTTTCTCCGCCAAACCCTTGCCCGACGCTATCTATCTTGACCTGAACATGCCCTTGATGAACGGCTTTGAATGTTTGACCGATATCAGAAACTTTCAAAGGTTCGATGCCATTAAAGTGATCGTATATTCTACATTCCACCGTGACAGAGAGGTAAACCAACTACAAACGGATGGTGCCAATCAATATATTCAAAAACCAACCTCGTTCGAAGACCTAAAAATCATGCTCCACAAAAGCCTTGAGTCAATGGCTAGTGCCTCTACTACCGAAGAAGGGAACACTCCCTTCGTTATATTGGTCTAATCCCCCTAGAGTTTTTCTTTTTTTATTACAACCAAAGCGCTTTATTTCTTAAGGGACGACCTTCTTTTTTTGCATCATAATTTCAATGCATAGCGCTAATATGGGTTGATATCGACCGGTAATTTTGTATCGAAATCAATGCAAGTTGATTTTTAAATGAAGTTAAATTTAAACATAGTGATATGAAAATGAAAAAATCGATTTTAACCATGGTACTCGTATGCATAAGCTTTGTTTCCTTTGCCCAAGACAAAGATGACCAAAGAGTTATATCCGATGCCGAGAAAGCGAAAATTAAATTACAATCTGACAAGTACGGACTCGATCAGTTCTTTAAAAATGCATCGGGATACGTTGTATTTCCCAATGTCGGTGAAGGCGGACTTATCATCGGAGGGGCATCTGGTAACGGTGTACTTTATGAGAAGGGCAAAGCTGTAGGTATGGCCGACCTAAAGAAACTAGATGTAGGTCTTCAAGCCGGAGGACAAGCGTTGACCGAAGTTATATTCTTCGAAACAGCGGATGCCTTAAACGAATTTAAACGAGGGGAATACGAACTTTCTGCCCAGGCCACAGCGGTAGCCCTAAAAAAAGGTGTTGCTGCCAATGCCAATTATGACGACGGTGTAGTGGTATTCGCCAAGCCCAAAAAGGGATTGATGGCCGATCTTTCCGTTGGGGGACAAAAGTTTGAGTATACCGACATGGAGCTGCTCGACAAAGATTAATTTTAGAAGGTAAATTAAAGCCGGTCGTTATGACCGGCTTTTTTTTTACCATAGCCTTAAAACCGCTATGTTTTTTCTAATCACCTGTACCGCATTTTATATCAGTACAGCTCCCCTTTTTGCAGCTAAAAAAAAATTCGACGGTATAAAAAAGGCCTTGTTTTACCAAGGCCTACTACTAAAACTGATTAACTCAAAACAAAGATTGCAAGCCTAACTGTAAAAGCAATTACAATCTTTGATGAGATAGCATAAACTCTTCTATTTCCGCAGCAGAGCCCGGCAATCTATTACCGAGTATCCTACCCCCTTCTTCCGGGGTAATCAAGAACACGTCTTCAATTCGAATTCCCCCAAAATCCCTATATTTTTCAAGCATCTCATAATTTACAAAGTCTAGATACTTGCCTTCTTTTTTTCTAAGGTCAATTAGCTCGGGAATGATGTAAATACCAGGTTCAACGGTTACTACCATGCCTTCTTCCAAGGCACGCCCCAATCGCAAGGAACGGAAACCGAAATCGGTCCGTTGTTTTAAGGTATCGGTATAGCCTACATATTGCTCCCCTAGGTTTTCCATATCGTGTACATCAAGTCCTAACATATGCCCAAGGCCACATTGAAAGAACATGGTATGGGCGCCTTCCGCAACCGCTTCCTTTGCATTTCCTTTCATAAGACCGAATGCTATCAAGCCTTCCACAATTTTTTCGCAGGCCGCCAAATGAACGTCTAAAAACAATCTCCCCGGCTTTAGCAAGGCCACGGCCGTACTATATGCCTCAAAAACAATATTGTAGATTTCCTTTTGGTCTTTACTGAACTTTTTAGATACCGGAAAAGTACGTGTCAGGTCCCCTGCATAGCCGGAAGCTATCTCCGCTCCACAATCGCAAAGTAGCATATCCCCCTCTTTCAATTCATTACCCCTATAGTGGTTATGTAAAATCTGTCCATTAATGGTTACGATGGGCGGAAAAGAAGTACCAACACCCTTTGCCAATGCAATCTGACTGACGGCCCCATATACATCGGACTCCTTAATTAAAGGTTGGGCCATTTCCATGGCCTTATAGTGCATGTCTACCGTAACATTCAATGCCTTTTCTATTTCTACCACCTCAGCTTCCGACTTTATGGTGCGCAGTTGCACAATAGCCTTTATAAGTTCAGTAGAACTCTGCTCTTTAAGCTTCGATGTAGGCACATGTAACAAATCTGTAAGTTTCAAGGCATGTTCCGCCCTATAAGGCGGCAAGTAATGCACTTTTTTACCTTTAGAAACAGCCTCTCCTAGATAATCGGATAGATCTGTACCCGACTTCACATGGGTCACCCCTACTTTCGCCGCTTGGCTTTGCAATGATTCTATCGGTCCTGAAAATACGATATGATCGATAGACGGGTCATCGCCGAAAATCAGTTCTTCCCCGCTTTCCAAATCAATAATAGCGGCCAAACCATTTGTCTGTATTCCGAAGAAATAAAGAAAGCTACTATCTTGCCTGAACGGGTATATATTGTCTTCAAAATTTATACCTACCTCTTCATTGCCCATAAGAAGCACCAATCCGCTCCCCATCAACTCCTTTAACTTCGCTCTACGTGCTATGTACTCTTCTGTTGAAAACATGAATAAAATATCAAATAATTAAACTTAAAACTTGAACCATCAAAAAACGGGCTAGTTACTTATTTAGCTTCTTCCGGTAGAGGTGCTTTTAGGCAATTTCCCATAGTCCGCCACAAATATCCTTGTTTTTTAATTCTTATTTCGACTCTTCTCGATCATCTTCTTATACGTAAGTTGACGATACTGTTTCTTCGCGCTCTCCGGGGCATTTCTATTGAACAGAATAGCGTATTTTTCGTAATCGTTCGCTTTTATCCCCTCTTTTACCAAACGCTTATATTGCCCATCATAAAGCTTCCGCATTTGGGCCAGTTCCGTTTTGTAGGCGTCATCCTTTGCCAGATTGTGCATTTCAAGTTTATCTTCCGAAATATGGAACAATTCTTCCGTAGGCCGCATGCGTTCATCGGTATATTGCCAGTAGATATATTTATAGGCTTCGGTAACCACGGACATGGCCTGAATTTCATCGTTTCCCCACATATTGGTCAAGGCTATATGATCTCTTTCAACACCCGACTCCTTCGCCATTAAGGGCACTAAGTTTTCCCCGTCCATATTTTCAGGTATTTCAAGACCGGCATAACTCAAGATGGTCGGGGCCATATCTATATTGGCCGTTACGGTCTTCCGCTTAATACCGCGTTGGCTTTGGGGCGCCCGTGGGTCGTAGATGATAAATGGCGACCTGGAAGCTTCCTCATACGGCAGTACCTTTCCCGCAAGGTTATGGGCTCCACAGCTATAGCCGTTATCACTTGTAAAAATGATGATGGTATTTTTATCGACACCCTGTTCCGCCAAGGATTTACGAATCATTCCAATGGCATAATCCACACCATGGATCAACTGATTGTATTTTGTAATGGCTTCTTGATAGGACGCTTCCGACTCCCTCCAAAAATTATAGGAATTATACTGACGGCCCGATTTTGCCTGGGGCGACAAATGGGTGGCATTTTCCGCTCCGTAATTATCGGGTTTTTTATAGGTTTGTCCGGCATAGACCCCATCAAAGAAAGGATCGGGTGTAAAAGGTAAATGGGGAGCCTTAAAACTAATGGACATACAAAACGGCTTCCCTGAACTCTTCGCCTCCTTTATAAAATCTCCCGCCCAAGCACCATAGGCCCGTGTGCTATGTGGATATTCCTTCGCATATCCTGCTATAGTCGGGTTTTTGGCCGTCTCGTATTCGGTTTGTTCAGGCCCTCCGCCCCATTTGTCAAAATAACCTACCGGCAATCCGTCCTCGATTTTTTCTGAATCTCCCCCCTCAAGTACAAATCCGACCTTGCCCGCAAAGCCCGTAAAATAACCAGCTGCTTTCAACAACACCGGATAGGAATTTTCGAACTTGTCTACCCCAAGGTCACCATGCATGAAATTACACCCGGTTTTGTATTCATACATCCCCGTTAATATATTGGCCCGACTCGCCATACATATAGAGGTCGTATTATAGTGATTGAGAAATAACACACCATCTTTGGCCAATTGGTCCATATTGGGTGTTTTCACCTGGTCGTTTCCGTAACAACCAGTGGCTACACTCGTCTGATCATCGGAAAGCAGGAATATAATATTAGGTCGCTCTACATTTTCAGACGATCCTTCCTTTTTTTGAGCCGTTGCAATAGCGCCTGTGATAAAAAGAAGAAAGGCTAAATAAGGTCGTATACCTGCGCCGCAGAAAACTGTTGGATATGACATTGTCAAATGTTTTGAAAATTAATTAATTCTTAATCGGCTTCCAGCACTACTACCCGTTTCCTCGTTTCCCACAAGAGGGCCCGTTCTCTTTTAATCCCCCTCTACGTGCCATGCTTTTCTGTAAAAAAGGAAGACACCAAAAGTTTTAAAGGGACTTATTTACCTCCTGCCGGCAGGTTTTCCTTCCAAAAATTTTCCATGGTCTGTCTTAGATGGTATGAAGTATTTTCCCGTTCATAAATGCCATGCGCCCTCATGGGGTAAGACATCATATCAAATATCTTATTATTGGCGATTAGCTTGTCTACCAACATTTCATAACTCTGGTAGTGCACGTTATCATCTGCCGTACCGTGTATGACCATAAGATTACCTTCTAAGTTTTGGGCGAAATTTATAGGGGAACCGTCATGGTAGCCTTTGGCATTATCAGACAATAGGCCCATATAGCGCTCTTGGTAGGTGGCATCGTACAATCTTTGATCGGATACGAAGCTCACGGCCAACCCGGACTTATAAGTCCCTGGGTAACGGAACATACAGTTCAAGGTCATCTGGCCTCCACCGCTCCATCCCCAAATACCCACTCGGGCCGGATCGATAAAGCCATAGGTATCGATTATTTTATTTGCCGCCTTGTTTTGGTCTTCAGACGCTAGAATACCTATCTGTCCATATATGGCATTCCTCCACTTTTTTCCTCTAGGGGTTTTCGTTCCCCTGTTATCAACGCTCATTACGATGTAGCCTTGTTGTGCCATATATTGGTCCCAAAGGCTTCCTCCACCCCAATTATCTTGAACCGTAGCACCCGCAGGCTCACCGTACACGTAAAACAACAATGGGTATTTTTTTGAAGGGTCAAAATCAATCGGTTTGATCATAAAGGCATCAAGAACATCATCGCCTATATCAACTTTTACAAACTCCTTAGGATTCAGTTTTAGCGCATCATATTTTTCTTTCAGCTCCTTATTATCCTCAAGTACGCGTACCGTTTTATGGGAAGGTAGACTTACCAGCGAATATACGGACGGTGTCGTTGCATTTTGGAATACATGTATTCCCCATTTGGCATTTTGAGAAATCTGATAAGAGTTCTGACCTGAATTTGACGCCGGTGTTACACGCTGGGCAGTACCCTTTCCATCAATCCTACTTCTGTACAAATAACGTTGCGTAAAGTTATCGGGCGAAGCGATATAGTATACATAACCACTTTTGGGATCTATACAGTTGATACTCACTACATCAAAGTCCCCTTTGGTAATCGGCTGAATATCCGAACCATCTCTTGAGACCTTATATAGTTTCAACCAACCATCGCGTTCGCTAGACCATGTAAAATATCTCTCATTATCCAACCATCGAATATCATCGTGAATATCCAAAAAGGCTTCATCTTTCTCTGTTAGAATATTTTTGAATTCAAGGGTTTCAACATTGGCCACATACACCTTATTCGTGTTTTGGGGACGATTGAGCTGTTGGATCATTACTTCGTTAGAATTCGGAATAAAGTCCATTCGGGCCAAATAATTATTTCTTGGGTCCCCGGGAATATCAAACCATTTTGTACTTCCTCCTTTTGCCGGTACTACGCCTACTTTTACGGCGGAAAGTTGTGTGCCCACCTTAGGGTAAGGCATTGGAATAGGCTTTGAATAAATAGAATCGAGATTATTGATCATATAAAAAGTGCCCACACCTTCTGTATTGGATTGCCAGTACGCGATATGCTCTCCGTCGGGACTCCATCGAAACCCGTCCCTACAATTCAATTCTTCCTCATAGACCCAATCAAAGGTGCCATTAATAATATGATCACCCCCATCTTTGGTAATCTGGGTAAAGCTGTTCGTATTCAAATCCTCTACATAAATATTCAGGTTGCTAACGTAGCCGACCCTAGAACCGTCTGGGGAAAACTTGGCGAACATTAAAGTAGCCTCGGGCAAGGTTTTACCTAATTGGACCAGTTTTTTGGTAGCAAGGTCCAATACCCAATAATCGCCACGGGTGTGGTAGCGCCACACTTTTCTGGTATTGGTAAAAACGAGAAGTTTTGTGTTGTCTTCAGACCATTTGTAATCTTTGATAACCAATGGCTTTTCACTTCCCTGAGGTATTAAATCGGCCGCTGAAACGACAATGGACCTTCGTCCGGTTTTGGCATCGTACTTAACGATATCCTTACCTGATAAATCTTTGTTCGCCTCCAATGTAGAATAGCCCTTATTGTCTTTCATCCACCTGATCGGACCATAGCCTTTCTGGCCAAACTCACCGTTTTTATAAATATCGGCCAAGGTCAGTTTTTTCGCTTCTTGCGCATAGCCCACATTCACAAATACCAAAATTGCCAATAGAACGTTCAATACAGCTCTCTTCATAGTTATTCCTCTTTACAAATAATCTCTTGTTAGATAATAATTTTCTTTTGCCCTACAACACCCAAAGGTATCATCTAGAAGCCACACAATATTAGGGTAGATTTTACGAAATCATGTTATACATTTTAGCCGAAAACAATACTATTTTCTTGTTTTCTTTGCCGACCCGCCCCCGTTTTTCCTTAATTCCTAACTTTTAAAGTAGCTCGATTGGTTTCAAAATACCTGCCTATTAAAGCCTTATCTAGGCACACTTGCGGTTTTTACCGGAGCAATCTCCCGTTACTTTAATGCGATACTCGGAGGGGGACATCCCGGTCTGCTTTTTAAAATGCCGATTAAAGTTCGATAAATTATTAAAACCACTTCCGTAACAACAATCTGAAATAGAATACCCCTTATCCTTCAGCATTTTACAAGCGCTTTCGATTCTAACTTCGGCCAAATACTGTGAAAACGTTTTTTGTTCATGAGACTTAAAAAATCGACAAAATCCGGTAGGTGACATGTTTGCTATTGCCGAAATTTGTTCCAATGTGATCGTATCCCTATGATTCTCTTTAATAAAATCGAAGATTTTTCTCAGCTTCGGCTCTTCACTTGCCTGATTACATTTCATCGCCGCTTTTGCCGACAGTACCATTATATCTTTGTTTCTAGACGCATGATCTATAAGCTTATAGAACGACAACATCTTATGCAAGCCTTTGGCCTTGTGGATTTGAAGGACTTGATTCGCCAAAGCCCGGTTTTCTGTACAGGACAACTTTAACCCATAATCGGCAAAGGAAATCAGCTTTTTAATATGATAGGCTTCCGGCACATTGTTAAGGGCTTCTTCAATTTGACTCAAGTTGAAGAACAAGGATATAACTTTTAAGTTGTTCGATTTATTTTCCCTTCCATTATTTTGATCATCATTGAACGAACGCGCTATTCTTCCCGCAAAAAAGAATAAATCATTTTTCACAAAGGGCACTACATTATCCCCAATAAAAAATTCACCCTTTCCACGTAATACCAATAACACGACAAATTCGTCAATAGAACGGCCCGAATCGTACAATCGGGCGGAAACATTCGACCCAAAAGAAAAAATCTTTTTCATAATCGTCTGGTTTATATTATTACATCAACTTACTCCCATAGCCCCCCCCTAATAAATAGGCTATTTCAAAACGTAGCCACACTATCCCTATACTGGGTCGGCGTCATACCTATAACACTCTTGAACTGCCTGTGAAAATTAGAAAGGTTCGTAAACCCGGTCGTAAAGCAGGTTTCGCTGGCATTGTGCGCACCGGACCGCATTAACTCACAGGCCTTGGCCACCCGTAACTCTATCAGAAATTGCGAAAAGGTCTTTTGGGTTCTAGATTTAAAAAATCGACAAAAAGAGGAAGGATTCATATTAAAACGCGTAGCGATATCCTCTAATGTTATTCTATTGGAGTGGTTGTTCTCCATAAATTTAAAAATCTCGTTCAGTTTCCGAATGCCATATTCATCGTGGCTGATTGTTTTACAATTTTCGTTGGCCAAACATTCATTTTTTCCGTTTACCGCAATATCTTCCAATATGTACAATAGCTCCAGCAAGCGTTCAAAACCGTTCTTCGATTTTAAACGACTCATTGACCGGAGTAGTTTGGGTGATTGCAAGCGATCTAGCTTCAACCCTAGGTCGGCCTTTTTTATAAGTTCGACAATAGGCCCGGTTTCCGGCACACCATTCAACATAGAATTTAAAGAGTCCGCATTAAAAAACACACTAATGTAGTGGGCCCTGGCCTCCTCTTCGGTTAAGGCTTCGTTATTTTCATTTCTAAAAACATGGGGCAAATTTTTCCCGAACAGATATGAATCACCCGGTTTGAAACCATAACTCTTTGAACCGACCACAAGGGTTCCTTCCCCCTTAAAAATATAGGTCAATTGGTATTCTTCATGAAAATGCACCGCCTTGTAAAAATTGCGATCACTCCATTCTTCTATATATAAAGATTTACCTCTAAAAAAAGGTACTTTAAACCCAATAGCGTTCATTTATAAGACTTTTTTAAATAGAGTTACAAACTCGAATTTACAAAAAAAGTATTAACTTAGACGAATCAACAGCATTTTCATCAAACAATAACCAATAATCCATAAAAAACGAAAGACTTTACTCTTTTTATCACATATAAATATGAATATTTAGAAAATTCATAACTTTAAAAAACAACAAGGCAACATTCACCCATATACTTTTTACAATGAGCTTATTCCCCAGTATTTTCAATGACGTAATAGGACCCGTAATGAGAGGCCCCTCAAGCTCCCACTGTGCAGCGGCACTGCGAATTGGCAGAATCTGCAGAGACATTATGAAAAACGACATTACGGAAGTCTACATTGAATTCGACCCCAATGGATCATTGGCCACGACCCATTCGGGACAGGGATCCGATATGGGACTTTTTGGAGGCCTGTTAGGCTGGAATGCGGATGACGAGCGACTAAAGGACTACCAGCTCCATATGGATGAAGCCCATATTAAGGTAACCATAGATATACACCCTATTGGCGCCACCCATCCCAATACTTACAAAATAACATTAAAAAACGAAAAAACGAGCCACCAAGTCATAGGCCTATCCACAGGCGGCGGCATGATCGAAATCATAGAAATAGACCAAACCCCAGTTTCACTATTCGGAGACCTCCACACCACCTTAATTTACTCGGACACACCTAAGCAAACCGCCAACACCCTTAAAACGCTAGACCTTAAGGAGAGTACCATTTATCCAAACGGCAGCACATTTGTCTTGATCAACTCAAATTCGGGCGACCAAAAGATTCTGTTTGAAAGCATTACGGCGCTACAAGACGCAAACGACATCATATCAATAGAACCGGTACTCCCCATTAAATCGAGAAAAAATCTAAGCGTTCCTTTTATTACGGTAGAGGAAATGCTCGAATACAACAAGGACAAAAACCTAAGCCTATGGGAACTGGCCGTCGCTTACGAAAGCACTAGGGGCAATATATCTTCGGACGAAGTCTTCGAAAAAATGGGAACGATAGTAGATATCATGAAAAACTCTATCGACCTTGGCCTAAAAGGCACCCACTATGATGACCGAATACTAGGAAGCCAATCATTGGTTTTTAAAAAGAAAATGACCAAAAAAGAACTTGTTCGTGGCGATGTCCTCAACAACTCCATCATGTTCACCTCGGCCATGATGGAAGTAAAAAGTTCCATGGGAGTAATCGTTGCCGCCCCCACAGCCGGGTCCTGCGGAGCATTGCCCGGTACTATTATCGGCACGGGCACAACCATGGGGCTCTCTAGGGAACTTATGGTACAAGCCATGCTAGCAGCCGGTCTCATCGGCGTTTTCATTACCGCACATGCAACGTTTTCCGCAGAAGTTGGCGGTTGTATGGGCGAATGCGGTTCCGCTTCCGGTATGGCCGCAGCTGGGGTCGTTACCCTAAAAGAAGGTTCGTTAAACCAAGCATTGGCAGCGGCATCCATGGCGCTTCAAAGTTCGTTAGGACTTATTTGTGATACGGTTGCGGACCGCGTCGAAGCCCCTTGCCTCAACCGAAATGTAATGGCCGCCTCAACGGCCATATCATCGGCCAACATGGCGCTTTCCGATTACGACCAGGTCATACCTTTAGACGAGGTAATCGAAACCATGAAAAAGGTAGGTGACGCCATACCCCATACCTTAAGGTGTACCGGCCTTGGTGGATTGGCCATCACCAAAACCGCCAAGAAAATCGAAAACCAATTGAACAACAACAAAAACGTGGTTTCTACAGGCTTTAAAAACTGCTAAGCTATCCTCCTAACTTAACCACCACCTTAATTCGATTCCGCATTTAAACTACTTTCGCATATCTATTTAACAAGTAATACTTTACTATAACTATCCCATTTAGCCACTTCGGCGAATTTCCGTCAAAATAGTATATCATATGGGCAACATATCAACTAATATGCAACGATGACTATATTAACTTTATAGTATTATTAAACTCATATTAATAATCTATGAAAGCCATCAACAAATTACCTTCCAAAAAAATTAAACTACTGCTATTTGGCATTTGCTCTTTATTGGCAAGTGCGATGCAAGGACAGAGCCCAAACATCTCTGGAACCATTGTAGACGAAACCGGAATACCTCTCTTAGGGGTCACCGTCCTCAACGAAAGTTCCAATAAGGGTACCGTTACCGACTTTGATGGTAACTATACCATTGAAGCCGACAACGGTGATGTTTTAAAATTCAGTTACATCGGGTATACTGAAAAGAGTGTTAGCGTTGGAACGAGCCCAACCATCAATATTACTTTAGAACCAAACGTACAATCACTAAACGAGGTTGTCGTTACCGCCTTAGGTATTACCCGAGAGAAAAAAGCCTTGGGTTACGCCGTACAGGAGATAGATGGCGACGATATTAAAAACACCTCGGAAACGAATGTTATCAACGCCTTGGCGGGTAAATCAGCCGGTGTTTTCGTAAACAGCTCCAACGGAAACGTAGGTGCGTCATCACGGATAACCATAAGGGGTAACCAATCATTGACGGGAAACAACCAACCTTTGTTTGTTGTAGATGGCATACCTATAGATAACACCGTGGTATCCAGCTCCAATGGTGGCTACGATTTTACCGATATGGGTAACGGTGCAGCGGACATCAACCCTTCCGATATTGCCGAAATGACCATCTTAAAAGGCGGGAACGCCGCGGCACTTTACGGCTCGAGAGGAGCAAACGGTGTTGTTCTTATAACTACCAAATCAGGAAAAGGCAAAGGCTTTTCTGTTTCTATAGAAAATTCCGTCACCATGAGCTCGCCCCTTCTATTACCGGATTACCAGAACGAATACGGTCAAGGTGGCGGTCAACAGTATTGGTATAAAGACGGACTGAACGGAGGTAAAAATGATGGTGTAGACGAAAGTTTTGGCCCACGTTTAGATTATGAAGTACAGGCTGAGGATATAGTTCCAGGTGGCAAATTGTACTGGGCGGTTGAAGCGGGCTTCCCCCAAACTCCCGGTCAAATCCTATCACTCCCACAATTCAACTCGCCAATCGACCCAGCTACCGGAGAACGTATCCCCACTCCATGGGTATCCAATCCAAACAACATTAAAAACTTTTACGAGACAGGGATAACACGGGTTACCAATGTAGCCATGAGCAATTCGGGTGAATGGGGCACTATGCGCCTATCGGTTACCAACTCGGACCAAACAGGTATGGTACCGAATACCAACCAAATAAAGAATACCATCAACTTTTCAGGTAGCACGGACCTAACGGATAAATTATCTTTTGAGGCAAAGGCTTCCTACATCAGTTCCCACGGAAACCTGAACGGTTCCGGATATACCTTTAACAACATAGGTATGCAAACCATTTGGACCGCAAGACAGGTAGATTGGGAGTATATGAAAAACAATATTGAAAATCCAGACGGAACACAAATCAGCTGGATCGACAGATGGCACAACAACCCGTATTGGATCCAGTACAAAAACCTCAACCCACAAACCAAAAATAGGTTGATAGGTTCGGCCAGCCTCAAATACCAATTTAACGACTGGTTAAGCCTTACTACCAGGGCAGGTATAGACTATTCCAATGAACAAGTTGAACTAATAAGGGCATACTATGGCAATAATGACCCTGAGGGTCGCTATAGCGTCAGCAACTACTTCCGTCAAGAAATCAACGCAGATATCTTATTGTCCGCCGTTAAGAATATCACGGACGACTTATCGCTCTCGGCCAACCTAGGTTCAAATATCATGAACAACCAGTACCGTTTACAGAACTCCTTTGTAAATAAATTAGTGGTACCGGACACCTATTCCCTATCCAATGCCAAAGAAACCCCTACTACCACCTTCTTTCAAAGAGAGAAGGAAATCCAAAGTGCATACCTAGCCCTTTCACTTGGCTATAAAAGTCAACTTTATCTTGATTTGACCGGCAGAAACGATTGGTCATCTACACTACCCGAAGCAAACAATTCGTATTTCTATCCTTCCGCAACCACGAGCTGGTTGTTCTCCGAAACATTTAAAACCAATAAGAGTTTGCTAAGTTTTGGTAAAATCAGGTTAAGTGTTGCACAGGTGGGTAACGATACAGACCCTTATCGTTTAGATGCCACATACAATGCCGCAACGCCTTATGGCGATAATGCATCCTTCAGTTTGAGTACGGCCATGCCACCATCCGATTTGGTAAACGAGCTGGTTACCTCTAGTGAAGTAGGTTTAGACACCAAGTTTTTCAATAACAGATTGGGAATTGATTTAACGCTTTACAAATCCGTGGCAAAAAATCAAATACTTAGCGCCCCAGTTTCACCAACTTCCGGCTTTAACTCCCAGGTCATAAACGCGGGTCAGGTAAATAATGAAGGTGTAGAACTCATCTTATCGGGAACACCTATCCAAACCCAAAACTTCTCTTGGGACATTACCGCGAATTACGCGAAGAACACCAGTAAGATCATTTCCTTAAACGATAATATCGAACGTCTCGAATTATTCAAGGCAGAAGGCAACCAAATAATCGTAGTTGCAGATGTAGGCGGTGCTTATGGCGATATGTGGGGGAAAGGCTTCGTATATCACGAAAATGGAAAACCTATTGTTGATGCCGATGGCGTTCCTTTGACCAGTGAACTAAAAAAGCTTGGCAACATAATGCCCGATTGGCTTGGTGGGATCACAAACTCCTTCACTTACAAAAACATCAACCTATCGGTTTTGATCGATGCTAAAATTGGCGGCGACGTCTACTCTAGAACCAACCAAGATGGCTGGGCTACGGGAGCTTTAACAAGCACTACGGGCACTAATGCAAACGGTGTTTCCGTTCGTGACCCCCTTGAAGATGGCGGTGGATACCTTTTTGACGGTGTTTTTGAAGATGGAAGTCCCAATACCGTTTATAAAGATCTAGACAACTTTAGATGGAACCCATTTGCAAGGGCGGAAAGATGGATCTACGATGCCTCTTATGTAAAGTTAAGACAGGTTACCTTGTCTTACTCCCTGCCCAAAAAGACCGTTCAAAAAATTGGACTTAGCGCTGTTGATCTTTCCTTATTCGGAAGAAACCTAGCCCTACTGTACAAAAACAATGAAAATTTTGACCCCGAAGTTTCCAATAAGGATGCCAGCCTATCCTCTCAAGGTTCGGAATTTGCTTCCAACCCATCTGCCCGGAATATTGGCTTACGCGCAAAAATAACTTTCTAGGTCAAACATAAAAATTCAGTGTAATCTTAAATATACATCAAGATGAACATATATAAAACACCAATAGCATTACTCATTTTCATAGGTACTGTTTTGGGCTGTACAGACGATTTCGAAGAAATGAACACCAGCCCTAACGATTTGACTTCCGTACCCTACGTCACCTTAATCACCAATGCAGAGGTCAGCATTCTCAAAACCTACAATCCCATCCTAAACTTTGAAGTAAGTTGGGCCAGGTACAATGTCAGGGATGTATACGTAGACAATGACCGTTATAGCATTAACGGTAGCGGAACCAATTTTAATGTTTACAGCGGACATTTAAAAAACCTGAACTTAGCATTGGACTTAGCGGAAGAAGCCGGCGATGCCAACGCCATTGCAGTCAGTAAGATCCTTAGGTCCTATGCCTATCAAAACTTAACGGATTGGTACGGGGATATTCCGTATTCGGAAGCACTTTCGGCCGATAGCGATGAAAATGCGACCATATACCCCAAATACGATAGCCAAGAATTCATTTACACCGATCTAATTGCGCAACTAAAAGAGGCCAACAGTATGATCGATGTGAGCCAAAGCTTGGGTTCTGCCGACGTTATCTTTGAAGGGGATATGATGCGATGGAAAAGATTTGCAAACTCATTATTGCTCCGTATCTACATGAGAATGTCGTTAGTAGATGCAGCCACGGCAAAAACGGGTATAGAAGAAATTATGGCCGACCCCGGAAAGTATCCGATCATCGATAGCAATGACAACGCCGCTTTTAAGTATTGGATTCCAGAAGATGCCACGTATCGCAGTCCGTACTACATGGACCCCACACAAGCGGCCAAACAAGAAAATGTAACCTCGGCCTATATGATCGACTTTCTTAAAAGCAGAAACGATTTAGAGCGACTTGCCGTATACGCAGAACCTGCGGCCTCAAGTGGAGAGTACGTTGGTATTCCCTTAGGTACTTTAGGCGAAAACACACCCGACCTTTCGATTATGGGAATAGATGAATTTAGGGCATTGGATTCCCCTACAAGGGTAATGCGCTATTCCGAAGTACTTTTCATTATCGCCGAAGCCGCGCTAAACGGATGGAACGTAAACATGACCGCCAAGGAAGCATATGAGGCAGCAATTGCCGCAAGCTTTGAAGAATACGGCCTCGACCCCGGCACCTATCTTACAGAACCTTTGGTCGATTTTGAGTCCGGCAGGGACCAAAGAGAACTGATAGGAGAACAAAAATGGTGCGCCCTCTACCCTGATGGCAATCAAGGCTGGGCCGAAGTAAGACGCACGGGCTACCCTGTTTATGTTGCCACTACCGAACCCGTTGAAACCTTATATCCTGGAAAAGGAACCATTGTTAGAAAACCATACCCCTACTCGGAAGCGATTTCCAACCCCGATAATTTTTCAGCCGCTATTTCCGCCCAACCCGGCATAGTAGAAGAAAAATTCGAAGCCGGTGTATGGTGGGATGTGAATTAAGTAATGCCAATACCTGAATGTTTATGTTTTGATTTATAGTGTTTTTAGATTGAGTTAGCTTAAAAGAGTAGTAGCGAATCACCTTCTGCTACTCTTTTATATTTAGGGAAAGAACCCTAACAACCCGATGTTAATTCATATTTTAGATTAGATTCAACTTGAGTTTTCCCTAAAACTCTCCAAGCACTAGATATAACCATACAATCGTCTAATAATTTATAGAATAAAAAAATTGACTATGTCATCGATTATGCGCCTTAAAAGAACAATACTCCTAACCCTAATATGCACTTCGAGTGTATTGATTGCCCAAAATACCGATAGTAAAGAAAACGGCTTTGACCCGGCCACCGTCTTATGGTACGACAAGCCCGCATCTATGTGGGAAGAAGCCCTGCCTGTCGGAAACGGACGAATTGGTGCAATGGTCTACGGTAAATCGGGTGAAGAAAAAATTCAATTCAACGAAGAAACCTATTGGTCAGGTGGCCCCTATTCCCAAGTCGTAAAAGGAGGATACAAAAAACTGCCCGAAATTCAAAAGTATATTTTTAACGGAGAACCCATTAAGGCCCACAAGCTTTTTGGACGTGCGCTAATGGGCTACCCTGTAGAGCAGCAAAAATATCAATCGCTCGCAAACCTGCATCTCTTTTTTGGTCAGGACAGCGTTGACAACTACCGCCGATCTTTAGATTTAAAAACGGGAGTGGTAACCGTAGAATACACCTATGGGGGCGTAAACTATACAAAGGAAGTTTTTGCCTCTGCCGTTGATCAAACGATTGCCATTCGCATTACCGCCGACAAGCCCGGTAGCATCAACTTTGACGCCGAACTACGCGGTGTACGCAACAGTGCCCACTCTAACTACGCTACCGATTACTTCCGTATGGATGGTCTAGGTAAAGACCAATTGAAACTTACCGGAAAGTCCGCCGACTACATGGGCGTAGAGGGCAAGTTACGATATGAGGCTAGAATCAAGGCCGTACCCGAAGGTGGTACAATGAGTATAGACGGCACCATGCTAAGCATAAAAAATGCCGATGCCGCAACCCTTTATTTTGTAGCGGCAACAAACTTCGTCAACTACAAAGATGTAAGTGCCGATGAAAACAAACGTGTGGAAGATATGCTTGCCAAAGTGCAGCAAAGTTCCTTTGACGCTATCAAAAAAAGTGCATTGGCCGATTACAAGGAATATTTTGATCGCGTCTCCTTAACCTTACCCACTACCGACAATTCCTTTTTGCCAACCGATAAGCGCATGGTCGAGATACAATCAAGTCCTGACCCCCAATTATCTACCTTATGCTATAATTTTGGCCGATATTTATTGATCTCTTCATCTAGACCCGGCACGCAGCCTGCCAACCTTCAAGGGATTTGGAATAATGACATGAACCCTGCATGGGATTCAAAATACACGACCAATATAAATACAGAAATGAACTATTGGGCGGTCGAAAGCGCAAATCTTTCCGAGCTCTCCGAGCCTTTGACTACAATGGTCAAGGAACTGACGGATCAAGGCGCGAAAGTGGCCAAGGAACATTACGGCGCCGATGGATGGGTATTCCACCAAAACACCGACCTATGGCGGGTAGCCGCACCTATGGACGGCCCAACTTGGGGTACGTTTACCGTTGGTGGCGCTTGGTTGACCACACATTTGTGGGAGCACTACCTGTTTACCCAAGACAAGGAATACCTTAAGGACATTTACCCGGTAATGAAAGGTTCCGTGGAATTTTTTATGGATTTCCTAGTGGAATACCCCGGCACGGATTGGTTGGTAACCAACCCTTCCAACTCACCGGAAAATCCACCGGAAGGAAAAGGATACAAGTATTTCTATGACGAGATAACAGGCATGTACTACTTTACGACCATAGTTGCCGGATCGACCATAGATATGCAAATCTTAAAGGATCTTTTCTCTTACTACGATTCCGCTTCTGAAATTTTGGACGTTGACCCTGAACTAAGAAAACAAGTTTCCATTGCCCGTAGCAGATTGGTTCCTTCCCAAATCGGAAAAGATGGAACACTACAAGAGTGGACCGAAGATTATGGTCAAATGGAAAAAAACCACCGTCATGCTTCCCATTTATATGGATTGTTCCCCGGCAATGTGATTTCCGTAACCCGAACCCCAGAACTTATCGAACCCGTAAAGAAGACCTTAGAACTTAGGGGCGATGGGGCTTCAGGATGGTCTAGAGCTTGGAAAACCTGTCTTTGGGCCCGATTAAGGGATGGTGATAGGGCCAACTCTATCTTTAAAGGTTATTTAAAGGAACAGGCCTACTCTTCCCTATTTGCCATATGCGCCAGACAATTTCAAGTAGACGGTACACTAGGTATGACGGCAGGAATTTCCGAAATGCTGATCCAATCACAGGAAGGATACCTCGACCTATTGCCCGCCTTACCTTCAGAATGGGCCGATGGTCAGTTTAGCGGAGTATGTGCCCGTGGTGGTTTTGAATTGGATTTCAGTTGGAAGGATAAACAGATCACTTCCTTGGAAATATTGTCCAAAGCCGGAACGACCTGTAGTCTAAAGGCCGGAAGCAAGGTAAAAGTGTTTTCTGACGGAAAACAGATCAAGACCAAGAAACGTAAGAACCAGATTGTTGAGTTCAACACGGAACAGGGTAAAACCTACAGCGTTCAAGGCATATAAGCCGTTTACTACAACTGATATTTAAAGCATTAAACCCTATCAGGGCCAATAACCATTGAAACTAAACCTTAAATGAAATATAACACCTTAGGAAATACAGGTATAAGAATTAGTGAACTAGGGTTTGGTGCCTCGGCAATTGGAGGGATGTTCAATACAGGGGAAACCAACGAAGCTTTAAAGACCGTCCAAACTGCCTTTGACCGCGGTATTAGCTATTTCGACACCTCCCCTGCTTACGGAAGAACGAATTCGGTCTATGGCCCCACTACATCGGAAATACTTTTAGGAAAGGCCTTAAAAGGGATTGACCGTTCAAAATTCATATTGTCTACCAAAGCAGGAAAGACTTCTTCTTTACCGCCAGAATTGAATTTTCGATACGATGCCATAACCCATTCCGTAGAATCTAGTCTAAAACGGCTTCAAACCGATTATCTAGATATACTTTTCCTGCATGATATCGAATACGATAAGGGGAAACATCTCGACACTGCCCTAACCGAGGGACTCACTGCCTTGAGGGATTTAAAAAAAGCAGGAAAAATTAGATGTGTCGGCATCTCATGTTACTCTATCGAAGTACTAAACAAAGTAATACCCAACTATGATTTAGATGTGGTACTGGTACACAATCATCACACACTTATCAACAATCAGTTATTGGAATTGGTCCCGCAAATCAAAGAAAAAGGAATGGGCCTAGTGAACGCCTCCCCTTTTGCCAGCGGCCTCTTAACGAAGCAAGGACCTCCTGATTGGTACCCTACTACAAAAAAAGACTTGGCCATCATGGACAAAACGCTTAAATTCTGCAAAGAAAACAATGTTCATATAGAAAAATTAGCAATTCAGTACGCTTTAAGCAATTCTGAAATCCCGACCACATTGTTTAGCTGCAACCAACTTTACCATTTAAACCAGAATGTAGATTGGAGCGAAGAATTAGCGGATAAGGATATGCTTGAAAAGCTACTTACATTGCTTGAACCACTTCGGAACAAAGATTTCGATTTCGGGGCATATAACGACTAACATGCAAAATGTAGATTTAATAATTATTATTTTTTATTTGGCGGCAATTTTGGCCTTGGGAATTCTGTCTACCAGAAAGACCCAAATGAGTTCCGTCAACTATTTCTTGGCAGGACGCAGCCTAAACTGGGTAGTCATCGGCGCCGCACTTTTTGCCAGTAATATTTCTACCATACACTTGGTAGGCTTGGCTGCTTCGGGTTTTGAAGATGGTCTTGTTTGGGGGAATTTTGAATGGATGGCATCCGTTGTATTAATTCTCTTGGGCCTTATTTTCGCCCCTTTTTATTTTAGGAGCAAAATTTCTACCCTTCCCGAGTTTTTAGAAAAAAGATATAGTTCCAAGTCTCGTTCATTCTTGGCCTTTATGGCCATACTAGGGGCTTTGTTCGTTCATATCGGCATGAGCCTATATGCCGGTGCAATCGTTTTTAAATCTTTTTTCGGAATCGATGTGAGTATCTCCATCTTGATCATTTCCGTCATTACCGCTACCTATACCATTTTTGGGGGATTGAAGGCCGTAGTAATAACCGAAACCGTACAAGCCGTCGTCTTGATTATCGGGGCCTTGGTGTTGACCTTGTTTGCCATTAATGCCCTCCCCGAAATTGGAATACATTCATTAAGCGATTTTAAAGACCATATAAAACCCGACCAACTGAGCATGATCAGAAGTGGGGAAAATGCTGGAAATTCAGGACTTTCTTGGTACTCGATATTTTTAGGCTACCCCATTCTCGGTTTGTGGTATTGGTGTTCCGACCAGACCATAGTTCAACGCGTTCTGGCCGCTAAAAGTGAGGACGACGCCCAAAAAGGACCTATTTTCGCCGGCTTCCTTAAGATTCTCCCCGTTTTTATAATGGTCTTGCCGGGCATCATAGGCTACGTACTGTTCAAGGATAAAATAAGCACAAGCAATGAAACCCTACCGGTTTTAATCAATGAACTCCTCCCCGTGGGGATCAAGGGCATATTTGCCGCCGCACTGCTATCCGCCCTCATGAGCACCATTGCTGCGGCCCTTAATAGCTGTTCTACCTTGGTGGCCGTAGATATCGCAAAAAGACTGAAACCCTCCCTAAGCGATCAAAAACAAGTAAGCATAGGCAAATGGGTGGCGGTCGTTGTAATGATATTGGCCATGGCATGGTCTACCCAAGGAGGTCGATTCAATAGTATTTTTGAAGCCATAAACAAGATAGCCGCCGCATTGGCCCCTCCGATAGCTACCGTATTCCTCTTTGGGGTATTCAGCAAACGGGGCACAAAAGAAGCTTCTTTAATTACATTGACCTTAGGCTTCATTCTGGGCATGACCTGTTTTGCGGTAGATTTTATTCCTACACTTTCCGGAAAACCAAGTATAATAACGACGGAATGGGGCATCCCCTTTATGATGCAAGCGTGGTGGCTGTTCTGTATTTGCACCGTAATATATTTCATTGTAAGCTACCTCACCCCTAGACCTGACAAAGCGCAATTAACGTACACCTGGGACAATCCCTTACAATTCATAACGGGCAAAAAGTTCCAAGGCATCCAAGATGTTCGCTTTTGGGCGGGATTGCTATTGCTGTCCATCATCATTTTATATATCATATTTCAATAAAACCAAATACATGAAGTTCAAGTTTACCAACATCCATTATATTTTGCTCCTTGCTACCGCCGTACTAGGCTCAAGTTGTAATTCTAAAAAAGCAGGGAAAATTGCGAAAGCTGACCCAAAACCCAATATCATCATTTACTTAACCGACGATTTGGGTTACGGGGACCTAGGATGCTATGGCAACCCCATTATTCAGACACCCAGTATTGATAAATTTGCCTCGGAAGGGGTATTGCTTACCGATTGCCATTCGGCAGGAACCGTCTGCTCGCCTTCCCGGTCAGGGCTTTTAACCGGAAGAAATCCTTACAGAAGCGGATTTTACTACATTCAAGGGGCCTATGGGGCCCATATGCAAAATGATGAAGTTACCCTAGCCGAACTCTTAAAAACCCAAGGCTACGAAACGGCATTTATGGGCAAATGGCATTTATCGAGACTTGAAAAATCTGAAAAATATGATGAACCGGGCCCTGGGGACCAAGGTTTCGATTACTGGTTCGCCTCTACCCATAATGCCTTTTCCGGACCTAAAAATTATGGAAAGTTTCTACGAAACGGCGAAGAAGTTGGCGAAACAGATGGATGGTATGTAGATGTACTTACCAAGGAAGCCACCAATTGGCTTACCAAGGTGCGCGACAAATCAAAACCCTTTTTACTGGTAGTCTCGACCCATGAGCCGCACACCCCCATCGCCCCACCTGAAAAATTCAGCAGTTTATACGACAACGCCACCGTCGACAGCTTAGAGCAGACAATCAAATACGGAGGAGTAGACCGTACCCTATATGATATCAGCTCAAATAAAAAAGAATATTACGGCACCGTTTCCCAATTAGACCATGCTTTTTCAGACCTCATGAAAACGGTCGAGGATGAAAACGCATATGATAACACCATGGTAATTTTTACAAGTGACAACGGTCCTGAGCATCCGGTCAATCTAGAGGAATCACAAGGAACATGGGAAGAGCCTATTCGCGATTATTGCTTTGGCACCCCAGGGATATACCGAGGTATGAAGCGCTATCCTTTTGAAGGTGGCCACCGGGTTCCGGGCATTGTCCGCTATCCCGCAAAAATACCGGCAGGAACCACCAGTGATGCCATGGTCGTCGCCACCGATTTTCTGCCTACCGTGGCCACACTCGCCCAAGCGGAAATACCTACGGATAGAAATATGGACGGAAAAGATGCCCTTTCGGCCTTTTTAGGGGAAAAAATTGAAAGGGACGAGCCTTACTTATGGCTTTTCCCCACACATGAGGACACCTATTTTAGAATGCCGCACATGGCTATGCGTTATGATGACTACACCCTTCTAGGATGGTTTCCCGAAAAGACCGAGGAAGGTACCTTAGTAGAATGGATGAAGTCTTCCGTTCCCGTAAAATTTGCACTTTACAATCTATCTACCGACCCTGGCCAAGAAAATGACCTAGCCGCATCCGAACCCGAAACGGTGGAAAAACTAAAACCCATAATGATCCGTACCTGGAAAAAAATCAGGGATGAAGGCCCAGACTGGGGTAAATTGAAGTCCCCTAAACCTAAGGCCGCGTCCCTCACCAATTAAGTCCTATTACTTTTACAAAAAAAACCGATTTTTTTAAGTCGAATCTATGAAACGTCGAAATTTTATAAAACTGACCGGTGCAGGTGCAACCGCATTATCGCTTAAACCTCCCTATGAATTTATAGAACATCGTTCTAGCATATACAGCTTTCCGCAAATGGTAGGTGAAGTAACCCAGTCGTCCGCCATTTTACAGACCCGGCTTACGAGCATGAACACAATGCCGGAAAATGGTTTCGATTCTGCGGAAGAGCTTCTTAGTTATGATATTCAGGGAGTGCGTGGCTTTGCCAAATTTGAGCTTGCGAACAATCCTAAATTCAAAAATGCAAAAGCCTCACCATGGTTGGAAGCTATACCGGACAGGGACTTTATTGTAAAATATAAAGTAGACGGACTCAATGCCGATACCCCCTATTTTATGCGGGTAAGGTTCGGGGCAACTCCATCAAAAACCCAGAAGGGGCCAGTTAGTCAATTTTCCACCTTACAAACAACCGACTCGGAAAAGCCCGTTTCTTTTGTGGCCACCTCTTGTTTAAATTTGGGTAAATTTTTTCTTGGGGGAGGACTACTTCGCGCAGGAAGCAGAAGTAAGGCCGCTGAAGGTGAAGACCGAAGCTTAGGCTTTCCCGCTTTGGAAGAGATGTCTAAACTAAACCCTTCTTTTTGGGTTCAAACCGGGGATACGGTGTATTACGATTACCCCAACAAGGAGGGAATCGCAAAAACACGTCCTGAACTACGGGCCAAATGGCACCGTCAAATGGCCATGCCCCGTATGTACCGTTTTTTAGGGCAGACCCCTGTCTATTTGATGAAAGACGACCATGAATATCGGTATAACGATAGTGATAACGTAGAGAACGGCAAAGAGCCCTCACCCAGTTTAGCCCGGGCCACTTTTTTGGAGCAGGCACCGATAGCGGTTTTTGAAGATGAAAATGCCGTCACTTATCGTACGAGACCAATAAACAAACACCTACAAATCTGGATGCCGGAAGGGCGCGATTATAGGGATGCCAACGATAAACCCGATGGTCCGCATAAATCTATTTGGGGCAAGGAACAGCTAGCATGGATCAAAGAGACCCTACTTGCCAGCACAGCTACCTTTAAACTATTTATTGTAGCCTCTCCCCTTGTTGGCCCCGATGATGGTACAAAGCACGATAACCATGTAAGCTACGGCGGCTTTCAACACGAACGGGATGCTTTTTTCCATTGGCTGAAGCAACACCATTTAGATTCAAATTTTTACATCATAACCGGTGATCGCCATTGGCAGTACCATTCCATTCATCCGGCCGGTTTTGAAGAATTTGGTACGGGAACCGTAAACGGGCAAAATTCAAGACCAGGAAGAAAACCCGGAGACCCGGGCTCAACAGACCCTCTAGGTTTTATACGGCAACCTTACATTCAAGAAGACCCGATAGGCGGCTTTTTACATGTAAAGGTGAGCCCTCCGGAGAATGGAAAAACGGCACAGCTGACCATAGAAACGATAGCTGAGGACGGAAGCCTCCTTAATACTGCGGTGAAGCATGCCAAATAAGGTTAGCTGCCCTTGTAGCGTTTAGAATTTCCCTCACGAAACAGGAAGACCACAAATACGACCCAATATGTAATAAACAGGCCGAACACCAGTAAGATGTTCGGCCTGTTTCATAGCATTAAAACTAAGTTTCCCTAAAAAACCAATCTTCTTTTTTCCCCTGCTTTTAGCTTCACTTTTTCCAACCTATTATTTGCTTTTACAACGCAAGAGCCTCCTTTTTCCGAAGAGACCTCAACGGTCAGTTCATTTTCCTTCCACTTCATAGCAAGCTCAAAACCGCCCCTAGCCTTAAGTCCGGAAATATTTCCTGTAGACCATTCCGAAGGAATCGCCGGTAAAAGGTCAAGTATAAAATCGCCTTGGGCATCCTTTCGGTGACTTTGAAGCAGCATTTCAGAAATACCCGCAGTAGCCCCTAGATTTCCATCAATCTGAAAAGGGCCGATGGTATTCATCAAACTACTTTTTCGTCCTCTTGAGAGTAAGGTAAACAAATTCTTGTAGGCCTTCTCCCCTTCCTTTAATCTAGCATGCATCAACAGACCGTGGGCATAGGCCCATCCCATTCCCCCTTGTCCGTTTACCTCTCTCCATTCCAAACTTTTACGAACCGCCTCAAAAAGTCCGGGAGTCTCCTCATCAATAAGTGAAAAAGGATGTAATCCTAATAAATGGGAAAGATGACGATGTCCTGGCTCCTTCTCTTCCAAGGGCTGCCTCCATTCCATCATACGTCCGTTCGTTTTATCAATCGGGAAATCTGGCAGTGCTTTCCCTGCTTCAACAATGCGTTTACATCTCTCATTATTCCCCTCGCCAAGAATGGTCGCAGCCTCTAAAGTCGCTTTAAACATGGCCCTGATGATGGACAGATGATAGGTCGATGTTGACGTAATCCGCATCATTTGTCCCGTAGCCGGATCTTTGTATTGGTTTTCCGGGGAAGTCGAAGGCACAAAGTGAAGTACACCTTCTGAATCTTCCACCAATACATCCAATATAAATTCACTGGCTCCTTTCAATAAAGGGTATAACCTTTCTTTTAAAAACACCTTATCCTGCGTAAACTCGTAGTGGTCCCAAAGGTTCATTGCCATCCATGCGCCAGGCAGCGGGTCTAAGACCGCATTATTGAATTGGGAAGGCAAGGTAGAGGCGGAAGGCGTTACCCTGCCGAAAGGGTTTGAGGCATGATGGGAAAACCAACCATCTGAACCGTACATCTCTTTTGCCAAGGGCTTACTGGTTTCTACGATCAATTCAAACCAGTTGACCAGGGGATCTATTGTTTCAGAAATATTGGTAACATCGGCAGGCCAGTAATTCATCTGCAGGTTTACGTTCAAATGATAATCCGCCTCCCAAGGCGCCCACATACGTTCGCTCCATTTTCCTTGCAAATTTGCAGGGAGAACAGCCGGTCCTCTTGAACTCCCCATAAGCAAGTATCTACCAAATTGAAACAATTGCACGGGAAGTCCCGTATCCTTTGCCCCATTCTTAAACGCCAGTAATCTTTCGTCCGTAGGTAAAGAATCATTGGGCGATGTACCCAAATCAAATTGCACCCGGTCAAACATGTTCCTATGTTCTTCACGGTGCGTATACTCTAACTCTTTCCAAGATTTTTGATCGAGCTTTTCCAATATTCCCCTGACTTTTAAAGATGGGTCAACGGAGGCATCAAAATTCAGTTTAGAAAGGTCATAGTTCGTAGCGGCCGTGTAGGCGATCAAAACTTCGTCCGCATTTTCTATAACCAAATTATGTTCCGTATGACAAAGTTTTCCACCTGAAACCTTCGTTTGAAGTCCTGCCGCAAAGCTCATGTGCTCTCCACCTTCTCCCGAACCTCCTGCATTTTCATCATGTGCCTCAGGAGCTTCGATATCTACGATCTGACCCAACATGTAAAGTTTTCCTTCCGGTGTTGCCGTAATCCGGACATCTTTTGGGCGTGCCAATGAAATTGTACAGTTGATCTTTTTACTTCCCTTTGCCGATAGGCGAATAAATAGGGCATCATCTTCCGCGGAAATAAACGATTCCCGTACCATTTCAGAGTCTTCCGTACGGTACGTGACCTTACTTATTCCCGTTTCTAGATCGAGTGCTCTCTTATAGTTGGAAATATGGGTCGTATCCTTAAAATCCAATACTATATCCCCCAAAGGCTCATAGGATCTAAAGGAAGCCGGAGCCGCCGTCATATTTTCAAGTCCGAAAGCATTGGCTTCAAGCGTTTTTCCTTCTAAAATCAATTTTTGAAGCTTGGTCAACTTAGCCCGGTAATCCTCGGCAAAAGGATTACTAGGGACACCGGCCCACAAGCTTTCTTCATTCAACTGAAAACGTTCTTGTGCTACCCCGCCAAAAGTCATTGCGGCCAACCTACCATTCCCTAAAGGAAAGGCGTCTGTCCATTTCTTTGCAGGAGACGTGTACCATAAGGTCAAGGCTTTGTTTTGTACGACTTCTTTTTCTTGACTCCATGCCGAAAAGGAAATCAACAAGAGAAGCCCCCCCAATATGTGGATTGTTTTTTTTGTCATCATTCCCATTACTTAAATTCAGTGAGGGTTTGTTTTTCCGCCGTAGCGAATACCAATTCCGTTATGGAATCACCAACTTGAACCTTACAAATAGAAGCCCCGCTTGAAATAAGGGACACCGATTTTAGCACGCCGTTTTCCCAAGCAAAGCTAACTTCAAAGCCCCCTCTTGCCTTTAAACCGGAAACACTTCCCGTAGGCCATTCCGAAGGTAATGCGGGTAATAGGTTGATTATCGTATTTCCGTTTTCATCCGTTTCATGACTCTGAAGGATCATCTCGGCAATACCGGCCGTACCACCAAAATTTCCATCAATCTGAAAAGGAGGGTGATAATCGAACAAATTGGTAGCCGTAGATTTTGCCAATAAAACTTTCATGTTTTCGTAGGCCTTATCGGCATTGCCCAATCGCGCATAAAAATTAATGATCCATGCCCTACTCCAACCTGTATGCCCCCCACCGTTAGATAAACGGTGTTCAATACTTCGGTTGATAGCATCTATATAATACGGGGTTTTCTTTTTATCAAATTGCTTACCAGGATAAAGACCGTATAAATGGCTCAAGTGGCGATGCCCCTTATCCACTTCATCAAATTCTTGCGACCATTCCATTAATCGACCATCGGAACCGATTTTAGGAAGGGAAAGATTGCTTAATGCCGCCTTAACTTCATCTACAAATGCATCTTCAATCTTCAATATTTTGGCCGCCTCCAGAACATTAGAGAAATTGTCCCAAATAATTTCTTGGTCCATGGCATTCCCCATATCTACGTTCGCGAATTTTTCACCATTCTTTGGCGTGTAGAATTTATTTTCGGGAGAAGTAGACGGGCCCGAAACCAGCTTGCCAGACCGAGGGTCCGTAACAAGCCAATCTAAAAGGAATTTAGCCGATTCCTTCATTATGGGATAAGCCTGTTCCGCCAGAAACGTAGTATCTCCCGTAAAGCTGTAATGCTCCATAAAATGACGTGTACACCAAGCTCCGCCCATAGGCCACATGCCATATTGAACTTTCCCGATAGGGGAAGTCCAATGCCAAACATCGGTAGTATGATGCACCACGAAGCCCTCACTATCATACACCTCTTTTGCCGTTTTTTTTCCCGAAGGGACCAAAGATTCGATAAACTCAAAAAAGGGTTCATGACATTCGGAAAGATTGGCCACCTCGGCAGGCCAATAGTTCATTTGCATGTTGATATTGGTGTGATAATCACTGTTCCAAGGAGCTGCCAAATGATCGTTCCAAATACCTTGCAAATTAGCGGGCAGGCTACCCGGGCGGGATGAGGAAATGAGCAAATAGCGTCCGTACTGAAAATACAACTCCATTAACCCCGGATCATCCGCCCCGTTTATCACGGCCTCCAAACGTTCATTCGTAGGTTTGTCTTCACCCGGAAAACTTCCCAAATCAAGAACTACCCTATTAAAATAATGTTGATAGTCATCGATATGTTCCTCCTTGAGTTTTTTTACCGATTTCCTAGCTGTTTTCTTTAAGACCGAAGCGCATGCCGTACTTAGGTTTTCGGTAAAAGGGGAGAACGGGTCTTTCTTGTTGTAATCGGTTTTTGCCGACACCAAAAGAACCACCGAGTTCGCTGCGGTAATTTTTATGTTCCCGTTTTCAGAAGACATCTTCCCTCCTTTAGGAAGGGCCATTACCTGAGTTTCATATTTCACCCCAAGATGTTTTCCTTTCTGACTTGCCTGTCCCCACATACGCAGTCTGTTTTTTCCAACACCGGCCACTTCAAAATCGGCCTTTCGGTCCATTTTAAGTTCCAATGAAATCGCCTTCGGTTGATTTGCGGTAAGTACTACTACAATGGTATTTTCTATCGCACTGGAAAAATATTCCCTAGTATATCTTACCCCATTCACGGTGAAATCGGTCTTTGCGATAGCTCGTTTTAAATCGAGTTCACGTCTGTAATCCGTTGGGCTTCCTTTTAAATTAAAATTAAGTATCAGATTCCCTAAAGGTTGGTAACTACGAGGTGCGATACGTTCTCCCATCACGTTATCCTGCATGACCTTATTCGCCTCCAAATAATCCCCTTGAAAAATCAAGGCTCTCGCCTTTTCAATAGACTTGAACGCCCCTACCCTATTTTCAGGTATAGGTGGTCCGGCCCAAACCGATTCTTCGTTAAGCTGTAAACGCTCGCTTTCAACGCCACCAAAGACCATGGCACCAAGCTTACCGTTACCAATGGGCAAGGCCTCCATCCAATCAGCGGCAGGTTGTGTATACCATAGCTTATTGCCATTTTTCATACCAATAGGGCTTGTTTGTGCAAGCAAAGCTTGCTGGCCCAAGGAGAAAAACAAAAGCAGGACGGCACTTATAAACTTGTAATTGTACTGCAGCTTCGCTGTGCTGCAGTTCGACTGAAATCTAATTTTCATATGTTCTTCATTAAATTGATTTTGCCGAAACCGTGGCCATTTTTAGACCTTCACTTTCCGCCTTGATCGTAAACTCCCCCTGCTTCTTAGTGGTTTTGACAATAATGATGCATTTGCCGTTAAAAGCCTTTCTTGTATCGCCAATAAAGCTTTCTTCACTTTTGGGATCGCCATTATCTACCGCTAGGATAGTAGCTTCCCCTGTTAGGGTAAACTTAATTTCGTTCGAGGCGTTTGGCACAAAATTGTTGTCTTTGTCACGTATATTCACCTCTACGTGAACCACATCCTGCCCGTTTGCATTTACGGTATCGGTATCTGCCAATAGTTCAATTTTCGCAGGTTTGTCCGCGGTAACAATCACCTTTTCGCAAACCACCTTGCCATCTTTAATACCTTTAGCCATTAGGGTTCCGGGGGTATATGGTACTTTCCACATCAAATCCATGGCATCACCCATTTCTTTTGTCCCCAGCGATTTCCCGTTCAAGAACAGCTCTACACTATCGCAATTGGAGTAAGCCACGACCGGTATTTCCACACCTTCCTTTCCTTCCCAATTCCAATGAGGAAGAATGTGCACCATAGGCGCTTCCGTCCACTGACTCTGATAAAAATAGTAGGTGTCTTTCGGAAAGCCGCACATATCTATCACGCCAAAATTAAATAGCTTGGCCGGCCAACCGAACATCGATTCCCCCAAATAGTCAAAGCCGGTCCACCTGAACTCCCCAGCCATATAAGGAAAGTCCCTTGTCCGTCTCCACGAATCCCTTGCCGAGATGCGAACCATAGAATTGTCATAAGAAGAACTGTAATATTTACTTACCTCACCGAACACCTCTTCATTTGAAAGATCAGGCACCTTCATAATTCCTCCCAAGGGATTTTTACCCCTGTACCACGATTGGCTTTGATAGACCCCACGGGTTTGAAACGTATGGGGTACTTCCGTGGCCAGAAATTTTCGCTCAGGATAGGTTTCTCGATCTTTTTCGTACATAAATGCAGAACCACCGCCACCGTTATACCCGGTAACATCCAATTGGCTAGCGAATCCGCTTTCATTTGCCAAGTGCATATGGGTAATACCACAGGTTATTGGCCGTGTAGCATCATGTTCACGAACTATATCCATAAGAACTTTCAATCGTTCCGTTCCCTCTTCAAAACAAGCATCGGGAATTTCATTCCCCACACTCCACAATATAATGGATGGGTGGTTACGATCTCTTTTGATCAATTCCGTCAAATCTTTTTCGGCCCATTCCTCAAAATACAAATGGTAGCCGTATTTGGCTTTTCCCTCTTTCTTTTTATTTCCGAAGGGCCATGACTCCAACCACTCGTCAAAAGCCTCGTCCATAACCATAAAGCCCATCTTATCACAAAGGTCCAACAAAGTGGCACTTGGCGGATTATGTGCCGTACGGATGGCATTACAGCCCATGTCTTTGAGTATTTTCAGTCTACGCTCAAGAACTTTGTCATTTATAGCGGCACCCAGCGCACCAAGGTCACTGTGGTTATTCACCCCCTTTAGTTTGATGTTCTTGCCGTTTAATGAAAAACCATTTTCTGCGGTAAACTCAAAACTGCGAATTCCTAAATTGGTTTCTACTTGGTCTACTACCTCATCATTCCGTTTAACTTCTGTTCTTAGAGTATATAAATACGGGTTTTCAGGCGACCATAATACCGGAGTCCCTACCTGTATTTGCTGAAGGATTTCCTCTTCTTTATTTCCCAATAATTCGGAAGTAGATTCATGCTGGGCCAATACCTTGCCACCAGCGTCATAAATGGTATTAACGACCACAAATTTCTCCGGGCCATTAGATTCGTTCTCCACTTTCGTTTTTACCTCTACCGTAGCCTTTTCCTTTGAAACTTCAGGAGTTGTAGCGTAAACCCCATAACGGCTTATATGCAGTGCATTGGTCTTTACCAGCCAAACATGTCTGTAAATACCAGAACCCGTAAACCACCTTGCACTGGGCTCTTTGGAGTTGTCGACCCTTACGGACAGTACATTATCCGCATCAAAATTCAAGTAAGGGGTCAAGTCGTAATTAAAGCTGATATAGCCATACGGGCGTTTACCCAAATAATTCCCGTTGATCCATACTTCACTGTTCATATAGACCCCTCCGAACTCAATGTTTATTTTTGATCCGGCATCGGTCTTATCTAAACTGAATTTCTTTCTGTACCAACCAATTCCTCCTGGCGCATAGGCCCCAACGTTCCCTGAGGGATTATCCTTTTTGAAAGGCCCGGCCATACTCCAATCATGTGGTAGGTCTAGGGTCTCCCAATCGGCATCATTAAAGACCGCTTTGTCCGCTCCGGGAAAATCCCCTTTTTTAAACTTCCAATCAAAGTCGAATTTTATTTTTTCGCGTGGCTTTACCTCTAGTTCATTAGAATTTTCACAATTGTAGAAAGAGAGTGCGAACATGTAAAAACCAAGGGTGTATAGTGCCTTTTTGAGTAAATTCATTCTTTTATTTTTAACATCTGGTAAATAGCCGGTTTACATTACTTTTTTAAATGATCATTGCCCCCAGCGAAGTTTATGGGACGGCTTGATATAGGTATTTAATTTATTTAAACCGGAGCGGGATCCCTATAGAACCTCCACCCCGGTTTATTTGAAAAACTATTGATTTCAAGACTAGTTATATCCTGGATTTTGCTCTAAGGTAGCCTCTGTATTTCGTTCTATTTCTTGCTGTGGTATCGGCCAAAAGTTATGATATTCCTCTACGGAATAATTTTCATATTTGCCGTTGTAAAAAGGATTGAACCTAGCCTTTCTTTCATCCATTAGGCCTAATCTCATAAGGGTCTGCATTCGATATTCCTCCATATGCAATTCCCTTGTCCTTTCGTCCAAGATATAATCTATATCTACCTCACCAGCTTCAACGGGATCTGCATTCGACCTGGCCCTTACCCTGTTGATGTCATCTGCCGCAAGGCCCAAGTTCCCCTTGCCTAAATAAGCTTCCGCCCGTAGCAAGTAGGTTTCGGCCAAACGCATATGATAATGATCCCTAAAGGTTTGGGATGCATTACGGGTGACTTCCCCCGTTTCAAAATCGACGAATACCTCATCAGGAAAATCATTGATCGGGGTCGTTTTGGCAAAAATGGCGTTCCAGTACCTATGATAAGGATCTGCATCATCGGTAAACGCATTATTTTCCACTATTTTCTGGCCGTAAAAGGCAGATTCGGTATTGTCGGCGACCAAATCACGAATAATATTATATTCAGAATTCCTCATATCATTGGGGTCGCTCTCCCATACATCGTTCAATAAATAATCGGAAGGCGAAAACCAACCTATACCACGGCCACCATGTTGGTTGGTTGGCCCAAGAAAGAGGTTTTCCCCATCTGTTCCCACCAAATTATAATAACCCGGGTTAAAGTATTGCGTAAGGATGCTACCCCGTCCACCGGCCGTAACATTATACTCGTACTGTGCCACCCAAATACCTTCGGTATTGCCCGAGCTTCTATTTTGGTTGCCCCGTCTAAAAAGGTCACCGTATACATCGCCCGGCTGGTCCGTCTTGCTTCCAAAACGCGACGTCATTAGTGCATAGTTCGGGTTATCTATAACTTTAGAAGCACTTTCAATAGCCTTATCGTAATCTTTGGTAATGATATATAGCTCCGTCAAAAGATGGTAGGCGGCCGCTTTTGTCAACCTACCTTCCTCAGACAATTCAGTGACTTCAGGTAAGTTTGCAGCGGCAAATTCCAAATCATTAATGCACTGTGCAAAAACTTCTTCTTGGCTAGCACGTACAAAATCTCTTTTAGGCTCCGTTAGCTCTTCGAGAAGAAGGGGTACGCCACCATAGGTTATCCCTAGGTTTTTATAGATGAAAGCCCTTAAAAACAGGGCCTCCGCCTTTAGAGTGTTTCTTTGCTCCTCCGAATCGAACTGTGTATTCTCGCCATCGATCCTTCCAATGATCACGTTGGCATTGGTAACGATTTCATAATAGCGCTGCCAAAGCGTCCTGACCCTTACGTTTTCGGGAGTCAAGTTATCGGGATACGAATTTAATTCGTGCGTAGGGCTAATTGCATCATAGGCCACATCCGAAGTATATTGGAATATAAAGAAAGAAGTAGCCCCTCCCCAAACCGTATACAAATCGGTAAGGTTGTACAGTCTGGCCACTGCCGAATTGAACTGTGCGGCAGTTTCATATGAATTATCTGCCGAATAAAAATCAATGACCTCTTCTTCCAACCATTCCTCTTCATTACAGGAAAAGAAACTTAGGGTAAGTATCAAACAAACGATGGTGTATCTATATTTTCGCATTATAGTATTTTTAAAATTCAACATTTAACCCTAAGGTATAATTTGCCATTACCGGGTTTACCCCCCAAGTATACTCTCCTCCGGTTTCGGGATCCCACCCTCGCCATTTTGTAAAAGTGTGCAAGTTCTTTCCACTTACGAAGAGCCTTAAGCTGCTGAACCCTATTTTCCCTAGAATTTTCTTATCGAAATCATAAGACAAGGAAACATCTTGTATACGCACAAAATTTCTTTGTAAATAGCGGTTTGGCTCATAACCTGCAGGGCCATCCAACCTTCTGAACCTAGCATCTGGGTTCTCAGGCATCCAATAATCCCATGCCCCTGTGGGAATGTTCTGTACCGAGTAACGTTCAATACTCGTATTGGTCGCCCCAAAGATCAAGGCATCGGTTCCGAAGTAATAATCGTCGCCCCCTTGAATTGAATTGATGAAGGCGTATAAGCTGAACTGCTTGTATTTTACCGTATTGGCGATCCCAAAACGATATCCCGGGTCTTTATAGCCCAATATCTTCTTGTCATCATTGGCGGAATATGCCCCATCATCATTTAAATCGGCGATCTTATAGGTTCCGGGGTAAAAACCATTGGGAATATTACCCGCCTCTTCATCGGCCAATTGCCACATACCGATAATCTCATAGTCATATACAACATCGGTAGGTTCGCCGATAAACAAGGTATTCGATACCAAGTCATCTTCAAGACCATCACCGTCATTATCGGCCCCTAGTATAGAAACAATTTCATTTCTGTTTCTTGAATAATTCACCGTGGTAGACCATGACAAATCTTGATTGTTGATCCACTTTCCGGTTAAGGAAAATTCAATTCCGTGGTTGGCAACTTCCCCGATATTGGTGTTTATACTGCTAAAGCCTGAAGTGGTAGGCAATTGAATGGCGTACAAAATATCTTTGGTTGAGTTATTGTAGTATTCGACATTACCCGAAAGCCTTGAATTAAAGAAAGCAAAATCGGCACCGACGTTCAATCCTGTAGTAGTCTCCCACCCAAGGTTATTATTTGCCAACGACGAGATCCATTGCACCTGCGTAGGTGAACCTCCATCACCAAAAATATAGCCGTTATTGCCTTCTACCGAAGTAGAGACCACAGCCTGGGTATCATATCGGCCTAAACCTCTACGTCCCGTGGTTCCGTATGACCCCCTAAGTTTAAGATAGTTCAACCATTTGGAATCGGTATTTACAAAGTTTTCCTCGCTAACCACCCATCCTAACGCTACGGATGGAAAAACACCTAATTTATCGTTTGTACCGAAACCTGAAAAACCGTCCCTTCTGATGGTTCCTGTTACCAAGTACTTACTGTTGTAATTATACTGTAGACGTCCCATAGTATACAGACTCTGTTCCCTTTCCTTGCCGGTATTCATGCCGTACAAGGTGGGGTCACCAGCCTCTAGCGAATTATACCCCAATAAATCGTTTGTAAAGTTTTGGGAATTTACATTGGTAAAGGAATAATTACGCTCCTCTACCCCATAAAGAAAAGTAGCACTTATATTGTGTACTTCGTTAAAGGTTCTGTTGTAGCTTAGGATATTATCAAGGGTCCAGTCGTAATAAATGGAAGCATTTTTATAACCATAGCCCGTAAAATTAGCATCATTGGCATCAAAATTATTATGATTGATGGTTCTATAATTTTGAGAGAAATTCATTCTGTAATTCAATCCCTTGATCGGCAACTTTACATCAGCATGGATATTCGCGAACAAGTTCAAACGTTTGTCGTCGTCATCCGCCTCTAAATCCAAAAGCGGGTTGAACCATGTACCTTGAAGCGTTTGTCTTGGAGAGCCATCCTCTTCATACAAAGGCGTCCAAGGATGTACCAATGAAGCCGTAGCAATACGAGGTGTCTCCCCTGAATAATCACTGGTCGTGATAAATGTTTCGGTACCTACGCTCAACCAATCATTGATCTCGGCATCTAAATTCATCCTGTAGTTTACCTTTTTATAGGTATCATTGGCCGCAAAGCCTTTAACATCGGTAAAACCACCTGAAAAGAAATATCCGAAATTTTCAGACCTCCCGGTAACACTTAGATTATGGGTATTGATATACCCATCTCCGGTAAGTATATCGTATAAGCTACCATCCGTTCCATTTTCATAGCCTTCGACCATTTCAGGGGTGTTAAAGTAGCTAGTGATATCAAAATTTGGGTCGGACTCTAGGTAATCCGGTCCGATCCTAGAGCCGGTCTGCCAATAGGCATCGGGCAAAAACTCCTTGAGTTCTGTGGCCTTCATGGGTTCCAAAGCCGTATTGGTCGGCGTTTGTACCGTATAACTTGCCGAATAGTTTATTGTCGGCTTACCCACTACCTTACCTTTCTTCGTAGTTATCAACAAAACCCCATTCGCTGCTTGAGAACCATAGATAGCGGCAGAACTGGCATCTTTCAAAACATCAATCGATGCAATATCGGCCTTATTCAAGTCTACCAGGTTACCCCTGTAGATAATTCCATCCACTACAATAAGTGGCGAATTTGCAGATGAGTTACTTGACAGTGAATTCTGCCCCCTAATAGAAATTGAAGGGTCTTCGCCCGCAGCATCTACGGCCCCGATGTTCAACCCGGCCACAGAACCTTGCATGGCCTGTAAAACGGATACGTTCGGTATGGAAGATAGTTGCTCTACATCAACACTGGCAACCGCTCCCGTAAGGTCACTTTTCTTTGAAACCCCATAACCTACTACAACTATTTCATCTAGGCCCAAGGCATCGGGCTCCATGTTAATTTGTATCGGATTTTGATCAGAGACAACAATTTCTTGTGACTTCATACCTAAGTAGGTAAACACAAGAATATCCCCTGATGTAGCTTCAATAACGAAGTTACCGTCAAAATCGGTTTGAGTGCCCTTGGAGGTACCCTTTAAGACAATTGAAACACCCGGCAAAGCAACTCCAAATTCATCATATACAACACCTTGTGCCTGCATCTGCATGGCACCGGCGGCCACCATACTTTTAGGGGACAATATAATCTGCTTATTCACAACCGAATAAACAACCTTATCGTCATTGAACACTAATTTTAAGATATCGCTTATCCTTCTTTTAGTCACGTTAATACTCACCTTCTTTTCTACATCGATCAAATTATCATTGTACAGAAAGAAGAAATCACTTTTGTTTTCAATTTGCCTTAGGACATCTTTAATGGGAGAGTTAGCTACCTCTAAAGTAAGTTTGGTTTTTTGCGCATATGAGAGCGTTGGTATAGCCGCAAATGACGAAAGACAGATAAGTATAATGCTTAGCTTCACGATGAGTACGATTTTGGGCGGGATAAACCTTTCGGATACCCTAAGCCCCTTTAAATAATTTTTCATAAATTGGGTTGGTATTAGTTAATACTATTTACATCCTGAATAACAGTTCAGGTACTTTACTAAACGGGGGAATGCGGCAACATTTCCCTGTTTTATTTTACTCGGTTTTCAATTCATCCGATCTATTTTTTAGTTGACGAAGCCCCTTCTTATCGTCTTTTTTTGGTAGTCAATATCACCTTTCGTTGACTAAAAGTCTTGTCTTCGTTTAATTTGGCCGGTATAATTTTATAGGTCATGGGGGACGACATACTCAACAAGTCCAGTACTTGCTCTAGAGATTCATTTTGGATGGTAGCGGTAAACCTATAATCGCCCAATGCCTTTTCCACATCAACTTCTACGTTGTACCATTTCCCTAATCGTTGGGCTACCGTGGTTATTGAATCGCCATAGAAGACCACCAAGCCGTCTTTCCAACCTGTAAACTGCTTCATCTTCATATCGGTTACAGGCACAATCGACCGGCTCTCTTTGTCAAGCATTACCACTTGATCCGGTTTCAGTTCCGCCAGTTGTCTGACCTCTCCTTCTTGTTCTTTTTCCAATGTCACCTTCCCTTCCACCAAAGCAACCGTTATCGATTTATCTTCGGTATAGGCCGACACATTGAAGGAAGTGCCGTGGACCCGAACATCTACGTCCGATGTTTGGACAATAAATGGTTTATCCATGTTTTTTTCGACATCAAAAAATGCTTCACCGGTCAATACTACCCTTCTTTCATCCTCATTTCCGAATGAAACCGGGAAACGCAATGTACTGCCCGAGTTGAGCCAAACACTGGTGCCATCATCGAGAAGCAACTTGGTATTGGTTCCGTGCATGGCCTCTACCTGCTGAAAACCCGTAATGGTATTTTCCTTACCAAAACCGTAGTCAGATAACAAATAACCCGACCCTAGGCCTATGGACAGTAAAAGCGCTACACTCGCCGCAATTTTGACAAAGGCCGGTTGCAAAAATCTTTTCTTCTTAAAATCGCCAATTTGAGCCTTGGTCTTCAAAAGAGCGGCCTCTACATCGATATCATCATGAGACACAAGTGTTTCCGCTTGCTCCCATAAATAGCGATATCCCTCATACTTTGCCTTGTTATCATCGGAGCTAGACAGCCAATGGTTTAGCACCTCCTGCTCCGATGCCGTAAGCTTCTTGTCAAACGACTTGCTTATTATTTTTAAAATCTCTTTGTTCTTCACGAGTTTCAATGATCAGTGTATATAAAAGACGTATAGCACTTGGCCCTACCCTACGTCTTGTTGTAAAAAAAATAAAAATGAGGGACCGGATTACCACGGATGCCCTTCCGAACTGCGCTTTGTTCCCTTTTACCCTACGTATGGACGGGACATCCCTAAAAAGCAAAAGGTCGGCCTTTTTAGGGCCGACCTTCCGTTACATCTTATAAACATCAATAAAGCGACAGGAACAACAAAGGAAGCACGAGGGTACTCAAATAGGGCTTTAAGTCTTTTCTTAGCATCCTCAGGGCCCTTGCGATCAGAGCTTCGACCGCCTTGTTCGAAATATCCATTTTTTCCGCAATTTCCTTATAGGTCAGATTTTCGAACCTGCTATATTCAAAAGCAAGCCTGCTTCTTTTAGGAAGCTGGGCTATTAAATGCCTTAAGTTATCTTCAAAAGAGGTAGACGTCAAAATATCTTCAAACTCAATTTCTACCGATTCGTATTTTACGTTATCATGAAGAATACGCAAGGATTCTGTTTTCCGGATGTAATCGATACACCTGTTCCGCACCATAAAAGATAAATAAGAAGATAGATTGGTGATAGAGCCCGCCTCTTCCCTTTTTGTCCATAGCTTGACAAAACAGTCCTGAACAAGACTTTGCGCCTTATCCAAATCCTGAACGTACGCATTGGCCCTGATGCACAAATTTTTGTAATATTTTCTAAAAATATAATCAAAAACCTTTTCTTGGCCAGCTACAAGCCCCGCCAACATAGCCTCTTCGGTCATATTCTCAATCCTCATAATCGTACATTTAATTATTGAGCAATTACATATTCTTCCACTTCCCTTATTATCGTAAACCGACAACAATAGAATTATTTCAAATAAAACCCTGATTACTAGCTAGTTACATCCATCATAAACGATGCAACACCTTCTATAAACCAAGCCCTTACCGTATGCCCCCCCTTTATCAGCAGCAGCTTCAATCTGTACCAACAATGTTTATTGCAACCTAAGTCGCTTCCTATTATTTTCTGATAGAAGGCAATACATCCTCCCTAATCTTAAACCAACCGTTCCTTAAATCACCATTACACTCGGCAATCAAAATTTGTTTTAACTCTTCGGCTTTCAGTTCATTGTCCGCAATCACATTATGGGATTCTCTGTAATCGTCGGGCAAGTAATACAGTTGAAAAATATCCTCCTTAGCAAAATACCTCAGTTTCCACCCATCCTTGCTTACTATGGCCGGTCCCATAAAGGAAGCGTACACAAGATAGTCGTGAACCTCCCCTTTTTCGGACAAGAGTTCAGAAAGATATGAGACCCCATCTTTATTTTCCGGCAGGGGAAAATTGACCAAATCTGCCATTGTAGCCATAAAATCATAATTTGACGCCAAGACCGTAGAGGTACTACCCGCTTTGATTTTTCCCGGCCATCTGGCCATTAAAGGAACACGGACCCCACCTTCCCAGTTACTTCGTTTTACACCGGCCATACCATCGTTGCCATCGAACACATCCCCACCTATATCACTATAAAACTTGGTAGTGATATCGTCGAAAAACGCTCCGGTTTCCATGTTTCTCACCGGCTTAAGAATTCTACCTTCTTTGGTATAGTAGATTTCATGTCCGTTATCGGAAGTAAAAATCACCATGGTATTATCATCTATGCCCAAATCCTTCAATTCCTTCATGATCAAACCCACATGGTCGTCAAGCATTTTTACCATAGAGGCATACTCCTTCTCTATCTGGGTAAGCCTATCATCATTCTTGAATTCTTCATGGACTTCAGGAATGGATACCGGCCCGTGAGGCAATTGTGTTGGATGATAAAGGAAAAATGGCTTCTCTTTATTATCGCGAATAAATTTTAAAATCTTCTCTATAAAAAGGTTTTGGGAATAGGTGGTTTTCCCTTCCATATTCCACCGTTCCTCATACGCTTTTTCCGTTTCCTTCTCTGTAGACCTACCACAATTGACAAAAGTATTCCCTTCGATTTCTACCAAGCTGCCATTTTCAAAGAGAAAGGGCGGGTAAAACCCGTGACAACGAACATGGTCTAAATAACCATAATAATAATCCCAACCATGACGCTTCATTTGTGCATCCGTAGCAGAAAACCCCCATTCCAGCTTTCCTACTTCGCCGGTTACATACCCAGCTTCCTTAAAAACTTGCGGAAGAAAAACCTCATCTTCGGGAACTTCACCTAACTGTTCATTGATTTTCGACTCTATTTGCTGCTGGGTCATTGTCTTTTTAGAGATGTTCATATAGGCGCCACCGGAGCTAATATTCCATTTATCCCCATGTGCATCATGATAGCCGGTAATCAAACTGGCCCTTGCAGGGGCGCAGAACATAGCGCCATAGGCATTCTCAAACCGAATACCTTCATTGGCTATTCTATCAATGTTCGGTGTTTTGATGATTTTTTGGCCTTCTACAGAAAGTAAGCCTCTTCCCAGGTCGTCCGCATAAATCAAAATAACATTGGGCGCTTTAGTAAGGGGATCCCCTTTTACCGTCGAGCCTTTTGCATCGGCACAGCCCATGACAAAACCCGCTTGACATATCAGCCAAGTCCCTACCAAAATCAACGATTTACTTCTTAGCATATACCTATTATATTTCGTACCCACCTTTAAAATCCATATAAATCCGCGAAACCTTCAGAGTAAATCCCACACTTATAAGTGTATAAAAAACACCCACTTAGAATTCCACAAAAGAAACTTCACATTATTTTAAGCATTAAGGGCAAGAACATCTTAATATTTTTTAAATATATAAAATTAAGTTAAAATAAAAACAACATTAAAATAACTTAAAAACAAAATACAACATAAATAACATTTAATCAACATATTACAATAAAAACTATTAACAGTACGACTTATTCCTTTTGTAAGAAAAAAAACATAAACAATGCATATCACAAAAAAATAACTACTTTTAAAACTTATATTATAAAGTATTTCGATTCAAAATCACCCCTAAAGTAAGTTGACATGAATGGCATTAAAAATTTGCTTCTACTCGTACTCGCAATTTCCTTATACAATTGCGGGGGAACCGATAAACCGCAACCCAAAAAGGAATCTACCCGGCCCAATATCCTTTTTATTCCGGTGGACGACCTTCGCCCCGAACTTGGCAGCTATGGCAACGACTTTGTCAAAACCCCGAACATAGACCGGATCGCACAACAAGGCGTTGTCTTTATGAGGGCCTATTGCCAACAAGCGGTCTGCAACCCCTCTAGGGCCAGTTTACTTACCGGCTTAAGACCTGATTCCATTCGAGTCTGGGACCTATCCACAAAACTCCGCAACAATGTTCCGGACGTGGTAACGTTGCCCCAGTACTTTAAACAAAATGGCTATATAACCGTTGGCCTGGGCAAAACCTTTCACAATGACATACAAGATTCCGTTTCTTGGACGGAAAGACCTCATTTAGAAGGCTTTCCCTTTGACCCCGATGCGGTTTACGCTTCAAAACGAAACACGGATATACAGGAAGAAAAAAAGCAAAAATTAATCGCCCAGGGAAAAATTAGGCTAGACCCATTGGGCCATTGGTACCTAAAAGCAAATTCCACCGAAAACGCAGATGTCCCCGATGACGCTTACTACGATGGCGCCCAAACCACGTATGCCGTCGATAAATTAGAGGTGCTTGCGGCTCAAGAAAAGCCGTTTTTTCTTTCCGTAGGATATTACAAACCACACCTTCCTTTTAATGCCCCAAAAAAGTACTGGGACATGTACCATAGAGATTCAATTCCCCTGGCCGAAAATCAATCCCTACCAAAAGGAAGTCCCGATTTTGCCGTGCATGGTGATCAAGAATTGCGGTACTACGATGACAACCACGACCTGCCCCGCCCGAACGAAGCACCGTGGAACGAAGACCGCCAGCGTGAGGTAAAACACGGGTATTACGCCAGTGTATCTTATATAGACGCACAAATTGGCAGGTTGTATGATAAACTGGAAAAACTAAACCTTCTAGACAACACCATCATCGTACTTTGGGGCGACCACGGATGGAAACTAGGAGAGCATAATGGATGGGGGAAAATGTCAAATTATGAAATTGACGCCCACGTTCCCATGATCATAAGCGGCGCCAAGGTAAAAGCCAAAGGCAGCAAAACCAATGCCCTTACAGAGCTGGTCGACATCTACCCCAGCCTCTGTGAAATGAGCGGACTTCCGGTCCCTGCACATCTGCAAGGCAAGAGTTTTGTTCCCTTACTTGCCGACCCCAGTATCAAATGGAAAGCCGCCGCATACAGCCAGTTTTTACTTGGAAGGTTCGGCCCCGCGGAAACCCGACAAGAAGAACGTATGGGCTACTCCGTTAAAACGGACCGGTACCGGTACACCGAATGGTACACATGGAATAAGAATCAAAAGCAAAAAGGAGATTATATCAGTAGTGAGCTCTTTGACCATGAAAACGACCCGGGTGAGAACTACAATATTGCACAAGAACCGAGCAACTCGCAACTCATAAAGCAACTCGCCAGTAATCTTCACAAAAACTTTTAAAACAAAATCGTTTTAGTTTTGACGCATTTCTTATCCGTAAACGTAGGGTGCCCCCCTCTCATATTCGTCCTTAAATTGACGCAAAACCTTTCCAAAATTATTTAAATGCATTTACACAAGCTTTTTTACAGAAATCTATGGGTACTCTTAACGGTTCTCGGGCCTACAGTCTTCGCCCAAACCGACAAGCAACCAAACATTGTTTTTATTTTGGTCGATGACCTAGGTTGGATGGATATCGCTGCCAATGGAAGTACGTTTTACGAAACACCAAATATTGATCAATTGGCCAAGGAAGGCATTCGTTTTACGAAGGCCTATGCCGCTTCCCCCATATGTTCCCCCACCAGGGCTTCTATACTTACAGGGAAAAACCCGGCGCGTATCGACCTCACGCAATGGATTGGAGGCCCGGGCAACCCCGATTACCTAAGAAACCTTCCCCTTGAGGAGGTCCTATTTCCCGAACTGCTCCAAGACGCGGGTTACAAAACCGCCTTTATGGGCAAATGGCACCTGAACAATGTGGCAGGGGAGGAAAAATTCTGGCCCGACAAACAAGGCTTCGATGTAAACGTGGCCGGGCATTTTAGAGGAGGATTATATATAAAGAACAAATACTTCTCCCCGTGGAACATCCCCAATTTAGAGAACGGTCCCGAAGGCGAATATATGACGGACCGCTTGGCAAAAGAAGCCATTGATTTTATTGACGAAAATTCCAAAGCCCCCTTCCTGCTCTATTTCTCCCTTTACTCCGTACATGCCCCGTTTGATGCCCCTGCGGACCGAGTTGAAAAATATGAAAAGAAAAAAAAGGCCCTAGCCCTTACCGATAAAGAACGCTTTGCCGAAGAAAAAAATGCCCAAAAACCTTTTAAGTACCGCATAAAACAAGACCATCCTACCTATGCCGCTATGGTGGAATCTATGGACATGGCCGTCGGAAAAATACTGGGTAAGCTTCAAGAGAAGGGCATTGCAGACAACACCGTGGTCATCTTTTTTTCCGACAATGGCGGATTATCGACTTCAGAAGGAATCCCTACCGCGAACACCCCGTTAAGGGCCGGCAAAGGATGGCTGTATGAAGGAGGGATAAGGGAACCTGCCATCATCAGATGGCCCGGCACCATCAAACCCGGCACCGTATCCGATGCTGTCATTACCAGTATGGATTTTTACCCTACCATTCTAGAGATGACCGGACAGGCCCTACGGCCCGACTTACATGTAGACGGAAAAAGCTTGGTGCCATTGCTTAAAGGTGAATCGCATAAACTACATGAAGCCACCTACTACCATTACCCCCACCGTTCCAACCAAAAAGGAAGTCCCAGTAGTGCCATAATAGACGGTGATTACAAATTGATCGTGTTTCTAAACGAGAATCGGTTTGAACTGTACAACCTAAAATCCGACATTGGCGAAACACACAATTTGGCTTCGGAATTACCCGAACTTACACAGCATATGTACAAGAAGCTTTACCAATGGTGGGATGAAGTAGATGCTAAATTCCCCAAAGAATTTGTAAAAAAAGCACCAAAAAGCTAAAACCGATCATGCAAAAAAAGCCAAACCCATTTACTCCTATGAAGTTTACCAGAATATTATTTATGCTGTTGTTCGTATTGCCTATCTCTTATGGTAATGCACAAAATGAAGAAGTGATAAAAGTGGCCTGTATCGGTAACAGCATCACCTTTGGCCATGGTATCAAAGACCGAATAAAAAATGCCTACCCGGCCCAATTGAACCGTATGCTCGGTGAAGGCTATGAAGTCCGTAATTTTGGGGTAAGCGGCCGTACACTACTTTCCAAGGGCAATTCCCCTTACATTAAAACCGAGGCCTATACCAAGGCCTTAGACTACCAACCGGATATTGTCATCATTAAACTGGGTACGAATGACAGCAAAGACTTTAACTGGATTTACAAAGCGGATTTCGAAAGCGATTACCACAACCTTATCGAAAGTTTTCAAAATTTAAAATCAAAACCAAGCATTTACCTATGCTTGGCTGCTCCGGTCTATAAAAAAGGAAAGAAAATTAGTGCGGAAATCGTTACGAACGAGGTCAACCCTAAAATAAGGGGCATTGCAAAAAAACATCGGTTAAACCTCATAGACCTTTACACGCCTTTACTAGATAAGGGTGATTTCTTTCCTGACGCCATACATCCCAACGGAAAGGGAGCCGGTGAGATGGCCAAAATCGTTTATGAATCCCTTACAGGTACCCCGGGTGTTTTGGTAGACCAAACATTCCCTGGTAAAAAATCCAACTGGAAGGGTTTTAGCAAATACGATTTTGAATTTGACGGCAAGAAGGCTTTCATCGTTGAACCTACCAAACCGCTTTACGGAAAACCATGGGTCTGGCGTGCACGATTTCCAGGCTGGCACACAGAAATGGATAGCATTTTACTTTCCGAAGGTTTTCATATCGCCTATTTGAATACCAACTCACAATTTGGAAGTCCAAGGGCCGTAAAGTCCTGGGACCGGTTTTACAAGTATTTGACCAAGGCTCACGATTTTAGCGACAAGCTAGCATTGGAAGGTGTGAGTCGCGGTGGCTTGTTCATTTACAATTGGGCCAAAAAATACCCTGAGCGTGTCAGCTGTATCTATGCCGAGGCGCCTGTACTGGATTTTACCAGCTGGCCTGGGGGATTTGGCTCCGGTATTGGCTCTGCAAAAGATTGGAGAATCCTTAAGAAGGAATATGGCTTTGCTTCTGATGCCGAGGCCAAAAAATATACAGATATGCCGATGCACGGCCTTGAAAAGTTAGCCACGGCAAAAGTTCCCGTGCTACATATGATAAGTTTGACTGATTCCGTAGTCCCCCCTACCGAAAACACGCTTCCCTTGATCAACAAATACATAGCGCTTGGTGGCATTGCTACCGTAGTGACCTGTACGGAAGGGAAGCAAACCCTCCATGGGCATCACTTCCCCATAGAAACCCCGAGATTGGGAGCCGATTTTATCAAGTACTACACCAAAAAAGAAACCGGCCCCATATCTTCCTCGGCGTACCACAAGCTTAGGAACGGACTGCAAAACAGCACCATAAAATTCCAACACGGGAAAAAAGGAAGGGTAGCTTTCTTGGGCGGATCCATAACGCATAACGGAGGATGGCGAGATAGTGTTTCCAACTATATTCAAAAAAGGTTCCCCGATACGGAATTTGAATTTATCGAAGCCGGGCTTCCTTCAACAGGTTCCACTCCCGCAGCTTTTCGTATGAAAGACGACTTGTTCAAAGGTGGCCCCATAGACCTCTTATTTGAAGAAGCTGCCGTAAACGATGCTACAAACGGAAGAACCGACCAAGAGCAAATTAGGGCCATGGAAGGCATTGTTAGGCATGCCCGTTACGTAAATCCCGCTACGGATATTGTTATTATGCATTTTGTAGACCCCGGTAAGATGAAGACCTATAGGCAAGGTAAAATCCCTGCCGTCATTCAAAACCATGAGAAGGTAGCCGCCCATTATAAGCTACCTACGATCAACCTGGCCAAGGAAGTAACCGATCGTATCGACGCGGGGGAATTTACATGGAAAGGCGACTTTAAAAACCTACACCCATCGCCGTTCGGGCAGGGGATTTATGCGAATTCCATGATTTCTTTTTTGGAGGAAGCATGGGTCCGACCTGTCGCCGAAGACGACAAAATAAAAAGCTACGCCCTACCCGCCCCTCTAGACCACTTCAGCTACGACAAAGGGGAACTGGTAGATATTAAGGAAGCTAAATACAATGGGGATTGGAAAATTATAGAAAACTGGGAGCCTACCGATGGGAAGGCTACTAGGGAGAATTTCACCAAGGTACCAATGTTAATCGGAGAAAAGGCCAATGATGGCAAGCTAAACTTCAATTTTACCGGAAATACCGTTGGCATAGCGGTAGTCGCAGGTCCCGATGCAGGAATCATAGCATATAGAATAGACAAGGGAAAGTGGGTCGAACTAGACCTTCTGACCAATTGGAGCAGGAGCCTTCACTTGCCATGGTTCTTTACATTGGCAACGGACCTAGAGAACAAAAAGCATACCCTTCAAATAAAGATTGCCCAACAGGAAGACCCGAAACGAGCCGGAAACAGCTGTAGAATCCGCTATTTCTACACCAATAATTAAATCACTGCCAAGCCCATACCCCCTATGACCAAATCAAGTACAAATCCTTTTTTTACATCGCTTTTACTACTGTTATTTCTTTCCCTAACACGGGTCGCGGCCCAAGAACCGGTAAAGGTCTTTATTCTTGCAGGACAATCGAATATGCAAGGCCATGGTGAAATGGAAAAAGGAGAGAAAGGCAATCTCAAATGGGTGGTCGCCAATGATAAAAATGGCGAATTCCAACATCTAAAGAGCAAAGACGGAAAGTGGAGTGAAAGAGACGATGTCTTCATTTACACTTGGGATAAATTCGACGCTATAAAGACCGGGAGGTTGAGTACCGGCTACGGTGCCTTCAAGCACACCATAGGGCCAGAACTAGAGTTCGGCAATGTTATGGGCGACCACTTTAAGAACAAGGTACTCCTCATAAAAACAGCCTGGGGCGGTAAAAGCCTGGCAGTTGACTTCTGCCCACCGAGTGCGGCCGGGGAACAAGGCTATAACCGTGTCCCCTCACAGCCTAAAGATACCGGGTATTACTATGTACAAATGATGTCTACGGTTTATAAGGTACTGAGAAACCTAGACCAATATGTACCCGGGTATAAAGGCGAAGGCTATGAGGTTTCAGGTTTTGGATGGCACCAAGGTTGGAATGACCGAGCCAATAAAAAGGCAAATGCAGCCTATGAATCTAACTTAAAACACCTTATAAAAGATGTCAGAAACGACCTTGGGAGTCCCGAACTCCCTTTTGTAATCGCCACTACCGGCATGAAGGGATGGGAAGACAAAAACCCCTTGGGACTATCTTTAATGAACGCGCAGTTGGCCATGGCCGATTATCCCGAATTCAAAGAAAATGTCGCCGTTGTTGAAACTAGGGATTTTTGGCGTGATATTGAAGATTCGCCTTCCAAGCAAATCTACCATTGGTGCAGAAATGCAGAATCTTACTTGCTCGTAGGCAAATCTATGGCCAACGCCATGCTAGACCTGCTTGATAGCAATAAAAAATTTAAGCCAGTGGTAAAACATGTAGCCACGTACAACAGCGATTATCTAACCCCTACCCCCCCTATGGGCTGGAATAGTTGGAATGCCTTTGAAAAAGATATCGACGAAAAGAAAATCATGAACATGGCCGATATTATGGTCACTTCCGGTATGAGGGACGCCGGTTATGAATATTTAGTTATTGATGATGCATGGATGGCCGCCGAAAGAAATGAGGCAGGTCAACTGGTAGCAGATCCCGTAAAGTTTCCCGGCGGTATGAAAGCCATAGGCGATTACATTCATAGCAAAGGACTTAAATATGGTATTTACGAATGCAGGGGCGACCTCACCTGTCAAAATTTACCCGGTAGTTTTGAGCACGAACAGACGGATATGGATTCGTTTGCTTCTTGGGGCGTCGACTACATTAAACTAGACGCTTGTTTTGCCATAAAAAACGGTCGCTTGTCCAGTGAGGATTTAGACGTCTATCATCAAGCCATTGTACATACCCGCAGACCCATGGTATTAAGCATTTCGGATTTTGGAAGTGGCGCATGGGCATGGGGCGGTAAAAACTATGGCCAGCTTTGGCGTACCTCCGGTGATATTTACCCTACTATACGTTCCGTCTATAATTGTGCCAACACTTCTGGAGGCGATGGCTCCATCCATCCTGCCTTCCAAGGTTTATGGCAATTCGCCGGACCCGATAGCTGGAACGATCCCGATATGCTCCAGGTCGGCAACCTTAAGACCACCTTGGAAGACAAGGTCCATTTTAGCCTTTGGAGTATACTGGCCGCCCCTATTATGGCCGGAAACGATCTGAGCAAAATGACTGAAGAAACCAAGAAAATACTTTTAGCTGCGGAGGTCATCGCCATCAATCAAGATGCTAGGGCCCACCAAGGCTACAAAGTATTTGACAAGGATAGTGTAGAGATTTACAACAAACCGCTTTCCGATGGTACTACCGCCGTCTTAATGCTCAATAAGGGAAGTAAAAAAACCGATATAACCGTGCAGTTCAATACTATCGGACTCCAAGGAAAGCAAAAGGTAAGAGATGTATGGCTTAAGAACGACCTTGGCGAATTCGATAATTCCTTTACGGCAAACGGTCTAGGCAAACACGAACATGTGCTACTAAAAATCGGAAGCAAGGGCGCTACGCCGGTCAAAGGGCCCGCCCCAATTCCTGAAGAGGCATATACAGTCACCCAAGCGGGTATTACCTACCTAAGCGATATCTATTATATGTTGAAGAAAGGCAATGCCCCGGTAATGGACGCCAATTTCAATGGAAAACCCATTAAGATCAAAGGTCGAAAATACAAGAAAGGGCTTGGGGCCAAAAGCAAGTCCTCTACCATGTACCGACTTAACGGAAAGGCCGCAAGGTTCAAGGCCATTGTTTCCTTGGATAAAAGTTCCCCCAAAGATGCTACGGGCCAGTTTAAGGTCATGGTCGAAGAACGATTTGGAGGCCGGGTGCTATTCGATAGTAAGAAAATGAAAAGAGGTGATAAGATAGAAATCGATATCGATGTAAAAGGTCTCGATTTTATCTTGTTGGAGTTCACCGGAAAAAAGGTTTTTGGAAACTGGGGAGATGCACACGTAATAGCTCCTTAAGCCATCAACACTATTAAAAACCGACCTACGGGCAGATTACATTTTTAAGGAAATTACACACTAGAATATGGAAAAAATGAAACGAAAAAAAGTAAACCATGACCTGTTCCTAATAGGAGCCGGTGTTTTGGTCTGTCTACTTACCTTTTACGGCTTCGACAGTAATGACGAAGCACCTGCCCTACTTGACAAGAAAGACCTCGCTTTACTTGAGCCAGCAAAAAACGAGGGAGCGAAATTCAGTGGCGATCCACTTTTATCTTCAGAGGAAAAGGCATTTACCAATGCGGAGTGGATAACTTATGGGCGTGAAATTCCAACAGCCGATTCCTTATTATACCTCGCCCACCCTGCTCCAATTTTTAGAAAGGAATTTAAATCGAAGGGAGAAATTTCCAAGGCTACACTTTATATCACGTCCGCAGGATATTATAAAGGCAGCATAAACGGGGAAGCTATTGGGAAAAATGTATTGGATCCCGCATGGACGGACTATAGCAAAAGAACCTATTACACCGCATACGAAATCACCCAACAACTAAAAGAAGGAAGCAATTGCCTTGGCGTTATTCTTGGCAACGGTTTTTATAATCCGCTCCCCCTAAGAAAATGGGGCAGGCGAAACCTAAGAACCGACCTTACCGTAGGCAAACCCACTTTTATAGCGCAACTTGTCGTAGCGTATAAAAACGGGGAGACCGACACCATCAATACCGACAACACCTGGAAATATACGTATGGTCCCATCCAGAAAAACAGTGTTTACCTCGGTACCGTGTATGATGCAAAGCAAGAAATAGAGAACTGGAACCAGCCCGGTTTTAACGACGCCTCTTGGTCAAAGGCCATACCGGACAAAGGTCCTGGCGGAAAACTACAGCAGGCATTCTTCCCTCCTGTACAAGTCACCCAAACCATAACCCCCGTAGCCATTACCAATCCCGAAAAAGGAACTTATGTGATTGATATGGGCGTGAATTTCACGGGCACGTATAAAATCAAGTTAAGTGGCAAAGTCGGCGACACCATAAATTTCAGGTTTGGAGAGCGTATCTACGATGATGGAACGTTAAACCCCATGACCACCGTAATAGGTCAAATAAAGAAAAAAGGCATTGGTGGCCCCGGTGCCCCGGAAATCGCATGGCAGACGGACAGCTATATCGTAGGCAAGGAGTCCCCTTCGTGGTTTGAACCCGAATTCACCTATCACGTTTACCGATATATGGAAGTTAAGGGACTAGAGAAGGCGCCTGCCGTTTCTGACGTACATGGTTTGTTGATGCACACCCATGTTTCCGAAGCCGGTGAGTTCAATAGTTCATCAGAGTTGCTCAATAGCATTCAAGAGATTACAAGGAGGTCATTTGTCACCAACTTGATCAGCGTACAATCGGATTGTGCCGCACGGGAGAAGTTCGGGTACGGCGGCGATTTGAACGCGACCAGTGAATCGTATATCAACAATTATGATATGCAGGACATTTATAAAAAAACCGTCTACGATTGGATCGATGCCATGAAGGATTCCTCCTTCGTAGACACCGCGCCTTTTGCGGGCGTTGCATATTGTGGAATCAGTTGGGAGTCTGCCTACCTCACCACACAGTATTACATCTACCTCTATTACAATGATGTAGCATTCGTTAAAGAACTCTATTCAAAGAATAAGGAATGGATGGACAAAGTAGCTCGTATTCATCCGGAAGGCTTAGTAAATAACGGCTTGAGCGATCACGAATCCCTAGAGCCCGTTCCAGTACAATTGACCGGTACTGCGCACTACCTGCAATGCGCTGAAATCATGGAAACCTTCGCAAAGGTAATGGGCGATAAAGAAAACGAATTAAAATATGCCGCACTTGCCGAACATTTAAGGGAATTGATTAAAAATGAATTTTGGGACAAAGCGGTGACTAAAAAAATAAACCGCCAAACCCTATTCTCTACCTTGCTTTATCATAACATCATCCCTAAGGAAGAGCTCGGGGCTGCCAAAGATTCTTTGCAAAAAGCATTAAAGAACGGTCCTTCGGCACACTTTAATACCGGTATCTTCGGAACCAAATATATACTGGAAGCCGCCTCTAAAAACCTTTCACCTGAAGTCGTTTTTGACGTTGTCAACAGCAAGGCCTTTCCGGGTTGGGGCTTTATGGTAGATAATGGTGCCACCACTCTATGGGAGACATGGAAAGAAAGTGATAATACTTTCTCTAACAACCATCCCATGTTCGGTTCTGTTTCCGAATGGTTTTACAGGTGGTTGGGCGGCATCCGCCCCGACCCTGAGCATCCCGGTTTTAAAAAGTTCGTACTTGCCCCGTCAACACCGGAAGGCCTAGAATTTGTAAATACAAAATACAACTCGCCCTATGGCTCCATCGTATCGAATTGGAAAAAGCTGTCAGCCAACAGCTACGAATACAGCATTGAAATCCCAAAAGGAACTACGGCCAAGATCAGTTTAGCCCTAGATGCCTCACAGAAAATAACGGTCTTAAAAGAGGGCGTACAATTGAAGTCAAAAAAACGCAAAGCACTAAAAACCGGAAACTTCGACCTTGAAGAAGGCCAATACGCCATTATTGTATCGCCAAAAGCATAAATCATCAGTCAGATACCGAAGCGCAATCTTATTTTCTAACATCGAAACACCTATGAACCAAACGACAACCAGTCTTTTTCCAAGCCGGAATCTTATTTTATTTTGGGTGCTCTTAATGCCGTTTTGGCCCGTATCGGCACAAAACAAGGTGTCTGCCGGGGCAGATGAACGCACGCCTTCCAAAGCTCAATATTTTAGTTGGATAAACAACACCAACGAAGGGGCCGCCGCAGAACAAACAAAGATCAATTTGGAATTCTTTGGATGGCTAAAGAAGGAATATGGTATGCAGTTGGATATTTATGCCATGGATGCAGGGGCTATTGACGGCAAGAATTTTTATGGCAGTATCTATTCCGATAGATTCAAAACCCAGTTTCCCAACGGTTTTGACCCAATTTACGCCCAAGCCAAATCCCTTGATATACGATTAGGGGTTTGGGGCGGACCGGATGGGTTTGGAGATACGCCAGAGGAGGAAAAGGCCCGCACGGACCAAATGGTAAAGTTGTGCAAGGATTATAACTTTGCCCTCTTTAAGTTTGATGCCGTATGTGGACCGCTACGCCCCGAAAAGGAAGATGCCTTCATCAATATGATGCAACAATGCCGTGTGCATAGTCCCGACCTCATTTTACTGAACCATCGTATAGGTCTTGATAAAGCCGCACCTTACGCTACCACTTTCTTATGGGAAGGTCACGAAACCTATATAGATGTGCATATGACCAATAACGTTACCGCTCCACACCATAGGGCCTCTGCCCTATCGCGAGGTTTGGTTCCCGGTTTACAGCGCTTAACGGAAGACCATGGCGTATGTATTTCGTCTTGCCTAGATTATTGGGAAGATGATTTGATCTTACAAGCCTTTAACCGCGAGTTGATCTTATCCCCCGAAATTTACGGAAACCCTTGGCTACTCAATGAGAATGAATTTTCTAAGTTGGCCCACATTTACAACATTCACAAAAAGTATAGAGACATTCTGGTCGACGGAAAAGTCGCTGATGAATCGTACGGACCAAACGCGGTAACCCGAGGCAATGGAAAAACCCAATTAATAAGCCTAAGAAACCTAAAGTGGGAAGCCGCCACTTATGCCATACAACTCGATGAAGAAATCGGACTTAAAGGTGATGGTTCTATTACATTGCTACAATTACACCCGACCGAAAAAATGATCGGTACATTTTCCAAAGGCGAAAGCATTCCCGTTGAAGTGTTGCCTTTTAGATCGGCTTTATTTTTAGCAACAACCCAAGCATATGACGCCCCCCTAATTGCCGGCGCCAATTTTCAAACCGTAAAAAATGTGGACGACGCCCCTATTGAAATTGAACTCTTGGGAATGCCGGGAACGACATCCAACATTCAATTACAGAACGAAAACCAATATACCTCAGCAGAAATAAACGGTAAAAAGGTGCAACGGTTAGTCAAAGGAAAAAAACTGAAGTTGAATTTCCCGGGAAATAAGCTAAGGAACAATTTTCACCGTAAACTAAGCCCCTTTACCGAAACGGCCATTCCCGAAGATGTGGAATCTATATACGAAGCCACCGTATTTGCGGCAGATAACAATGCCCTGGAAGTACGTTCACTACAACGTTCCGGAGCAACCCTTATACCCGAGGTAAAGGCGGCAAGGGATGCATTTTTCAATCAAAAGGCATTTGTCAACAGAGGCGTTTGGGATAAAAATTTATTTGACGGCAATTTAAAAACCGGGTTTTGGCCTTCCCGGAAGTTTCGTTTAGACCCAAGGGTCGATGGCGGGAGCTTACGCTTAGATTTAGGTGAAGTCACCTATATGGACAAACTTATAATTACCGTTCCAGACGAGTTTTCCTTACAGCCTTTACTAGTTGCCGAAGGTAATTTTGTAGAGGTATCCACCAACTTGGTCCATTGGGAAGAAATCACGTATTTGGCGGCTACACAAATAGAGATAAGCCTCAATAAAAAGGTACGTTATTTACGGTTTAAAAATTTTCCGCAACGCATCGTAGAAATTGAAGGTCTGGCGAATGGAAAAAAACTGGATCGTAGCTTGTGGAAAGCCTCTAATCTGTTTGCGCATTCCAGTAAGAAAATCGCAAAAAAAGTATGGAAGTCAAAAATCGTCTTGGACGAAATTGCCGATGGCAGCTATCTCTGTGTTGCCCTAAATGGAAAACACGGTATTGAGGGGGCCTATGCCGGTGCCAAAATCGGCGAAAATTATATCGGTGCAAATGACAGGGCTTCCTCCTTCCCTTCGAACACCTGGGAATTTCTAAATTCACGCAGGGATACGAATTACACCTATTATATTCCTTTGGACAAGAATATGGTAGGTAAAGAAATCGATGTTTTTGTCATGGGCTATGATAAAGCCAATTTAAGCTTTGACCCAGAATTATGGATTACCGCATATCCCCATCCTTGGAAAAAAATAAAACTCATCCTCAACAAAAAATAAAACACTTCACTATTTAACCATCATCTCGACTATGCTTAAAAATTCGATCGTAAAAAAGCTCTTATTTCTTATTCTCCTATGTGTGGCCCCTGTGGCCAAAGCCGAAATAAAATTACCTGCCCTTTTTGGGGACCATATGGTACTTCAGCAACAATCGAACACTTCCATTTGGGGTTCGGCTTCTCCGGGCCACCTTGTTGAAATAAAGACTTCTTGGGATGACAAGACCTATAAAACCCATGCCGACTTACGTGGGGACTGGCGATTGAAAATCCGAACCCCTGCTGCGGGAGGGCCTTATTCCATTACGATTTCCGATGAAAGAACATTGACCCTTTCAGATGTCCTTATCGGTGAAGTATGGCTTTGCTCCGGGCAATCAAACATGTTTATGACGCTTAAAGGTAATATCAACCAACCTGTTCTAGGCTCGAACAAAGCTATTGCGACCTCTACCAATCCCTCCTTACGTTTTTTTACCGTTGAGCGAAATGCCAGCTTAAAAAGATTGGAAGATTTTAATGGCGAGTGGCAAAATTCCACTCCAGGAACGGCCGCAAATTTTAGTGCCACGGCCTATTATTTCGGCAAAATGTTGCAAGAGGTTCTTCAGGTACCTGTAGGATTGATCAGTTCTAGCTGGGGCGGAACGGCCATAGAGCCTTGGATCAGTGAAGATGGCTTAAAAGAATTCGATTGGGTACCCGAACCGGGCTTGGACGCTAAAGGAAAGTTATCGCAGAAAATACCCTCTGCCCTGTTCAATGCCATGATCCATCCGATTATCGGCTATACCATAAAAGGGGCCATTTGGTACCAAGGGGAATCGAATAGAAAGCATCCTAAAAAATATGGGCAACTCTTACCCGGACTCATCGCGAATTGGCGTAAGGAATTGGGCCTAGGCGATTTTCCCTTTTACTATGCCCAAATTGCACCGTATGATTACGCTACACCCGGTATAAATTCGGCCTTGCTCAGAGAAGCCCAGTATAACACCTTAAAACTTACCGAAAACACGGGAATGGTCTGTTTAATGGATATTGGCGAGAAGAATTGCATTCACCCCTCTAATAAGCAAGTGGGCGGTGAACGTTTTGCCTATCAAGCCTTGGCACAGACCTACGAAATTCCGGGTATTGCCTACTCCGGTCCCGTTTTAAAGGAAATGACCATAGAAGGCCCAGCGGTAAGATTGACCTTTGATCACGCCCAACACGGTTTAAATACCTTTGGAAAAGCACTTACCAACTTTAAGATTGCCGGAAAAAACAAGCGTTTCTATCCGGCCCATGCCACTATCAACTGGCAAGGAATCACGCTGTTCTCTGCCTTCGTAAAAGAGCCCGTAGCCGTGCGCTATGCCTTTGATGACTTTGTTGAAGGGGAACTATTTAATACCGAAGGCCTACCCGCTTCTTCCTTTAGAACCGATGATTGGGAAATTGAATAACCCCCAAAGGAAGTCACTTGAACCCAACAACCGCCCTGTGCATCATTTAAAAACTACAGCATTATGCCCGATAATTTTATAAGAAGTCTCTTCCCCTTTTTCTCCCATCTCCTATGGGCCGGTATTCTTATCTCAAGTATATCGTGCAATGAAACCAAAAAAGCGGCCCCTTCAGATAAAGGGGCTATTCAAAAGCCCAATGTCCTTATTCTTTTGACCGATCAATGGCGTGCCCAAGCTACAGGATATGCCGGTGACCCCAATGCCATTACCCCTAATTTAGATGTATTGGCTTCCGAGAGCCTAAACTTTGAAAATGCCGTATCGGGCACACCGGTATGTACCCCGTTTCGAGCATCACTATTGACCGGCCAACGGCCTTTGAGCAATGGCGTTTTTATGAACGATGTGCAATTGGATACCAATGCGCTGACCATGGCCAAAATATTCAACAAGAACCATTACGATACCGGATATATCGGCAAATGGCATTTAGACGGACACGGCAGGCTTCAAAATGTTCCTCCGGGAGCGAGAAGACAGGGCTTCGATTTTTGGAAGGCCAATGAATGCACCCATGATTACAATCATTCCGTTTACTATGACAATCTCGATCCCGAACAAAAAATCTGGGAACACTACGATACTTTTGACCAGACCGATGCGGCCCTAAATTATATCCAGACCAAAAATGGGGACTCATCACCTTTTATGATGATCGTTTCCTATGGCACGCCACATGCCCCCTACCATACCGCACCGGAGAAGTATAGAAAGATGTTCGACCCTGCAAACATCAAACTACGGGAAAACGTACCGGAAGAAATGCAGGAAAAGGCCAAAACCGATTTGGCCGGCTATTATGCCCATATTGCGGCCATAGATGATATGATCGGGAAAATCACCAAAAAACTCAAGGAAGAGGGACAATGGGAAAACACCTTGATACTCTTCACTTCCGACCATGGGGATATGCTAGGTTCACAAGGAGCCTACAAAAAGCAGCAACCCTATGAAGAATCTATTCGGGTACCCATGTTAATGAAATTACCTAAGGACATGAACCTGGCTCCCGCGGTCAAAAAAACAGTTATCAATACCGAAGATATTTTACCCACATTATTGGGCTTGTGCGATATTGACATACCCAAAAGCATAGAAGGCATGAACTTTAGTTCCATCATTAAAAACAATGAAGACGATATAGATTACGCAGCCGAAATAAGATGTATCCAACCTTTTGGACAATGGGGCAGACATAGAGGAGGCAAGGAGTTTAGGGGACTTAGAACCCTCAGGTACACCTATGCCCGAGATTTAAACGGGCCGTGGCTTTTATATGACAATCAAACGGATCCCTTTCAACAAAATAACCTTATCGGCCAAGCTGAGTTTAGCGCAATACAAGAAAGGCTTGACAAGACATTGACCCAAAGGTTGAATGCCAATAACGACGCGTTTCTTTCAGGACCTGAGTACATAAAAAAATACGGTTATCATGTAGACAAAAATGGAATGGTACCCTACACCCAATAAAATGGCGAAGGTCAACAAAAAAACCATTGTCCGGCGTATTTCGCGTTAACCCGATATTCGTTTTATACAAAGCACCTATGTTTCAACATTCTAAAGTACTAATACTTGTCTTAAGTCATTTCTGTCTATACCTTCAATCCCAAGCACCGGAAAACCCGAGGCCCAATGTCATTATGGTCATGACCGACGATCAAGGTTTTGGTGATTTGGGCTATTATGGCAATCCGCATGTGAAAACCCCCACAATCGATGCTTTTGCCCGAGAAAGTGTTCGATTTGATGAATTTATAGTATCTCCCGTATGTGCTCCTACAAGAGCGGCACTAATGACCGGTAGACACCCCTTAAGAACAGGTGTAAGGGATACTTATAGAGGTGGGGCCATTATGTCTACAAATGAGATAACCCTCGCGGAAATGCTAAAACAGGAAGGCTATGCTACAGGTATGGTCGGCAAATGGCATTTGGGCGATAATTATCCCTCAAGACCCCAAGACCAAGGTTTTGATTTTACGTTACGTCATTTATCCGGTGGTATAGGTCAGCCGGGAGATTGGCCCAATACGGCAAAAAGAGACAGCAGTTATTTTAACCCCGTACTCTGGAAAAATGGAGAAATGTTTCAAAGTGAAGGCTATTGCTCCGACGTGTTTACCGATGTCGCCATTGATTTTATAGATCAAAACAAGGCCAAACCTTTCTTCCTTTACCTTGCCTACAACGCGCCACACGCCCCTCTGCAGGTTCCTCAAAAATATTACGATCTATATAAGGATATCGACCCTGCTTCCGGTTTTGAAAATGATAACAGACCTTTTCCTGCAATGAATGAAAAAACCAAGGAGCAAGCTAGAAAAGTCTATGCCATGGTATCCAATATAGATGACAACTTAAAGCGGCTTTTTCAGCAACTCGATGATTTAAAACTTAGCGAGAATACTTTAGTTATTTTTATGACGGACAATGGCCCTCAGCATGACCGGTACATTGCTGGCATGCGAGGCCGAAAATCCTATGTTTACGAAGGTGGTGTTCGCGTTCCGAGCTTTTGGCGTTTACCTTCAAAATTTATGGGCAATAGGGATATAAATACGCCTGCCGCCCATTATGATATCTTGCCGACATTGGCCGAGCTATGCCGGGCCAAGGTGCCTACAGACCGAAAAATAGACGGTACCAGTCTTCTTGGACTTTTATCCGGTCGTGATACTACTTTGGAAAATCGCTCCATCGTGCGAAGTTGGGTACGTGGTGGCCCCGAAAAATACAATAATATCTCCATTAGAAACAAGGAGTTCAAGCTCGTAGGCAATTGTGATGGGAACGCCTCCGTTGAGAAATTCGAACTATATGATTTGGCCCAAGACCCCTATGAACTGACGAATTTGGCAACTCCAAAAAACAAAAAATCCAAGGAGTTAAAAACCGAATTGGACCAGTGGCTGGATGAAATGTTTGCCGAGCCTAATTTTATCAAATCGCACCCTGCCATTATAGGTACGGTACACGAACCTACTACGGTTCTAAACCTCAATGACGGGGAATTTACCTTAGACCCCAATTTTAACAAGGAGATTGTAGGATGGGCGATTACCGTTGCAAAACAAGGAAACTACACCATCAAAATTCATATGGGCCGAAAAATAGGCGGTGACATAAACTTAAAATTGACCATAGGGTCCCTAAAAGAATCGCTAAGCTTTAAAAACCTTTCCGATGATGTGCTAGAAGTAAAAAACCTCAAGCTATCAAAAGGGAGTTACAAGCTAACCCCCTTACTTTACAATACCAGTGGTTACCTAAAACCTTTCTATATCGAAATAACACCAAGCAGCTAATAGCCCCCTTTCGCAAGTCGTCTTTTCTTAATGGAACAGAACCGACTCGGAAATAGCTTCTTTGGCAAAAGAAGGCCCACTCCATTCCAATTTGAATTGGGGACTAGCCTTTTTACCGTTTTTTAAATAGAATTTAACCGGGTGTAACCCGGCCTTCAGCCTGTATTGCCCGCTCATGTTAGAATTCTTTATGTATCCGAAATCGGCATCGATAACGGTAGATTCATGGATACGCAATACCCCTCCTGCATTGGCACGTAAATAAAAAGTATAGTCTCCATCCACGGGCACTTCTATATATCCTTCAAAATAAAGGATACTACTATTGCCCGAGGTTCGAATTTCGGAATTTATATGGGCAGATACCCCCGTTTCATTTGGGGTTAAGGATTCAACAGATGGCACCCAACGGAATTTCCCTTCGTAGGATTTCCAAGCAATGCCTTCTTTCACCTCTTTTTCCACAACGCCCGGAACCAAGGCTTGATCATAAGGTCTAGCTGCAGTAGCATTGGGCATTCGTCGCTGTAAAACATTGGCTTTCATTTCTTCTTGAAGCGCCGTAAAATTGGCAGACTCGCCTAGGTTTACCGATTGGCTCATATCATCGATTACATTATAGATCTCAAAGTCATCCTTTTCCGACTGAATATCATATCTAACCCCCACGTAATCGCCTTTTCGTATCATCTGCATTTGATTCCGACAACGGCTCTTCAAATCGGCGCTAAAATCATCATAGCCCGGTGTTTTTCCACCTTCAAAATATTCGACATAAATAGTACTGGGTGACTGCTTTCCTTTTCCTGTTAGGGAAGGCAACAACGAGGTTCCGTTGGAAACCGCCGGAGCCGGCAAACCGGCCATTTCAGAAAAGGTAGGCATCCAATCGTAAGATATACTAGGGCTGGAAACAACCGTTCCCGGTTTAATAGCTTCAGGCCATCTTGCAATGGTCGGCATACGCAGTCCTCCCTCCCAACAGTCTCTTTTGATTCCGGTAAAAGGTCCGTAACTACCAAAGAAAGTAGGTACAATGGGCTGGTCTTTCAAATACGATTCTACCGATGGCCCATTATCGGAAGTAAATATGACCAAGGTATTATCATCAATTTTAAGGTCTTTTAAAAGTTGGAGAATATCGCCCACGGCGGAGTCAATCCTACGTGTATCCGTGGCATACCTTTTGTAAACATCGGTCCACGGCACCGGCTTTT